>NZ_CP046654.1:0-1326949 GCF_009759685.1 Acinetobacter baumannii | reverse complement strand
GAATTTCATCAACTACAGGATGGTCCATTTCAGCATCTAGAAGAGTTTTTCCTGTCTCTTTCATTAAGCCAAAAGACCACTTTGCAACTAAAATAGCACCTAAAATTCCTAAAAGTGCATCTAAAAAATCCCATCCAAAATATTTACCTGCGAAAAGCGCTACAATTGCAAAAACAGAAGTCACTGCATCTGCAACCACATGTAAAAACGCAGCTTTTTGGTTTAAATCATGGTGTTGATGCCCATGGCCATGCTCGTGATGGTGATGGTGATGGTGATGGTGATGGTGATGGTGACCATCATCATGAAGTAACCAGGCACAAATCAAGTTAATAACCAAACCTAAAATTGCAATTGGAATAGCTTCATTATAAAAAATTTCAACCGGGTTAAATAAACGTTGAATTGACTGAAAAGCCATAAAAATAGCCACAACCATCAACAAAATTGCGCTGCTATAGCCGGCTAAAATCTCAATTTTCCAAGTTCCAAAGCTAAAACGATGATCATTGGAATAATGACGGGCTGCACGATAGGCAAAGTAGGCTAAACCAAGGGCCAACATATGTGAACTCATATGCCAACCGTCGGCCAATAGTGCCATTGAATTGAAGAACCACCCACCAAATACTTCCAGTACCATCATGGACGCCGTTAAAATGGTTGCAATCAAAATACGTTTTTGTGCAAGTGGATTTCCTTCATCAAACTGATGTTGATGATGACGTGATACACTATAATCCTGCATAAAATTTAAACCCAATATACTCCCTACCAGTATATTAAATTGTACAAGAGAAAACAGATGAGTCACATTGGTCAGGATAAAAAAATTGTTAATCGTGTAAAACGACTAAAAGGGCAAATCAACAGCATAGAAAATGCGATAGAACAACCAGAATCTTCATGTATAGATATTTTGCAGCAAGTTGCAGCCATAAAAGGTGCAATAAACGGTTTGATGAGTGAATTAATGGAACAGCACTTACATCATCACGTACTTAAAGGCGCAGAAGTCGATCAAAATGAGTTAGATGAATTTTTAAAAGTTTTAAAGAGATACGGCTGAGAAAAGTACTGGATGACATAGCACTCTACATCATCCAGTTTTTTTATTATTTTCCGATACAGAACGAACCAAAGATTTTGCCTAATAGGTCATCGGCACTAAAGTCACCCGTAATTTCACCTAAAGCATTTTGAGCAAGACGTAGTGATTCAGCAACGAGTTCACCAGCGTTAAATACAACAAGTTGCTCACGTGCCTCTGCCAAATAGAGCTGAGTGCGCTTCATTGCGTCTAAATGACGTGTTCTCGCAATAAATGTATCTTCCTCAGGGTGAAAGCCTGCATGCGCTGTAATCGCATCTACGAGGCCTTGTACGCCCATCTCTTGTTTTGCTGAAACTGTGATATGACGGAACCCTTGATAATCGCTTATTTCGGCTGATTGACCAGTTAAATCACATTTATTGCCAATTAACATGAGACGACGCGGTTCAATATGTTCGGCAAAGTATTCTTGAGCCAGTTTTAAAGGATCATCGCCTTGATTTAAATCGTAGACCAATAACAACAAATCGGCCTGCTCAATTTCTTTGATTGCACGTCGAATGCCTTCTTTCTCGACTACATCTCCCGTTTCACGAAGACCCGCAGTATCCGTTAAGGTGATTGGTAAACCATTTAAGCTAATTTTTTCATGTAAAACATCACGAGTTGTGCCAGCAATATCAGTCACAATTGCACGCTCAACACCAGCAAGTGCATTCAACAAGCTCGACTTACCTGCATTTGGTTTACCCGCAATAACAACCTGTAGACCTTCACGGAGTAATTGCCCTTGTCGTGCAGAGGTTTGAACAGCATGTACAGACTGCTGAACGTCTTCAAGTAAAGCTAAAATTTTGCCATCAGCCAAAAAATCAATTTCTTCTTCTGGAAAATCAATCGCAGCTTCTACGTGCAGACGTAAATGAATCAGTTTTTCTAAAACTGTATTAATTTTTGTTGAAAAAGCGCCTTGTAAAGAACGGACTGCCGAACGAGCCGCAGCTTGAGAGGTCGCATCAATCAAATCGGCAATTGCTTCAGCTTGTACCAAGTCCATTTTGCCATTTTCAAAAGCTCGCATGGAGAATTCCCCAGCTTTTGCAGCAATTGCCCCAAGCTCAAATAAACGGCCAAGTAAGGCATTTTGAATGACAGGGCCACCGTGGCCTTGAAGTTCTACAACATCTTCACCGGTAAAAGAATGTGGATTTGGAAAGCACAAGACAATGCCTTCATCCATAATACTTCCATCAGCATCATAAAACTTACGGAAACCCGCCATCCGAGCTTCAGGTAAGTTTTTTTGCGTCAGTTTTTGAGCAATATCATAAGCCTTAGGTCCCGATAAGCGAATCACGCCCACTCCACCACGCCCTGGTGGCGTTGCAATTGCGGCAATTGTGGTTTGACTATGCATATTATTCACCTAAAAACCTAAAATACAGCCAAAGAAAAATCCGCCTAAGATTACCATCTTAAGCGGATTGATTCAGCAAAAGTTCAAGGATTAAGATGCCGATTCAGCTTTACTGATACGACTTTTCTCAACGCTCTTGTTAATAAACCATTGCTGTAAGATTGTAATACTGTTGTTCACAATCCAGTACAACACAAGACCCGCAGGGAAGAACAACATAAATACCGTAAACATAATCGGCATAATGCGGAATACTTTCGCTTGCATTGGATCAGCTGGTTGCGGGTTCAACATTTGCTGAGCAAACATTGTCGCACCCATAATTAATGGCAAGATGAACCATGGGTCCATCGCAGACAAGTCTTGAATCCAGCCTAACCACGGTGCATGACGTAATTCCACACTTTCCATGAGTACCCAGTACAAAGCAAGGAAAATTGGCATTTGTAGCAATAACGGTAAACAACCAGAAAGCGGGTTAACCTGTTCACGTTTGTAAAGCGCCATCATTTCTTGCGAGAAGCGCATACGGTCTTCACCGAATTCTTCTTTCATGCGTTGCATTTCTGGTGCAATCACACGCATTTTCGCCATAGAACGATAACTTTTTGAAGATAAAGGCCATAAAATCATCTTCACCATAATGGTAAGTAAGATAATTGACCATCCCCAGTTGCCTACAATGCTATGGAAGAATTGAAGACCTAGGAACAATAACTTCGCAATTGGCCATAACCAACCATAGTCAACAGTCTGGTTTAAACCTACCGCTAAATCTTTTAATTCAGATTGTACTTTTGGACCTGAATAAAGCTTCGCATCGACTTCCATCGAAGTACCCGCCGGAACATTAATTACTGGCGAAGTAAAGCCAATAATATTCATATGATCCGCAGACTGACGAGATTCAAGTTTAGCGACATAAGGCTGACCATTTGCTTGAGTCAGTTTAAGGTTTCCTGGAATCCAAGCACTTACAAAGTAGTGCTGAACCATTGCAACCCAACCGCCTTTAGCTTCGGTATTGAGTTTTTCTTCAGAGAAATTCGCAAACTTAAGTTTGTTGTAGTGAGCATCTGGGGTACCCCATGCACCACCTAAGAACGTACCTAAAGTGAAAATACCCTGAGAAGACTTACCTGGATCTTCCGAATTATCACGTTTCAACTGTCCAAACATCTGACCTTGCCAGTTTTGTTGGCTACGGTTAACAACTTGATGTTTGACAACAATTGGATATTGACCTTGAGTAAATGTAAAAGTTTTAATAATTTCAACGCCTTCTGGTGTCTTAAACACCATAGGAACTGTTAAAACTTTCTCAGAATGTCCACTTTGATCTTGTACCCCTTTAGCATCAGCTAAAGTATATGATGTTTTTTCAACAGCATATAATGGGCGACCACCACGACTGCTATCTGGTCCATTCAAACCAATTAAGCCAGACTGAGCAACATAAGTACGCTTGGCATCATTTTCAAGCATAACAAATGGTTGATTACTGTCTTTGCTCTTGTCGTGAGAGAGTAATTCAATACGAACAATATCACCACCTTTTGGATTGATCCAAAGATGATAAAGGTCAGTTTGTACTGAAATAAGCTGTTGATTCACAGGTGCAGTTGCATCTGTGGTTTGTGACTGCGCAATATTTGCTTGTGGCACATCGGAAGCCACTGTTGCAGTTTTAGCATTTGGCAAATCAGCAGATACTTCATGTGAACTTACAGCCGCCGCTTGTTGTTGCGGTGCAGTTGCAGCATTTCCATAATCTTTTTGCCAAGCCAAAATGAGCAAATATGCGGTGACAAACATGGCCCCGAGAATTGCAAACCTGGCCCATTGTTGCATATCTATTACCCCAAATGGTTAGAGAGATTTTGCTTCATTAAACGATCACGAAAGGGTACAGCAACATGATGCGTTTGAGAATCTATTTGATGAAACGAAATAAAACGAATTGCTTTAGGCGGTACCGGATCGTATCCAGAGCCTCCCCACGGATGACAACGACAAATACGTTTAGAAGATAACCAAACGCCTTTGATTGCACCATGAGTTTGTAATGCTTCTAGCGCATATTGGGAACAAGTTGGGATATAACGACAACGGGGTCCAAGAAGCGGACTAATCGCAATTTGATACAGTCGAATGAACCAACGCAAAATACGAACCATTGGTCATCTCTTAATTCTGCGAGGTTGGGACAACTTTAAAATGTTTTTTCGCTAAGCGTTGTAATTTTTGCCAAGCAAAATCTAATTGTTGATATAGCTCAGCATTCGTAATCGTTTCTATACCAACTTTAGGCATCACAACAACATCTATGTCTGACCCAAATTTCGGCTGATGTAGACGAAAGCTCTCACGAGCAAGACGTTTTATTCGATTTCTTTCATGCGCACGACGCACTTTTTTCTTAGCAACAACAATACCCAAACGGCTGTTAGGCTGTTCGGTTAATTTTGCAAGAAATAAAAAATGGGGTTGATGCACTTTAAAAAGCGCACCATCAAATACACTTTTATAATCTGCAGCACAGCGTATACGAAGATCTGTGCTAAAACTGTAAAGTGCCATCACACCCAAGTCTGGTCAGCGTAACAGTATTAAACAGTTAAGCTATGACGACCTTTTGCACGACGACGAGCTAATACTTGACGACCAGCTTTAGTTGCCATACGAGCACGGAAACCATGAACGCGTTTACGCTTTAATTCAGATGGTTGGAAAGTACGTTTCATATCGAAACTCCCAAAAATGATCTTTCTATAAAGGTCCGCGATTTTATTGTGCAATGTTTACGCTGTCAATGAAAAACCGTGAAAGTTTTGTATTTAAGTCAAATTTTTAACTTTTTATCTTCTCTTTATATTTAGCCTATTTTTCTTATTTAAAAGTTATGCACAAAGTAATTGTTTATTTTTATTAAGACTTTTAAGATATACACTTCTTATTTACATACTTATCAACAAACCTTGATGTGAAGTTGGTTTTGATTTGGTATATTTGAATTTAAATTCATATTTTTTAGTTATCCACAATTTGGATCAGCCCTATTAAATAAATTCAAATTTTAAAATTTAAATTTATTCTTATTAGTGTGGACTTTTCTTGTGGATTTCACAGTTTTAAATTTAAAAAACATATATTTGAACTGTTGATAACTCTGTTTTTATTGTCTTTATGGATTGTGGATAAGTTAATGTGATAATTTATCCACAGGATGTGCAAAAAGTTATTCACAATTGATTTTGAATTTAAATTTATTCACAAGAGATTTCTTTTTAGGCAAAATCAAACGAAATCGTCATGACAGATGTGGATAACTTGGGTAGAATGGCGACCCCTTCTCATCAGGAAGGGTTAATCTTTAAATGATTTGAATTTAAAACGCAGACATAGGGGATACACATGCTTTGGACAGACTGCTTAACTCGCTTGCGACAAGAGCTCTCTGATAACGTCTTTGCGATGTGGATTCGCCCTTTAGTAGCTGAAGAAGTAGAGGGGATACTACGTCTCTATGCTCCTAATCCTTATTGGACGCGTTATATTCAAGAGAATCATTTAGAGTTAATTTCTATATTGGCTGAACAATTGTCAGAAGGGCGGGTGCGTCAGGTTGAAATCTTGGTAGATTCTCGTCCTGGTAGTATTTTGTCCTCTAGTGAACAGCCTGCAACAACTACAGCAGCTTTACAAACTGCCCCTATACCTCAACCTGCTAAGGTTAAAAGAGAACCGGAACCTGTTGCTAATACTGCAGTTAGTTCTAAGAGTTCAAAAAAGAAACTATTAAATCCACAATTTACTTTTTCACTATTTGTTGAAGGCCGTTCTAACCAAATGGCAGCAGAAACCTGTAGAAAAGTATTAACACAGTTAGGTGCTTCTCAACATAACCCTTTGTTTTTATATGGCCCGACAGGTCTAGGTAAGACTCACTTAATGCAAGCAGTTGGTAATGCCTTACTGCAAGCGAAGCCGAATGCAAGAGTCATGTATATGACTTCAGAAAGTTTTGTACAAGATTTTGTGAGCTCATTACAAAAAGGAAAGGTTGAAGAGTTTAAGAAAAATTGTCGTTCTTTAGACTTGTTATTAGTAGATGATATTCATCTTTTGGCAGGGAAAGAAGCAAGTCTTGTTGAATTTTTCTATACATTTAATGCCTTACTTGATGAATCTAAACAAATTATTTTAACGTCAGATCGATATCCTAAAGAATTAACAGAACTTGATCCTCGTTTGGTTTCTCGTTTTTCCTGGGGGCTATCAGTAGGTGTTGAACCACCTGATATTGAAACTCGAATCGAAATTCTGCTTAAAAAAGCTGAAAATAGTGGCGTTGATTTACCTAGAAACTGTGCGTTGTTTATTGCCCAACAAGTCGTAGCGAACGTACGTGAACTTGAGGGTGCACTGAATAAAGTTGTCGCAATTTCACGTTTTAAAGGTGCTCCAATTGATCTTGATGTCGTACGGGAATCTTTAAAAGATGTTTTAGCGATCCGTGCTCGTACAATTAGTGTAGAAAATATCCAGCGTGTAGTGAGTGAATATTTCCGAATTCCATTAAAAGAGCTGGTAGGTCCAAAGCGTACCCGAATTTATGCTCGACCACGTCAGTTGGCGATGGGGCTTGCCCGTGAATTAACGGGGGATAGTTTTCCTGAAATTGGAATGGCTTTTGGTGGGCGTGATCACAGTACAGTGATGCATGCTTGTGAAAAAGTCGTCAGTTTACGGGAAGAAGACCCAATCTTTGATGAAGATTATAAGAACTTATTACGTTTGCTTCAAAGTTAATGAAATAATAAGACGTTGTTGCAAAGTCTACGTAAGTGCAGCATAGTACACAGCTAAAAAATGAAATGTTTGCTCCAAGTTGCTAGAGGAATGAATCGTGCGTTTGAAAATCGCTAAAGAAAGTTTACTCAATGTTTTATCGCATGTGGTCGGTGCGGTAGAACGTCGTCATACCTTGAATATTCTTTCAAACGTCAAAATTCAGACTAATGCTCAAGCGCTCACTATTACGGGTTCCGATTTAGAAGTTGAACTCGTAGCGAGCACCGCTTTATCAGAAGGGGCGTGCCTTGAGGCAGGCGAGACAACTGTTCCTGCTCGTAAATTGATGGAAATTTGTAAATCTTTGCCTACAGCTGCATTGATTGATTTACAAATTACTGAAGATCAAAGATGTATTTTAAAGTCTGGTAATAGCCGTTTTGTGCTAGGTACACTACCGGCTGAAGATTATCCATTGTTAACCACTGAGAATAGCCAAGGTACGCAAGTACAGGTGACTCAACGTGAATTAAAGCGTTTATTTGAAAAAACTGCTTTTGCAATGGCTGTACAAGACGTACGTTTTTACCTCACTGGTACTTTATTAGAAATTGATGAAAATCAATTGCGTGCAGTAACAACTGATGGTCACCGTTTAGCACTTTGTGAAATTTTGGCTTCCTCTACTTCATCTCAGTTGGTACAAGCGATTGTGCCTCGTAAAGCTGTGGGTGAATTACAACGTTTACTCAGCATTGAAGATGAACAACTCACATTGCTTATTGGACGTGAATTATTAAATGTAACGATTAATACGCCAAGCCGTGATAAAGAACAAGGTGATATTACAGTTCGTTTTACAACTAAATTGATTGATGGGAAATTCCCTGATTATCGCCGTGTTATTCCACGTGGTGGTGATAAACATGTTTTGATTGGTCATGACGTATTTAAACAATCATTACAACGTGTAGCAATTTTAAGTAATGAAAAATTGCGTGGTGTTTTCCTAAACTTCAATCAGGATTCTTTACAGCTTCGTGCAAATAACCCTGAACAAGATGAAGCAATTGAAGATTTAGCGATCCAATATCAAAGTGCCCCATTAGAAATGTCATTTAATGCTCAATACCTACTCGATGTGTTGGGTGTATTAGATGGTGATGATGTAAATATGAGCATGACTGAGGCGAATCAGTCTGTATTGGTTCAAGATCCGGCTCATCCTGACCAGACCTATGTAGTTATGCCGATGCGTGTTTAATCTGGTTTAACTATATGCATCTTACGCGCTTAAATATTGAACGTGTGCGTAATTTAAAAACGGTTGCACTCCATGGGTTGCAACCGTTTAATGTCTTTTATGGCGCAAACGGTTCGGGTAAAACATCAATTTTAGAAGCGATCCATTTGCTTGCAACAGGTCGCTCATTCCGTACACATATACCCAAAAATTATATTCAATATGAAGCTGACGACGCGATTGTATTTGCTCAGTCAGCAACTGAAAAAATTGGTATGCAAAAACTCGCTTCTGGTGAGCAACTCATGAAAGTGAATGGCGATACCGTTGCGACTCAAGGTCAGCTCGCAAAGTTACTTCCTTTACAGCATATTGATCCACAAAGTACGGATATTATTGATCATGGTGCCAAGCCAAGAAGACAACTTTTAGATTGGCTTATGTTCCACGTGGAACCTGAATTTTATTTTGCGTGGCAATATTACTCTCGTGCGCTAAAGCAGCGTAATACCTTACTCAAAACACGGCGTAATCTTTCCTTAGCTGATTTAGAACCGTGGAACAAAATGTTGAGTGATTATGGCGAGATTTTGCACTCACAGCGTTTAAGTATTGTCGAGCAATGGAATGTTTATTTCCAAAATGACTTAAGCCAATTACTGCCTGATTTGGAGATTGAGCTGGAATATAGCCCAGGTTTTCATACAGAGCAGGGGCTTATGCAAGACTTGCTGAATCAGCATCAAAAAGACATCGAGAGGCGTTATACCGAGTATGGTCCGCATCGGGCAGATTTGCGCTTAAAAACGCCATTTGGACATGCTGATGATGTTTTATCAAGAGGTCAGAAAAAACTCTTGATTATTGCCTTAAAACTGTCACAAATTGCAATGTTGCATGCGAGTAATAAGGAAACTGTGGTATTATTAGATGATCTGACAGCAGAATTAGACTTAACCGCACAACAACGTTTAATTGAACGATTAAGCCAACTTGGTAGCCAGGTTTTTATGACAACTTTAGATCATGCATCGGTAAAAAAACATTTACATGATCTGTCTATTTCATATCAATTATTCAGTGTTGAATCCGGTCAAGTTAGTCTTGCTGCACCATAATTTTTTGATGTTACCCATCTTTGAATAAACCTATATTTGCTAGGGAGAAACCATGAGTTCAGAGTCTCAATCAGCCTCTCAAACAGAACAAACCAATGAAAAGGCTTATGATTCCTCTAGTATTAAAGTATTACGTGGATTAGATGCAGTTCGTAAACGTCCGGGTATGTATATTGGGGATACAGACGACGGTACCGGTTTACACCATATGGTGTTTGAGGTTGTCGATAATGCAATCGACGAAGCTTTAGCTGGCCACTGTGATGAAATTATTGTCACGATTCACGAAGATGAATCGGTCAGTGTTTCAGATAATGGCCGCGGTATTCCGACCGATATTCACCCTGAAGAAGGGGTTTCTGCTGCAGAAGTAATTTTAACGATTTTGCACGCAGGCGGTAAGTTTGACGATAATAGCTATAAAGTTTCAGGTGGCTTACACGGCGTAGGTGTTTCGGTTGTTAACGCACTTTCAAGTAAATTGCATTTAACGATTTACCGTGCTGGTCAAATCCATGAGCAAGAATATCATCATGGCGATCCGCAATATCCATTGCGTGTGATCGGTGAAACGGATAATACCGGAACAACTGTACGTTTTTGGCCAAGTGCAGAAACATTCAGTCAAACCATTTTTAATGTTGAAATTCTAGCACGCCGTTTACGTGAGCTTTCTTTCTTGAATGCTGGTGTACGTATCGTTTTACGTGATGAACGTATTAACCTTGAGCATGTGTATGACTATGAAGGCGGCTTATCTGAGTTTGTAAAATACATCAACGAAGGTAAAAACCATCTCAACGAAATCTTCCATTTCACAGCCGATGCTGACAACGGCATTGCTGTAGAAGTTGCATTGCAATGGAACGATAGTTACCAAGAGAATGTTCGCTGTTTCACAAATAACATTCCACAAAAAGATGGTGGTACACACTTAGCAGGTTTCCGCGCAGCTTTAACACGTGGCTTAAATCAGTATCTTGAAAATGAAAATATTCTCAAGAAAGAAAAAGTGAATGTGACTGGTGATGATGCGCGTGAAGGTTTAACAGCGATTATTTCTGTTAAGGTTCCTGATCCGAAATTCTCGTCTCAGACAAAAGAAAAATTGGTATCAAGTGAGGTAAAACCAGCGGTAGAGCAAGCAATGAACAAAGAGTTCTCTGCTTACTTACTTGAGAATCCACAAGCTGCAAAATCAATTGCAGGCAAGATTATTGATGCTGCACGAGCACGTGATGCTGCACGTAAAGCGCGTGAAATGACACGCCGTAAGAGTGCATTAGATATTGCAGGTTTGCCTGGTAAATTGGCTGATTGTCAGGAAAAAGACCCAGCGCTTTCTGAATTGTATCTTGTCGAGGGTGACTCAGCGGGTGGTAGTGCCAAACAAGGCCGTAACCGTAAAATGCAGGCTATTCTACCTTTAAAAGGTAAGATCCTGAACGTTGAGCGTGCGCGCTTTGACAAAATGATCTCTAGTCAGGAAGTAGGTACATTAATTACAGCACTTGGCTGTGGTATTGGCCGTGAAGAATATAACCCTGACAAGCTCCGTTACCATAAAATTATTATTATGACCGATGCCGATGTCGATGGTTCGCACATTCGTACATTGTTATTAACATTCTTCTTCCGTCAAATGCCGGAGTTGGTGGAACGTGGTCATATTTATATTGCACAGCCACCTTTGTATAAGCTCAAAAAAGGTAAGCAAGAGCAATATATTAAAGATAACGACGCATTAGAAACTTACTTGATTTCAAATGCGATTGATGAGCTTGCTTTACATATTAGTGCTGATGCGCCTGCAATTACAGGTGAAGCGCTGGCAAAAGTAATTCAAGACTATCAAGTTTCACAAAAGAGCTTACAACGCTTAACGTTACGTTATCCAGCAAGCTTACTGGATGCATTACTCGAAGTCGACGCATTTAAAGCAGATCAAAACCATGATCAAGCTTATGTACAACAATGGGCAGATCAAGTACGTGAAGCTGTACAAAGACTACAGCCAAGTTTGCGCCCTGAAATTACGCTTGAAACATTTGAACGCGAGAATGCTCAAGGCGAGAAATCTGCGCATTACTGGCCACGTGTAACTGTATATGTTCATAACTTGCCACATGCTTACTTACTTGACGCAGGTTTATTGAATTCTGCGGAATATGCTCGTTTATTGAAGAACTCGAAGAGTTGGTTCAAGTTAATTGAAGATGGCGCATACTTACAAAAAGGTGATCGTCGTATTCAAGTCGCTAATTTCCATCAGGTATGGCAGCACATTCTGCAAGATTCACGCCGTGGAATGATGATCCAGCGCTATAAAGGTCTGGGTGAGATGAATGCTGAGCAGCTTTGGGAAACCACAATGGACCCTGAAAACCGTAATATGTTACAGGTGACTATTGATGATGCAATTGAAGCTGATCGTATGTTCTCATGCTTAATGGGCGATGATGTTGAACCACGTCGTGCCTTTATTGAAGAAAATGCATTAAATGCGGATATTGATGCTTAATTGATAGCAAGATTCTAAATCAGTCTAGGGAGAGAAGATGATGAGTCAAAAAATTCTAGCAAGTATGCTGATTTCATGTGCGGCTTTAGTGAGTCATTCTGCATTTGCAGCAGACTTGGAAGCCGACATGAAAACTTTAGCGAAGAGCACTAAAGCCTTTGCTGAAGCAAAAGATATCGATAACGCTAAACAGCAGCTTGTGATTATGCGTCAGGCAGCATTATCTTCAAAATTATCTTTACCTCATAAGTTGGAAGGTTTACCCCCTGAAAATGTACAGGTAAAAGAGTACCAAGCGGGTTTAGATCAGTTGGTTGCTGAAATTGATCGGGTTACAGTTTTTGTTGATAAGGGACAATTGGACCAAGCCAAAACTGAAGCAATTAATCTGGTAAATATTCGTAATGAAAACCACAAAAAGTTTAGATAAAGTTACTTTGATCTAAATCAAATAAAGGGAATGATTGATTCATTCCCTTTATTTTTGGCTATACAAATTTATTTAACCAAATATATTAATTCTCTACAAAATCTGTAACTTGAATGAGTGCATGGCCAAATAGGTAGCCAGCCGTTAAGAGGATGCAGATCCACAAAATAGCTCCTGCCACATTGTAAATCAAAAATTTTCCATAGCTCATATTGCTTGAGCCGGCAGCGAGGGGTGCAAAAGAACGTGCGAAAGGTATAAAACGTGCTAAAAGAATAGTTTTACCGCCATGTTGCAAGAAATAGCGGTTCGTTTTATTCAAATATTCTTTTTTAATAAAACGTGATTTTGCTTCAAAAATACGGTTTCCAAAATGGCGACCAATAGAATAATTGACGATATAGCCTAATGTTGCTGCAACGGTGAGCAGAGTAATCATATAACCAAGATGCATCAGTTCAACCACCGAGCACAGTGCACCTACAGTTAAAAGTAAGCTATCTCCAGGTAAAAAGAACATAAACACAAAAGCGGTTTCAGAAAAAATAATCAAAAAGAGTATGGCATAAACCCATGCACCATACTCCTGAATCAAAATAGGTAAAAATTGTTCAAAATTAGTAATAAAATCAATAAAATTCATTCAGTTTGTCTGATCCCGAATTAAATACCTACTCAAGAAGGGTAAAACGAAGTTACAGAATTTAGTTAAATTATCTGTGTATGGCAACCCTTAAGATGTAGCTTAAGTTTTATATGTTATCAAATTTGAATCTATCTCAAAAATTTAACAGCTGAATGAAACTTTATTAGAGATCGTTCATATTTTTATAAGCTAATAAAAATAAAAGCCAGTACAGATACTTAAATATACGAGTACTGGCCAAGATATTTAGTTTTCAAATGAGGCTTCCATTTCCTCAAGTTCCATCATGAGTTCTAAGAGTTGCTCTTCATATTGTTCAAGCTTAGCTTTGAGTTCGGTTTGCTCATTCATCAGTTTAAGCAAATCGTCCTTACGATTAGCTTCATATAATGAAGTATCTGCTAAAGCTTCTTCGATTTCAGCAAGACGTGGCTGAAGCTTTTCAATTTGAGATTCAACCTTTTCAATATTTTTACGGATTGGTCGAGTTTGTTCACGACGGCGAGCTGCTTCTTTACGCTGTGCTTCTTTATCGACTTTAGCGGGAGCTGGAGCGGCAGAAGATGAATTATTTTGTGCTACAGCAGTCTGAGCATTGATTTGTTGCTGGCGTGCTTCACGTAGCCATTTAGCATAATCCTGCAAATCACCTTCAAACTCGGTACATTTGCCACCGTGTACCAAAAGGAGTTCATCACAAACGCTGGCAATAAGTTGACGTTCGTGAGAAACCAGAACAACTGCACCCTCAAAATCTTGTAAGGCCATACTAAGCGCATGACGCATATCAAGGTCTAAGTGGTTCGTTGGTTCATCCAGAATTAAAACATTTGGGCGCTGCCATACGATGAGTGCGAGGGCCAAACGAGCGCGCTCACCCCCAGAGAAGCTTTCACATGGAGTATCCATGCGTTCGCCACTAAAGCCAAAACTACCTAAAAAAGAACGTAATGTTGCTTCACTAATTTGTTTATCGGCTATCCGGGCGAGTTGAAGCATTGGGCTGGCATGACCATCTAAGGCGTCCATTTGGTGCTGCGCAAAGTAACCAATGTTGAGTAGCTCGGAAGCTTTACGTTCACCTGCCAGTAATGGTAAATCACCCACCAAGCTTTTAATCAATGTTGATTTACCCGCACCATTCATACCAAGCAGGCCAATACGCGAGTTTGGCGTAATTTGAAGTTTAATTTTTTCAGCAATTTTTTTATCGCCATAACCTATGCTGGCATTTTCTAGGGTCAGCAACGGTGAACTCATTTTGGTAGGTTCACGGAAACTAAAAGTAAACGGTGTATCTACATGAGCAGGTGCAAGTTGCTGCATGCGTTCAAGTTGCTTAATACGACTTTGTGCCTGACGAGCTTTAGTGGCTTTAGCCTTAAAGCGATCAATGAACTTTTGTAAATGAGCACGGGCTTCTTGCTGTTTTTCAAAAGCTTGTTGTTGTTGTGCTAAACGTTCACTTCGAGTGGTCTCAAATGTGGAGTAGTTACCCGTGTAAAGAGTAAGTTCCTGATTCTCAATATGAAGAATATGGTCTGTAATTGCATCTAAGAAATCTCGGTCATGCGAGATTAAAATGAGGGTGCCCTCATAAGCTTTGAGCCAATCTTCTAACCATAAAATTGCATCCAAATCTAAGTGGTTGGTTGGCTCATCCAATAAGAGTAAGTCAGAACGACTCATCAATGTACGCGCCAAATTTAGACGCATACGCCATCCACCAGAAAAACTAGCAACGTTTAAACGTAATTGATGTTCTAGAAACCCTAAGCCAGCCATCAGCTGAGCTGCTTTAGATGGCGCAGAATAACCATGAATTTCATCAAAACGGCCATGTAATTTAGCCAAATCCGAGTCTGTTAATTGTTCTGGTTGAGCAAGTTTATTTTGAATATCCCAATATTCTTCATCACCAGAAAGGACAAAGTCGATAGCAGGCATGTCTAGGGCTTTAACTTCTTGCGCCATATGCGCCACAGTCCATACAGAAGGACGAGTAAGCGAGCCTTCATCTGCTCCTAAGCTACCGAGTAATGCTGCAAATAGTGTTGATTTACCTGCACCATTGACCCCAGTCAGACCAATCTTCCAACCTGGGTGTAATTGCATAGACGCTTTTTGAAATAGAACACGTCCACCGCGGCGTAAAGAAACTTGGTCAAATTGAATCATCTTGTCTTATCGAGGTGAGTTAGGGATGCTGTATTTTAAAGAGAACTGATCATGAAGACAAAACTTTCGGAGTTTTAGTTTATAAATACTGAGATTGCATGGTTTCACTGATCCCGATTAAAGCTATTCGTCTGAAAATATCCAAATTTTGAGCAAGATAGGCCACATTTAGAAAAATATGGCTAAAATAAAAACAATTTAAAACTTGGTTGATAAATGAGCTACTAACTAATAAAACCAGACTAAGGAAAGTCAAATGAAAAAAAGATTGGGGATAGTAAGTGCAGTCATTTGCTGTGCTATGGGGACAACACACGCGGGGCAAAACGTATGTGTATTCGATTTATTGGGTAAATCAGGTGAATCCTACAAAATGATGGAAGAATGGGCTCTTGCGGCAAAAAGTTGGCAAGCGGACATTACATTAATTCCATTTCAAGATGAAGCTCTGGTAGATCGTAGGCTGCGTGAGGGTAAATGCGATGCAGCTTATATGACTTCAATGCGAGCACGAAACTACAATAAATTTGCAGGCTCGATTGATGCGATTGGGGGCGTGACAAGTAATGCTATTGCTCAAAAGGCAATTAGTTACGTTTTAGATCAACGTAATAAACATCGCATGCTAACCACACAAAATGGAACAAACTATGAGGTGGTTGGAATTGTCCAGATTGGACTAGCATACTTATTTGTAAGAGATAGAAACCTCAACTCAATTGAGAAAGTACGTGGGACTAAGTTTGCTATTTTGCAATATGACGCAGCCCAGAAAATTATGGTTGAAAGTGTAGGTGCCCAGCCTATTCCTTCTGAGATTACCGATTTTGTGAAAAAGTTTAATAGTGGCCAAGTCGAGGCAATTGCTGCACCTGCTTATGCTTATAAACCTTTAGAAATTGGTAAGGGGATTGGAGCAAATGGAGCTATGTTTACTTTTCCTGTGGTGAACGTCACAGGGGATTTAATTGCAAGAAGTGATAAGTTTCCGGCCAATTTTGGAATGAAGTCTCGTGAATGGTTTATTAAACAGTTGCCACAGAACTTCGCAATGGTAAAACGGTTAGAAACCGGGATTCCTCCTAAAATTAAATTAAATTTTTCAGCCGAAGATAAGTTGAAATATCAGAAAATATTACGTGAAGGTCGCCTTGGCTTAACAAAACAAGGTGTATATGACGCGACAATGATGAGTGTACTCAAGCGCGCACGATGCACCATTGAACGGACAAATTTTGAATGTACGCTGACTGGAGAGTAGTTTGTTTTTTAATCACAAAAACCCTACAGATATTTCAAAGCTGAATATGGGTATGAAAATTGTGAATATAAAAAATAACTTACGGAAAATTAGCGATTTTTCATTTTAATAAATAATTTAAATCGAACAAACAATGGTTCAATGAGATAAAAATATTTGAGTAAAAGCTCTATTTTTTTCTAAAAAACATGATTAATATCTGTGTTTGAAAGGAAACTTCAAACAAAAAATCTGTTCCGTGGAAGGATGAAGAAAATGAAAAAAATCGTACTTGCTATGGCTGCCGCTTCTGTTGTTGGTTTTTCTGCTTCAGCGCAAGCAGCGAGTACCGTGTGTGTATTCGACCTCTTAGGAAAAGCAGGCGACTCATATAAAATGATGGAAGAATGGGCTCTAGCTGCAAAAGGCTGGGGTACTGAAATTAACTTAGTTCCTCGTCAGGACGAGGCTGTTGCAGATAATGATTTTAAAGCTGGTAAATGTGATGCCGTAGCAATGACAGCTATGCGTGCTCGTCAATATAACAAATTTGCCGGATCAATCGACTCGCTTGGTGGCGTTCCTAATAACCAAATTGCACAACGTGCTATTACTTATGTATTAGATGCACGTAATGCTGCAAAAATGACAACTAACCTTGGCGGTAAAAAATACGAAGTTGCTGGTATCTCTCCGTTAGGTTCAGCGTTCATTTTTGTACGTGATAAAAACATCAACTCAGTTGAAAAAGCTGCTGGTAAAAAATTCGCCGTGTTAGGTTATGACGATGCACAAAAAATTATGGTGCAGCGCGTAGGTGCTCAGGCAGTTCTTTCTGATATTTCAAACTTTGCTGCTAAATTTAATAATGGTCAGGTAGATATGGTAGGTGCGCCTGCTTATGCTTACAAACCATTAGAATTGAACAAAGGTTTGGGTGCAAACGGTGTAATGTGGAACTTCCCAGTATTACATGTAACGGCTGATTTAGTATTGCGTGCTGATAAATTCCCAGCAGGCTTTGGTCAAAAGTCTCGTGATTGGTTCGTGAAACAATTACCAAAAAGCTTTGCAATGATTAACCGTTTAGAAGCACAAATTCCAGGTAAATACAAAATGAACCTAAGTGCTGAAGACAAACTGAAATATCAAAAAATGTTACGTGATGGCCGTATGGATTTAACTAAACGCGGTATTTACGATGCAGGTATGATGTCTGTATTGAAAAAAGCACGTTGTTCTGTAGACAAAGCTAACTTTGAATGTTCAATGCCTGGTGAATAATTCATTTTGAACTTAAAAGCCTAGATTTATTCTAGGCTTTTTTGCTTTCTATAGACTGTCAATTCAGCCATTGTGATTCATTAAAAAGACGCTAATCTAAATTGAGGATAAAACTTCATCTGGATATATGAAGATATTAGAAAATAGAACAAGGAAGTGAGTCATTAAAAGAGCTAAGGGAATTTAACCCGTTATTTTTTATTGAGCTCGGATAAACAGAATTGATCATAACAATATCTAAATTGTGAATCTTAGATGAAGCGTATCTCATGAGAATCATGCCAACCAGCGTGAAATTTCTTGATGCCAAAAACAAAAAATTTACAAGGAAAGGAAAAGAATATGCGATTTTCCAAAACGCTTTTACTTGCGATGGGACTCACAACAATTTCATTTGCAGCCGAGGCCAAACAAACCATATGTGTTTTTGACTTTGTTGGTAAAAATGGCGATGTCTACGCACTCATGAAGGACTATCAGCTTGCAGCGAAAAACTGGGGAGCTGATATCGAACTAAAAGTAAACCAGAATGAAGCAGTGATTGCTGAAGATTTTAAAGCGGGCAAATGTGATGGTATTAGTGTATCAGGCATGCGCGGACGTCAATTCAACTCATTTACGGGATCATTAGATGCAATTGGTGCGATTCCAGATCTCAAACTTGCTGTTAAAGTCATGCAAGGTTTAGCAAGCCAAACCTTTAGTAAATATATGGTCAATGGCCGCTATGAGGTAGTAGGTGTTATTCCGGTAGGAGATGCTTACCTTTTAGTAAACGACCGTAGTATTAATACCGTAGCGAAAGCTGCGGGTAAAAAAATCGCCGTATTAGACTATGATGAAGCACAAAAAATCATGGTTCAGCAGGTGGGAGCTCAGGCAGTGAGTGCAGATGTGACTAACTTCGGGGCCAAATTTAACAATCATCAGGTCGATATTATTGGTGCACCCGCTGCAGCGTTTAAACCTTTAGAGTTACAAAAAGGCTTAGGTACAAAAGGGGCAATCGTTAACTATCCAATCTTACAGGTGACTGGAAATATTATTATTCGTCCAGACAAATTCCCAGCTGGTTTTGGTCAGAAATCTAGAGAGTGGGTGGCTGGTCAGTTACCGCGTGCTTTTACTATCTTGGGTAAAATGAAAGCGGATATTCCGCAAAAATATTGGATGGAAGTACCAGCTGCCGATAAACCGGGTTACCAAAAGCTCATGCGTGAGTCTCGAATTAACCTTACACAACGCGGTGTTTATGATAAACGGATGATGAAACTATTATGGCAATTCCGTTGTAAGCAAGACGCGAAAAACTTTGAATGTGGCTTACAAGATGAGAATTACAAATAATCTTGATAAAAATACTCAAGATTCGCTTTAAACTTCGAAGACAGACCCTATATTGATTATGCTATACTCAATATAGGGTCTTTTTTATTTTGAAAGGCACAGCAAAATCCGAGGAACAATCATCATGAATGCCCAAGCTCTAGTTTTGACAGATAATGCTGCCAATAAGGTACGCCAACTCCGTGATAGTGAAGGGAATGACGATCTCATGTTACGTGTATATGTAACCGGAGGCGGGTGTTCAGGGTTTTCATACGGCTTCAATTTCGCCGAAAGCGTAAATGAAGATGATGCTGAATTTGTAAATGGCGATGTAAAGATGCTGGTTGACTCGCTCAGCTATCAATACTTAGTTGGCTCAGTGGTTGATTATGTTGAAGGCCTTGAAGGTTCACGCTTTATTGTGCAGAACCCGAATGCGACAACAACCTGTGGTTGTGGTTCTTCATTCTCAATTTAAAAAGAATTTTAAATAAAAAAACCTCTCATTATAGAGAGGTTTTTTATTTATAAGATTATGCTTGATCATGTATAGATTCTAAAAAGCATTGTACGAGTTCAGGTGCATTTTGATAAGGAATCCAATGAGAGGCATCCATAAAAATAGCCTTATAATTATTTTTAAAATAACCTGAATTTAACTTGGCACTTTTTTCTGTTACTGCAATATCATGCTTACCCCAAATAAAAAGAGTGGGAACGTCTATTGCTTTAAAAGGATTTTCAGGTTTGTCCCAAAAAAAGCCACGATACCAGTTTAATGCCGTAGTTAGCCTATTTTCTTTTATAAACTCAGTCTCGAATATTTTAATTTGCTTTTCGGTCATGCCAGATGATTTAAGAAAGTTACGGCCTAATTTAGGCATTTTCTTAAATAAAAGTTCGGGCAAAATAGGAAGCTGAAAAACTGCAAAATAATAAGATTTTAGTAGTTGATTGCTACTTAAGCAGGCTTTTAAAAAAGCAGCTTGATGGGGTACGGAAACTAAAGTGAGATGTTGAATATACTGCGGATACTTCATAGCTACACTAGACGCAACTACAGAACCCCAATCGTGCCCAATTAAATAAACTGGTTGACCAAGTCCCTTAATAAAAACTACGACATCTTCAGTTAGTTCACTTAAAGCGTAATGAAAGCGGCTTTGAGGTCTAGCATTTAGACTATAACCACGTTGATGGATCGCAAATGTTCTAAATTGATGCTCATGCAATAATTCCGAAGTCTGCTCCCAACTATGGGCAGTTTCTGGAAAGCCATGTAATAAAACCACGAGAGGGCCATCTATAGGGCCTGAATCAATGACATCGAATGTCCAAGCCCCACGTGTGTATTGATGAATACGTTTGGTCAGATCCATAACAACATGCCTTACTTATTTTTGTTGGCATTTATCATGAATTTTTATGACCAATTTAATAACATCATTTCGGGTCAGGAAATGTGTTATGAGGTCGAATCAGTCCAATTAAATCGAATAAGTAGCTTTATACCGCCGTGATCGTGCCTAAGATTCTAAAATCTGAGGCTCCTGTTACCGCAGGTAAATTACCACTTAAACCATCCACAAAACGCATTGCTAACCATGCAAATGCTGTAGCCTCAACCCAAGTAGGGGAGAGTCCTAAAACATCAGTGGTTTGAACTGACCAATTGTGCTTACGTAAACGCCAGCGTAATTGTTCTAATAAATAAGAGTTATAAGCCCCACCACCGCATACATAAACTTCACCTGTTTCCATATTAGAACGATAAATCGCTTTTTGAATAGCACGCACAGTAAGTTTTAATAAGGTTGCTTGAATATTTTCTGGTGTATCTTCTAACTCATCGTAAGTTAAATCATTACGCCAATCGATTAACTGATCATCTAACCAGTCAATATTGAAATCTTCACGTCCCGTACTTTTAGGAGGTTCTTTAGAAAAATACTCATGAGCATAAAGACGGTCGAGTAACGAACGAATAGGATGACCATAAGCTGCCCAGTCACCATTTTCATCATATGGATGGCCTGTATGGCGATGGCACCATGCATCCATCAAAATATTGGCAGGTCCCGTATCAAAACCAAAAACGCCGTCCGGATTGTTAGCTGGCAACATACTTACATTGGCAATGCCACCCAAATTCAAAATCACTCGATGAATGCTTGGATGTTGAAATAATGCCTGATGAAATGCAGGCACTAATGGAGCGCCTTGACCACCTGCTGCCATATCTCTACGACGAAAATCTGAAACAACCGGGATTTGAGTGATCTCAGTAATAATGTTTGGATCGCCAATTTGTAGCGTAAAACCATGCTCTGGACGATGACGAATGGTTTGTCCATGTGACCCAATCGCTTTAATTTGACTACGATCTAATTGGTGCTTTTCAATGAGAGAATTAATCCCATGACCAATCATTTTGGCTAGAGCAACATCAGCTTTACCCATGCGGTCAATTTCATTGTCATCGGGTAAAGTTAATGCCATAAGCTCATCACGTAACTCGGGTTCGAATGGAACTGTAAGTGTGGCATGAAGCTGTAGTGGCTCAAATGAAGCCGCAACAATATCCACACCATCCATACTAGTGCCAGTCATTACGCCGATATAGATTGCGCTCATATGCAACTTCCCCTGCAAGACGCTGAAAAAATGTTAGTATATCGCACAAATTGAATAACTGATGTGTTTAGGTTTTGTGATGTCAAATTTCTTGCCCGCCGAAGAACAGCTTGCCCTCATCCAACGAGGCACGCACGAAATTATTTCAGAAGAAGATTTACTGAAAAAGCTTAAAGAGAATCGTCCTCTTAAAATTAAAGCTGGTTTTGACCCTACAGCTCCAGATTTACATTTAGGACATACGGTTCTTATTAATAAACTAAAAACGTTTCAAGATTTGGGTCATGAAGTTACTTTCTTGATTGGCGACTATACCGCCATGATTGGTGACCCAACGGGTAAAAGTGCAACTCGTCCGCCGTTATCACGCGAACAAGTTGAAGCTAACGCTAAAACTTATCAAGAACAAGTTTTCAAAATCTTAGATCCGAATAAAACAAAAGTACGTTTTAACTCAGAGTGGTTTAACCAAAAGTCTGCTGCGGATCTTATTCAGTTGGCAAGCCAGCAAACAGTATCACGTATGTTAGAGCGTGATGATTTCACTAAACGTTATAACAACCATCAGCCAATTGCGATTCATGAGTTCTTATATCCTTTAGTTCAAGGTTATGACTCTATCGCACTTGAAGCAGACGTTGAGTTAGGTGGTACAGACCAAACCTTTAACTTACTCATGGGCCGTACGTTACAAAGCCGTTATGGCCAAGAATCACAAGTGTGTATCACTGTACCAATTCTAGAAGGTTTAGATGGCGTAAATAAAATGTCTAAATCTTTAGGTAACTATATTGGTGTTTTTGATGCGCCAGGTGCAATGTACCAAAAAGTATTATCAATGCCTGACTCTTTAATCGAACGTTATTTCGATTTATTAAGTTTTAAATCTCTAGATGAGATCAAAGCTTTATTAGATGAAATCGCGGCTGGTCGTAATCCACAAGAAGTAAAACGTATTCTTGCACTCGAGTTGGTTGAACGCTTCCATGATGCTGAAGCTGCTGCTAATGCTCATAAGAGTGCTGGTAACCGTATTACAGAAGGTGAGGTGCCGGCAGATACTCCTGAAGTAACTATTTCACGTGGTGAGTTTGGTGGTGAAATCTTTATTGCCACGATTCTTCGCGTAGCAGGATTAAATCCAAATGCAGCAGCTGCAAAAGATGCTGTTGCACGCGGTGCAGTAAAAGTAGACTGGAATGTAGTAGATGCAAGTTTCTCTGTAAAAGAAAACGGGACTTTCATTATTCAGTCTGGGAAAAAAGCAATTGCACGTGTAACTTTCACTGACTAAAAGTTATGTAGTGATAGAAAAGCAGGAGTAATCCTGCTTTTTTTATTTCAGGACCATAAAACCAATTAAGCGTTCCACGTGGAACCATCTAAGTATTATTAAGAATAAAATAAATTAAAAAAATAAGAAGAAATATAAAGTGAGGGTAGAGTATTTGCTCTAATATTTCTTTGGATTCTTTGGATTCTTTGGATTCTTTGGATTCTTTGGATTCTTTGGATTCTTTGGATTCTTTGGATTCTTTGGATTCTTTGGATTCTTTGGATTCTTTGGATTCTTTGGATTCTTTGGATTCTTTGGATTCTTTGGATTCTTTGGATTCTTTGGATTCTTTGGATTCTTTGGATTCTTTGGATTCTTTGGATTCTTTGGATTCTTTGGATTCTTTGGATTCTTTGGATTCTTTGGAATAAAAAAGCTTATAGAGGAATAAGAACCATATAAAAGACTCCCTAACTCTAAAATGATTATATAGCTAAAGATAAAAACCAATAAAAAATAGTAAAAATGCCTAAAAAAAAGCCATATATATCACTTTTTTCGCAAAATAGTAGAAAAAAACGGCACTCAAGTGAAAAAGGGATAAATACCCCTTGCAAAGGGAAAGAGATGGTCTATAATGCACATCCATCGGCGGTGATGCAGATAGAAACTTGTTGAAAAATAGTTACTTGTGATTAGATTGGTTGCTTTAAGTGATGAATTTGATGGCAAGTTGGTTTAGAGAATGAGTTTTAAAAATATCGAAATTACCTGTTGACTTTTAAGAGATTAAGAGTAATATAGCCGACCTAGCTTGCTGGTGACGAACCAGTAAGAAGATCATTAAGAGAATTGAAGAACAACTTGTGTGGATTTTTACTGATTGATTAATCGAAATAATTTTCATTGATTGATTGGTTTAAATTACTCGAAGTTTATTTGAGCGAAATTTAAGTCAGTAATTGATGAGCCAGAATTGGCACCTTGTCTATAAATAAGGTGCAAAATGATTTTAACTGAAGAGTTTGATCATGGCTCAGATTGAACGCTGGCGGCAGGCTTAACACATGCAAGTCGAGCGGGGGAAGGTAGCTTGCTACCGGACCTGGCGGCGGACGGGTGAGTAATGCTTAGGAATCTGCCTATTAGTGGGGGACAACATCTCGAAAGGGATGCTAATACCGCATACGTCCTACGGGAGAAAGCAGGGGATCTTCGGACCTTGCGCTAATAGATGAGCCTAAGTCGGATTAGCTAGTTGGTGGGGTAAAGGCCTACCAAGGCGACGATCTGTAGCGGGTCTGAGAGGATGATCCGCCACACTGGGACTGAGACACGGCCCAGACTCCTACGGGAGGCAGCAGTGGGGAATATTGGACAATGGGGGGAACCCTGATCCAGCCATGCCGCGTGTGTGAAGAAGGCCTTATGGTTGTAAAGCACTTTAAGCGAGGAGGAGGCTACTTTAGTTAATACCTAGAGATAGTGGACGTTACTCGCAGAATAAGCACCGGCTAACTCTGTGCCAGCAGCCGCGGTAATACAGAGGGTGCGAGCGTTAATCGGATTTACTGGGCGTAAAGCGTGCGTAGGCGGCTTATTAAGTCGGATGTGAAATCCCCGAGCTTAACTTGGGAATTGCATTCGATACTGGTGAGCTAGAGTATGGGAGAGGATGGTAGAATTCCAGGTGTAGCGGTGAAATGCGTAGAGATCTGGAGGAATACCGATGGCGAAGGCAGCCATCTGGCCTAATACTGACGCTGAGGTACGAAAGCATGGGGAGCAAACAGGATTAGATACCCTGGTAGTCCATGCCGTAAACGATGTCTACTAGCCGTTGGGGCCTTTGAGGCTTTAGTGGCGCAGCTAACGCGATAAGTAGACCGCCTGGGGAGTACGGTCGCAAGACTAAAACTCAAATGAATTGACGGGGGCCCGCACAAGCGGTGGAGCATGTGGTTTAATTCGATGCAACGCGAAGAACCTTACCTGGCCTTGACATACTAGAAACTTTCCAGAGATGGATTGGTGCCTTCGGGAATCTAGATACAGGTGCTGCATGGCTGTCGTCAGCTCGTGTCGTGAGATGTTGGGTTAAGTCCCGCAACGAGCGCAACCCTTTTCCTTACTTGCCAGCATTTCGGATGGGAACTTTAAGGATACTGCCAGTGACAAACTGGAGGAAGGCGGGGACGACGTCAAGTCATCATGGCCCTTACGGCCAGGGCTACACACGTGCTACAATGGTCGGTACAAAGGGTTGCTACACAGCGATGTGATGCTAATCTCAAAAAGCCGATCGTAGTCCGGATTGGAGTCTGCAACTCGACTCCATGAAGTCGGAATCGCTAGTAATCGCGGATCAGAATGCCGCGGTGAATACGTTCCCGGGCCTTGTACACACCGCCCGTCACACCATGGGAGTTTGTTGCACCAGAAGTAGCTAGCCTAACTGCAAAGAGGGCGGTTACCACGGTGTGGCCGATGACTGGGGTGAAGTCGTAACAAGGTAGCCGTAGGGGAACCTGCGGCTGGATCACCTCCTTAACGAAAGATTGACGATTGGTAAGAATCCACAACAAGTTGTTCTTCATAGATGTATCTGAGGGTCTGTAGCTCAGTTGGTTAGAGCACACGCTTGATAAGCGTGGGGTCACAAGTTCAAGTCTTGTCAGACCCACCATGACTTTGACTGGTTGAAGTTATAGATAAAAGATACATGATTGATGATGTAAGCTGGGGACTTAGCTTAGTTGGTAGAGCGCCTGCTTTGCACGCAGGAGGTCAGGAGTTCGACTCTCCTAGTCTCCACCAGAACTTAAGATAAGTTCGGATTACAGAAATTAGTAAATAAAGATTGAGATCTTGGTTTATTAACTTCTGTGATTTCATTATCACGGTAATTAGTGTGATCTGACGAAGACACATTAACTCATTAACAGATTGGCAAAATTGAGTCTGAAATAAATTGTTCACTCAAGAGTTTAGGTTAAGCAATTAATCTAGATGAATTGAGAACTAGCAAATTAACTGAATCAAGCGTTTTGGTATGTGAATTTAGATTGAAGCTGTACAGTGCTTAAGTGCACAGTGCTCTAAACTGAAATGTTGAAGTTACTAACTTGTAGGTAACATCGACTGTTTGGGGTTGTATAGTCAAGTAATTAAGTGCATGTGGTGGATGCCTTGGCAGTCAGAGGCGATGAAAGACGTGATAGCCTGCGAAAAGCTCCGGGGAGGCGGCAAATATCCTTTGATCCGGAGATGTCTGAATGGGGGAACCCACCTACTTTAAGGTAGGTATTGCAACATGAATACATAGTGTTGCAAGGCGAACGAGGGGAAGTGAAACATCTCAGTACCCTTAGGAAAAGAAATCAATTGAGATTCCCTCAGTAGCGGCGAGCGAACGGGGATCAGCCCATTAAGTTATGTGTGTTTTAGTGGAACGCTCTGGGAAGTGCGAACGTAGAGGGTGATATTCCCGTACACGAAAGGGCACACATAATGATGACGAGTAGGGCGAGGCACGTGAAACCTTGTCTGAATATGGGGGGACCATCCTCCAAGGCTAAATACTCCTGACTGACCGATAGTGAACCAGTACCGTGAGGGAAAGGCGAAAAGAACCCCTGTGAGGGGAGTGAAATAGATCCTGAAACCGCATGCATACAAGCAGTGGGAGCACCTTTGTGGTGTGACTGCGTACCTTTTGTATAATGGGTCAGCGACTTATATTCAGTAGCGAGGTTAACCGTATAGGGGAGCCGTAGAGAAATCGAGTCTTAATAGGGCGTTTAGTTGCTGGGTATAGACCCGAAACCAGGCGATCTATCCATGAGCAGGTTGAAGGTTGGGTAACACTAACTGGAGGACCGAACCCACTGTCGTTGAAAAGCCAGGGGATGACTTGTGGATAGGGGTGAAAGGCTAATCAAGCCTGGTGATAGCTGGTTCTCCCCGAAAGCTATTTAGGTAGCGCCTCGGACGAATACCATAGGGGGTAGAGCACTGTTTCGGCTAGGGGGTCATCCCGACTTACCAAACCGATGCAAACTCCGAATACCTATGAGTACTATCCGGGAGACAGACTGCGGGTGCTAACGTCCGTAGTCAAGAGGAAAACAATCCAGACCGCCAGCTAAGGCCCCAAAATCATAGTTAAGTGGGAAACGATGTGGGAAGGCATAGACAGCTAGGAGGTTGGCTTAGAAGCAGCCACCCTTTAAAGAAAGCGTAATAGCTCACTAGTCGAGTCGGCCTGCGCGGAAGATGTAACGGGGCTAAAACTATGTGCCGAAGCTGCGGATGTATACTTTGTATACGTGGTAGGGGAGCGTTCTGTAAGCCGATGAAGGTGTGTTGAGAAGCATGCTGGAGGTATCAGAAGTGCGAATGCTGACGTGAGTAACGACAAAACGGGTGAAAAACCCGTTCGCCGAAAGACCAAGGGTTCCAGTCCAACGTTAATCGGGGCTGGGTGAGTCGACCCCTAAGGCGAGGCCGAAAGGCGTAGTCGATGGGAAAATGGTTAATATTCCATTACTTCTGTGTAATGCGATGAGAGGACGGAGAAGGCTAAATCAGCCTGGCGTTGGTTGTCCAGGTGAAAGGATGTAGGCATGTATCTTAGGCAAATCCGGGGTACTCTATGCTGAGATCTGATAGCAAGCTGTACTTGTACAGCGAAGTGGTTGATGCCATGCTTCCAGGAAAAGTCTCTAAGCTTCAGTTACACAGGAATCGTACCCGAAACCGACACAGGTGGTCAGGTCGAGTAGACCAAGGCGCTTGAGAGAACTCTGCTGAAGGAACTAGGCAAAATGGTACCGTAACTTCGGGAGAAGGTACGCTGTTGTTGGTGATGGAACTCGCTTCCTGAGCTGACGACAGCCGCAGAAACCAGGCCGCTGCAACTGTTTATTAAAAACATAGCACTCTGCAAACACGAAAGTGGACGTATAGGGTGTGATGCCTGCCCGGTGCTGGAAGGTTAATTGATGGGGTTAGCGTAAGCGAAGCTCTTGATCGAAGCCCCAGTAAACGGCGGCCGTAACTATAACGGTCCTAAGGTAGCGAAATTCCTTGTCGGGTAAGTTCCGACCTGCACGAATGGCATAATGATGGCGGCGCTGTCTCCAGCAGAGGCTCAGTGAAATCGAAATCGCTGTGAAGATGCAGTGTACCCGCGGCTAGACGGAAAGACCCCGTGAACCTTTACTGCAGCTTGACACTGAACTTTGACCTTACTTGTGTAGGATAGGTGGGAGGCTTTGAAGCTGGAACGCTAGTTCCAGTGGAGCCGTCCTTGAAATACCACCCTGGTAATGTTGAGGTTCTAACTCTGTCCCGTGATCCGGGACGAGGACCGTGTCTGGTGGGTAGTTTGACTGGGGCGGTCTCCTCCTAAAGAGTAACGGAGGAGTACGAAGGTGCGCTCAGCGTGGTCGGAAATCACGCGTAGAGTATAAAGGCAAAAGCGCGCTTAACTGCGAGACCCACAAGTCGAGCAGGTACGAAAGTAGGTCTTAGTGATCCGGTGGTTCTGTATGGAAGGGCCATCGCTCAACGGATAAAAGGTACTCTGGGGATAACAGGCTGATACCGCCCAAGAGTTCATATCGACGGCGGTGTTTGGCACCTCGATGTCGGCTCATCTCATCCTGGGGCTGAAGCAGGTCCCAAGGGTATGGCTGTTCGCCATTTAAAGAGGTACGCGAGCTGGGTTTAGAACGTCGTGAGACAGTTCGGTCCCTATCTACCGTGGGCGCTGGAAATTTGAGAGGATCTGCTCCTAGTACGAGAGGACCAGAGTGGACGAACCTCTGGTGTACCGGTTGTGACGCCAGTCGCATCGCCGGGTAGCTATGTTCG
Source organism: Acinetobacter baumannii (assembly GCF_009759685.1). Lineage (NCBI taxonomy): Bacteria > Pseudomonadati > Pseudomonadota > Gammaproteobacteria > Moraxellales > Moraxellaceae > Acinetobacter > Acinetobacter baumannii. Next base: position 1,297,908 of record NZ_CP046654.1, on the reverse strand, counting down.
GAAGGGATAACCGCTGAAAGCATCTAAGCGGGAAGCCTACCTCAAGATAAGATTTCCCTAGGACTTTATGTCCTCTAAAGAGCCGTTCGAGACTAGGACGTTGATAGGTTGGATGTGGAAGCATAGTGATATGTGAAGCTGACCAATACTAATTGCTCGTGAGGCTTGACTATACAACACCCAAGCAGTTGTATATGAAGCATCAATCGATTCTTAAATATGCAAGACAACTTGATTTAGTTATACCTCTAGCTAAAATGAACAGATAAAGTAAGATTCAATCAGCCCAGTCTGTTACAGATTTGGAAAACGCTTCGGCATCAAATAAGACCCAAGCAAGTATCCATAAACAGTTGTGCTGGCGACCATAGCAAGAGTGAACCACCTGATCCCTTCCCGAACTCAGAAGTGAAACCTCTTAGCGCTGATGGTAGTGTGGGATTACCCATGTGAGAGTAAGTCATCGCCAGCTCATTATTCTAAACACCCCAATCTCAAAAGAGGTTGGGGTGTTTTTTTATATGGGAAAGCAAAATATTATGGAAGTGTTGTGTTATAAACAATAAGAAAATTATATATTTAAATATGCAGAATAAGGGGGTAAGTACCTATGATAATCTATGGTGATGTAGATTCAGGTAATTGTTATAAAATCAAACTGTTACTATCCCTATTAAATATATATCATAGATGGATTCATGTTGATATTTTAAATAAAGATACTCTAACGGCAGAGTTTCTATCTTTAAATCCTAATGGGAAAATACCTGTATTAGTTTTAGATGATGGACGGGTTCTAAGTGAATCTAACGCTATTCTAGGCTACTTGGCTGAGGGAACGGAATTGATTCCTGCAGATCCTTATATGAAGGCAAAAATGTATCAATGGATGTTCTTTGAACAATATAGCCATGAACCATTTATTGCAGTTGCTCGTTTTATTAATAAATATCTAGGATTACCGCCAGAAAGAATAGAGGAATATCATAAATTACAACCAAAAGGCCATAAAGCGTTATCTATTATGAATAAAGCTTTAGTAGAGCACGACTATCTTGTTGGAAATAAATTTACAATTGCTGATATTGCTTTATATGCATACACGCATGTAGCTGAGGAAGGCGGCTTCGATTTAAAGTTATACCCAAATATTCAAGAATGGTGTCAACGAATTCAAAAATGTCCAAAATATGTGAGTATGGTTGAATAAAAAAGAACTCTTATAGAGTTCTTTTTTATATGGGGAAGATCAAAATTCTATTTTAATTTAGAAATGTGCTTCTAAGCCCACATAAGGCCCTTTAAATTCAAATTTAAGGTCATTGTTATCGTAATCATCTAAATCGATATTGAGGATACGATAACCAGCTGTTAAGCCTAAATCGATTAATAAATTATCGGCAAACTTATACTTTGCTTCTACTAACGCATCTGTAATTTTTGCATCATCAAAGTTTGTATATGTTGCTTCACCTTTAGCGCTTAACCCTGTAAATGGAAGTTTTACTTCACCTGATAAATAAGCAATCGGATATGTCTTATCAATATCTACACGTTTACCGGTATAGGCAGTAATATCTCCATTTAGTACAGTTGCACCAAGACCTGCATCTACACTGACAATATTATCTAGTAACTCATAGTAGAGAATAAAATCACTATGATCTAAATCAACGTTATAGTTAGCTTGACCCAAAGTTTCTGATTTAGTTTGAGTATCTAAATTAACATAACGAATTTTTGCATTTGGAATAAATGGGATTGGGTGCTCAAAAGCTAATGAAAGTTGAGCACTACCTTTTCGGTCTAGATCTTGATCTTCAGGAGATTGTGAAGACATATTAGCTTTGCCGTCATAAAACCAGTAGCCAACGTCTCCTTTTACGCCTATAAAATCTGCTTGTGCGAATCCGCTAAGACCCATCCCGAGTACTAAAAAAGATAGTTTTAATATTTTCATCATCAATCCTAAAAAAGAAAATCTTTGAACGCATGATATAGATATCTTTGCAGTTATGCATTGATGAAAAATGGTGAATATAAAGCTTCTATATCTTCAATTTTTAATATTCTTTTATTTAATTAATTTTCATATAAAAATTAATTACTTATAGTGAGTTGAGTTTTAGAGGTTTTAGTATAAATTTTGTGTAAGGGATCGATAATACTTTGATATTTTACTCATCTACAAATTAGTTGATATATCTACTTTATGGATGGGAATGAAATTTTAATGGTAGAAAATATCATTGAATGTAAGAAGGTAATAATATGCTTTAAAACAGGAATATTAGCTAAAAAATAACCAATCTAGATAAGAATCTCTAAAAAAACGTAAATTTTCAGACGGAAATTACAGTAAAAAGAAATAAAAACAGGTATTGTTCAGCTATATAGGGGCAAAAAATGGACAAAAATCTTTAAGGAAGAATTTTCTATTTTTGCTTGTTTGTTAAGGGAATAAAAATACTCAAAAGGTGCATTTTATTTTCTACAAACACAAAAGTATTTTTTGGTTCTTTTTTTGCATGCGGAATAACAATCAACAATAGCAGTAAAAATAAGTAATCTTTTAACATTAGGTGTTCTATGACAGATACTCGTGAAAACTGGACGTCACGATCTGGTTTTATTATTGCAGCCGTTGGTTCGGCTGTAGGCTTAGGTAATATTTGGCGCTTTCCGTACGTTGCGTATGAAAATGGCGGTGGTGCGTTTCTTATTCCCTATCTATTAGCACTCATTACTGCTGGTTTACCGTTATTATTTTTAGATTATGCGGTAGGCCATCGTAGTACTGGTTCACCTCCTAAGGCATATCGTGCCTTATTTAAAGGTGGTGAAACACTAGGGTGGTGGCAGGTTTGTGTCTGTATCATCATTGGTTTGTACTATGCAAGTGTACTTACATGGGCTGGTAGCTATGTTTACTTCTCTATTGGCCAAATGTGGGGAAGTGATCCGGAAGGTTTCTTCTTTAATACCTATTTGCAGACCACAAAAGCAACCGGCTTTGATCTACAGTTTGTAGGTCATTTATTCTGGCCGATTGTTGGGATTTGGGCACTTACTCTCATCATTCTTTATGGTGGTGTGAAAAAAGGTGTGGAATTATCAAATAAGATTTTCATGCCTTTATTATTCATTCTCTTCACTATTTTAGTTATTCAATCGTTACGTTTACCAGGTGCGGTACAAGGTTTAAATGCATTCTTTACACCGAACTGGTCTGCAATGATGGATTATAAAGTTTGGTTAGCTGCCTATGGCCATATTTTCTTTTCACTCTCAGTTGGTTTCGGGATCATGGTGACCTATGCATCCTATTTAAAACCAAAAACGAATTTAACTGGTTCTGGTTTAATCGTTGGTTTTGCAAATGCATCAACAGAGATTTTAGCGGGTATTGGTATCTTCGCAGCGCTTGGCTTTATGGCACATGCCGCAGGTACTGAAGTTAAGGATGTTGTGAGTGGCGGTATCGGACTCGCATTTATTGCTTTCCCTAAAATTATTTCAAGTTTAGGTTCTGGTGCTGATCTATTCGGTCTTTTGTTCTTCTCTTCATTATTTGTTGCTGGTATTTCTTCAATGGTCAGTATTTTGGAAGTGCCTATTGCAGCCATGCAAGATAAGTTAAAGTGGGGACGTAAGAAAGCGGTAACGATTATTGGTGGTGGTAGTGCACTGGTTTCAATTATTTTATTCTCAAGTGTAAACGCAATTAAGCTCGTTGATATTGTTGATCACTTTATTAATAACATTGGGATTATTGGTGGGGCTTTATTATCAATTATTAGCGTAGCTTGGTTTAAACGTTCAGCACTTAAAGAGCTTCGCGACCATGTAAACCGTATCTCAACCATTCAATTGGGTAAAGGCTGGGACTTCACTTTAACAGTCATTACCTCTTTAATCTTATTAACAACACTCTGTATGACTGTTTTTAATTTGATCAAAAATGGCTATGATACTTATAGTATGAGCTTACAAGGTGTCTTTGGCTGGGGCAGTGTGATTTTCTGTGCAGTCGTTGCTATCGTGTTAAGTAAAATGAAAGATCGCTAGGAGGATAAAATAATGAATACTTCGGCAATCGTGATGTTAATAATTTCGATGGTATTTGTATGGGGTGGATTAGCACTATCCATCTTACATTTAACAAAGCATCCTGAAGAGTTAGATGAAGTTTTAGAAGAAGTAAAAGATCAGCATACGCTTTGATATTCTGATCTAGTAAAAAAGCAGGCATAACGCCTGCTTTTTTTATGTAATCTTTTGAATTTTACAATAATAAAATCCATCACCAGATTGTGCTTCTGGCAACAGTTGTCTGCCATGAACTTGTTCAATTCCCCAATCTGCCTCGATTTTCACTTCTTTTGCATCAGGATGTTCTGTGAAGAAGTTAATCATCTGCTGTTCGTTTTCAGATTTTAAAATTGAGCAGGTGATATAAAGCAATGTACCGCCAACTTTGAGTTGCTGCCACATGTGCTCTAAGATCTGCTTTTGTAGCTCAATGGTTTGGGCTATGTCACTAGATTGGCGCAATAGGCGTATGTCAGGATGACGTCGAATCACACCTGTCGCAGAACAAGGAGCATCAAGTACGATACAATCTACAGGTTGAACAGGATTCCACTTGGTTGCATCGGCTGCCAAAATTTCCGTATGGCTTTGATCGAGTGCTAAGCGATTTAAGTTTTCAGTCACGCGGACTAAACGGCTTGGGTCCTGATCAATGGCGATGAGCTGTGCTGGTTTAAACTTTTCAAGCAAATGAGCCGTTTTACCCCCTGGGGCAGCACAAGCATCAATAACCGTTTTATTGTTTAAATCAGGCAACAAGGTGGCACATAGCTGTGCATGTTCATCTTGTACAGAGAACCAGCCTTGTTCAAAACCCGGTAACTGAGTGATTTGTACAGATTGCTCAAGGACAATACCAGCTTCGGAAAACAAACACGCACGTGCCTGAATGTCTAAACTTTGTAGTTTTGCTAAATAAGCATCTCGACCAATATGACGTTGGTTCACCCGTAAAGTTAAAGGCGCGGCTTGCTTTAACGATTGGCAGAGAGCTTCTGTTTGTTCTCCCCAATCCTTTTTTAACCGTTTAAAAAGCCAACTTGGTAAGCCATGTGCTTGCTGTAAACCTTGCTGAAAGTCATCAGTTTCACGAGTTGCTCGACGCAAAATTGCATTAACAATACCACTGAGTGCAGGGAAACCAAGTTGTTTAGTTGCATCGACTGTTTCCGAGATGGCAGCGTGCGCTGCAATACGCGTGCATAAAACTTGATAAAGGCCAACGTATAGGCAGGTTTCTACAGTCTCATTGTTTAAAGGTTTGCTGAGTAAAGGCAGGCTAATTGACTTAAGTGCGAACCATTGGCGCAATGTACCTAAAACAAGTTCATGAAATAGTGCACGATCACGCTCTGCTACTTGATTCAGCTGTGTATTTAAAATACTAGCGAGCGATTGACCTTGCTGAACTTTTAGCAAGGTCTGGACGACTTGAGCGCGCAGGTTAAAACGTGATGAATTTGAAGTAACCTGACTCATGGCAGAATCTGTCCTACGTGAAGTTTTTGAGTTTGTGCAATTTGTTGAGCATTTAATGCTTTACCACCCGGCCACTGCACACTCGTTAAACAAATAAATGTATTTTCACCGCAAGCGACATGTACACCCTGTTTATCGATTGCAATAATTTCACCAGCTTGAGCATCTGCTTTGTTTTGATTAGAAATTGTTGAATTCCAAACACGCAGCGCATTATTTTCATCAAGTTGAATAAAGGCAACAGGCCATGGGTTGAATGCACGGATATTGCGGTCAACTTGAACTGCATTCATAGACCAATCAATACGAGCTTCTGATTTCACGAGTTTATGCGCATAGACTGTTAAGCTTTCGTCTTGAACTTCGCGTTCTGCTAAATATTTTTGTAGAGTTTCTTCTGACTCAAGTACCGCACAAATTGCTGTTGCACCTTGAGCTGCAAGTTTGTCATGCAACGTCGCTGATGTATCTTCGGAAGTGATTGGACAATAGGTTTTATACATCATATCGCCTGTATCTAAACCCGCCGCCATTTGCATGATGGTGATACCAGTTTCGTCGTCACCTGTTGCAATTGCACGCTGAATCGGTGCTGCACCGCGCCAGCGTGGTAATAATGAGCCGTGAATATTTAAACAGCCATATTTAGGTGTATCGAGCACAGCTTGTGGAAGAATTAAGCCATATGCTGCAACTACCATGACATCAGCGCCTAAATCAGCAAGTTCTTGTTGAGCTGCCAAGCCTTCTTCAGTTGAAGCTTTGAAGTGAAGCGGTTGATAAACAGGAATATTATGTTCCAGCGCAAGCTGTTTTACAGGAGACGGTGTTAGTTTTTGTCCACGACCTGCTTTACGGTCTGGTTGAGTATAAACCGCGATAATTTCATGGGAAGTTTTTAGTAGAGCCGCCAATGCTGTTGCAGCAAATTCGGGGGTGCCAGCAAAAATAATTTTCACAAATGCAATCCAAAAAAAGTTTAACGCTAGTATACGTGAAAAACGATTGAAGCCCTAAATCGAGGTACAAAGGAGAGCTAAAGCCATAAATAGTGAACAAAAAATTATTCAAAAACTTTTATTGATAAAAAAAGGTTATAAAAAAATAAAAAATTATTCATGTAAGTTTTGCTAAATATTGACTGAGTATTATCGTTCTTGGCTTTCCCAATATTATTTGCTTCTATAGAATGGACAATGATCAAATTATGATGATGAGTCAATATTCCGACTGATCTAACGCTATATCAGTATCATTCAGCCAGAGTGGAAGTCATTTCACTCAAGCACAACTTGTTGGAAACACAAATGCCTGACTATCGTTCAAAAACATCGACACACGGAAGAAATATGGCTGGCGCACGTGGCTTATGGCGTGCAACAGGAATGAAAGATGAAGATTTCGGCAAACCGATTATTGCAGTGGTCAATTCATTTACCCAATTTGTTCCAGGCCACGTCCATCTGAAAGATTTAGGACAGCTTGTCGCGGCAGAAATTCAGGCAGCAGGTGGTGTTGCTAAAGAGTTCAATACAATCGCGGTGGATGACGGTATCGCAATGGGGCATGACGGCATGCTTTATTCATTACCATCACGTGATTTAATTGCGGACTCAGTTGAATATATGGTGAATGCACATTGCGCCGATGCGATGGTGTGTATTTCGAACTGTGACAAAATTACTCCGGGAATGTTGATGGCTGCGATGCGTCTAAATATTCCTGTGGTATTTGTGTCTGGCGGACCAATGGAAGCAGGTAAGGTTAAATTCCGCGGTGATGAAAAAGCAATTGACCTTGTAGATGCTATGGTTGTTGCAGCTGATGACAGCTACACAGACGAAGAAGTTGCAGAATTTGAACGTTCAGCATGTCCAACTTGTGGTTCGTGTTCAGGTATGTTCACTGCGAACTCAATGAACTGTTTAACAGAAGCGCTAGGTTTATCGTTACCGGGCAATGGTTCTATCGTTGCAACGCATGCAAACCGTAAAAAATTATTCTTAAAAGCAGGTCAGCTTATTGTTGAATTGGCCAAACGCTACTATGAGCAAAATGATGCAAGTATTTTGCCTCGTTCAATTGCCACTAAAGCTGCTTTTAAAAATGCGATGACACTTGATATTGCCATGGGTGGTTCAACCAATACAGTTCTTCACTTGTTAGCTGCGGCAAATGAAGCTGAAGTTGATTTTACGATGGACGATATTGATGAATTGTCACGTCGAGTACCAGTGCTTTCAAAAGTAGCACCAGCAAAACAAGACGTACATATGGAAGATGTACATCGTGCAGGCGGTATCATGGCCATTTTAGGCGAGCTTGATCGTGCGAATCTACTTGATGTATCTGTACCAACTGTACATGAGAAAACATTAAAAGATGCGTTAGATAAGTGGGATATTATCCGTACTGAAGATCCAGATGTATATGAGTTCTATCGCTCGTCTCCGGGTGGCGTTCCAACTCAAGTTGCATTCTCACAAAACCGTTACTACTCAACTTTAGATGGCGACCGTGAAAAGGGTGTGATTCGTAATGCAGAACATGCATTCTCTAAAGATGGTGGTTTAGCTGTTCTTTACGGCAACATTGCGCTTGATGGATGTATTGTAAAAACTGCGGGCGTTGACGAATCTATTTTAAAATTCACAGGTTCAGCACGAGTTTTTGAGAGCCAAGATGCAGCGGTAGAAGCAATTTTAGGCAATGAAATTAAAGCTGGTGATGTGGTTGTTATTCGCTACGAAGGTCCACGTGGTGGTCCGGGCATGCAAGAAATGCTTTACCCAACCAGCTATCTTAAATCGAAAGGTTTAGGAAAAGACTGTGCGTTAGTTACAGATGGCCGTTTCTCTGGTGGTTCATCAGGTCTTTCAATTGGTCACGTTTCGCCAGAAGCTGCTGAAGGCGGTGCGATTGGTTTGGTTGAAGATGGCGATACCATCGAAATTGATATTCCAAACCGTACCATTCACTTGAATATTGATGATGCGACTTTAGCGCACCGTCGTACAGTTCAAGAAGCGAAAGGTTGGCATCCGAAGGAAGAACGTAAACGTAAGGTATCAAAAGCGTTAAAAGTTTATGCAATGCATACCACAAGTGCAGCAAAAGGAGCTGTACGCGTTCTATAAAATATTCAATTTTAATAATTGAGTAGGAAACATGCACCCATTAACACGATGAATTGTTATCATGTTAAGGGTGCATTTTTTATGTCTGGTAAAAAAAATCCGCTTGTAGAAAAAGGTGGTTTCAGATCATTCTATGGGTTTGCCATAAAATGGTGATAAAATCTTCACCTACGCAGAAACTCGCGAAATAACATGACATATTTTCTGCGCGAACTCAGGTAGTCATTTTTCCATCTCGACTACTGTTTCACCTTGCACTATGATCAAAATAACTTTTGATCTCGCTTAGGATTTATTTTTAGAGGCACTACTCATGTCACTGCTACGCCGTTGGTTTGACCCTATCCGATCGAGCTGGTTTTACCAAAAGCCTTCTCGTCAAGCGGTGTTACCCACGGAAAATGGTTTAAGTATTTATTTACGACTTGATGATGTGTATAGCTATCTGGCTGTTCAGCAATTGTCTCAGCTAGATGAAATTTTAAGTGATGAACTTAAACCTTTAAAAATTATTATTTCCCATACGGCTTCTGAACCTCCAAATAGCATGACGCATGAGGAGTGGCAGCATTATTGTTTAAATGATGCCAAAATTTTAGCAAATCAGCACCGGTTTGCTTTTGATGAGTTTCCAGAAATCCCAAGTCCAGAATCTTTAAAACAAGCCGCTGTCATATTAAAAAGAACCCCATTACAAGGTCAGAACTTCTTACATTTACTTGAAGATATCTTTCACATGCTTTGGCAACAGCAATATGGAAAATTGCGTACTCTACATGCCATGGCGGTCAAGCATCAGGTTCCTCAGCATTTTCCAGAACGTATTTTTACGGATGAACCTGTTCGAGCGGCATACTTTGAGTTTGGTGGACGTAAATATCATGCAGTAGATGATTTATTACGTTTAACCAGACGTTTAAAACAACAAAAGTTACTGACAGGTAATCCGATATTTTTAATTAATCATATCGAATGGCGTGAACATTTGATTAATGATGCTGAGGCGTTAAATGAAATTCAGGCTTTGCATCCTGAACTTGATGTATTTATCGCTTTAGAAGACCCGATGAGCTGGTTGTTGCTTGCCTATATTAAAGAAGAGCTCGCAGACTATTATGATATTCAGCTAAAAGTTTATCCTTTGAGTTATCGGGGCCGAGACTGGTTTGACTGGAGCTTGGCAACACGTGTGTCTAAACGTACCGAGGTTGCTTTTACACCTTTTTGCCGACCTACAGAAGAAAGTACGCTTGGGATGGCAAAGCTTTTCTATAGTGTACCGGAAAATCAGCAACTTGATACAATTTTCACTATTTTGCAGGCTGTTTGGACGAAAGGAAAAGATCTATCTTTCCAGAAGCATTTCCAACAGTTGCAGCAGCAACTGGGTATTGAGCAGTTAACTGAACAGGATATACAGTCGGTTTTAGCGCAAAATGATGCACTTTGCCAAGACAAGCATCAACCTGATTTGCCGGTTTTAGAATTGCGTATCGATGGACAAAGCTATGTATTTAATAGCCTGTATCGGGTTTGGATGATTGAAAGTATTTTTAGCAATGTTTTAGAAGAAAAATACAAAACGGCCTCAACTTCTAATTGAGGCCTACTCCTAAAAACAAGAATAGGGCAAAGCCTGTTTTTTCCGTAGCATAACCTTGTAGGGAATCGGAGATAAACAGTGACATTTCTAGCAATTATTATGATGGTGTTTGCCTTTGCGGGCATGATTAAAGGCATGATCGGCTTAGGCTTGCCTGCGGTATCAATGGGCTTACTCACCATCGCAATGAGTCCTTTTCAGGCTGCATCTCTTTTAATTGTTCCTTCAATGGTCACCAACGTCTGGCAGCTTTTTGCCGAAGGACATGTCTGGGCTTTTATTCGCCGTTTCTGGACGTTGCTCGCAGGTATTGTGGTGGGCTCAATATGGAGTTTTCTACCTACCTTAAGTCAAAGTCATGGTCAAAGTAGTGAAATTTTATTAGGTTGCATGTTGGCCTTATATGGGCTTTATGGTCTATGTGTGAAGAAACTTCCGCATTTAGGAAAGCATGAGCGCTGGTTATCACCCATTATTGGATATATCGGTGGGGCAGTGACTGTAGCAACAGGCGTTATTATTATTCCTATTGTGCCGTATTTGCAGTCTTTGCATTTAAAACGTGATGAGTTGGTACAGGCTTTAGGATTAACGTTTACGGTCTCTACCATTTGCCTTGCTGTGTTTTTACACCATAACCCGATGTCAGGGATAACACTGGACTATCGTTTATCTTTCGCTGCGTTGTTAGCTGCGCTCATTGGAATGTGGATCGGTAAAAAAATCCGCTATCGACTGAATGAGCAGATTTTTCGCCGTATCTTTTTTATAGGCTTGATGTCATTAGGACTTTATATGATTTTGCATTAAGTTAATTTTTAAGGACGATGCTGCAATAAAAAGTCTGCAAACTGTTGGTAACTACTAGGCAACTGATTGAAACTTTGTGTGGCCAAAAGTAGTTTACGGTTTGCCCATGCGCCTAGCAGTTGAATTGAATGGAAATCATAGTCTGATTGTAGGCGCTGTGCAGCACGGGCAGGCATAATCGCAATTCCCACACCTTTGGCGACTACCTCGGCAATTGCGCCAAAGTTAGGTAAGCGCAACCGATACTGTATGTTAAAACCTAATAATTTGGCTTGGGTTTCAATGGACTGTTGTAAAGAGTGATGCGATTTGAGTCCAATAAAACCATAGCTTAAAGCATCTACTAAATTTAGCTCTTTGTAGTGGGCTAACTCATGTGTCACAGGGCAAATAAGTACTAATGGGTCGCTTGCAAACTCTTTAGTTTGCAAATGTCGGGTATTGAAAAAACTCGAGACTAGGCCAAGACTTGCAATCCCTTGGGTTAATGCATCTACAATTTCTGAACTTTCTGCTTCATGCAAATCGATATTCATTTCGGGATGAAGCACTAGATATTGCGGTAATAAGGTAGGTAGATATTCACTTTGAGCAGATGAGTTACACCAAAGTGTTAATGCTTCTGTTGTCGGCTGTCTGAACCGCTGCATTTCGTGTTCGAGTTGATCTTTTTGAGCTAAAAGCTGACGAGCATGCTCTACAAATGCATGTCCAGCAGTAGTGAGTTCTACGCCTGTGGTTTGTCGAATAAATAAGGGGGTCTCAAAATACTGTTCAAGTTTTTTTATACGTTCACTCGCCGCCTGAAGTGAAATCGCAGAGCGGTCAGCGCCTTTGGTGAGGCTACCAGTCGAGACAATATGAAGAACCAGCTGTAAATCAAAAAAATCAAAACGCATGATAGGAACGTATTGAAATGCAAAAATTCATCATACTAAATCGGAATGAAAAAAGGCAGCTTGCGCTGCCTTTTAGAATTTAGGTTTTATCTTTTAAACTAAACAGCCAGTTTAAAATAATGGCTGCAAACGTTGCTGTACCAATACCACCTAAATTGAAATTACCGAACAATAATTCAAAGTTTCCAGCACCCAAAATAATGGTTACTGAAGCCACAATCAGATTTTTATTGTTAGAAAAATCGACTTTGTTTTCAATCCAGATTTTTGCACCGGCAATGGTAATTAAGCCAAATACCACAATAGATGCACCTGTAAGGACTGCACTTGGAATGGTACTAATGACAGCGCCAAATTTTGGTGATAGACCTAAGAAAATAGCAAAGATGCCTGCAATCACAAATACAATGGTTGAGTACACACGAGTGACTGCCATCACACCAATGTTTTCACCATAAGTCGTCATCCCTGGCGCACCAACACTACCAGAAAGTGTCGTAGCTAAACCATCAGCGACAAAGGCTTTGCCTAATTGTGGAGTTAGGTTTTCTCCAGTCATTGCACCTACTGCTTTGATATGGCCTAAGTTTTCTGCTACTAAAATCAGTGCAACCGGTGCAATAATTAAAATAGCCTTGGTATCAAAAGTAGGATGTGAAAAGCTTGGAATACCGAACCACGAAGCTTGTGAGATCTGGCTAAAATCGATCGGTTTACCTAAACCTAGACCGTTTGTCGCAATCGCATAGATTACATAAGCCAAGATCAAACCTACCAATAGAAGTAGACGCTGCAATAAGCCTCGTGTAAAAACTGCAATACTGCCCATACAAAGTACAGTAATTAAGGCCATCCACATTTCAAATGGCTGTCCTGCAACGCCTTTAATGGTAACAGGGGCAAGGTTGAGACCAATAATCATCACAATTGCACCAGTCACCACAGGTGGCATGAGTTTTTCAATCCAGCGTGTACCCGTGAGCATGACAATAAAACCGATGAGTGCATAAAAGATACCGCACGCTACGATCCCGCCCAACGCAATAGAAAGATTTGGATTGGCCCCTGAACCTGTGATATGCCCCGTGGCTGCTGCAACAACCCCAATAAAGGCAAAACTCGAACCTAAATAACTAGGAACACGACCACCTGTAATTAAGAAGAACAGGATGGTACAGATACCTGACATTAAAATAGCAAGGTTAGGGTTAAAGCCCATGAGTAAAGGTGCTAAAACAGTTGCTCCAAACATGGCAAATGCATGTTGGATACCTAAAATAGCACTTTGAACTGGAGGGAGATATTCATTGGTAGAGACCGGTCGATGGTCAACATCACCTTGGTAAGGCTGCCATTTGGGAAACCAGTTGGACATAAAATAAGCTCATTATTCTTTAATTGGTGCAATGATACTCTTTCTTGTAAAAGCATTTAATCTCTTGTATTGAATATGAAAGTGAAAAGTAATTATTTTTTAACGATCGGTATAATTTTATAAATTCTAAATATAAGGAATTAGGTGTTTTTTTCTGATAAAAATTAATTTTATGATTTTTAAAAAAATATTCTAAAAAATGAAAAATCGGGGAAAATTTGAGAAAAACAAGGAATTTTGCAAGTAAAAAGCAGCACATCCGAGATGCACTGCTTTAAGAAAGTGGTTAGTAAAATGAGCTTAGCCTGTATTACGTAAACCAGCAGCAATTCCGGCAATACTTACCATAAGTGCATGGTCAACAGGGGTATGTTCTGCCTGACGTTCAGCAAGATAATCACGGCGGCGTTTCATGAGTTCAGCTTGTAAAAGATGCAAAGGCAGTAAATAAGGTTTACGAACTTGCATAGACTGATCCAAAACTTCATTGTCGCTTAATAGTTTTGATTCATCTTTTAACGTAAGTAAGGTTTCCACAGCATCTTTTAGACGTTGGCGTAACTGATTGCCAAGCACTTTTAAATCTTCATCTTCAGTTAAATGAGACTCGTAGTAGAGTGCAATATTGGCATCGGCTTTAGACAATACCATTTCCAGCATATCAATGAGTGTCTGGAAATAAGGCCATTGCTGAAGCATTTCATCAAGCGTTGCTTTTTGCTGATCGGCAATCACTTCATTAATCGCCGCACCTGTACCTAACCATGCAGGTAACATCAAACGGATTTGTGTCCAAGCAAATACCCATGGAATAGCACGTAAAGATTCGATACCACCACTTACTTTACGTTTTGCCGGGCGTGAACCTAGCGGCAACATTTGTAATTCAAGCTCAGGAGTGACAGTCCGTAAATATTTCACAAAATGCGGGTTTTCACGCACTGTTTGACGATAAACCTTCACAGAATGATCTGTCATACGGTTCATAAGTTCACGCCACTCAGCCTTAGGCTCTGGTGGTGGTAATAATGTCGCTTCAAGCGTTGCTGCGGTATAGATTTCAAGGTTTTGCATGGCAATACCTTCTAGACCGAATTTGAAGCGGATCATTTCACCTTGTTCTGTCACACGAATTGCACCAGAGATTGAGCCCGGTGGTTGCGAAAAGAGTGCTTGTTGCGTTGGAGCACCACCACGGCTAATTGAGCCGCCACGACCGTGGAACAGAGTCAACTGTACGCCGTGTTTACGAGCAATTGCAGTCAGCTCTTCTTGAGCACGGTATTGAGCCCAGTTGGCAGACATGAAACCGGCATCTTTTGCTGAATCCGAGTAGCCGATCATGACTTCATGTTTACCCTGAATGTGCTGCTTATACCAATGCATATTAAACAACGTATTCATGGTAGTTGCTGCGCCATCTAAATCTTTTAAAGTCTCAAATAAAGGCACTACACGTAAAGGATGCTGAATACCGGCTTCTTTTTGCAATAACAATACAGCTAAAACATCACTTGGATATTCAGCCATAGAAATAATATAAGCCCCTAAAGACTCAGGTGGTTGGTCTGCCAAAGTACGCATGGTTGCAAATACTTCTTGTACATCTGGGTGACCAATCAAACTCCCTTCAGGTTCATTAATATATTTCGGTAAAAGTGGGCGTTTACTTTGTAATTCTTGAATGAGAAAGTTTTGGCGCGCTTGCTCAGTCCATGACTCAAAATTACCTAAACCTAAATACTCAGTAATGGCTGAAATGGCTTGGCGATGACGGCCTGATTCTTGGCGAATATCGAGCTTAAGTAGTTCAATACCAAAACAGTTCACACGGTAGATAAAGTCGAGTAGTTGACCATTCGCGATTTCAGGTAGATTACTGTCAATTAGAGAGCGATAGCACAGCAATAATGGTTGTAACAGTTCATCTTTGCTTTTAATGACATTGCTGTCATCAGCTTCTAAGCCTTGTAGGCGCTGAGCTAACCAATGACGAGTTGCTTTTAAACGCTCACGTGTTGCACGTAAATACTCACGATAAGGCTCTGGATGAGGACTACCAATGGCTTGAACCATTTCTTCGGAACAAGACTGAATTGATAGTTCCCAACGTAAGTTTTCGATATCTCTTAGATAGAGGTCGGCAGCTTGCCAGCGTGATAACCATAATACTTCTTGGGTAATTTGATGAGTAACGTTCGGGTTACCATCACGGTCTCCACCCATCCAAGATGCAAAACGTACCGGAGCAATATGAAGTGGTAAGTTTTGTTGGCAATTGTCTTGAACCAGTTCATTTAGCTCACGGATAAATTTAGGAACAGCATTCCAAAGTGTTTGCTCAATTGTGGCAAAGCCCCATTTTGCTTCATCTACCGGGGTCGGGCGGTGCTGCCTGATTTCATCTGTTTGCCAAGCCGAACTAATTTGTTGTTTTAAATTGGCAAGAGCATTTTGTCGTTCACGCGGAGTAAGTTTTTGCTGATCAAGTTGTGATAGACAAGCATTGATATCGTCATATTTTTGAATCAGGGTACGACGACTCACTTCTGTTGGATGCGCCGTAAGTACCAATTCAATCTTAAGATCACAAATTTGCTGGAACAGTTTTTCCGTCGAAATATTTTTATCTTTAAACTTTTTAAATAAGTGAACAAGGGGATTCGGGGAGTTTGCATCCGGATCGAACTCTGCCTGTCTGCGGCTACGTACCACATGATATTGCTCAGCAATATTGGCAAAATTGAGGAAGTGAGAAAAAGCGCGGGTAAGAGGCAATAGCTCTTCATCGGGCAATTCTAAAAATAATTGTTCTAATTGCTTTTCGGCTTCAGCTTGACCATCACGTGCACCTTTGGCAAGAGCACGGATTTGCTCGATCTGATTAAACAGTTCTTGTCCTGCATGCTGTTTTAGGGTTTCACCTAATAAATTGCCAAGTAAGCGGACATCCTCACGCAGTGGCGCATCGATTTGCTGAACCATGCTATTTTCTCCTGTTCTTATTCTTTTCGAATATAGCGCGATTAACGAACATTCCAAGCTTTGAGCGTAAGAAAATGTGAATTTTTGCTTAAAAAATAACATTTAAATCGCTTATAACGCTTTAAAAGTCGACATGCACCCGTTGCAAATTTTGGCAATCGGACTTTGGTTTAATGCCGATATTTGAGTAGAAATAAATCAATAGCATCCCGAATAAACCGATCTATCTCTTGAGTATTCGGTACAGGAATAATTCCAAGTAGAACCTTGTGATGGCGTACACCAAGCAATAAGGTCAAAAGCAGCTCTGTTTGATATAGCGGATCATCGGCCTGAATAAAACCTAATTGAGCAGCTTTTTGAAAAAACTCAACTAACTGATTTTGCAGACGGGTATGGGATGCATTAAAAAACTGTAGGGCGAGTGGACTTTGCTCTGCTGCAAGTTCAAATAATACATGCTCGAGTTTAAGTGCTTCGGGGGAATAAATAATCTGCAAGGCACGTGAACACACCATATAAAGTGTTTGATAAAAGTCTGCCGATGCATCTAATTCAAATGGTTTAGTGCCTAGAGTCTCTTCACAAGTTTCTGTAATGGCACAGATAAACAGGTTTGCTTTGTCTTGAAAGTGATTATAAACCGTGAGTTTAGTAACGCCTGCTTCCTGTGCAATCAGGTTCATGCTGGTACCGTGATAACCGGACTTTAAAAAAATAGCTTTAGCGGCCTGTAAGATACGAGCACGCTTTTCCAGATCTTTGGGGCGACCACTTTGATTAACTGTTTGCACGAAACCCTCTAATAAAACTATATAAAAATAAATACTTATAAGTTTCTCTTTAATTAATGTACCGTTGGGTATATTAATTAAAAAACAAACAAACTATGATGCAAATATATTGTGCCTTAAAAAACCAGTTTGAATAAGAGCGATAAGATATGAATCTGTTAAAACCTCTCATCATGAGTATGATGATTGTTTGCATGGTCACATTAACGGGGTGTAGTAAAGAGGCTCCCAAAATAGAAGAAATACCCTATGTGATGGTGACCCAGCCTTCAACCACACTTCACGAACAGAAAAGCTATGCTGGAGATGTACAGGCTCGACAACAAACTGCCTTGGCATTTCGGGTGGGTGGACAAGTTACGGCTCGCTATGTGGATGTAGGTGACCGGGTTAGAGTTGGGCAAGTATTAGCAAAACTCGATGTGGCAGATGCACAGCTACAATTAAATGCTGCCAAAGCTCAATTAGAAAACGCACAGGCAGCAGCAAAAACAGCCTCAGATGAGCTTAAGCGGTTTCAACAATTATTACCCATAAATGCCGTGAGCCGTTCGCAATACGATACGGTAAAAAATCAATATGATGCGGCTCAGGCAGCATTACAACAAGCTCGTTCTAATTATGAAGTTTCTGCCAACCAGACTGGTTATAACCAACTTGTTTCTAATAAAAACGGTGTTATTACAGCGCGTAATATTGAAATTGGACAGGTGGTTGCAGCAGGGCAAGCGGCTTATCAACTGGCAATTGATGGTGAACGTGAAGTGGTCATCGGCGTACCGGAACAAGCGGTTAGCGAGATTAAAGTTGGCCAAGCGGCATGGATAACTTTGTGGTCTAAACCGAAAGAACGATTTGCCGGATATGTACGCGAAGTTTCTCCAGCTGCTGACCAGTCCCGTACATTCACAGTTAAGGTGGCACTCAAAGAAGGTCAGTCTGCTATTCAGCTTGGACAAAGTGCACGCGTATTTTTTAGTTCGACTCAAACTAATGTCATGAGTGTGCCACTTTCGAGTGTATCTGCAACAGATAACCAACCTTATGTATGGGTGGTGAATGCGAATCAGACCTTACGTAAAGTGCCTGTAACGATTGGTGCTTATGGCAGAGATAGTGTGCCGGTATTATCGGGTTTAACACCAAATGATTGGGTAGTGATTGGTGGTGTGCACTTGCTGCGCGATAAACAGAAGATTCACCCGATTGATCGTGAAAATCGTGCAGTGAAAATTCAGGGAGCCAAATAACCATGAAATTTAATCTCTCTGAATGGGCACTGAACAATAAAGGTATTGTCCTTTATTTCATGCTCTTGCTCGGCATTATTGGTGCAATTTCTTATTCAAAACTCTCACAAAGTGAAGATCCGCCATTTACCTTTAAAGTCATGGTCGTACAAACCTACTGGCCAGGCGCGACAGCCAAAGAAGTTTCTACTTTAGTTACGGACCGTATCGAAAAGGAACTGATGACCACAGGTCAGTATGACAAGATTATGGCGTATTCCCGTCCAGGCGAGTCGATGGTGACTTTTGTTGCTAAAGATTCTCTCACTTCTGCGCAGATTCCTGATGTTTGGTACAACGTTCGGAAGAAGGTCAATGACATTCGCCATGAACTCCCAAGTGGGGTGCAAGGTCCATTTTTTAATGATGAATTTGGCGATACCTTCGGTAATATTTATGTACTGACAGGCAAAGACTTTGACTATGCGCTTTTGAAAGAATATGCCGATCGTTTGCAATTACAACTACAGAGAGTCAAAGATGTAGGCAAAGTTGAGCTGATTGGGCTGCAAGATCAGAAAATCTGGATTGAAATTTCAAACACTAAAGCGGTTCAGCTCGGTATTCCTGTTTCTGCCATACAAGAAGCCCTACAAAAGCAAAATAGCATGGCAAGTGCAGGCTTTTTTGAAACTGGAACGGATCGTATTCAAATTCGAGTAAGTGGCCAACTACAAAGCGTAGATGACATTAAAAAAATGCCTTTACTGGTAGGCGATAAAACCATTCAGCTTGGTGACGTTGCTGATGTCTACCGTGGTTTTAGCCAACCTGCTCAGCCGCGTATGCGTTTTATGGGTGACAATGGTATTGGTATTGCCGTATCTATGCGTAAAGGCGGCGATATTATTGCCTTAGGTAAAAATCTGGAAACTGAATTTGCCCAACTGCAAAAAACATTACCTCTAGGTATGAAACTACAAAAAGTATCTGACCAACCGGTAGCGGTACAACGTAGTATCCATGAGTTTGTCAAAGTACTTGCTGAAGCAGTCATTATTGTCTTGTTAGTGAGCTTTTTCTCATTAGGTTTCCGGACGGGTTTAGTTGTCGCTTTTTCCATTCCTTTAGTTTTAGCAATGACTTTTGCTGGCATGAATTTATTCGATGTCGGGCTGCACAAGATTTCGCTTGGTGCCCTAATTCTAGCTTTGGGTTTGCTTGTAGATGATGCCATTATTGCGGTCGAGATGATGGCCATTAAGATGGAGCAGGGGTATAGCCGAATTAAGGCCGCCGGATTTGCATGGAAAACAACAGCATTTCCGATGTTGACGGGGACATTAATTACCGCCGCAGGCTTTTTACCTATTGCTACGGCTCAGTCCAGTACAGGTGAATACACACGCTCTATCTTTCAGGTCGTGACGATTGCTTTATTGGTGTCTTGGGTTGCCGCAGTTTTATTTGTACCTTATTTGGGTGAAAAACTACTACCTGATTTTACCAAGACAGGTCATCAAGCACCTTGGTATGTCCGTTTATGGGCAAGAATAACTAAAAAACCGCAACCGCAAACTGTGGCCATTTCACAGGACCATCATTACGATCCTTATCAATCAAGTTTCTATTTACGTTTTCGGAAAATGGTCGAGTTTTGTGTGACCTACCGTAAAACCG
This sequence comes from Acinetobacter baumannii, assembly GCF_009759685.1. Lineage (NCBI taxonomy): Bacteria > Pseudomonadati > Pseudomonadota > Gammaproteobacteria > Moraxellales > Moraxellaceae > Acinetobacter > Acinetobacter baumannii. The sequence continues at coordinate 1,277,825 of NZ_CP046654.1, read as the reverse complement.
TGATTGCAACAACGGTGGGGATTTTTGTGCTGTCTGTACTCATGTTTAAGATGGTGCCACAGCAGTTTTTCCCGCCTTCAAACCGCGCTGAAATTTTAGTCGATTTAAAACTCGAAGAAGGCGCATCGTTAACCGCTACAGAGCAAGCGGTGAAAAAGGTTGAACAATTCCTGTCTAAACAAAAAGGGATTGATAATTATGTAGCCTATGTCGGTACAGGTTCACCACGTTTTTATTTACCTCTAGACCAGCAATTACCACAAGCCAGCTTTGCGCAGTTTGTTGTTTTGGCATCGTCGCTTGATGATCGTGATGAAATTCGCCGTTCTTTAGAAACCCAAATTAAGCAGTTGCTCCCACAAGTCCGTACTCGCGTGTCATTACTCGAAAATGGCCCACCTGTTGGTTATCCATTGCAGTATCGTGTGTCAGGTGAAGATTTAAATCTGGTACGTAAAGAAGCACAGCAGGTTGCTAGGGTAATTAGTGAAAACCCGAATACCACCAATGTGCATTTGGATTGGGGCGAGCCAAGCAAGATTATTTCCATTCAAATTGATCAAGACCGTGCGCGACAAATGGGTGTGTCCAGTCTCGATTTAGCCAACTTCTTGAACGCCTCAATTACAGGTAGTGCGATTGAACAGTATCGTGAAAAGCGTGAGCTGATCGAAATCCGATTACGTGGTGATAAAGCTGAGCGCGTTGAAGTAGCTTCACTGGCGAGCCTTGCAGTACCAACAGCGAATGGAACAACTGTACCTTTAGCCCAGATTGCGAAAATTGAATACAAATTTGAAGATGGTCTGATTTGGCACCGTAATCGGTTACCGACAATTACTGTTCGTGCAGATATTCGTACCAATTTACAGCCAGCTACCGTTGTTGGAGAGTTAGCTGAATCAATGGACAAGTTACGCGCTGAGCTGCCAAGTGGCTACCTCATTGAAGTGGGGGGAACAGTGGAAGAGTCGGCACGCGGACAAAGTTCGGTCAATGCTGGTATGCCACTCTTTTTGGCAGTGGTCATGACATTACTCATGATTCAGCTGAAGAGTTTGTCTCGGGCAACAATTGTATTTTTGACTGCACCATTAGGCTTAATTGGCGTTGTTTTATTCTTACTTTTGTTTAATAAACCATTTGGTTTTGTTGCCATGCTAGGAACCATTGCCTTATCCGGCATGATTATGCGTAACTCACTCATTCTGATTGATCAGATTGAACAAGACAGACAGGCAGGGCATCCAACGTGGGAAGCAATTATTGATGCAACAGTACGTCGTTTCCGTCCGATCATTCTCACGGCATTGGCAGCAGTACTCGCCATGATCCCTCTTTCGCGGAGTATTTTCTTCGGTCCAATGGCTGTTGCGATTATGGGCGGGCTCATTGTTGCTACCTTGCTGACATTATTTTTCTTACCTGCATTGTATGCAGCGTGGTTTAAGGTGAAAAAAACAGCATAAAATACATAAATTTTTTGTGAATAAAGGTGCGAAATATTGAAAAGTCCAATATAGTAGCACCTGTCTTTACACAAAAAATACAGGATTATTTCGCTGCATAAAAAATAGGCATAATGCAGTGAATTGAGGTGAAATACAGATGGGGCAAGACCATATCGAACAGCATCGCCGTTATATTGTAATTTCTTATGCGTTCATGTTTCTTGCATTGTTTACGGTTATTTTTGCGGCCTTTGCATATCTGGTCGCTCGTAAAGTAGCTGTTGTGGATGATGCGGAAGTTTGGATTCATGCTCATGCGCTATGGATTATGCGCAATGGTATTCTATTCCTCCTCATGTCAGTTTTTGCTGTGGTCTGGTTTATTCCTCTCTTCTTTTTTGCATGGGATAGCAACCTTTGGGTAACGGCTTCAACAGTTGCTGGTGTAGTTTTTAGTGCTATTGCTTGGTTATTTTTATTAAATGCATGGTTAAAAGGCTTGTCTAAATATTTAAAAAATAAGGCAGTTTTTTAATATATCTGTTTTTTGAAAGTTTTCCCCTTGTAAATTCGGCTAAAGCCCCCCATTTAGTCGGCAATAGAGTATTGATAAAATTTCCGTGAGGAGCACCGCCAAACATGGCTAAACGTGATTATTATGAGGTTTTAGGCGTTTCAAAAACCGCAAGTGATGATGAGATCAAAAAAGCCTATCGTAAATTGGCGATGAAATATCATCCTGACAGAAACCCTGACAATGCCGAGGCTGAAGAAAAATTTAAAGAAGCTTCTGAAGCTTATGAGATTTTATCGGACAGCGAAAAACGCAGCATGTATGACCGTATGGGACATAATGCGTTTGAAGGCGGCTTTGGTGGCGCTGGTGGTGGCTTTGGCGGTTTCAGTGCAGAAGATATTTTTAGCCAGTTCGGTGATATCTTTGGTGGAGCGTTTGGTGGCGGCGGACGTCAGCAACGCCAACGTCGCGGTTCAGATTTACGCTATGTAATGGAACTTACCCTTGAGGAAGCTGTAAAAGGGGTTAAAAAAACAATTACCTTTACTGCTCCAGCACCATGTGATGTGTGTGATGGTAAAGGCTCTAAAAATCCAAAAGATGTAGAAACTTGTAAAACTTGTCACGGTTCAGGACAAGTGCGTATGCAGCAAGGTTTCTTCTCTGTACAACAAACTTGTGGCACATGTCGTGGCCAAGGCAAAATTATTAAAAACCCATGCCATGCATGTCATGGTTCAGGTGTAGCAGATCGTCAGCAAACATTAGAAGTGACGATTCCTGCAGGTGTGGATAATGGTGACCGCGTTCGTTTAAGTGGTAAAGGCGAGGCTATTCGTGATGGTCAAGCTGGTGACTTATACGTTGAAGTGGTTGTTCGTGAACACGAAATTTTCCAACGTGATGGTGCCGATTTATATATGGACGTACCAGTAAGCATCGCTGATGCTGCACTTGGTAAAGAAATTGAAATCCCGACTTTGGAAGGCCGAGTTAGCTTGAAGATTCCTGAGGGAACTCAAACAGGTAAATTATTCCGTTTACGTGGTAAAGGTGTGCGCCCTGTACGTAGCAGTATGGTGGGTGATTTACTTTGCCGTATCGTGGTAGAAACACCGGTTAACCTAACCTCTCGTCAACGTGAATTACTTAAAGAATTACAAGCATCTTTCGATGGTGAAGACAGTGCTTCTTCACCAAAGAAAAAATCTTTCTTTGATCGCTTATTCGATTAATGATTGATTAGATCAGAAATTAAAAAGAAGGCGGATATTGATAAAATATCCGCCTTTTTATTGCGCTGATTCATCTTATTATTTTTATTCTGCTTTAAAGAAAATGACTAGTAATTATTCTGTAGGATGAGCGACATCAATATCATCAACACTTACGTTGAGTTGACTTGATGCAACTGGAGCCACTATAGCTTCGACAGTAGCTTGAGGAGCAGGTTGTACAGCTGCTTTTAGGGCTTCTTCAGTTTTTTCTTCAATGATTGGATCAATATCTTCAACTTTAACCTCAGCGTTAGCATCGCTTGTTTGCGCTGTAGGCGTTGCTGCAGTATTTACGTTTGTTGTAATACGTGCTTTAGATAAGCTCTCTAATGTTTCTCCTGGCTGGATTGCAGGTTCTGCAAATGCCACTGAACTTATTATCCCCATAATGGCGATTAGGCCAATAATTTTCGAATGCATGCTGAACTCCTTATAGTCATCTTTTTTTCATTCGTGGCTCAGTAGTGTGCAGATCAATTCTTTAACTTTTGTGAAAACAGATTAAATTCCGGTTCCCTTTAAAAAATATTTTTTACCTTTTATTGTGGGCAAAGAGTTTTGATATAGTAAGCCAATTATGTAAAACAGAAGATTGGGAAGGATTATGTCAGCAGCTCCACGCATTGGTATTTTGGGTGCAGGCGGCCGTATGGGTCGTACACTTATTCAGGCAGTTCAACAAGCAGGCTATCAATTGGCTGCGGCAATAGAGCGTCCAGAAAGTAGTTTGGTCGGCACAGATGCTGGTGAACTTGCAGGAATTGGTTCAGTGGGTGTGAAGGTTTCAGGAAGCTTGGCTGATGTACTTAAAGATTGCGATGTAATCATTGATTTTACTGCACCAGCTGCAACCGCCCAGCATTTAAAGCTATGTCGTGAAGCTGGGGTGGCTATGGTGATTGGCACCACAGGGATGTCTGATGAGCAAAAGGCTGAATTGGATGAAGCAGCAACGCATACACCTGTTGTATATGCTGCGAACTACTCTGTTGGCGTAAATGTATCAATCAAGTTACTTGAGCTTGCAGCAAAAGTATTTGGCGATACAGTAGATATTGAAGTAATTGAAGCTCACCACCGTCATAAAGTAGATGCACCGTCAGGTACTGCATTAATGATGGGTGAAGCAATTGCGGATACGTTAGGCCGTAACTTAAAAGAAGTTGCTGTTTATGGTCGTGAAGGGCATACCGGTCCACGTGATCGTCAAACCATTGGTTTCGAAACCATCCGTGGTGGCGATATTGTAGGGGAACATACGGTCATGTTTATTGGTGAGGGTGAGCGTGTTGAAGTCACTCACAAAGCCACTAACCGTATGAACTTTGCTGCCGGTGCAGTACGAGCTGCTGCATGGGTTGTGGGCCGTGAAGCGCGTAAATATGATATGAAAGATGTTTTAGGGTTGAACGACGTACAGGTGTAAACCATCTGTACACTTCCCATATGTGGCGAGAAAAACAAGATAGAGCAGAACATGAATAAAAAACAAATTGCTTTGACCACTCTTCTTTGCTTAAGCAGCCTCTATACAGGGGCTGCCTCTACAGACAAGGCTAAACTCAGCCTGGACCGTAATCATATTAAAGTGTGGACCTATCAAAAAGCAGATAACCCAGTCTTTCAATATAAAGCGGAAACAACGTTTGATGTACCCCTTGAACGCGCTGTGGCGGTAATTTTAGATGTAGATCGTGCAGCTCAATGGGTGCCTTATATGGGCAAGGTCCAAATGCTTTCTCAGGATGAAAAGAAAGGCGAATTCACTTTATATATGGTGTTAGATTTTCCTTTTCCGCTAAAAGATCGCGATGTAGTGGTTAAAGGAAAAATGAGTAAAGCTGCCAATGGCCTAATTACTATTAAAAATACGGCAGTTAATAGTAACTATCCTATACAACCCGATGTCGTGCGCCTAACACGCTATGAAGGGGACTGGACATTTCAGAAACTTGCCAATAATAAAGTCAAAGTCACCACTAGTGGCTATGCTGATCCAGCGGGTGCAATTCCGTTGAGCTTCGTCAATATGTTTGTTCAACAGCAACCTTATCAGATGCTGCTTAAAATGAAACGGGAAGTAATGAACCCGATTTATGAGCAACCTAAGTTGCCGGAAATTTTAAAATAAATAAGCTAAAAAAAGCGCCTGATCTCAGGCGCTTTTTTTATTAGTCTGAACACTGTTGTAGGGTTTGAGCGGGGCTGCTTTCTCGTTTGATTTGGAATAAAACCAATAACAAACCTAGTCCCGCCAGTAAGGCACCAGCAAATGATACTGCGCTATAACCCCAACCTAAATCGAGTACTAACGCACCTGCTGCTGCACCGACTGCATTACCTAGGTTAAACGCACCGATATTTACTGAAGAGGCAAGCCCTGGAGCTTCATGAGCGACTGACATGACACGCATTTGTAATGGCGGTACTAAAGCAAAGGTTGCTGCACCCCATATCACCAACGCAATGGCTGCTCCAATCTGGCTTTGAGCAAGAATTGGGAAAGTCACCATCATCACGATCAACAATACCAAGAAACCAATCAGAGTTTTGTTGATGGACAAGTCTGCAAAACGGCCACCTAAATGGTTACCAATCGAGAAACCGACACCAATCAACACCAACATGAACGTAATGAAGGTCGGTGAGGCATGTGTAAACTCAGTCAAACTTGGCGCAATATAGGTGTAGAGCGTAAACATTGCACCTGCACCGAGTACGGTAGTGAGTAATGCGAGAACCACGGGGGTACGCGTTAATACTTTTAACTCGGCCTTCACGTTTGGTTTTTGGGCAACCATACCTTGCGGTAATGCTTTCCACAAAGCGAGCATAGTAATAATGCCGAGCACGGAAATCGCAAGGAAAGACATACGCCAGCCAATGTTTTGCCCAACCCATGTTGCTAAAGGCACACCACCAATATTGGCAATGGTTAAGCCCATAAACATGGTTGCCACTGCACTAGCCTGTTTATGCGCTGGTACAATACTCGCTGCCACAACAGAACCAATTCCGAAAAAGGCACCGTGGTTCAGGCTTGTAATGAGACGTGCACCTAATAAGCTCATATAATTTGGTGAAAACGCTGCAATCAGGTTACCGACCGTAAAGATCGCCATCAAAAAAATAAGCGCATTACGTCGTGCAAAACCACCAAACCACAGGGTCATAAACGGTGCACCTAGCATTACGCCAAGTGCATAGCCTGTAATTAACATACCGGCTGTTGGAATTGAAATCCCTAAATCATTAGCGATGTTCGGAAGTAACCCCATTGGAGAAAATTCCGTGGTGCCAATGGCAAAGGCACCAATTGCCAATGCCAATAACGAGAACGCCGTATTTGATTGAGTGTTCATGAGTTTAGTCCCAAACTGGTGCCCATGGCTCTGGGCTAACTTCACGACTGTTACGGTCGAGTTCGGCAATCATTTGCATTTCAGCCGCAGTTAACTCGATATCCTGTGCTTTTAAATTACTAATCAGGTTTTCACGTTTAGTCGAAGATGGAATGACTGCAAAACCACGCTGCAATGCCCATGCTAATGCAATTTGCGCTGTCGTTGCTTTATGAGCTGCTGCAATCTCCGCTAAAACAGGGTCTTGAAGCACTTTGCCGTATGCAAGCGTCATGTATGAAGTGACATCAATATTCTTCTCTTGTAAAAAATTCACAAGTTTATGGTTTTGAAGATAAGGACTCAGCTCAATCTGGTTCGTTGTAATATGCTCTACACCAATTGTGTCAATTGCTTGTTGGGTAAGTGCAATATTGAAGTTTGAAATACCAATTTGTTTGGTTAAGCCTTGTTGTTTTGCTTCAAGTAAAAGCTGCATGATTTCAGGAATTGAAACGCCTAAATCCGGTGCTGGCCAGTGAATCAAAGTTAAATCGACATGGTCAGTACGAAGCTTTTGTAAGCTCTCTTTTAAGCTTGGAATAAACTTCTCTTGAGCAAAATTATCTACCCAGATTTTTGTAGTTAAAAACAAGTCCTGACGTGATACGCCACTTTCAGCAATCGCTTGACCAATTGCTGCTTCATTTTCATAGATTTGAGCAGTATCAATTGCACGATAACCGACATCTAGCGCATTTTTAACAGAATCAATCACAGCTTGTTCTTTAAGGCGGAAAGTTCCTAGACCAAAACGTGGGATATTCATGTATTCACCTGAAATTAAATAATTGTTTAACTTGAGGTGCATTTTGCTTTTTTTATTGTTGCGAAAAAATAGATGAATAAGCAAAATATCTTTGATGTTTAGTCAATAATAGAATAAACCATGAAATCAACAATTGAAGAACTTGTTGCCTTTATCACAATTGTTGATACAGGTTCATTTGTGGCAGCAGCAGAACATTTAAAGCAAACACCTTCGGGGGTGAGCCGATCTTTAACCCGCTTGGAAGCAAAGTTAGATGTGACTTTGCTAGAGCGAACAACGCGTAAATTGAAATTGACTCAAGAAGGGCAACAATTTCTTATAAAGGCCCGTAAAATTTTAAATGAGCTGAATGCGGCCGAAGAAGAACTACAAAAGTCTGATCAAGGTACTGCCGGTCTTATTCGGGTTGATTCTGCCACACCGTTTGTTTTGCACGTGATTGCACCATTAATGCATAAATTCCGTGAGTGTTACCCCGATATTGAAATCGAATTAAATAGCAATGATCAGGTGATTGACTTACTTCAGCATAAAACCGATGTCGCATTTCGATTTGGGGAACTTAATGACTCTAGTCTGCACGCCAAGTTGGTATGTAAGAGCCGTTTATATATTGTGGCAAGTCCTGACTATCTAGCTCTTAAGGGAACGCCAACACAACCTGAAGAACTTGAACAGCATGATTTGATTGGTTTTACTAGACCTACTTATATCAATAGTTGGCCAATTAAAGTTGGCGATGAATATTTTTTTGCCCAATCAAAAATTAAAGCATCGAGTGGGGAGACCGTACGCCAACTGACGATTAGAGGACACGGCATTGCGCGACTATCTGAATTTGAAATTTGGAAAGATATGGAAGAAGGGCGATTGATTGCATTATTTGAAGACAAAATTGAGCATCAATATCAAAGCATCCATGCTGTATATTATCAACAAGAGCATCTACCAAAACGAATCCGTTTATTTATCGAATTTTTGGCAGAACAATTAAAAGATGGTTTTAAAAACGCTCTCTAAAGGTCGTATAACTATCGGTTGGAATATGAACTTCTAAAATAGGTGTCGTTTGTCCTTCTGCCGAATGTTGAGACAGAAAATAGCTTTTTTGCTGTTCTCGGCAGCTAAAATATAGTTTGGAATAGACTGAATTCACCATTACAACTTCATTTGAGCTATTTCGTTTATATTGATAATGAGAAATCGCACTGGTCTCGTCATCAGTCCGTTGCTCCATTTTGTAGTCTTGCTGGTTGGTCATTTTTAAATAACCTTCAATCAAACTTTGGCAAACCGTGTGTCTGTACTGTTCATTTTTTGGTTGTGGTTGGCAACCTGCTAAAACAATAGTAAATAACAATATAACTTTTAATTTCATTGGCTTGCTACTCTCTGAGTTGATTTCCATAGCCTAAAGGTGTTCTATAAACCAGTACAGATACAGAAATTTTTAAAAAAGCAGCACAGAATGACTTTTCAATATCAGGTTCTTGCCAATCAATTAGCACATCGTATTTATCAAGATGAACTTAAACCTCATCAAAAGCTCATTTCCTTACGAGATTTTGCCCGACAACATGGTATTAGTTTAAGTACAGCAAAAAGTTGCTATGAATTGCTTGAGGCGAGGGGACTCATTTATGTAAAGCCGAAGTCGGGTTATTTTGTAGTTGCTCGTACCCCATCTAGCCCTATTCCGGATAGTCCGGATTTCTTATCTTTGCCTCGGCATGTCTCAAATCTGGAGTTGCATAACCAAATTCAGGAAGCTGCCTTACAAAGTCATCTTGTACCTTTGGGATCGATTCAGTTAACGCCGCACTTTATTCCTGTAGAAGGTTTACGTCGTTCTATTCAACGTGCTTTAAAAAATTGTCAGCCTCAAGATTTTCTTTATTGTAATAAACAAGGCCATGAACAATTAAGAAAAGCGCTATCCGATCATTGGCGTGAAGATGGTATTTATATCGCTCCAGAAGATATTTTTATTACCAATGGCTGTATGCCGGCTCTGTCTTTAGTGATTCAGAAGCTTACTGAAGTGGGCGATAGTATTCTTATTCCTACACCCACCTACAATGGTCATTTACAGTTATTAGCAAGTTTAAAACGACAGATTGTTGAGATTCCGGCAGATCATCGCGGAATTGATCTTGAGCGCTTAGAGTCCTTAATGCAGCAAGGTTTGGCGAAGGTTTGCTTAATGACAGCGAACTACCAAAACCCTTTAGGATATTGCTTTAGCAACACGGAGAAGCAGAAGATTGCTGAATTAGCTGCAGAGTATCAGTGTTTTATTATTGAAGACGATATTTTTGGTGAATGTGGCTACAGTAGCGAGCGACCATTACCCATTCGATATTGGGACCGCGAAGGTTATGTGATTTGGTGTGGTTCGGTTTCTAAGTCTTTGTCGAGCGCGTATCGAGTAGGATGGTTTTGTTTAACGACAAAGTTAGAGCATTTAAAACTTGAACTGCTGGTAAGTAATATTGGCGTGAATACGCCCTTACAGTTAGGTCTAGCTGATTTTATTTATAGTCGTGGTTATCGAGAGCATTTAGAGCAGTTAAGACCCAACTTGATGCGACAAGTCGAAGAATACCGTAGCTGTATTTTAAAAGCCTTTGAAGGTATACCAATTGCATTGAGCCAGCCCGAAGGCGGATATGCATTATGGATACAGTTACCTAAGTGTGTAGATGGTTTAGCGCTCTATTACACTGCCCAAGCTCAGGGAATTACTGTAGTACCGGGTCATGTTTTTGGTGAGGATGAACGCTATCGACATTTCATTCGTTTAAACGCAGGCCATGAGTTAACAGCAGATGTCCGCCAAGCAATTATGAGCTTGGCAGATTGGTCGCGACAACAGATGCAAACAGTGAGTTAGTTTTATTCTGCAAAGTCTGCTTTAAGCACAATGCGGTAGCGTGCTTGACCTGAGTGTAGACGTTCAATTGCTTCATTGAGCTGTGACATTGGAAATAGCTCAATTTGAGGCGCAATTTTTTTGCGTGCGGCAAACTTTAAAAGTTGGCGTAGAGCGGCAGGTGAACCTGTAGGTGAACCAGTTACTGATTTGGCACCATCAATGAGAGAACCTACAGAAACAGGAACAGGTTCTAGTGTAAGTCCTAAGAAGTGCAAAGAACCGTTTGGTGCTAGCGTAGAAATGAAAGCACGCCAATTTAAAGACACATTTACGGTACTCAGCAATAAATCAAATTTACCCTTTTGAGCTTTTACCGCTTCTGTATCGCGGCTATTCACCACATGGTCGGCTCCCATAGCTTTGAGTTCTTCGGTTTTATCTGGGTTAGAACTAAAAGCCGTAATTTCACAGCCCCACGCTTTAAGGAGCTTAATGGCGATATGACCCAAACCACCAATACCAATCACACCCACGTGATGTGTTGCCTGAATTTTGTGTTTGAGTAATGGGTCAAAAACGGTAATTCCGCCGCAAAGTAAAGGGCCTGCACTTTCGGGGTCTAAATCTTCGGGAAGGGGAATGGCCCATTGCCAACCAGCACGAACCTTATCGGCAAAGCCACCCGCATGTCCCACGATTGTTGCGACATTTTCGCCCGTACAAAGAACTTGCTGACCACCAATACACTCATCACAGGCTTGGCAACTCTCAGCGGTCCAGCCAATACCGACACGTTGCCCAATTTGTAGTCCTTTGGCTTCTGAGCCTAAAGCAACAATTCGTCCAATAATTTCATGGCCTGCAACTACAGGGTACACGGTTGAGCGCCATTCATTATTTAAAACAGAAATATCAGAATGACACAAACCACAGTATTCAACTTTTACCTCAACCTGATGCGGTTGTAATTCACCTGCATCAAATTGGTATGGGACCAGTTTTTCACCTGCCTGCATTGCAGCATAAGCCTGAATCGTATTATTGCTCATCGGAAACTCCTTAAGCGGATTTGAACCGTTCTGGTGGGTTATGAAGCTTTAAATTGACAATCATTTTCATGGTCATTGACCATACCCACTGCCTGCATAAACGCATAGCAGGTGGTTGGACCAACAAATTTGAAACCATTTTTTTTAAGCGTTTTGGAAAGTTTTAGGCTGAGCTCAGTTTGAGCAGGGGCGTTGCGATAATCTACAACATCATTGTGTTGAGGAGTGGCATCTACAAACTGCCAAAGCCATTTAGAAACATCACCAACTTGGGCTTTAAGGGCTTGCCAAGCAATTGCATTATCACGAATGGCTTTGAGTTTGCCTAAGTGACGAATTAAGCCTGCATCGGATAGTTTTGTTTCTAAAAAGTCATCCGTAAATGCGGCAATGTCAGCAATAGGATGATTAAAAAAGTGCTGGCGGTAGCTTTCTCTTTTTTTCAGTACGGTAATCCAAGATAGACCTGCTTGTTGTCCTTCAAGACAGAGCATTTCAAATAATCGGGCTTCGTCGTGTTCTGGTTTGCCCCATTCTTCATCATGGTAAGCAATATAGAGTGGATCATCGGAACACCATCCGCAGCGTTGAGTTTTCATGATGATGCTCCTTATATTTATCTTGGTATTTTAGAGTTTGAATGGTACCCATTCATTTGGGCGAGTATCCCAATAATACAGTTCAGCTTGAGTTAAGTCTTCAAACTTTAGCCAAAAGTCTTTGCCAACTTTATCTGAAAAACCGGTACTGATCAGTAGGGCATCATCACTGATTTCCATGATCCAGCCTTGATAGCTATTGCCATTTAAAATGATCTTTTGCTGGTTGCCAGACTCGGCAAACTCTACTAAGCGATTGATCAGCGCTTCCGACATAAAATGTTCCTAGCGTAAATATGAATAAGGATTAACAGCACCACGACCTTTACCATCTAAGTAAAGACCATAATGAAGATGAGGTGAAGTATAACGTGCATTGCCCGTGTTGCCGACATAGCCAATTAAATCACCTTTTTTGACATAGTCACCTACGTTTAAGCCACGTTTATGTCCATCAAGATGAGCATAATAATGCCATGTTCCTGCCGGGCCTAAAATCCAGATGACTTTGCCACCGAGGTTATTATTACGAAGATCGGCAATGAGCCCTTCAGTTGCACTGTACACTTTGGTTCCACGTGGAGCCAAAATATCAATTCCTTCGTGGCTACGGCCCTGACTCCGAGCAGCTCCCCATGTGTCTTTTAACTCATCTCGATCGACACCTTTTACCGGAACAGGAAGCCGACTTGGAAGCTGCATACTCTTGAGTTTGCTAACTTGAGCTGGTGAAAGCGGGGCAGGTTTTTTAGGTGCACTGGCACAGGCTGCCAATAGAATAATGAGAAAACCAAGTGAGAGATGGGAAACAAAACGTCGCACAAAATACTCCCTGTCACAGCCATATCAAAATTATTTTGCTCACTATGTCATGAACGGCTTGTCGAGATCAATTTTTTCATAGCAGTTGGGACACCTTTAGCAATAGCTTGTTCTGGGCTTAACCATTGGCCTTCAAGTTCAATCGCCAGATGTTCTTTTTGATCAGGTTCCACGTGGAACACATGAGTATTAAGTAACCATGTGAAGTGAGTAAAGCTATGACTGATCTGAAAAGTTTGTGGTTGAGGTTGTAGCTTAAATTGCTGACTTAATTTCAAGCGTTCATGTTCATTTTCTAAAATAGGTAAACAAAATAAACCGCCCCATAGACCATGAGCTTGGCGTTGCTGCCAGAACCATTCATCTGCGCACTGAATAATAAGAACATCTGCCGTTTTAACAGGTGGTGTTTTTTTTGGTTTTTTAAAAGGTAATTCTTGCTCTAAACCTTGCTTGTAAGCCTGACAATGAGCTTGCATTGGACAATATAAACAAAGAGGCTTTTTAGGCGTACAGATGGTTGCACCCAAGTCCATAATTGCTTGAGTGTAGTCATGATTACGATGAGTAGGGCAAAGTTCTTCAGCTAGTTTCCACATTTCACGTTCGTGTTGTGGCTTGCTTAAGTCATCTTCAATAGCAAAGAAACGGGCTAAGACACGTTTCACGTTGCCATCCATAATCACGCCATACTGACGTAAACCCAAAGACATGAGTGCACCTGCGGTCGAGCGACCAATGCCCGGTAGTGCAATCCATTCTTCTAGGGTTTCAGGAAATTTACCTTGCTGTGCTACAAGGCCAGCGGCTTTATGCAAATTGCGGGCACGAGCGTAATAGCCAAGACCTGCCCAATAAGGAGCTACTTCATCCCAAGTTGCATAGCCTAAAGCTTCTACAGTTGGGAAGCGTTCCATAAAGCGGTCAAAATATTGCAGAACTGTTTTTACCTGAGTTTGCTGTAACATAATTTCAGAAACCCAGACTTTGTATGGATCATCTGCGACTTGCCAAGGCAAATCATGCCGACCATGTTGATCGAACCAGTTTAAGAGGGCATCAGAAAAAGAAAATTCAGGCATGAACAGCTATAGAAGAAAAGTAAGGGCTAAATTATAGCTGAAATTTGGGTGAAATTTTGTTTAAAGCAACCGAAGAAAATGGACATATGAAAACAGGGACTACATCAAAAATGTAGTCCCTATTCTATGAGTAAAAAGGATTAATCCTTTTGTACACCCCAACGTTGATCAAGTTTCAACGGTTGATTTTTGTAATATGGGATGACATGAATGTGGAAATGGTCAGAAGTCTGTCCAAACACTTCACCATCATTAAAGCCAATATGGAAACCGTCTGGCTGATGGCGAAGCTGGGTTTCATGACGGGCAATTTCAAGAAGTGTCAGTAAGCCTTGGTGCTCTTTAGACGTAATATCAAAAAACGAGCTGACATGGCGTAGTGGAGTCACTACACAGTGACCTTTAGACAACGGATTTGGGTCTGGTAAAATTACAGCAAATTCATTCTTATCAATGATGTCATATTCATCAAAATCGCAATACGGACATTTCTTGTCAGTCATTGTTGTATCCTCTCATGTTATTCCATTAAACCCCGAGTGCGGGAAATAAGACTAGGCTTTGCTCTAGCTCAACGGGAGTATATTTATTGAAGTATGGTTTAAAAAATACAGTAAAAATATTGCAAAGTCATAAACATTTAAGGGAGCAAATGCGAAAAATGCCATTTGCTCCAAATTTGCTTCTTTTATTTTAAAGTACGTTCTAATAAAGCGTACATTTTAGCAAGGCCTTGTTTCTCCGCTTCGCTGTTGTAGCCAAGGTCTACACCATTCGCTTTAGCTCTTTCATCTGCAAGCGGGTTACTAAAGCCATGTTTAGCATCTTTTAAAACCACTACCTCATGTTTAACCTCAGCAGCTTGCATCTCTTTTTCAAAATTAGCAACATCTTCTAAGGTGACCATGCTGTCTAGTTCACCATGTAGAACCAATACCTCACCTTGAATGTTGCCTTTTTGAGCAGGAGCCTTAGGAGCTAATGTACCATGAAATGTCGCAGTTGCTTTGAGGGGAGCACCTGAACGAGCTAGATCGAGTACCACTTTGCCACCATAACAAAAACCTACCGCTGCAAGTTTTTCACTATTTACTTCCGGTTGAGCAGCCAAAGTCTGAAGACCTGCGTTGGCACGATCAGTCACAGTGTCTAGATCTTCAAATGTCTGCATCATCCATTCATAAGCTTGAGCTGCAGTCGTTGTTACTTTTTTATCGCCATACATGTCAATTGCAAGTGCAGCATAACCGTGTTCAGCAAGTTCACGCGCACGTTGTTCAGTGTATTCGTTACGACCCCACCACTCAGGACCAATAATGATACCTGGTACAGGTGTTTCACTTTCTGGAGCCGCAAAGTAACCAATTAAATGGCTACCATCTGGTGCAGTATATTGAATTTCACGGGTTTTAATTGCTGTACTCATGACATTAATCCTGAAATTAAATTCGATTTAAATACGCTTGATTAAAGCATAAAAAATAAAAGCCATATAAATAACTATGTAAAAAACTACATCAAAAGAAAAGCATAGAAATATTTATGCAATAAAAAAAGAAGGAACGAGTTCCTTCTTTTTGATATGGTCATGATTAAATTAAGTTCGGCCTCGCGAAATAAAACCAATAACAGCGAGAATTACAGCTATCACTAATAAAATCACGGCAAAGTCTTTAGATAACCCTGCAACACCACCAAACCCTAATAGACTGGCAATGAGTGCAATCACTGCAAAAATTATTGCCCAACGGAACATATGCTGTCCTCCTTATTTTTCATTGTCTTTTTACTATATAGCGTGTTTTTTGCACGAAATGTGTCGTTTATGTGGTTGAAATGTATATTAAACAATCATTTTGTGATGCCAAAAATACGGCTTCTTTTCTTAAGACCAGCGTACTTCAATGCTATAATCTGATTTTGCTTGATCTATATAGCCGTTAAAATCTTATGTCTACCGAGACCTCACTTCGTCCATTGTTTTGGAAAAATTATACGCTAGAGCAGCTGACTCAGGCTGAGTGGGAGGCACTATGTGATGGATGCGGATTGTGCTGTTTGGTCAAGCTAGAAGATGAAGATACACATGAAGTTGCGTACACCAAAGTGGCGTGCAAGTTGCTTGATTGCAATACTGGACGTTGTTCTGACTACCCAAACCGTCAGCAGCAAGTACCCGACTGTTTACAACTAACACCGGAAACTTTAAAAACCATAAACTGGTTGCCATCGAGCTGTGCCTATAAACGTTTGAATGAAGGCAAAAATTTACCTTCTTGGCACTATTTAAATACGGGTTCCAGACAAAGCGTAGTGAAAGCGAAAAAGTCGGTAGCAGGGCGTTGTATTCCTGAAACTGATGTACATGAAGATGATATCGAAGATTATGTGGTGCGTTGGGTACGTTAATACGCTCCCGATGGGCATTTTTAATTACAGCGTATAATAAAGTAACATTTTTATCGTAAATTTTTTAATCATCTCCGTTATATAAAAATAAAAGCAAAAGGAGATAAAAATGATGAGACGATTAGCAGCCCCCTTATTATGTAGTAGTTTCTTCCTGTTAATGGCCTGTGGCTCTAATAATACTAATTCAAAAAATCCTGAACAAAATACAACTGCAAAAACAGAGCAGACCAGCGCTGCCAAACAAATTTATCAGGTCGAGGCAGTCGCACATTTTAAAGAGCCTTGGGCGATCACCAGTTTGCCTGATCAACGCTTATTGGTGACTGAACGGCAAGGTAAGCTAAAAATTTTTAATCCACAAAATAAACAGATGTTGGATGTCCAAGGTATTCCAGCCGTAAGTTATGGTGGGCAGGGCGGTTTAGGTGATGTAGCCTTGCACCCGGACTTTGCCAAAAACCACTGGATATATCTTAGTTATGCAGCCAAAGGGCAAGGTGGGTCTGGTGCAGTGATTTCACGTGCGAAACTAGATTTATCTAATCCTAATCAGCCAAAACTCACCGATATAAAGCAGATTTGGCAGCAAGTACCTAAAGTCTCAGGACAGGGCCATTATGGGCATCGCATGCTTTTTGGTGCAGATGGTAAGCTTTGGGTCAGTTCAGGCGAGCGTCAAAAGTTTGAGCCTGCCCAAAATATGAAAAGCAACTTGGGCAAAATCTTGCGTTTAAATGACGACGGTTCAGCAGCCTTAGGTAACCCTTTTTATGAGCAAGGCGGTGTCACTGCTGAAATATGGTCACTTGGACATCGTAACCCATTAGGAATGGGCTTTGATCGTAAAGGACAGCTATGGGTGGTTGAGATGGGGCCTAAAGGTGGTGATGAGCTTAATATTATTACCAAAGGCGAAAACTATGGTTATCCGATTGTTTCAAATGGAGATCATTATTCAGGTCAGCCTATTCCAGATCATCACACGCGCCTAGAGTTTAAAGCGCCAGAAATTGACTGGACCCCTGTAATCTCACCGTCGAGCTTAATTATTTATCGCGGACAACAATTTCCCGCATGGCAAAATAAAGCTTTAATTGGCGGGTTATCTTCAGAAGCAATTGTAGTTGTAGATTTAGAGCATAAACCCGTAAAAGAAGTGCAAAGATTAGAGATGAAGCAACGTATTCGTGGGTTACATGAAGCACAAGACGGTTCAATTTGGGTAATTGAAGATGGCCCCAATGCTCGTTTACTCAAGCTGAGTAAGAAACCCTCTTAATGCTAGGAAATACCCTGTCAATAAAGGATGTGTCTCATAGATTCAAATTGTAGATTTCTGTGAGACACAATAGACTATAGTGAAAAGACGATAAAGCTATTTGAGATGTCAGACACCCATATTCCACTTCCTGAACGCCTGCGCCCGAGAGACTTGTCTGAAATTATTGGGCAAGATCATTTGTTAGGTGAACATGCGCCCTTACGTCAAATGATTGATCAGGGGCATTTGCCTTCTATTATTTTTTGGGGGCCGCCAGGCGTCGGTAAAACGACAATTGCTTTGCTTTTAGCTCAGGCAATAGATCGTCCATTTGTGAGCTTATCTGCGCTGAATACGGGCGTAAAAGAATTACGTGAAGTGATTGCAGAAAGTGGTGACTTACTGACACCAGTAGTTTTTATTGACGAAATCCATCGCTTTAATAAATCACAGCAAGATGCATTATTAGGTGCCGTAGAAAAAGGTAAAATTACCTTAATTGGCGCCACCACTGAAAACCCGTCTTTTGAAGTCAATAGTGCACTTTTATCACGCTGTCAGGTCTATACCTTAAACAGTTTAGACAGTGAGGCAATTCAAACGCTACTTAACAATGCACTCCAAAACGATAAATTTTTAAAAGAACGCTATATTCATATTGAAGAATATGATGCTCTTTTACAGTTTGCAGCAGGTGATGCTCGTAAAGCACTCAATTTACTTGACTTAATTGCAAGTACTTTTGAGCCAGAAGTTGAAAATACCATTACCAATGCGGTTGTAGTAAAAGTCGCTCAGCAAAATATTGCGCGTTATGACAAATCGGGTGAACAGCATTACGACCTCGTTTCCGCCTTTATCAAATCGATTCGTGGTAGTGATCCGGATGCGGCTTTGTACTGGATGGCGCGGATGCTTAAAGGTGGGGAAGATCCGGTTTTTATTGCAAGACGTATGTTGATTGCCGCTTCAGAAGACATTGGAAACTCGAATCCAAATGCATTATTGCTTGCAGGTGAATGTTTCCGTTCTGTACAGGCGGTGGGAATGCCTGAGGCTCGAATTATTCTAGGTCAAACAGCAGTTTATTTAGCGACCAGTGCAAAAAGTAATAGTACTTACCTCGCGATTAATAAGGCCTTGGAACTTGCTGAGAAAACGGCAAATTTACCAGTACCTTTACACTTGAGAAATGCGCCAACCAAACTGATGAAACAGCAAGGTTATGGAATTAATTATCTCTATCCTCATGACTACCCTGAGCACTTTGTACTGCAAGATTATTTGCCGCCTGAGTTAAAGGGAACCAAACTCTATGAGTCGGCAAGAAACAAGCGTGAAGTTGAAGGTGAACGCCTACAACAACGCAGATGGCAGCAGGAACAATAGTTTTATTGTTTCCTGCTATTGTTCCAATTCTTCAGTCACTTGACCATAAATCAGCAGGGTAAACACGCCTGTACCACCAATAATATTGCCAATGGTGGTTGGGATTAGGAAATTAAACAGATATTCACCAAGAGAAGCTTCTCCTTGCCAGACCAGATAGGACATTTCCGTAGAGCCAACGACCACATGGGTAAAGTCGCCTAGTCCTATTAGATAAGTCATGAAAAAGATGACTAGGAATTTATTGCTAACAGAGGGTAACATCCAGACCAATGCAGCAATTAAAAGCCCAGACATAACTCCTTTAAGCAGATTTTGGGTGGCGGAAAAAGACGCAACATGATGTGCGAGTTCATCTAGGGCTTTGTCAATGTTTGGAGTAAACAGGTCGGTGGTCAGGAAGAATAAACTCGCCAAAGCTGTTCCAATGATATTGCATAGAAACACGATTCCCCATAGACGGCCTACAGCTCGTAATTTGTCTAAGGTAAAGGGCTTAAATAGGGGCACAACTGTAGTAATGGTATTTTCGGTAAAGAGCTGCATGTGTCCTAAAATAGCGATCAGGAATCCAATGGTATAACCGAAATTGGTAATTAAATCGGTCCAGATGGCATCAGTTGGGATATAAGAAGCAATAATTGCCTTAAATACAAATGAAAAACTGATGACGAGACCTGCTGCAATGCCTGAAAAGATGAGCGCGGCTGTCGGGCGATCTAACTCTTCGGCACCATCACGGCGAATAATTTCATATACTAAACGGGGCGACAGTTTCTCGTGTTCTTCAACTGCCATTTTTTCACGCCAGCTTAGGGTTTGATCGACTTTCTCTTCTTCTAGTTCATGGTCCATCGGGTTTACTCCTCACTGAATAAATAATTTATATTTATCGTTTTTTATTTATTGTTAAGGCAGTGTTCAGGATAAATCTAGAAGATTCCTACCAGCTTTATGTGTTTTTTTATAAATTGAACACTCTGGGGGTAAGCGAACTAGAACAATAATGCATGAAGAAAAGAATCGACCAGACCTGAGAGAAAAGTTAAGTATAAGAAAAGATAGCAAACTCAATCAGCCTGCTATAAAAAGTGTAACGTTGAAGTTAAGCGCTTGTAGTCATGAAAATGGCAACAATAATTAAAACAAGGTATATGCTCTCAAGGTACGTATGAGTTTCATATAGTCGCCTTGGGAAGCTTCAGAAATGACAGTTTCGACTTCAGCTTGGCTCCATCCCTGCTTTAAGGCAGAGTGGCTAAAATTAGATAAAATTACTAATGGATTTTCACCAAAATGGATTGGATGATTCATTAATCTCTTTTCAGGCTTAAATAGTTCCATAGACTCATCCTATTTAAAAATTTAATTATTGTGATGCAATTTATATTTTTTTTGATTTTAGTGCCTTGTTTTGAGATTGTGCAAGTCATAATTTAATTAAATATACAAATCTGTCTACTTTTCCTAAATTCTAGGGTGCTGAAAATAAAAAAACCGAGCTGAAATGCTCGGTTTTTTATAAAGTTGAGCTGATTAGATGTCAGATAAATCTACGCCTAAACGAGCAGCAACTTCTTCATAAGCTTCAACAACACCGCCTAAGCCTTGACGGAAACGGTCTTTGTCGAGTTTTTTCTTAGTATCTTTGTCCCATAAACGGCAACCGTCTGGAGAGAATTCGTCACCAAGTACGATACGATCATGGAAAACACCAAATTCAAGTTTGAAGTCCACCAAAATCATGTTGCCTTCAGCAAATAATGCTTTTAATACATCATTTACTTTATAAGTTAACACTTTCATTTGTTCTAACTGTTCAGCAGTTGCCCAACCTAAAGCAATCGCTTGAGATTCGTTAACCATTGGATCGCCTAGGCCATCATCTTTGTAGAACAATTCAAATGTAGGAGGAGTTAACTCTTTACCTTCTTCTACACCTAAACGACGGCATAGAGAACCTGCTGCATAGTTACGGATTACACATTCAACAGGAATCATTTGAAGTTTTTTAACAAGAACTTCAGTTGGAGAAAGCAATTTTTCAAAATGCGTTTCGATACCCGCTTCAGCAAGTTTTTCCATGATGAAGGCGTTAAAACGGTTGTTCACCTTGCCTTTACGATCTAGTTGTTCGATTTTTTCGCCATTGAACGCAGAGGCATCATCACGAAAGACTAAAATCAGATGGTCGGCATTGTCTGTTTCATATACAGATTTTGCTTTACCAGTATAGAGCAAGGTTTGTTTTAACATGAGGGAACCTTTTTTAAAAAAAATGCCTAGTAAACGACTAGGCTGGCCAATTTTGGTAAATCTGGTTTAACACTTCTGCGGCAACATCAGGGCTAGCAAAAGTGTTATCTGGATTAAATAGAGCAAGGCTATGACTAGAGCCAACACCAGTGAGCTTAAGCACATATGTATTGTCATTTACTTTAATCGTCGCTTGATTGTTACCTTGAGCGATGACGTTGTAATTTAACGTGCTTAACGTAGCTTTGGTGTATTGCCAAATCTCGGCAGTACTTCCATCAATTTTTAACAGTGGATTTTTATTACCATCTGTCACAAGTTGAGGGCGACCAAGCGCACTACCTGTTTGAGCAGATGCATCTGCTGTCGTATCAGTTTGAAGTGGTTCAGGACGTGGCAATGCAAAACGATTGCCACGCTTGTTTTCAAACTTCGGTGCGTGATCGATAGCAAGCTGGTCTACTGTTGGTGCAGGATACAAAGGTGTCGCTGGTCGTACAGTTGCATCGGCAGGGTACTCAAGTGGGGCGAGTTGCTTTGCATTTTTATAATCTAAAGAGTGATTATTGAGTGCGAAGCGACCACAGCCAGCTAAACTTAAGGCTGAAACTGCAAGGACTAAACCAAGACGTAATTGCATCATAAATTGCTCTTATTAAATAATTCCCGCATCTTTTAGGGCATTGCGGAGAGGTTCGCGATATTGCTCAGCGAGAGGAGTGAGTGGTAAACGAATACCAGTATCAATCAGTCCCATCTCATGTAGTGCCCATTTCACAGGAATTGGGTTTGATTCGCAAAATAGAATATTGTGTAAATTTGCAATCTTATTGTTAAGCGTCTTTGCTTGTTGCTCATCTTTTGCAATTGCAACCGCACATACTTCGCTCATTGCTTTAGGTGCAATGTTTGCAGTAACCGAGATATTACCGTCTGCGCCAAGAAGCATAAGTTCCCATGCAGTTTCATCGTCACCTGAGTACACAGCCATCTTGCCGTTTAAAGCATCAATTAAAGCTTTACCGCGCGGTACGTCACCTGTTGCATCTTTAATGCCGACAATATTTGGAATTTCCGCTAAACGAACAGCTGTATCGTTTGACAAATCTACACCTGTACGACCAGGTACGTTGTAAAGAATAAGCGGTAATTCAACAGCTTCAGCAATCGCTTTATAGTGTTGGTAAAGGCCTTCTTGAGTCGGCTTGTTATAGTATGGGGTTACAAGTAAAGCTGCATCTGCGCCAAGGTCTTTGGCAGCTTTAGTTAATTCGATTGCTTCACGGGTTGAGTTTGCACCAGTACCGGCAATAATTGGAATACGTTTGTTGGCTACACGAATAATTTCTTTAATAACCTGTGTGTGCTCTTCCATGCTCAATGTTGAGGCTTCGCCGGTTGTACCGACGGCTACAATACTGTTTGTACCTTGTTCTATGTGCCACTCAACCAGCTTCTCAAGACTCTTCCAATCTACACCGCCATCTTTCAACATGGGAGTGACGATTGCGACGATTGAGCCTTGAATGGTCTGTGCTTGCTGAGTCATTTTAAAAAATATCCTATTTATCCATCCGAATCTGAGGTAAGAAAAACAAAATGTGGGATGGTTGCAGTATTTTGATTGTCCAGTTCTAACAATAACAGATTGTTGAATGACAATTATGCAAATTATGACTGATCAGACGCATAAGAACAATATGCTTGACTGATAAACCCTATGTAAACTTGAGCAAAACATAGAATGCCAATTTGATCATTTCAAGTAAAAGACATTAAAAATGAGAATATGGTGCAATTCTTCCAACCTCTACTTAACACGGTCTTTTTTATGGCAAGATAAAATGCATATTTTTCCCGAATGGGACTTAAGATGGCATGAAAATGAATAAACAACCACAAAATTCGGCTTTAGTCGTAGTTGACGTGCAAAATGGTTTTACCCCTGGTGGAAACCTAGCAGTTGCCGACGCCGATACGATTATTCCAACCATTAACCAATTGGCAGGTTGTTTTGAAAATGTAGTCCTCACTCAAGACTGGCATCCGGATAATCATATTTCTTTTGCAGCCAACCATCCGGGCAAGCAGCCATTTGAAACGATTGAACTGGATTATGGATCACAGGTGCTTTGGCCTAAGCATTGTATACAAGGCACTCATGATGCCGAATTTCATCCGGATTTAAATATCCCGACAGCTCAACTGATTATCCGAAAAGGTTTTCATGCTCATATTGATAGTTACTCGGCTTTTATGGAAGCTGACCACACCACAATGACAGGTTTAACGGGATATTTAAAAGAACGTGGTATCGATACGGTCTATGTGGTCGGAATTGCTACAGACTTTTGTGTCGCATGGACTGCTTTAGATGCGGTTAAGCAAGGCTTTAAAACTTTAGTGATTGAAGATGCGTGCAAAGGTATTGATCTTAATGGTTCATTAGAACAAGCGTGGCAAACTATGCAGCAACAAGGTGTTGTCCGTATTCAATCGACTGATCTGTTGAATGAATGCTAGAGATACTGATTTTGATGCTTGGACTTTAATTGCGATTTGGTATGGATGAACAGTATGTCTGCATTACTCCGTTTTACTCAGTTTGTTCAAAAGACGTTTGCCCTATGGGTAATTATTTTTGCAGCTCTGGCGCTATGGCAGCCTGAATTTTTTGTTTGGCTGAAAGCTTATATTCCATGGATTTTGGGCATTATTATGCTTGGCATGGGAATGACCATGACCGTTGATGATTTTAAAGGGGTACTACAAAGCCCTAAAGCCGTGTTAATTGGGGTTGTTGCGCAGTTTGTAGTGATGCCGGGCTTGGCATTTATTTTATGTAAATTATTTAATTTGCCTCCTGAAATTGCGGTCGGCGTTATTTTGGTAGGTTGTTGCCCAGGAGGAACAGCTTCAAATGTCATTACCTATATGGCCAAAGGCAATGTGGCTTTATCGGTCGCCTGTACCTCTGTATCAACACTCTTGGCTCCTGTGTTAACACCTGCAATTTTCTATCTACTCGCCAGCCAATGGCTAAAGATTGACGCGGCTTCGATGTTTATTTCGATTTTGCAGGTCGTACTACTTCCGATTGTGATTGGGCTGATTTTGCGAACTTGGCTTAAACGTCAGGTTGAATCCTATATTCAAGTCATGCCATTAGTTTCAGTGATTGCAATTGTAGCGATTGTGGCAGCCATTATTGGTGGCAGTAAAGCAGCTATTTTACAGTCGGGTTTGCTCATTTTGGCGGTAGTGATATTGCATAATGGGCTTGGATATTTATTAGGTTTTGCCGCAGCGCGTTTCTTTAAATTGCCTTATGCGGACAGTAAAGCAATTGCGGTAGAAGTAGGAATGCAAAACTCAGGCTTAGGCGTGGCGCTTGCAGCAGTGCATTTTGCGGCTTCCCCGATTACTGCCGTACCAAGTGCTATTTTCAGCCTTTGGCATAATATTTCTGGTCCTGCACTTGCGACTTATTGGGCAAGTAAACACAAACAAGAATAACTGTATAAACAACATACATGACAAAAGAAGACCAAACAGATAGTTTGGTCTTCTTATTTAAAGCACTTTTTATTTGAGCTGAATTTAAAACTGGTATGTCTTTTGCTTCGAATTGATGCACTAAAAATAACGTGAATATCAACATAAATCGCAAAGAAAAAAATAAGGCATTTTTTTGATGAACCAGATTTTTAAATTATTTATTCCCATGCTCTCTAGCAATTTAATTGTAGTTTTAAGTGGATTGATTGATATTGCTTATGTAGGGCATTTTAGTAATGACCATGTTGCCGCCTTATCGGTGACCTTATCTTTATATACAGTGGTTTATGTCATTGGAATGGGGATACTGCAAGGTGTGATGCTTAAGCTCTCGGAAGCTTATGGTTGCCATGACATACCACGTATTCGTCAAATTTTTATTCAAGGCGTTTGGCTGATGTTATGTTCGGCATTGGTGAGTATTGCCTTGCTTTACTTGTTCCGTGATTTACCAAAATTATTTGGTGCATCTGAGCATGTCGTTTCAATTACTAAAAACTGTATTTGGGCTTTGGTATTTATTTTACCTGCCCATTTATTGATGCGCTTATTTACAGCTTTGTCTCAGGTCACTGAAAATGCGTATAAGGTTTTATTATCAGATAGTCTTTTCTTCATTCTTAAAATTATTTTGTCCTATCTTCTGATTTATGGTGTTGCTTTATTTTCAATTCCGCCACTCGGGGCGATAGGGGCGTTGTTAGCCACTATCATTGTACGGTGGTTTATGTTGGCCGTTTATTACCTGTTTTTTCTAGAGAAAAGGTACATCTTTATTGAACATCCAGAACAGTCAGTTGAAGATAGCTGGCAAAGTCTGCGTATGATTTTAAAAATAGGGATACCCACAGCGATCATGGCATTGATGGACGTTATTGCATTTTGTTCAGTTGCTATTCTGATTTTACCTTTTGGGAGTGTGGTATCTGCAGCCCATCAAATTGTCGCGAGCACTGGCGGTTTCATGTTTATTTTTCCTTCATCAATTGCCTCGGCTTATAGCATTTTGGTGTCAAGAACTATGGGCAGCGGCAATATGAAAGAAGCAGACAAAATTGCCAGACAAAGTATATGGGTAATTATGGCAGTGAGTGGCAGTTTATCCTTGTGTTTAGGTTGGAGAGGGGCTTAATTGTCACGTTCTATTCAGATGATTTGGCTGTACAGATTTTGGCTGCATCACTGCTCTTGATTGTCTGCATGACTCATTTTCTCGATGGTGTAATGACGTTACTAACATCTTTGCTGCGTTGTTGGGATGTGTCGATTTTACCTATGCTGATTTTTTTAGTCGTGGTGCTATGTTTCGGATTGGGCGGTGCTTGGTGGATGGCTTATAAAGGGCTGCACTGGGGGAGTCACTCTATATCTGCAATGGGAATTTATGGTTTCTGGAGTATGGCGGCCATAAGCTATTTAGTAGCTTGTGTATTGAGTGCCTTCTGTTTTCG
The DNA here is from genome assembly GCF_009759685.1 of Acinetobacter baumannii. NCBI lineage: Bacteria > Pseudomonadati > Pseudomonadota > Gammaproteobacteria > Moraxellales > Moraxellaceae > Acinetobacter > Acinetobacter baumannii. Next base: position 1,251,653 of record NZ_CP046654.1, on the reverse strand, counting down.
TTTTAGAAAGCAATTAAGAGGTTTTTGATTAGGTAGATCAACAAAGAGGATGTGCTGCTAACCATTCTTCAATCTCATTTTCAGAAATCACTTCAAAACCATGGCGCTGTAACAGTGCCGTGGTAATCCCAACACCCGTAATTTTCTCGCCTTGAAAAGTACCGTTATAAATTTTTTGACTACCACAAGACGGACTGTTTTCTTTTAAAACCACACAAGTTGCTTGTATTTGCCGTGCAATGTCTAAAGTACGGTAGGCGCCTTTTAAATATAGCTCAGTCACATCTAAACCAGATGAATCTAGGATTTTTGCCTTACCATTAAGCACATCTTGCCCCGTACCCCCAACAATTTCTGCAGGTAACCTTGGAGTAGTAAAACCACCTATTAACTCCGGACAAAGTGCATGCGCTTTTTTATTTAAAAATAACTGCTTAAGTGTAGTGTGTAAGCAAGAGCGTCCATCGTAGCGTACAGGCTCCCCAATTAAACAGGCACTGATTAAAAGCATGTTTTTCCGCCCTTAGAACTTTAAAAGCCATGTGAGTGTACCCAATGATTTAAAAATATGAAATCTAAAACAAGCACAAGCAAACAGAGTAATTTGATTAATAAATTACACAATTCATAATTAAATTATGTATTGCATAATTTAATTGTTTTTAGTAGCATCTGTTTTAAGGTAAATGGCCATTGGAGGTCCAACAAGGATGTTGGCCTCCATAAATCTAGGAATAACTTTAGGAAAAGACGATTTTTAAAGGTTTATTGAAAAATCTCAATCGTACTTTTAGATAAGAAAGGACAGTGTGTATGGAAAACAAACACCATATAGAAGGGAAATTAATCATCGGCTTTGCGCTCACTCAATCTTCGTTTTAGTTATTGGTTTTTTTCTCATAGGATGCGTTGGGCTAAGGCATTTTGACGGTTCAAACATACTCCCAGCAAATGCGTATTCTATAGAGAAAGGAGCTGACCAGATCAGCATGAGAAGTAAACGGATCAGGTAATTACCAGAGGGAAACTAGATGGATATTTTAGAGAACCCATTAGAATTATGCGGTTTTGCATTTATTGAGTTTGTTTCAAAAGAAAATGAATTAGATCCAATTTTTGAAACAATCGGCTTTTCAAAAGTAGCCAAGCATAAATCGAAAAAAGCGTACTTATGGCGTCAAGGAAATATCAATATTATCCTGAATTATCAGCCAGAATCTTATGCTTCATTCTTTTTTAATGAGCATGGTCCATCTGCTTGTGCGATGGGATTCAAAACTCGTGATGCAGCAAAAGCTTTTAAAAAGGCGGTTGAGCTTGGTGCAGAACCAATGTACTCAAAAGTTGGGCCAATGGAGCTTAACATTCCGGCAATTAAAGGTATTGGTGGCATGCCAATCTTCTTGGTTGACCGCGATATTTATGAAAATGACTTTGTTTTCTTCGATGATGCGCAGCGTAACCCTGAAGGTGCGGGTTTAAAAGAAATCGATCACTTAACGCATAACGTCTACAAAGGACGTATGGAGTATTGGGCAAACTTCTACGAGAAGATTTTCAACTTCCAGGAAATTCGTTATTTCGACATTAAAGGTGAATATACAGGTTTAACCTCTAAAGCATTAACTGCACCAGATGGCATGATTCGTATTCCTTTAAATGAAGACTCAGACAAGGGTAACGGCCAAATTGCAGAATTCTTAGCTGATTTTAATGGCGAAGGTATTCAGCATATCGCGTTTATTTGTGATGACTTAATTTCGACTTGGGATAAGTTAAAAGGCCTTGGTCTTAAGTTTATGACACCACCGCCAAATACGTATTATGAAATGCTTGAAGAGCGTTTACCTGAACATGGTGAACCAACTGAAGAGTTAAAACAACGCGGTATTTTATTAGACGGCAGTACTAAAGATGGCCAGAAGAAGCTTTTATTACAAATCTTCTCTGAAAATATGATTGGGCCAGTCTTCTTCGAATTTATTCAACGTAAAGATGACGACGGTTTCGGTGAAGGTAACTTCAAGGCATTGTTTGAATCGATTGAACGTGACCAGATTCGCCGTGGTGTGCTCGAAGCAAAATAAGTTTTGCTTTGTCTCTAATCTAAAAAAACCAAGAGCAATGCTCTTGGTTTTTTTATGGCTATTGATTAGCGGCTTTTAATATATTGATTAATTGAATTAATCTCATTTTTAAGTGTTTCAATAATTTTACTTTGTGGGTCAACAGGTAAAAACATTTCGCTATCAAGCGCCACAATACAAAACTCAATCCCTTGGTTTGAGTTAAATACTGGCAGGCCTACTGCGTTAATACCGGTAAGTAAATCACCTTTCGCCGCAGACATTTGTTGTTGGCGGATCGTCTCTTTAAGTTCTAAAAATTCTTCCCAGTTATGTGGCGCAATGTTTAGCCCAAGTTCCTGATGTTTTTGCCACTCAGTTTCTAATAAAGGACGAACAAAATGCTCAGGAAGGTAAGAAGCAAATAAACGCCCAGCAGCAGAATTGACTAAAGGCATAATTGAGCCGACTTTGGTCACAATCGAAATTGGGTGGTTAGATTCAATCGATTGAACCACGACAGGGCCTTTGGGTGACCACTTACTAATTTGAATACCACAGCCAATTTTGCTTTGTAAGTCGTAAATTAAATGTTGTACTAACTGTAAAGTATCGCTGTGCTGAATGCAGTTTAAGCCTAAACGCCATGCTTGATCACCTAAGGCATATTGGCCATCTTCAAGTTGTTTGGCGTAATCCATGCGAATTAAGCTCACCAAGTAGCGGTGTACTTTGGCAGGATGCATCTCAAGCTTACTAGATAAGTCTTTGAGAATAATGGGTTGATTGTGCTCTAAAAGGGCATTTAGTACGGATAAGCCAACTTCAAGTGATTGAACCCCCCCAGATATTTTTTCTTCAATCATTTAAATACCCTTAATCGATTTACTTCAGCAGTTAAACAGTTTTGTTCAGAACATAAATTGGCATTGATGCGTTTTACATCATGCCTGAGCCTATAGAAAAATAGAAATCACCTTTTTCTATTAGCGAAATTCACATGTTTAATAATCCACAATTTTTACAAACACCTTCATCTTACATTTATAGCGTAAATTGATAGAGGTTTAGTAGATTTAAACAATATAAATCGGCATTGATATAGAACAGTTCATTCAAACTATTCCCATCAATGCCGACTTTTAAAACGATTGCTTTGAAAGAATTACGCGCCTAATTCTTCTTCATGCAAGAAATGAGTATGGTGTGGAGCGCGTTTGGTTTTGCTCCATTCCTCTAACATTTCAGTTTTCATTTCTTCAGTAATTTTTGCAATTTTTTCTTCAGCATGTGCATCGTTATAAGTCAGTTCTAAACGATGTCCATTTGGGTCAAAGAAATAAATTGAGTGGAAGATACCGTGGTTGGTAATACCTAATACTTTAACACCGTTGTCTTCCAAATGTTTTTTGGCAGCTAAAAGGGCATTTAAATCTTCAACTTCAAAGGCAATATGTTGCACCCATTGAGGCGTATTTTCATCACGGCCCATTTCTGGTTGGGTTGGCAATTCAAAAAATGCTAAAACGTTGCCTTGACCTGCATCTAGGAATAAATGCATATACGGGTCAAAAGCTTTCGTTGAAGGTACATGGTCTTCTGCAAAAGCTAAGATAAAGTCCATGTTGAGCATTTTTTTATACCACTCAACAGTTTCCTTCGCATCCTTACAGCGATATGCAACGTGATGTATTTTTTTAATGGCAAATGTCATGTTGAAACTCCTTTTTACTATTCCCAATCTGGTTGTTGTTCTGGCGCCGCGTTATAGAAGGCTGGGATAGACAAACAATGTTGATAAATTGATTCAATTTTTGGAAACGCCGACAAATCAATCTTGAAGCGTTTCGCGTTGTAAACCTGTGGAATTAGGCAGCAGTCGGCAATGGTTGCGTGTTGTCCAAAGCAAAATTGTCCATTTGAATCTTGAAGTTGCTGTTCGAGTGTTTGAAAGCCTTCAAGAATCCAGTGCTGATACCAGTAATTTTTTTCTTCATCCGAAACATTTAAATCATTTTTTAAATATTTCAGCACGCGTAAGTTATTTAACGGGTGAATATCACAGGCAATCGCCTGTGCAAAAGCACGGATTTTGGCTCTTTCTTTCACATCATTTGGAAGTAATTTGGTTTGAGGATATTGTTCATCCAGATATTCCAAAATACTTAATGACTGTGACAGGGTTAAATCGCCGTCCACTAAAGTTGGTACTAAGGCACTGCGATTTAACTTTAAATAGTCTTCGCTTTGCTGCTCATTTTTAACCAAATGAACGGGTACAGTTTCATAAGCGAGATTTTTAAGGTTGAGACCAATCCGTACTCTGTAAGCTGCAGAGCTACGAAAGTAACTATACAGCTTCATAATTAGGCTCCGAAGTTTCTGCAAAATCAAAAGTTAATGCAGGAAGTACAGTATTTCGGACTTCACCAAAACCAATACGGATACCATTTTTCTCACAGTGGCCTTTCATGATGAGTGTGTCGCCGTCTTGCAAGAAACCACGAGTTTCACCATTCGCAAGTGTTAGAGGCTTGGTGGTGTTCCAAGTCAACTCAAGCAAGCTACCATACGAATCTGGTGTAGAACCTGAAATGGTACCTGAACCCATTAAATCACCGACCTGAACGTTACAGCCTCCAATGGTGTGGTGAGTCAACTGCTGAGCCATAGACCAATACATATATTTAAAATTAGTACGGCAGATCACATCAGGTTGTGCTGATTTCGGGCTTTGGATTTCAACACTTAAATTAATATCGTAAGTATTGGCGATATTTTCTTGTAAATAAGCAAGTGGCTTCGGTTCTTGTTTCGGACCTTCAACTTTAAATGGCTCAAGAGCTTCAAGTGTGACGACCCAAGGAGAAATCGAACTTGCAAATGTTTTAGCGTTGAAAGGGCCAAGTGGAACATATTCCCATTGCTGGATATCACGTGCTGACCAGTCGTTTAGCAAAACCATGCCAAAAATATGATCCCATGCATCTTCAATGGCGATTGGTTGACCTAATTGAGTTGGTTTCCCCACAATAAATGCAGTCTCAAGTTCAAAATCGAGCTTGCGAGTTGCTGAGAAAACCGGACGTTCTTCATTTGGAAGTTTAATCTGACCAGAAGGGCGTACGACGTGAGTTCCACTTACTACAACAGAGCTAGCACGGCCGTTATAACCGACAGGCAACTCGCTCCAGTTTGGAAGTAAGGCATTTTTAGGGTCGCGGAACATACAGCCTACATTGGTGGCATGTTCTTTAGAAGAATAGAAATCGGTATAACCAGATACTTGAAGTGGTAAATGCAAAGTAACACTGTCTTGCTTAACCAAAACTTCTTGGCGTAATGCTTCATTTTCTTGAAGCGTTAAATTATCAACTGAAAGAAGAGACTGTAGCGTTTTACGAACTTTAGACCAATTGGCTTTGCCCGATTCAATAAATTTATTCAGTGTAGGCTGGTTAAAGTAGGTGTCTTGATCTGAAAGTTTTAAAAGACCATGCTTTTCAAGAGCAGCGAGATCAATGACCCAATCACCGATAGCTACACCGACCTGACGCTCGCCTTCGGCTGTTCTACTAAAAATACCATAAGGCAAATTATGAATAGTGAAATCAGATTGAGGTGAAACTTCAATAAAAGAGTTTAGTTTTTGTTCCATTTTCGCTTCCTTGTCTTCATCTCGCGTCTTATACAAATAAAAGTTCGGTCTAGGGACTGAGCTACTCAATAAGTTTTAACCGTTATTTAGATCATCTTTTTACTTATGAGTTTGATAGAGACCGAGAACAACCAATTACTTCATGGTTCTTATAATACTGAATTCATCAAATTACGCAATACATAATTTAATTACACATTGCATAATAATTGTTATTTCTTGCATTTTCTGTTTTCATGCGCGGTTGTGAGAAAAGTAACGCAATTATTTTTTCATCAATCTCTATGAAAATCCGATCAATTTATGATATACGTAATTTATTGGAAAAAAATTACGTGACAAGGATGAGAATAATCATATGTCAACACAAGAGCAAGGAAACCTGAAACATGGTTTGAGTAATCGTCACATCCAGCTGATTGCGTTGGGTGGAGCGATTGGTACAGGGCTGTTTCTTGGTATATCACAATCGATTAAATTGGCAGGTCCATCGGTAATCTTGGGTTATGCGATTGCAGGATTTATTGCTTTTTTAATGATGCGCCAGCTCGGTGAAATGGTCGTAGAAGAACCTGTAAGTGGTTCTTTTAGCCACTTCGCTTACAAATATTGGGGACCTTTTGCAGGCTTCATGTCAGGATGGAATTACTGGGTACTCAATGTACTTGTGTGTATGGCGGAGTTAAGTGCAATTGGTCTTTATATTCAATATTGGTGGCCGCAAATCCCAACGTGGGCATCTGCTCTAACGTTCTTTATTCTCATTAATGGTATCAATTTACTGCATGTTAAGTTTTTTGGCGAAATGGAATTTTGGTTTTCCATTGTCAAAATCTTAGCAATTTTAGCCATGATCGGTTTCGGTTCATATTTACTTGCAACCGGCACAGCAGGGCCTCAGGCCAGTATTTCTAACCTTTGGGCATTGGGCGGTTTCTTCCCATTTGGTATTGAAGGCTTGGTTATGGCAATGGCTGTGATTATTTTTGCTTTTGGCGGTATTGAGCTTTTCGGTATTACTGCTGCTGAAGCGCGTGATCCAGACAAAACTTTACCTAAAGCTGTAAACCAGATTATCTATCGTATTTTGATTTTCTATATTGCGACACTTTTTGTTTTATTCTCATTATTTCCATGGAATCAAATGGCAGAAGGTGGCAGTCCTTTTGTGATGGTCTTTGCCTCTTTAGACAGCCAAGGTGTTGCGACATTATTAAATTTCGTTATTTTGACAGCTGCAGTTTCCGTCTATAACGGAACCAGTTATTGCAGTAGCCGTATGCTTTTAGGTCTTGCCCAGCAAGGTAATGCACCGAAAGCTCTTGCCCGTATTAATAAACGCGGTATTCCAACCAATGCGGTTCTAGTCTCTGCATTTGTGACGGTATTGTGTGTTTTACTCAATTATATTTTCCCTGAAAAAGCATTCGGTTTACTCATGATGCTTGTCGTAGCAGCGATTGTAATTAACTGGGTTGTGATTTCATGGACACATTTAAAATTCCGTAAATTTATGCAACGCCAAGGTCAAACGACTAAATTCCCAAGCTTTATGTATCCATTTAGTAACTATCTTTGCATGGCATTCATGCTTGGAATTTTAGTTGTGATGTCTTTAACGCCAGACATGCGTGTGGCAGTTATGATGATTCCAGGATGGATTTTGTGTTTGATGGTGGCTTATCAATTTAAGCGCCGTAAAATAAAAGCTGAGCAGCCTGTACATGCTTTAGAAGCAGATATGTAATCAGGTCGTAGTTAGAAGCTAAAGAGGACGTATAAATACGTCCTTTTTTATTTTTTAAAATTTACAACAGAAATTAAAGGATTTAATAATTGTTATATTATAACATTTCTGAAATTAAATGATTAAAGGCTTCCAGATGTTTAGGGAAGATAGAATATATTTATGAAGCGTTATTTAGGTTTACTCGTATTATCTCTGGCCGCTTGTAGTACTCAAACACCCCAGCCGACGATTACTCATCGCTCTCCCTCTTTGCCTCAACCATCTAAAACTGTGGTTAAAATCAAACAACAGCCTGAAGATTATGTCGTTTGGATCGCAACTGCAGATCACAGACAGTCTGTACAAGCTTATAAGCAATTTCTTAAGCAAAAAGGACTTGCCGATTTAGTTCCAGACCACGAGTTATTACGTTCAGCCCGAGACTGGCAAAAATGTGGAGTTGAGCCTTACGCAGTTCCACCACGCGAGATTTGGTCCAATATTGTTCCGACGCTCAATATATTAAAAGCATTGGTTGACGAAGGCGTAATTAACGATTTTGAAGTGACTTCGGTCTATCGAGCTTTAGCTTTAAACCGTTGTGCAGGTGGTGCTGATGCTTCCCGACATGTCTTTAATGCAGCACTTGATTTTAGAATTGGGCCAGAACAGCCTAGCGACTTAGACCAGTTCAATATTCAACAAACTAAAACCAAGCTTTGTCAGTTCTGGGCGACTAAAGGCCAAGCGTTTAATATGGGACTGGGTGTTTATGCTTCAGGACAAATCCATATTGATAGTCAAGGTTTTAGAGCATGGGGGCCAGACCATCACTATAGAACCTCAATTTGTCAGGGGCTATAAAAGCAACTTTTTCAAAGACTAAGTGATTTGGCTTAGATAAAACTGGAATAAAAACTTGATCAATGGTTATGTTATAACATAACATTATTGTGGTTTAGAAATAGATTACGCCTGTGATCTGGCCATATTTAAATGGCCAGCCATGATCAGTTTAAATATTATTCAAAGAGATCAAGCCATGCACACTGCAATCGCCAACTCATTTGCCAAGCTTCCCGTCACTGTTTTATCGGGCTTTTTGGGTGCAGGAAAGACCACATTACTCAACCATATTTTAAATAATCGCGAAGGCCGCCGTATTGCCGTGATTGTCAATGATATGTCTGAGGTGAATATTGATGCGGCATTAGTACGTGAAGGTGGGGCAGAGCTTTCAAGAACGGATGAAAAGCTGGTTGAAATGAGTAATGGCTGTATCTGTTGTACGTTACGAGAAGACTTATTGGTTGAAGTGAGGCGTTTAGCCGATGAAGGACGCTTTGACCAATTGGTGATTGAGTCAACAGGCATTTCAGAACCTTTACCTGTGGCAGAAACTTTTACTTTTGAAGATGAAGATGGAAACTCACTCAATGAGTTCGCTCGACTCGACACTATGGTTACTGTGGTCGATGCTTTTAATTTTCTTAAAGATTACAGTTCAGTCGACTCACTGCAACAACGTGGTGAGTCCTTGGGCGAGCAAGATGAAAGAACTGTAGTCGATCTTCTCATTGATCAAATCGAGTTTTGTGATGTGATTGTACTGAATAAAATTGATGTGATTGACCGGGCTCAGCAAGACCAGCTTATCGCCATTTTAAAAACTCTAAACCCGCGTGCTCGAATTGAAATTGCTCAATTTGGAAAGGTCGCTTTAGACAAAATCTTAAATACACAGCTATTCGATTTTGATGAAGCTGCCCAAGCACCGGGCTGGTTAAAAGAGTTACGCGGCGAGCATACACCTGAAACTGAAGAGTATGGCATTAGTAGCTTTGTTTACCGTGCCCGCCGACCTTTCCATCCAGAACGTTTTTATGATTTGGTACAGGCTGAATGGCCGGGAGTCGTGCGTTCCAAAGGCTTTTTCTGGTTGGCTGCCGAACCGACATTGGCTTATTCATGGTCACAAGCGGGAGCAATGGCTCGACACGGTTTAGCTGGTTATTGGTGGGCGGCCGTTGCAGAAGAAGACTGGCCGAGTGACCTCGCCAGTATTGAACAAATTAAGAAAAACTGGGATGCCCGCACAGGTGATGCGCGTCAGGAGCTGGTTTTAATTGGTATGCAAATGGATGAGCAAGCTTTAATACAACGCTTGGATAGCTGCTTGTTAAGCGATGAAGAAATGGCTTTAGGTCCGCAAGTTTGGCAGAGCTGGTCTAATCCTTTTAAGCAAGATGATGAAACGATGTTGATTGCTTAATAAAAAAGCCCCTATTTTCAAGGGGCTTATTTTTATGATTTATCTTTAATAAAAACCTTTCGAATGTAGCTGTTAAGCGGGGTGGAATAATATTTTTCAATCGCTGCACTGATGATAAAAGTCAAAACCAGATAGCTAATTAAAAGCATAATTTTGATACTAGAGTCGGTTTGAGCAGGAATAAACACAACTTTTATAAGGCCCAATACAACCAGATGAAACAAATAAGTTTCGTAACTTCTTTGCCCCAACCAGACCATCACTTTGGTAAATAGATTATGTGCTTGTGTTTCGGAAGGATGTTGGAAACACAGAATGAGTAGACCTGTAGCAAAAGCAAATAAGCTGATACCCCATGTACTCACTTCTTTAATTGGTGCATATAAATATAGAGCGGCCATACTCAAAATAATCAACCATGAAAGAGGTTTTTTATAGGGCCAATTTGGCTGATATTTATGAGAAAAAATGGCAGTTAAACAGCCCACCGCTATACCATCAAAACTTGAAAAATAATGATATAAATAAGCGCCGCTTTCTTCTCCAAAATGGAGAGACCTAAAATAAGGCCCATATAAAATTACACCAACAAGTACAGCAACAAAGATCTTATTACTACGCGTAAGTAGACACAATAATGGAAAAACAAAGTAAAAAACTTCTTCTACAGATAGCGACCACAACACGCCCAAAGCGTAGTTTACCCAACCAAATTTAATAATCAGGATATTCATCCAGAAGGTTAAGGCTGCAAATATGGTTAAAGGATAAGAGACCTCAATGCCATTCGGTGCTTGGTTCATAAAGGGTTTTAAGTCAAATGAACCAAGTATGCTTACACCTAAAATGAGTAATACCAGACACGGTAAAATACGCGCTGCTCGTCGGATATAAAAATGTTTGAAGTTAATTGCAGAAAATTGTTTGTCTCGTTTTAAAGTGTGATGGGTAATTAAAAAACCCGAAATCACAAAAAACATGGTGACGCCATAATTTCCGTTTCTTGCGATGACTGTGCTAAATGCTTCACCTAAGAAATCAAAACCTAACCATGTATCTTTAAGTTTATAGGGAATATTAAAATGATGTAAAAGAACCAAAAGGATAGAAATTCCTCGAAGAATATCTATTTTATAATTACGCATTCGATGTGCTTCCAGTTTTATTAATATACTGTGTGGCAGAAGAATACTATCGATCAGTTATTTTAAATAAAAAATTAAGCATCATTTCGTAAACCAGAAAAAATGATATTTTTGTTTTCTAGGATGAGACACTGGCTTAGCAGAAATAACTATTAAATAAATATTGATAAAGCCTTTATATATTTGAATTTCTCTACATAAAACTTTAAATTAGCTTTTACCGAGCTATGTTTATTTTTTAAACTTTTTAAAATCTATTTAATTCATAAATTAACATGTTGTATGTGGTTGTATATACATAGCATGTCAACTAAAATACCTTTTTGCCTGCTGCCTTTTTGAGTATTTGTTATGCCCAGAACATCAAAACAAGAACATACTGAGCTTTCGATTGAAGCTGATAGTCCAGTTCCTTTATATCAGCGCGTAAAACAGCTGATTTCACAGAAGATTTATGAAGGCTCTTGGGCTGTAAATAAAAAAATTCCTTCGGAAAGTGAACTCGTTAATCAACTCGGCTGTAGCCGTATGACGGTAAACCGTGCGCTACGTGAGTTAACAACAGAAGGCTTACTTGTTCGAATTCAGGGTGTTGGTTCTTTCGTTGCTGAAGGGCAAGGCCGAACTGCACTTTTTCAAATTAACAATATTGCCGATGAGATTATTGCACGAAACCATAAGCACCATGCTGAAGTTTTAGTCTTAGAACAAATTTATGCAAATGCAGAGCAAAGCGTGTTAATGCAGACTCGCGAAGGGCAAAAATTATTTCACTCGATTATTGTGCATTATGAAAATGATGTACCTGTTCAGGTCGAAGATCGTTTAGTTGACGCAGCACTGATTCCAGATTATTTAGAACAAGATTTTAAAACCATTACCCCAAATGCTTACCTCATGGCAAAAGCACCCGTGACAGAAGGTGAACACATTGTTGAGGCCGTTTTAGCATCACCTCAAGAGTGTAAGTGGTTAAAGATTACTAAAGCTGAACCGTGTTTACTGATCCGTCGTCGCACATGGTCAAACAAGCAACTCATTTCAAGTGCACGATTGATTTATCCAGGCAGTCGCTATTATCTCGAAGGGAAATTTAATCCATGATTAAATTGATCAGGGCCGATCAATATACAAAAATGCTTTGGAAAAATGGTGCAGGCTTTACTTTAGAAATTGCTCGCAGCCAAGGTGAAGCCGACTTTGAGTGGCGCATTTCGATGGCAGATGTAACAACTTCCGGACCATTTTCGTTATTTCCCAATAAACAACGCCTTATTAGCGTACTTGATGGGCAGGGCATGGTACTGCATGTCGATGACCTTCCTGCCAAAAAGCTGAAACAGCGCGATATTTTTGCTTTTCATGGTGAAAGTCAGGTCCAAAGTGAACTGGTAGACGGTGCAATTCGGGATTTAAATTTAATTTATGATCCTGCAAAGTTTCATGCCCGTTTTCAGTGGTTGAATGAGGCAGCGGAGCAGGCATTTATAAGCTCGGCAGACCTGATTTTTATTTTTAATCAGGGTGGTGAAACGGAAGTGAACGTTGATGAGCATTCCGTTCAGCTTGCTGCTCATGAGACGCTAAAAATTGAGAAAAAATCTGGTGTCACATCAATCAATTTTCCAAAAAAACAGCTCAAAAGTTGCTATATCATTGAGTTAATACAACGTTAAAAAGATATAGTTTACTGATTAAAAAGCACATGTCTTGTTAGAAGATATGTGCTTTTTTTATGTCAGATATAAAAATAAATTAATTTAATTCATAAACTTATTCAACTTTTTAAAAAAAATACGAGCAAGCCTCTTCACGCCGAAAAATATTTGTGTAGTATATAGATGTATATACAAGTTAATACATTACTATACAAATGCAGAAACAAGTGATGTTCTGCTGATGTAAGCTCAAAGGAAGGAGTCCGACTGTGACAACAACGACAACAAAATTTCGTGATGTAGAAATTCGTGCACCACGCGGCACTGAATTAACGGCTAAGAGTTGGTTAACTGAAGCCCCATTGCGTATGTTGATGAATAACCTTGATCCGGACGTTGCAGAAAACCCGAAAGAATTGGTGGTATACGGTGGTATTGGCCGTGCAGCACGAAACTGGGAATGTTTCGACAAAATTGTAGATACGCTAAAAAATCTTGAAACTGACGAAACTTTATTAGTTCAATCAGGCAAACCAGTAGGTGTATTTAAAACTCATAAAGATGCGCCACGCGTTTTAATTGCAAACTCAAACCTTGTACCGCACTGGGCGAACTGGGAACACTTTAACGAATTAGACGCTAAAGCTTTGGCAATGTACGGTCAAATGACAGCGGGTTCGTGGATCTACATTGGTAGCCAAGGTATTGTACAAGGTACTTATGAAACTTTCGTTGAGGCAGGTCGCCAACATTACAATGGTGATTTAAAAGGTCGTTGGGTTCTTACTGCTGGTTTAGGCGGTATGGGTGGTGCTCAGCCTTTAGCTGCAACACTTGCAGGTGCATGTTCTTTAAACATCGAATGCCAACAAGCAAGTATCGATTTCCGTTTACGTACTCGTTATGTAGATGAACAAGCGACTGATTTAGACGACGCTTTAGCACGTATTGATCGCTATACAAAAGAAGGTAAAGCAATTTCAATTGCACTTCATGGTAATGCTGCTGAAATTTTACCTGAGCTTGTACGCCGTGGTGTACGTCCAGACATGGTGACTGACCAAACAAGTGCACACGATCCACTTAATGGCTACTTACCAGTAGGCTGGACTTGGGATGAATACCGTGAACGCGCGAAAAAAGAACCGGAAGCTGTTGTAAAAGCTGCGAAACAGTCGATGGCAAAACACGTACAAGCCATGCTTGATTTCCAAAAAATGGGTGTTCCAACATTTGACTATGGCAATAACATCCGTCAAATGGCGAAAGAAGAAGGCGTAGCAAACGCTTTTGATTTCCCGGGCTTCGTACCTGCATACATCCGTCCATTGTTCTGTCGCGGTATTGGTCCATTCCGTTGGGCAGCGCTTTCTGGTGATCCGGAAGATATTTATAAAACAGATGCCAAAGTTAAAGAGTTAATTCCTGATGATGAGCATTTACATCATTGGTTAGACATGGCTCGTGAACGTATTAGCTTCCAAGGCTTACCAGCGCGTATTTGCTGGGTAGGTTTGGGCTTACGTGCAAAACTTGGTTTGGCATTTAACGAAATGGTTCGTAGCGGTGAATTGTCTGCACCGATCGTGATTGGTCGTGACCACTTAGACTCAGGTTCGGTTGCAAGTCCTAACCGTGAAACTGAAGCAATGCAAGACGGATCAGATGCAGTATCAGACTGGCCTTTATTAAATGCATTGTTAAATACAGCAGGCGGCGCAACTTGGGTGTCTCTACATCATGGTGGTGGTGTAGGTATGGGCTTCTCTCAACACTCAGGCGTTGTGATTGTGTGTGACGGTACAGATGAAGCTGCTGCACGTATTGCTCGCGTACTAACCAATGACCCTGCAACAGGTGTTATGCGTCATGCTGATGCAGGTTATGAAATTGCGATTAACTGTGCCAAAGAGCAAGGCCTACACTTGCCAATGATCACGCAATAAAAATACATGGAAGAACTGGCGGTGCTTTTTGCAATTGTGAAAAGCACCGTCTCAGCAGAATATAGTGCAAAAAATTAGGAAGCCAACATGGAATTACTGATCCAACCGGGAAAACTGACCTTAGCCGATTTACGTCAAGCTTACCTCAACCCAATTAAAGTTAAATTAGATGAAAGTGCTTCATCTGCAATTAATGCAAGCGTGGCTTGTGTAGAGCAAATTGTAAATGAAGGACGTACAGCTTACGGTATTAATACAGGTTTTGGTTTACTTGCTTCAACTAAAATTGCGCCTGAAGATTTAGAAAAATTACAGCGTTCTTTGGTGCTTTCCCATGCCGCAGGTGTAGGTGAAGCACTTGATGATGCAATGGTTCGTTTAATTATTCTATTGAAAGCAAATAGCTTGGCACGTGGTTTCTCTGGTATTCGTCGTAAAGTCATTGATGCTTTGTTGGCCTTAATTAATGCTGAAGTTTACCCACACATTCCACTTAAAGGTTCAGTAGGGGCTTCTGGCGACTTGGCACCACTTGCACACATGTCTTTAGTTTTACTTGGTGAAAGTAAGGCACGTTATAAAGGTGAATGGTTACCAGCAGTTGAAGCTTTAAAAATTGCAGGTTTGGAACCAATTTCTTTAGCGGCTAAAGAAGGTTTGGCACTTTTAAATGGTACGCAGGTTTCGACGGCTTATGCTTTACGTGGTTTATTTGAAGCAGAAGATTTATTTGCTGCCGCAACAGTTTGTGGTGGCTTAAGTGTTGAAGCAATGCTTGGTTCACGTGCACCTTTCGATGCGCGTATTCACGAAGTACGCGGCCAACGTGGTCAAATTGATGTAGCTGCGGCTTATCGCGATTTATTGACTGATTCGAGTGAAATCTCTCGTTCACATGAAGAATGTGGCAAAGTTCAAGACCCATATTCTTTACGTTGCCAACCACAGGTGATGGGTGCATGTTTAACTCAAATCCGTCAGGCTGCTGAAGTATTAGAAATTGAAGCAAATGCCGTATCTGATAACCCGCTTGTATTTGCTGAACAAGGTGACGTGATTTCTGGTGGTAACTTCCATGCAGAACCTGTTGCAATGGCGGCCGACAATTTAGCATTGGCAATTGCAGAAATTGGTTCACTATCTGAACGTCGTATTTCGATGATGATGGACCGTCATATGTCACAGCTTCCACCGTTCTTGGTAGCAAATGGTGGTGTTAACTCGGGCTTTATGATTGCTCAAGTGACAGCTGCTGCTCTTGCGAGTGACAACAAAGCGCTTGCACATCCTGCAAGTGTGGATAGCTTACCGACTTCAGCCAACCAAGAAGACCATGTATCGATGGCTCCAAATGCTGGTAAACGTCTTTGGTATATGGCTGATAACGTCCGCGGCATTTTAGCTGTTGAATGGTTAGGCGCTTGTCAGGGTCTAGACTTCCGTGAAGGTTTAAAAAGCTCGCCTAAACTTGAACAAGCTCGTAAAATCTTGCGCGACCAAGTTCCTTACTACAGTGAAGACCGTTTCTTTGCTCCTGATATCGAACAGGCTAGTGAATTGCTTGCGAGTGGTTGCCTAAACGAATTACTCATTCCAAAACTACTCCCTAGTTTATCTGAAGTGTGATTGATAAAACGGTCACATGGAGTGGCCGAATCCAACTAAATTTCCTCAAGGATTGGAGATTATAATGTCACAAAACTCCACACTACAGCGGGGCTTAAACACCCGCCACATTCGTTTCTTGGCATTGGGCTCAGCAATTGGAACTGGGCTTTTCTATGGTTCGGCAACTGCTATTAAAATGGCAGGGCCTTCAGTATTACTTGCGTACATCGTTGCAGGGATTGCAATTTATATTGTGATGCGCGCACTGGGGGAAATGGCAGTCCATAACCCTGTCTCTGGCTCATTTAGCCACTATGCTTCTCAATACATTGGTCCTTTGGCCGGCTTTACGACAGGCTGGACTTATGTTTTTGAGATGGTGATTGTTGCAATTGCCGATGTCACTGCGTTTGGTATTTATATGGGGTTCTGGTATCCCGATGTCCCACGGTGGATCTGGATTTTGTCTCTCATCATGTTCTTGGGCGCAATTAACCTCATTCATGTGAAAGTCTTTGGTGAACTCGAATTTTGGCTCTCAATTGTCAAGGTGAGTGCCATTGTTGCCATGATTTTAGGTGGCTTAGGTTTGATGTTCTATGGCTTCCATGTTGACCATAGCAGTGTAGTGCCGGGGATTCAAAACTTATGGATCTATGAAGGCTTTATGCCACATGGCATTGCAGGCTTGGTTGCATGTTTATCTGTAGTGGTATTTGCTTTCGGTGGTATCGAAATTATTGGTATTACAGCAGGTGAATCACAAGACCCGAAAACTACTTTACCTAAAGCAATTAATGCTGTTCCGGTACGTATTTTACTTTTCTATGTACTTACTATATTTGTACTCATGTCGATTTTCCCATGGAACCAGATTGGTAGCCAAGGCAGCCCGTTTGTACAAATTTTTGAAAACTTAGGCATTAAATCTGCTGCAAATATTTTAAATATTGTGGTGGTAACTGCTGCAATTTCGGCAATTAACAGTGATGTGTTTGGTGCAGGCCGTATGTTGTACGGTATGGCAAATCGTGGTCAAGCACCTCGAATTTTCCAAAAATTATCGCGTAATGGTGTGCCTTGGATGACTGTTGTGGTTATGGCTGGCGTGCTGTTAATTGGTGTGGTGCTGAACTACCTGATTCCTGAAAATGTGTTTGTCATCATTGCATCAATTGCAACGTTTGCAACTGTTTGGGTATGGCTCATGATCTTGCTTTCGCAAGTGGCTATGCGCCGTAAATTATCTACTGCTGAAATTAAGGCACTTGATTTCCCTGTATTTGGCTGGCCATATGCCCCTGCTTTTGCAATCGGTTTTATGGTGTTCATTTTAGTGATGATGGGCTACTTCCCAGATTCGCGTCCTGCAATTTATGTAGGAATCACTTGGCTTGCTCTCTTAACTATTGCTTATCGTATTTGGGTAAAACCAGAGCAAAGCTTGGGAAAGGAAAGTGAGCCTGTCCAGCAAAACATAGAAATGGAAAGCTAACAAATCAGCTGCCCAATAGTTTTACTGTTGGGCAGTTTCGAGGATAGGCTAATGAAAAAACTTTGGCAAAACTGCCATATTGCCACCATGCAAAATGGGCAATATTCCTACATTGAAGATGCTGCAATTGTCACAGAAGGGCATCTCATCCACTGGATTGGAAAACAACAACAACTTCCTGCCGACACTTATTCCGAAACAGTTGACTTAAATGGCGCTTGGGTAACCCCGGGGTTCATCGACTGTCATACGCATAGCGTATTTGGTGGTAACCGTAGTGTTGAGTTTGAAAAGCGCTTACAGGGCGTGAGTTATGCTGAAATTGCTGCAAGTGGTGGCGGTATTGCTAGTACAGTACGCGCAACCCGAGAAGCCAGTGAAGAACAATTACTGAAATCAGCCCTTAAGCGTATTCGATGCATGCAACAAGACGGTGTAACCACCATTGAAATTAAGTCTGGCTACGGACTCAACTACGAAAACGAGCGCAAGATGCTGTGTGTGATCCGTCAAATTGGTGAAGCTTTACCAATGACGGTAAAAAGTACGTGTTTAGCTGCACATGCTTTACCGCCAGAGTACAAAGACCAAAGCGATGCTTATATCGAGCATATCTGTACAGAAATGCTGCCTAAACTGCATGCTGAAGGTTTAGTCGATGCTGTTGATGCTTTCTGCGAGCATTTAGCATTTTCGCCAGCTCAGGTTGAACGTGTTTTTAAAACGGCACAATCATTGGGGCTACCCGTTAAACTTCATGCCGAACAGCTTTCATCGCTAGGTGGCTCAAGCTTAGCAGCACGTTATCATGCTTTGTCGGCTGACCATTTAGAGTACATGACCGAAGATGATGTCAAAGCCATGGCAGAGTCGGGCACGGTTGCAGTGTTATTACCGGGTGCCTTTTATTTATTGCGTGAAACACAATACCCGCCAATTGAAAGTCTTATTAAACACGGAGTGCGTATTGCGCTGTCGAGTGATTTAAATCCGGGTACATCCCCAGCACTTTCTTTACGTTTAATGCTGAATATGGGCAGTACGTTATTCCGTTTAACGCCTGAGCAAGCATTAGCAGGTGTCACTATTCATGCTGCACAAGCGCTCGGTTTAGAGCAAACACACGGTAGTTTGGAGCAAGGTAAAGTCGCTGACTTTGTGGCTTGGGATATTGAGCATCCATCTGAAATTGTTTACTGGCTGGGCGGAGATTTGCCTAAGCGAGTCGTTCAGCATGGACAAGAAGTTATTTTTTAAACGGTGTCACATGAATCACACATTTAAATGGCAAGGCCGACATGATGGCGAGGGTGAAGCACATCAACGTATTTACCATATTGTGAACACCACCCAACATGCTGAATTTGCCCTGATTGGTTTTAGCTCTGATGAAGGCGTGAAACGTAATAAAGGCCGAGTTGGTGCTGCCGACGCACCAGATGCGATTCGTACCCAACTTGCTAACTTACCGATTCATCGTCCAGTCAGTATTGTCGATTTGGGGACGGTGACCTGTGAATATGGCAATTTAGAGCAAGCACAAAGCGAATTAGCTGAACAAGTCGCAAATAGCCTAGAACATGGCTTAAAACCTGTTGTATTGGGCGGTGGACATGAAGTTGCATTTGGCAGCTTTAGCGGTCTGTTCCAATATGTACAAGCCCACGCACCAAATAAAAAAATCGGCATTATTAATTTCGATGCCCATTTTGATTTGCGTGAAGCAGAGCATGCCACCTCTGGAACACCTTTTTTACAGGCAGCTCGACTTTCAGAACAGCATCAAAAACAATTTAATTATTTATGTATTGGGGTTGCCAACCATGCCAATACTAAAATTTTGTTTGATACTGCCGATGCGCTGAATTGTTCATATTTACGTGATCATGAGGTTAATATTTTTAACCTAAACAACGTGCTCGTAGCGGTTGATGCTTTTATTGAAAAAGTAGACTGCTTGTACGTTACGATTGATCTAGATGTCTTCACGGCTGCGGTTGCACCGGGAGTCAGTGCACCTGCTGTAAAAGGAATTGATTTAGCGACTTTTGAAGCAATTTTTAAGCATATTCAAGAGACTGGAAAAATCAAACTTTTAGATATTGCTGAGTGCAATCCAAAATTTGATTTAGACAATAGAACTGCAAAGTTGGCTGCCTATATTGTTTATCAATATTTGTTTTCTTGAGAAACAATTTTTAATGTAGAAATGAAAAAGTGCACTGAGATCGCTCATGTGCGCTTTTTTTTGACTTTCTGGTAAATTAAAGTCAGATACGGAATATAGATAGCAACTATAAATAATATAATTAAAAAGAAAATTAATTTATAAAATCATTGAGTTAAAAAATACTCGATTTTTACACTATTTTATATGCTGCTTGGCACGTAATTTGTTTTGTCTTTATTTTAAACTTCGTTAAATATGTTTGGATAATTAAATGAAAAACAGAACCTTACATTTTGCTTGTATCAGTGTTTTATTTTGGATGTCTCATTCTTCTAATGCTGCAACCCCCGAAATAAATACAAATAGCATCGAAAAATCACAATCTAAACAAAAGAGTGATGTCTCTGTTCGGGTGAAAGCTTTAAACCAACTTTTACAGGAACTGTGGGAATATACTTTGAAAAATAACCCTGAAACTGCAACGACTTTAGGCGATTTACGCTACAACGATCGATGGACCGAGTCTTCAAAAAGTCAGATTGAGAAAGATAAAAAAACTACTCAAAATTTTTTAAAACGTTTCGAAGCAATTGATAGCACAGGGTTTTCAGCAACTGATCAATTAAATAAAGATTTAATGATTTATCAGTTGAAAGAAACACTTAAAAATTATGATTTGAAATTGTATGAGATGCCTTTTAATCAAATGTGGGGGCTACATTTACAATTTCCGGGATTCATTAGTGCAATTCCATTTGATAATACTAAGCAATATCAAGACTATATTGCTCGTTTAAAACAAATTCCTCTTATTCTTGATCAAGGTATTCAGTTAGCGAAACAAGGACAAAAAGACGGATTGATGCCACCCAAATATTTAATTGAAAAGGTGGCAAAGCAGATTGATAGCATTGCAACTCCAGCAGGGAAGGACAGTGTGTTTGCCTCTCCATTAAAGCAATTTCCAAAAAATATTTCGAAAGCAGAACAAGAGCGTTTAAGCCGTGAAATACTACAGACTATAGATCAGAATGTTCGGCCTGCTTATCAAAAACTCGGGGCGTTTATTCAAAAAGATTACTTACCCCATGGACGACAACACGAGGGTATATGGAGTTTGCCAAACGGTGACGAGCTCTATCGCTTTTATGTAGAAAATAATACGACAACCTTGGAAAGCCCTGAAAATATTCATCAGCTCGGGTTAAAAGAAGTTGCTCGTATAGAAGCGGAAATGCTAAAAATTGCCAAAGCACAAGGTTTCAATGACTTAAAAAGCTTCCAACAATCTTTAAAAACAAATCCTGCGGTTTTCCCAAAATCTCGTGAAGAAATTTTAGAGATTTATCGTGGATATATTGCCCAAATGCAACCGGAGTTGCCGAAGCTGTTTGGTTTGTTACCAAAAAATAAAGTTGAAGTTTTGCCTGTAGAGCAATATCGAGAAAAAGAAGCGGCAGGTGCGGAATATCACCAAGGCACGCCTGATGGTTCACGTCCCGGACAAGTATATGTAAATACTGGCGACTTCTCTGAACGTTCCAAAATATCAATGGAAGCGACTGCTTACCATGAGGCAATTCCCGGCCACCATATGCAGATTGATATTGCCCAAAACCTGCCAAATTTGCCGATGTTCCGTAAGCAACCCAACCACACTGCCTACATTGAAGGATGGGCACTTTACGCAGAGCAACTGGGTAAAGATGTTGGTTTCTATAAAGACCAGCTTTCAGACTATGGAAGACTCTCGAGTGAGTTGTTCCGTGCTTGTCGGTTAGTGGTGGACACTGGCGTACACTATAAAAAATGGACCCGTCAGCAAATGATTGATTTTATGCGAGAACACTCAGCTTTAGATGAACCCGATATTCAGGCAGAGGCAGACCGATATATCGCTATTCCTGCACAAGCATTGGCATACAAAATGGGTCAACTCAAAATTTTAGAGCTACGGGAGCTTGCAAAACAGGAGCTTGGAGATCGTTTTGATATCAAAACGTTTCATGACATGATTTTAAATGCAGGAACATTGCCTTTAAATATACTCGATGCCCGTATTAAAAATTGGATAAACGAACAAAAAGCGGCAGCTTAAAACAAAAATCAAAATTTAGGTCAGGTCCTCGTAGGGCCTGATTTAAAAACCAATAGAAAACAGAATATAATTATAAAAAATATATTTTATTTCAGAACTTTAAAATGGAAAAATCTTTAAAAGAATACCAAGCTATTATTTTTGATATGGACGGTACTTTAGTCGACTCCTTTAGCTTCTTTTTAGGGGCATTAAATCAGCTTGCCAAGAAGCATAAATTTAAATCTGTAGAGCTACATGAAGTAGAGCAGTACAAACATCTTTCACCAAAAGAAATTATGAAAGAGATGAATGTTTCTAGGTGGAAACTGCCTTGGATTGCCAAAGATTTCATTCGTTTAATGAAAGAAAGAGATCAAGAAGTTTACATGTTTGAAGGCATGCGGGATCAGCTAATAGAACTACATAAGCGGGGATATACGCTCGCAATTATTACTTCAAACTCTAAAGAAAACTGTCAAAGTATTCTTGGTACAGAACTATGTGAACTTTTTAGCCATATTGATGGTGGCTCGTCTATATTTGGTAAAGCTAAACGAATTAAGCGTGTTCTAAACATTTTGAATTTAAATAAAGAGCAGGCTATTTATGTTGGTGACCAAACGACTGATGGCGAAGCTGCACATAAAGCAGGCATTGATTTTGCTGCGGTAGGTTGGGGTTATACATCGGCTGAAAAATTAAAAACCATTCAGCCCAAAGTCGTGCTAACAGACTTGGCAACCATGAAAAAATTTTTCTGAATATATGAAATGCAGGACAAACCATGAATAACAATAACAACCCGATTGGAATGATTGATTCTGGTTTAGGTGGGTTGTCTCTTTTTAAGCATATTCGGCAGGCCCTTCCGAATGAAGACATTATCTATTTCGCTGACTCGAAATATGTCCCGTATGGAGACAAAGAAAGCGACTGGATTGTTTCACGAACCACGCATTTAATTTCAAACTTAGTTGCTCAGGGCAAATGCAAAGCGATCGTAATTGCTTGTAACACCATGACGGCTGTAGCGATTGAAACGATTAGAGCGCAAATTAATGTGCCACTTATTGCAATAGAACCCGCCGTAAAACCGGCAGTAGCAATCACTCAAAGTAAGCATATTGCGGTTTTGGCAACTGCCACCACGGTAAAGGGTAAAAATTTAAAAAGTTTAATTGAAATGTATGCGCAAGATATTAAAGTGTCTTTAGTGCCTTGTATTGGCTTAGCTGAAAAAATCGAAACGGGCAAAGCACATACCGCGGAAGTTAAAGATTATTTAAAAAATATTTTGGCGCCGTTGGTCGAGCAAAAAGTCGATACGATTATTTTAGGATGCACACACTATCCATTTGTCTCAGATACGATTCAGGAAATTGTAGGCCGTGATATTCAAATTATTGAGCCTTCGGAAGCTGTGACAGCGCAATTAATACGGCAGCTCAATCAATATCATTTAAGTTCTGAAAGTCCAAATGAGGGGAATCATATTATTTGGACCAGTTCAGACCCGTTGGAAGTTGCGGACGTTACTTTTTCTTTGTTATCTGAGAAATTGTCTGTAAAAGCTGTAGAGCTATAAAAAGCCCAATAGGCAATTAATGCATATCGGGCTTAATAAATCAGTTATTAAAGCAGGTGATGCCTTAATAATGATCTTTTTTGAATTACTCTACAGTTACTGACTTCGCCAAGTTACGTGGCTGGTCAACGTCTGTACCACGTAATACAGCAACGTGATAAGACAACAACTGAACTGGTACGCTATAAATGATTGGTGCAAGCCATTCGTTTACTGTTGGAATTTGTACAACGTGTTGACGATCTTTTTCGACTACACCGCTATTTTCATCAGCAAAAACGAATAACTCACCGCCACGCGCCTGAACTTCTTCCATATTCGACTTAAGCTTATCAAGCATTTCGTCATTTGGCGCAAGAATCACGATTGGCATTTCAGTATCAACAAGTGCCAATGGGCCATGTTTTAACTCACCAGCCGCATAACCTTCTGCGTGAATATATGAAATTTCTTTAAGCTTTAATGCACCTTCCAAAGCGATTGGATAGTGTGTGCCTCGGCCTAAGAATAAACAGTGTTGTTTTTCAACGAACAATTCTGATAAACGTAAAATTTCAGCATCTTGCTTAAGCGTATCAAGAATGACTTTCGGGCTGTGCCACAATTCACGAGCAAGCTCTTCAATCATCACATTGCTAATACGCTGTTTCACTTGACCAATTTTCAAGATTAACAACATTAATGCAGCAAGCTGAGTCGTGAACGCTTTTGTTGATGCAACACCAATCTCTGGGCCTGCAAGCGTCAATAAGTGGTGATCAGTTTCACGCACCATTGAAGAAGTTGCGACGTTACAGATCGTTAAAGTCTGAATGTCGATATTATTTGCTTTAGCACGTTTTTGAGTTTCACGTAGTGCAGCTAAGGTATCCGCTGTTTCACCTGATTGTGAAATACAGATGTAAAGTGTATTTTCCACAATCACTGGTGAGCGATAACGGAATTCACTCGCAATCTCAACTTGGCAAGGCACACCAATCAATTGCTCAAACCAATATTTAGCGATCATTCCTGAGTGATAACTTGTACCACACGCAATAATTTGAACACTTTGAAGTTTACTGAAATCTGCATCAGCATCTTTCAAGAAATCATCACGTAAATTGTTGCCATCAAGCGCTTGAGAAATTGTTTGTTTGATTGCTTCAGGCTGCTCATAAATTTCTTTGAGCATGTAGTGTTTATATTCACCTTTTGAAGCACTGCTTACAGTTGCATCAAGTTCTTTAACTGGACGTTCAACACGTTCACCTTTTACAAATACTTCAATTGAAGTACGAGTAAGACGGGCAATATCGCCTTCTTCTAAGTAAATAAAACGGTTTGTTACTGGTAAAAGAGCCAATTGGTCTGAACTGATAAAGTTCTCGCCAATACCCACACCAATTACAAGTGGTGAACCTTCACGTACAGTAATGAGTTCATCTGGGTAATCGCTGTGAATAATACCTAATGCATAGGCACCTTTAAGCTGAGGAACTACAGATTCTACTGCTTCAAGTAAACTATCAGTATTTTTTAGAGCTTCTGCAACTAAATGGGCTACCACTTCAGTATCTGTTTGAGAAGTAAATACATATCCTAAAGCTTGAAGGTCATCTTTAAGCTCTTGATAGTTCTCGATAATACCGTTGTGAACGACTGCTACCTTGCCTGACATGTGCGGGTGAGCATTATTTTCGGTCGGTTTACCGTGTGTTGCCCAACGGGTATGCGCAATACCAATTGCTCCAGTAAGCTGGTGTTCTGAAACAGCGTCTGCAAGATTGGCAACTTTACCAACACGGCGTTCACGTAAAATTTGCTGGTTATTGAGTAAAGCAACGCCTGCCGAATCATAACCACGATATTCAAGACGTTTTAAACCTTCAATTAAAATCTCGGTTACACAACGTTCTGCAACGCCTCCGACGATACCACACATATTTCAATCCTCTTATTTTTTAAGCTTTTGGGGACGTTGATAATTTGCTTTAGAAATTTGTTGAGCACGCTCAAAGGAGAGACTTTGTTCAGCCACATCTTTCGTAATCACAGAACCCGCACCGACTGTTGCTCCATTACCAATAGTCACAGGCGCAACCAGCGAGCTATTAGAACCGATAAAAACTGCATCGCCAATAGTGGTTTTGTGTTTATTTGCACCATCATAATTGCAGGTGATTGTACCTGCCCCAATATTTGATTCAGCACCGATCTCGGCATCACCTAAATAGGTGAAATGGTTAGCTTTACTGCCTAGACCGATCGTTGTATTTTTGACTTCAACAAAGTTGCCGATATGTACTTCATTTGCCAATTTAGCACCTGGACGTAAGCGTGCGAATGGACCAATTTGGGTATTTTCCCCAACAACTGCTCCATCAAAAACGCTGTACGCTTGGACTTTAGTGCCCGCTGCAATGGTTGTATTTTTTAAAATACAGCCCGCACCGATTTCTACAAAGTCACCGAGTTCACAGTCGCCTTCAATAATGACATTCACATCAATACGGACATCATGACCAACTTTTACTGTACCACGTAAATCAAAACGTGCAGGATCAGCAAAAGTTACGCCTTGCTGCATAAGTTCTTTTGCTTGTTGCTTCTGAAATTCACGCTCAAGTGCTGCAAGTTGCAGGCGGTCATTTACACCTTCAACTTCAAATGCGAGCTCTGGTTGAATTGAGGCGATTTCTAAACCATCAGCAACAGCCATCGCAACGATATCAGTTAAATAGTATTCGCCTTGTGCATTTTCATTTGAAAGCTTAGGCAACCACTCATGCAGTTTTGCATTGCTGACACAGTAAATACCTGTGTTGATTTCTTGAATTTGACGCTGAGCTTCGGTTGCGTCTTTATGTTCAACAATTGCTTGGATTTTACCGTCTTGGCGGACAATACGGCCATAACCTGTTGGGTTATCGACATGTAAAGTAATCATGCCAATACCGGT
Source organism: Acinetobacter baumannii (assembly GCF_009759685.1). NCBI lineage: Bacteria > Pseudomonadati > Pseudomonadota > Gammaproteobacteria > Moraxellales > Moraxellaceae > Acinetobacter > Acinetobacter baumannii. Next base: position 1,225,300 of record NZ_CP046654.1, on the reverse strand, counting down.
TTTATTTGATACTTCAATCAGTTGTTCAAGTGTTGTTTGACGGACTAAAGGAACATCACCGTATAAAATTAATGAAATGCCGTCTTTAGGAAGTACAGGTAAAGTCATCTGTACAGCATGACCGGTCCCTAACTGTTCTGCTTGTTCAACCCACTGAATATTTTCTTGTGCGAATGTCTTTTTTACGTGATCGCCACCATGTCCATAAATGGTAATGATGTTTTCTGCTAATAGTTGTTTTGCTGTTTTAATAACATGTCCTAGTAGCGGGCGACCAGCTAAAGGTTGTAGTACTTTAGGGAGCTGAGAACGCATTCGCGTTCCTTTGCCTGCAGCAAGAATAATGACAGTAGTTGACATGAATAACTCGAATGATTTAACTCAAATGGATAATAATTAGTGTACAAAGAGCAGCCCATACACCGGCAATAATATCGTCAAGCATAATACCAAAACCACCGTGTACTTGGCGATCAATGACGCGTATAGGCCAAGGTTTCCAAACATCGAAAATTCGAAATAATATAAATCCTGTAATTACCCAAATCCAATTTATTTGTTGTAAATAGAGCAGAGGAAGAAAGGTAATAGATTGACCTGCAAATTCATCCCACACAATTCGACCATCATCATGAACATCAAGGATTTTTGCAGTTTGACCGCAAATATAAATACCCACCACTGACATGATGAGAATAGCGATTAAACTTAAAGTAAACCCGAGAGATAACCAGATGGGAACAAAAAGTAAGGCGAAAGCAGAGCCAAAAGTACCAGGTGCTTTAGGAGCAAGACCAGATCCAAAACCAACCCCACAGAAAACGATGCAGCGGTTGAACCAAGACATGTCTTTAAAATGAATCGGCGGTTTATGCAAAGTGTTGGTATCCATGAATTTGCAATGGGTAATCTGAACCCAAATGCTCAAAAGTTAGTTTTGTTTGCTCAACGATCTGTCCGATCATTGTAATCTTAACGTCTAGTTGTTTTTGCAAAAGTTTTTCATAATTTTGCGGTGTTATTGTAAAACATAATTCGTAGTCATCACCACCTGCCAAGGCATATTGCCAACGTTGTCGTTCTTCTAGTTGTTGCAGTACAGGATCGACAGGTAATTTTTCCAGGATGAGTCGTGCTCCAACCTTGGATGCTTTTAAAATATGTCCTAAATCTTGAGCTAAACCATCTGACACATCGATCATGCTAGAGGCGAGCCCTTTTAGCTCTTCTCCAAGCTTACAACGTGGCGTCGGATAGTCCAGTCTTTGTTGTAGGGAATGTCCTAAATGCTGAAGCCCATAAGCAGCATCACCAATCTGCCCACTTACACAAACATAATCACCGACCTTAGCACCTGAACGTAATACAGCTTTTCCTGTTTCAATCCAGCCCATGGCTGTGACGGTAATGGTAAGGTGCGGACCTTGAGTGGTATCTCCGCCAATTAAGGCAACTCCAAATTGATTACAACAGTCATAGAGTCCCTGACTAAATCCTTCAAGCCACTCATGGTCAACTTGAGGCAAGCTGATCGCAAGTAAAATACTATGTGGTTTGGCACCCATTGCAGCAATATCAGACAGATTTACGGCAACACTTTTCCAGCCAATCGCATGGGGCGAGGTTTCAAGAGGGAAGTGACGTCCAGCAACAAGTGTATCTGCACAGATCACCAGTTGTTGATTTGGAGGGGGAGTAATTAAGGCTGAGTCATCACCAATACCAAGCGCAACGTCAGGATGTGACTGACGATTAAAGTATTGATCAATAATTGAGAACTCAGCCATAGAACATCAAGCCTATTATTTTGCTTGTTGTTTTTCTGCGCTACGCAGTGTCGAACTTAAACGGTCTAATACACCATTGATGTATTTATGACTGTCTGCTCCGCCAAAATGCTTAGCAAGTTCGATTGCTTCATCAAGTACCACACGATATGGAATTTCTAGATGATCACGTAACTCGTAAGCACCTAAACGCAAAGTTGCGAGCTCTACACCATCTAGCGCGTCAATTTCACGGTCAAGTACCGGAATAAGTAACGCATCAAGGTCTTCGTGCTGAGCGATAACTTGAGTAAGTAGTTCGTGATAATAGTTCAAGTCTACCTTGTGCATTGCATTTTCAGCACGTGTACGCGCTTCAATTTCATGTACAGGGTTGTGACTCATTTGCCACTCATAAATACCTTGTACAGCAAAACGACGTGCTTTACGTTTTGCTGCATAAGCGGCTTGCAGTGTTTGAGACATGCTTTAAATTGCCTTTAATAAATTAACCATTTCAATTGCAGTTAAAGCAGCTTCGCTACCTTTGTTTCCTGCTTTTGTACCTGAGCGTTCGATTGCTTGCTCGATGCTGTCAGTAGTTAATACACCATTGATAACAGGCAAGCTGCTTTCTAACGCAACTACACCTAAACCTTTCGCACATTCACCAGCAACAAAGTCAAAGTGAGGTGTGCTACCACGAATGACTGCACCGAGTGCAATGATGGCATCAAACTGGTTTGATGTAGCTAATTTTTTAGCAACGATCGGTAGTTCCCATGCGCCTGGAGCGTGAATAACAGTAATGTTATCTTCATTTACGCCATGACGTTTTAACGTGTCGATCGCGCCTTCTAATAAGTGTTCAACAACAAAACTGTTGAAACGACCCACTAAAATCGCATAACGACCTTCGCTTGCGAGATGTAATAAACCTTCAATACGGCGAATTGCCATAGCAACCTCGATTATTTCGTTGTGATTTGATCAGCAGTGACATATTCCACTACTTCTAAATTAAAGCCAGATAAGGCATTGAAACGCAATGGTGAGCTCAGAAGCTTCATTTTTTCAACACCTAAATCACGCAAAATTTGAGCACCAACACCAATGGTTTGATATTGATGTGAAAGTGCTGCATTGGATTTCACCGGTTTTGGCTTAGTTAAATCATCCAACGCTGGTCCCAAGTCTTGCAAATGATCTTGTCCGATCCAGACTAAAACGCCGCGGTCACTTGCTGCAATCGTTTGTAGCGCACGGTCTAGATTCCAAGCCGGTTCACCGTCAGCTTTATTTAGCTTAAGCAAATCGCGAACAGGACTAAAACCATGTACACGTACCGTTGTAACGCCTTCTTTTGGCTCACCTTTGACTAAAGCCAAATGAATGTCAGGGTTACCTATCTCACGATAGCGATAGAGCTCAAATGAACCATATTCTGTTTGAATCGTTCTTTGATCCAAACGTTCTACAGTTTGCTCATTGGTCATACGGTAGTGGATTAGGTCGGCAATTGTACCAATTTTTAGGCCATGCTTCTCAGCAAAAATTTCTAAATCTGCGCGGCGTGCCATTGTGCCATCTTCTTTGATGATTTCACAAATGACAGATGCAGGCTCAAGACCTGCCAGTCGTGCTAAATCACAACCTGCCTCGGTATGACCTGCACGGTGTAATACACCACCTGGCTGTGCCATGAGTGGGAAAATATGACCCGGTTGTACAATATCGTTTGGTTTGGCATGTGCTGCCACAGCAGCTTGAATCGTGTGAGCACGTTCTGCTGCCGAAATACCTGTGGTAATACCTTCAGCTGCTTCGATAGATAACGTAAAGTTAGTACCATGCTGGGCACCGTTCTGGTCAACCATCAGCGGGAGGTTTAATTGTTTACAACGTTCACGGCTTAAAGTTAAGCAAACTAAACCGCGTGCATGTGTAATCATGAAGTTAATATCTTCAGGGCGTACATGCGTTGCTGCGATGACAAGGTCACCTTCATTTTCACGGTCTTCGTCATCCATTAAGATGACCATTTTGCCTGCACGGATATCGGCGACAAGTTCTTCAACACGACTCAGCGGCATTTGCTTTCACCTTTTTTTGTCGTAAGACAATTTCTATTGAATAAATTTCGCATAGTTTACGCTGTTTATAGAATTTTGCCTATGATTCTGATTTATCCAAATTTACGACTCAACATCATAGAACCGGATTTATTTAGATAAATAAATCATAAAGAAATAAAATTATTTAAAATAAATACCATAAATTTAGATAAAAAAACCTAGCCGGATGGCTAGGTTTAAATGCGCGCAATAAATTTTTAAGATGCTGCACTACTCGGGCTGTCATTTTGAGGAATTGATTTTTTACCCATCAAAATTTCAGTTCGAATATTTTGTGCAAGCTCTGCACATTCAGCATTCATACCATTGATCATAAATGCATGACGAGTCATGACATTACTTGGGTTAGGCATTGCAACAAGCTGATAGCTGTCTTGAATTGCTTTAAGCTGTTCATTATCAAGGTAGAGTGCAGATTCTTTCGCATGAAGATGTTGCGCTAAACGTTGAGCAGCTTCTTTGGCATCAATTTGCATTGCTTCTACGGCATTACACACGGCACTGCGAGTTTGTAGTGCAAAGCGTTTATCTTCACGGTAACGCTTATATAAAACATCTGAAAGCAATTGAAAAACCGTACCTACCATAAGTAGACACTCTACAGCGTGTGGATGTGAAGTCGAAATGGCAAGTGTTGCGCCCTCTGCATGAAACTCATCTACAACATCAATATCAGTTGCTTTCAAATGATAATGCTTTGTACATAGCTCAATACTCTTATTTAAAAAGAGCTGACAAAGTTTAAAGTACGGTACCGAAACAGACTGGTTAACACTACTTAATAATTGTTTAGGGTCATAAAATTGAATATTAAGTGCCAAGGTATTTTGGTCTGTAGACTCTAAGCTTTTTTCTGGTTGCGAGCGAACAATTGGTTTAGCTTTAGCTTGCTGCTGAGCTTGGGCTACCAAGGTCACTGTATTTTGTTTTTCAAGCGCGAGAGCTTGAGTTAACTCTTGAATTTCATGTTTTAAACGGTTTTCTTCATTAATACGAGCTAAGTATTCGCTACGCGTTGGGCGAGCGATGGCACGGTAAGCAAGCCATAATAAAACATGTAAGAACAGTGAGGCTAAAATCGCAAGCCATTGGGTACGAAGAATTTCCCCAATACTTGGTTGAATTAGTGTGATTTCAATAGAACCGACTTTTTTCTCGTTTTGAAGCGCATCACGAACAAAAATTTCACCTTGGCGAGTTTTTGACATGCCGCTTGTTGCCAAAACTTGTTTATTGGCGTCAAGAATACGGATAGATGCCACACTTGGATTGGTCGCATAGCGATTGGCAATCAGAGCTAAAGAGACCGTATTGGCAGGTTCAAGCTCAGATAAGCTGTCTGCAACGAGTTGACTGGTCATGAGCTGACCTTGACTCGCACGGTTTTCATTGAGCTGGTGTGTCGTTGCAATCACCAATAAAAAGGTATGCAATGCAAAACTAATGATCAGTAGGCTAGCAAATAGCCCTTGTCTAGGCGCAATCAAGTTAAACTTCCAAGGCAATTATATTGAAATTCGATTATGATTCTTACAATAGTTGTCACTCAGACTAGAGTCAATTCATGCGAGAAATCATTCTTATATCCTTTTTAGGACCGGACCAACCAAACCAGTTTACCCGATTAATGCAAGTACTATCCGTACATTCATTGCAAATACTGGATGTAGGTCAGGCTGTTATTCATAATCAACTTACATTGGGCATTGTGGTCGCCTCTGAAAATGAAACCGCGACCGCGTTGGCAATGAAAGAGATTTTGATTTTAGCACATGATATTGGCTTAACAGTGCGCTTTAAACCTATCTCGGGCGCAGAATACGATCAATGGGTCAGCGAAGGTGGACGAACTCGTTATATCGTCACGGCTTTAGCACCGGAACTCACTGCCGCACATTTACAAGCCGTTACACAAATTGTGTCTAGCCAAGGCTTTAACATCGAAACTGTAACTCGTTTATCAGGCCGTGTAGATCTTGAAAAAGATAGCACATTGCCTCGCCGTGCTTGTGTACAGTTTGGTTTAAGCAGTGGTCCGACTCTAGATGCTCAAGCTATGCGTGCAGCTTGTTTGCTTCTTTCAAGCGAATTAAATATTGATGTGGCTGTTCAGGAAGATAATGCTTACCGACGTAACCGCCGTTTAGTCTGCTTCGATATGGATTCAACTTTAATTGAACAAGAAGTGATTGATGAATTGGCGCTTGAAGCAGGGGTGGGCGAGCAAGTTGCTGAAATCACTGAAAGAGCGATGCAAGGTGAGTTGGACTTCCAGCAAAGTTTCCGTGCGCGGGTTGCTTTACTCAAAGGTCTTGATGCGTCAGTTTTACCTAAAATTGCCGAGCGATTGACAATCACCGAAGGTGCCGAGCGCCTCATTTCGACTTTAAAAGCCCTCGGATATAAAACGGCAATTTTATCTGGTGGCTTCCAATATTTTGCTGAATATTTACAAGCTAAATTAGGTATTGATGAAGTTCACGCTAACGTTTTAGATGTACAAGATGGCGTTGTGACTGGTGAAGTAAAAGGTGTAATTGTTGATGGTGCCCGTAAAGCGGAGTTGCTGCGTGAGCTGGCGAACAAACTCGGTATTTCACTAGAGCAAGCGATGGCTGTTGGCGATGGCGCAAATGATTTACCGATGCTTGCGATTGCAGGACTTGGCGTAGCATATCGTGCTAAACCACTGGTGCGTCAAAATGCAAATCAGGCGATTTCAAGCGTTGGTCTAGATGGAGTACTGTATTTACTCGGTATGCATGATAAAGATTTAAGCCGTGCTTAAATAATAGTGAACAATCATTAAGCGCTGCTCAAGAGTAGCGCTTTTTTTATGCAGAATAGTCATAAAAACAAGCAAGTTATGACAAAATTATGCACAGAAAAAAGGCAATAAAAAAAACTGAAAAAAACTTATTTTGAGGCAAAAAAACAGCATAGTTTTTTGTAATGACACGCCAGAATTGATGCCATATAGGAAGTAGAACTTTTTTAAATTTACAAAAATGTAATGACAAAAGAATGTTGCGACAAAGTATGTCGCATCGACAAATAACAGGTCTTTTTTTCTAAAAAAAAACATCCATAATGCTTTCTAAGCTTCAACACAAATCATGAATTAAAGTTGTTTTTGGAATGAGGTCTGGTGTTCAGACCGAATGTTTTTAGACGTTTTCATTAAGACGGAGGTTTCTATGGTAACAGCGAATTTTGCCGCTATCGCCGGACTCAGCTTAATTGCTGTCGCGCTTGTTGCTGTGTTCTTTTCTCCTTACCGTCGTTGGCTTGGTTTTATGCTTGCAGGGATGTTTTTTTGGGGGCTATTGGAAGTGGTCCGTTTTGGAGTTCAAGTCACTTTTGAAATGCCAGTCACATATAGTTATTTAACTGCACTAAGTCTAGCGATGGTAATGGTTACATTTGTTTTATTACGTGAGGATAAACAGGCACAGAAGGCTTTGGCAAATCGCCAATATATAGAACACACGCCAGTATATGAAGATGATCAGCAGCAATGTTCTAGCCGATAATTCAATTGTTATCTAACGGTAAAAAGGTATGCACAGCATGCCTTTTTTATTTACGAAAACATGATTTTTATTATACAAAGCATTTATTAAAAAATAGCCAGTTATGCTACGATAGACTGGTCTGTTGACGTTTCATATATAGATTGCGTTGCCAATTAGAATATCATCAGTCGATGCACGAAACAGGCAATGGTGAGTCCTTGCTGAGTTTTGCCCCAAGGTTTTCATAAAAATACAATAGGCGTGAATGTTCATGAAACTTTCTTCTATACCTGTAGTCAAGTTACCACTTGTTGATGTCAGTACAGACCCGTTAGATTTATTGGTAGCAGGTTTGGCGCTGCGTATGAAACAGTTGGCACGTACAAGTCCTAAGTTTATTGAGCTAGTGCATGACCGCGCATTCCGCATTCAAATTGGTACTGATTTAGGTGTGGCTCGCCAAATTATTATTAATCATGGTCACATCGATACAGTTGCTGGATCACCTGAAAAAGCTGACTTTATTTTGCAGTTTGCAGATAGCGAACAAGGCGTAAAAACTTTACTTAAAGGTGACCCAACAGCATTTATGACGGGTATGCAAGACGGCAGCATTAAAATGGAAGGTGATTTCAGCTTGCTCGTTTGGTTTAACCAAGCAGCTAAATTGATTCCACCAAAATTACCAAAACCAGTAAAAGATAAAGTACGTCAAGCACGTGCTTTTATTAAAGAAAAAACTGGTCGTTAAGATCTAACAAAAAACTCCCGATCGGGAGTTTTTTTATATCTATGCTTCAACTTCTAAATTGAAAGTGACCGGTCCATCATTAATCAAATGAACTTTCATGTCCGCAGCAAAAATACCTGTTTGAACATTTTCAAACTGTGAACGAGTATATTCTACTAACTGTTCATATAGTGCTTTTGCGTCGCTAGGTGGCATAGCCGGACCAAAGTCTGGACGTAGTCCTTTTTGAGTTTGAGCCATTAAAGTGAACTGTGAAACAAGCAGGACTCCGCCATTTGCCTGAGATACATTCCAGCCCATTTTGCCTTGCTCATCATCAAAAATACGATATTTCAAAATCTTGTCGATGAGCTTTTGTCCTTTCTCTAAAGTATCTTCTTTTCCTAAACCTAAAAAAACCAATAAACCTTTCTTAATTTCACCTGTTGTTTGACCATCGACCTCAACTTTGGCTTCGAGGACTCTTTGAATTAATGCACGCATAGAGGGATTTAAAACTAAGTATTCAGTAATTTCAGTAGTCTAGCAGAATTCATGTACTTATAGAGACAGTGAGCTACGAGTTTATAAGCTTTGATCTTACTTTTCGATTGGTTTAATTAAAATAATCATTTTTATCTATTGTTAAAAACTTTGTATAGTGACCCTGCAGGAAAGGCATTTATACTTTTGGATTTAACATTATGTTTAAACGAACATTTTTATTTACAATAATTGCGGCAACGCTAAGCACAGTGTATGCAGCACCTTTAACAAAAGATAATGGCGCACCTGTAGGTGATAATCAGAATTCAACAACAGCTGGTGCTAATGGTGCAACGCTGTTACAAGATGTACAACTTATTCAAAAACTACAACGTTTCGGACGTGAACGCATCCCTGAGCGTGTCGTGCATGCTCGAGGTACAGGTGTATATGGCGAGTTTGTGTCTACTAAAGATTTGTCGGATTTAACGCTGGCTTCTTTGTTCAAAGCAGGAACGAAAACACCTGTATTTGTGCGATTTTCAACGGTAATTCATCCGAAAGGTTCACCAGAAACTGCACGAGATCCACATGGTTTTGCTGTGAAGTTTTATACCCAGCAAGGTAATTGGGATTTAGTAGGTAATAATTTGCCTGTTTTCTTTATTCGTGATGCGATTAAGTTTCCAGACTTTGTACATGCAATGAAACCTGATCCTGTCACTAATGTTCAAGATCCAAACCGCATTTTTGATTTCTTACAAAGCCAACCATGGTCGATTAATATGTTGACCTATGTTTATTCGAATTTGGGTACGCCCGAGAGTTATCGGACTTTAGATGGCTTTGGTGTACATGCATTTAAGCTCTATAACGACAAAGGTGAGTATAAATACGTTAAATTTAACTGGCGTTCTCAACAAGGCGTAAAAGGCCTGAATTTAGAACAACTTCGGGAAGTGCAAGGCCGTGATTGGAGTCATTTAACCAATGATATGTATAAGAACATCTATGCTGGAAATTACCCGAAATGGGATTTGTACATTCAGGTACTTGATCCAAAAGATCTCGACAAATTTGATTTTAATCCGTTAGACGCAACTAAAATCTGGCCGAATGAGCTGGTTCCTGAATTTAAAGTCGGTACATTGACCTTAAATCGTATGCCGAAAAACTTTTTCCAAGAAACTGAGCAATCTGCCTTTGCGCCTGGAAATTTAATTCCTGGTATTGAGCCATCTGAGGATCGTTTATTGCAGGGTCGTGTTTTCTCTTATTCTGATACGCAATTGTATCGTTTAGGTGCTAATTATCAGCAAATTCCTGTCAATCGTCCACGAGTTGCAGTCAACAACAATAATCAAGAAGGCTTTATGAATATGGGTCAAACTGAATCCCATGTGAATTATGAGCCAAGTCAGATCGAGCCAAAACCAGCGACCGAAAAAGCCAGAGCTGTTCAAACACCACTAGAAGGTACGGTGATGCAACATGCAATTCAGAAACAACAACCATATAAACAAGCTGGTGATTTATATCGTAGCTATTCAGCACTAGAGAAAAAAGACTTAATCCGTAATCTAGCTGCAGACTTAGGGCAAGTGAAGAATGTTGAAACTAAAACGGTCATGCTGTCCTATTTCTATAAAGCAGATGCAGATTATGGTACTCGTCTTGCCAAAGCAGTAGGTGTAGATCTGAAAATGGTGCAAGCCAAAGCAGCCCAACTAAAAGATGAATAATATCTTTTAATCTATGTGGTAACAGGTGCTTGAATGTTACCTCCAGAAAGTCCTGTAACCTCAATCGCCTTTCCTGCACCTAGGGCGAGTGTTACAGGCACTTCTTATTGAGATTTTGAGGGTATTGTTATGATCTATTTTCGCTCGGTATTTCTTGCAACTTGTCTGTTGTGTAGCAGTATAGGAGCTTCGGTTTATGCAGCAATGCCATCTTCACAGGACAATGGTTCAGCAGAAGTCATTGAACTGTTTTTTTCAGCAGCTAAAGTCGGCAATGTTGAAGTTTTACAAGAATTTTTAAGTCATGGTTTTCCGATTGATGTTCAAGATCATTCGGGTTATACCGCGTTAATGATGGCAAGTTATTATGGGCAGAAAGATGCAGTAAAAGTGTTGCTAGAACAAGGTGCCAACCGTTGTCTTAGAGATAAACGTGGACATACTGCATTAATGGGGGCCATCGTAAAAGCAGAATGGGGTATTGCTAAACAATTGCGTCAAGTCGACTGTGATGCCAATGCCGCTAAAACAGGACTGTTGACTGCAGAACAGTTTGCTATTCAATTTGGACAACAGCAACGTTTAAAAGACATCCAACCGTCAACAGAAAAATAGTAACTGTTTTAGGTAGGTATTTGAATTTAAATAGATACAATGCTTTCAGCTTTATGAAACATAATCAATTGCAATAGATAGAGCCATTTCCTAGAAAAAGTGTGCTTTAATGCTAAGAAGCAAGCGAATAATCATTGACTATGTCTCCAATTATCCATTCTTTACTTGATACAGACTTGTACAAATTTACGATGCTACAAGTGGTTCTGCATAAATTCCCGCAAACGCATAGCGTCTATCACTTTCGTTGCAGAAATTTAGAAGATACTGTCTATCCATTAGTGGATATTTTGGATGACTTAAACGAGCAACTCGACCATTTATGTAATCTCAAATATAAAGAAGACGAACTACAATATTTAAGAAAATTACGATTTATTAAAAGCGACTTTGTCGATTATTTAGAATTATTTCAACTCAAACGCCGTTTTATTCATGCGAGTATAGATGAAGAAGGTCGATTAGACATCCGTATTGAAGGGCCAATGGTTCAGGCCATGATGTTTGAGATTTTTGTTTTAGCCATTGTAAATGAATTATATTTTAGCCGGATTAAAACAGATGAAGTCTGGGCTGAAGGCGAGCGTCGTTTACAGGCAAAACTTGAATTAATTCAGCAATACGAAAAAGCTCAACAACCGAATGATCCACCATTTTTAGTTTCTGATTTTGGTACCCGCCGTCGTTATAGTTTTGAATGGCAAAAACATGTAGTTGCTGCATTCCATAACACTGTGCCAAATGTGTTCCGTGGTACAAGTAACGTCTTGCTTGCCAAAGAGTTAAATATTACGCCAATTGGAACCATGGCCCACGAATTCCTACAAGCGTTTCAGGCGCTTGATGTTCGCTTACGTGACTTTCAAAAAGCTGCTTTAGAAACGTGGGTTCAAGAGTATCGTGGAGACTTAGGAATTGCTTTAACTGATGTTGTGGGTATGGACGCTTTCCTCAGAGATTTTGACTTGTATTTTGCCAAATTATTTGATGGCTTACGTCATGACAGTGGTGATCCGTACGAGTGGGGTGATAAAGCATATGCACACTATCGTAAATTAAAAATTGATACCAAAACCAAAATGTTGACCTTTAGTGATGGCCTTAATTTACCAAAGGCTTGGGAGCTACATCAATATTTCAAAGACCGTTTCCAGGTGAGTTTCGGTATTGGTACTAATTTGACCAATGACATGGGCCAAACACCGCTCAATATTGTATTGAAACTGGTTGAGTGTAATGGTCAGTCTGTTGCTAAAATTTCGGACAGCCCTGGCAAAACCATGACTGATAACGATACATTCTTGGCCTATTTACGTCAGGTTTTCCAAATCGAAGAGCTGGATGAAGCAATTTAATTACAATAGAGCTTAAGCGCTTGGCAGCCACTTAAGACTTGAGAATTTTAATATCTGATTTTCTGCTAAACACTAGCAGAAAATCAGAGTTTGATAGATATAAGCTTATGCTAAGATGAAATTAAGCTGGTATAAAAAGTAACCATGACGATGACACTCCCTGATTTTAAACTCGATTTATTAATAGAAGCAGAAGAGTTAGTGCCTTATTTAGGCAATGAATATATCCGTATTGTTGATTTGAGCCGTGCATCAGTTTATGAGCAACTCCATGTTCCGCATGCTATTCACTTACAGCCTAAATGGTTAGTTGCTCAACATGAAGAAGCAACAGGTGTTTTACCGGATGAAGCAGGTTTACAAGCGTTAATTGAAAAATTGAATATTTCACCAAATCACCACGTGGTGGTCTATGATGATGAAGGTGGAGCATGGGCAGGGCGTTTAATCTGGAATCTCCATTGCTTAGGTTTTACCCGTACAAGTTTAATTAATGGCGGAATTCATGCATGGCTTGGTGCAGGTTTACCCACCACAGCCGAGGTTGAAGAATTACCTCGAGTTGATAACTTAATTCAGATCGATTTATCACATGCTGCTCAGTTCCGAGTGAACTATGAAGAACTACGCAAACAAGTTGAGCAAGAAAGTGTGCAATTGTGGGATTGCAGAACCAGTGATGAATATAGTGGCGTCCGTTTAGCAGCGCGACGCGGTGGTCACATTCCAAATGCCCTCCATTTTGAATGGAGTACTGCACTTAATCGTCAAAATCATCTAAAATTGCATCCGCTTGAACGCACGCGGCAGCGTCTTGAACAACTTGGGTTCGATTTAAAACAACCTGTAGTCGTATACTGCCAGTCACATCACCGTTCTGGTTTGGCTTATATTCTGGCTAGACTTTTAGGTTGGGAAGCAAAAGCCTATGATGGTGCGTGGAGTGAATGGGGCAATCGCCTCGATAGTCCTATCATTACTGGAGAATCGCCGTCTTGAGTTTTACATCTCGCTTAAAAAAAGAATTATTTATTAAGGCACAAAATCTTGTTCCTCAGCATCAGTTAAGTCGTGTAGTGGGCAAAGTTGCTGCAAGTGAAAATCCAATTTTAAAAGCTGCTGTTATTCATGCATTTAAAACCAAATACGGCATTGATTTATCGATTGCTGAACAAGGCAATGCACTGAAATATAAATCTTTTAATGATTTCTTTACCCGTGCATTGAAAGACGGCGTACGTTTAGTTGATGAAAATCCGGATAGTATTGTTTCACCAGCGGATGGCGCGATTTCTCAAATTGGTAAAATCACTGCGGGCGAAGTATTTCAAGCAAAAGGCCAAAGTTTCTCTGTAGAAAAGTTAATTGGCGATCCACAACTTGCTCAGCCTTTCCAAGAAGGTGAGTTTGCAACGGTTTATCTTTCTCCACGTGATTATCACCGTGTTCATATGCCATTTTCAGGCACATTAACTGAAACGTTATATGTACCGGGTGAGTTATTTTCAGTAAATCAGGTGACTGCTGAAAATGTACCGGGATTATTTGCCCGTAATGAGCGTATGGTTTGTTTGTTTGATACTGAGCTTGGTCGTATGGCCGTTGTTTTGGTTGGCGCTATGATTGTGGCAGGTATTGAAACTGTGGCAACAGGTAAAGTAAAACCATCGGGTCGTATTGAATTACAGCATCATGAGTTGAAGTTAGAGAAAGGTGCTGAGCTTGGACGTTTTTATTTAGGTTCTACTGCAATTATTTTATTTGAAAAAGATAAAATCGAGTGGGAAAAACGTTATAAAGCCGAGTCCGTTGTTGTCATGGGCGAACGTATGGGCCATACGCTTTAACCCATCAATAGATTTAAAAAAGAGAGCTTTTGCTCTCTTTTTTTATTTTCTATGGATTGGCATTTCTAAGCTTAAAGTCTAGATTTAGTGGGAATAGTCATCTATGTTGGTATGTGAGTTCTTTCATTTGCCTCTTGTTAGGTTCTTTATATGCAATAGGGGGCATATTTTTTATAAAACTAATTTGAAATGATGATTAGAAAGTAGAGGAGTAATCCCTTGATTAGAAAAAGTAATTCTTTATTAAAAATTTTATTTAGCAGTATTTGTTTGATATCTGGTTCTGCTATGGCTGCTCCAATTACAGATTTGAGTAAGCAAATTGTGAGTGAAAAACCGGGCTCAATACTTTCTATAGCGCAACAAGATGTGACGGATTTATTTCTGCATGCAGATCAGCGCTTATTAGTAAATTATCGTAGTCGAGGTGTGAATAACGAGCCTATCGTTGCCTCAGCGTTTATTTTATTACCGAAAGGAACACCATCAAAAAATGGCTGGCCCGTACTAGCTTGGGCGCATGGTACAACAGGAGTAGCCGATACTTGTGCACCTTCGGGTGATTATGCCGGTGGACCAGTTCATTCATATCAGGAAGTTGCTTCAAAAGCGTTAGATGGTTGGCTTGCACGAGGCTATGCAGTAGTCGCACCTGATTATCAAGGTCTGGGTACTTTAGGTGCACATCCTTATATGAATGCAAAGAGCCAATTACATACAGTAGTAGATGCAGTGCGTGCATTGCATTTGCTTAAGCCCAAGAGCTTTAATAAACAGTGGTTGGTGATGGGGCATAGTCAAGGCGGGGCTGCTGCTATTACAGTGGCGGCTTATGGTCAAAAAGATGCTCCCGAACTAGATTTAAAAGGGGCAATCGCTCTTGCGCCAGGCGGCTATCAATATGAAGGCATTGCAGAATATGTGCAGAGTAATCCAAACCCAGAACCAAGTGTGGTAGCATTTTTCCCAATTGTGTTATTGGGAGCACAAGCAGCAGAACCAAGCATTGTTCCTGAAAACCTAGTCAGTCCAGAAATGAATACGGTGCTAACTCAAGCGCGCAGTCGTTGTTTATCTGAACTTCAATCTGATTTGAAGAAGTCTCCTTCTAGCATATTTCGCCCTAACGCAGACTTAAAACCTCTTTTGGCTTATCTTAAAAAGCAGTCCATTGAAAATATGGTGCCGACCGTGCCATTAATGATTGTTCAAGGCTCTAAAGATCATTTAGTCGACCCTAGAGGGACATCTGCTTATTATCAACAGCTATGTAAATTAAAAAAACCAACTATTTATCAAACGATTGATGGTGGTGATCACCGTGATGCATTACGCCAGAGCAATACTTTTGCAACTAGTTTTTTAAACGTAATAGAGAAAAATCAGACAAAATCGTATTGCTCTAATTTTAAGTAAATTGGGTTTAAATCATACAAAAAAGCCGACTTTTCATTAGTCGGCTTTTTAAATGTGAGAGGGCAACTTTAGGTCATGTTATATAGTCTTTCTTTTGGAAAAACAGCGGTAAATGTTGATCCTTCGTTTTCTTTAGACTGCACATCTAAATAAGCGCCGTGTTGCATCAGCACATGTTTTACAATTGCTAAGCCTAAACCTGTACCACCTGTTTGACGACTTCGGTCGCTATCAACACGATAGAAGCGTTCAGTCAGTCGTGGCAAATGTTTAGGGTTAATCCCGATGCCTGTATCTTGCACGCTAAAGTAAGCATGTTCACCATCATCATGCCAGCCAATGGTAATGGTTCCGCCTTTTGGCGTGTACTTAATGGCATTGGTAATTAGATTACTAAATGCACTGGCAATTTCCATGTCAGAACCAATCAGGTCACAGTGGCTATCAATGTGTAAATTGAGCGTGTGTCCATAATCGGCATTGTAGGCCTGAGCATCATCAAACAATTGATTCATTAAGCTCGGCATTTCAATAATCTGATTTTTTGCAATTTTCTTATTATTTTCTAAATTAGATAACAGCAGTAAATCATTGACCAACGCATTCATACGCTTGGTTTGAGATTGCATCTGGTCAAATGCACGTTTCCAGCGTGGGCTAATATCTTCCTGATCGGTAAATGTCTCGATATAACCACTGAGTACGGTTAATGGCGTACGAAGTTCATGTGAAATATTATCAACAAAGTCTTTACGCATTTGCTCAAGGTTATGCATACGCGTTACATCGTATGCCACAAGTAAGCGACTTTCCCCACCAAATCGTGTGAGCTTAACCTGTACATAACGGTCATCATCAAGATTTGAATGGAGTTTAATCCCATCGGGTGCCTGATCAATATTGTTAAAATATTCAATAAAAGTTGGCTGGCGCAAAATGGTTAATAAGTTGCGACCACGGTCAAGTGGACTAATTCCTAGTAAACGCTCTGCGGCTGGGTTCCACCATTCAATTTGATGTTGATCATCAATCAAGACTACCGCTTCGGCGAGTGCAACTAATGAAGATTGAGCGCGGTCAATAAGTCCTACCATTTCCGCTTGAACGATACGTTCTTGGCGCTGGGCACGGTAAACGTTAAATAATAATGCCCCCCAAATTCCGTTGAGGTTCGGAGGGACATCGTATGGATTATTGGCAATCCAGTCATTGACCAAATATAAAGAACGCAACTGAAGTGTAAAAAACACCACAAAGGCAATAAAAATACAGCTCCAGAAATACCCAATTCCTAAACCGACTAAACCTGCAATAATCAGGAAAAATAATAAAAGTCGTAAATCTTGTTTAGCAAACGTCCATAAACTACTGTAGCGGGAAAGCTTTTGTTCACGTACCTGTTCGGGGACGGGGTAGGGTTCATACATAAATTTTGGTTAACCTGCGGCTAAATCTGCACGTGTTGAGAAACGATAACCTGTACCACGTACAGTCTGAACAAATCGGTCTACACCAAAAGGTTCTAAGACTTTACGCAAACGACGGATATGCACATCGATGGTACGATCTTCGATGTATACATTACCGCCCCACACCTGATCGAGCAACTGGGCACGTGTATAGGCACGTTCCGGATGGGTCATAAAAAATGCAAGCAGACGGTATTCTGTTGGTCCCATATCTAAAATACTGTTACCAAAGCTTACGCGTTGGCTTACAGGATCAAGAATTAAACCATTGGCATCAATTGTTTTTTCACCGCTTAATGCATTTGCGCGGCGTAGAACAGCTTTAATACGAGAAACCAGTTCACGGGTTGAAAATGGTTTGGTCATATAGTCATCTGCACCAGCATCCAGGCCTTGTACTTTGTGGTCTTCTTCACCGCGAGCGGTCAACATAATGACAGGAATTTCTGCTAAGTTTTCATCTCGTTTTAAACGGCGACATAAGTCGACCCCACTTACGCCCCCGGGTAACATCCAATCGAGCAAGATAAGCGCCGGACGTTGGTCGACGATAATTTGATGAGCCTGTTTGGCATCTTCTGCCTGTAAACACTGAAAGCCTGCCATGTCCAAAGAGGTATGGATCATTTCGCGGATAGGAAGCTCATCATCGACAATTAAAATATAGTCATCTTTCACAGCGTAATACCTTGTAGATTTTAACGGTGAACCGTTTTGTAGTTATGACAGGCTTATTACAAAGATTAATTATGACAATTTCATTGCAGAAAAGTCTATAAAAACGAATTTAGCAATAATTTGTGACAAAAATACGGCAAGCGCATGACCAAATGATGACAGGTAGGTATAAATTTTCTTAAAACCATTCAGTGTGTTACAAGCTTATCTCAAACGAGGTTTTTAAAATAAAAACAGTGTCAAAAAACTTTAATATTATTTTGAAACTTTCGCGAGCAAAGCTAAAAAAACGATACGGCAGGCCGCTAAAACTTGCTCTAGAGACTGCTTAAACCCGCCCATCACCCATCGAACGGCAATTTGTGTCACGTATCCATTTAAACCAGTAGCGATTAATGAGAGTTCATTTTCGTTATGCTGGATTTGCGGCATGGTTAGCATCACAAAAGCTTGAATCATACGATCAAACTGGGCGAGAGTTTCCTGAATGGTGGCTTGATTATGTAATTCTTGGACCAAAATTGCATCGACATACACAATACGAGCCAAACGAGGGTCGTCTTTTAAAGTACTCAGTAGAGCACGTAAACCAGCATCGACCATTTGCTCAGGATCTGGAGCCGCTTTAATGACGGCTTGCATCAAGTTTTGCTGTAATTCTTCAATCATTTTTAAAAAGATAGTCTGGAATAAATCTTCACTCTTTTTAAATGATTCATAAAAATAACGTTCGGTGAGTTTTGCTTCTTGGCACACATCTTTTACCGTCACGGAAAAAAAGCCAAGGGTTCCATAAGTTGCAATACCGGCTTCAATGAGTTTTTCGCGGCGTGCCTCTTTGCGCTCAGACAGAGATAACCCTTTGAACTGACGTTCTTTACTCACAGTTTTTGTTTTCTTTTTACTGGTTGAGTCGTTTGTCGCCATAAATAAATGGTTTCCTAATTTATCGGTTTTTCGGCAAATATGAGCCCTATGATAAAGCCGTCAGCAGAATTGTGCCAATCTATCTGAAATTACAGTGTACTATATTGACAATGTATATTGTCAAAATTATATTGAAAGAGTCTAAATTGCACATGCAATGAACCAGTTGTGCAAATCGAAAAACAAAGGATGGACAATGAAAAATTTTAAAAACAAAGTCGCTGCAATTACGGGTGCGGGTTCTGGCATTGGGCAACAATTAGCAATTCTTCTGGCAAAGCAGGGCTGCCATCTTTCATTAAGTGACATTAATGAAAAGGGCTTAGAGAAAACTGTTGAGCTATTAAAACCGTACAGTAACATTACTGTAACAACCAAGAAGTTAGATGTTTCTGACCGTGAGGCTGTAAGGCAGTGGGCACAGGAAACTGTTCAAGATCATGGCTGTGTTAACCTGATTTTTAACAATGCTGGTGTAGCTTTAGGCTCAACTGTAGAAGGCGCAACCTACGAAGATTTAGAGTGGATTGTGGGAATTAACTTCTGGGGCGTGGTTTACGGTACTAAAGAATTCTTACCGTTCATTAAGCAAACACAAGATGGCCATATTATTAATATTTCTAGCTTATTTGGTTTAACGGCTCAGCCAACCCAGTCTGGCTATAATGCAACTAAATTTGCGGTACGCGGTTTTACTGAGTCATTGCGTCAAGAATTAGATATTGAAAAATGCGGCGTAAGTTCGCTATGTGTACATCCGGGCGGTATTCGTACCAATATCGCTAAAGCTGCAAAAATGAGTGATAGCTTGAGTAGTTTGGGTATGGACCCAACTAAATCGATTCAAAACTTTGACAAGTTATTGCGTACCCCACCAGAGGAAGCAGCTCGTCAAATTTTAGATGCAGTTTTGAAAAATAAACGCCGTTTACTCATCGGTAGCGATGCAAAAATTCTGGATGCATTCCAGCGTTTATTCCCAACGGGATATCAACGTGCTTCAACCATTGTAACCAAATGGATGAAATAAGGTTTAAAAGAAAAAAGCCATCAATTGATGGCTTTTTTTATAAGGTTTAATGCATTCTAAATAAGAACTTTGATCTTCTTTTTCTTCCAAATAAATTGATAATACAAGCCTTGAATAATACATAAACTGACAAATGCCAAGGCATAGGCGACCCAAATGCCTTTAAGCCCCCACATCGAACTAAACCAGTAAGCACATGGCATTTCAATAAATAAAATGGCAGAGATGTTAATCAGCATTGGTACGGTTACAGCCCCACTGGCACGCATAATTGATGCAAAAATGGCACCTGCACCAAAGAATAAAATTGCCCAAAGTACAATAAATAAAAGCTGTTGCCCTAACACCACCACAGTTGGATCTGTGATGAATAAAGCCATCAAATATTTTGAAAATAGATAGCCGAGTGCAATTAAGGCACCTGTAAATAAAAAGTTCATTCCCAAAGCGGTGCGTGTAACACGTGCGAGTAGGTCCGACTTACCAGCACCAATCGCTTGTGCTGCAAAGATTGAGGCCGCGATAGAGATCGAAATCGCTGGAAACTGAATATAGTTGAGTACCTGATTCACGGCACCATACGCAGCTGTGGCATGAGCTCCGAAACGGTTCACTAAACCCACAATGACTAAACCGGCCATTGAAGTGGTAATCATTTGAATACCGGTTGGAACACCTAGGCGTAAAATGATTTTACTTAATTCCGAATTATGACGGATATGTTGCAAAAGCTGACGGTTTGGCCGAAGTGGATGCTTTTTCTTATTTAGATAAATCGCAAGAAAAATTAAGATGGCAATATAACTAATAATTGACGCTATAGCCGGTGCAATAATACCGAGGGCAGGAAAGCCAAAATAACCTTTCAGCAGAATTGGTGTAATAATTACGCCGATCACGCTGGTTAAAGCCAGTGCAAGTAAAGGGGTAGTACTATCTCCTACACCACGTAAAATTGAGGTATAGATAATATAAACAAAGAGAAGAGGACTACCTGCCAACATCCATTGCACATAAGGCAAAGAGAGGTGCATCACCTTCGGGTCCGTACCTAAAAGTTCTAAAATGTCGTGGGCAAAAAACACACCAATGATTGCGGTAATGATACCGCCAATGATGGTCATAAATAGGGTAGAACCCACCACACTTTGAACCTTTTCTATGTCTTGTGCGCCCCAAGCCTGACCCACTAAAACAGTGGTACCCGTTGAAATACCGATAATAAACGCAAGCAGTAAAAACAAAATGGGGAAATATACAGAAACTGCAGCAATGGCATCGACCCCCATCATTTGTCCAACAAAGATGGTGTTAATGGTACCGGACAGGTTTTGCAAGATATTGGTTGCAATCAGGGGCAATAAGAAAACAAAAAATGTTTTCCAAAGATTTTGCTGATGAATTAAAGACTGTCTTGGTGGCATGTATTCTCCATCGCCCATCTCTTTGATGAGCGGGTCGGATATTCAACTTAGCATAGTTGTAGGGAACTTCTTGTAGTATTTTTACTATGCTAAGTGACTAAATTTATTAACATTGATTCAGAATTTCTCCTGCTTTTTGCAGTGTTTCATCATTTTTTGCAAAGCAGAAACGAATCAAGCGTAAAGACTCTGGGGCTTGTTGGTAAAACACCGAAACAGGAATAGCAACAATCTTATGTTGCTCGGCAAGAAACTGGCACATTTCCACATCGTTTAAGTCAGGTCTAATCTGGCTGTAATCAAGGTTTTGGAAATAAGTTCCTTGCGATGGTTTAAGCAAAAAACGGCTATTGTGAATCGCCTGATTAAATCGGTCTCGTTTAGCCTGATAAAACTGTGAAAGTTCCTGAATATGTTCTGGGTGTTGCTGCATATATTGCGCAAGCGCAATCTGACAAGGTGTTGTGCCACAGAAATTAACATATTGATAAATCTGGCGGAACAAACGCATTAAATCAGGTGAAGCAACGCAGTAACCGGTTTTCCAACCTGTGACATGGAAGGTTTTTCCAAAAGAACCAATCACAAAACTACGTTCTCTAAGCTCAGGGAAATGCAACGCGCTAAAGTGTTGCTGACCATCAAAAACTAAGTGTTCGTAGACTTCATCAGATAAAACTACAATATTTTTATCCTGAATTAGTTCAATGAGTTCTAACCAGTCTTGTTTGGACCAGATTGTACCTGTTGGATTGTGGGGAGTATTTACCACAATCATACGGGTTTTATCGTTAATTCGATCTTTAACTTGTTGCCAGTTCACCTTAAAGTCAGGTGCTTGCAAGGCAATATGTACTGCTTTACCACCTGCTAACTCGACAGAAGGTCCATAGCTGTCATAACTCGGGTCAAAAATAATGACTTCATCACCTGTGTTGATGCAGGCTTGTATGGCACAGAAAATTGCTATGGTTGCACCGGGCGTAATCGTGATTTGAGTTACAGGATCAAGTTGAAGCTGATCACGTTGTTGAAATTGTAAAGCGAGCTGTTCACGCAGTGCGAGAATGCCATCACCAGGTGGATACTGATTGTGTCCAGCCAAAGTTGCCTGAGATAGGGCTTCGAGCAAAGCAGGGGGTGCAGGAAAATCCGGGAAACCCTGTGAAAGGTTAAGTGCACCCAAGCGCTGTGCCATTGCCGTCATCGTACTAAAAATAGTCACCCCTTGTGCGGGCAATTTGGACTGAAGCTGTAGCATATTGTTCTCTTAAGGAAATTATTAACGTTATAAAATTGATTCAATCGCTGCTCGTATTACACCTAGAGTTAAGCCGATAAATGCACCTACCACAACGCCATTCACACGAATCATGTGTAAGTCGCCACCGACTTCGTTTTCAATTTTTCCAATCATTTCACGTGAGTCCCACTCATGAATGCGCTCACTCACATAGCGTATGATTTTATGGCTATATTGGTCCGTAAAGTTCATGGCAAGTCCTGTCATTTCTTTGTTGAGAACTTCACGTACTTTTACATTTTGGACAAGGTTTTCGCCCAACTGCTGAATGGCAGCTCTGAGGTTCATTGCAATACCAGAGTCTTCTTTCATTAAATCTTCTTTAATGGCATCGCATAAAATAGTGACAGCACCACTAATGAAATTTAGAACTTGAGGACTATCTAGCAACGCATCTTTGCCACTATTTAGACGTTGGCTGGCAATACTCTCAGGGTTTGCCAACTCCAGCATGAGCGAGTGGGCAATAGTTTCAATTTCCTGTCGCCATGGGTGTTCATGGTCAGCCAGCATTGATTCTACTTTTTCAACCAGTGAATCAATGGTGCGCTGCTGAACATCAATACCGATCCAGCTTGCACCTTTTGCAAGAGACCAGACGCCCAGCGCTTTAAACATTTTTCTTGTCAATTCGCGAGTTTTATCCGGATTTTGTACCACCCACTCATGCGCGATATCGAGACCACGTTGCAGTACATCTTGGTGGAAATCATTTTCCAATACTGCACGCAGCATTTCACTCGCAAGTTTATTGACTTGAGTGTTACGCACCCATTGCACACTGTTGTTTTGCACGAAATTGGCAATTTGTTCTTGGCTAACAAATTCAAAAACTTTAGGTACAGTTTGCTGAATGAGTTGTACCACTTGCGTATTGTTTTGTGGACTGGCAAGCCATTGGCCAATGGCAAGACTTAAATCGGTTTTTTCTAGGCTTCGTTCGACCACCTGAGGCGACAGGAAGTTTTCCTGTACAAATCGACCCATTGATTCGGCAATACGTGCCTTATTACGTGGAATAATTTCGGTATGATCACGTAAAAACTTAGGGATAGGAAGCTTACCAAATGGGTTTCGAAACAGAACGGTAATCGCATACCAATCTGCTAGTCCACCCACTACACCAGCTTCGGCACCTAGCATTAAAATATGAATTAAGTCTGTGTACTCTGGCAGAAAGCGATTGGCGATCAATAACCCAATCCACAGCACCACCACAATAATAAGTGCCATCGTAGCGAAATATTTGCTGCGCTTCAGATTGGGTGCATGGTGTACTTCTTCTGCCATATTCATACGGTCATCCTATTCATTTTTGTTTTACTGGCGGCTCAGGTGGCGGCAACAATTCTCCTGTCGGGCTTAAACCATATTTTTGTCCGATAGATTTGAGAATTAACGTTGCATCAAAGGCATCTTGAGGAGCCTGCTTTTGATCCCGATAACATTCAATAGTATACGACACTTGAACAGGGTCGATATTGACCACTTGTGGGAAATCATAGAACGGATCATGCCAGAAACCCGGATAGCGGCGGTAGTAACCATATGGGTAAAAGCTTGGTGCAGATGGGTAAACTACAGCTTGACGCGGTGGCTTTTGGCTTTGATTACTTGGGTCGTTCAGCACTTTAAAAAAGCGGAAACCTTTTTGTACTGTAGTCTGTGCTGATTTCACTAAAGTAATTTCTTCGGCTGCTCCATAGCTCATGTTTGAGTCAGCTTGGAAGCTGATTCGAAACGTTTGAGCATTTAACGGATAGGCCGAAAACTGGCCAAGCTGATCGAAAGTTTTTGGTTTGCTGGGTACAGTTGAACAAGCACTTAAAGTTATGGCAGTGCCTAAGGCTAAACAAAGAGAGAGATATTTCATGATGAACTCCCAGCTGAGCATAAAAGAATGGATGCGTCAGCATTAAAAATAGAGAAGTCTTAAAAACTACTGTTCGGTTCTAATAAAAATTCGGTTTCCTCTGGTGTTGAGACACGTCCAAGGATGGCATTGCGATGAGGATAACGTCCAAAGCGATCTATAATCACTTTATGTTTTTTCTCAAAGCTTAAATTAATTTCATTGCCGAGGCGTTGAAATAATTTTAAAGCAAACTCATGAATTAGCTTCGATTCACTATGCATAAATGGCATGTACAAAAACGAGCGCTGTTCTGGGTTAAGTTGTGCATCGAGTTGCAAGCTAATTGCTTCTTGTGACAAGGCTAAAGCAAGGCCGTCATAAGCAAAAGATTCGGGTTGATCACGATAAATGTTGCGAGAAAACTGATCTAGCACAATAATCTCTGCAAGACGACCTTCTGGTGTTTTCCGCCAAGACCAAAGTTCTGCTCGAGTTGCCTGTCGATGAACGTCTGCAAATTGATCACGAATTTTTGCGTCAAAATCCTCACTTTTTGCAAACCAGAGTGAACGTTGTTCAGGTGAAAACCAGAAGTTTAAAATGTCTTGATCGTTCATGATATTGACAACTCTTTAGCAATTATTCTTCAATAAAATCACAATTCTTTCGTGTCTTAAATAACAAGATTGTGATAAAAATTGCCAAACTGAAATGATGTGATCATATCAATAGCCGTATCATGTCACGATTTTGTATATAGTGATCTTTTATAAGCGAGCAAATGCATGAGTCAACCCACTACACCATCTCAATCAGTTATTCCTGCTTGGGTGGATTCGTCGCTACTACAAGGCATGTTACGTGGAATAGAACGTGAAAGCCTACGTATGCAAAGTAATGGGTTCTTATCACAAGAGTTACATCCAAAGGCATTAGGTTCAGCTTTAACACATCCGAAAATCACCACAGATTATTCTGAAGCGTTGATGGAGTTTATTACTTCACCACAGCCAACCATTGGTGATGCCTTGCATGAGCTCACCGATATTCATGCGGTTGTGCACCGTCATTTAGAAAATGGTGAAAAGCTCTGGCCGTTGTCTATGCCATGTATGCTAGATGACAATGAAGAACGTATTCGTCTAGCTCAATATGGCACTTCTAATATTGGCCGTTTCAAGACGCTTTATCGCCGTGGTTTAGGTATTCGTTATGGTCGCCGTATGCAGACGATTTCGGGCGTACACTATAATTTATCTTTCCCTGATTCTCTTTTTTCTGCTTTGCAGGCACATGAAACTGACGAAAAATTAAAAGCACTTAGTCTGCAAGATTATCGTAGTCATCGCTATTTTGGACTTATCCGTAACTTTATTCGTTTAACGCCACTAGTTATGTTTTTAGTGGGAGCGAGCCCATCGGTTTGCCGTTGTTTTCTGACGGGTCATGAACATCATTTGTTGCCTTTAATCAAAGGGTCATATTATTTACCGTATGCTACAGCTCTGCGTATGGGACGTTTAGGCTACCAAAACTCGGCACAAAAAAGTTTAGGCATTCACTATAACAACTTAACTGGTTATCTGGACGGTTTACAAAAAGCAGTACATTCTCCATATCCGCCATTTAGCCGTTTAGGGTTAAATGATGCCTCTGGTGAGCCATTGCAAATTAATGATCATGTTTTACAAATCGAGAATGAATATTACAGTCTCGTGCGTCCAAAACAAGTTCCTCAAGCGGG
Source organism: Acinetobacter baumannii (assembly GCF_009759685.1). Lineage (NCBI taxonomy): Bacteria > Pseudomonadati > Pseudomonadota > Gammaproteobacteria > Moraxellales > Moraxellaceae > Acinetobacter > Acinetobacter baumannii. The sequence continues at coordinate 1,199,263 of NZ_CP046654.1, read as the reverse complement.
TGAAACACCATCTCAGGCCTTGAAAAATCGAGGGGTGGGTTATGTTGAACTTCGTGCAGTGGACGTAAATCCATATTCGGCAATTGGCGTCAATGAAACAACAGCAGGTTTCCTTGAGGCATTAGCGCTTTATTGTTTATTAAGCGATAGTCCTGAACTGTTATGCCCTGAGCAAGATTTGATTGAGAAAAACCAAACAGAAGTGGTTAATCGTGGTCGAGCACCAAATGCAACTATTACTGATTTAAACGGGTCTTACCATATTGAAGATTGGGCACGTCAGTATATTTCTAAAATGCAGGATTGTGCTCGCTTACTCGATCAGACCTATGCAACAGATCTATACAGCTCGGCTTTGGCTGTGATGCAAGAACGTATTGATGAAGTAGATGAAACATTATCTGCTCATGTGATTGATGACACATTAAAGCATGGTGGAACCTGGAGCTTTGGTAGTCATATGGCACAATTACATGCTGAAACTTATGAAAAGCATGAGATTAGTGCAGAGACTTTGCAATATTTTGAACAATTGGCTGTGCAATCTTTACAGCAGCAAGAACAACTTGAGCAAGATAGTCAGATCAGTTTTGATCAATATCTTGAACAATATAGATAAAAACGAGGTTTTACATGCGATTAAGTTACCGTTTGGTGAGTGGACTGCTTGTTCTGGCAAGCATTGTCGGCATGTCTTTTGCGTTGTATTTGGAACATGTAAAAGGGTTGGAGCCATGTCCGCTCTGTATTTTTCAACGTGTTGGCTTAATGGCAATGGGTTTTGTGGCTCTTATTGCGTTTTTGCATAACCCGGTTTCCAATGCGATTAAACGCTTTTATGCATTTTTGGCAGGTGTTGCAATTTTATGGTCAGTGGGGGTGGCGGGCCGACATGTTTGGCTACAGCATTTACCACCAGATCAAGTACCAAGCTGTGGTCCGGGTTTAAATTACCTCATTGATGCTTTACCAATGAAAACCGTTTTACAAGAAGTACTTTCGGGCTCAGGTGAGTGTGCGGCAATTGACTGGACTTTTTTAGGTCAGTCTTTACCAGTTTGGTCATTGGCCTATTTCCTTTTACTGTTACTGGTTTGTTTATGGCAGTTATTCCGTTTTTATCCAGTGTTTAAGACGGCTAAAAAGTAAGTTTAAAGTAATTAAAAAAGCTCAACTTAAGTTGGGCTTTTTTTATAACTTTCGAATAAGTGAAAATATAAAAAAATTGATAGAAATAACGCATAATTTTGTAGACAGATAGTTCTGTTTTTTATAAAGTGCAGCCGTTTATATATCCTTATGATTATAAAAAAATGCTTTTTAATATATTTAGTGTCTTGGAAAAAATAGGGCTAAATGCTCAGAAACGTGCTATCCACGTACAATTTTCTAATGAACTACTCAATCATCAAGTATTCTTACAACGTATAGAAGGCCAACATCAGCTAAATGGTGGCCTAATGGCAGAATTGATCTGCCTTTCAACCAATGCCCAAATTGCATTGAAGCAATTTATTGGTGTTCAAGTCGCTGTTGATCAGGTCACTGATTCGGGGCAATTGTTCCGAACTACAGGTATTGTGACTGAGGCCAGTTATGGACAAAGTGATGGCGCTTTAACGCTTTATAAGCTGACTATAGAAGATGCGACAAATTTATGGCACAAACGCCGTAATAGTCGTGTTTTTATGAATAAAAGTATTGTAGAAATTACCGAAGTTCTATTTAAAGAATGGCAAGAAAAAAGTCCACTGTTTGCTGCGAGTTTAAGTCTTGATTTGGGTGGGTTAAGTCAAAACTATGATATTCGTCCGTTCACTATGCAGCATAATGAGTCAGACTATGACTTTCTCACACGTTTGTGGCGAAGTGAGGGGGTTAGTTGGCTCATTGATGAATCAAAGCTTTTTGTCCCTCATTTTACTGCACCAATACAAGGTCAAAAACTAAGATTAATTGATGACAATAACCAATACCAAGCTTTAGCACGTCGTAGTATTCGCTATCACAGAAGTAGCGCAACCGAATATCAAGATAGTATTACAGGCTTTGTTGCAGTGCGAAGTCTGCAACCGACTGCCGTACATGTACAGCGTTGGCAGCCTGATGCGTTAGCACAAGAAGAGGGTAATGGTTCAGTTGTTACTACCCATACACACTCAGATAACTTTGATTCGGCCACTTTAAGTCTTGAGCAAGCATGGCACGTAAGCCCCGCCTGGATGCAAGATTTAAAAGGGGAAGATCAGGCAACCGCTTCAAGCAGTAGCCAATTAGAAAAATTAAATCAACACTTCACCGACATGCATGCGAGTCGGGCCAAATACTTTAAAGCCTACAGTAGTGTGCGCGATACCCAAGTCGGCTATTGGTTTAATCTACGCGAACACCCTGAAATTGATCAGCATGAAGGAGCAGATCAAGAGTTCCTAATCATTGCCAAAAATTTCTATAACCAAAATAATTTACCTAAAGATTTACATCAGCAAGTTAGCCAGTTATTAACCCAAAGTCGTTGGGATCAACATAGTTACGATGATATCGAACGTCAAAGTAATGAGCTGACGTTAATACGCCGTCAAATCAAAACGGCACCTGAATACAATCCGGAACAGCATCGACCAATTGCCTACCCACAAAGAGCGAAAGTCGTGGGACCTGAGGGAGAAACTATTCATGTCGATGAATGGGGACGCATTAAAGTACGTTTTTTATTTACTCGGAGTGATGATCATGGCCATGATGGTGGCGCAGGTAGTAATGACAATGATACTGACTCGGCTTGGGTGGATGTACTGACTCCTTGGGCAGGAGAAGGTTATGGTGCACGTTTCTTGCCACGTATTGGTGAAGTGGTTGTCATTGACTTTTTTGATGGCAATATTGACCGTCCATTTGTGACGGGTCGAATCCATGAAGCACAGCGTTCACCAACTAAATTCGATGTAAAAGGGCAGCTTCCTGATACTAAAAAGCTAAGTGGCATACGCAGTCAGGAAATCAATGGAAGTGGCTTCAACCAATTACGCTTTGATGACACAACAGGGCAGATCAGTACTCAACTCCAAAGTAGCCATGCGGCAACACAGTTGAATTTAGGTAATTTAAGCCATCCTAAAGAACAAGCGACAAGCCAAGGCCGTGGTGAAGGCTTTGAGCTTAGAACAGACGCTTGGGGAGCTGTGCGGGCGGGTAAAGGTTTATACATTAGTACGCACAAACAAGATCAAGCTCAAGGATTTCACCTTAATGCGAATGAAACCAAACAGCAGCTTGAAGGTGGATTAAACAACAGCAAAGCTCTAAGTGAAGTTGCTAAAAATCAGCAGACAGATCCGTTGGAAGTTCTTGATCATTTAAAAACCTTTTTAGACCAGATTGAACAGCGAGACAAAGATAAAGCTGCTGCATTTAAACAAGCGATTATGGTGTTAAGTGCGCCAAATAGTATGGCCCTTACCAGTAATGAAAACATCCATGTGATTGCAGATGGACAGATTAGCCAAACTGCTGATGATAGTATTAACCTGAGTACTCAAAAGAATTTTATTGCTCATGCCCAAAATAAGATAAGTTTTTTGCAGCTCAAGATGGAGCAAGAATGTATGCGGGCAAGGGCAAAATTGAGTTACAAGCACAAAGTGATGGTACAGATATCATTGCACGAAAAGGGGTACAGATTATTTCAACAGAAGATAGAATCGAAATAACTAGCCCAAAAGAAATTATACTCACTGCGGACGGTTCACAACTCAAGATTAATAGTTCAGGTATTTTCCCTGTAACTGGGGGCAAGCTTGAGGTTAAAGCAGGTCAGCATTTATTTATGAGCGGCGCAAATATTGTTGTTCCCAAGATAAGCTTACCTACTATAAAAACACCTTTTAGTAATAAAATTAACTATAACTGGAATATAAATTCAGAGGGAAAAAAAGAACTATTTATTATAAATAAAAAGAATAATATTCTTATAAGAAGCCATAAAAATGAGCTTGATAAGAATAATAATTTAAGTTCATTACGTTTTTATACACCAGAAGAAGTAGACTTTACTGCAATGATTTTTAATTCGGATTATATTCAGTTAAAGCAAAATATACCTGATAGTGAAAATATTGATGAGCTTTTCGAAGAAACACTTTTGTATGACGAAGAAAATGATGATGTCTATACAGAAGAGGAGTTTTGATTAATGAATAAATTAGTCACTATTACTACTAAATTCTATGATAAATCTGGAAATCGGATTATTAATTTAAATGTACAATCAAGATACAAAGGATCATTAAAAGCTAATAGCCAAAAAACTGATAAGCTCGGTCTGTTTGTATTTCAGGCTTCGCCAAATAGAACTGTTGAGATATTAGCAAAGCCTCCTAATCAAAAAGACTATACAGTATTTAAAACGATAAACTCATCTATGAATTCCTCGGAAATACATCCGATAAAAGTTCAATTACCAAAAACAATTGATGAATATAAACAAGTAAAGCAATCCAAATCAACCAAAGGAATCGTAAGTACTTTTTTTAAAATTTTTGATATGAATGGAAAGGTTATGAAAAATTTTCCTATTCAATCACGACCAAAAGGTAAAGGAAATTCGCCCGATAAATATACAAATGATGAAGGCATAGTAGAAGTACGCTCATCACCTAATAGAGATATAGAGGTCTTAGTATTAACATCAAATGATACATTTGTTTTAAAAAGTTCAATAAATTCTGCTAATGGCAGTTCACAACCAGTTCTTATTAAATTAGATGAGCCTTATGAAAAATTTAAAAGTGCATCTACGATTAAAATTCTAGATCGAGATGGAAGTGACTACATTGTAGAAAAGACTAATGTGAAAATGTTAGTTGTAGAGAATGGTAAAAAGCAGCTTTTTAGTATATCAAATGGAAAATTGTCATTACAAAGCATGATAGGGCAGAAACTAGAATTTACGGTGTATAAGCCTGATGGTAAGCCTTTAAAGACACAAACCTATATGGCAACACGAGTCAAAAACAACCTTATTGAGTTCCATCTGGACGTAGATATAACAAAAGGTAGTACGGCACAAAATGATCCAGAAATTAATAAGAAAGTTAAAGTTGATATATTAATTACAATGGAACAAATGAAAAAAATGTGGCCAAAAGCTTTGGCTACAAAAATGCAACCAATTTTAGATGAACTAAATAGCGATTTATTAGGTTATAAATTAGATACTAGATTGAGACAAGCCCATTTTATGGCTCAAGTTAGGCAAGAAGTAGGTAGCTCTTTTTCATTAAGAGAGCAAGTCGAATATATGGGTCCAACAGCTTTGAAACAAATAGGCTATTATAGAACTCATCCTAAACAAGCAGAGATTGATGGATATAAAAGAGGACAAGGTCCAGCAAATGGTGAAGTAATTGCAAATCGTATGTACGATGATAATTATCGGAGCGCTAAATATAAATTAGGTAATACTTCTCCTGGTGATGGTTGGAAATATTTAGGCCGAGGCCTAAAACAATTAACAGGGAAGAATAATTATCAAGATCTAACGAATATGTATTCAACTCTATGGCCAGGAGAAAAAGTTGATTTCGTAAAGAACCCTGAATTAATTGAACAACCCAAATATGCAGTAAGATCTGCCATTAGATTTTGGCTAAAATTTAAGCTTTATGAGGTTGCAGATAGAGGAGCTAATGGAGAACAGGTAGATGCTATTACGAAAGTAATTAATGAGGCTACAAATTCATATGCTGATCGAAGAGCACATTTTGTTCAGGCACGAAAGATTTTTATTTAATATAGTGTTTATGTAATGAAAAAATATTTTACTACTGTTCTGTTAATAATATCTTCTTTAATATATTCTCAGAATATTTTTGCAAATGATCAATGTAATATTGAAGAGACAGTAAATTTAACTATTTTTAAGAAAAATGATTATAAATTCTATAATTATATGTGTGACTCTGTAGAGGGTTCTTATCTAAAAGGTTATCTAGGATCTCAAGAAAAAAAAATATTTGTTAGTGATTACTCTGATTTTGCAGCTAAAGAAAGCCCTAAACTTTTAGCTGTCAGTATCTATAAATCAAAAAAAAGAAAACCACCTATATTAATTACCCTTAATTCATCTTATTACTGTTGTACTCCGCAAATGGAGGGTGAAATGTATCAAGTTAATTTATATCAAATTAGTGAAAATAAAACCTTAAATCTGAAAAATATAACTAATATATTGGGTGTTAATGCAGAGGGTTTTGAAGGGAGAGCGGAAGGAAAAGTCTATTATAAATATAAAAATATTTCTGAAATTAAAAAATGGTTAGATAAAAATTATTGATGGGTTTATATTCTTGAAAAATAATTTAAAAAAACCCAACATAAGTTGGGCTTTTTTTACGTCTCTACAATTCCTTCTAAATCTTCGAGTGTATAGTTCGGCATATCAATAATATGGGTTTGAATACCGTCTTGCACATAATCATTCACATGAGGATATAACCAGCGAGTAATCTGTTCGGCAACACTTGAGTGATACTGAATTTCAAAGTGATTTAAGCCATAAAACACCGCTTTATGTGAATCTGGAACTTTAAGCTGAAAACGTGGATTAGGATGTTCGCCCAGTGCGCTTTTTACACTCACTAAGTAATCGCCAATCACGGTAAGCGCTTTATTACGCACCTTTTCAAACTCGAGTGTTCCTGCCACTAAAAAGGTATTGATATGGGAAGGTAGAGGAGCCGGAGCACGGTTGTCATCCATCATACCAATACGGGCATCCATGTATTCCCAGTCATCATCTCGAACACTACCATGGCGTAGGTCTAAAATCCCATTACTACGGATGTTAACCAACTGACCAATTAGGCCAACAAATGGAAAAGCGCCTAGCCGATCTTGTAGTGCAAATCCAAAACGCTCAAGCACTGCACCGTGGTGGGGAGATCCAATACAGACGAGGTTTTCGACCATATGAATCCATTGGTACATATTTTGTTTACCGTAAAACAGTGCGCTACGGGAAACCAGTCCACCCATACTATGACCAATTAAATCAATGCTAGTAATTCTTGGATTACGCTGTACTAAATCTTCTAATAAATTTGAGAAACTGCGGCCATTGGCTGAAATACGGCGGCCTGTATTGTAATTTAAATACAGCATCGTGTTGTGATCACGCTGTGCTAACAGACGCTCACCAATCCCGCCATAATGCGCATTTGACCAAGTAAGATGGTTCATGCACAAACCATGAACCAAAATTACAATACGGCCTGCAAGTTCGCCTTGTTGGATTGCACCGTAGTGGTCGTATAGAACCATTGGCAAGGCGAGGGGACTGTGCTGTTTAAGTAGATAGTCTCCGAAAATACCATTTAACACTCCTACTAAAAAATGAAGGGTTGGTGTTAATGGCTTCTCATGAAGAGTTGGAAATTTTTCAATAATGCGACGTAACCCTGGTGCTAAAAAACAACTACCATATTTTTGTAAGGCACCATAAGAAAACTGATATGCCTTTTGGACAGAAGGCCGTTTTTGGAAATTTTTAGCATTTTGGGCACTAATACCAAAAGCATTTTTTAATACTTCAATATTAATGACTTGTATTAATTCATGTACACCATTTAAGCTGGTACTGAACAGTTGAGCTAAACCTTCTAGTACGTCGGCCTGACTAGGTGGCGTACGATCCCATTTACAATAAGTTTCATGTAACGGTGTTAAGCTCGGCATATCTTTTCCCCATTTACGTTATAACCGACGTTTTAAGCTGTACTTTTTATCAACGGCAGCTAACGTTTCCATCTTAGTAGTTTAAATAACACATGTTTTTAAAATACTGATGAATGGTAAGTTGAGTGGTTTTTCTTGTCTGACAATAGTGTTTTTATATACAAACTGAGAACAAAAATGTGAGTTTATTCTCAATTTAGAGGGAAAAATATATGAATATTATCTACCTCCATGGCTTTAATAGTAGCTCTTCTTCAATTAAAGGGCTCAGCCTTAAGCAGTATTGTAGCGAATTGGGCATAAATGTGCATTTGCCAGATTTAAATAGATCTCCGGAACAGGTAGTAGCACAGGTTTCAGAGTTGATTGAGTCTTTACAAGAGGTGGCTTTAGTCGGCAGTAGTCTTGGTGGTTTTTTTGCGACATATTTTGTCGCGAAATATAATATTCCGGCTGTACTGATTAACCCTGCTATGCAACCATGGAAGCTGTTTGATGAGTTATTTCAAGTTGAAAGCATGCCTTATAAGGTGAATGATCAATGGTCAATTGATCATGTTCAGTTACGACAGTTAGAACAACTGGAACTGAAACAGCCTGAAAATGCTGACAAAATACTCGTCTTGTTGCAACAAGGCGACGAAATTTTGGATTATCGTCAAGCACAACGCTATTATAGTGCTGCAACACCATCCTCATTGATTTTGACGGATGCTCATGGCAATCATGCCATGGAAGATTTTGAAGAAAAATTACCCTTAGTGATCGAATTCTTTGCGCACACCATCAAATAAGGAAAACGTACAACGTGACACAATATACGGCTCAATCGCTTGAAGTTCTTTCCGGTTTAGACCCTGTTCGTCGTCGTCCGGGGATGTATACCGATACTTCTCGTCCTAACCATTTAGCCCAAGAAGTTATTGATAATGCTGTCGATGAAGCCTTAGCCGGTCATGCCGACAAAATCTGTGTCACGGTTTATAAAGATGGTTCGTTGTCGGTTGAAGATAATGGCCGTGGTATGCCAGTCGATATTCACCCTGAATATGGACAAAGTGGTATCGAAATCATTTTAACCAAGCTGCATGCTGGCGGTAAGTTTAGTACCGATAACTATCAGTTTTCAGGTGGTTTACATGGTGTGGGGATTTCGGTTGTAAATGCTTTATCTACACGTGTTGAAGTAGAAGTTCAGCGTCAGGGTAATTTATACCAGATGGCATTTGAGCAAGGTGAACCTGTTGCTCCTTTAGCGGTGTTAGAAGGTAAAGCACCTAAACGTGCGACAGGAACTACGGTACGTTTCTGGCCTGAAGCCAAATATTTTGATAGCCCAAAATTTGCTTTAAAAGCACTCAAACATAATTTAAAAGCCAAAGCTGTTTTAGCTGCTGGTTTAAAAATCACTTATATCGATCAAATTAATGATGAAAAAATCGAATGGCAATTTGAAAATGGTCTTGTCGATTATTTGATGGATGAATTACAAGACCGCGAAATTTTGCCAAACCCTGTATTTGTAAGCAGTGGGCAAGCAGACCGTGCGGCATGTGAATTTGCGATTTGCTGGAATGTAGAGGGTGGCGAACAGGTTCAAGAAAGTTATGTCAACCTGATTCCAACTGCACAAGGTGGTACTCATGTGAACGGTTTGCGTTCGGGGGTGACTGAAGCGCTACGTGAATTCTGTGAGTTACGTAATTTATTACCACGTAATCTTAAACTTTCGGCTGAAGATGTTTGGGATGGCGTGAACTATATTTTATCGCTTAAGTTCCAAGAACCACAGTTCTCTGGTCAAACCAAAGAGCGTCTTTCGAGTCGTGAAGCTGCCAATATAGTTTTAAATATTGCTAAAGATGCGTTTGCGCTCTGGCTCAACCAGCATGCTGAAATTGCCATGCAACTTGCTGAAATGGCAATTTCTAAAGCAGGGCGCCGTTTAAAAGCTGCAAAAAAAGTTGAGCGTAAAAAGATTGTTTCTGGCCCGGCTTTACCGGGTAAGCTGGCGGACTGCGTGGGCCAAACACGTGAAGAAAGTGAACTCTTTATTGTTGAGGGTGACTCTGCGGGCGGTAGTGCCAAGCAGGCGCGTGATAAGAACTTTCAGGCCATCATGCCAATTCGTGGAAAAATCTTAAATACATGGGAAGTTTCTTCAGATGAAGTACTTGCTTCTCAGGAAGTTCACGACATTGCGATTGCAATTGGTGTAGACCCAGGCAGTGATGATTTATCTGAATTACGTTACGGCAAAATCTGTATTTTGGCCGATGCCGACTCGGACGGTTTACACATTGCGACTTTGCTTTGCGCTTTATTCGTTAAACATTTTCCAGCATTGGTTGAAGAAGGGCATTTGTATGTAGCAATGCCACCATTGTTCCGTATCGATATTGGTAAAGATGTTCATTACGCGCTAGATGATGAAGAGCTTGAAACCATTTTGAAAAATGTTAAAGGCAATAAGAACCCGCAAATTACCCGATTCAAAGGGTTGGGTGAGATGAACGCAATTCAACTACGTGAAACAACAATGGATCCGAACACCCGTCGTTTGGTTCAGCTTGATCTAGATGATGCACATTTAACGGCAGGTTTACTCGACAAGCTCCTTGCAAAAAAACGTGCAGCAGATCGTAAGCAGTGGCTTGAGCAGAAGGGTAACTTAGCTGATATCACTGTTTAATTAAAGTGTGCAGGATAATTTTTTATAAAATTATCCTGCACCTGACAACTCATATACTTTATTGAAAATAACTAATTTATGAGTAATTTTCTTAATTTTAGGCAATCCTTTATCTTTTGATAGCCATACTTCTAAAAAAGCTGTCTTATTCTGTTCTTTAAAGAACAAATGTTTTCCTTTGGCGGTTGTTTATCCCCTCTGCTGCTAACCATACACTTCATATAAATCATCGTTATGGTGTTTTAGTCATCTCAGTTTTTCCATGAATTTATGTAATTAATTTGCAAAACGTATTGGAACAGGATGAAAGGGAATTTAGTAGTACTTTAGCTCTCTTTACATCTCATGTGGTGACTCATCGCTAATAGGCCCTTGATCCGAACTTGGCTAGATCTGGTATAGCCAAAGAATGATTAAAGCGTCTGCACACCATCTTTAAATATGAAAAGGAAAAAGCTATGGATCTCCAGCTGAAAGGTAAAACAGCTATTGTAACTGCGGCAACAGCAGGCATCGGTCTAGCAATTGCGAAAACTCTGGCTAAAGAAGGAACTGATGTCATCATTACGAGCCGGACCCAAGACAAATTGGCGGCGGCGGTAGCCGAGATAGAAGCAAATGCTCCCTTGGGCAAAGTATGTGGTTTTTTAGCTGATCTTAGTACATCAGAGGGAGTTGAGACATTAATTTCACAACACCCTTACACTGATATTTTAGTAAATAACTTGGGATATTATGAAGCCAAACCATTTACTGAGATTACAGACGAAGACTGGTGGCATATGCTTAATGTGAATGTTATGTCAGGTGTACGCTTATCTCGTCACTACTTTCCAAAAATGTTAGAAAATAATTGGGGAAGAGTGATTTTTATGTCGAGTGAGGTAGGAGCATTCACTCCACCAGATATGGTGCATTATGGCGTAAGTAAATCTGCGCTATTGGCTGTATCACGTGGAATGGCCGAGTTAACAAAAGGCACAGGAGTGACGGTGAACAGCGTACTTCCTTCTGCCACACGTTCCGAAGGTATTATGGACTATTTACGTCAAACTGCTCCTCGTCCCGACATGACAGATCAGCAGATTGAAGCACATTTTTTTGAGACATATCGTCCAAGCTCATTGATTGCAAGAATGATTGAAGCTGATGAAATCGCATCTATGGTTGCGTTGTTAGCAAGTCCCTTGGGATCAGCATCTAATGGCGCAGCAGTTCGTGTTGAAGGCGGAACCTTCCGTTCCATTCTGTAATACTCAAAGCTTAGGTTGGCGTTTGAAGCGCACGACTCTGTTCTTACGCGGCCATTGGCATTTTGATCACTAAATTAAAATAGACAGATTTGTCTATTTTAATTTAGACAGTAATTTTTATCGGATGGGGAAATTGAAAAATATCGCAATTTGCACCGCCTCCAATTCGATCCACTACTGCAAAATCACTCGGCGCTTCAAAGGTAAGCAAAGGATGATGCCAAGTACCTGCCCGATAATTGATACTTTGCTTGCCATCCGAAACAAAAGCACATAGTTTTGAAATATCAGGAGTATTTTCGTCTAAAGCAGGGGCCACAATAATTAAAAATTTTTGTTGCTGTAATGGAATGAATGCTTGAGAGCCTTTCGGATGGCGCTCTAGCATTGAAATTTCCATAGGTAACACACTGGCCTTAATATTTCGGAAAATACTAATTCCTGCCTTTGCTTCGCCTTCAATTTCAGTTTCGACGAGCGCATGGTAGCGTTCGGTGTGTGCATCATTAATATGAAAAAAATCATGCCCGTCACAACAAATGACTTCTCCGAAGGGCTGAAAGTTCTCAATGGTTAAAGGCTGAATTTGAACATTCTTCATGATCATGACTTGGCAATTTTTCCCCATAAACGGACACGGCTAATACCACCATCCGGAATCATGTTAATACGGATATGAGAGATTTTTTCATGCTTTAAAATCTCATTCACATATTCATGAATATGGTCCATTTGCATAGGTTGGGCTTCAAGTAAGTAAGACCAAAACATACTTTGTGGAATCAGCTGTGCATCGGTTGCATTTTCGAGGTAGACCGCCTGAATAGAAACTTCAGCAGGAAAGTTACCTTTAAAGTGCGCCGTATCAATTTCAATTTTTTCAATTTTTCCGCTTTTACCCAGTGCAAGAATACACCAGTCATAACCTGGTGCGCGGCGGCGTTTGGTTTCCCACCCATCTCCCATGTTGACGCCACGGCCTAGGTTAATCAAATTACGTGGATGTCCAAAGTGCGCATCGCTATAAGCAATTACACGACCGCCATTTTCTAAGGCCAATAAATCGAGAGTCTGCTCGTGGTCGGTCACCTGAATATGAACGTCACCATAAACGCGTAAACGGGCAACACCACCATCTGGGAAAATATTGAGGCGTATATGCGTGAAAATTGCATCATTATTGACCATAAAAATATGATGTTGACTCGGCCCTAGCTCGGTATTTTCTAAAATACTCTGCCACTTTGCCCCAGTAAGGTCACCATTTGGTGCATAACATGCCTCTAATGAGGCAGAAGCAGGATAATTTCCTGTAAAAAACGTGGTGTCGATATCAAGTGCACTGATTTTTCCACTCACACCTAGTTTCACAATACACCAGTCATAGCCTGTATGACGCTTACGGCGGGTCTCCCAACCGTCCATCCATTTGCCATGATCATCAAATTTATCTTCAACAAAAATAGGTGCTTCAAATTGCAGCATACGCTTTGCTTCTGCAAAGAAATCATCTGAACACTCAATCACTTGTGCACCAATTCGGGCATCTGCCAAATTCGTTTTAGTATTCAAAATTTCAGGAAGTTCAAAAGCAGGAGCGTGCAATGTTGCCATAATGGAGTATCCGTATTTCTTGTTAAAAACATGATTTTTCATTTAAAACTGCACTCACACTGAGCGTGTTGAGATGAGTTTTATACATAAATATATAAGCATGGTGCATGCCAGTTTTGTGGAAAAGCTAAATAAATTTTGAACGATGGCATGTTTTTAGCATAAGCACCCTATAGGTGAATATCTATAGGAGCGTGTTATGAATGTGGTGATTATTGGTGCGGGAATGGGAGGTCTAACCACAGGCATTGCATTAAAGAAATTTGGTCACCAAGTTCGTATTTTTGAGCAAACTGAAAAGATTCTTCCGGTCGGCGCCGCAATTTCGCTGTGGTCGAATGGGGTGAAATGTCTGAACTATCTGGGATTAACTGACAAAATCGCCAAACTTGGTGGACAAATGGATGACTTGGCCTATGTAGATGGTTTAACTGGAGATGTGATGACACAATTCAGTTTACGACCATTAATTGAAGAAGTAGGACAACGCCCTTATCCGGTTGCACGTGCCGATTTACAAAATATGTTAATGGATGAGTTTGGTCGGGATCAGATTTATTTAGGCAAAAAAATGGTCAGCCTTGAAGATAAAACTGATTTTGTAGAGGTTCATTTTGCTGATGGTAGCTCAACACAGGCTGATTTACTCATAGGGGCAGATGGTACGCATTCAATGACTCGGGCCTATGTGTTAGGTCAGCAGGTACAACGTCGCTATGCAGGTTATGTGAACTGGAATGGTCTGGTTGAAATATCCGAAGATTTAGCACCAGCTCAGCAATGGACGACTTATGTAGGAGAGGGCAAGCGCGCGTCTCTGATGCCAGTTGCGGATGGACGTTTTTATTTCTTTTTAGATGTACCTTTACCAGCAGGGTTAGAGAATAATCGGGATGAATATAAAAAACTTTTAAAACAATATTTTGCTGATTGGTGTCAACCAGTGCAGCAGCTTATTGAGCGCTTAGACCCGCAAAAAACCAATCGGGTAGAAATCCATGATATTGAACCGTTCACACAGTTTTATAAAGGTCGTGTGGTGATTTTAGGTGATGCTGCACATAGCACGACACCTGATATTGGGCAAGGCGGTTGCCAAGCTATGGAAGACGCGATTTATTTAGCGCGGTCTTTGCAAATTAACACTTTGGGACTAGAGGATGCTTTACGCCGCTATCAAAACAAGCGTAATGAACGTGCCAATGAATTGGTGCTTCGTGCGCGCAAACGCTGTGACGTAACGCATATGAAAGATGAAACGGTCACGCAGGCATGGTATGCGGAACTACGCCGTGAACAAGGCGGACATATTATGCAGGGAATTATTAGTAATATTGTGGGTAATCCACTTGATTAAAAACAAAAACAGCAAGGAGTTTTCCTTGCTGTTTTATCTTCTAAATAAAAATTTTAGAAGTGGTATTTAACCAAAGCACTGACGTTATTTTCGTCGGCCCCTTTAATACCAAATTTGTTATTCCACACAGAGTGCTCGATACCGAGGTATAGACGTGTATCAGGAGAAATGTGTTTACCTACATTCCATTTCCATTGAGTGGTCCAGTTCAACTCGCTTGCATGGTCATCTTCAGCGGTTGACCAGTCAAGGAAACCATCTACCAAGAAATCTTCAGATCCTAATTTTAATGGGATGCCGTAAACGAATGTCATTTGATAATCGTCGTCAGTTTTCTCATTATTCGCACGGTAGAAGTTTAAATTCGCATATTGGAAATATGGGATATCTAAATCAACTGCAAAACCATACAAGAAGTTGTCAAAGTTATTGCCGTTTTCGCTATTACTTTCCCAAGTGGTACTAATGAGTACATCTTTAATTGGGCCGTACGCCAGTTTTTTGCCAGACACTTCGCCTAAGCTTAAACGTGGTGATAACTCAAAATAAGTACTCTTATGGTCATTTTCGCCACGCATGCGGTCCATAAAGAAAAATACATCAGCATATTTAACTTTTGCTGCATATTCCAAAGTAATCGTAGTTTCTTTGTCATCTACGACTTCATAGTTTTCACCATAAAGTCCAGTCACGCTAAAATCTTGCCAGATTGGTTTTGCCTGAACCATGGCAGTTGCAGATAACAAGGCACAAGTCGCCGCAAGTTGCTTTAATTGCATTTAAATGATCTCCCCCCAAATAAAGCACGCTAAGGATACAGGGTCTTAAGCAAAAATGAAGCCAAATTTGATCAACGGTTAAAAAAAAGCCCACCGAAGTGGGGCGCTAAAAAACTAACTCATTAATGTGTATTTCGTGTGTTTATTGTTTGGCTTAAATGAGGGGTACGCGAGCTGCGAAATGAAGGTAAGTGATTAAATAACAAATTCAATAAGATAGCAAAGATACAAGTCGAACTAATACCCGAATGGAACAAAGTTTGTACCCAAACTGGGAAATGAGCATAAAATTCATGGTTAATAATTGGAATCATCCCAGCTGATAAAGCAGTTGCCACAATAATCAAATTTTTCTGATCGTTATAATCAATTTTTGCCAAAGTGCGAATACCACTCGCTGCAACCGAACCAAATAAGACCAAACCCGCACCACCAAGTACTGGCATAGGAATTGCCGCAATAAGGCGGCCCATAACAGGTAATAGACCTAAAATAATCAGAATGACTCCGCCTGCTGCCACGACAAAGCGGCTTTTGATACCTGTAATTGCCACCAGTCCAACATTTTGGGCAAAAGCACTTTGCATGAATGAACCAAAGATAGGAGCTATCGCACTTGAAAACATATCTGCACGTACGCCGTTGGCGATACGTTTTGAATCGACTTCAGTTCCTACAATATCTCCGACAGCAATAATATCGGCTGTAGTTTCCGTCATAATCACCAAAGTAACGATTAGCATCGATAAAATTGCACTTAGCTCGAAAGTTGGTAAACCAAATGCAAATAAGTGCGGAAATTGCAGCCATGCGCCTGAGCTCACCTGACTAAAATCTCCAAAACCCATAAAGTAGGCAAGGGTAGTACCAGCAACAATAGCCAACAAAATTGATAAACGGCGAATACTTGCCTGTGGCAGCATATTTAGAATAATCACAATGCCTAAGGTCAGCAAAGCTAAAGAGATATTCTCGACGCTACCCCAATCAGGTGCTTTGTTGTTGCCACCCATCATCCAGCGAATCGCAACAGGCAACAAAGAAAGACCAATAATCGTGATAACGCATCCCGTCACAACAGGTGGGAAAAACCGAATAATTTTTGAAAAGTAAGGCGCAAGGCATAGTCCAATTAAAGAGGCTGCAATAACCGCGCCGTAGACAGCAGGTAAACCACCGCCTGTAGTGATAATAGCAACCATGGTTGCCACACCAGCAAAAGACACACCTTGCACCAGAGGTAATTTTGCCCCTAGATATTTGGTTCCGATGGTTTGTATGAGAGTTGCCAACCCGCCTACAAATAGGGCCGCTGCAATGAGCATTCCGACTTGTGCTGCGCTTAAGCCAGCTGCTGTTCCAATAATCAGCGGCGGGGCTACAATGCCCCCATACATGGTGAGTACATGCTGTAAGCCGTAAGCAAAACTTTTGGAAATTCCTAAATATTCATGCTCTGGAGAAATCGCATTCTTTTGCTGATGATTCATATTTTTCTCCTATTTATATTTGAGTTAGCTGCCGCGATAAGTGGAATAAGCAAACGGGCTGATCAGTAATGGAATGTGGTAATGCTGATTGGTGTCTTCTATGAAAAATTGAATACAAACACGGGGAAAAAAGGTTTTGATTTGCTGTGATGAAAAATAAGGGGCAACTTCAAATTCAAGTTGATAAGCACCTTTACCTAAGTTTTTTATTCCAAAATCACTCACTCGCCCATCTTGGTTGGTAATTGCAGTCGCTATCAGTTCATGAGTGGCTGCATAAAACAACTTTACTTCGACCTGTGCAGCTGGTTTACCTAAATTCGTATCTAAAATATGAGTGCTGATCATGCTTGTACTTCCTGAGATAGACGTAATAGAGCAATTGCAGCGAGTTGCTCATGTACAATTGTTTTTTCAATAGCTAAGTTGTTTTGAAGACGTTGATGGAGTTTTTTTAAAATCTCGTCGCTACTGAGGCCTGCGGCTTTAATTAGAAAAATAAAACCAAACTTCTGCTCATACTCGATATTACCTTGCAGCAGGGCTTGTTGTGTTTGTTCATCTAAGGAAATGCCAGCTTGTTCTTGGGCTGAAAAATTTTGCTCTTTTGCATTGAGCTGTTTTTTTGCCTGTCTTTCACCAATTTTTGGATGGGTGGCTAATGCGGCCTGAATCTCTTGCCATGACCATGTGTGGCTTAATTGTTCTGCATACCCTAAAAGTACTGATGTTGATGAGTAGGGACGTTCTGAAATAATTTTTTCGGCCCATACAGGAATATGGACGCAGTTGTTTAACAGAGTCTTGAGTTGGTCGGGCGGGGCTTGATTAAACTCGGCTAAAAACACTGTTATTCCTAAACTCGTTGTCGTGATATAGAGTTTTAGCAATAACAGTGCCAAGAGTGATGTGAGATTTGCTTAAGAATTTGGAAAATTAATAATCAATTATTGATTTATGTGATTTTTATACCAATATTCTGCAATATCCTGACGGCGACATACCCAAACACGATCATGCATTTCAATATAGTCTAGGAATCTTTGTAATGCTTTAAAACGACCCGGACGCCCTAAAATACGGCAGTGCATTCCAATAGACATCATTTTTGGTGCAGTTTCTCCCTCGGCATACAGCACATCAAAACTATCTTTTAAATATTGAAAAAACTGTTCTGAGCTATTAAATCCACCTGGGGAGCAGAACTTCATGTCGTTACATTCTAAAGTATAAGGAATAATCAGATGAGGTCGTGATGCACCCGCCGTATCGGTAAGTGTGGTCCAAAAAGGCAGGTCATCACCATAGTAATCAGAGTCGTATTGAATTTGTGGGAACTCTGCAAGCAACTGACGCGTATTGGGGCTATCACGTCCGGTGTACCAACCTATAGTTTTATTTCCAAACAAGTTTTCTAAAACAGATAAGGCTTGCTCCATATGCTGTTTTTCGACTTCAAGATCTGTTTCTTGATAATGAAGCCAGCGGTAGCCATGAGAAACCACATCGTAATCGGCCTGTTTAATTGCCTCTACAATATAAGGGTTACGAACAAGCGCCATTGCTACTCCAAAAATGGTCATGGGGAGCTTGCGCCGTTGAAACTCATTATGAATGCGCCAAAAACCAGCACGTGAACCATATTCGTACATAGAGTCCATCGACATATGTTTGGCTGGGTAACTTGCAGCGCCAATAATCTCGGATAAAAACTGCTCTGAACCTTCGTCGCCGTGTTCAATATGTTTTTCGCCACCTTCTTCATAATTCAGCACAAATTGCACGGCAACCTTAGCATTATTAGGCCATTTCACCTCTGGAGGCTGTCCGTGATAACCGATTAAATCACGTGAATAAGGAGACTTTTGAATCTGCTCAATAAGTTCTACTCCAGATAGATAAGATTCGGACACAATTGCTCTCCTTTTGTTCAATTTTTCATAAAAATTTAAAAAATCAGCTTGCATATTTTTATAGATGGACTGATATTGAAGGTATGAAGATCTTCAAAATAAATTAAAAGCAGTACGTTTAAGTCAGGAGATAACAAACCATTACACCATCAAAATGTACAATTGAAGTCAGTTCATGCATGCTTAAAACATGCCAACATAAAAAAGTTTTGCATAGAAAAGATCCACAGTAAGAAAGAGAGGATGGTATTTATGAATATTGAAATCCGCACAGATAAAAACATCCATAATAGTGAACGTTTAATTACTTATGTACGTGCAGAACTTACTCAAGAATTCCAACGTCATAGCGAACGTATTACACATTTCTCGGTTCATTTTAGTGATGAAAATGGGGATAAAGGTGGAGACAAAGATATCCACTGTATGATCGAAGCACGTCCTTCTGGCTTAAAACCAGTTGCAGTGCACCATAAAGCAGGAAATATTGACGCTTCAATTCATGGCGCGATTGAAAAGCTAAAACGTAGCCTTGAACATACCTTTGAGAAAAAAGAACACCCGAGAGGTGGTCAACCAGAATTCATTGATGATGAAGTTTAAAAAACACTAAAAAGCCCTTCGGGGCTTTTTTTATGAAGACGTAAAAAGACCAATAAAAACTCTTCACAACTTTAGGTTTGCAATGCAATAGCGTTGACCTCTAAAATCTTCAGTAGAGATTAGGCATAATAGCGCTAATATATTTTTGAGAGATGGTCATGTTAACCACCCAACAGCAGGCTTTAATTAAAGCCATAGAAGAATTAGAACTCGCGCAAGTACAAAAATTACTTGCTGAGGGTCTTGATCCGAATTTCATTGATCCGGAACAAGGACCGCCAGTGTCCATTATTTGTGATGGAATTTTTAAATGGTGGGAAGACGTCTCTGAAGCGTATGAAGCGGGGACTCCATTATCACAAGAAGAAAAACAGCAAGCCCTGCAAGTTTATCTCGATATTCTTGAAGCCCTCATTCAGGCAAAGGCAAATGTTCATCTTTGGGATGCAGAAGAGTTTTATGGTCCACTATGGGATGCAGCAAGTTCGGCATGTGCACCAGCAGTTCAGCGCTTGCTAGATGAAAAAGTTGATCCAAACACACGTGATGAAGAAGGACTCACCATTTTATCTTCAATCAGTCAGTTGTTCTTTGATTGTGATTTTGATGAAATAGATTGGTCAGAAGCGCTTCAAGAAGAGCGTGAAACACTAGAGTTATTGCGCCGTCACGGAGCAAAAATGTCAAAAGAATTAACTACTTGATTGGATAATAGAATGAGAACATTTCAAATTTTAACTTTTGCTCTGACCGCTGTTGCTGCAGGAAGTACTTTTGCCGCAGAGTTCTCGTTTGATCGTCCGGGTTCAGGCTTTGGAACAGGCATTACGCCAGTTGGTAAATTAGCATGGGAACAAGGCTTACCAAGTGCAACCTATACAGAGACAACTGTTGATGGCGTTAAAGAAAAAACAGTTACTGTAAATGAGGATATGTTATTCCGTACAGGTTTAGCTGATGGTTTGGAATTGCAATTAGGCTGGCAAGGTCCGGCATGGACTCAAACTAAACGTGCTGGTAAAAAAACGGATAACTCAGGTTTTGGCGATGTAAGCATCGGCTTAAAAAAAGCGATTGATTTAAATGATGAAAATTTAACAATGGCTGTATTGGCTGAAGCTGTTATTGCAACAGGTAATGATGAGTTTACTGCCCATGACGATATATATAGTTTAAGTTCAGCAGTAGCTTATAAATATAATGATTTGTTGGATACTTCTATTACCATGCGTTATGAAGTACAAAACAGTAACTGGGCAGTGACTGCAATTCCAACTATCAATTATAAGATTGCGGGCAAACTCTCAGGATATTCTGAATTTGTTTATCGTAAAGCTGAAAGCCAAGACTACCAATATGGTTTAGGAACAGGTTTAGTTTACGCAGTAAATAACCGCACTCAACTTGATGCAAATATTGGTGTGGACTTAGAAGGTCAAGATAAGAGCTACAAAGGTGGCTTAGGCATGGCATTCTTATTCTGATCAGACTAACTTGAACTCATTATTATTGATGAAAAAGCTTATTTCTCAGGGAATTATTTATTTTCTAGTAGCCGCTACTTTTGTATTGAGTCAGTTTGTCTTTGCAGAAGATAAGTTATTGTCACCCGAACAGGCTTTTTCATTTTCGGTTGAATCGCCACAATCGCATACCGCAAAGTTATCGTGGCAGATTCAGCCGAATTATTATTTATATCAACATAAATTTACCGTACAACAGGGCAATCAGCCTTTAACTTTAAAATTGCCTAAAGCGGTTTCTCAATATGATGAGAACTATGGCCAAAGCCAAGTTTATTACCATCAAGTCAACTTCCAGATTAAAACCAAGCCTTCAGAGCACTACACTGTAACTTGGCAAGGCTGTGCCAAAGACCGTATTTGTTATCCTCCACAAACTATTGAGTTTCAAACTGACGCAGATGGTCTGGTCGGTCTGCAAAATCAGGCTAGTGCAGCACCAAAACGCTTATTAGATTTGGCAAATACCCAAGCATCAAGCTCTACGGAGTCTTTAGAGAATCAGAGTTCAGCTACTCAAGCAGAAGGAGCTGCTCCAGAGATTGCCCAAGATCAGGTTTGGTCAGCAAAGTTAATTGAACACTCGCTTTGGTATGGTGTTTTATTATTTTTAGGTTTAGGCATGCTGCTTGCATTTACGCCATGTTCTTTACCAATGCTGCCGATTTTAACTTCATTAATTATCCGAGATCACAAAGGTTTAAAAGCTTGGACGATTGCACTTACTTTTGTGTGTAGTATGGCATTGGTCTATGCAGGTCTAGGCTTGATTGCTTCTTCAGCGGGTTTAAATTTCCAACGCTGGCTACAACAGCCTGCTACTCTTATTGCGTTTAGTGTGTTGTTTGTGATTTTTGCGCTAAATCTGTTTGGGCTTTTTGAGCTTCGGTTACCGCAAACTTGGTTAAATCGCCTTGATCGTATTCAGTCTATGCAACAAGGCGGCACTTTAGTTGGTGCAGGCGTTATGGGCGTGGTTTCTGCGCTCTTGGTTGGCCCATGCATGACTGCGCCTTTGGCTGGAACTTTATTATTTATTTCTCAAACCCAGAACCAATGGCAAGGTGCTTTGCTTTTATTCTGTCTCGGTTTTGGCATGGGAATACCTTTACTCATCGCGAGTGTTTTAGGTGCAAAGTTCTTACCTAAAGCGGGCGACTGGATGCATCAGATTAAAGTGATTTTTGCTTTTCTGATGTTGGGGTTAAGCCTTTATTTCATCCGTCCTTTATTACCAGATTGGGGGATGCAAGCACTTAGTTTTGTACTTGGGTTGGCTTTTATTATCTATGCGCTGTATCAGTTCTTTTGGAAAAAAGGACAGTTACAGTGGCTTTATGCGCTCCTACTTTTATTGGTAACGCCATTTGTGGTTTATAACCAGTATCAACATATTCAAAATCGTAGCTTACAAAATTCTGAGCATATGGCTGAGTGGCATGTGGCGACCACGGCAGCAGACTTTCAAAAGATTTTAGCAGCAGCTCCTGCTGATCGGGCTATTGTTGTTGATGTCTATGCCGATTGGTGTGTGGCTTGTCAGCCTATTGAACATCGTATTTTAAAAGCATCTGAGGTTCAGACGGCTCTTGCACCTTACTATCTCATTAAACTTGATTTGAGCCATTATGATCAATCACATGAAGCTCTACTCAAGCAGTGGAATATTCTTGGGCCACCTACATATCTCTTTTTAAACAAGCAACAGCAAGAAATTCGTTCTTTACGTTTAACAGGTGCATTTAGTCAGCAAGAGCTTTTACAACAACTGGCAAGCTTATCAAAAGTTAAAGATTCAAATTGATTTGATCTGAGGTAGTTGGTGAAAAGTGCGTACTTGATTACGCCCAGAGGCCTTTACCGCATAGAGGGCTTGATCGGCTTGTCTAATCACAAGATAGGGGTCATTTGCAAAAGCAGAACTGCTGATGCCAAAGCTGGCACTTACATGAATTTGGATATTTTGATTATTGAAGATAGTCAATTCTTGTAAAGCTTGTCGGCAACGTTCAGCAATTTTTTCTGCTTGAATAATATCGGTATGAGGAAGTAATAAAATAAATTCTTCTCCACCAAAACGTCCAATAATATCTTCATTACGTAAGTTTTCAGAAAGACATCGAGCAATTTCAATCAAAACCTGATCACCTTGGTGATGTCCGTATATATCATTAATTTTTTTAAAATGATCGATATCAAGAAGTATCACTGCATAATCAAATCGTTGCTCATGAAGTGCTTCAAGATGGGTATTTAAGCTTCGTCTATTTAAGACATTAGTTAACGGGTCGATTTGGCTTAAACGTTGAATATAGGTTTCTCGTTGACGCCATTGGGTTAGCAATATTTCAAATAAAATAAAACACGCCACTAAAATGGGCATAATAAAAAACAGCATACTTCCTAGCCAAAATGGATTGGTTTGAGCATGTTCCATAGCCTTAAAATTAAATAGAGGGGCATAAGGCACAGTACCGCTCATACTTAAATATGTACATACCGCTAGAATAATAGTTGCAGGTATAAAAGCGCTATAAACAATTTTTCTTTCAAATAAAACCAAACCTACGCCAATAGTGCCTACGTAACCCACCATTGTGGCAGGGCTGATACTACCAATTAAATATCCATCGTGGCACAACATCAACATAAAGGCTTGTACACTAATTAAAGGCACAATTTTTTGCGCCCAAGCTTGGTCTTTGTAGCGATAACAAGGAATAATGAGTACAGCTAATAAAAATAAGGTCAGTAAATTCAGCCAGATTTGTGATTCAACTAAAGATAGGTTTGCCCATTGCCAAACACTAGGAGTAATTAAAATATAGCCTTTCCATAAAATCCAACTGAAATTCATTGCGCAGGCGAGGGTAAGCATTAGTGCGCTTTTTTGTAATGGGGTCCAGTTAATAATGTGATTGTGATGGATGAAATCGAGAATCACCTGTTTTATTTTATTTATAGGACGAGTGATTAAACGAATTTTCATAATAATAAAGGAGCTCCTAAATAGAGATGTCTCTTCGTCAGATCATCCTAAAGAGGGAGAGTTTGAAGGATTCATAACCTAAACATACCATGATTCATAAATTAAACCTCATGATTTGGATTGTGAAAAATAAGAAGAAGTGACAAATTTTAAATTTGTCACTTCTTCATTTTGATTACGTCTTATCAAGTTCATGAGCAAACTCAGCAATATCCGCCATCGCCTGTTTTGCTTCTTCGAACCAAGCATTAAACATTTGGAAGTTATGCCACATGCCTGTGTAAAGTTTAAAGTGTACTTTGACACCTGCTTCTTCAGCTTTCTCTCTAAAACGTTTGGCATCGTCTAATAAAATTTCTTTTGAACCGACCTGAACTAATGTTGGTGGTAAACCTTCTAAGTTGTCGAAAATAGGTGAAACACGCGGGTCGTCTGCCGCAATATGATTGCCAATATAATGTTGAATACCGATCTGAAGAGCTTCAAGAGAAAGTAGGGCATCATGTTTTTGGTTAAATCTTAAAGACTCACTGGTTAGGGTTAAATCTAGAAAAGGTGACAATAAAATCAGGCCACTTGGCATAAGTTCGGGTTGTTCTTTTAAACGTAAGCAAAGTGCCAAAGCTAAATTAGCTCCACAAGAGTCACCAGATAAAATAATATCTTTAGGCTGGATACCTTGAACTAATAACGATTGATAGACGTCATATAAGGCCTCAGTTGCTTCAGGATATGGATGCTCGGGTGCAAGTGGATAGTCCACATGAATAATTTGCATTTGGGTACGAGCAGCCAAATCTGTCATAAACGCATGATGTGTTTTTAAACTTCCTAAAAAAAAGGCGCCGCCGTGAATATGAAAAATAAGCTGGGTCGCTGAATCTTGGGCTTTAATTTCTTCACCCTTAATACCAGCCAGACGGATTGGTCGAACGGTTACATTTTTTTGTTTTGGAAAGGCTCGGCAAAGTTGTTCAAGCATAGGGCGCAGAGCAGTTGGAGGTAAATTCAACTGACTTGGTTTGCGAATTGCTGTTTTAAGAAATGTTTCTGTGAAATAATATTTTAAAACATTAGGTATATTCATATAGTATCCGCTTATGTTAATTACTTGTTTCCCTATAAATTTTATTTTTCAAGGTTACAAGGTTACACGAAACAGTCACATTCAAAAATTGCAATATCGTTGCGAGTTTTGAATACTGAAGTCTTGGAAGACCCAAGGATATTACAAAAATGAAAAAGATTGCTTTAGCTTTAGGACTTGTTGGTATGGCTGCATTTGCCAATGCGGCTGACCCACTAAACGGAACGGTATGGAAAACGATTGATGACCAAACCAATAAGCCCAAAGCCGTAGTAAAATTTACGGAACAGAAGGATGGAACCTTAACTGCAACCATTCAAAACATTTTGACACCAGGTGAAGAAAACGCTTGTACAAAATGTGAAGGTCCGTATAAAAACAAACCGCTTAAAGGTGTGACCATTGTACATAATCTAAAAAATGTAGGTGGCAACAGTTATGAAAACGGTACAATTTTAGACCCTAAATCTGGCAAAACTTACAAATTAAAAGGTGAGTTGGCTGAGGGCGGTAAGAAGCTTAAATTACGTGGTTATATTGGCGTTTCAGCATTGGGCCGTAACCAAACTTGGATTCGTGCGAACTAAAAGCCTAAATAAAAAACGAGCCATTGGGCTCGTTTTTTTATGCGCTTAAGTTTTGATAGGCCGTTTCATCAAAGCCCACAAGAAACCCTTTAGAGGTCTGTAGAACTGGTCGCTTGATTAAGCTTGGCTGAGCAATTAGCGCCTCAATAAGATGATCTTCACTGCTTAAAGCACGCGTTTGTTCTTCTTCAGATAGTTTTTTCCACGTAGTACCTTTCTTGTTGAGCACCGTATCTTGTCCAATTTCTTTTAGCCAGATTTTTAGAGTATCAGCATCGATCCCTTGTTTTTTATAATCGTGAAATTCGTAGCTCAAACCTTTTGCTTGTAAAGCATCAAATGCTTTTTTCATCGAGTTACAGTTTTTAATACCATAAATTTTTAACATTTTATCGGACCATGTCAAAAAGAAAGAACACACAGCCTAACCCAAAATGCATTTGAGCACTACTTTATACAGATACTTTTAAAACAAATGAAAAATAATGATTAAAACAATAAAGAATGTCATGTTATTGTCATAAGACAAGGTAATAATGAGCTTAATAAGAATAAATTAAAAACTAAAAGAACGTAGCGCAAAAAATAAGAGATAGAAAAGAGAAAACCCGCATTTAATCATCCTGATCATGCGGGTCTCATTTCAACGTCCATTGTCACATCCTTGCAAATAAACTTATCTTAAGTTTATTTTATCTTCCTACGGCGTCCTATCCTTTTGCGTCATCCTGACTGCTTCCCTGTGCCGTGGGGCTATAATGCCGTTAAACATGTGTAAGAAAAATACTCAAAAGCGACATGTGTTGTAAGCAAAAACGACAATGTAAGTGAACATGTGTTCACTTATTCTTGAATTTTATAGTCGATAATAACTGGAGCATGGTCACTAAACCATTGATCTTTATAGACCCATGCATTTACAGTGCGCGCTTTCCAGTCTGGTGAACATGCGTGGTAGTCAATACGCCAACCTACATTTTTCGCACGCGCTTGTCCGCGATTTGACCACCATGAATACAATTCCGCTTCTGTTCTTACAACACGGAAGGTGTCTACATAGCCAAGTTCATCATAAATATGATCAAGCCAAGCACGCTCATGTGGTAAACAGCCAGAAGACTTTTGGTTGCCAGACCAGTTTTTAATATCAATTCGTTTATGAACAATGTTGTAATCGCCACAAATAATGATGGACTTATTCTCATCACGCCATTGTTTCAAGATTTTGGCGTATTCACCTAAAAATAAATCTTTACGTGCTTGCGCTTCTTCACCACTTGAGCCTGAAGGTAAGTATAATGATGCAATATGTACGGGATGTGACAAACCTAAATCGAATTCGGCAGAAATGAAGCGGCCTTGGCTATCGGCCAATTCAAACCCTAAACCATCTTTAATAGAGACAAAGGGTAAGCGGCTATAAATTGCAGTACCTGCGTAGCCTGCACGCTCTGCTGGAAAGAGATGGGTATGCCATCCCTCGGGTCTAAATTTCTCAGTCCATTGTTCATGGGTAATGCGGCTTTCCTGCATGCATACGACATCGGCATCTGATTGTTCTAACCATTCAAGTAAGCCTTTCGTCACTGAAGAACGTAAGCCATTTACGTTAATGGAAACGACTCGAAGAATTTTTACATCACTTGGATACTGATCCTTTGGTATCATGCGAAAATTTAACCTCAATTGTGAATTTGGAGCACCTCATGACAACGCCTGTGTCATTTCACCCGCAAGCATTTATCGAACTCGCATTATCACGCGGTGTGCTTAAATTTGGTGAGTTTACTTTAAAATCTGGACGCGTGAGTCCTTATTTTTTTAATGCAGGCCTACTCAACGATGGTGAAGCTTTATCTCTTTTAGCACAAGGCTATGCCGATAAATTAACACAATGTGAAAATGTTGATGTGATTTTTGGACCAGCTTACAAAGGTATTCCGTTTGTAGCAGCGACTGCTGTTGCTTTGTCGCAGACACATAACAAAAGTGTGCCATGGGGCTTTAACCGTAAAGAAGCGAAAGATCATGGTGAAGGCGGTGTTTTAGTCGGTGCTGCAGTTGAAGGTAAAAAAGTCTGGATCATTGATGACGTGATTACCGCAGGCACAGCGATTCGCGAAGTGGTAACGATTTTGAAAAATGCCGGTGCAACTATTGCGGGTGTGTTGGTTGCGCTAGATCGTCAAGAACGTGGGCAAGGTGAACTTTCTGCAATTCAAGAAGTTCAAAAAGAATTAGAAATTCCTGTGCACGCATTGATTACCATGAAAGATTTAATGGATTATTTAGAAGCGAAAGGCGAAAAAGAAGCGCTAGCAAACATGCAAGCTTACCGTGAAAAATACGGTATCTAAAAATAAAAAGGCATACCTCTAAAATAGGGTATGCCTTTTTAATATTTACTTAAAACTGATAATTCAAACGTAATAACACATTACGTGGTGTGCCTGGCATGCTGTCCGAACGCCAGTACTCTTTATTGGTTAGGTTATTTACCGCAAGTGTGACATTCCAAGGGTCGGCACTGTAGCCAATTGCTGCATCGACACGATTGAAGCCTTCCATTTTTACTTGATTATTAATATTTGGATAATAAGACCCGACATAGGTCACGCCCACTTCGGTATACCACTGTTCAGTTGGTAAATAGCGAACAAATAAATTACCCGTATTTTTAGAAGTGTTGGCTAAATAATTGCCTTCTCGCTCAGGGTTTTGATTGTCTTCTTTAACTTTGGCATCGGTATAGCCATACCCACCGCGAACAAAGACATTATCAAGTACACGGCCAATAAAACTAAATTCGAGACCACGAGATTGATGTTGACCAGCAGTTGCCCATACCTCTGGTTCACTGTCAGGGTTCGGTTTATAGCGAATATTATTTTTACGGATATCAAAGACAGAAAATTGAGTATTTAAACGATTATCGAGCCATTCACTTTTTACCCCAACTTCATATTGCTCGTTATATTGAGGCTCTTTATCCATTTTCGCGACATCGGTACTTCCAGTAACTTGGTTGACACCCATTTGTCCACCAAACGGTGCGAAGCTTTTAGAGTAAGACGTATAAAAGCTATGTTCAGGAACTGGTTGCCATACCAAGCCAACATTTGGGCTAAAAGTACTGTCTTTTACATTACGATGTTCATTCTTAATTTTGTTAGTAGTTGAAAAGTCGAAGTAATCGTAGCGGAGTCCCATCATAAGTTTAAGTTGGTCATTTAGACCAATTAAATCTTGCATAAATACGCCGTAAGTTGTGCCTTCATTATAGTTATGCTGACTAATCTTTAATGGGCCATTGCCACGACTGTACTCTCGTTCACCAGTGATTGGATTAACGTAACCATAAATAGCTGACCCATTTTGAGTTTTATTGGCTAGACGTGGTTCTCGTTGTTCATAAGTCCAGTCTGTACCGACCATAATTTGGTGTTCAAGCTGGCCTGTCTTGAACTTTCCTTTAATATCGAATGTATTGGTTGTGGTCTTGTTGCTGGTTTGTTGCCAGTAGTAAATTTGATCGATGTAACCTTTTTTTGTACACGCCTCATTCTTTGAGTTTTTTCCATCTAAACCACAATAAGTTCCAAAATAAAAGTGGTCAAAGTTCTGTTCTGCTTGTCGGTAACTCGCCGCCCAGTGGAAGTTCCAATCAGGCGCATATTCATAATTCACATCGGAGCGAACGACTTGCAAAATATCATCAACATAATCGCCGTCTTGGGCAAATCCCATTTTAATTGAAGTTCCCGCAGGCAAGTTGTCACGTGTTGGCCCACGGTCAGGAACTCGATTCAATTTGTCATAGGTATATTGTGTGGTCCAGGTCAGCTTTCCATCGTCATTCTTATAGGTAAAGCTTGGGGAAAACATCTCAATCTTATTTTCAATACCAGAGCGGAAGCTGCCTGCCTCGCCATATTCTCCAGTCAAACGCACTGCTAAATTGTCATTAAGTACTTGGTTGATGTCAGCGGTTGTTCCGTAGTTATCGTATGAACCCGCATATGCGCCAACTGAACTTTTAGAGTCAAAATTGGCGAATTTACTCACCATATTTACAACCCCGCCGCCAGCACTACGGCCATATAAAACCGAAGCAGGGCCTTTTAAAATTTCTATACGTTCGATATTGGCTGTACTGCGGCGTACTTGCCCGCTTTCACGTATGCCATCACGGTAAATATCGCCTGTGTCGGCACCAAAACCACGAATCGTGATCCCATCACCACGCATATCGTAACTGGTTGATACACCTGGTGTACCTTGCAGCATGACGCTTAAATCATTCGATCCATAAATTTTATATTTCTGAACATCAATGGTATCAACGGTTTGAGGGATATCTTTTTTATCTAAACCATTACGAGTGACATTGGCTTTGTCATAATCGATATAGCTTTTAATCGGGTCGAGCTCACTCATGGCCTCGATTTTTATGGTTGGCATAGTGGCTGCGGCTTTTGATGAGGAGTCAATCAATTCCTCGGCGTTAGCACCTTGAATATTTAAAATCATTAAACTGAGTAAGCTGAGCGGGAATGAACCCTTAATTTGGGGAGATGATATAGAAATTCTTAACATAAAAATAAAATCAATTAACAAAAATAAAAGTATAAATGATAATTATAATCATTTAATTGTTTAGAATAAAAGAACTATTAACTTAAAAAATGGCATATTTATTTTTTATTAACTGATTTTTAGGAAGTTAATTAGCAAATTAAAGGACTTATTGAGTTGACTCATTAGTTTTTCTTGTTAATTAGGTTTTAGAGGGGGCTTTTTATTGATAAAAATGCCCCTCTAAAATCACGCATTATTTTTGAGAACATCTAAAATATCCATTTCTGGATCATAATTTTCGTCAATTGTTTTGCAAATCGCTTGGCCTACAATGACTTGAGAGCCATTAAAAGTCATAGTAGGTGCTTCATAGAGCTCCCAACCATGATTAAGTGCTTTAGTCACTCGTGCACAAAAAGCAGAGTCATCAGGTCCGGTTAAATAGCGATAAAGTTTCATCTTTAGCCTTTAAAAATAATATTTTATGATCATAGTTTAACTGAATTTACCTTAATTCAAGATAAAGAAATAACCGATAAGGTTTTACTAAAATTAAGAAAAACGAGTGAAAAATCTCAGCTATACTCATGCTAATTTAAATTTTAAGAAGAGCTTGAGCATGCGTGTACTTGTCGTCATGGATCCGATTGAAACCGTAAATCTGAAAAAGGATTCAACCATGGCAATGTTGTGGGCGGCGAGCCGTCGTGGACATGAGTTAGGTTATGCATTACAACAAGATTTATATATCGATCAAGGTAAGGCTTACGGTCTCATCTCTCCGTTAAAAGTTTTCGAAGATTACAACCATTATTATGAGTTAGGCGAAAAGAAAAAAGAATCAATCGCGGCTTATGATGTTGTACTGATGCGTAAAGATCCGCCTTTTGACATGAACTTTGTCTACACAACTTACGTGCTCGAACAAGCTGAGCGTGAAGGTTCATGGATTATTAATAAGCCTCAATCACTGCGTGACTGCAATGAAAAATTGTTTGCTACGCAATTTCCTGAATTACAGGTGCCGACACTAGTAACATCGCAGCAGAGCTTGATTCGCGAATTTATTACCGAGCACGGTGATGTGATCGTTAAGCCACTTGATGGTATGGGTGGTATGGGTATTTTCCGTTTATACCAAGACGGTGTAAATATTGGTTCTACCTTAGAAATGCTTACAGAATTAGGCACCCGCCCAATTATGGCTCAGCGCTACATTCCTGAAATTGTAGAAGGGGATAAGCGTATTTTAATGGTAAATGGCGAGCCTATTCCTTATTGTCTGGCACGTATTCCGCAAAATGGTGAAGTGCGCGGGAATTTAGCAGCTGGTGGCTTAGGTCAAGCGCGTCCACTCACAGAAAATGACAAACTCATTGCTGCTAAAGTTGGTCCTTTCTTACGTGAAAAAGGTTTGGTATTTGTAGGTCTTGATGTAATTGGGAATTATGTCACTGAAATTAATGTGACAAGTCCAACCTGTATTCGTGAAATTGATGCGCAATTTGGTACTTCAATTGCCGATGATCTATTTGATGTATTAGAAGCTGGTCGTCCAGCATAAGGGTCTAGTTAGGGTGGTTTTCTAAGCTTATTATTGGAAATCACCCGAAAATATATGAATTAATAAAATCACAATACCAAATACACCATAGCTTTGTAGGCATATTTTCAAAAAAGCACATCTTTCTGTTATAAACGAGTGAAATTCGCTTTTCGTTAATGAAGCTTTAGGATTAAAATAAACGGCTACAAAAATAGATGACAATTTCCATTGTTTTTTGAGTTGAAGAATTAGACCGTGACCGATTCACAGCAAAGCAAACCTAAACATGTCATGATGATGGCTGCCGGTACTGGTGGACATGTTTTTCCAGCCCTCGCCGTAGCCAAACAACTTCAACAACAAGGTTGTCAAGTTTCATGGTTAGCCACGCCAACAGGTATGGAAAATCGTTTATTAAAAGATCAAAATATTCCAATTTATCAAATTGATATTCAAGGTGTGCGTGGAAACGGAGTGATCCGTAAACTTGCTGCACCTTTTAAAATTTTAAAAGCAACTTTTAGTGCAATGCGCTATATGAAACAGCTTAAAGTGGATGCTGTTGCAGGCTTTGGGGGATATGTGGCAGGCCCGGGTGGGCTAGCAGCGCGTTTATTAGGTATTCCTGTTCTCATCCACGAGCAAAATGCGGTTGCAGGATTTACCAATGCACAGTTATCCCGTGTTGCTAAAGTGGTATGTGAAGCGTTTCCAAATACATTTCCTGCTAGCGAAAAAGTAGTGACAACCGGCAATCCGGTACGTCGTGAAATCACTGATATCTTAAGTCCAAAGTGGCGCTATGATGAACGCGAGCAAGCGGGTAAGCCGTTAAATATTTTAATTGTGGGCGGATCTTTAGGTGCAAAAGCACTGAATGAACGCTTACCTCCGGCATTAAAACAACTTGAAGTTCCACTGAATATTTTCCATCAATGTGGTCAGCAACAGGTTGAAGCAACTCAAGCTTTGTACGCAGATGCGCCAGCAAATTTGACCGTACAGGTTTTGCCGTTTATTGAAGATATGGCGAAAGCTTATAGCGAAGCAGACCTGATTATTTGCCGTGCTGGCGCTTTAACTGTGACAGAAGTAGCAACAGCTGGTGTTGCAGCAGTTTTTGTACCGCTTCCTATTGCGGTGGATGACCACCAAACTGCAAATGCCAAATTTCTGGCTGATGTCGGTGCTGCAAAAATTTGCCAGCAATCGACTATGACACCAGAAGTTTTAAATCAATTGTTTACTACGCTGATGAATCGCCAATTACTTACAGAAATGGCAGTGAAAGCGCGTCAACATGCCCAACCAAATGCAACTCAGCATGTGGTTGATCTTATCCAAAAAATGTAATCGGATTTACTATGTCTCCAACAACAGCTGCGAACCAAGCAAAAAAACTGATTAAAGTGCCTGAAATGCGCCGTATCAAACACATTCATTTTGTGGGAATTGGCGGTGCAGGTATGTGTGGTATTGCTGAGGTGTTAGCTAACCAAGGATATAAAATTTCCGGTTCAGATATTAAGGCATCAAAAACCACACAACAATTAGAAGAAAATGGCATTAAGGTCTATATCGGACACGAAGCAGAAAATATTAAAAATGCAAATGTGCTTGTCGTGTCAACAGCAATTGACCCGGAAAATCCGGAAGTTAAAGCTGCCATTGAACAACGTATTCCGATTGTACGTCGTGCAGAAATGCTCGGTGAACTTATGCGTTACCGTCATGGTATTGCTGTGGCAGGTACACATGGTAAAACTACAACCACAAGTCTTTTGACGACAATGTTGGCGGAAGAAAACCTCGACCCAACTTATGTGATCGGTGGTTTACTTAACAGTACAGGTGTAAATGCAGCGCTTGGTGAAAGCCGCTTTATTGTTGCTGAAGCTGACGAATCGGACGCATCTTTCCTTTATTTACAGCCAATGGCAGCGATTGTAACCAATATCGATGCTGACCATATGGATACCTATGAAGGCAGTTTCGATAAATTAAAAGATACCTTCGTACAGTTCCTTCATAACTTACCATTCTACGGCTTGGCTGTGGTTTGTGGCGATGATGCGAACATCCGCGAGATTTTGCCACGTGTAGGCCGTCCGGTTATTACTTATGGTTTTAATGAAGATAATGACATCCGTGCGATTGATGTAGAGCAAGATGGTATGCGTTCGCACTTTACGGTATTACGTAAAGGACGTGAGCCGTTACGTCTAACTATTAATCAACCGGGTTTACATAACGTTTTAAATGCTTTGGCTGCAATTGGTGTTGCAACTGATGAAGGCGTTTCAGATGAAGCAATTAGCCGTGCATTAAAAGGTTTTAGTGGTGTTGGACGTCGCTTCCAAGTACAAGGTGAATTTGAACTTGGTGAAGGGAATGTAAAATTAGTCGATGACTATGGACACCATCCTAAAGAAGTGGAAGCTACGATTAAAGCTGCTCGTCAGAGCCATCCTGATCGTCGTTTAGTTATGCTTTTCCAACCACACCGTTACTCTCGTACACGTGATTGTTATGATGACTTTATTGAGGTTTTATCTCAAGTCGACCAATTATTATTACTAGAAGTTTATCCGGCTGGGGAAAAACCAATTGTTGGCGCAGATAGCCGTACTTTGGCGCGTAGTATTCGCTTGCGTGGTCAGGTTGAACCGATTTTGATTGATCCGGTTGAAGGTAATTTGCAAAACATCATGCAAAATGTGTTACAACCAAATGACTTGTTATTAACGCAAGGTGCAGGTAACGTGGGAGCAATTTCAGTAGAACTTGCACAGCACCATTTGTATGTGAAATAAACAAAAAGTATTGAATTATCGGGTTAAGGATTTAAACGTGTCAAATGCTACAAAATTCGGCAAAGTTGCCGTGTTACTTGGTGGGAAATCGGCTGAGCGTGCTGTGTCTTTAGATAGTGGTCAGGCAGTTTTGGACGCTTTGTTACGTTCAGGTGTTCAGGCTGAGGCATTTGATCCGCAAGACCGTAGCGTAACTGAACTTGTAAACTATGATCGTGCATTTATTGTATTGCATGGTCGTGGTGGCGAAGACGGTCAAATCCAAGGTGTGCTTGAGTGGTTGAACATCCCTTATACAGGAACGGGTGTACAAGGTTCTGCCATTGGTATGGATAAAGTCAAAACCAAGCAAATCTGGCAAGGAAGTGATTTACCAACTGCACCGTATCGCATTATTACTAAAGAAACTGACTTGGATTCAGTGATTGCTGAATTGGGGTTGCCTGTCATTATCAAGCCTGTACATGAAGGTTCAAGTGTAGGCATGAGTAAAGTTGAGAAAGCTGAAGATTTTGCGGCAGCAATTGAAAAGGCAACTCAGCACGATGCTGTAGTTATGGCAGAAAAATGGATTACAGGACGCGAATTTACGATTTCATTCTTAAATGGTCAGCCTTTACCAGTTATTCGTTTGCAGCCACCAGCAGATGTTGCTTTCTATGACTACGAAGCAAAATATCAACGTAATGATGTTGAGTATGGCATTCCTTGTGGTCTTAGCGAAACTGAAGAGAAAAAACTACAAGCTCTATGTTTACGCGCTTTCCAGGCTGTAGGTGCAGAAGGCTGGGGACGTATTGATGCAATGCAGGATGAGCAAGGTAACTTCTGGCTTTTAGAAGTAAATACTGTGCCAGGCATGACCAGTCATTCGCTTGTACCAAAGGCTGCTAAAGCAGTAGGTTATAGCTTTGATGAATTGTGTGTTGCAATTCTTGAGCAAACATTGGAAGGTACGGCTTAAATATGGCACAACTTCCGGCATCCATGCGCCGTAAACGTGCGGCAATTACCTCCATTCATGAAAAACCGCCTACGCGCAAGCAAAAACTTGCCAATGCTGGCGGATGGGTGTTGCTGGTTATTGCCTTTTTAGTCTTGGCGGTCGGAATTTACGGACTATATAAAGTTATTACTGATGCAACTGTTGCAAAACTTGAAGTTGTAGGTTCAACAACTCCAGTTGAGACTCAGCAAGTGATGCGATATGTGCAGCCGATTGTAAAAGATAACTACTTTACATCTGATTTAGAGCAGATTCGTGATAAAGCATTAGAAATTTCTTGGGTAGACCGAGTCGTCGTATCTCGTGCTTGGCCCAATGGTATTCGCGTTCGTGTTATGCCTCGACATGCTATCGCCCGTTGGGGAACAGGTCGCTTATTGAGCGATGGTGGCGATGTATTTAGTGAAGCAGAGCCGAGGCTTCATCCTGAGCTTCCGTTACTACACGGTCCGGTAAGTCAGTCTAAAATGATGATGCGACGCTATAATGAAATTAATCAGTTATTCCATCCTGTTAATTTGCGTTTAAAAGAGTTATATCTAACAGAGCGAATGACTTGGTTTATGCAGTTTGACTCTGGTTTACGAATTATTGTTGACCAAGATCAAACAATGAATAAATTGCAACGTTTAAGTCATTTGGCACAATCTGACCTAAAACCTGTGTGGACGAAAATCTCAGCCATTGATTTGCGATATCGTAATGGATTATCTATTCAATGGAAGAATGCAACCCCACCTAAAATCGTGAATGGTCAGTTTGTTGTAACGAGTGATGACACAAGCATTGCAGGTGGTACAAAAGCAAAGCCATAATACGTGGCTTTAAAATAGGCAATTTGCCTGGTATTAGACAACAAAGAAATGGTATGAGTGATGAGTGAAGCTGTTCCCTCAGTTGTTGCGATTGACATTGGGACGCATAAAGTTTCAGTTTTGATTGGAAAAATTCATGCGCCGGATAACATTCAGGTTATCGGTATGGCAACTGCTCGCAATCGAGGCATGAACAAAGGAAAAATTGTAAGTCTCGATAAAGTCATTGCTGCGATTAAAAACGCTGTTGCTGAAGCGGAAAATATGGCCGAATGTCGCATTCATAGTGCGTGGGTATCTATTCCGAGTACCGAGCTACAAAGTTTCTATGCTTCTGGACGCACACCTGTTGCTAACCCGGCACATGTGATTACAACCAATGAAGTTGTACGTGCATTAGAGTTGGCAAAAGCAAGCCATGTGACTTCTGACTATTATCTAGCGAGTGCAGTCCCATTAGGATTTGAATTAGGCGACTCATCTGAATGGGTTCAAAACCCAATCAATATGACCGCTCACAGCATGACTGGTCATTATCAGCTTATGATGATGCCGATTGCCACTATGCAAAACCTTGATCGTGCCATGAAAGGCGCGAACATTGGAGTTGAGAAAATGGTGGTTTCTTGCTTGGCTACGGCTGAGGCAAGTTTGCTTAAAGATGAAAAAGAATATGGTGTCTGTCTTGTCGATATTGGTGCAGGTATTACCAATCTGGCAGTTTATTTAGATGGCCGTTTGGCTTTAGCACGCACCTTACAGCGTGGTGGTGAGCATGTGACACGTGATATTGCTGCCGTGTTACAAACAACCACTGAAGAAGCTGAACGTATTAAGATTCTGCATGGCTGCGTTGATCTAAGTGCTGTTAAGCCTGACCATATGATTCAAGTACAGGGTATTGATGGTCCGCAAACGATTAGCCGAATTGAGTTAGCGGAAATTATTATTGCTCGTTATGAAGAGATTTTCAGCCAGATTCGCGAAGAACTCGAACAAAGCGGTGCAATCCATGGTCTATATCATGGTGTTGTATTGACTGGTGATGCTTGCCAGATTGAAGGTATGGTAAGTTTGGCGCGTCGTATGTTAGGTGTGTCTGCCCATCTAGGTAATCCGCCATTACAGGTGTATGCTGATGATCAGCATCAAGCTGCATTACGCCGCTCAATGTATGCAACAGCAGCTGGTTTACTTATGTTTAGCCAAAGTGAATTACAAGAAGCTGTTGAGGAGCCTGAAGAGGGAAATGACCGTTCGGTATGGGAACGAATGGTGAATGGCTGGAATGCTTTTAATAGCAAACTTAAAGCCATTTTTTAGGATGTATGTATTTATTGGTAGAATTGTTAGGAAGTTGTAAGAGAAAACCACTGTACTTGACAAGGTTGGTATTGCACAGCATTCTTAAAATTAGTTATTTTTGAAAATCAAGGCAGTATACGGGCTGAAGTGACTGCCATAATGTATTAGGAACCCTAAAGGTCATGGCCTCATTTGAATTTATAGAAGATGAACTAAACGATGGCAACGGTCAAGCCCGTTTCACTGTATTTGGTGTAGGTGGCGGTGGCGGTAATGCCGTTCAGCACATGGTACAGTCTGATATTCAGGGTGTTAAATTCGTTTGTGCTAATACAGATAAACAAGCACTTGACTGTATGAATGCCCCTTTCAAAATTCAGTTAGGTGAGCAAAGTACACGTGGTCTAGGTGCAGGTGCTAACCCTGAAGTAGGCCAGGTAGCAGCAGAAGAAAGCCGTGAAATTATTCGTCAGCACCTTGAAGGGACTGACATGGTGTTTGTAACCGCTGGTATGGGTGGTGGTACAGGTACTGGTGCAGCTCCGGTTGTTGCCGAAGTTGCTAAAGAAATGGGGATTTTGACTGTTGGTGTTGTAACAACTCCATTTAACTTTGAAGGCCGTCGTCGTCAAAAGTCTGCTGAGCGTGGTATTGAAGCGCTGGAAGCTCATGTTGATTCATTGATTATTATTCCTAACCAACGTTTATTAAGCGTTTATGGTGATATTTCAATGAAAGATGCCTATAAAAAGGCAGATGACGTATTGTTAAACGCTGTACGCAGTATTTTTGACCTTGTAGTTAACCGTGGTCATATTAACCTTGACTTCGCGGACTTGAAAACTGCAATGAGTACTCGTGGTTACGCAATGATGGGTGCTGGTTTGGGCCGTGGTGAAGACCGTGCGCGTCAAGCAGCTGAACAAGCTATCCGTAGCCCATTGCTTGATAATGTAAACATTATTAATGCGAAAGGCGTGTTAATTAACATTACTGGTGGCGATGACATCACATTGCGTGAAACAGAAATCATTACTGACGTTGTTAACCAGATTGTTGACCTCGATGAAGGTGAAATCTTCTACGGTACAGTATTTGACCCAGATGCACGTGATGAATTACGCGTAACTGTGATTGCAACTGGTTTAACACGTAATGCAGCTGATGCAGAGCCAAGAAAGCGTAATACAGTTAGCCATACATCAACTCAATCTGCACAATCTGTAGATGAAGATGACGTTCCTGCAATTAATAAACGCCAAAATGCTGAAAATGACGTGAATAATGCGCCAAGTTCAACACCGCGTTCTTCGCCAATGAGTATTCAAGATTACTTGAAAAATCAGCAACGTAAGTAATTTAGCGTACAATCTATTGAAAGGCAGTGTATAAACACTGCCTTTTTTTATTTTTGATCAATGACTAAATATGCTAACGTATAGCGGTTTTAAAAAAGAAGTTACAAAGCATGGTGAAACAGCGTACTCTCAATCGTGTGGTAAAAGCGAGTGGAATAGGTCTTCATAGCGGTCAAAAAGTGATGATCAATTTCATTCCACATACCGTGGATGGAGGTATTGTATTTCGCCGTATCGATTTGGATCCACCTGTCGATATTCCTGCTAATGCATTGCTGATTCAAGAAGCATTTATGTGTTCAAATCTTGTCACTGGCGATATTAAAGTCGGGACAATCGAACATGTGATGAGTGCGATTGCAGGTTTAGGAATCGATAACTTAATTGTGGAAGTGTCTGCTTCTGAAGTTCCAATTATGGATGGTAGTGCTGGTCCATTTATTTATTTGCTCATGCAAGGTGGCCTGCGTGAACAAGATGCTCCTAAGAAATTTATAAAAATATTAAAGCCAGTTGAGGCTTTAATTGATGATAAAAAAGCAATATTCAGCCCGCATAATGGCTTTCAGCTTAACTTTACGATTGATTTTGATCATCCTGCATTTGCCAAAGAATATCAGTCTGCAACTATCGATTTTTCTACTGAAACGTTTGTGTATGAAGTCAGTGAGGCACGAACTTTTGGTTTTATGAAAGACTTGGATTACCTTAAAGCAAATAATTTAGCTTTAGGAGCAAGTCTAGATAATGCAATTGGCGTAGATGATACGGGTGTTGTGAACGAAGAAGGTTTACGATTTGCCGATGAGTTTGTTCGTCACAAAATTTTAGATGCAGTTGGTGATTTGTATTTACTTGGTCATCAAATTATTGCCAAGTTTGATGGCTATAAATCAGGACATGCCTTAAATAATCAGCTATTACGCAATGTTCAAAGCGATCCGAGTAATTATGAAATTGTAACATTTAATGACGAGAAAGACTGTCCAATTCCATACGTGAGTGTGACATAAGTCATTGTCTTTATTTGGCTATGTTATAATGTAACATTAGTAAGTGTGATTTTTATCACATATTAAGAACGATTCTAATTAAGAAATAGAAAGCTCATCATTTTTTATTGCTTGCCAAACGTAGTAAAGCTTGGCTAAGCTTAGGGTCGCTCACGAAGTCGGCGGCACTACGTAACATTTCTTGTGTTTCCGGGGGGATGGATTTAGAAGGCTCAGATGAGGTCGTTACAGGAATAGTTTTATTTCTTAAGCGAACTTGAATTCTTTGTAAGTCTTTTAATCCTTCAAGTTGAGATAATTTAGATACATATTGGCTCTGTAAATAGCTGAGTTGACTAATCATTGCCTGATTTTCACCAGTAATAATTAAAGAGCCATTTTGATAACACACGACTTGCCATTGTTCCGGTTGGGGCAATAAGGGTTGGATTATTTTCGTAAGTCTTTGCCATTGCGCGACTTGCGTTGTTAGAAACGTAAGGTTTCCTGTTTTTATGTGTTTTCCGGTTTGTTGAAAAACGTTATCGGGTTTAGACATTGATCATTCTCAAATGGTTTCTTGTCCTAATCTTAAGCGTTCATTTCAACCGATATCAAGGAAGAGATCATAAGGAACTTGAGTAAGAACAGTTTCAAGAGGTTTTTATGCACACGCGTCGTATTTTATTAGCGTTTTCACTTGCCGCTTCGGCAGCATCGGTTGCTTTTGCAGATTATCAAAATATTAACCAATCTACTGATTCAGATCGATTGGAACAGTTATCAAAAACACTATCTCAAGGCTCATATACTCATCCTGATGATTTAGATCTTCCGGCGAGTGCAAAAGTTTCAGTGACTTTACGTGAGAAAACAGTTGAACTCAACAATGATTCACTGGCAAAGAAATACGGCACTACGACAGCTAAAAACTCATTTAAAACCTCTTCTTCAAATCCTTATTCTTGGTTAGTTTCTCATCCTCTTCCTGATACAGTACGTGTTTCTTCTAACTTTGGTGGTCGTACCATGGGTGGTCGTGCAGAGCATCATGGTGGTTTAGATATGGCTGCACCAAGTGGTACGCCAATCTATGCGACTGGCCCGGGTATTGTGACTAAATCAGGCTGGGGCACAGGTTATGGCCAATATGTTGAAATTAACCATGGTAATGGTTATTTAACACGTTACGCGCATGCTTCACGCTTAATGGTTCGAGTAGGTGATCAGGTTTCTGCTGGTGACCATATTGCTAATGTTGGTTGTACAGGTCGTTGTACTGGTCCACATTTACATTACGAAGTAGTTAAAGATGGTCAACGTAAGAATCCATCAACTTACTTGGCAATGTTGCCTTAATTGCATTGCCTCAAAGGTCAAGGTTATTAAATTTATGAATTTGAAATTAACTTAAACCTTTTTTAACGTAATGATTGTATAAAAAAACGCCTTTATTGGCGTTTTTTTGTTATTTTGTTTACTGCTCGGTCAATGACTATTCATTCAGAAAATAATAGGCCCCCCCCACATTCACCCGTGGCAATAACTTGAAAGGGGTAAAACGTGGTAAAAATACAAAGTAGATTAGAGAACAAGGAACAGGTGAATTATGGCGTTTTACGGTGACTCCGACGCACAAGAAACCCAAGAATGGCAAGATGCATTCGATTCAGTTTTACAACACATGGGAACTGAGCGAGCGGCATTCTTGTTGGAAAAACTTTACCAACAAGCAATTGCTAAGCATGTTCCAATTCAACGTCTCAATACACCTTACTTAAATACAATTTCTGTTGAAGAGCAACCTGCAATGCCAGGCGACCAAGATATGGAACGCCGTATTCGTGCATTGATTCGTTGGAATGCCTTAGCAATGGTACTTCGCGCGAATAAAACAGGTGATGATTTAGGTGGTCACTTGGCGAGCTTCGCATCAAGTGCAACATTATATGACGTAGGTTTTAACCATTTCTTCCGCGCTAACAGTGATAACTTTGGCGGAGATATGATTTATTATCAAGGACACTGTGCTCCTGGTATTTATGCACGTTCATTCCTTGAAGGACGTTTAACTGAAGAACAGTTAAGTAATTTCCGCCGTGAAGTTGGCGGTAACGGTTTACCAAGCTATCCACATCCATATTTAATGCCAG
This sequence comes from Acinetobacter baumannii, assembly GCF_009759685.1. NCBI lineage: Bacteria > Pseudomonadati > Pseudomonadota > Gammaproteobacteria > Moraxellales > Moraxellaceae > Acinetobacter > Acinetobacter baumannii. Next base: position 1,157,076 of record NZ_CP046654.1, on the reverse strand, counting down.
ACTATTGGCAATTCCCAACTGTATCAATGGGTCTTGGTCCAATCATGTCGATTTATCAAGCGCACATTCAAAAATATTTGATGAACCGTGGCTTGATCAAAGAAGAAGATCGTAAAGTTTGGGCATATCTCGGTGATGGCGAGATGGATGAGCCAGAAAGCTTAGGCGCGATCTCACTTGCTGGTCGTGAGAAGCTTGATAACTTAATTTGGGTAGTTAACTGTAACTTACAGCGTCTAGATGGTCCTGTACGTGGTAACGGTAAAATTATTCAAGAACTTGAATCAATCTTCCGTGGCGCAGGCTGGCGTGTCATTAAAGTAGTATGGGGTCGTCATTGGGATCCATTACTAGCTAAAGACACAAGCGGCGCATTAAAAGCACGTATGGAAGAAGCTGTTGATGGTGACTATCAGCGTTATCAAGTAAAAGGCGGCGCATATACACGCGAAAAATTCTTTGGTAAATACCCTGAAGCTGCGGAACTTGTAAAAGATTTAAGCGATGAAGATATCGATAATCTTAACCGTGGTGGTCATGACCCTTACAAGGTTTTTGCTGCATATGCAGAAGCGATGAAGGCAAAAGGTCAACCAACAGTAATCTTGGCGAAAACCATTAAAGGTTACGGTTTATCTGAAGAAATTGAAGCGGTGAACAAAACTCACCAAATCAAAAAGATGCAAATTGACTCTTTAAGATATGTACGTGACCGTTTCAATCTTCCATTCACAGATGAGCAATTAGAAGAGCTTCCATTCTATCGCCCAAGTGAAAACTCTCCAGAAATGAAATATATGAAAGCGCGTCGTGAAGCGTTAGGTGGTTACTTACCTGCACGTCGTCGTGAGAGTGAATCTTTAGCGATTCCTGATTTATCTGTATTTGATGCAGTGTTGAAAGGTTCGGGTGGCAAAGAGCAATCAACCACTATGGTGATGGTTCGTTTAATTGCTGCTTTACTTAAAGAAAAAGCAATTAAAGACCGCGTAGTGCCAATCGTTCCAGATGAAGCACGTACTTTTGGTTTAGAAGGTATGTTCCGTCAGCTTGGTATTTATGCCGCTCATGGTCAAAAATATACACCGGAAGACCAAGAACAGTTAATGCATTACCGTGAAGCAAAAGACGGTCACATGTTACAAGAAGGGATTAACGAAGCAGGTGCGATGAGTGCATGGGCTGCGTTAGCGACAAGTTATTCAACCAATAACTTGCCAATGATTCCAATGTACATGTACTACTCAATGTTTGGTTTCCAACGTATTGGTGATATTGCATGGGCTGCGGGTGACGCACAAGCTCAAGGTTTCTTGTTAGGTGCGACTGCGGGTCGTACAACATTGAACGGTGAAGGCTTACAGCACCAAGACGGTCATTCTCACATCTTGGCGAATACGATTCCAAACTGCGTATCTTATGACCCATGTTTTGGTTATGAGTTAGCTGTCATCGTACATGACGGTTTACAACGTATGTATGTGAACCAAGAACGTGTGTTCTATTACTTAACTGTAATGAATGAAAACTACGAGCATCCTGCAATGCCAGAAGGCGTTGAAGAAGGCATTAAACGTGGTATGTATTTATTCGAGAAAGATGAAAAAGCAACTGTTCAGTTACTTGGTTCAGGTGTAATTCTTCGTGAAGTGATTAAAGCTGCGAAAATCTTACGTGATGAATACCAAATCCATTCAAACGTTTGGAGTGTAACAAGCTTCAATGAATTGGCACGTGATGGTATGGCATGTGAAGAATACAACCGCCTACACCCGCTTGCTGAAGAAGTTAAAGAATCTTGGGTATCTAAACAATTACGTGGTACGGAAGGTATCGTAGTTTCTGCTACCGACCATATGCGTGCTTACAGTGAGCAAATCCGTGCTTATCTTCCAGATGGTCGCCCATTTGTTGCATTGGGTACAGATGGTTACGGCCGTTCAGATACACGTGCGAACTTACGTAGTTTCTTTGGTGTTGATGCTGCACACATCGTTGTTGCTACCTTGAAAAAATTAGCTGACGAAGGTGAAGTAGACGCACGTTTAGTGAAAGACGCAATTTCTAACTTTGAGCTAGATACTGACCGTCCGGTTGCATGGGCGCCGCAAGCACATCCGGAAGTTCAGCCAGTTGCTGAATACAATGAAACGCAAACAGGTGAGGGGAACTAAGCATGCAAATTAAGACCCCTGATATTGGTGTAGATAAAGCAAACGTCGCTGAAATTTTAGTAAAAGTTGGCGACCGTGTTGAAGTTGACGACAGTATCGTTGTGCTTGAGTCTGATAAAGCAACTGTTGAAGTGCCTAGCACTTCAGCAGGCGTCGTAAAAAGTATCTTGATTAATCAAGGTGATGATGTGACCGAAGGTGTTGCTTTGATTGAGATCGAAGCAGAAGGTGCGGCACAAGCAGCTCCGGAACCAACACCAGCTCCTGCGGCTGAAAAGCCAGCTGCTCCAGCACCTGCGCAACAAACTCAAGCTTCAGCTCAACCTTCTGCTGCTACATCAAGTGCAACTGTTGAAGTGACTGTACCTGACATCGGTGTTGAAAAAGCATTGGTTGGTGAAATCCTCGTTAAAGTGGGTGACCAGATCGATGTTGAACAAAGTATTGTGGTTGTAGAGTCGGATAAAGCGACTGTAGAAGTTCCAAGTAGCGTTGCTGGTACTGTAGAAAGTATTCAAGTAAAAGAAGGCGATACCGTTAAAGAAGGTGTTGTTCTTATTCAAGTGAAAACAGCAGCTGCATCTAATGCGCAAGCAGAAGCTCCTGCTACTACACCAGCTCCAGCTGCGGTAGCAGAACCGGTTGCTGCAAAGCAAGAAACTGTGGCAGCGGCTCCAGCTCAGTCTGGTTCAGTTGATATCAATGTTCCTGACTTGGGTGTAGACAAAGCTATTGTTGCTGAAATCTTGGTTCAAGTTGGCGATAAAGTTGATGTAGACCAAAGCCTTGTTGTTGTTGAGTCAGATAAAGCAACTGTGGAAGTTCCAAGTACCGTTGCTGGTGTTGTAAAAGCAATTCACTTGCAAGCAGGTCAACAAGTTTCACAAGGTGTATTGCTTGCAACAATTGAAGCTGAAGGTCAAGCACCTGCTGCTGCACCAGCGGCAAAAGCAGAAGCAGCCCCAGCTCCACAGGCAGTAGCACCTAAAGCAGCCGCTCCTGTTGCAACTCAGTCTGCACCTGCGGCGCCTACATCTGGTACTGATAAGTTAACGAAAGAGCAAGAAGCAGAAAACGCTAAAGTGTATGCTGGTCCTGCTGTTCGTAAGCTGGCTCGTGAACTTGGTGTGATCTTGTCACAAGTTAAAACTTCTGGTGAGCATGGCCGTGTTGTTAAAGAAGATATCTTTGCTTATGTGAAGAGCCGTTTAACTGCGCCGCAAGCTGCACCAGTGGCTCAAGCTACTGCTGCTCCGGCTGGATTGCCGTCATTACCTGACTTTACTGCTTTTGGTGGCGGTGAAGTGAAACCAATGACGCGTTTACAGCAAGTTTCTGTACCGCAGTTGTCTTTAAATAACTACATTCCACAAGTAACTCAGTTTGACCTTGCGGATATTACTGAGCTAGAAGCTTGGCGTGGTGAGCTGAAAGACGGCTTTAAGAAACAAGGTGTGAGCCTAACAATTTTGGCATTTATTGCAAAAGCAGTAGCACACTTGTTGAAAGAAGAGCCTTATTTCGCGGGTCACTTAGCAGATGATCAGAAATCTGTATTGCTCCGTAATGAAATCCATATGGGTATTGCGGTTGCAACTCCAGATGGTTTGACCGTGCCTGTACTACGTAATCCTGACCAAAAATCAATTAAGCAAATTGCTGTTGAATTAGGTGAGTTGAGTAAAAAAGCGCGTGATAAGAAATTAACGCCGAAAGATTTACAAGGTGCTAACTTCACGATCACAAGCTTGGGCTCAATTGGCGGTACAGTATTTACGCCACTAGTTAACTGGCCACAAGTTGCAATTTTGGGTATTTCACCTGCAACGATGCAGCCTGTATGGAATGGTAAAGACTTTGATCCACGCTTAATGTTGCCGTTGTCATTGTCTTATGACCACCGTGTAATTAATGGTGCGGATGCAGCGCGCTTTACAAATAAACTTACGAAACTTCTTAAAGATATTCGTACTTTATTAATCTAATGCTTTGAAAGAACATACTAAAACCTCGCTTCGGCGGGGTTTTGTTTTAATGTCTATTTGACTTAATTTTAGGTTAATCTACAGATTAAGCAGGACTTATCGAGAGTGAGGAGACATTTCTCGTTATTACGTAAAGGAGAAATAGTAAATGTTGGGTTTTCTGAAAATTATGTTGCCCTTGTTGTTGGTTGTATTTTTATTGATGGGAATATGGGTCAGTATTTTGCACTTCCCTTGGGAGTGGATGACTTATGTTGTCATGGGGATTGAAGTGTTTGTCGCTACTCTGATTTTACCCCTTGATTATCAAACTGGAACAAGTAGCAGCCATATTGGTTTTATCAGTATAAGTGCTTGTTTTGCAGTGCTGTTAGGAATAGCCCGTTTATTCGTGTGGACATGGGTAAAATTTTTTGCCTGAATATTTGAAAAATAGATTTAGTCGAATATAATAAGCCCATACTTCATTGGGGAGTAGCCGCTATTCACAGCAAATGTGAATAGGTGATGGTCAACATAATTGTTCAACAGAACATGGTCATCATAGCTTAAACGTCTCATCGTTCCTGAGTTGGCAAGACCTTTGATTTACCACTCTGCAATCATTTTATGATATTTGGCTAGCAGGAGGGGTAGGTCATAGGCATTTATGCTAGCCAGAGAACCGACATGCAAGAATTTCTGATTTCTACCTCGATTGTTGCCCTCGCTGAAATGGGCGATAAAACTCAATTGTTGGCACTTTTATTATCTGCTCGTTTTCGTAAGCCAATCCCTATTTTAATCGCGATTCTTTTAGCAACTTTAATTAACCATGGTATTTCTGCTGTGCTTGGGCAGTGGATTACAACAGTTTTAAGCCCTGAAATTTTAGTCTGGGTACTTGCAGTTGGTTTCATTGGTATGGCGTTCTGGATGCTTATTCCGGATGAGCTTGATGATGAAACAGCGAGTATTAATAAATGGCAAAAGTTTGGCGTTTTTGGCGCAACCTTTATTTTATTTTTCTTGGCGGAAATTGGCGATAAGACCCAAATTGCAACAGTCGCTTTAGCTGCACGTTATGACAGCATTTTCTGGGTAATGTTAGGCACAACTTTAGGAATGATGATTGCCAACGCACCAGCTGTATTTATTGGCAACAAATTGGCTGAACGTTTATCTATCTCGCTCATTCATAAAATTGGCGCTGCTATTTTCTTCATTGTAGGTGTTTCTACGCTCGTACAGCATTACTTCTTCTAACGCATTTAAAGCTACCAAAAAAACGCACTCATTAAGAGTGCGTTTTTTCTAACGAGTATTAATAATTAAATTTCACGGTAAAGTTAATTTGGCGTGGGTTGCCGAGTGTTACCAAATTTTCGTTGAGAGCTCCCGCATAGTAATCTTTATCAAATAGATTACGGATCACAAGTTGGGCACCCCAACGCTCAGCATCATAACCCGCTTCGGTATCGAATACTGTATAGCCTGGAACATGCACATCTAAACCATCAACGGTTTTATAAGTTTCACCTCGGAAACCACCACCTACATACCAACCAAGTTTTGATGATGGATCAAATTTGTAACGAGCTGACAAGCTATAAGCGTGTTCAGGAATATTGTCGAGCGCTTTCCCTACATTGCTTGCATTTGCATCTTTACTAATTTCTGCATCAATTGTGTAGGTATATGCAGCCGTTAATTTTAAACCTTCTAAAATTTCTGCACTAAGTTCAGTTTCAATACCGCGAGTTAACTGTTCACCACGTTGTACTTTATAGCCACTATTCGCAGTATCAGTAACCAAAACATTCTGACGTTTTAGATCATACCAAGCGATAGCACCTTGAATTCGTTGAACCGGACTTTGTAATTTCATCCCGACCTCAACCTGTTTTCCTTTTTCTGGCTTAAATGGGTTGCTATTTACATCAGTACCACTATTTGGGGTAAATGAAGTAGCGTAGCTCACATAAGGTGCCACAATGTCATTGAGGGTATACATGACAGAAGCACTGCCCGTAAATGCATTATCTGATTGTTTACTCGCATTGCCAGTTACTAAACTTGTAGTTTGGGTTTGTGCCCAATCTTGACGTCCTGATAAGCTTAAAAGTAATTGATCATTAAGCTGAATACGGTCGCGTAAATAAAGCCCCAGATATTTGAGACGGTTGATATCACGTACATTTTGCTTCAATGTCACGTTCTGACCATAGACAGGGTTATAGATATTTAAATCACCAATATCATATTTATCATTGGTGTAATCACTTTTTTCCTGAAAAGCATCGACTCCAATATTAATGTCGTGCTGCATGCCATATAGATCAAACTGTTTATTTAAACGGTTATCGATGGCGAAGCTTAGGTTATCAATAACTTGGTGTCGGCTGTTATTTCTACGGCTGATAGTCGTGTAATCAATTTCACCTTGTTTATCTTTTGCCCAAAAGTTACTACCTGTACGAGCAAAGACTGCTTTGCCATCCATTTCAGTTTTTTGTACGGCAAAATTCTGGTTAAAGTTCCAGCCATTATCAAAAGTATGTTTAAACGTATAACCAGTGCGATAAACATCTGCCTCATATTTACCGAAATTAGGATCGCCAATATATAAACTACGATCTATACGTCCGTTAGGGTTGTCTTTTAATGTCCCAATTACAGGTAAACCTTGCTGACGAATATATTCGCGGTGTTGATAGCTTGCGATTATAGAGAGGTCGGTGTTATCACCGAGGTCAAAATTATAAGAAGGCGAGATATAAAAATTTTTAAAATAAACATAATCGGTCGGATCATCTTGATCAGAGATACGTCCATTTAAACGGAAAGCACCTTTTTCGCTATTGTTTGGGCTGTAGTTTAAATCGAATGTTCCTTCTTTAAGGCTGTAACTACCATAAGTCATGCTAGCACGTGCAAAGCTTTCTGCTTCTGGTCTTTTAGTCACTAAATTGACCATACCACCCGGAGCAACTAAACCGAAATTAATAGAAGCAGGACCTTTTAAAATTTGTACCTGATCCATACCAGATAGTTCGGTGGCAACATAAGTATTTTGGCCTACCCTTAAACCATCGACATAGACCGAATCAGAAGAAGTTTGGCCTCGAATAATAAAGTCGTCCCAACCACGACGACCAAGTTTCCCAGCTTCTACGCCTGCAACACCTTCAAGTGCATCTGCTAAAGTTCTTGCTTGTTTTTGGTCAAGTTGTTCACGGGTGACGACAGAAACTGATTGAGCAGTTTTAAATAGAGGTGCATCTGATTTTAAAGCTGAGTTTGCTTTTGTTGCGACATAAGAAGTGGGATTTTCTTTTTGTGCTTGAATAGAAATAGTGGGTAACACATTGGTTGAATTTTGCTGTTCTGCCGGTTCTTCAGCATGACTTGTTGTCATTGAAGTAAAAATAGCAACTGCTAACAAAGTTTTTGAAGTTGAAAAAGCAAAGCGTTGAGTCATGGGAGGCCTAAACAGCGCAAAAAGTAAATTTGATAATGAGAATTATTTTAATTTATTGCAGTTTAATTTTAAATAACATTATGATTCATTTATAAAATAAGAAAACCAAAATCAATTTTAAAATATTATGAGAAAAATAAAGTAATTCATTGCATGAGTTATTGAATCCCATTATTTTATTATGGAAATAAAAATATCTAATATTTAAAGTTTTTTTGGGGAATTTTATGGGGTTTGAAAAAACAACATCACAGATATTATTTGATAATGGCGTACACAAATGTATTAGTTTTACCAGTTTGGTCAAAGGGGAAGGCATACAAGCCAATCAATTTTTAATTATTGATCATGAGCGTGCTGCCGTGATCGACCCGGGTGGTGATTTGACCTATGTTCCGCTGACAATGGAACTTAATAAATATACGCGCCTTAAAAATCTTGATTATGTGATGGCTTCGCATCAGGATCCAGACATTATCACCTCAATGCCCCGCTGGTTGGTTTATACCGATGCTAAAGTGGTGGCCTCAAAATTATGGGCACGGTTTTTACCTCACTTAAATTCATCATTTATGAGTGAGCGTATGAAAGGGAATTGGGAAGACCGTTTGATTGAGCTGCCTGATCGTGGTCAAGTGATTCAATTAGGTGAATCGAAACTTGTAATCGTTCCAGCGCATTTCCTACATTCGGTGGGTAATTTTCAGTTTTATGATCCCGTTGCTAAAATTTTGTTTTCGGGCGATATGGGAGCATCCATTGTAGATGATGCAAGTCAGCCTCTAAAAGATTTTGATAGCCATGTGATGAAAATGAAAGCTTTTCATCAACGTTATATGTGTTCAAATAAAGTCATTCGCTTATGGGTCAACATGGTTCGTCAGATGGATATTGAAATGATTGTCCCTCAGCACGGTAGTCCATTTATTGGTAAAGAGATGATTAATCAGTTTTTAGACTGGATTGAAACATTGCCATGCGGTGTAGATTTAATGACAGAACAAATTTTTAGCTGTCCAACATAAAAAATAATGTTCGACATATTGAGTCCAATTTGAAATTTTTTTAGGATTTCGCGTCGCAGAAAAATTTTTGATGACGAGAATTTGAATAAAAATGTTATCTCAAGTTGCGGCTCCAGATGAATGCCTACGCTGTGGGGCATGTTGTGCACATTTTCGGGTTTCATTTTACTGGGCTGAGGCCGAGTTAATGGAAGAACATCTAGTTGAACCTTTGACACCTGTCTATTCATGTATGCGTGGAACTAATCAGCCTGAGCCCCGATGTCAGGCTTTGACGGGTGAAATTGGTAAAGAGGTGGGTTGTTCCATCTATACGGTGCGTAGTTCTACCTGTAGAGAAGTGCAGATTGCGGATGAGCAGTGTAATAAAGCTCGTTTAGCGCACCAGCTTATTCCTCTTATTCAAGTTAGCCCGGCAGATTCAGAGAATGATCACGACTATGATCAGGTGAGTTAAATATAAGCTAACACAATAATAAGTGGGAAATATTTAGAGTAGGCGAATATCTATTGCTGAAAAAGGCAAAGATAATATGAAAATTGCATCGAAATTTGTTTATAATAGCTCACGGAATTTACCAGTGAGATTGTTATGCTGACCATCGTTCAAGAAGCGCTAACCTTCGATGATGTCTTATTACTTCCTGCCTACTCTACTGTTCTCCCAAAAGATGTCTCTCTAAAGACACGTTTAACTCGCGGCATTTATTTAAATATCCCATTAGTTTCAGCTGCAATGGATACAGTGACTGAGTCACGTATGGCGATTGCAATGGCGCAAAATGGTGGTATCGGGATTTTGCACAAAAACATGGATATTGCTGCTCAAGCTGCAGAAGTACGCCGTGTGAAAAAATTCGAAGCGGGTATGGTGAAAGACCCTATCACTGTAAGCCCTGAAACTACAGTACGTGAACTGATTGCAATTACCTCTGCTAATAACATTAGTGGTGTACCTGTTGTTAAAGACGGCAAGGTTGTTGGTATTGTGACAGGCCGTGATACGCGTTTTGAAACCAATTTAGAACAACCTGTTAGCAACATCATGACAGGCCAAGATCGTTTAGTCACTGTACGTGAAGGCGAGTCTAAAGAAAATATTCAAGCATTATTGCAAAAACACCGTATTGAAAAAGTCTTGGTCGTTGGCGAGAGCAACGAACTTAAAGGCTTAATTACAGTGACTGACTTCCGCAAAGCTGAGAGTTATCCAAACAGTTGTAAAGATGATCTTGGTCGTTTACGTGTTGGTGCTGCGGTAGGTACAGGTGCTGATACACCAAGTCGTGTGGAAGCATTGGTTGAAGCTGGTGTTGACGTCATTGTTGTTGATACAGCACATGGCCACTCTGCTGGTGTAATTGAACGTGTACGTTGGGTGAAACAAAACTTCCCTCAAGTACAAGTGATTGGTGGCAACATTGCAACTGGTGATGCTGCATTAGCATTATTAGATGCAGGTGCAGATGCTGTAAAAGTGGGTATTGGTCCTGGTTCTATCTGTACAACACGTATTGTGGCTGGTATCGGTATGCCACAAATTTCTGCAATTGACAGCGTTGCTAGTGCACTAAAAGATCAAATTCCTTTAATTGCAGATGGCGGTATCCGCTTCTCTGGCGATATGGCAAAAGCGATCGGTGCGGGTGCAAGTACGATCATGGTTGGTTCATTACTTGCAGGTACTGAAGAAGCGCCGGGTGAAGTTGAGTTTTTCCAAGGTCGTTACTACAAAGCATATCGTGGTATGGGTTCATTAGGTGCAATGGCGGGAGCAACTGGTTCTGCTGACCGTTATTTCCAGGATTCAAAAGCGGGTGCTGAGAAGTTAGTACCAGAAGGAATCGAAGGCCGCGTTCCATATAAAGGCCCAATGGGTAACATCGTTCATCAAATGATGGGTGGTTTACGTTCATCGATGGGTTATACAGGTTCAGCTGTGATTGAAGATCTTCGCCAAAATGCGAAATTTGTGAAAATTACTTCAGCAGGCATGTCTGAGTCACATGTTCATGATGTAACGATTACTAAAGAAGCTCCGAACTATCGTGTTGGTTAGATTTTGGTAACCAAAACAATCAAGAAAGCCGTCAGTACACTGACGGCTTTTTGTTTTTGGTGTAAAGTAAATCCGATGAAAAGAGATATGGCGGAATAGCCATATATGAAATGAGCCACGGCTGAAGTGGCGTAAAAATGAGATAAGCTATGAGTTATTTTGGAACGGATGGTATTCGTGGAAAATTTGGGCAAATGCCGATTACGCCAGAGTTTGCTTTAAAACTCGGTTTTGCTGCAGGGAAGGTATTAAAACGAACGAGTCCGAAAAATAAACCACTTGTTGTATTAGGAAAAGATACTCGTTTATCCGGTTATATTTTAGAGTCTGCTTTGCAGGCGGGATTAAATGCTGCTGGTGTATATGTTCACTTACTTGGACCATTACCGACACCAGCAATTGCACATCTTACCCGTGCCTTACATGCACATGCAGGGATTGTTATTTCTGCATCACATAACCCATATTTTGATAACGGGATTAAGTTCTTCTCAAGTGAAGGTAAAAAATTACCAGATTCATTGCAGGAAGAAATTAATAAAGAATTAGAAAAAGATTTATTTATCGAAGACACTGCAAACTTAGGTAAAAGTGTTCGTGTGACCGATGCAAATGGTCGTTATATCGAATTTTGTAAATCTACATTCCCATATCATTTTGATTTAAATAATTTAAAAATTGTTGTGGATTGTGCTCACGGCGCTGCTTACAGCGTTGGCCCTTCAGTTTTCCGTGAACTCGGCGCTAAAGTTGTCGCTTTATACAATGAGCCAGATGGTTTAAATATTAATGAAAACTGTGGTTCAACTCATCCAGAGAGCTTACAAAAAGCGGTTGTGGAACATGGGGCTGACTTAGGTATTGCCTTTGATGGTGATGCTGACCGTGTAGTGATGGTTGATAAGTTCGGTAACTTAATTGACGGTGACCACATCTTATATATTTTAGCGACTCAGGCAAAAAACAAGCCAGCAGGTGTTGTTGGTACGGTAATGAGTAACATGGCACTTGAAGTGGCACTTGAAAAAGCAAATGTTGGCTTTGTCCGTGCAAAAGTCGGTGACCGTTATGTGTTACAAGCCCTAGAAGAAAACGGATGGGTAACAGGTGGTGAGCCTTCTGGTCATATTCTGACTTTAGACAAGAGCACAACAGGTGATGCGATTATTGCAGCATTACAAGTGTTAACCGTGATGGTTGAGCAGAACAAAGCGCTGCACGAATTGGTTAACGGCTTTAAACTGTACCCACAAGTTCTTGTAAATGTACGTTTGGAACAAATGCTTGATCCATATTCTATTCCTGCATTAGTTGCTGAGTTCAATAAAGCTGAAGAGCAGCTCAAAGGACGTGGACGTATTTTAATTCGTAAGTCTGGAACTGAGCCAGTCATTCGTGTCATGGTTGAAAGTGATAACGAGCAAGAAGTGAAAACTTTAGCTGAACATTTAGCAAATGCAGTTCGTTCACAGGCACAAGTCGCATAAGGTGTATGGCATGAGTGATGTCATTAAAGACTTAAGTGAATTGCGCTTAAGCTATGAACAAGGTGAGTTGTACGAGACTCAAGTTGCTAGCAATCCCCACGAGCAATTTCTAGGTTGGTTTAATCATGCTTTAGCTGCTAATTTGCATGAACCGTATGCAATGTCATTAGCAACTGCGAGTGCTAGTGGTCGTCCGCATGTCAGAACTGTGTTGTTACGCGGTGCGACAGAAGCAGGTTATGATTTCTATACCAACTATGACAGCCAGAAAGGTATAGATTTGGCAGAAAATCCATATGCTGAATTGTTATTTTATTGGCCAAGTCTAGAGCGTCAGGTACGAGTAGGTGGGCATGTTGTAAAAATTCCTGAACAGGAATCTACAGACTACTATCATAAACGTCCACGTGATAGCCAGATCGCAGCTCATATCAGTACCCCCCAAAGTGGCAAAATTGAAAGTCGCGAATTGTTACAACAGCGTTTTCAAGACTTGCAACAACAAGTTCAAAGCCACGAAGTACTCGATAAGCCGGAGTTCTGGGGTGGATACCGTCTACAGCCGGATTATTATGAATTCTGGCAAGGGCGACCAAATCGTTTACATGACCGCTTGAGTTATGAAAAAATCGACGGTCAATGGACGTTGCACCGACTGATGCCTTAAATGACAAAAATACAAATTAAACAAAGACCTTTATTGACACGTCCTGAACAGTTTCAGGGCGTGCCTCCGTTTATTGCCGAAATTTTGGCAAGACGGGGCGTACAATCCGAGCAAGAACTAGAGTTAAAGCTTAAGAATTTATTGGCTCCTGAACTCAAGGGGCTGGACGCTGCTGTAGCATTAATGGATCAAGCCATCGATGAGCAGAAAAAAATAGTTATTGTGGGGGACTATGATGCTGATGGCGCAACCAGCACTGCTTTAATGATGCTCGTGCTTCGCGATATGGGAGCACAAGTCGACTATCTGGTACCGGACCGTTTCAAATATGGCTATGGTCTTACTCCTGCCATTGCTGAGCTTGCTCATCACACCTATCAACCCGATCTATTAATTACAGTAGATAATGGAATTTCTAGCCATGCTGGTGTTGATGCAGCACATGCTCTAGGCATGCAAGTGATTATTACTGATCATCACTTAACGACCAAAGAAACACCACTTGCAGAAGCAGTTGTTAATCCAAACCAATTAGGATGTGAGTTTCCAAGTAAGGCACTTGCCGGTGTTGGCGTTGCTTTTTATGTACTTGCCAATTTGGCGAGTCTACGCAATAGACAGGGTAAAAGCACAAGTAAAGTGACTCAATATTTAGATTTAGTCGCTTTGGGAACTTATGCCGATGTTGCTGTTTTGGATTATAACAACCGTATTTTGGTTGATGCCGGTGTAAAACGTATTCAGCAACATCAGTGTCGAGTGGGAATCTTAGCCTTACTCGATATCGCTGGTCGGGAAGCTACTTCAATACGTGCTCAAGATTTAGGTTTTGTGCTCGGACCGCGCATTAATGCTGCTGGACGTATGGAGAGTATGCGTATTGGGATCGAGTGTTTATTAGCTGACACGATGGAAACTGCATACCCCATTGCTCAGCAATTAAATCAGTTAAATATCGATCGCCGTCAAATTGAAGGGGAGATGAAGCAACAAGCTTTATCTGCTTTAGACAGTTTACAACTCTCACAACAAGATATTCCCGCGGCGCTTGTTCTGTTTGAAGAAAACTGGCACCAAGGTGTAATCGGGATTGTCGCGGGACGTTTAAAAGAACAGTTTCATCGTCCAACGATTGTGTTTGCCCCAGATGAAGATGGTATTCATATTAAAGGCTCAGCACGTTCCATTGATGGGGTGCATATTCGAGATACCATTGAACAAGTTGCCGAACAACATCCTGAGCTGGTGAGTCATTTTGGTGGACATGCGGCAGCGGCAGGCTTAACGATTCGTAAAGAAAACTTTGAAGCTTTTAAAAACCTATTTAATGATTGTGTAGCTGCTATGGATGAATCAGTCTTTCAAGCGACTTTATGGACCGATGGTGAGCTACCTCTCTCTGCTTTGCAATTAGATACCTTAAACTGGATTGAGCAATTAGGTCCGTGGGGACAAAAATTTCCACTGCCTCAATTTGAAGGACATTTTAAAGTTATCGATTTTCGTTGGCTCAAAGAGACACATTTAAAGCTTAGATTAGCGATAGACCAATATAGTTTCGATGCTATTGCTTTTAATGCGGCAGGTCGTTTCGAGTTTGATCCGATGCGTGACCATGTGCATTTGGTTTATGAAATAGACCGTAATGTCTTTAATGGTAATGTGAGCTTACAGCTACGCATTGTGCATTTAAATCAATAAAAAAATCCGCTCAATTGAGCGGATTTTTTTTAATCTAGGTTAGATTAGAAGCGGTATGCTGCACGAACACCATAAGTGTTGTCGTTATCACCGAATCCAACACGACCTTCAACACTTACTTGCTGATTTAAGAATTTTTTAGCATTGATACCAAATTCATCTTTATCAGTTAAGTCGTTGTTGTAGTAGTCCACACCTAAACTTAAAGTTTTATCGATGTAGTAGTCACCACGAACTTTATATTCGTCAAGGTCACCAAACGCACCATAAGCTTCAAGGTTTACGTCATGTTGACCAACTTGGGTTACATACTTAGCACGAACGGTAGGATCTGCACCGTCTTTACCGTCTTTCTCGTCGTAACCTTTAACACCTAGAGCAAGTAATAAACCAGGAGCTGGTAAATAACCTACTTCTGCAGCATAAGTAGTCACTTTACTGTCGATATTAGTGTTGTCGATTTCACGTTCGTTTCTGCCTACATCACCGCTAAGGTAAAAGTCAGAGTTAGGAACGAAGTACTCAACGCCTACGCCATATTGAGTGTCTTTTGTACCGCTGTTATCGCCATAGTTAACATGTGCGTTAACGTTACTTGCACGGTTTAAGAATGCTGCTTCTGCAAGCGGTGCATTACGTGTTTGAACAGGGTTGAAATAATAAGTCCCATCAACACCGAATTTGCTTACGCTGCTGCCGTTATCTGGATCAAGATAATTGTAAGAACCACCAACTTCAGCTTGGTAAGCGTTTGCTGCGCCACTTACTGCAAGAGCAGATAAAAGAGCTGATGCAATTGCTAGTTTTTTCATGGAATCTCTCCCCTCTAAAAACGATTTTATAAATGTTTTGTTACAACTTTCAGTCTAGAGCAAAATCATTCATCGTCAATCTTGTCCAAGTAACTGGACTGTAACCATGTGCTTTTTATGTAACTATATTTAATTTAATATATTGATTTTAAATAATAAAAAAACAATGTTTTATTTTATTAAAAATGAGGAGATTTTGTGTAGAAACTTAAAAATGCTGGAAAAGTACCCAATTTTGTATGGGGATGTTACAAGTTAAGCTTAAAATCTACTGAAAGAAAATTAGCAAACTTATTCAATGAAATAAGAGTTAGCGATTAAAGCAGGTTCGAAGATAACCGTAGCTATGATAAAATATTCGACTGTTTATCTGCTTTTATGGGAACACTCGCGTGGAAATTAATCCTTATCTAAACCAATTGAAAGACTTAACTGATCGTAGCCAAACACTACGGGGGTATCTTTGACTACGATCTAAAAAAAGAACGTTTAGAAGAAGTTTTACGTGAGTTAGAAGACCCTGCGATCTGGAATGATCAAAACCGTGCTCAGGCAATGGCGAAAGAAAAGGGCGAACTAGAAAACGTTATTAATGTATTAGATGGCTTATCTACACAGCTTGAAGATGCAAAAGCAATGTTGGATTTGGCTGTAGAAGCTGATGATGAAAGCTTGCTTGAAGATGTTCAGTCTGAACTGAGTACTGCTGAAGAAGAATTAGCAAAACTTGAATTCCGCCGTATGTTTAGCAATCCAATGGACCCGAATCCTTGCTATGTCGAGATTCAGGCGGGTTCAGGTGGTACAGAAGCACAAGATTGGGCTTCAATGCTATTACGTATGTATATGCGCTGGATTGAACGTCATGGTTTTAAAGCAGAACTTATGGAAGTCTCTGACGGTGACGTCGCAGGTATCAAATCTGCTACGATTCGTGTTGAAGGTGAATATGCGTATGGTTGGTTACGTACAGAATCTGGTGTACACCGTTTAGTACGTAAATCACCATTTGACAGTGGTAACCGTCGTCATACTTCTTTCTCTGCGGTATTTATTTCTCCAGAAGTTGATGACAATATCGAAATTGATATTAATCCTTCAGATGTTCGTACTGATACTTACCGTGCATCTGGTGCAGGTGGTCAGCACATTAACAAAACCGACTCGGCTGTGCGTTTGACGCATATTCCGACTGGTATTGTAGTGGCATGTCAGAACCAACGTTCACAGCATGCGAACCGTGATCATGCATGGAAACAGTTACGTGCAAAATTGTATGAATTAGAAATGCAAAAACGTAATGAAGCCGCTCAAGCACTTGAAGACTCGAAGTCTGATATTGGTTGGGGTAGCCAAATTCGTTCTTATGTACTTGATGACTCTCGAATCAAGGATTTGCGTACGGGTGTTGAAAATTCAAATACTGGTGCGGTTCTTGATGGTGACCTTGATCGTTTTATTGAAGCGAGTTTGAAACAGGGGTTATAAGAGTCTTTTGAACTTTTAATTCTGTATAACTCTTAAATTTTTAGCGATTAAAACGGCAAAGCAGTTCAGTGTTTGGAAGTTAATCGGAAAAACACGATATGAATATCGATAAAAATAGATATGAATATCGTCAAAATACGATATTATGTTTTCGAAATGCTGAACAAAGCTTTGTTCGTTTACAAGACGTGTTGAGCCTATGGATATTGATGCAATTAGCAAAGCCCTAGCCAATCCTCTGCGTCGGCAGATTCTGCAATGGTTAAAAGAACCGGAGCATTATTTACCGGTAGAAGAGTGTGGTGGTAGTTTTGAAAAAGGGGTTTGCGCAGGTCATATTGAACGTTTGGGTAAAGTAGCTCAGTCTACAATGTCCAATCATTTGTCTGTATTACAGCAGGCGGGTCTCATTCAGGTCCAAAAATATGGACAATGGTCTTATTTTTCACGTAACGAAGCTTTGATTCAGCAATATATCGAACATTTAAAACAAACACTTTAAAACAAATAAAGTGTAAGTCGAGGCGATCATGGCTGAACTCAATACTCCCTTAACAGTTGGTGATTTTGAAATTAAAAATCGACTGGTAATGGCCCCATTAACACGTGCGCGTAGTGGCGAAAGCCGTGTTCCAAACGATTTAATGGTGGAATATTATCAGCAACGTGCAAATGCCGGTCTCATTCTCACTGAAGCAACAGTGATTGGTTCAAAAACCGTAGGTTATGCAGATACTCCGGGACTATGGTCACAAGAGCAAGCACAAGCATGGAATAAGATTATTGAAGCAGTTCATGCTCAAGGTTCAAAAATTGTAGTTCAACTGTGGCATGTGGGTCGTATTTCACATCCAGAGCTTTTAGATGGCGATATTCCTGTTGCACCGAGTGCGATTCAACCTGCGGGTGAAGTAAGTTTATTACGCCCTAAACGTCCATATGTAACGCCACGTGCGCTTTCAATTGAAGAAATTCAGGAAATTGTTGCTCAATATAAGCATTCAGCTGAATTGGCTAAAGCAGCAGGTTTTGATGGCGTTGAGCTACATGCAGCAAATGGTTATTTAATTGACCAGTTCCTTCAAAGTAATACTAACCAGCGTGATGATGAGTATGGTGGTCCGGTTGAAAACCGCGCTCGCTTGTTATTAGAAGTAGTTGATGCCTTTATTGAAGTGTGGGGCGCTGGCCGAGTAGGTGTGCATATTGCACCGCGTGGCGACTCGCATGATATGGGTGATGAAAACCCGCTAGCGACATTTGGTTATGTGGTTGAACAACTCAGCCAACGTAATGTGGCTTTCATTTTCTCTCGTGAATATGAAGCAGCTGATAGTATTAGCCCACAATTACGTAAAAAATTTAATGGTGTATGGATTGCCAATGAAAATCTGACACCAGAGTCAGCAAAACGTATCTTGCGTGAAGGTCAGGCAGATGCTGTATCTTTTGGTAAAGCATATATCGCTAACCCAGATCTATTACAGCGTTTAGAACAAGGCTTACCATTAAATGAACTTCAACCAACGACTTTATATGCTAAAGGCGCTGAAGGATATACAGACTATCCGGCTTTAGAAGCTTCATAAGTTCATAATATTATTTAAATTTACTATATGCTGAACTTGCTCTTTCGTGAGTTCAGTAAATGACTTTTCTTGTATATGGTAGAGTTTAGGTATCGAAACTCTGCCATTTTTTTTATCTATGTTATATTTTCCGCAGTTTTTGAATTTTGACTATTTGAGGCAAACCGCTTGGCGACCCCATTTTGGTACAACACCGCACTTCATTTATTAAAACCGTTTTATCGTTGGCGGATAAAAAGACGTGCAGAAAGTCTAGAATTATATCAGCAGGAATGTCTGGAAAGATTTGGGCCATTTGAAGCACCGAAGAATGTAAAAGCGATCTGGTTTCATGCTGTTTCAGTCGGGGAAACCAATGCTGCACAGCCCTTAATTGAATATTACCTAAAACTTGGGCAGCCAGTCTTAGTGACCAATACCACGAAAACAGGTCAGGCTCGTGCCAAGTCACTTTTTCTAAAAGAACCATATTTAGATTTATTTCAAGCCGTTTATTTGCCTGTAGACCAGAAGCCTCTTTTAAAAAAATTTTTTGAGTTATATCAGCCAAAGCTTTTAGCACTGGTTGAAACTGAACTCTGGCCAAATTTAATCGATCAAGCCAAATTACAGCATGTACCTTGTTTGCTGCTTAATGCTCGGTTGTCAGAAAAATCTGCAAAAGGATATGGCAAAGTCTCGGGTTTAACCGCAGGTATGTTAAAACAGCTGGACTGGGTGTTAGCTCAAGATAGTGCAACTCGTCAGCGTTATGTTGAGCTTGGTTTAGACGAACACAAAAGTCAGGTCGTTGGTAATATTAAGTTTGATATTCATGCGCCAGAGGCTTTTATTAAACAAGCTGCCCAATTGCATCAGCAATGGTATCTGGAAAATCGGCAGGTTGTGACGATTGCCAGTACACATGCACCCGAAGAACAACAAATTTTGGAAGCACTCGCACCTTATTTAAATTCAGATCGTGAGTTGGTGTGTATTGTGGTGCCTCGTCATCCTGAGCGTTTCGATGAAGTATTTGAAATTTGCCAAAATTTAAATTTAATTACGCATCGTAGAAGTATGGGCCAAAGTATTCATGCCAGCACGCAAGTTTATCTCGCTGACAGTATGGGTGAGCTCTGGTTATGGTATGCCTTAAGTCAGGTGTGTTTTGTAGGCGGTTCTTTAAATGAGCCGGGTGGGGGGCATAATATTTTAGAACCTATGGTTTTAAATGTACCTACTGTAGTTGGACCGCGTTATTTTAACTTTCAAACGATTGTCGATGAGTTCATTGATGAAAATGCTGTGCTTATTGCTCAAGATGCGCAGCAGGTCGTTGATATCTGGTTAGCATGTCTGGCAGAACTTGAGGCGACTGAACAGTTAGTGATACAGGCGCATAAAGTGTTGCAACGTAATCAAGGTTCCTTACAAAAACATATCGGGGTGATTAATCGCTATCTGGCCGAAAAATCATGAATATTGTTTTACTAGAGCCTGAAGATGTTCAGTCGGATACATGGTCTATCCATTCAAAACGTCAATTACAACATTTGCGTGAACATCTTGATATTACAGTCGGCCAGAATCTAAAAGTTGGTATTCGTAACGGCGCCCGTTATATCACTGAAATTGTTTCGATGAATGAGCATGAAGTCCGTATACGGCCTATTCGTGAAGAACTACTACCAGCAAAACTTCCGGTTCATTTAATTGTAGCTTTACCAAGACCTAAAGTTTTACGCCGTCTAATTATGGACAGTGTGACTTTAGGTGTTGAAAGGATAAGCCTGATTCATAGTTATCGTGTTGATAAAAGCTATTGGCAAACTCCTTTTTTACAGCAAATAGACAACTACGTTACGCTGGGACTTGAGCAAGCAGGCGATACAATTGTTCCTGAAATTCAACTCTATAAACGCTTTAAACCTTTTGTTGAAGACGTCTTGCCAAATTTAATTACGCAGGAAACACCTGCCTATGTGGCTCATCCTTATGCTGAGCAACGTATGCCAATTAATATTAGCCATGCTTGTAGTGTAGTGGTCGGACCGGAAGGGGGATTTATTCCTTACGAAGTAGATTTGCTCATAAAAAACGGCTGCCAAGCTATGAGCTTAGGCAACCGTATTTTAAGAACCGAAACGTCTATTTCTTATATTTTAGGTCGTTTGTTTAGCTGATGTTTCAGGGTTTAAAGCTGGTGGATTAGATACCATTTTTAATTCCTGAATTGGGTAAGGAATATCAATATCATTTTCATTGAAAGCTTGTTTTACTTGAGCTTGAATATTACTAATAGATGAAGAAATATCAGTTTCAGTGGTATCAACCCACCAGCGTACAGTCAGGTTAACCGAGAAATCTGCTAAAGCTGTGACATTAACCGAAAACGCAGGCTGACTCAGTACATTTCGGTCATTGTTGAGAATATCTAAAATAATCTGTTTTGCTTTTTGCTCATCATCGTCATAGCCAATTCCGACTACAAACTCGCAGCGTCGTTGTTGATAAGCAGTATTAACAGTTAAGGCACTTGTATAAACCGTTGCATTTGGAATAACAATACGGCGACCATCCGGTGAGCGTAGGAAGGTTGCACGGATCTGGATGTCTTCTACAGTTCCTTCAAGTGAATTCACCACAATTGAATCGCCAATACGGAATGGCTCGCTCAATAAAATCAAAATACCTGAAAGTAGGTTTTGGAAAATATCTTTAAATGCAAAACCAATGGCGACCGAACCGATACCTAGCGCACTCATAAGCTGGCCTGGTGTGAACCCCGGAATCATAATGACGAGAGCTATTAAGAAACCAAAGAATAAGATCGCTGTACTACCGACACGGTTTAAAACTAAAACAAGATTTTGACGAGTATAAGAGCGATTTTCTAAAGTCTTACGAACAAAGAACTTGAATAATTTGGTCAGTAGCCAAAAAATAAGAAAAACAACAATCGCAATGCAGATATAAGGTACACGTTCCCAAAAACTATCTACGATTTTGTCGATAGTGGTATAGGCATCATGGTATTTCTCGGTATGCGCTAAAACTGTTTGAGTGGTTTTAGTACCTGCTTCTTGCAAAAGTTCGCCTGTATTTTTTGCAACATCCGTTAAGGATTTTTGTTCATCAGCCACGACAAGTCTCTAATTGAATAAATTCAGAAAGCCTTTTCAGCTTCCATCATAGTAGGAGATAAAATGTGCGCCTACTATAATGAGTTCATCTAAATAATAAAGTGTTTTTTAATTAAAAGTATTCCGTTCCTTTTTGTAAGATTTGTGTCGGGGTTTGAATAGTATCGGTACCAGAGAAGTAGTAAAAAAAGCCTGCTGTAGAAATAAGGCTAATTAAAATAGCGATTAAAATAAGCCAAGCCATCAGTTTTTCTATAAACGTTGAAGGCCGAACAGGACCATATTGATTAGTGCCCACTGTACCAGAAGCAAGCAGTAAATAAAGCATAAAAAAGAACTGAACGACTGGAATAAATAACAGTAGTCCCATCCAGCCACTTTTATTTAAATCATGTAGGCGTCGAACGACCAAAATAATGTTGAGATAGATCAGAAATAGCCAGAAAGCCCAGACCATTAAAGCACTTATACCGGAGAGAGAGCTGTAAAACTCAAAATTAAATAGATCACTTGAAAGCTGAAAACTTCCAAGAAACGAAGCCAGTATAAAATAGCCCACGATTGTGACTAAATAAATCAGAGGCCATATCCACCCAAATAACTCATTCGGTTAAAGCGGCCATGAATTGAAAAAGGGCTGTCTTTAAACGGGAGTTGAGGTGGACGTGAAGAGGGAGTTTCGGCAAACATCTTATTTTATTCCTGCACTGCTTCTAAAAGCTAAAATAAACTTTGTTGATGGTCAAAACCATCAAAACTTAAAAAAATTATAAAAGTAAAAGCTATAGACAAATGTTTTAAATCAACTTAATTTTATAAAAATGTTCACAATTTCGTATGCTTGAGTAAGTGATTAATATATGACCAAAGTCGCATTGTCTAGGCTTTGAAAGAGTCATCATACTGAAAAGGCAAACAAATAAGATCCAGTAAAATAATAGCCACAGTCTCGAGATGGGATGCACAAGATCAAGGAAGTTGCGTATGAATGAGATCTATCCAGTACCAGAGGAATTTAAAAAAACTGCTCGTACTGTTGAAGCAGACTACTTTAAACGTTATCAACACTCTATCGAGAACCCAGATGAATTCTGGGCAGAGCAAGCTAAAATTGTCGATTGGATAAAGCCATTTACCCAAGTTAAAAATACCAGTTTTGACAAAGACAATTTCAAGATTGAATGGTTTGCTGATGGTGAGTTGAACGTATCAGCAAACTGCTTGGACAGGCATCTTAAAGAACACCCTCACAAACCTGCAATTATTTGGGAAGGTGACCATCCTTCTCGTCATAAAATCGTTTCTTATAAAGAATTACACGACGAAGTCTGCCGTTTCGCCAACGTTTTAAAGAAATATGGCATTGGTAAAGGTGACCGCGTTGTGCTGTATATGCCAATGGTGACTGAGGCTGCAATTGCCATGTTAGCCTGTGCCCGTATTGGTGCGGTGCACTGCGTGGTATTTGGTGGCTTCTCACCAGACTCGTTGGCAAGTCGTATTGAAGATAGCCAAGCTAAACTTGTGATTACGGCTGACTCAAGCCTACGTGC
The DNA here is from genome assembly GCF_009759685.1 of Acinetobacter baumannii. Classification (NCBI taxonomy): domain Bacteria; kingdom Pseudomonadati; phylum Pseudomonadota; class Gammaproteobacteria; order Moraxellales; family Moraxellaceae; genus Acinetobacter; species Acinetobacter baumannii. Next base: position 1,133,951 of record NZ_CP046654.1, on the reverse strand, counting down.
CGGTAAGTTGTTACCACTTAAAGAAAATGTTGATTTGGCTCTAGCATTGCCGGGCACAGAGTGCGTTGAAAATGTGATTGTGGTTTACCGTAATGCAAACCCAATCGAGATGAAGCCGGGTCGTGATTTGTGGTATCACCTTATTATTATGGAGGTGGATGCAAACTGTCCTCCAGAACCAATGAAGGCCGAAGACCCTTTATTTATTCTTTATACCTCTGGCTCGACAGGTAAACCTAAAGGAGTGTTGCATACTACAGGTGGTTATCTGGTGTATGTGGCGAGTACCTTTAAAGAAGTTTTTGATTTAAAACAAGATGATGTGTACTGGTGTACCGCTGATGTCGGCTGGATTACAGGTCATAGTTATCTAATCTATGGGCCACTGGCAAATGGTACGACGACCTTAATGTTCGAAGGTGTGCCTCAGTATCCAACATGGGCACGTCTTGGTCATGTGGTCGATAAACATAAAGTCTCTATTTTATATACAGCGCCAACCGCGATTCGTGCCATGATGCGAGAAGGTGATTCGTATGTACGCGAAAGTAACCGTAGTAGTTTGCGTTTGTTAGGTTCAGTGGGTGAACCTATTAACCCAGAGGCTTGGAACTGGTACTACAACGTTGTTGGTGAAGGCCGCTGTCCAATTGTTGATACATGGTGGCAAACCGAAACAGGTGGTATTTTGATTGCGCCATTACCGGGGGCAACAGCTTTAAAACCCGGTTCGGCAACGCGTCCTTTATTTGGTATTCAACCAGCGATTGTCGATGGTGAAGGCAATGAACTAGAAGGCGCTGCCGAAGGTAACCTTGTGATTAAAGATTCATGGCCGGGCCAGATGCGTACCATTTGGGGTGACCCAGATCGCTTTATTGAAGCTTACTTCTCGACCTTTAAAAATACTTATTTTACAGGTGATGGCGCCCGCCGTGATGAAGATGGCTATTACTGGATCACAGGCCGTGTTGACGATGTCTTAAACGTTTCAGGCCATCGTCTAGGTACGGCTGAAATTGAAAGTGCTCTTGTATCGCATGAAGCGGTGGCAGAAGCTGCTGTTGTGGGTATGCCGCATGATATTAAAGGGCAGGGTATTTGTACTTTTGTGACCTTGCAGGCGGGTGTTCCGGAGTCGGAAGAACTGCGAAAAGAGTTAATTAGCTGGGTACGTAAAGTACTTGGACCAGTGGCTTCACCAGATGCACTGCACTGGGCACCTGCATTACCTAAAACCCGTTCGGGTAAAATCATGCGCCGTATTTTAAGAAAAATTGCAGCGAATGAACTGGATAGTTTGGGCGATACCTCAACCCTAGCTGAACCGGCAGTGGTGGATCAACTGATTGCAACAGTTTATCCCGATAGACAAAAATAACGTTTTTATAAAAAAGCCCCGATAGGGGCTTTTTTATTAAGCCTGTTTAAGATTTTGCTAGAAAGTCAGCAGTATTTTGTACGCTTGCAAACATACCAAGAGCAGCTAAAAAAGCAGTTTGTACATCTTCGGCTTTAACAGTTTTTCCGTTATGGCTTAAATCACGGGTCGCAGTGGCATCTCCAATTAAGATGGGTTGATAACCTAACTCTTTGGCTGCACGTGTGCCAGAATCAATACAAATATGTGTCATCATGCCTGTGATCACGAGTTGTTCAATTTGATGTGCTTTTAAAAGTTCTTCTAAATTGGTTTCTAAAAAACTGTTTGGATAATGCTTTGTCACGATTAATGAATCACCGCCAGCACTAAGTTCTGGATGAAGTAAAACACCTTCAGTATTTTCTTGAAAGAAGCTGGCTTGTGGCGGGTTAATATGTTGCACATAAATAATTGGTAAATCTTTTTCATTAAAATATTGCTCGAGCTGTTTTATTTTATCGAGCGCTTGATCTGGTCCAACCAATTCCATTTTGCCATTTTTAAAATAATCATTTTGTACATCGATAACTAATAGTGCTTGTTTCATGAGAATACTCTTGTTGGTATAAGATAAAACAAGGTTATTCTCTGCCCGCAAAATCGGCTATAGTCCTATGAAAGCATTATCGCCAGTTTTCTTTCGTTATGAAAAATGAATATTGAATTAGACCCTATTGATCTAAAAATTATTGCATTGCTCAAGCAAGATTCTCGCTTAACAAATAAAGAAATTGGGCAGCGTGTTCATCGGACAGGGCAGGCAGTAGGTGCTCGAATTGCTCAGTTAATGGATGCAGGTGTTATTAAAAATTACACCATTGCCGTGCAATACAGGCATAAACAATTTATTCATTTGCATTTAAATGAACTGCGCTCCTTTGAAGAAATTGAAAATTTAGTAAAGCAATATGAACAAATCGATGAGTGCTTTAAGGTTATGGGTAATGCGTGTTATATGATCGTTAGTCATTTCGAACCAGCAGAACTCAATGCTTTTATTGAAGTCCTCTCAAAATGGTGTCGTTACTCAGTTGAAACTGTTATTCGAGAAGTAGAGAAAGCTTAAAAAATAAAAGCTCCAAGCCGAGTCTTGGAGCCAATATGTCTTTATTTTTATTTATTGTTTTTATTGTCTTGCGCTGTTTTAACTGGAGGTTTTAGGCTGATTTAGCTTGAATTTCTACCTCCTTTTCCTGTTGTAGTTCTAACTGACGAACGAGCGGCAGAACTTTTTCACCAAAGTATTCCACCTCTTCAATAAAGTGTAAGAAACCTGAAAGAACCAAGTCGACACCTACATTTTTAAGCGCCACAATCCGCTCCGCAATTTGCTGAGGTGTACCAATTAAATTGGTTTTAAAGCCATCGTTATATTGAACTAAATCTTCAAAAGTTGATTTTGCCCAGTTGCCTTCTTGTTCTGGTGAAGCAGCACCCGCTTCACGAGTTGCATCGCCAAACGCATTTACTGCTTCAGTGTTGGCTTTATCAATAATTTCTTGAAGTACTGCTTTTGCTTCTTCTTCGGTATCTCGAGCAATAATAAAAGCATTTACCCCAATTTTAACTTGATGGTTATTGGCTTTTGCTTTGGCTCGGATATCTTCGACCTGTTTTTGAATTTCTTCGACGGTATTGCCGTTGGTGAAATACCAGTCAGACACTCGAGAGGCCATGTCACGTGCGGCACGTGAACTACCACCTTGAAAGACTTCAATATGTGGTTTTTGCAGAGGTTTTGGCTTAAGTGTGTAGTTCTGGAATTGGTAATACTTACCATCGAAACTATAGTTATCTGTGGTCCAGATTCCTTTTAGCGTGCGAATAAACTCTTCAGAGCGGACATAACGTTCATCATGCTCAGGCCATTCTTCGCCAATAGCATCAAACTCACCTCTGAACCAGCCACTTACCACATTAATGGCAATACGGCCTTGAGTTAGATAATCAATCGTTGCGAGTTGTTTAGCTGCAAGTGCCGGTTTCCAAGGGCCGGGCAGAATAGCCGCAATCACTTTGAGTTTCTCAGTTTTTGCAAGTAATGCATGACTGAAACTCACAGACTCATGCTGGTTTTCTGCCCCGTACCCTGCCGTAAAACGAATTTGGGTGAGCGCATATTCAAAACCATTGTTTTCGGCAGCCTGTGCAAGTCGAACATTGTAGTCATAACTCCAGTCTGTACGCTGTTCGATGTTACTTACGACAAGGCCACCGCTTACATTTGGTACCCAATAAGCAAATTTAATTGGTTGTTGTAATTGCGTCATGGTGCTCTCTCCCAATTTCGTTATTTTTATTTAGCTATATTGCATTTAGGCAACATGCGTTAATGATTTACCGGACTTATGATGCAAACGAGATTCTGCTGCATCGAGATTTGGTACAGCTGCTGAAGGCAATACTTCTTCTTGCTCAATTTGCTTGTTAATACCAAGCTCTTGATTTGCTTGCTGAGATTTAGGTTTAACCACTTCAGCACGTTTACCTTTCGCTGGTGCCCATTCTAAAATTGGCAATGCGCGTGCTACTGCTAGCGTAATACGGTCAGATAACTGTTCACTTTTCACCGTATATTCAGGAGTAAAGTCGCGATCTGTTGCGTATACGCCAATTGGTAAAGTTTGCGCCTGAAAGAAGCTAAACAATGGGCGAAGCTGATGCTCTAGTACGAGTGCATGACGATCACTACCACCTGATGCAGCTAAAAGTACAGGTACATCTACTAATGCAGTTTGTTCAACGAAGTCAAAAAAGTGTTTAAAAAGACCTGTAAAAGAAGCACGGTAAACAGGCGTACCAACAATTAAGGCATCTGCTGCTTCAACCGCTGCAAGGTCATCTTGTACGCGCTGTGGAAGCTGGTTGCGATAAAATGCGCCGCCTAATAAGGGCCCGATTTCACTCAATTTAATAAATTGAACTTTAATATCAATTGCTTCAGATAACTCATCAAGAATGGCCTGAACCAGACTTTCGGTTTTAGATGGCGTATTCAAACCACCAGAAACAGCAACAATATTTAAGGGTTTTGATGATGCGATACCAGTCATGATTTGGTTCCTAAGCCTAAAAAAGAAGATTGGACTTATTAATCAACAATGCTGGCGAACTGTAAAATAACGAAATTGGTCAACCTTATCAGTTTTAAATATAAAACCCGAATAGTTGATTTTTATTATTTAATAGTGAGTTAAATAACTGTTTTTATTTTATATAATTATTTATGATATATTTTTTAGAATAAAAATAAAGCTTATATAAAAAACAGATTAATTTTGATTAAAAGGTAAAAAACATCCGAAAATCGAAGCAAAGGTCTGTATTTAACAACATTTTGCATAAAAATGGATAAGATGAGCATATCTTTCATCTAAATAGTAGGGTTACAATAGGCCATACTTATGCTCAAGATTACTTTAATCGCTTATGAATATTTTAATCGTTGATGATCATCCTTTGTTTCGTCATGCTTTGATTCAAGCAGTACGTTATAGCCTGCCGCAGGCACAAATTCATGAAACAGCTTCGGTTGATGAGTTTTATGAGCGTTTGGAAAATGGGGCAGAACCTGATCTGGTATTACTTGATTTAAACTTACCGGGTGCTTCAGGCTTTTCGGCTCTGGTCTATGTAAGAGCACAATATCCATCTATTCCTATTATTGTGGTTTCTGCACACGAAGAAGCGTCAATTATTCAACGTGCAATTGCGCATGGTGCAATGGGTTATATTCCTAAATCGGCTCATCCAAGTCATATTGGCGAAGCAATCCGTCAAGTGTTAGATGGGGAAATCTGGTTACCGCCAAACTTGCCATCAAATATTAATCTTGACCCGAGAGCGGCAGATGAAACTGCTTTGGCTGAACGTATTCAGTCGTTAACGCCTCAGCAATTCCGAGTTTTGATGATGGTTGCAGAAGGTTTATTAAATAAACAAATCGCTTATGAACTCGATGTTTCAGAGGCTACCATTAAAGCGCATGTAACCGCTATTTTTAGAAAACTAGGCGTACAAAATCGTACACAGGCTGTATTGGCAATTAGTGCATTAAATATTGAAGATAAAAAAATCTAAAATAAAAAAGACCTCAATTGAGGTCTTTTTTATATGTTCCACTTAGGCAAGGCAATCTTGCTTAGGTGTTAGGCTGTCGCAGTACAGTGGGTTAAGCGCACATTGCAAATCATCAATTTGTTCTTGGGTCACATAGCCTTTGCTTTTTAAATATTCAGCCACGCGGTCATCACGCAAGCTTAAGAAAGCCGCATCATAAACACCTAAATCAACAAAGAGAGCTGCGGTTTCTAGGCTATTGAACCGATCAAGGAAAATATCATTGCCATACATTAAGAAGATATGGTCAAGTTTTGCTTTTTCATCTACATGCAAACGTTCAGCAAGTTGATGTGGAGGTGTCTTAATAAACAGCAAGTCAGAAAGCTCATCGAATTGAGTCATATCTAACTGGTTTTCTCCAAGTTTGACATGACCAAGCCAAGCCTTGAAAACCAGAACAGCACCACCGCGTAGAAGCATACTCCAGATTTGATGGCGTGTTTCATGGTCAAGGTTTTCACTTTCAGCAGTAAGAACTTTTAAGAAGTTCTCTTCTTGTTGGGCTAATTTATCAAATAAACCCAAGCCTTGCGGATGATAAGCAGCAGGCGCAAATACATCAAAATTTAGATCATGAAATACATTGAGTGCGAGAGGTACAGCACACTGATAAATAGTATTGAGTGCTTTGATATGTGCTTCGCTAAGCTTGCTATGCGGAAAAATACTTTGCCAATCTAACTCAGGAAGTAAGGCATTGGCACTGTATTGACGATAAAATTGTTGAGACGAGAGTTGCCCTTGGGGGGTGTTATCAGAAATATTCATGGCAGTTATCCTTTGCATTCATTCTAGAGCAGTGAAGCTATATAGATTGGAAATCGATTTGATAATTCGTTATACAATTTAAAAATTCGTTTTGAATATTTATGTGTCATGAAGAATGCAAGTAGAATACGACTAAAGTCGTATAAGGTGATTTTTCGCAAATAATCTATAATAAAAACAATTAATTATTAAATTGTAACTAAGTATACAAGTGTTCACTTACAAAAAAGGTGGGCTTTGCCATAGAAAAAAAGGCATTGGAAATTTTGGTCAATGATTTACCGGGTAAAAGTAGACTTTTTGAGCAGTTCTGCCTATTGGCTTAAATTCAGTCAAACATTTTTGCCAAGAACCGCTCCCCAAACTTATCAAAGGTTGGGAAGCGATAAATGATTAGTCTGTCGTGCTGGCAATTTTAAGCCCAGATAACCATGCTCTTAATGAAGCTGGTTTTAATGGCTTTTTGAGTAAAACAATATTCAGTTCTTTTAATTGCTGCGGTAATTCAGGGTGCGAGTCCGCTGTAATTAAGGCAACAGGAACATCTTCTTGACGATTTTGAGTAATAAAATCAACCCCAAGTTGATTGTGGTTTAAATGCTGGTCAATGAGCCAAACCTGAATATTCTCTTTTTGAATAATTTCTAGTGCCTGTTCAGGCTCAGTCGCTTTGAAAACTTGATAACCCCATCTTCCTAATAAACTACTCATTCCTTCAAGAATAGTTTCATCATTGTCTAGGCACAAAATACGGTAGGCTTTAGTTTTTAAAGGTACGGCTTGTACAGCTGGTGTTGCAACTTTTGGTGGCTCGACAATAGGTACTTCAATCATAAAGCATGAGCCTTTGCCCAACTCTGAGTAAACATGAACAGGGTAATTTAGCAAACCTGTCATACGTTGTACGATGGCAAGTCCTAGCCCTAAACCTTGTTCACCCCAAGGTGATAAATGCCCACAGCGCTCAAACTCTTGGAATAGCTTAATCCGTTGTTCTTCGGCAATACCTGGTCCAGTATCCCAAACCCCAATTCGAATATGTCCAGACTGCTGCGCAGAGCGGAGTACACCTACCACAACTCGACCTTTAGCGGTATAACGCAAAGCATTACTGACAAAGTTCTGAATAATACGACGAATCCACTGCGGGTCGGTATCGATCCAGAAAGACACATCGTGGACTTTCAGTGAGATATTTCGCTGAGCAGCGATCGATTTAAACTGCAACTCAAGATCACTGAGCAAATCATGCAACGGATAAGGTTGTCTTTTTGGCTGTATGGTACCGCCTTCCAAACGTGCAATATCGAGTAGGGCAGAGAGCATACTTTCTGCACCATAGAGTGCTCGGTCAAGCTGTTGTAGGGTCTGGCGGTCTTCTTCGGTCGAAATACTTTGCTCAAGAACAGTACTAAACAGACGAGCAGCATGCATAGGCTGTAATAGATCGTGACTTGCCGCGGCAATAAATCGACTTTTTGACATATTGGCCATATCAGCTTGTTCACGTGCAAGCTGTTGTTCAGTTAAGGCATCGGCAAGCTGTTGTGTTCTATCTTTTACGCGGGCTTCAAGCACGGCTTCGTTCGCACGGAAGGCCGTAATATCTGCAAATGTCGTTACAAAGCCTCCACCTGCAATCGGATTTCCTCGCATTTGAATTACACGGCCATCTTTACGAATACGTTCAAATTCGTGAGCACTTCCCACTTTCATCCAGTGAAGACGTTTACGCACATGTTCTTCAACTGAACCGGGGCCACATTCACCGCGTTCGGCGTTATAACGGATGAGGTCGGCAATTGGGCAGCCTACATAAACGAGGTCTTTTGGGTAACCAAACAGTTTTAAATATTGGTTGTTCCATGCGACCAAACACATATTTTTATCAACCACGCTTACCCCTTGGGTCATGTGGTCAATCATGGTCATAAGAAGGTTCTGATTAAAACGTTGCCACTGCGATGCTTGGTCTAAAATATTAGCCACTTGTCCTAAAGCGAGGCCGTTATTAATCATTGCTGTTGTGAGCAACGTACGTGCAGAAGCGGCACCGATAATACCGGCCAGATATTGCTCGGTAAAACGCCACCACATGCCATTGGCAATACTATTTGGGTTGAGGGTGAGGTGATTTTGCTCACAAAAATTTTCGAACGCTTGCGTAGTGGGTTGCTCACCCGTAATTCTTTTGGCTAGGGCAAATAAATCACCCACTTTTAAGCGGGCCGCATCATGAGGAAGATAGGTTAAATCAGTAGAGGTGTGCGGTGATGGTAAAGGCTTTGTTTCATAATAAAAGAAGCTTTCTGCCTGAATTTGCTCAGCGACGCTTGGCCGATAAATTTTTGAAATCCAGATATATAAAACAATATTTAAACCGAGTGACCAAATAACACCGTGAGTTAAAGGTGCAAATGACTCAAAACCAAATAAAGATTCCGGGCGTAGGGCATTAATGCCGAAAGGACCGAAAAGTAAAATACTTTGAGCCGTTTCCTGATAGGCTTCAGGCAAGCTACGCAAAATAGTTGGAAATAATAATGTATAACTCCACATTAAAAATCCAATAATAAGTCCTGCATAGACGCCTTGACGGCTTCCGCCACGCCAATACAAACCACCAATCAGTGCAGGTGCAAACTGTGCTACAGCACTAAAAGCCAATAAGCCGAAAACTGAAAGTTGGTTAATGTCATTAAAGAAATGGAAGAATAAAAAGCCAAGCAGCATCACCGCAACAATACTGATACGGCGGCTAAATTTAAGAACTTTAGGTAAATGCTTATCGTGACGTGACAGCAACTTAAATCGCCATAGAGCAGGCATAATCAAGTCGTTACTGAGCATAATAGACAATGCTACTGATGACACCAGTAACATACCTGTTGATGCAGAGAACCCGCCTAAAAAGGCCAGTAATGCCAGCCACTCTTGGTTATAACTTAAAGGCAATGACAGCACAGCCACATCAGGCACAGTCAGAAACTTCGGTGCGGCATGTAAAGCCCAGCTTGCAATCGGAATAATGGCAAGAATAGTTAAAATGAGATAAACCGCGAACCATTTACGAGCACCGCGAATATGCTTCTCATCGCGGAGTTCGACCACAGCCACGTGGAACTGACGTGGTAAGCAAATAATGGCTAAACCTGCCAATAATGTTTGAATCCAGAAAGTTTCGGGTACACCAAAGAGCTGAACTTCCTGAAAAGTCTGGTTTACATCAGAGGTCATTTGGCTCAAGTTGGCCGGTGATTCAAAAATAAAAAATAAAGCGACACAAAGTAAGGCAAATAACTTCACAAATGATTCAAATGCAACCGCAAGCATGAGGCCACCATGCTGCTCAGTGTTTGCAATCTGCCGTGTACCAAAAATCATGGCCAAAATTGCAAGCACACTGGTGAGCAATAACACACTGTTGGTCGTCGTATGAATATGCGAGCTTTGCTCCATAATGACCGAGGTACTTAACGCAATCGCACGCAGCTGTAACGCGAGGTAGGGGATAATCGCAATAACTGCAAGAATAGTCACCAACGATGCGAGTACACCACTTTTACCATAGCGTGCCGCGACAAAGTCAGCGATTGACGAAATCGCATGATGCTGACGAACTCGACCTAGACGCCGCCAGATGTCATAACCAAACCAGACAAATAACAGTGGACCTAAATAAATAGGTAAAAAGATGACACCTTCACGTACGGCAGCCCCAGTTGCGCCATAGAATGTCCAAGAGGAACAATAGACACCTAAAGTTAAGCTAAATAAAAACATACGGCCACGCGTGCTAAGACGACTGGCATGCTTCTCACCAAAAAAAGCACAGACAAATAAAAGCGCAATATAAAGAGTGAGCACCCCAATAATCAGCCAGCTGTTCATATGACCTACATAAGTGAAACCTTATGCCTATCATAACCCAAGCCGAAACAAAGCTATAAATTGATTAAATTTTAACGACCAAAGTCTAAGTTACGACTGAGCTGGAATCTTGCTAACTTTAATAATGAAAAAATACATTAAAAAAAAGTGACCAAGGTTGGGCACTATGTAAGGAGTTTGGTTATGGATCAAAGCCAAGTAGAACAGATTCTACGTAATCCAAAGTTTCAAAAAATGGTCAAGAAAAAAAGTGCATTAAGCTGGACGCTCACAATCATCATGTTAGTGCTTTATGTGGGCTTTATGCTACTTGTGGGCTACAACAAAGAATTTTTGATGAGTTCCTTTAGTGGTGGTGTAACGACATGGGGGATCCCGCTAGGTTTAGGAATTATTGTTTTATCTTTCCTACTTTGTGGTGTGTATTCCTATATCGCAAATAATACCCTTGACCAATTGAGTGAAGAAGCGTTGAAGGAAGTTGAAGCCATCACGCATGAGAAAGGACTACACTAATATGAAATGGAATTCATTCAAAGCGAAAGCCTTATTGGCAGCAGCATCGCTATATTCAACTGTTGCTATGGCAAGCCCGGACTTAGGTGAAGCAGAACAGCAAGCCACCAACTGGCATGCCATTATCATGTTTATCATCTTTGTTGGCTTTACCTTGTTTATTACCAAATGGGCGGCTAAACAAACTCAATCGGCGCAAGACTTCTATACTGCTGGTGGTGGGATCAGTGGTTTCCAAAACGGTTTGGCGATTGCGGGTGACTATATGTCAGCAGCGTCATTTCTTGGTATTTCTGCAATGGTGTTTAGCTCAGGTTTTGACGGCTTGCTCTATTCACTCGGGTTCATGGTCGGTTGGCCAATCGTTTTATTCTTGGTGGCAGAACGCTTACGTAACCTTGGTAAATATAACCTTTCAGATGTAGTGTCATTCCGTCTTGAAGAAAAACCAGTTCGTACTTTAGCTGCTTTCAGCTCGCTTGTTGTAGTCGCGTTCTATTTGATTGCACAAATGGTAGGGGCAGGTCAGCTCATCAAACTATTATTTGGTTTGAACTATAACATTGCAGTTGTGATTGTCGGCTTGCTCATGATGGCATACGTTATTTTCGGCGGCATGCTAGCAACCACATGGGTACAAATCATTAAAGCAGTGATGTTATTAAGTGGTGCAACGTTCATGGCCTTTATGGTGATGAAAGCGGTTGGTTTCAGCTTTAGTAATATGTTCACCCAATCAATTGAAGTGTTCAGTAAAGTTCACGACGTAAGCTTTGAAGATGCTGCAAAAATTATGGGACCAGGTAAACTTGCCGCAAACCCGATTGATGCCTTATCTCTTGGCTTGGCACTCATGTTTGGTACAGCAGGTCTTCCACACATTCTTATGCGTTTCTTCACGGTAAAAGACGCAAAAGAAGCGCGTAAATCAGTTGTCGTTGCAACAGGTTTTATTGGTTACTTCTATCTTTTGACTTTTATTATTGGTTTCGGTGCGATCCTTTTCGTATCAAACAACCCGCAATTCCTTGATGTTGCGAAAATGGCAATGACCGGCAAACTTGAGCTTGTTGGTGGTAACAATATGGCAGCCGTGCATTTAAGTGACGCTTTAGGCGGTGACTTATTCATGGGCTTCATTTCAGCAGTAGCGTTCGCAACGATTCTTGCAGTTGTTGCTGGTTTAACACTTTCAGGTGCATCTGCGATCTCACACGATTTATACGCTAACGTATTTAAAAAAGGTCAAACCACGCCAGCTTCAGAGCTTCGCATGTCAAAAATCGCGACGCTTGGTTTAGCAATCTTTGCCATGATTTTAGGTATTTTGTTTGAAAAGCAAAACGTAGCATTCATGGTAGGTTTAGCATTCTCTGTAGCGTGTTGTGCAAACTTCCCAATTCTTGTTCTTTCAATGTTCTGGAAAGGTTTAACAACTCGTGGTGCGGTCACTGGTGGCGTAGTTGGTCTTGTAACAGCGGTTGTACTCATTATTCTGTCTAAAGCAGTATGGGTAGATACTTTAAAAATCTCTGATACCCCAATTAACCCGTTCAATGGTCCTGCATTATTTGCAATGCCTTTGTCGTTCCTTTGCTGCTGGTTCTTCTCGGTAACTGACAGCTCAGCACGTGCGAAAAAAGAACGCGCTTCTTTCGACGCTCAATATGTTCGTTCAATGACAGGTATTGGTGCTTCTGGCGCATCAGATCACTAATCAAAATATATTGAACATCTCAAAAAAGCCCTACGGGGCTTTTTTTATTTATCTCATAAAGTGTATTGAAAGAAGCTCCTTAATAAAGAACAACTTGTTTATCCTATTTTTTGTACAGTATGATTTTCTATAATCCAAAACATAATGAAAAAATGGAAAATAATTAAATGCGATCTATCATTGAATTCTGGTCGAGCTTTCGATTGTTGCCTTCTGCATGGCTGCTGTTGGTGCAATTCATTTTACTTATTCTGGCTATGCTGACTTTTGATAATGAGGCTTACAGGACCTTAACTTGGGCGCTAGGGGTACTTGCATTACTCATTATTGCCAAAGTTATTCGCCAAACACCCATGTTCACTTTTCTCGGTCTCGCATTTGTCAGTGGGGCAATTATAGCTTCGGTCTTTATTTTATTAGGCTATAGCAATTTAACCATCCAGATTTTTGCCCATAGCTGTGAAGCCTTAGCTTACTTTTCGGCTGCTTATGGTTTATTTCGCTATATGTTTGCTGACCGATATTTAACCCGCGATGAGTTGTTTGCAGCTGCCGCAGTTTTTACCTTGCTGGCTTGGGGATTTGCATTTTTATATAACATTTGTCAGTTACTCATTCCTAATAGCTTTCAAAATCCAAACCACATCCATCACTTACAAACTTGGTTAGATTTACTGTTTTTAAGCTTTAGTTTGCAGTCAGCTACGGGACTGTCTGATTTAATGCCCCTTAGTCCACCAGCACGTGTTTTAGCGATGTTACAGATGTTTTGTGGTGTGATGTATTTGGCCCTAATAGTTACGCGTTTAATCGCTTTACAATATATCAAGCACACGCCTAAAAAGAATTCTGATAAATAAAGAAGGAGGTGTTTTAATTTATTTACACCTTTGTAACTGCAATATTATTTAAGTTTATTTAAAGTATTATCGGCTTTCTCTATTGAAAGATAAAACTTTGTTCATTCCTGAATGTCTTTATTGGCTTTAAGCCTGTCATTTTCATTAAAATAACATGGAGGATTTATGCCTTCCAAACAAGCGAGTTGGTTCGCAAATGTTAATCCCAATGTCTTTTTGGGTACGGTCATTATTATTGCTTTGTTCTTAGCAGTTGTTGTGATCGCTCCGAGTTCTTTTGAACTTCTCACGCAACAGTTAAAGCAGTGGATCACTGATTCTTTTAGTTGGTTCTATGTCTTATCGGTTGCCTTCTTTCTTATCCTACTCATTTATATTGCCTGTTCTGCGATTGGACGTATTAAATTAGGCCCTGACCATAGCCAGCCCGAATATAGTAACGGATCATGGTTTGCCATGTTGTTTACTGCGGGTATGGGTATTGGCTTAATGTTCTTTGGTGTGGCTGAACCTGTCATGCACTATGTCAACCCACCAAGTGGTGAGCCACAGACAATTGAGGCAGCACAACAAGCTTTACGTGTAACCTTTTTTCACTGGGGCTTACATGCATGGGCAATTTACGCCGTGGTCGGTTTAGCATTAGCTTATTTTGCTTATCGGCATAATTTACCGCTAAAAACCCGTTCAGCACTGTATCCACTGATTGGTAAAAAGATTTATGGACCGTGGGGTGACAGCATCGATATATTTGCGACCATTGGTACGGTATTTGGTGTAGCGACTTCTCTCGGATTTGGTGTTACCCAGATTAACTCTGGTTTACATTATCTATTTGGTATTGAGCAAAGCACCACTACTCAGGTTTTACTCATTATTTTTGTGAGTATTCTCGCTTCATTATCTGTGTTCTTAGGACTAGATAAAGGGGTCAAACGTTTATCAGAGCTAAACTTAGTATTAGCTTTAATATTATTAGTATTCGTTTTTATCGCTGGCCCTAGTATTTATTTACTTCAGACCACTATTCAAAACACTGGGCAGTATATCTCTAACCTTTTTACCATGACATTCAATTTATATGCTTATCAGCCGAATGGATGGATTGGGGGATGGACGATTTTATATTGGGCTTGGTGGATTTCTTGGTCGCCATTTGTAGGTATGTTTATCGCAAGGGTTTCACGTGGTCGTACTATTCGAGAATTTATTGTCGGGGTACTCCTCATTCCAACAGGCTTTACCATTATCTGGATGGGATTTTTAGGAAATGCCGCGTTATTTAGCATTATCCATGAGCATCAAACCACTTTAATTCAGGCTGTTCAGCAAGACTCGTCAGTTGCTCTATTTGAGTTTTTAGGACACTTGCCATGGTCTGGTGTCATGAATATTCTGGCGACTATTTTGGTGGTTTTATTCTTCGTGACTTCGGCGGACTCAGGGGCACTCGTTACAGACTACTTAACTGCAAAAACTGAAAATTCACCTACTTGGCAGCGCCTGTTCTGGACAGTACTTATGGCGGTGCTGGCTATTATTCTACTCTTGGTGGGCGGTCTTGCGGCGCTTCAGTCTTCAATCATTATGAGTGCGTTGCCTTTTACCGTAGTCATGCTGTTAATGAGTTGGGGCCTAATAAAAGCCTTACATCTTGATGTCACTAAAATGATAGCAATTCAAGAGGCTCGCATTACACCACGCGCCATTCATAACCCTAGAAGCTGGCAGCAGCGTCTTGGTTTAATCATGCATTATCCTCATAGTGAAGAAGAGGTGAAGAAATATATTGAAAAGCAGGTTTCACGTGCTTTTGAAAATATTCAGCATGAGTTTAGACGCCGTCATCTTGAGGTGTCGATTAGTGAAGTGGAAGATGGTATGCAGCTTCGAGTCGATCATCATCATGAAATTAATTTTATTTATAAAGTTGTTTCACGTGAAACAGTACCTCCAAGTTTTTTAATTGGTCGTACAGAAGCAGAAGACGGTCAATATTTTCAAGCTGAGGTATTTTTGAGAGAAGGCGGACAAAACTATGATGTAATGGACTGGACTCAGGAAGATTTGATTCAGGATATTATTGATCAGTACGAACGTCATTTACATTTCTTAAATATCGTACGCAGTTAATAGCCATAAAAAAAGGACTCAATTGAGTCCTTTTTTTAATTCAATTTCTAAATTAAATTAGAAACGGAATTTAGCATTTAAGCCGATAGTTTGTGTATCGTAGCTAGACTTTTTAACGTCAGCTTTCATGTAAGATGCACCAACTGCTAAAGCAGGAGTGATGAAGTAGTTTACGTTACCACCCCAAGCTTGGCGGAATTCACCAAGGTCATTACCTTTGATGTCAGCTTCGCCATCGTTACCAACGAAAGTAGCACCAACACTTAACTTAGGAGTTAAGTAAAGGTCAGTTTTTAAACCGTATTGGTTTTCTTGACCGAATGCACCAGCAGCTTCAAAACCGATTGCCATGTTAGTTCCATCGATTGGACCAACATATTTAGCACGTGCTGTAACAGCATCTTGGTCGTTTTGGATAGCAGCAGTTTGGTTAACAGCAGAGTAGATACCGTTACCGATGATACCGAAGTTATCTAAAGCGAATTGGTTAGCAACACTTGTATAACCAACAGTCATTAAGAAGTTAGGTAACAACATAGCACCAACTTCTAATGCATAACGGTCACCGTTGTCATCTTTAGAGAAGTTGTTTTTACCATCAACATCAGTGTGGTTGTAAGTTGCGCTAGCATATACAGGAAGGTAAGGAGTTGGAACGTATGCCTCACCTTTAACACCGTATGTACCAATGTGGTAGTTTACGTTGTTTTGGTCATATTGTTGATAGCTATAACCTAAAGACACGCTAGAAGCTTGGTTTAAGAAAGCTGCTTCAGCTAAAGGACCCTTAGCTGTATCAACATTTTTCAAATAGAATGTACCAGCAACGTCACCAGTGAAGTTTTTATCATTTGCAGTTGTGTCAACATATTCAGATTGACCTTGAACTTCAAATTGATAAGCATGAGCACCGGTCATGGCTAATAATACAGCAGTGGCTAAACCAAGTTTTTTCATAATCATTTCCAGCATTAACAAGAGATAAAGCTGGGGTCATTGTATTGTAACAATTTATGAAGTCAATAATAGATGAAACGTAATGTTAAGGAAATTTGACACTTATGTTAAAAATGGTTAAAAAAACAACAATTGAAGTGTATTATGTCAACCTGCTAAAAAAATGAACATTAACAAGAGTCTAAACCTTAAGTTTCATAGGGAATTGACACTAAATAGTTTAAAAATAATTACATTTACAATTGGAAAAAGCGATTTTATTAATCGGTTTTAACGTTAATTTATTTGTCGACTTGTCTAATAAATAGCCACTCAAACATTATTCTTTTTTCAATTTTGCTGTATTTTGAGTAATAGTTAACACTATTTTGATAAGTTCATCTAAATAATCTATCTATTTTGAATTATTATATAATTGAATAAAGCAAAGAAAACATGTTTTTAAACTAAAAAAACGATTAAAAAATTAATTCTGATCAATTTAATCAACTTTACAAAATTAGAGATAAGTCACACAATTCAATTGCAAAGTTCACTATCTAACATTTTTAGAGTTGGAAGTGCTTTCCCAGATACGATGTGTTATCACATCAGACTTTACGAGCTCAGCTTTCCCCAAGGTTGAGCTTTTTTTTATCTATAAGAAAACATTAATATTTATTAAAAAATACATGAAATTTCTTCTATTGAGTGTGTATAAAAAAGAACCCAGCTGAGGGCTGGGTTTAGGATGCTGGGAGAAACATCCAAGAGGAAAAAGAAGCTAATTATAGGATTGCGAAATTTACATCATCTGTAAAATGGAGTTTTGCTATAGCCATCATTTGCTCTTTCGATCAAATTTTTAAGAAATAGAAAAGATGAAAGCGTATATTGCGTTAATCGAACTTTGTTGCTGAACTTCTGTTCAGTAAAGTGCTAGGATGCGGATTAATTACTTCATTCAATAGTAGTGATCATGGTAGGACATTTACGGAGTACCAGCTAGAAATGTCAGGATTACGTTCAGAACATATCAGTAATCGACTGTTTTTCTTCATGTTGGTCATTATTTTGTCCTTACTGTTTATGGCGGTTCCGCTTATTGTCAGCAGTTATCAAGAGTACTTAAAAACTAAACAGGCTTTGGTTGAAATTAAAAGCTTAAGATCAATTGCTGAAGTTGCAAATAAAGTATCTAAAGAACGTGCGCCCGCAAATAAATTAATGTCGAGTAACGCTGCCGACTTTTTAAAAAATCAAAAAAACTTAAAAGAATATCGCCTTTCTGTTGATCGCCAACTTAATGAAACTATTCATATTTTAAAAGAAGAAGGTTATACCGATTTAGCAAATACTTTAGATACTAAATTTAGAGATGATTTAAAACAAGCTCGCGCTGTAGTTGACTATTATGTTGCAACTCCTGAACAAGCGAGAAGCTCTATACAATTCGATAATGCAATTTTGGCTATGTTTGGAGCTTGGGATAGCTGCCGAGAAGTTTTACAAAATTTGATGCTACAGTTAAAAAGTAAAGATAGCCAAATTAACAATTACTTTACTTTGATTGTGGTGTTGACCGATATGCGGGATCAAGCTGGTCGTACCGCATCTAATGTTATTGCGCCTGTGACCTTTAAAGAAACCATACCTAATGATAATCGGGCGCGGTCTTTGCAGACTCAGCAGCAAGCACGCTACTTATGGGCACTTGTAGACACACTACAGTCAGAGCAAGCTAAAACTCCGGAATATCATCGCCTTTACTCAAGGGTTAAAACTGAATTTTTAGATAAAGGCGTACCTATTGTGGGTCAGCTTTTAGATGAAAGCCAAAAGCACCAAGCCTATCATTTAAACGGAACAGAACTGACAGACCAGATCGTTGATAAATTTACCACGGTTATTGATTTGCAAAAGTTTTTACTTAATAAAAGCGTCTTGATTGCATCTCAAGAAAACTATTTAGCAAAAAAGAAGTTTTTCCTTACTTTACTCATTTCAAGCATATCCTTAGCAGCAGCGTTACTTACACTAATTTATGCAAAGAGAAGGGTGTTTGAGCCTCTTATTCAGGCCCGTACCTTAATTCTTGATTTATCTCATAGCACAGATTATCCAATAGATGAGTTGAAACCTAAAAAAGGCGAATTTATTTCGTTGTTCGAAGCTATTGATCGTTTACAAAGGATGCTCAAGCAGCGAGATGCTTTTGAATTCCAGCTTAAAAATATTGCCAATACAGATCCATTAACGGGTGTATCCAATCGTTTGGCTTTATCTGAGTATTTAAAAATTGTTGAGAGTTACCCTCAAAAATTTTCTCAAACTTGTTTGATGATTATTGATATTGATCGCTTTAAACACGTGAATGATCAATATGGTCATATTGTGGGTGACCAAGTGATTCGGCGTATCGCAGATCAATTAAAAGCAAATGTACGGGCTTCTGATTTAATTGTTCGTTATGGTGGTGATGAGTTTTTAATTTTGTTAGAACAAGTGCAGTTTTTAGATGCACGTCTCTTGGCCGAAAAAATTCGTATTGCAATTTCTCTAGAGGAAATTGATCTATCTGGTACGCAAGAAAAATTGCATGTATCGGTCAGTATTGGGTTTGCGATTGGAGCGACAAGCTGGATGGAGTTATTAGAGAACGCTGATCGTTCACTCTTAAGAGCTAAAGCTCGGGGACGAAATGTAGTAGAGGGATAAAAAAAGCCGGAAAATAAATTCCGGCTTTTTGTTTTATTGTTTCAACATCGGTTTCAAGAAGCGGCCAGTATGGGAAATTTCAACCTCGGCTACTTGTTCAGGTGTACCTTCGGCAATGATCATACCACCGCCCGAACCACCTTCTGGACCTAAGTCGACCACCCAGTCTGCTGTTTTAATGACATCAAGGTTATGTTCAATCACCACAATGGTATTACCCTTGTTGCGTAGCTCATGCAAAATATCGAGTAACTTGGCAATATCATGGAAATGCAGACCTGTTGTTGGTTCATCCAAGATATAAAGCGTTTTACCCGTATCACGTTTCGCTAACTCACGAGCCAGTTTGACACGCTGTGCTTCACCACCCGATAAAGTAGTAGCCGCCTGACCTAAACGAATATAGCCTAAGCCAACCTGAGTTAAGGTTTCTAAGCGGCGGTGAATAACTGGAATAGCACTAAAGAACTCAGCAGCATCTTCAACCGTCATTTCTAAAACATCAGAAATGTTTTTGCCTTTATAACCGACTTCAAGTGTTTCACGGTTATAACGTTTGCCATGACAAGCATCGCAAGGTACATACATGTCTGGTAAGAAGTGCATTGCGACTTTAATCATACCGTCGCCTTCACACGCTTCGCAGCGTCCGCCTTTTACGTTAAACGAGAAGCGACCCGCACTATAACCACGAGCTTTCGCTTCTGGTGTTTGAGCAAATAACTCACGAATTGGCGTAAATAGACCCGTATAAGTCGCTGGATTAGAGCGCGGTGTACGGCCGATTGGGCTTTGGTCAATATCAACGACTTTATCCAGATGTTGAAGACCATCAATTGAATCAAATTTTTCAGCGGTTAAGGTTGTTGCACCGTTGAGCTGTGTTGCAGCCAGTGGGAGTAACGTACGGTTAATCAGTGTTGATTTACCTGAACCTGAAACACCCGTGACACAGGTCATAATGCCAAGTGGGATGGTTAAATCGACATTTTTTAAGTTATGACCCGCTGCACCTGAAAGTTTAATTTTTTCTTCAGGTTTAGGTGGTTGAGTTCGCTGTTTTGGCACTTCAATTTTGAGTTTGCCTGAAAGATATTGGCCTGTGAGTGAGTCGGCATGTTTAGCCAGCTCATCATACGTACCTTCAGCAATGACAACGCCACCATGCACACCAGCACCAGGGCCGATATCAATAATATGGTCAGCTGCACGGATTGCATCTTCATCATGTTCAACAACTAATACCGTATTACCTAAGTCACGTAAGCGAATTAGCGTTTGTAATAAACGGTCATTATCACGTTGATGGAGACCAATTGATGGTTCATCAAGGACGTACATGACACCCATCAAACCTGCACCAATTTGCGAAGCTAGACGGATACGCTGGGCTTCACCACCCGATAGTGTTTCGGCAGAACGAGCCAGACTTAAATAGTTCAGGCCAACACTCACCAAGAAGTGTAAGCGCTCACGAATCTCTTTAAAGATTTTATCTGCAATTTCACCTTTGGCACCTTCAAGGTTTATACCTTGATAGTAACTTTCGGCATCTCCAATCGACATGCGGGTAATGTCGGCAATGGTTTTATCTTTTACACGAACATGACGTGAAATTTCATTGAGACGTGAACCGCCACATGCATCACACGCTGCATTAGAGAGATATTGAGCTAAATCGTCTCGTACATAGTTACTTTCAGTTTCACGGTAGCGGCGCTCAAGGTGGGGCAAGATTCCCTCAAACGGTTGTACGCGAGTATGTTTACGGCCGCGTTCATCGATATAACTTAAATCGATTTTTTCTTTGCCAGTACCTTGTAAGAATTTCTTTTGCGTGTCTTTATCTAACTGATTCCAAGGTGTATCAAGTTGAAAACCGAAATGGTCGGCAACTTTTTGCAGCATTGAATAGTAATAAGGACGTTGACGATCCCAACCACGAATAGCACCTTCACTAATTGCAAGCTCAGGGTTAGGAATGAGTTTTTCAGGGCTAAAATGGCTACGTGTACCTAAGCCATCACAGACAGGGCACGCACCGAACGGGTTATTAAATGAAAATAAACGTGGCTCAAGCTCTGCGACTGCGCGATCACATTCAGGGCATGAGTGTTTTGCAGAAAAAACGCGATCTGGGTGTTCGCCATTCATCCACGATAAAACGGCAATATCGCCACCTAAACGCAGTGCAGTTTCAAATGATTCAGCAATACGGTTGCCTAAGTCATCACGTACTTTAAAGCGGTCAACAACGACTTCAATGGTATGTTTTTTCTTTTTGTCGAGTTCTGGTGGTGTATCAATATCAATGATTTCACCATCAACACGCGCACGAACAAAACCTTGACCTTGTAGTTGTTCGAACAAGTTGCTGTATTCACCTTTACGCTCACGAACAACAGGGGCAAGCAACATAAGTGCTGTACCTTCCTCAAGGTTCTTTACCGCATCGACCATTTCAGAAACAGTTTGCGCAACCATAGGTAAGTCGTGTTCAGGGCAATAAGGCGTACCGACACGTGCATAAAGCAGACGTAAATAGTCATAAATTTCGGTAATCGTACCAACGGTTGAACGTGGGTTATGACTGGTAGACTTTTGCTCAATGGCAATGGCTGGTGATAAACCTTCAATCGAGTCAACTTCAGGTTTTTCCATTTGCGATAAAAACTGACGGGCATATGCCGAAAGTGATTCGACATAACGGCGCTGTCCTTCGGCATACAAGGTATCAAAGGCAAGAGAAGATTTTCCTGAACCTGATAGCCCCGTAATTACCACAAATTTGTCGCGTGGAATATCGAGTGACACATTTTTTAAGTTATGGGTACGTGCGCCTCGAATACGGATATGACTTTGGCTCATAAAACATCTCAATTGTGTATTGATGAAAATTTAGGTGTTGAGTGATCAGCCGCAGGGAGGTGTGACTGGTTATAAACAACAGACCCTATATATGATAACGATTTAAAATTGTTCAAGTGGTATAAAATGATTTAAAGCGACAAATTGTGACGGTTAAACGACAAACGACAAAATTTGTTTAATTAAGCAGGTTGTATTTTTAACATTCCTCATTCTACATTTCTACTCTAAGCAAATTTTAACCAGCAACATAATTTTACTAGACGACTGGTCTAATAGTTGTTTATGATGAATGCATGAAACGATTAAATAAAAGCGAAACCACACGACAACACATTCTAGATACCAGTTTTGAACTGGTACTACATAAAGGTTTTGTCGGTGTTGGTTTGCAAGAAATTTTAAAGGCTTGTGACGTACCTAAAGGTTCGTTCTATCACTACTTTGCTTCAAAAGAGGCGTTTGGCTGTGCGTTGCTCGAGCAATACATGGCCAATTATAAAGTCCGTATGGAACAGCTTTGGCAGCACAGTGAGCAAAGTGCCCATGCCCGTTTAATGGCTTTATGGCAAGCGTGGATTGATGATCCGGTACATGGTAGCTGGGCTGAAAACTGCTTGATTGTGAAATTGGCAGCCGAAGTTTCGGACTTGTCAGAAGATATGCGCCAAATTCTCAATGACGGTGTGCACAAACTAACCCAACGTTTGGCTTTACTACTCAAAGAAGGGCAACAAGAAGGATCAATTCCAAAACATATTGAACCTTTGAAAACTGCGCAAGTCATGTATCAGTTATGGTTAGGTGCTGCTTTACTCACAAAATTGTCGCAAGACAAAGCACATCTACATCTAGCCTTAGAAACCACCCAACAACTCTTAAAACCGATAGAGGAATAAAGCATGCGAAGTATTATCCATCGTAATTTTGGCGAACCTGTAGACGTTTTAGAGCAGGCGGATATGCCAAAGCCTGAACCAAAAGCAGGCGAAGTGCGTATTAAAACCATCATGTCTCCGATCCATAATCATGATGTATGGACAGTACGCGGTAGTTATGGCTATAAACCAACCTTACCTGCGATTGGTGGCAGTGAGGCAGTTGGTATTGTAGATGCGTTAGGTGAAGGTGTTGAACATGTACAGGTAGGGCAACGTATTGCAGTTGCGGCTGTGCATGGCAGTTGGGCTGAATACTTTATTGCGCCTGCTCATGGGATTATTCCACTCAATAATGAAATTGATGATGAAACAGCAGCACAACTGATTGGTATGCCAATTAGTGCACTTATGCTACTCGACTTTGTAAATGTTCAACCGGGTCAATGGCTCATTCAAAACACGGCGAATGGTGCAGTCGGTAAAACAGTTGCCATGATTGCACAGGCACGTGGCTTACCTGTGATTAATCTGGTTCGTCGTACTGATGCAATTGCAGAAATGCAAGCATTAGGTATTCAACATGTAGTTGCAACCGATCAGCCTAACTGGAAAGAGCAAGTTAAACAGATTCATGGCGACCAACCTCTGATTGCCGGTGTGGACTCGATTGGTGGAAGTGCAAGTGGCGAAATGCTGCACTTACTCAGTGAAAATAGCCTGCTCGTTTCGTTCGGTAGTATGACTGGCGAAACCATGCAGATTTCATCGGGTGATCTAATTTTCAAACAAGCGACAGTAAAAGGTTTCTGGGCGAGTGTAGTTAATAAAGAAATGCCAGCAGCTCGTAAAAAGGAACTGATCGTTGAGCTGCTAACATTAGCGACTCAGAAAAAATTAATCCTTCCTGTAGAAGGTGTATTTAGTTTTGATGAGATTAAAACTGCGGCTCAAAGAGCAACGCAAGGCGCTCGTCAAGGCAAAGTATTATTAAAGCCGTAAAACACTAAAAGATCAGTCGAGAGACTGATCTTTTTTCATATCTTTAAAATAAAAAGGAAAATTGTATGATTGGACAAATATTGATTGCGCTTATCGCAATATTACATGTCTATATTTTAGTGTTAGAGATGTTTTTATGGGACAAACCTTATGGCATGAAAGCCTTTGGAAATAATGCAGAAAAAGCAAAACTCACCAAAGTCATGGCACAGAACCAGGGTCTTTATAATGGCTTTTTAGCAGCAGGTTTATTTTGGTCTTTATTGGCTGATGCGTCATTTGCAACATCAATTGCCAACTTCTTTTTAGGCTGTGTACTGATTGCTGGTATTTATGGTGGTCTGACTGCCAGTAAAAAGATTATTTATATTCAGGCGGTTCCGGCATTGATTGCTTTAGTCGCTGTTAATTTTCTTTAAAAAGCGCAAAATACAGCGTTTTGAAATGGATATGACCAGATAGGATCAGCGCATGTGGGCGTTATTTTTAAAGTGTATGTTGGGGGCTGGAGTTGTCCTCATTATTTCGATTTTATCGAAAAGTAAGGCATTTTATATTGCGGGTTTAGTCCCGCTTTTTCCTACCTTCGCTTTAATTGCTCATGTGATTGTTTTTCAGCAAAAAGGAGCCGAAGCGTTACAAAAAACGGCTTTGTTTGGTCTATGGTCACTTATTCCTTATGCCATTTATTTAGTTGCTGTTTATGTGCTGGCAACTCGTATGTCGATGTGGTCTTGTTTAGGAGTCGCAACACTATGCTGGGTTGTGGCTGCGGCAGGTTTGATTTACGGCTGGCAATTGTTTCAAAGTTAAATTAAACACTGACCATTTAATGAACTAAATGGTCAGAACTCATCTTATTTTTAGATCTGATCTAAACCTAACCATTGTCTTTGATGGTAGGCACTATCCCAAAATAACCATTCAAGTTTTGCACCCATGGTATAGGCTGCATGCATTTTCTCTAAAGTATCTGCATCACAACGTGCGGCAACTTTATCTACCGTCGCAATCACATTACGAACGGCGGTATGGAATTCTTCACCTGCGTAGGTATCGATCCATGCCTGATAAGGATTGTTTGGGACAGACTTACTCACAATGTCTTTACCGACTTCGGCATAAATCCAGAAGCAAGGTAATAGAGCAGCAAGTACAACAGGGTAGCTTTCAGACCAAGCAGTTGCTGTCAAAAATGAAGTGTAATGATGGCCTGCCAAGGTCAATGGGGTATTTTTAAATTCTTCTTTAGTTACCCCAAAGTTTTTCATAAAGTCGTCATGCAAACTGCGCTCGACCACAATTGCAATTTTAGCTGCATCTGAAAACTGCATAATATCGTCAGCATCAAAAGCTTTAGCTGCTGCAACAGCCAGCACACGGCCATAGGCCACTAAATATTGAGCATCTTGAATAACATAATGACAAAAAGCTTCTTTATCTAAAGTACCGTTAGCAAGTTCCTGATTAAAAGGCAGGTCGAGAATTTTTTGATATAAATTTAAATTACGTTGCCAAAGTTCTTGAGAAAAAAGCATAAAAACATTCCATTTAAAATAAGACAGCTAAACCCGATTTTAAATCAATTTTAAAATACAAAAATAATAATGATAGATATATCGCAAGAAAATATTTAATACGATTAATAAGTTAATGAAATATTATAAATTTCTTTATTAAACAGTGAGATAAAGTAAAGTGAATAACGGCACAAAACAACATCGTTTTGTGGTTAATTATCGATATAATAGCCGCG
This sequence comes from Acinetobacter baumannii, assembly GCF_009759685.1. Taxonomy (NCBI): domain Bacteria; kingdom Pseudomonadati; phylum Pseudomonadota; class Gammaproteobacteria; order Moraxellales; family Moraxellaceae; genus Acinetobacter; species Acinetobacter baumannii. Next base: position 1,108,363 of record NZ_CP046654.1, on the reverse strand, counting down.
GTTTTAAGAAAGATTAAATTTAGTTCTTGGTATAGGTCTGATCCATGAAGCATTTCCGATTTTCGATATTTTTTACGGTGGTGTGTTTAGCACTATCCGCTTACTGGGGTTTTACCCATGGACCTGAAGCGGGCGTGTCAACCATGCTTAAAGCTTTAACCATTACCGCGATTTTAGCTGTGATGGAAGTTTCTTTATCTTTTGACAATGCGGTCGTGAATGCATCGGTTCTCCGTAATTGGGACCCGTTCTGGAAAATGATCTTTTTAACGGTAGGTATTTTAATCGCCGTTTTTGGTATGCGTCTGATTTTCCCAGTCGTGATTGTTGCAGTGACTGCTGATATGGGTGTTATCGAAGTAGCCAAAATGGCACTTAATGATCCGAAAACCTACTCTGAACGTTTAATGGCTCATCACGCTGAAATTTCGGCTTTTGGTGGAACATTCCTATTACTGGTGTTCTTAAACTTCTTCTTTGATGACGAAAAAGAAACGCATTGGTTTAGATGGCTTGAATCTAAACTTGCAAGCTTGGCAAGCGTACCAGCAATGTCTGTATTTCTTGCTTTGATTGCCTTAATTGTGATGGCAGGTTATGTCGATGACCATCAACGTTTAGCTGTAACTATGGCCGGTATTTGGGGCATTGTGGTTTATATTGGCGTTGAAGTGCTCAGTCATTTGTTGGGCGGCGAACCTGAAATTGATGAAAATGGTAATGCTGTATTACAAGATGGATCAGGCGCTGCTTCTGGTGTTGTAAAAGCCGGTTTAGGTGGTTTCTTATATCTTGAAGTGTTAGATGCATCATTTAGTTTTGATGGTGTAATTGGTGCATTTGCCATTACTAGCGACGTTGTCGTGATTATGCTCGGTCTTGCAATTGGTGCTATTTTTGTCCGTTCAATGACAGTTTATCTTGTAGAAAAAGGCACACTAGATGCCTATGTGTTCTTGGAACATGGCGCGCATTATGCGATCGGTGCTTTAGCATTCATTATGATTGCAAGTGGTACAGGCGTGCATGTGCCGGAAGTTGTTACAGGTTTAATTGGTGTAGCGTTCATTGTTTGGGCGGTTATCGCTTCAATTCAATATTCGAAGCGCGAGCAACAGTCGCCTTAAGCTAATTTTCAGCAAACTTCGATAAACTAAAGAGGCTAAACGCCTCTTTATTTTTTTAAGCCCAAATCGTTATTTTAAATAAGGTGTCCCGTATTTTTAGAAACGAATCGGCTTATAATTTACTTAGTTTGATAACGTGTATTGATATGATGAATGCTTTGGAACGTCGCTCAACTTTTGCCTTAAGTAGTATTTTTGCACTACGCATGTTGGGCTTGTTCATGATTATTCCTGTCTTTTCTGTAGTTGGGCAGTCATATCAATATGCGACTCCAGCACTCATTGGTTTGGCTGTAGGTATTTATGGTTTAAGTCAGGCCATTTTACAAATTCCATTTAGCTTACTTGCTGACCGTTTTAGCCGTAAACCGCTTGTGGTCTTTGGTCTGTTACTCTTTGCTATTGGTGGTGCAATTGCCGGATTATCTGACACCATTTATGGCGTAATTATTGGCCGTGCTATCGCTGGGGCGGGTGCAGTTTCGGCAGTAGTTATGGCACTTTTAGCCGATGTGACGCGTGAAGAGCAGCGTACTAAAGCCATGGCTGCCATGGGGATGAGTATTGGCTTGTCTTTTGTAGTCGCTTTTAGTCTTGGGCCTTGGCTCACAAGCCTTGTAGGTATTTCTGGTTTGTTCTTTGTGACAACCATCATGGGTTTGATCGCGATTGCGATGTTATTGCTGGTGCCTAAAGTCACTCGTCACCATCGTAATTACCAGCAAGGCTACATGGCACAGCTTAAACAAGTCATTCAAATGGGTGATTTAAACCGTTTACACGTTTCGGTTTTTGCATTGCATTTATTGCTGACCGCCATGTTTATTTATGTGCCGTCACAGCTTATTGAGTTTGCGCATATTCCTTTGGCGAGCCACGGTTTGGTGTATTTGCCACTTTTGGTTATTAGTCTGTTTTTTGCATTTCCTAGCATTATCATCGCTGAAAAATATCGCAAAATGCGCGGCATTTTCTTAACAGCAATTACAGGTATTCTTGCAGGTTTACTATTACTGATATTTGGTTATCAGTCTAAATATGTCTTGCTTGCAGGCTTAGGTATTTTCTTTATTGCCTTTAATGTCATGGAGGCTTTATTACCTTCTTGGCTGTCAAAATCAGCTCCAATCCAGTCGAAAGCTACCGCTATGGGGGTAAATGCCAGTAGCCAGTTCTTAGGTGCCTTTTTTGGTGGCACACTAGGTGGTCAATTATTGATGTTACATAATACTGCGATTGGATGGAGTGTCTTAGCAGGGATTGCTATAATATGGCTGCTAATTAGTTTTGGTTTAGCTCAGCCGCGGTATTTGTCATCTATTGTGCTGCCATTGCCGCAAGTGCAACAGGTGAATGAGTGGACCACACAACTATTGGCAATTCGTGGTATCGAAGAAGTTGTGGTGATGCCTGACCAGCAAGTTGCTTATATTAAAGTCGATAAACAGTCTCTTGATGACGCTTCGCGACGTGATTTAACGCAGTTGTTCGGTAAAGAGGTAGCCATTTAAGCATAACTCTTATAAAGTAAAACATAGAAATGTATAGGATGAAGACAGCTAATGCGTGGTGTAAATAAGGTTATTTTGGTTGGTACTTTGGGTCGTGATCCTGAAACAAAAACTTTTCCAAATGGGGGCTCGTTGACCCAGTTTTCTATCGCAACAAGTGAAGTTTGGACCGATAAAAATACAGGTGAACGTAAAGAACAAACAGAATGGCACCGTATTGTTTTGCATAACCGTTTAGGGGAAATTGCTCAGCAGTTTTTACGTAAAGGTTCTAAGGTTTATATCGAAGGTTCATTACGTACACGTCAGTGGACAGACCAAAATGGTCAAGAACGTTACACTACAGAAATCCGTGGCGACCAGATGCAAATGTTAGATGCTCGTCAACAAGGTGAACAAGGTTTTGCTGGCGGTAATGATTTTAACCAACCACGTTTTAACGCGCCTCAACAAGGTGGCGGCTATCAAAATAACAACCAAGGTGGGGGCTACGGCCAAAACAATGGTGGTTATGGTGGCCAAGGCGGTTTCGGTAATGGTGGCAATAGCCCACAAGGTGGTGGTTTCGCTCCTAAAGCGCCACAACAACCAGCATCTGCACCAGCTGATTTAGACGACGACTTACCGTTCTAGTACACCCTATAGCCCCCATTTTGTTAAATTTTAATATTTTTTATTATTTAACAATAAATTAAATAAAAAATTTACAGATATTAGAAATAATTCTGTAAATTTTTTTACTTATATTCTATGGTATTTAATACTTAGATTTTTTGTTAATTTTAGCCATGATGTCTGTTAAAAGATTTGTAATGAGTAGTGGCGAGCGATTTGCTGTTCTTTTGGATAGTGATGGTATTCCTATGACTTATCCAAATTTATATACGATTATTCATTTAAGAAATCGTGGTCAATCAATTAATACAATTTCAGCTAATTTGGAAGATATTAAGTTACTCTTCCAGTTGTTAGATAAGTTAGGAATTGACTTAGAACAAAGGATAAAAAGTAAAGACTTTTTGGAATTAAATGAAATCGAAGCTATATCAAATTTAGCCAGTTTTAGTCGTAGCCGATTAGATGGAATGACTCCAAATAAAAAAATTATAAATTTTCCAAAAGGTAATAACAGAGAGCGATCTAGAGCAAAATTGGTTGTTACTCAGGACTATGTGTCCAAACAATTAATATATAGGCGTTTAACTAATTTTGCTGAGTATATTGGATGGTTAGAGACATATTTTCATTCATCAGCAATAACAAACACAAAACGCTTGTTTACATCTCGTAGACCTCGAAAGTCCATGGATATTGAGTCTGAATATAAGTCCTTTGATAGTGAGCAATTATATAAAATTTTAAAGGCGGTTGATCCTGATACTCAGAATCGTATTTGGATTTCAGATTATATTACTTATAGAAATGAGCTGATTATCTATCTATTTTTGTATCTAGGATGTCGTAAAGGGGAATTATTAAATTTAAAAATTACAGATATAACATCCCAAAAGAATGGTGCTGTATATCTTACTATAAGACGTAACCCTCACGATGGGAGTGATTCTAGACTATATCAACCCTTGGTGAAAACTAGAAGTCGATCAATTGCAGTCAATAAAAATCTAAAGAAAAAATTAGAAACTTATATTTTAAATTATAGGTCAACCGTGCCGAATGTAGAACTTACGGACTATTTAATTTTATCAAATAAAGGCCAGCCACTTTCAATCAATGCTCTTGATAAAATCTTTTCTGAAATTTCGAGAACTGTTGCATTTAATGTACATGCACATGCATTTAGACATACTTGGAATGATAAATTTTCTGAGAAATCTCAAATTTTAGTGGCAACAGGTAAAACAACTGAATTTAAAGTAGAAAATGATCGTGCATATCTGATGGGATGGATACCTAACTCACAAAGTGCGAGAAGATATTCAAGACGTGCAGAAAATAAACGAGCTATAGAAGTAGGTTTAAGTATTCAAGAAAAATTTGAGGATGAAAATGACTAAATTACTTCAAGTTGATAGTTTAGATAAACCGCCAAATTCTTTTATTTCATTCAAAGGCTTTGAAGTTGATATTTATGATCATACATGGGTTTTAGATATTAATCACACAGTTAATATGTTGAATCTCTCAAAATTTTCGGAGAAAGTTAGGGCGGATGTTTTAAATACCTTTATACATTTTGCTAAATATAGCTCAAGCACACATGCTAAAGAAATGATCCGCTATGCTCTTAAATATCCTGTTTTGACAGGAGAGTCAGAAATTACTTTAAAAGGAATTTTAGAATATAAAAACTATTTTAATGATAAACGGTACGAATATAAGTTAGCGAAGTTTAGAGTCTTTTTAAAAAAACTCTACAATTTAGGATACTCTTCAGTAGATGATGAAATTTACGATTTAATAGATTCATGGAGATTAGGTGGGAATGAAAAAGGTACAGCCGTTCTTTCTCTTGATCCAGATGAAGGCCCATTTAGCCCATTTGAATTCCAAGCAATTATCACTAAAACTAACGAATATTTAGCAGAAAATAAGATTTCCTATTATGAGGCTGCTTTAATTCGTGTTTTTTGTGCGACTGGTAGAAGACCCATCCAAATTTCAGGACTAAAGGTTAAAGACCTATACGTGTCTGATAAATATAGTTTTAATGATAAAAATGCAGTTCATATCCTTAAGATTCCGAGAGCTAAAATTAGAGGTGCTAGTGGATTCCGATTTGCTTTTAGTGAAGTAGGGATTCGAGAAAGCATTGCAAAAATTTTATTTGAACATATTCAAATTCTAAAGCAAAAATTAACTAAACAAATAAAGAGAGAGCTATCTGAACAAGAGTTTACAGAGCTACCACTATTCTATGATTTTGAGAAGTTAGTTAATTTGGATTGGGGAAATCAAAATGAAATTTCAGAGATTTTGACAAAAGAAATTATTCATATACCGAGCAATAAATTAACCCAAATTTTGAAAAAAGCTATTCAAAAACTTGGTATCCGCTCTAGAGAAACTGGTAAACCAATATCTGTAACTGCATATCGGTTTCGTTACACGCTTGGAACTAATGCCGCTCGACAGAAAGCAGGTGTGAATGTCATTGCAAAGCTATTAGATCATCATGATACCCAGAATGCACATTGCTATGTACAAAGTGTTCCTGAAATTGCACAACAAATCTCTTCCATTATGGATGAGAACTTACGCAAATATGCAGATGCTTTTCAAGGAAGAGTTGTAAAGGATGAGATAGAGGCTCAATCACAAATTAAAGATGCTAATCGAATATCTTGTGTGGAACAGGACTGTGATGTTGGCTCATGTGGAACACATCAATATTGTAGGGATCATGCGCCAATAGCATGTTATCTGTGTAGCAAGTTTATGCCTTGGGCAAATGCACCCCATCATCTAGTTCTAGAGCAATTAATTAAAGAACGAGATGATCTAATAGCAATGGGATGTAGCCTTGAAGTCGCTGCTGTGAATGACCGAGCGATTATTGCCGTTCAGCAAGTAATTGCTGCTTGTAAGGAGTTTAATCATGGATAATTTAATATATTTTCCATCAGACAAAATCCAGTCTCCTTACTTCGAAATTAAGCGGTTTATTGATTTTGTTAAACAGTTATCAGAATTAAATGAAGATATTAGATTTGATGAGAATTATTGGAAAGGCGAAGTAAACTTTGTCAAATCAGGTGTGCCATCACAAGACAGACGACCTGAAAATCTCTTGGATCATTCAATTCTAGAATTTGCCAAGGCGTATGTTAAGTATCAAAGAATTAATAGTAAGTTAAAAACCCAAGATACGATTTTGGGAATTCGGGTATTAGAAAAAATATGCTTAGATCGATATGGTGAAGTGGATTTATCTAAATTAGTTATTGCTGATTTTGATTTAGCGGCTGAGAATGCAAAGAAAAGTTATAAAGCAAGTTCTGCTTATCATGTGGGAAGACACTTAAAGATTCTCTTGGATTTTATTCGCCAATTAAAAATAGTGAATTTACCAGAGTGGAAAAATCCAATTAAAAAGCCTGCTGATAAGGTAATTCTGCTAGATAAAGAGTCAGAAGAATATAGATCATCTAAGCTTCCAGATGAAGATGCTATTTTTGCATTGGCTGATATTTTCTCACGAAAAGATTCAGAGTTGTCAAATAGAGATATTTTTGTCACCAGTGCTGTGAGTTTGCTTCTAGCTGCGCCTGAACGTGCATCAGAGCTGTTTTTCTTAAAGCATAATTGTATCTACGAGGAAGAAGTCCCAAGGCGTTCTAAGAGCAGTTTAGAGCTTGCAGAAGATGGTTCGAATATTGAGAAAGTATTAGGTATTAGATGGTATGCACAGAAAAATTATGGGTATGATATTAAATATATTCCGAGTGTCATGATTCCAACGGTTAAACGGGCTATTGAACGTTTGATTAAGATGTCAGAACAGCCTAGACATTTAGCATATTTGCTTGAGACAAGCGATAAGTTTCCGAGACATAAGTTCTGTCCTAAAGTGCCTGATGATCAATTATTAAAACGTAGTGAAGTATTGTCGGCAATGGGATTTGATGTGTCGCTATATGATGAGACTAGTAAAGAAAAAAATAGTGGCAAAAGTTTTTTAATAACTCGTGAGATTCCTATTAGTGATTACGCAGTCTGCCTGAATGATTTAAATATTATTCTGCGTAATAGACTGCCTCAGGGCTTTCCTTATATACCTTTTAGAACTGGTAATGGAGTTCAGATTAAGTGGTCAGAAGCTCTATTTGCATCTTTTCATAATCAATTTCATTCAAATAAGATAACTATCTTTTCAGAATTATGGATTCCAACAATTAATAACTTAAATGAAGATTTATCGCCCACAAGAAGAAATTTAAAAGGAAAACGCCAATTATGTAATATGAAATCTATTTTTCAGCGGTGGGGACATGGTAATTATAGTATGACAACTCATCAATTCCGACATTTATTGAATACCATAGCAAATACGAATGGAATGGATAGCTTGTTACTTGCTAAATGGTCGGGACGAGCTGATATGAAGCAAAATCGAGTATATGACCATACCACGGTTGAAGATCGTAATTATGGCTTAATTGAGATGCAGAAAAATGAGGTTGGTATAGTAAATACTGATAGTACATTTACATTTCAGACCGCTACACCTCGAACTCTACAGGAGTTAAATACCAAAACCACGTTGTCTATGCACACTACGGAATTTGGACTTTGTACACATTCGTATATTGATGAACCCTGCTTAAAGTATAGAAACTGTTTGAATTGCACTGAGCATGTTTGTATTAAAGGTGATGTAGAAAAGAAAAAACGGCTTCAAGATAGACTAAAAAAAGAAAAAATCTTATGGGCAAAGGATAAAGAGTCTGTTAGTAAGAATGTTACTGGTGCAACGGTGTGGTTGGAGATGAGAGAATTAACGATTAAACGTTGTGAACAGATGATTGCACTATTGAACGATCCAAACATTCCTGATGGTACACCTTTGAGCCTTCCATCTTCTGAAGATATCCCTCATCTTGATTTAGCGTATCAAAAGGCAGGTCGTAAACGCATTCCTACTATTGAGAATACTCAACGTAAACAGATTGAAAAACAGCAAGTTTTGCATGAATCTTTGTTAATGGATTTATGGAGTTAACATGGCACAACATTTAACGGATCAGAATATTCAAGATATTGTTGAAATTCTTGATTATTGGTCACCAAATGAAAAGTTAACGTGGGAACGATTATGCAAAGCGATTGAAGTGCAACTAGAACTTGTACCTGCACCCACTCGTCAAACACTACAGAAATTTGCAAGAATTAAGAACGCTTATGATCTAGGAAAAAAATCTCCAACAGCTTTAAAAATATTGAAATCAAAACAACAAAAGCTTCCTGCAAGCTTGAAAATTGCTCAAGCTAGAATTGAGAGTTTGGAAGCCAAGAATACCAGATTGGAAAAAGAAAACGCTATGTTGTTAGAACAGTTTGTAGTGTGGCAATATAATGCTCATAAGTATGGGCTAAGTATTGCTAAATTGAATGAGCCGATGAACAAAAAAAGTTCAGATTGATTTTGAAAAGTAAATTATTAGGTGGTTTAACTTTTTATTTTTACCATAAGGTAGTCTTTTTTTATTAAAGTCATGTAAAACTAAAAAAGAGGAATAAGGGTTTTAGTTTGTTAGTGAAAAGATTTCTAAAGCTTATATTTTAAAATTTTTTAAAATATATTAAATTCCTCATCAATAGATTTTGTAAATTTAAGTGATAAAAATACTTTATAAATTGGAACTTGGTTTGATGTTGGCTTTAATAAATTTACTTCAATTAATTGAAATAATGGGTGATGCCCAATATCCATTAAAACTGTTTTTTGCGAGTTGTCATAGTAAACTTGGAAACAATGAAATTGTTAATCTTTATCAATGTTATATATTTAATTTTAGGGAGAAATATTTATGATTAAACTTAAAAATATTGAGATATTAAAATATAAGTCATTTACAACTCCTCAATCAATAAACATTGAGGAAGATATAACTGTTTTAGTAGGAATGAATGAATCGGGAAAAACTTCTGTTTTAGAATGTTTAGCTAAAACTAATTATTTTGAAGATGATGAAAAGTTTAAATTTAACGAAACGTTAGACTATCCTCGAAAAGAACTAAAAAGTATCAGTAAGTCGGATAGCAAACCTAAAGCAATTATTTGCACTTATCATATTTCAGATGAACTAATTGGCTTAATCGAAAATAGGTTAGGTAAAGGAACTTGGCAAGGAAGTAATGAAATCACCCTAACAAGTTCTTATGGTGATTCATCTACATTAATAAGTGGTGTATCGATAAATTTTGAATTATTTTTAAAACACTTAAATTTATCTGATATTGGTGATGATGTAAAAACTGAGTTGAAGTTGGCTCTAACAGAAGAGAAATTTGATCAAATATTAAAGAAGTTCCCAGATGAAACCGAAAGGTTAGAGCCTTTAAGAAAATATTTCTTCAAAAGTTCTACATGGATGACTTTTATTGAAAGATATGCATATAGTGTTTTAATAAAAAGACATTTACCAAAATTTATTTACTATGATGAATATTATCAACTCCCATCAAGGATTATTCTAGAAAGTTTTTTAGATGATGATGTTGATCTATCGGATGATCTAAAAACAGCAAAGGCACTCTTAGATTTATCCGAAATTAATGTGAATGAACTTATTAATGCAGACGATTTCGAAGACTTTATTGCTGAATTAGAAGCAACTGAGGCTTTGATTTCTGACACACTATTTCAATATTGGTCTGCAAATCAGAACTTAAATATTGAATTTAAAATTGATAAAAAAACAGCTACTGTGAAAAGGCAAGTAAATACAAGTTATGGCAGTGCTACAACGGTCGATACAAATATTGTTGAACATGTCTTAGATATTCGAGTAAAAAACTCGAAAACGAGAGTTTCTTTACCTCTTCAGAATAGAAGTAAAGGATTTAATTGGTTTTTTTCATTCTTAGTTTGGTTTAACAAAATTCAGGCTGATTCAAATTCAAAATATATTCTACTCTTAGATGAGCCAGGCCTTAACTTGCATGCAACTGCTCAAGCAGATTTACTACGTTTTTTAGAAAGTTTAGTTGATAAGTATCAAGTTATTTATACAACTCACTCACCTTTCATGGTAGAAACAACGAAATTAAATCGGGTCAGAACGGTATTTAGTGACTCCGATAGCTCTATCGTTAGTGATAGTATTCAACAAAAAGACCCTAATACACTTTTCCCTTTACAAGCTGCTTTAGGGTATGATGTTGCACAGAATTTATTTATTTCTAAAAAAAATCTATTGGTAGAAGGTGTCTCAGACTTACTATACTTGACCACAATTTCAGAATATTTGAATGCGAATAAACGAACTGGCTTAAATGAAGATATTACAATTGTGCCTACAGGCGGTTTAGATAAAGTTGCTAGTTTTATTTCATTACTTCGAGGTTCAAAACTATCAATTTTCTGCCTATTAGATTCGTTTACTGACCAAAAGTCTCAGGCAAGATTTGATAGTCTAACTATTCAAAAAATTATATCTGATAAAAATATAAAATTTTTCCATGATTTTTTGGATAATAGAAAAAAAGCTGATATTGAAGATATATTTACTATTGATGAATATCTGCAACTTTTTAATATTTCTCTCTCATCTACCCATGCTGAAATTAAGGTGGAAGAATTAAGTACTGAAATTGAAGATATATTATCAAAAATTAATAAAGTTATTAAAAAGAATAGATTTAATCATTATTTACCTGCAAAAGAATTTGCTAGTAATAAGGATTTTGTTAATAGCCTTTCAGAAGCTACTTTATCAAGATTTGAAACTATCTTTAAAGAGGTCAATAAGAATCTTAAATAGTTTTTGGTTTAATAGACTTGCCTATTAGGGTGAGTCTATTACTTTACCCAGTACGTTATTTAATATAATTTTATAGACATCCAAGTGTTCTTTTTAATTTTCAATAAAATTAGTCAACTCTATGATGTCAGTGCTACTTAACTTACGAATATGTTTTCCACTTCTTAGTATTTTACGAAAATAAAAGCTCATTGTTCAACGAATATAAATATAAGATGACTTTTAAATCAGCTTGTCTCTAATCTCGAATCCGTTAATATCCTCAAAAAGCTATTTTTCTTGTCCATTTACTTCTTCAAATACACCTTTTGGGTTCAAAAGCATGTGTTTGATCGGTTGACCAGTGAGCTGATTAATATCCAAAAGATCATAAACCATTTGTTGTCCTAGCTGTTCACGCCGGACAGCTTCAATAATTTCCTGCATTTTTTGAAATTCTTCAAAACTCAGAACAACAGCTTCGGGCGCATTCTTCGTATAAACAAAAACAGGTTTATGACTATCTTTGACACATTGAACAATTTTGCTCCAAGATTTGCGAACATCAGTCGCAGAAACAATCGCACCGTTTATAAAAGTTAATCGATTCATATCTAAGACCTTATACGGGATAGCAAAAATTAAATCATTTCAGAATCTTGTTCCGAATGTAAGAAAACGACCGTTATTTATTATGGGACGATTTTATATTTCTAAAATTAGTAGATGATATTTGTATGTAACTATATAATCTAAAAAAATAAATTTTAAATCGTGCAAATTAAAAATAGGGAAATCTATGCTTACTGGAGTCTATATAAATAATGTTGCTACTTATAGTGTACCAACACAATTAGATGGGTTAAAGCAAATAAATTTTATATTTGGGGCAAATGGGTCCGGAAAATCTACAATTGGTAGAATCATAGATCAATCATCAGGCTACACACATTGTTTACTTCAATGGCTTGGTGGAGAACCAATAAAAACTCTCGTCTATAATAAAGATTTTATTGATCGTAATTTCAATCAAGAAAATACCGTTAAAGGAGTTTTTACCCTAGGTGACGATCAAGTTGAGGCAGAACGTCAAATTGCTTTATTACGTCCACAAATCGATAAAGTAAAGGATGAGATACGTAGGTTAAATATTCAACTTAATGGTGAAGCCAGCCAAGGTGGTAAAGTCGCTGAGAGAGCAGCATTAGACCCTGAAATACAAGCAAAATGTTGGAAAAAAAAACAAAAGTATGACTCGTATTTTCAGGATGCTTTTACTGGATTTAGAAATAGTGCGGAAAGATTTAAAGATAAAGTTCTACTGGAAAAACAAATCAATCAATCAATTCTTTTATCATTAGAAGAGTTAAAAGAGAAAGCCTCAACAATATTTTCACGTAACGTCGAAAGATACAATTTTATTCCAGTTTTTAATGCTGCTACACTTATCGAAGTAGAAAACAACCCGATTTTGCAAAGAATAATTATTGGTAATCAAGATGTTAATATCTCTAAGCTTATAGAAACTATAGGTAATAGTGATTGGGTTAAACATGGACGTAAACATTTTGAAAAAAGTTATCCCCAATGCCCTTTTTGCCAACAAATAACTTCGCCAAGTCTTTCTGATGAATTACTTAAATTTTTTAGTGAAACATATGAGCAGGAAATAGGCATTGTTGAACAAATATTTAGTCAATATCTAGATACATCTGAAATGGTATTAAATGCAATTCAATTCATAAGTAGTCAAAATATACCTTTTTTAGAAATAGACCTTTTTCAAGCAGAAGCTCAAATACTCAATGAGCGTTTGGAGCGGAACAAAGGTATCTTACAAAGGAAATTGTCAGAACCGAGCCTAAAAGTTTCTCTAGAACCATTAGAACCTATTATTAGTAAAATCTTAGGTATGATCCAAGATGTAAATCAAAAGATTATGCTCCACAATCAAGTTGTCCAGAACCTCTCGACTGAAAAGCAAAACCTTACAAATCAAGTTTGGAAATACATTATAAATGAGTTAGATAGTGACTTGAGTAGTTATTTAAAAAATAAGACGAGACTCGAATCTACCATTAATGGAATGAACAATAGCTTAAAACAAAAAAGAGAAATTTTAGGCAATTTAGAAGCTCAACTAAAAGTATTTGAAAAGAAAGCTACGTCAACAATACCGACAGTAAATGAAATAAACGATCTTCTCAAATCATTCGGCTTTACCTCATTCTATATAAGCCCTGTAGATGAACAAGGTCATTATAGAATTTGCCGAGCAAATGGAGATGATGCTAGCCGATCTTTGAGTGAAGGAGAAAAGACATTTATAACTTTCCTCTATTTTTATTCACTTATAAAAGGCTCCCATTCTTCATCAGGAATTACCGAAAATAGAATTGTAGTCTTTGATGACCCTATTTCTAGTTTAGATAGTGATATTCTCTATATTGTAAGTAGCCTCATAAAGCGTGTATTTGATCATGTTCGCACTAATAATGCTTTGATTAAACAAGTTTTTGTTTTGACCCATAATGTCTATTTTCATAAAGAAATTACTTTTAATAACAGACGAAGTCAGAATCAGATCATGGGCGATGAAACCTTTTGGATGGTCAAGAAAAATTCTAGCGGCTCTACTATTGAAAAATGCTCTGAGAATCCTATTCGTTCAGCCTATGAGCTACTCTGGTCAGATATTAAAACCAATAATCAGTCAAACCTAACTATTCAGAATACATTACGTCGAATTCTTGAAAACTATTTCACAATGTGGGGTAGTATGAAAAAAGATGAAATTTGTGATCTTTTTGAAGGGAATGAGAAGCTAATTTGTCAGTCGTTATTTGCATGGGTCAATGATGGTTCACACTCAATCCATGATGATTTGTATATTAACCACGGACAGCAAACTAATGAATCATATTTAACTGTTTTTAAAGAGATTTTTAATAAGTCTGGTCAAATAGGTCATTATCAAATGATGACAGGTAGTTTAACAGATAGTACATCTTGATTAGAAATGGTTATAGTTTTTTATGCAAAATACTGAGTATGGCAACCACTCTTTCATTGAGGAGTATAAACCGTGTCCAATATGCATTTAAAATTTAATCTATTTTATTAATATCAAAAATTACATTCAGCTATTCTGTATATGAAATACTTAAAAATGTTAAATATAAAGAAATTAATTTAACAGACTATTTAACATATTTATTTAATTTATTGTAATTTAAATATTTATTTTTTTTTAGTATGTATATCCGTTTTAATCAAAGTTTCAAAAAAGGCGAGTTTATCTCGCCTTTTTTATTATTCAATTCCAAGTAAACGTACCAGTGCTGTGCCAGCCGCCGCCAGACAAATCACCAATAAAAGCGGGGCTTTTTTCCAAACCAAGAAAAGTGCCAAACCCACCCCAAATATACGTGCGAAACCTGCGAAATGTTGGCCTTCAAAAAATGTAGTGGTCACAGCAATGGCACAGAGCAAAACGGTTGCGCCGTTTGAGAGTAAAACTTGGTATTTTTCAGAAAATGAAAACTTGGCACCTAAGTGGAAACCAGCAAAACGGATACTGTACGTACCCAGTGCGAGTAGAGCTATCCCTACAATAATCAGTAACTGTTGACTCATTTTTTTCTACCCCATATCAAGCCAAAAAGTGAAATCAGAATCGGAAGTCCTGCGGCTAAAAAGGGTGTGGTTATCAACGCTAAAGTTGATCCGGCAAATGCAGCTTTTCGAGTCACCTTATTCTTTAAAGCAGAAAAAGTAAGAGCAATTAAAATAGCTGGGAAAATCGCATCTAAGCCAAATGTTTTAGGGTCTGGAATAGCACTCCCAATAAAATAACCAGCAGTGACGCCGAGTGGCCAACTGAGCATGATGCCTATACCACATAGCCAGTAAGCAGCCTTTTTGGTTTCGAAATCAGGCTGTGCCATACCAAACAAAACGCTTTCATCGTTCATGATATGAGACCCAAAATATTGAGAGAATTTGCCTCGAATCAGTTCATTGACCGCAATGCCAAAAGGTAGATGTCTTAAATTGACGAGTAGTCCTGCAATTGCAGCCGCAATCGGGCTACCACCTACCGCCAAGAATCCAATAAAAATAAATTCAGCAGTTCCCGCGAGCACAAATATGGACAGGCAAAGTGGGATCCAGAGTGCTAAGCCATAACTTGCGGCGAGTGAACCTAAGGACATACCAACGATACTCGTTGCTAGGCACACAAAGAAAATCGAGCGAGTAGTATCTTTACTAAGTTTTCTAATAAGAGCGTATGTAGTCATGGCATGATATAGCGAACGATTTTCCATTATAATGAATAAGTCTGATTGTTTTGTCAAAACGAACGATCGTTTTTTTTATAGAACGGATAGAATGAATGTCTCAGCCAATCGAAATTATTGCCAAAGGTTTAACGCGTGAACGCCAAAGAGCAGGGCTTTCATTGGCAGAGGTTGCGCGCCGTGCAGGTGTTGCCAAATCTACACTTTCTCAATTAGAGGCAGGGCAAGGTAATCCAAGTATTGAAACCTTATGGGCACTTTGTGTGGCACTCAATATTCCATTTGCACGTCTGATGGAAGAACCGAGCAATCAAGT
The DNA here is from genome assembly GCF_009759685.1 of Acinetobacter baumannii. Taxonomy (NCBI): domain Bacteria; kingdom Pseudomonadati; phylum Pseudomonadota; class Gammaproteobacteria; order Moraxellales; family Moraxellaceae; genus Acinetobacter; species Acinetobacter baumannii. Next base: position 1,092,685 of record NZ_CP046654.1, on the reverse strand, counting down.
GCAAGTCATTCGCTGTGGCGATGGGCCAACGGTGAGTTCGGAGATTGCCAATTACAAAGCAATTTTGTTGGCGACCTGTCCACCCCATGCGCGCCGAGATGTGTATTTATTGATTGTTGAACCGGGCGAAGATCGACTTTCAGAACCACATCCAGTTGGTTCGGTAGAACATATTATTGTAGTGGAAGGGCGAGCTTTAGTGGGTTTAATTGATGAAGCGGTTGAGCTGGGTGTTGGAGACTATATTTGTTATCCAGCCGATCAAAAACATATATTTAGAGCTTTGGAAACAGGCACAAAGGCGTTATTAATTTCTGAGCAAAACTAAAGAAATTCAATCTGATTAAAATAAAAACAAAAAGCCATTTACCAGCATCTTCTATAAAAAGGGCCAATTTTGCGTATAAATTTTGCAATTGGCTCTCTCTTTTATTACAAAAATGGCTCTCGTTTCTTGAGTGCCGAAACGACAAATTAAAGCCATTGGAAGTATGCATACGGAAGCGCCGGATAAGCTCAGTGAATTTTCTGTTTTAGGAATTGGGCAGAACGGCTAAATTTTTAGGGGATATTTTTTGGCTTCGGAGGATTTCCGAGACTAGCCGATATCCTCCATATATTAAGGAAAATGATATGGCAGCTCATCAAAATGGTTCTGAAGCCAATCACTCCCAAAGTTTAAAACATGGACTTAAATCACGCCACTTAACCATGATCTCGATTGCAGGGGTTATTGGTGGCTCTCTCTTTGTTGGCTCAGGCAGTATTATCTACAACACCGGCCCTGTAGTTTTTCTAACTTATGCTTTAGGTGGCCTCCTAGTTTGGTTCATCATGCGTATGTTAGGCGAGATGGCCGTTTTAAATCCCGACAGTGGCTCTTTTTCAACTTATGCAGACCGTGCGATTGGTCGTTGGGCAGGGTTTTCAATTGGTTGGTTGTACTGGTGTACGCTGGCGATGCTCATGGGCTGGGAAGCTTATGTAGCAGGAAAAATTTTAAACAACTGGTTCCCGTTTATTCCGATCTGGGTTTATATGACCGTCGTCATTGTTGCACTGGTTGTTGTCAATTTACAAAACGTCAAGAACTATGGTGAATTCGAGTTCTGGTTTGCGCTCATCAAAGTCATCGCGATTGTTGTTTTCCTTGTGATTGGTAGTTTAGCCATTATGCATTTGTGGCCTTGGGGCAATCCAGCTGCATCTGGTATAAGTAACTTAACCTCTCAAGGCTTTATGCCAAATGGCGGTTCGTCAGTGATTACCGCCTTGCTTGGGGTGATGTTCGCCTATATTGGCGCTGAAATTGTTACCGTAGCAGCAGCAGAGTCTGCAAATCCATCTAAAGAAATTCGTAAGGCATCAAACTCGGTGGTTTGGCGTATTATTTTATTCTACGTTGGTTCAATGTTCGTTGCTGTATGTCTTATTCCTCACAACAATGAACTTTTAAAAGATTCGACTTGGGGTACTTATAGTGTAACTCTGTCTGCACTTGGTATTCCGGGTGCGCGCCATATCGTAAATTTTGTAGTTCTAACATCGGTATGTAGTTGCTTTAACTCAGCGCTTTACACGTGTTCACGGATGCTATTCTCGTTGTCTAAACGTGGTGATGCACCAAAAAGTTTTGGTTCTGTAAACAGTAAAAGCAGTCCTTGGGTGGGTGTGATTGTGTCATGCTTCTTCTCTGTAATTGCGGTAATTTTAACTGCAACAGAGAGTATGAATGTTTATGACTTCTTCATGCTAACAACAGGTGCAGCAACACTATATGTGTACCTGACCATTGCTTATTCTCAGCTTCGTATGCGTAAAAAATTAGAAGCTGAAGGTGTGAAAATTGACTTTAAAATGTGGATGTTTCCTTACCTAACCTATGTGGTGATCTTTGCAATTATTGGTGCAATTCTTACCATGTTGATTGAAGGCACCTATTTTAAAGAAGTGATTTACACCACAGCATTGTTCGGCATTATTGTGTTCTTCGGATTGTTGTCTGAAAAGCTAGGTTGGGGTAAAGAGCGTCGTGCAACCCATTTAACTCATAGCCATGAAGAAAAGTTAGTTTAAATTTTTAAACCAAAAGAGCCTCACAATGAGGCTCTTTTTTATTTTGCTCAGATAAAAAGATCAATTCAGTGTGGGTACATCTGCTTCACGTAAGCACTGGAGCAAGACACCAAAAGCCATCACCATGTCTTTTTCATTTACACAGGCAAAACCCATCAGTAAACCACGCTCTGCATGTGCATGCGACTGCATGTAGTACTGAGACAGTGGACGAACTTTAACACCACGTTCAAGTGCAGTCGCCGCAATCGCGACATCATCGCAAGAGTTTGGCAGTTTTAAAACCAGATGTAATCCTGCCGCTTCGTCATATTCATGAATAAATTCGGGGCCAAGATAGCGTTGAATTAAGCTCACCAAGTAATCGCGGCGTTTACCATAGAGCAGTCGCATACGGCGAATATGCGCTTCATAATGGCCTTCACGAATAAATTCAGCGAGGGCTTTTTGCTCAAGCAAGTGCCCACCACGATAAAGTTCGGCCGCAACAATACGTAGCGATGAAAATAACGGCTTAGGGACGACCAAATAGCCAATTCTTAAAGATGGATAAATAGTTTTACTAAACGTGCCCATATATAAAACAGGTGCGTTATTTTCTAAGCCTTGCAAAGATGGATAAGGCTGGCCCGAGAAACGGAACTCACTGTCATAGTCATCTTCTACAATCCAGCTATTGTGCTGACGTGCAATCTGAATCAATTGTCTGCGACGATCAAGGCTTAAATGTGAGCCAAGCGGATATTGATGTGATGGTGTGACAAAAATGAGTTTAGGCGGTACTGCCGGATTTTCTTCAGGAATAATGCCTTCAGCATCGACAGGCATGGGCTGAATATCGAGGCCATTAATACGTAACGTATTACGCATTCCCCAATAAGCGGGATCTTCAATCCAGACTTTATCTCCCATATCACTCAGTGCGCGTGAGACTAAATCAATGGCTTGGTGAATGCCTTCGGTAATAATAATCTGGTCCGCATCGCACTGGACTGAACGCGCAACACGTAGGTAATCTGCCAACGCACTTCGGAGCTCTATGCATCCACCTGCGTTGCTATAAATCAGGCGGTTAATATCCGGTTCGCGGCTTAAGCGTGCTTGAATACGACTAAAAATATGATGTGGAAACTCGGTAACATCGGGTGCTCCCGGAACAAAGGCTCCCCATTGATGTGGCGAGGCTGCGGCATAGCCCAATAAGTTTGAGCCACGCTGTGAGAGGGCGTAAGAACTTTGAACATTTGGGCTAGAAACTACTTTTTTCTTGTTTTGTGTATTTAAAAAACTCTCTGGTAACTTTTCGGCAACCCATGTGCCATGTCCTGTCCGTGCTTCTAAATAGCCTTCGGCCTGTAGTTGTTCGTAGGCACTAAGAACGGTATTTCTCGAAACATGAATTTCACTGGCTAAATCGCGTGATGCAGGTAGACGAGTCTTCGGCTGGATCACTCCATCAATAATGGCACCACGCAGGCAACGGAAAAGGCGTTGATGTAGTTTCCCTTCAGTGTCCTGTTGGAGTCGTTGCAGCAAATGATCTCCAAGTAAACTACGCAATTGGCTCTCTCCTACAGTTAAAAAGTGGCTCTCGTCAGTTGCCATCAGACGAGCGAAATTACATGCATAGGCAGTCGTTGTAAAGCACCCTGAAAATTAAGCACAGGATGCAAAAACCAAAGCTGCAACTGATGATGAAAATATGAGGGAATCAAATGGATACTCAACATTCTGCACTTAACGCACGTAAACAGCAAGCAACTCCACGTGGTGTAGGCGTGATGTGTCAGTGGTATGCGGAAAAAGCTGAAAATGCCACGATTTGGGACAAGGAAGGCAACCAATTTATCGATTTCGCTGGTGGTATTGCAGTTTTAAATACAGGCCATCGCCACCCTAAAGTCATTGCAGCGGTGACTGAACAACTTACTAAATTTACTCACACTGCTTATCAAGTTACGCCATATGAAAGCTATGTGGCTTTAGCTGAACGTATTAATGAACGCGCGCCAATTGCTGGTCCTGCGAAGGCAGCTTTTTTCACAACAGGTGCAGAAGCAGTTGAAAATGCAGTGAAGATTGCTCGTTGTTACACAGGTCGTCACGGTATTATCACGTTTGGTAACGGTTTCCACGGCCGTTCATTTATGACCATGGCAATGACAGGTAAAACAGCACCTTACAAACGTGATTTCGGTGTAATGCCAGCGGGTGTGTTCCACGCACGTTATCCAGTACCTGCAAAAGGTATTTCAGTAGATGCGGCAATTGAAAGCGTTGAAGATATTTTCAGTGAAGATATTGCGCCACATGACGTAGCAGCAATTGTACTTGAGCCAGTACAAGGTGAAGGTGGTTTCAATGTGGTGCCAGCCGAGTTCTTAAAACGTTTACGCGCAATTTGTGACAAGCACGGTATTTTACTTGTCGCTGATGAAGTTCAATCTGGTTTTGCTCGTACTGGTAAGTTATTTGCAATGAATCATTATGAAACTAAAGCAGACCTCATCACGATGGCGAAAAGCTTGGGCGGCGGTTTCCCTATTTCAGGTGTTGTGGGCCGTGCAGAAGTGATGGATGCACCAAACCCAGGTGGACTAGGTGGTACTTACGCAGGTAGTCCGATTGCGGTTGCTGCTGCGCATGCGGTTATTGATGCGATCGAAGAAGAAAACTTGTGTGACCGTGCAAATGAATTAGGTGCAGAGTTAGTCGCTACCCTTAAAGATATTCAACAAGCAACAGGCGACGTCGTAACTGATATTCGTGCATTGGGTTCAATGGTTGCAGTAGAGCTTGAAACAGCTGAACAAGCAAAAGTTGTACAAAACTATGCAATGGAAAACGGGTTGTTACTTCTTACTTGTGGTAAATACGGTAATGTAATTCGTTTCTTATATCCATTAACCATTCCTGCTGAGCAGTTCCGTCAAGGTCTTGATATCTTGAAACAAGGTTTTGCAACACTCAAAGCAGGTAGTGCAAAAGCAATGGAGCAATCTGCATGATTCAAAATAATTTGCAGTATTTATTAAAACATCCTGATATTTCATTAGAAGCACCTGCATCAAATGACTATATCGAGGTGAATGATGCTGCTACGGGTGAAACTTTGGCATGGGTAAAAACCTATGACCGTGCAGGGGTTGAAGCCGCAATTAACCGTTCGGCAAAAGCGCAAGCTGCTTGGAAAAAGCAAACTGCCTTGGCGCGTGCTGATGTGTTATTGGCATGGTACAACCTCATGCTAGAGCACAAAGAAAATCTGGCACAGATTTTAACAGCTGAGCAAGGTAAACCATTGGCAGAAGCACGTGGTGAAATTGGTTATGCAGCATCATTTATTCGCTGGTTTGCCGAGCAAGCGCGTCGTATTGATGGTGAAGTCTTAACACCTACCTTGCCAAACCAACGTCTGCTCGTGATTAAACAAGCGATTGGTGTTACAGCTGCAATTACGCCGTGGAACTTCCCGGCTGCCATGATTACGCGTAAAGCAGGTCCAGCCATTGCTGCGGGTTGTTCAATGTTGGTTAAACCGGCAGAACAAACGCCGTTAACCGCTTATGCGCTTGAAGTATTGGCGTTACAGGCAGGCTTACCAGCAGATGTTTTGATTAACATTAGTGGTGATGCAGTTGAAGTGGGTAAAACCCTATGCGAAAGCGATATTGTTCGTAAGTTAAGCTTTACTGGTTCAACGCAAGTTGGCCGTATCTTGATGCAACAATGTGCGCCAACCATTAAGAAACTTTCACTTGAACTTGGTGGTAATGCACCAGTTGTAGTATTTGACGATGCCAATCTTGAACAAGCAGTTCAGGGCATCATGGCAAGTAAATATCGTAACAGCGGTCAAACCTGTGTGTGTGCTAACCGTATTTATGTTCAAGACGGTATTTATGATGCATTGGCAGAGCGTTTGGTTGAAGCTGTGTCTAAGCTTAAAGTTGGCGATGGCCGTCAAGAAGGTTCAACTCAGGGGCCTTTAATTGATGAAGATGCGATTGCTAAAGTGCAGTCTCATATTGCTGATGCTACTGAGAAAGGTGCAACTGTTCGTATTGGTGGTCAACGCTCGGCACTTGGCGGTACATTCTTTGAACCAACTGTATTAACTGGCGTAACGCAAGACATGAAAGTATCTAAAGAAGAAACTTTTGGTCCACTTGCCCCATTGTTCCGCTTTAAAACTGAAGATGAAGCAGTGGCAATGGCGAACGATACCGAGTTCGGTTTAGCTGCTTATTTGTTTACTCAAAGCACAGCTCGTCAATGGCGAGTAGGTGAGGCACTTGAGTACGGTATGGTCGGCATTAACACGGGCGCGATTTCAAACGAAGTTGCTCCGTTTGGTGGCGTAAAACAGTCAGGTCTAGGTCGAGAAGGTTCAAAATTCGGCATCGAAGAATATGTCGAAATGAAATACCTCTGCGTAGACTTATCTGAGTAAGGGATAAAGCGAGTTCGCTTTGTTCTGAACGAAAACATGCAGTTATACTGCATGTGATGTTTCACAAAAAAACCGGTCATGCCCATTCATGACCGGTTTTTTATTTAAGTCGGCAAATATCCTTCATGGCTTTCGGGTAAACGACGAAGCTCATCAATGAGGGTTTCAATGAGTTTTTCGACCACAAGGCGTTGGCCTTTTCGGGACACATAAACCAGTTGTAGCATGCCAATATTCGACTTCCAGTCAGGAAGTATATGGACCAGTGTTCCTTTACGAATTTCCGATTCAACGGTTAAAAAAGGAAGGTCGGCAATACCTAAACCGTCCATTACGGCATAGTAAACACCTGCCAAGTCATTACTTTTAATTCGTGGTTGATAAGGCACATCAACCGATTCACCATTACGTATATTGCATAAATGCCAAATATAATTTTGCTTTTGTGTGCCTAAGCTAATACTTGGAAAGTCCTGTAATTCGGAATAATGCTTAATGGTGCGATCTTGCAGTAATTCAGGCGAAGCCACCAGACAATGATCGGTTTTAATCACATCACGAACAATTAAATTTGAATCTTCATTCGGTTCAAAATTGGTTCGAATCGCAAGGTCGATGTCATCATGCAAGATATCTACTCGACGGCTCGTTAGCTCAAGAGATATTTCAACTTTAGGGTAGGTTTTTAAAAACTGATTTAAAATTTTTCTAATTTGAAAATGCATCATTAAAGGCGGGCAGCTTACTTTTACCAAACCTTGAGGCTCACTTTTTTGCTTTAATAACACGTTCTCTGCACATTCAACTTGAGCAATGACTTTGCAGCATTCCTCGTAAAATTCTTGACCTAAATCGGTCACTTTAAAATGGCGGGTTGTTCTTTGAATCAGGCTGACATTAAATTTATTTTCAAGGTCAATAATGCGTCGGCTGAGCTTGGATTTACTAATATTTTCGGCCTCACTGGCCGCACTAAAGCCGCCGTGTTTCACGACCAAATAGAAATAATAAAAATCATCAAAAGAGCTTATCAATGTCCGTTCAACCCATTTAAATTCAAGATTAGAATGCTTAAGCATTCTAATCTTGGCAGTAGAACTTATTTTTGGCTAGTGTTGTGATTGTAACTTGAAATCAGGTTACGGTAGTCAGGGATATGATTTGAGAACAATGTACCCAAACCTTCAATATCATTACGCCAGTCACGGTGTAATTCACACGCCATACCGAACCAAGTCATCAGCTGAGCACCTGCTTTAGACATACGGTCCCAAGCTGCATCACGTGTTAATTCGTTGAAAGTACCAGAAGCATCAGTAATCACGAATACTTCAAAGCCTTCTGCCAAAGCAGATAGTGCAGGGAATGCTACACACACTTCAGTTACAACACCTGCAATAATCAGTTGTTTTTTACCGGTTGCTTTAACCGCTTTTACGAAATCTTCATTGTCCCACGCATTGATTTGGCCTGGACGTGGAATAAAAGGTGCATCTGGGTGAATTTCTTTTAACTCAGGAACTAAAGGACCGTTTGGACCAGTTTCAAAACTGGTTGTTAAAATTGTTGGAAGATTGAAGTATTTTGCTGCATTTGCAACAGCAAGTACGTTGTTTTTAAATTTATCCGGATCGATATCTCGAACTAAAGAAAGTAAACCTGCTTGATGGTCAACTAAAAGAACCGCAGCATTATCCTTGTCTAAGCGTACATAATCTTGAGCCATTTTTTATGTCCTCATGTTATCAAATTGAATAATCAAAAATTATTGAGTAGGGCATCAGTGCCTAAAATCATGCTAGATGAGTTTGTTGTCGTAATTAAGTCTAAAAAATAGGATTAAGAATTTTAAAAATAGGACGATCTCTTCAACAAAACATCAAAATTTATGATTGTCTCATAAATGCAATAATGTGTTGCTAATCCTGATCTATAAACTGCAATTATTGAGGCGTAAAATCAATCTCAGTTCAAGAAAATCCTACATATATAGGAGAGATCAGATGAAGAAATTTCTTGGTGCATATCAAAATAACCACATGCATTGGGTTGGTGATGGTTTCCCTGTATATAACCTGTTCTCTTATGACCGTTTAGGCCAAACCCTAAGCCCATTTTTGTTACTGGATTATGCAGCGCCATATAACTTCTCACCAACCACTGAACAACAAGGTGTAGGTTCACATCCTCACCGTGGCTTCGAAACAGTTACTATTGCCTATCAAGGTGAAGTGACTCATAAAGACTCAAGTGGTGGTGGCGGAACTATTAAAACCGGTGACGTGCAATGGATGACTGCGGGTGCAGGGGTGTTACATGAAGAGTTCCATTCTCCTGAATTTGCAGAGCATGGCGGTCTTTTTGAAATGGTGCAATTGTGGGTAAATTTACCTTCGCATTCAAAAATGACCCCTGGAAAATATCAAGCCATTGAAGCTAAAGATATTCCGGACATTGCACTAGACGAGCACGGTAGTCATTTGCGTGTGATCGCAGGTGAATATGCAGATGCAAAAGGTGCAGCAAGTACATTTAGTCCATTAAATGTATGGGACGGTAAATTGGTAAAAGGCCAAAAACATACCCTGTATGTACCTGAAGGGCATACTACCCTTGTTGTTGTGCTAGAGGGTGCGGTTGTGGTCAATGATACAAACCGTCTTGAAGGCAAAACTGTTGCGATTTTATCTCGTGAGGGCGTTGAGTTTAGCTTAAATGCTGAAGAAGACACTAAATTCTTGGTGTTGACTGGCCAACCATTGAATGAGCCAATCGAAGGTTATGGTCCATTTGTCATGAATACCAAAGCCGAGATTATGGAAGCGATTAACGATTTTAATCGTGGAAAATTCGGTTCAATCATGCAAGAAGGATAAATTGCTAAGCTGTGCTTAATGATCTTTAAAAGCAAAGTAATAAAAAGCCCGCTATCAAGTGTGAATAGCGGGCTTTTTCGCTGTAAAGTTTCTGTTTTTATGATGGATATCATTATTGTGTCGGCATTGTTTTGTGTGATTTAGTTCTCATTATTATGCCACCATGATACCGCAAAAAATGATACTTGTAAAACGAATGATATAAATACAGTTAAATTATCTTATTTTATTTAAAAGAATTTTTTTAAATTTTTAAAAAATATAGATTTTTATACAGTCATCCTCTTTTGTAAAATTTTATGAAAAACTTTTGGGCTTATCTTTTAAAATTTTTCTATATAAATTGATGCAAAAAATAAAAATCTGGTAGTTTTTAATACGGTGTTTTTTTAGGGTATGAGTGATAATCAAAAAAATTCTCGAAAAATGGGACATCATTTTGGATATCGCAATTATTGGCAGTGGAATGGCAGGACTTGCAGCAGCAAGAATTCTGAAAGATGCAGGACATACAATCACGATATTTGAAGCACTTCCTGGCCGGGGAATGGACAGTCATAGCATTGAGTTCGATGGTGGGATTATTGATGCACCATTGCGTGTTATGAACCCGCATCTATGGAAAAATACACTCAGCCTTGCTGCACACTTAGGCATTAAAACCTTTCCGGTTCGTACCTATATGTCTTGTAGCTGGTTATTTGAAGATCGTACTGAAACATGGTTAACCACATCTCGTAGCCGTATTGGTAATTTCCCAATTATCAATAACCGTAAAGGTATCCAGCAATATGGCTGGCGTCTGGTAAAAGGGATGCTGCAATTAAAAACTGCGATTCACCAGTTCTTTAAATCTAAAAATCAAGATATTACTCTCGCTGAATTTATTAATCAGAACGATATTGAAGAAGTATTCTGGCATGGTGTAGTTATGCCGGTGCTTTATACGATTTGTACATGTAACCCAAAAACAATTGGTGATTGGCCTGCGAAAAACCTTCTTGAGTTTTTGCGTCATTTAACTGATGGTGACATGTTGTTGCGTATGAAAGGCGGTACACCTGCATTTGTAGACAGCTTAATTAAAGGCATTGATATCCATAGCGGTTCGGCAATTAAAAAAGTTGAGCTACAAGGTGAAAAAGTACTGGTCGAAAATGAAAAAGGTGACCAAGGTACATTTGACCGCGTTATTGTGGCGACACCGACATCTAAACTTGAAGAGTTCTTAAACCCTGAACAGTTTGCAGAAGATATGAATCTACTTAAACAGTTCCGCTTTGAACAAGGCGACTTGGTTATTCATACAGATGCAACAGTAATGCCACCACGCCGTAAAGACTGGTCAGTGCTGAGCTATATGATGGACCGTAAGTTTACTCGTCAGCAGTTTACAGTTTGGATGAATGCCGTTGAGCCATCACTAGTAGGTAAAAATCCTGTATTCCAAACTTGGCGTCCAGTAGTTGATATTGACCCTAAAAAAGTCATTTCAAAAGTGACCTTAACGCGTGCAGTTGTAGACTCGCAAACTATTGCTTTAAACAAAGAGCTACAACAACGTCACTTAGAACCAAACCGTAAAGTATTCTACTGTGGTTCATGGTCATGTGATGGTTTGCCAATTTTAGAGTCAGCAGTGACTTCTGCGATGCATATTGCTGAAATTTTAGGTGCACCTTTACCATTCGTGGGATTAAAGCCTAAGGTCGAAGTTGCCCCTGAACTCGGTTACTAAAATTGTGAAAGCAAAAGTTCGAGCAGCTCTTTCTCGATTTATCCCTCATAAATATGCAATTGATGCATCAAGTTTGGGGGATAGTGAAGAGCTTGCTTGGACAAACTTGGGTTTTTGGAAAAATACCCAAACCTACCGTGAAGCTTGTCGCCAATTGGCTGATCATTTGGCACAAGCTGTCAATTTAAATTCAAAAGATCATCTCTTAGATTTAGGTTGTGGGCAGGGTGCAAGTTTATTGCACTGGTTACAGCACTATCACCCCAAAAGCCTCAGTGCTGTTGAACTACAAGCCTCATGTGTTAATAAAATTCAAAAATTTATTCCTGAAATAAGTCAGATTTTCTGTGGTTCATTTTTAAATTTAAAACAATTTGAATTTAAACAACGCTTCGATGTGGTGCTCTGTATCGATGCGGCTTATCACAGTCATTTAAATTCATTGCTGGATTCGGTTACTCCCATTTTAAATTCAAAAGGACGATTAGGTTTTCATTACTTGATGCGTGCCGACTCATGTCACAACATGACCATGCTACAAGAACAAAAGCATCGTTACTTACTTAAAGCAGCCGATGTCACTTGGGATGCCTTACTCACGGAAGAGATACTGAGAACTACCTTGGAACAACAAGGTTTTACAGATATTAAAATCGAAGATTTATCAGAACAGGTATTATTAGGTTTTTCACAGTATATTCAAAATCAACAAGCACAAAGCCATAACCGAGGGTTGGCAAATTTTAAAATCCAAATGACTGCAAAGTTATGCCAACAACTCTATCAAAATGGGTATGTACGTTATATTCAAATAACAGCAATAAAAAAATAGGGTGAGCCATGTCAGTTAAATATCAAGGATCATGTTTATGTGGAGCTGTGAGCTATCAAAGTGATGCAGAGCCACGTTATAGTTTTAATTGCCATTGTCGAGATTGCCAAAAGGCAACAGGTTCGGCCTATGCGCCAATCGCTTTTTTTCATCAATCTGAATTGAAAATAAGTGGCGAACTTAAATATTTTGAGACTTTAGGTTCATCTGGTCGCCCCATTAAAAGAGCTTTTTGCCCGACTTGTGGTTCTCAACTTTTTGGCTTACCTGAACTTGTTCCTGAAATGATTTCAATACGCGCAGGTACTTTGGATGACCCAAGTCTCTATCATCCTAAAGCGGAGGTTTTTGTGAGCCAGACCTATGCTTGGGACATGCTGAATCCAAACCTTAAACACTTTGAAAAAATGATAGAGAAGAGCAAGAAATAAGGCTTAATTAAAGAAGCCAAATATTGCCAAAGCACAGATTAAAGTAAGACTGCCAAGAGCTAAAAATAATATGGTTTTTCTAAATTTTAGCTGAGGCATTTTACTTACAAGGATAATAAGGCATGCAAGTATGATCACTAAAGGTTGAAAAAGATTTGATGGTAGATTAGACATGTCGTTCCTTGTTGTTTTTAAATTTATTTTAGAAATAAAGTAATAAACTCATTATATCTTTTTCTTATTTAATTGAAGAACAGAACTTCTTTATAAATTCATATTTTTTATTTCAATGATGGGTAAATCAAGTTTTAAATTTAAAAGAACTATGTACGCTTTTTCCTACATCCATTCAGGAAATTATCGTCTTTCTATGATCTCACGAATTGCCTATGATGAACTCATCAGGAACAGGAAGTTCCAAAACGTAAAACAACAATAATAAGTTTAAGCACCAGGACGTGAGGTATTACAGGATGTATGCCTAGTAACGAAATACGAAAAAAGCCCAACAGGATGTTGGGCTTTTTTCATTTCTTATTAACGAATTTCTTTACCACCTAAGGCGGCACAGTCAAAAGGTCTATTCCAAAACCTACAGACAACAAAAAACCCCATAAATCAAATATTCATGAGGTTTAATGATGGTGCCGGCACACGGATTCGAACTGTGGACCTACTGATTACAAGTCAGTTGCTCTACCAACTGAGCTATGCCGGCGATGTGGAGTGAATTTTACAGTTTCTTAAAAAAAATACAAGCCAAAAAATGAGCATTTAAATTTTTTCTTATGATTTTTAAATGCTCATTGAGTTTAGCCTAAAAAAGTTAAGGTTTTACTACATTAATGCGCTTTGGCATGTGATGTATAAATCGCTAAAAATATTCCAATTAAAGACAAGAACACGGTTAAACCGACAATCGCACTCCAGCCACCGTGTAACCAGAACCAACCGCCCGCCGAGCCGACAATACTTGAACCCATATAGTAAAACAGTAAGTACAGCGAACTAGCATGAGCTTTCGCTTGTTTACTTTCGGCACCCACAGAACTACTCGTAAGTGAGTGGGTAATGAAGAAGCCTGTGGTAATAAATGCGATGCCAATAATAATACCGAAAAGAGAGCTGAGCAGGGTCATGAGACTACCCAAGATCATAAGCGCAAAGCCACTCATCATCATGGTTTTCTTGCCGAAGCGATCGGCTAAGCTACCTGCCAACGATGAAGACACCATACCAAAGCTATACGACAAGAAAATAAGGCTAATTTGTGTCTGACTGAGTGAATAAGGTGCGCCGCTTAAGCGGAAGGTCGCATAGTTAAATAAGGTGACAAAAACACTGGTAAGCAAGAAACCAATCGCAAAAAGGCGTAATAATTTAGTATTGCTTAAATGAGCACGCCACATTTGTATGTGAAAGCCTAAATTCAGCCCTTTTTTCTGCACAAAATTACGCGATACGGGAAGTAATTTTAAAAATGCAATTGAGCAAATAAAACAGATTGCTCCAAGTAGGCCTAAGGCGGTGCGCCATGAAAAATATTCAACCAAAATACCCATACCGACACGGCCCATCATGCCACCAAAGGCTGTCCCTGCAATATATAAACCCATGGTTTTACCGAGGTGTTCAGGTGCAATTTCTTCGGCAATCCAAGCCATAGTCACTGCGGGTACGCCACCAAGCAGTAAACCTTCTAACGCACGCGCTATGAGTAAACTGTGCCAGTTCGGTGTAAACATCGAGACAATATTTAAAATTGCTGCACACAGCATTGATGTAAAAATCACACCGCGACGGCCAATCGCTTGTGAAAAGGCACTCGATAGCACAATTGAAATCGCTAAAAATGCAGTGGTTAAAGACAGTGCTAAAGAGCTACTCGCAGGGCTAATCTGGAAGCTTTGGCTAAATGCAGGCAACAGCGGCTGTACACAGTAAATCAGTGAGAAGCTAGCAAAGCCAACCAGAAATAAAGCAAATCCTGCATGTTTATAGGCTTTAGTCCCTTTGTGAATCCACTCACGGGAAAGAACAGACGTTGCCTCAGTGTTTAAGGTACTGGGTGTAGATGAAGAGTTCATATCATGACCATGACAGAAAAAAGAGCAGTGCCTAAAGGCATGCTGAATCGAGAAAATTCGATAAATTAAAATTAGCAATTTAGAAGGTATTTTTCTAATATATTTAATAATGGGACACGATATGTTTTATATATAACAATGGAACTCAGGCATATACGCTACTTTTTGGCAGTAGCAGAAGAAAAAAACTTTACCAAAGCTGCGCAGCGCTTAAACATGAGTCAGCCGCCTTTAAGCATGCAAATACGAGACTTAGAAGAAGAACTCGGTGCAGATTTATTTATTCGTTCGCCTCATGGGGTGGAGCTGACCGAAGCTGGGCTTGCCTTTTTAAATGCAATTCAGCCAGTACAGCAGCGTGTAGAAGATGCAGCAAACCTTGTTAAACAAGTGGCAAATGGCGAAGTGGGTCAATTACGGTTAGGCTTTACAGGTACTTCAATGTTGAACCCTTTAATTCCTAAATGCGTTCGCTATTTCCAGCAGCAATACCCGAAAGTAAATTTAAAGCTTGAAGAAGCCAATACCTTACTACTCATCGATTTATTACTTGAAGACCGTTTAGATGTCGCAATTATTCGTTCGCCACGCAATATGCCGGACAGTCTTATACTTCAAGAATTATTAGCTGAGCCGCTCATTGCTGCCTTACCTTCCGAGTCTTTTAATCTAGACGATGTATCACAAGAAATTGATTTAACTGCGCTGCGAGAGCTTGATTTTATTGTCTCGCCACCTTCAGTGAGTGCAGGGCTTTTTGATGCGATTAAACAGGCCTGTCATGAGCGTGGCTTTGAACCGAAAATTGGACAAAATGCCCCGCAAATTGTGTCAATTTTATCGTTGGTGTCTGCAAACTTAGGGGTGTCTTTGGTTCCCGAGTCGACCAAACAATTGCAAATACAAGGTGTGGCTTATCGCTCTTTGAAAGCGCCTGTACCTACGGTGGGTTTAGGGCTTGCCTATAAAAAACATGCCCCTTCACAGATGGCGATTAACTTTGCCAGTGTGGTGCAAGTGGCTTGTCACCACGCCAACGAAATAAATGAAATCAGCTAGTTTGATTTCGGCGCTCTGTTCATTAAAAAGATGCCTGAAATAATAAAAATCGCGCCATATAAAAACGATAAAGTCGGCTGTTCATGAATGAAAACCCAAGCCATAAGCGCTGCAAAAATAGGTTCTGAAAGCTCGGTCACTTGTACCTTTGCGGCACTCATATAAGACAACGCTTTAGTGGTACAGAAAAAGCCGAGTATGGTTGGTAGAACAGCTAAACCAATCAAACCTAAAATGATGTCACTATTAAAAGTAATGCTATGCAAGTTTATTAAAAACGGAACTGCAAGATAAACACTACCAAACAGTAGTAAGTATTTAGTCAGAAACAGGCCGCCGTTTAATTTGAACTTTTTCACTAAAACCGAAAATAAGCCATAACCCGTACCGGCAATAGAAGCGTTGATCAGCATTAAAAGGCTATTTTCCCCTTTCCACGAAATAATGCTAATCCCAGCAACCGCCAATAATGTTCCAATAAGCGAATGAATGTAGATGCTTTCTTTTAAAATGAACCTCCCAAAAAATAGGGCAGAGATGGCAGCCGAAGCCATGAGTACCACCACCACATGGGCCGCAGCACCGTGGTTATAAGCAATGGTCTCAAAAAAGAATAGCGAGAAAATACCTAAAAAAGCACAGATAGCAATTTGAGCAAAAACGCTGAGTTTACTTGGCGTGCTGCTAATAAATGCAATCTTTTGGCTGACAGGCACTTTAAATAAAAACACACTTAAAAAGAAAAAGGCGATAATGGTTTTTAAAAAGGCAATGTCTTGCGGGTTTAAACCACTGTGCATGAGTAATTTACTAATGACGCCAATAGATGCATTTAAAGCCGCTGCACACAGTGCAAATAGGGTTCCAATAATTAAATTATTCACTCTTATAATTCTTCCTAATTTTTACGCATGCAGTCTACATTATTTTTTGGTTGAATATTCAATTAAAATAACCAGTTAACGCTTAACATCTTCCATGATTTATTCTGTATTGATTTAACCAGTTTTATAAAAACATAAACTCTTCTAAGAGACTTTTGTTTCAGAGAATTGTGATTTATAGCGCCAACTCATATTATATAATTAGTTAATTATTAAAGAATTTTAAAAATGATTAAATCAATTATTACAGGCTGCGCGGTTCTTACACTTTCAGCTTTAACGGTAACTCATGCAGAGTTTTCTTATGAACAAGAATTACAGCAAGGCTGTAATAAAGTGAAGCAATACGCGAGCTTAGGTAAGAAATTCTACGATCAAAAACAATATAAAAAAGCGCTCGAAAATTTCCAGAACCAAGCCTCTTGGACTGCATTTTGTAAGGCCAATGCAGACGAAACCACAGTTAAATTTACCGACCGTGATATTGAAGTTGCCAACAATAACGTGGGCTTAGCCTGTGCCAAATTGGGTCAACCACTTTGGGCAAGAGCATGGTTTATGCTCGATGAAAAATCCAAATCTAGTCAATTTAACCTTAAGCAGTTACCAGCCCCTAAAGCATCAAATGATTTGTCGGGTGAATACGTCCGTTACTCAGGTTTTGGTGAGTGGGATCACATCACGGTAAGTCGTAAACAGGGTCAATATACCATTGGCTATTCGGGCGTTTATATGGGCTTACGAAGCTTAATTTACGGCCCAAATATGGGTGAGTTTGGCACGACAATGCCGACCAATGCCAAGCAAACTATTTATAAAGATCAAGACTGCCGTATTCAGCTCGATTTTAGAACCAATGCGAAATTAGGAAATTATATTCAGGTTAAACAAAGCGAAGGTGAGTCGGGGTGTGGCTTTGGACATAACGTTTATGCCGATGGAACATATTTAAAAGTTGAGTCTGGAAAATAAGATTAAACATATAGGAACACAATAATGAAAAATATATTTGCACCTTTACTACTTTTTTCAACGGCTATTTTTTCTGCTCACATTTATGCAGAGCCGACTAGTACCTGTAAGGAAGTGAAATTCCAAAAGGCCGATCAGGCTTGGAGTGGGCACTATTATTTACATGGTGTGATGGAAGTCGGTTCAGAGCTTTTACTTCAGCCAGATGGCAAGTTTCAATGGATGCTTGCTGTGGGTGCTTTAGACCAATATGCCGAAGGCACATGGTGGAAAAATGGAGACTGTATTGGCTTAAAACCAGAGGCTAAATTTAAAAAGGATTTAAGTATTTTCCCTGAAAGCCTAACGATTTCAGATAAATCCTTAGATGCAATCTGGGAAGGTGGACGCCAGCAAGGCACATATAGCAAAGACTAAACCAAAAAGTCCGACACTGAGTCGGACTTTTTTATAGCTTAGATTTTAGTGGTTCACCGCAGCAAGTTGCTGAGCGTTATAGCGTGCGCCCATGTTTGGGTATCTCGCAATAATCGCGTCGATTTCTGCCAAATCTGCCGCTGTTAAATGAAGGTCTACAGCGCCAGCATTTTCAACAAGTCGCTCGATTTTACGCGTACCCGGAATTGGAATAATGTCATCACCTTGCGCCAAAATCCAAGCCAAAGCCAGTTGAGCTGCTGTCGCATTTTTGCTTTGAGCAAACTCGCTAAATGCTTGCGCCAAGCTTTGGTTATTTTTCCAGTTATCGCCTTGGTAGCGTGGTAACTGGCGACGGAAATCATTTTCGTCTAAGTTATTTACATCAAGCGTATTGGTAATTAAACCACGCGATAAAGGTGAATAAGGCACAAGGCTAATGCCTAACTCACGAATGGTTTGCAAATGGGTTTGCTCAAACTCACGGGTAAGTAGCGAATATTCATGTTGAACCGCTGCAATCGGGTGAATCGCATGTGCTTTACGAATAGTTTCAGCCGACGCTTCACTCAGCCCTAAATAACGCACTTTACCTTGTTTGACCAAGTCAGCCATTGCGCCAATGGTATCTTCAACTGGAACATTTGGGTCTATGCGGTGCGCATAATACAAATCAATCACGTCTGTATTTAAGCGTCTTAAGCTGTTTTCGACCGCGACTTTAATCCACTCTGGAGAACCGTCGATATAAGACTCTAAAGAGTTTTGTGGGTTAAGGTTGTCTTCTTTATAGCGAAAGCCAAATTTGGTCGCCAAAAACACTTTGTCGCGGTGTTTTTCTAAAACTTTTGAAAGCAAAACTTCATTTGCGCCGTTGCCGTACATGTCGGCGGTGTCCCAAAAGTTAATACCGAAGTCTAAGGCCTTTTCTAGAGTTGCAATGCTTTGTGTGTCGTCTGAGGCACCATAGGCAAAGCTCATTCCCATGCAACCTAAACCAAGTGCTGATACTTTTTCGCCTGTTTGTCCTAAAGTTCTATATTTCATTTTTCACACTCTTTTTGCAAAATCACTTGAGTAGAAAAACTATAAAATGCTTTGGCTCAAACTGACGTATAACATTCAAACCAATAATTATAAAATTCAAACAATCTGTTTTTAGGCCACACAGTCTTCGCGGAATTTTTTAGGCGAAAAACCGGTATTTTTCTTAAAGAAATTGGTGAAATATGCTGAATATTCAAAGCCTAAGCTATAGGCAATTTCGGAAATGTTCCAACTGGTGTGTTGTAGCAGCGCTTTGGCTTCTTGCGTAATGCGCGAGCTAATATGCTCAGACGTAGTTTTACCTGTGGCTTCTTTTACAGCTCGGTTTAAATGGTTGACATGCACAGACAAGCCATAGGCAAAGTCATTTGCAGTTTTGAGTTTAAGCTGAAAATGTGGCGAGTCGATTGGGAACTGGCGCTCTAATAATTCAAAGAACAAATGGCAAATGCGTACCGAAGCATTACTATGTTTTTCAAACTGTTGGGTCGGTTGCATTTTCATGGCTTCATGCACAATCAGATGCAAATAATTTCTTAAAACGTTGTATTTATGAATGTAGTCTGAATTTATTTCATTCATCATCTTTTTGAAAATAAATGAAATTTCTTCAACCTGTGGGTCGTTTAAAAAATATAGCGGGTCGCCGTCGACTTTAAATAGGGGCGAGTCTTTTAAAAAGCTTTGTCGCGATTCTTGGTTTACAAACTCTTCGGTAAATAGACAAAACCAGCCTGCCTGTTCGGGCGAATTAATTTCCCATGCATAGGGCACCATTGGGTTTGAAAACAGTAAAGCAGGGCGGTCGACTCGTATCCAGCGGTTGGCATAGTGAAGTTCACCTGTGCCTAAAACCAGTGAAATTTTATAATAATCGCGGCGGCTATAAGGTGTGAGAAACGAGCAGGCATCGCGTTGGAACACGTTAAAATGTCCAAACGAAGTCGATGGAACCGAGTAATCGCTATCTCTGGTTAAAGAAAAGCGGCGATAAAAATCATGTATGGTTTCCATGTTTTTGCCTGCATGCATTATCAATTTATTTAAAGTTATAAAATTCAAACTTTATTTACTGTAGCTTTTATTTATAGCGCGATCAATCTGTTCATTTAAGCGGTTTGAAAATGAACGATAAATTAACAATGAAGTGACCAGAAAAACTAAACTTTAAGAAAATATATTCTTAAATCACTAGGCTAATGAAAAATAAAAATAATCTTTATAAATGAATAGCCAATATCACATTGACACTCCAAAACACGCGGATTATCCTTTGCCTGCTGGTCACATTGCCAGTGGGTTTTAGCAGACCCTTTTACACAAGAGTACTAAAAGCTTGCTTTTCAGTACTGGATCCTTACGTCCCCCTTTTTTCTATGGTAGGACGGAGGGGGACGCGCTTGCGCGTGCTGGGTCCTTGTGTACCAGTCTGCTAACCCCCTTCGTTCTGCCACCATTATTTAGCAGTAATCGTGGTAGTTCTTCTTTAATACACAAGGAGTTCGCCATTATGCGTACTATTTCATCTCTCTCATTGGCAACCTTCGCCAAAATCTTTGACTCTATACCCAACTGGTCTTTAAAACGGTTTAACCGACTCTAGGTTTTAAGCCATAGGTCATTACGACTAAAAAATCATAGCAACAATAAAACCCGAGATAGGCGAGCACACCATTTTTGTGCGGCTTTTGCGTGCCTGTTTTTAGCGCTCAATTTAAGAGCGACGGCATTTCTATCTCTTTTATTTACAACAAAAAATTATTTTAAGCGATATACATGAAAAATTTAGAAGCTTCATTTAGAGCATTGCGAGTGCTCCACACGGCAAAAAATTTATTTAACCAATACGGGTTTCATAAGGTAGGGGTAGACCGAATTATTGCCGACTCCCAAATTCCCAAAGCCACCTTTTACAACTACTTCCATTCAAAAGAAAGACTCATCCAGATGAGCTTAACTTTTCAAACAGACGCTTTAAAAGAAGAGGTATTTTCCACGATCTATTCGTACCGTGAACTGATGGTGTTCGATAAACTCAAGAGAATTTTCTTTTTACATGCTGACTCAGATGGGCTTTATCGTTTACCTTTTAAAGCAATTTTTGAAATAGAAAAGCATTATCCGTCGGCTTATAAAGTGGTTATTGATTATCGAAACTGGCTTATTCAGGAAATTCATAAACTACTTTTAACTGTAAAACCTGCCGCTACAGTTGAAGATGCGCATATGTTCTTGTTTGTGGTCGATGGGGCGATGGTGCAGCTTTTAGGCTCAAATCAAACTGATGAAAGGGAATATTTAATTGATTATTTTCTAAGTCGGGTTTGATGGGGGAGGGAGGCTTAAACCAATAAGGTTTGAGCCTTTAAAAGCCTTTTAATATAATAAAAATATAAAATATTTAAAAAGTCTATTCTGGGGTAAATTTTAATTTATTTCCATATATTAAATATTTTCTTGAATGAAAGATTGATAGACATCTTCATATACATAATTCTGAGATCTTTCAGAAATATTTTTTAGCAAAGTTATTAAAGCATGCATATTGGTAATTGGATTAATTGAGTTTACTTTAGATTGTTGATTGCACAGTCGAATTGAGTTGTATATAGCCCGTTCATAGTCAGGAACCAAACTTTCAATGACATTTTTATTAGTTTCTGTATAATCTGGTGCATAAGTACTTTGAAAATAATCTTTAATTACTTCACCAATAGATTTTTTTCCTTGCGAATTAAATGGACGAGTAGTGCATTCAAAATGTAAAAGAAACCAGATTTCTATACATGGAAAAGAATAAATAGGAATAATTCTTGTGAAATTAGAATTCATTCTTGCTAGATAATCTAAATGAGTACGATTTTTTACTGTATCTAAATCAAAAATACAAAAAATATAATTTAACTCATTATCAGTTTCATTGCTTTTTAAAGCTTCACTTTCTGCTTCACCTAATATTCCATTGCAATCAGTACTAATACTTTTCCTCGATTTAACAGTATTTAAACTAAGAATACGAATTAGTTCTTTAAAATATATATCTTCTGAGTATCCCTCCGTTAAAATCAGAATATTAGGAATTAGAGTACGATTACCAACATTACGTATTTTTCGGTTTGTTTTCTGAAGATTACGTCTTTCTCGATTCGCAGCTATTCTTTTCTTAGCTATATCATCACTGCCCATACTAAATTCTCAACTTATCCGAAGAAAGGAGTGGCCCCATATCTTCCTGATAAGTATCTTAACTCCCAGTTTTCTCTATCATTTCTTGGATTGAATTCTAGCAGAGAATATAAAGAAGAAACTTGTGATTTATCTTTTTCAACAAAATAAATTTGATCTTTTCTTAAGCATTCTTGATTAATAAGATGTGTATCATGTGTTACACAAATTAATTGATTAAATGTAGTATGATTAAATTCCTTTAAAAAATTCTTTACTAAAAGCGGATGTAAAGCTGAACTTAGTTCATCAACATAAAATGTTTTCTCAAATTTTTTATAATTATTTAGTAGCAAAGAGGAAAGCGCGAAAAGTTTACGAGTACCTTGGGATTCTAATTCTAAATCAAAAGGTTCTAGCTCATTATCGGAGTTTCTATGATAAGTTTTAATATCATAATAATAACGATTTTTTAAATCTTCTAAGATTTTTTCCTGAACTTCAGGCGTAAAATTATTATTTTTGATAATTTGTTCAGCGAGGGATCCTTTGTCGACATTAATATCAACAATATCAATATCCTGATTCTCTAAGAATTTAAGAAACCTTTTTTTAAAGTTCTCATCTGAATGAATACTTTTAGCTGTGTCTTCTAAAGAAAATTGTTCAGAGAGGGTGTTTGAAAACCAGTCATAAATAGGTTTTAAAAATTGACTATTTTCCTGAACCATCTTAGAAAGAAAAAGGACATTAGGTAAAGTTTTTAATGCTGTATCTTCATAAATTCTTTTAGGTTTTAGATCTGTTCCAATACTATATTCATACTCACCTAAATTATTTAAATCTCTGCTGAAAATATTTTTTTTATATTTTTTTGGGTAGTAATTAAGATGTTCATGGAATACTTGAGATTTATCTAGTACTAAACTATAATTATATCTAATCTCATTGCAAAAGAAGTTAATATCAAAACTAGTAGCAGAATTCTTTAATTCTTTATCTAAAAGGAAAGGAATGAGATCGAATTTTTCATCAGGCTTATTTTCAGCTGAATTAAGAATTAACTGTTTGAGGAAATGAATAGCAGATAGAAAGTTTGACTTACCAGAAGCATTCGCTCCATAGATAACAATAGTTTTTAGTAGTTTTAGATCTTTCTCTGGCGTATCTAACAAATGCTCTGGATGAATATCATACGGAGGCTCTGCAACGAAACTTAAAGTTTGTTGCTCTTTGAAAGATAGAAAATTTTCAATAGAGAAGTCAATAATCATGCTGAAACCTTATTATTTTGGATAATTTATCCATAAAGTTATTATTCTTTATATCATAAGATATATCAAATGAATTTTTCTACCGTCTTTATTTTTTTATACTTTTTTTATAGTTTGTTTAGAATTAGTAGATAATTTTTCTATACTATCATAAGCCTTCAATTATCAATTAATATTTAAAATAATTTAAATATATGTTTTATTTAGAATTTTTTTATAACAATCATTTGCTCCATAACGACCCTTTAGTATAGATAAAGTGTTTGCAGGTAAATTCGAATTTTCAGTTCATAACTTCCTAATAAATTTTATATATTTGAGTTTGCTTAATAGTATTTTCTCTCAAAAAACTATGAAAAGCTCTGTTCAAATAACTCTATCTTTTAGCTTTCCATCAAAACCAATTCTTTAATCTTAACTGCCTTCTCGAAGTGATCTAGCTTATGCTCCATAATCCACCAATGGGCTGCTTCCATAAGTAGCTCAGGGTTATCATTCTTATTTTTAAAAAAAGCATAAAAAGACAGACCAACATTGTCTCCCTTCTTTTCAATTTTATCGTCGCATCCCTTAACAAAAATTTCTCTTAATTCATTTCTCATATTGAGTATCACTTCAAGTCTATAAAACTAAGACGGCTTATTTTGCTCACCCCATTGGCACATCATATCTAGCAAAGGAATTAAAGACTGTCCTCTTTCAGAAAGACGGTACTCAACCTTTGGTGGAATTTGAGGATATTCCTTACGAATAATCAGTTCGTCTCTTTCTAACTCTTTAAGTGTATTGCTCAGCGTTCTAAATGAAATATTGCCAATACAGCGCTGCAACTCATTAAAACGCATAACGGTTTTTCCATACAGCCAATACATGATGATCATCTTATATTTGCCATTAATTAAAGAAAGAGTGTAGCCAAAACCTGTTTCTTCTAATGGCGTATTTGATGGAAGGCAGTCAGTCATTTTTAAAATCTACACTATCTTTTGGTATAGTATATAACAAAAATTACCGTACTTATATTTAGGAAAGCACACTTCTATAATCGATTTATCTACTTTTCGATAAGAGTGTTTTTATAATGAAAAAGACATTAGTGATCGTTGCACATCCTCACATAGACCAGTCTGTAATTAATAAAAGATGGGTAGAGGAGTTAGAAAAATATCCCGACCAATTTACAGTTCACCAGATTTATCAAGCCTACCCAGATGGCGTAATTGATGTTGCCAAAGAACAAGCGCTTGTAGAAGAACACGAAAATTTAGTCTTTCAGTTTCCAGTGTATTGGTTTAACTGTCCGCCACTTTTGAAACAATGGCTTGATGAAGTTTTGGCGTATGGTTGGGCTTATGGTTCAACAGGTGACAAGCTTAAAAATAAAAAATTTATGTTGGCGGTGTCTGCAGGTGCTCAAGAAAAAGTTTATTCAGAGCAAGGTGAATATAAGCTTTCGTTAGAGCAGATTTTTAGTTCTTTTGAACTCACCGCTTTATATGTTGGGGCGGTCTATCAACCGCTTTACGCATTTTATGGTTTAGACACAAACCCTTCACCAGATGATGCTATTCCAACTCACCAAGAAATAGATAACAGTGCCGTTCAGTATGTTCAGAAGTTATTAGCATTGTCTGAATAAGTTTTAAAGGAACAGGCCTAAACATGAGGGTTTGGGTCTTTCCTTACAAATAAATAGTTTCAGTGTAAGATATCTTTATGATTTAAATAATTATTATTTTTTCAATTAAGCGACAATGGAAATTTAGAGGAGTAAAATTACAGCTTTACTTATAGATTACTAAAAATTCAGTTATGTTCAGTTCAGATTTAACAGATTATGTCATTCGACAATTAGGTCGGACTAAAAATAAACGTTATGAAGCATATGTAGTTAGTCGAATTATTCATTTACTTAACGACTTTACTTTAAAATTTGTCACTCAACAGTTTGTTAGATTATCAAATAAGAAAATTGCTTTAACTGATTTATATTTTCCTCAACTTGGTATTCATATTGAAGTTGATGAAGGGCATCACTTTTTAAGAAATAGTAAAATGGAGTATTCACTCAACCAAATAGATGAGCCTCTTTATAGTATCTCTCAAACAGAAAGTGACGCTATGAGAGAAGAAGATATTATTAGTATTACTGGACATAAAATTTTTAGGGTAAATGTTTTTAAAAATCAGGAAGGTCAACCTCAAAATTTAGAGAGCATCCATCAACAAATTGATAAAATTATAGAAGAAATTAAGACTGCAAAGAATAAGCTAATAGAGGCTTCTACTTTTAAAGAATGGAATATAGAAACAGAATATAACCCTCAAACTTATATTGATTTAGGACGCATCAGCCTAGCTGACAATGTAGTATTAAAAACAACAAAAGATGTCTGTAATTGCTTTGGTTATAACTATAAAAATTATCAGAGAGGTGGAGCACTTCATCCATATGAAAAAGATACCTTAATCTGGTTTCCTAGACTTTATGAAAATAAGGATTGGATAAATACTATATCGCCTGATGGCTTAACAATTACTGAAAAGTCGACAGATGAAACTATTACACTTAAAAAATTAGAAGAGTGGAAAAATGGCCCACAGAAAAGAATTGTCTTTGCAAGAGTTAAAGATAATTTGAGTAGTCGGGCTATGTACCGTTTTATGGGCTTATATGAATTTCAAAAAGCGGATTTAAAAGATGGAGCGGTATGGAAACGGGTGAAATGTGAAGTCCAAACGTATTCTCCCAAGGAAACCAAATGCTAAAGCCTAGAATCTTTATAACTATCGGATTTCTTCTTGCTGGATTAATTTTATTTGCAGTCCTTGAGGCATACGAGAAAAAGACTAACGTTGAAAAAGAACAGGCAAGTCGAGTTGCTATTTCCTTTTTTAATTCACTTTCTAATGGAGACTCAGCTACAGCATACAAATATGTTTGGTCAGGCGAGAACTTAAATATTCGAAATGCTGAAATACCCCAAATTTATAAAGACTCAAAAGTTCTAGAAGTGCTAAAAGTTCGTTACGACTCGGCAAAAAATAGACCTGATTACTATCAACAATTTTATAAAATGATTTCACTTACCATAAAGATAAAAACAGTACATGCAGATCTTGCTGGTAACCCTGCGGGAACCTATATCGTGTTTGTAACTGTTGTAAAAAAAGATCCAAAATCTAATTGGCTCGTTACTGAGCTGGGCAGTGGGGGCTAATAAATAATTATTTTTAAATCGTTTGCAAAAACCAATTTTGTCTATAAGTTGAAAACACAATAATACGTCTTTGGAAAAACTATGAATATCGCACCTTTTCCATTTCAAATTACAAATTGGGAAGAAATAGAAGTCACTGAATATAGCGGTGAAACAGGAAAAGCTTATTGGAAAACGCAATTTTTTGGTGAAGAAACAAATAAGATTAGAGTGAGACTTGTCGAGTACTCTTCAAACTACTTGGCAGACCATTGGTGTGAAAAAGGACATATTTTATTTTGCCTAGAAGGTGAGTTAGAAAGTAGATTGAAAGATGGAAGAACATTTACTTTAACTTCAGGCATGAGTTATCAAGTAGGGGATAACTCGGAGCCACATCAGTCTTATAGCTTGAATGGTGCGAAGTTACTTATCGTTGATTAAGTTGATTTTATTTAAGTTAAATAAAAAGACCTAAATCAAAAAGATTTAGGTCTTTTAAAATTCTGGCGGTGAGAGAGGGATTCGAACCCTCGATACGCGTAAACGTATACACACTTTCCAGGCGTGCTCCTTCAGCCACTCGGACACCTCACCAAGGCGTGCGATAGTAACTAAAAAAACGAGTCCTGCCAAGATTTAAGACGAGCTTTACAGAAAAAAAATAATAGAGGTGATAAGATTGCGCTAAAAATCATATTGGTTTAATTACACAATGCAAAATACGGCCAAAAAAGCGACCTTGCCTGCCACGGCTTTGGCAGCTCTTGGAGTGGTCTTTGGAGACATCGGAACAAGTCCGCTCTATGCCTTGAAAGAGTCCTTCCATGCAGCGCATGGGTTGGGAATTCAGCCTGCAAACGTATTAGGAATTTTATCCATTATTTTTTGGTGCTTAATGCTGATTATTAGCATCAAGTATGTCGCAATCGTGATGCGTGCAGACAACAATGGCGAAGGCGGCATCATGGCCTTACTCGCGTTGAATTTGCGTAAAGCGAAAATTGCCGACAACAAAAAAATCTACATGATTGCGATAGGCTTTATTGGGGCATCACTGTTCTTTGGTGACGGTATTATTACCCCAGCCATTTCGGTATTGTCTGCGGTCGAAGGGTTGTCTATTGCAACCGATGTGTTTGACCCGTTCATTATGCCTATTGCAATTGCCATTATCGTCACGCTGTTTTTGGTGCAAAAGCACGGTACGGCGTTTGTAGGTAAGTTTTTTGGTCCAATTACGCTTGTGTGGTTCTTATCTTTAGGAATCTTGGGTATTCACAGTGTCATCCAAACACCTGTGGTACTAGGCATGTTTAGTCCGCATTGGGCGATCCAGTTTATCTATCACCATCCGATCATGACATTTTTTGTGATGGGTGCTGTGGTGTTAACAGTGACTGGTGGTGAAGCGCTATATGCCGATATGGGACATTTCGGACCAGTTCCGATTCGTCTGGCGTGGTTCTTTGTGGTATTGCCATGCTTGGTTTTAAACTACGCAGGACAGGGCGCATTATTACTCAGAGACCCAGCGGCAATTGAAAACCCGTTCTATTTACTGGTGCCGCAGTGGGCCTTGTACCCAATGATTATTATGGCAACCATGGCAACAGTCATTGCTTCTCAAGCCGTAATTTCTGGGGTGTTTTCTCTTGCGCGCCAAGCGATTCAATTGGGTTATTTACCACGTTTAAGTATTAAACATACGTCTGAGTCCGAAGAAGGTCAGATTTATGTACCTTTCTTAAACTGGTTACTCTTAATCGCAATTATTATCTTAATTTTAATCTTCAAAACCAGCTCGAACTTGGCAAGTGCATACGGTTTGGCCGTAACTTTGACCATGCTCTGTGACACGATTTTGGTTGCTGTATTTATCTACTCGGCGTGGAAGTGGAGCCTGCCAAAAGTGCTTCTCCTGATTATTCCGTTCTTTATTTTAGAGTCGGTATTGGTCGGTGCAACTTCACTTAAAATCTTGTCTGGCGGTTGGGTGCCATTATTGATTGGTGCGATTGCGGTGACCATTTTAATGACATGGAAACGTGGCCGTGAGCTTACTTTTGCTAAGCTTGAACACGATACTTTGTCACTCGATTTGTTTGTAAAAAGTATTGGTAATAGTGTGCACTGGGTGCCGGGCGATGCTGTATTTATGACGGGTACGCCAAATGTTGTGCCACATGCCATGCTGCATAATATTAAGCACAATAAAGTACTGCATCAGCGTAATATCTTGGTCACTGTAGTGATTGAAGATGTACCGTTTGTTGCACCTGAAGAGCGTATTACGACAGAAACCTTAGCTGAACATTTCTTCCGTATTAAAATTTTCTACGGTTTTAAAGATGAAATGAATGTACCGAAAGCATTGATGCAAGCCTATGAACAATTAGGCCTTGAATATGACTTGATGCATATCAGCTTCTTTATTTCGCGTGATCGTATTGTTCACTCTGTGGGTGACGGCATGTCGCCATGGAGAGAAAAGCTGTTTATTTCAATGCAGCGTAATACCAGCCCGGTCAGTGATTTCTATCAAATTCCAACTAACCGCGTTGTTGAATTAGGTAGTCAAATCGAAATATAAAATTTGATGTAATAAAAAAACCAAGACATAAGTCTTGGTTTTTTTATGGCTCGGATTATTGAGCTTGTGGCATAGGTGCATCTGCTGGTAACGCCCCATCTTTTGCCATTGGGTCTGCTGATTGGTTCGGGTTAGCAGCTGGCGGTGGAGTGTTCGGATCTTGTGGCGCTGGAGCCGCTTGATTCGGTGCAGGTGGCACTGCATCAGTTGGTGCAGCTGGAGGAGCCATTTCACCGCCCGCTGGAGGTGCTGGTGGAACATCTGCCGGAATAGGAGCACCGGTAGGCGCTGCGCTTGTTGGTGCAGCAGAAACTTGCTGTACTTGTCCGCTATTGACCAAATCGCTAATAGAACCTGGTTGGCCGTTGACGGTTGTAGTCACTTTTACTTTAGATAAGCTTTCTAAAGTATCACCTGGCTGGACTGCTGGTTCAGCCAAAGCAGCCATACTACACAATCCTGTGATTACGCCAATACCAATAATCTTTGAATGGATCATTAAATGGACTCCGATTATATTTTTATCCAAATTTGTGGAGCTAACCATGTCATAAGCCATAAGTGCATTTCAACGAAAGATACGCAATTGGCGCAATTCAATAGCCAAAGGCTCTCATAATGCCAACAGACTGTTACGTAAAACCGATTAGAGTTACAAAAAAGATGACCATGTTTTAACCATTTGAAAGATAAGCGATATACTTAAAAAAGCAGGATTGTTAAGCTGCGTGTGGACAGTGGTATTGATAGAAACATGGCAAGTAAAAAACGTAGTAAAGGTACAAATTCATTTTCTCTAAGTGAGCATTTTGGCAAGATTATTCTTGCATGTATTGCAGCCGGAAGCTTTGCAATTGCTTTCGGCAGTGAAAAGATTTCGCAGTGGTTTTCGCCTTTAAGTACTAACTCGACTTGTCTTAACCAGTTTTATCGTGAAGTTCCGCCTGCGTTAAATAAAGAAAGCTTAAAAAAAGACAGCTATCCGCTGTGCTTTAACGGTTTTAATGTCCTCTATTCTGGCATTTCTAAAACACCATTATGGTCGGCCGAGCATTTAGATGCAGAACGTTTAAGTGTCAAAATTAAACGTGAAGATAACTTCCATGAAGAAACGCGTGTTCCTCAAAGGCACCGGGC
This sequence comes from Acinetobacter baumannii, assembly GCF_009759685.1. NCBI lineage: Bacteria > Pseudomonadati > Pseudomonadota > Gammaproteobacteria > Moraxellales > Moraxellaceae > Acinetobacter > Acinetobacter baumannii. Next base: position 1,062,444 of record NZ_CP046654.1, on the reverse strand, counting down.
GTTGTTAAGTGACTACCGTGGTTCAGGGTATGACCGTGGGCACATGGCACCAAATGGCGATATGCCAAATAAAGAATCACAGTCTGATAGTTTCTCGCTTAGCAACATGGTGCCGCAAGCGCCTAAAAATAACCAAGAAGTCTGGCGTAAACTTGAAGAAGCAACTCGTGCCATTGTCACCAAGCAAAAACAAGATGTATATGTCGTGACAGGACCTGTTTTTGAGGGTAAACGTCTCAAAACGATTGGACAGGGTGTGATTGTACCAACCGCAGTTTATAAAGCGGTGTATATGCCAAAAACTGGCGCTATTGGGGCTTATTACGCACCTAACAATAACTCGCAGCAAGTGAAGGTAGTGAGTGTTTGTTATATAGAAGAAAAGCTTGGTATTAACTTATTTCCACAGCTTACAGAACAGCAAAAACGTAACGTTTATCGCTTACCATTAACCGCTAGCCAAGTTAAACCCAACCAAAAGCTCGACTATTTGCATTGGGATGGTGAAAGCCAGTGCGAACAAGACCTAAGCGCAGAACAAATTCAAGCGTTACAAGACCAATTTAAAAAGCAAAAAACTGGTTCTTCTGAACCGATGGAAGCAAAAGTTCCAAGTATTGATGAAGAAACTAGAAATGCCATTGTGAAACAATTGGTTGAAGCTTTGGTGAACTATTTCTTGCAGATAATGAAATAAGACCCTTCTAGCACTGTTGTGAAGCCTGAATCGATACAATAAGATGAACAGACAGATCTGTCTGTTCAACTATTTATTCGAATAAGGATAATAACAATGTTTGCCTCGATGTTTCTTTTTTCCTTTGCAATGTCGATTACACCCGGTCCCGTCAATACAGTTATTTTATCGACCAGCTTAAATCATGGTTTAAAAAGATCACTTCCCTATATTTTAGGTGCCACCATTGGCTTTACCTTACTTTTGATTTTTATGGCTTTTGGCCTTCAAAGTGTATTAACTCAGTTTCCAGTTGTCTTAAAAATTCTTGCAGTTTGTGGAACGCTCTTTGTGTGCTATATCGGCATAAAAATTATTCTTTCTGCTGCCAATATTTCAATTTCAAGTGCACATGTAGAGCACATGCTTATTCCCAATTTTAAAGATGGTTTCTTATTACAGTGGCTTAACCCAAAAGCGTGGTTGGCTTGTGTGTCGGGTATTACCATGTTTACTAGCATTGAAAACCCGCAGTCGTTGCCGATCTTTATTATTATTTATTTCTTCACGTGCTATGCATGCTTGTTCTTTTGGGGACTATGTGGCGATAAATTTTCAGTGGTACTGAATCAGGGCAACCGTTTGAAATATTTTAATATCCTGATGGGCGCTTTCTTAATTTTGTCGGCTCTTTTAATTTTGATTGATTTTTTTTAAATTGGTCGTATTACACTGTGAAGATATAACAACGAGACAACAGCTATGTTTAAGCCATTTGAAAAGGGTACTGAGTCTTCTTCAATTGAAGATTTAACATTAGAAAATGATGTCGATTGCGTGAGCATTTATGGCAATTTGCAAATTACCAAAGACAAAGTCGGGTTAGAGCAGGCAAAGGCATTGCAGAGTTTTTTAAACGATATAGTTGCAGCTTTGGAAAAAGAAGAATTGCCTGAGAAAATTGAACGTCCAGCTGAACAAGAAGTTAATAATCCGTTTTTGTAATAAATATATTTTACTCAATTTGCTATCGCGACGGCGGCACGGATGCCGCCTGTTTCACTGCGTTACATGGAAGTAACGTCAGTGAAACGAATGAGTTTTGTCACTTTTGCTCACTCAAAAGTGAGGCATTACCTATATAACTACAACTTGAGTGACCGTGGTATTTGCGGTTGTGCAGTTAATCCTTATCCCCAGCAACTACCTTATAAATAATTGCCCCAATCACAGCCCCTAAAATCGGCGCTACCCAGAACAACCACAACTGACTTAAAGCAGCCGTTTCAGCAAAGAACGCAACACCTGTACTACGTGCAGGGTTTACCGAAGTGTTCGTAACCGGAATACTGATTAAGTGAATGAGTGTTAAGCCTAAACCAATCGCGATAGGAGCGAAGCCAGCAGGTGCACGGCGGTCAGTTGCCCCTAAAATAATGATTAAGAAGAAAGCAGTAAGAACCACTTCAATAATGAAAGCAGAACCTAAACCAAATTTATTTGGTGATAAGTCACCAAAACCATTGGTTGCAAACCCGCCAACACCACTAAAGCCTGCTTGGCCTTGAGCAATAATATAAAGAACAAATGCAGCAGCAGTCGCACCAACCACTTGCGCAACAATATACGGAATTAAATCTTTAACATCGAAGCGGCCACCGACCCAAAGGCCAACACTTACCGCGGGATTGAAATGTCCACCTGAGATATGCCCTAGAGCATAAGCACCTGTGAGTACGGTTAAACCAAAGGCAAGGGCTACACCTGCAAAGCCAATACCAAGTTCAGGGAAAGCTGCGGCTAAAACTGCGCTACCGCAACCACCAAAGACTAGCCAAAATGTACCTAGGAATTCAGCAAAATATTTATTCATTGTGATTACTCATCTATTGATCTATTTTTTAATTAATGTGAAATACGTCACAAAAAATTAAGCATGTGACTATATGAAATTTTTGTTTTCAGTGTTGTTTTAATCAAGAAAAGATTTGTAAGTTTTGGTTGGTTATTCTTTGTTTAAAAATTGATCTCTCCACTGTTGTGGGGTTTGCTTGGTCCAATGCTTAAATGCTCTTTGAAAGGCACTTTGTTCTGAATAACAAAGTAAAAGCGCAATCTCTTGCAGGCTTAAATGTGGGTCTTTTAAATATTCGGTTGCCAGCATAAAGCGTACTTGTTGAACGCGCTCTTGAAAGGTGGTGCTTTGTTGTTGTAAGTGCCTTTGGAGCTGTCGAACTGATAGGCCTAATTGAGCTGCAATATATTCAATTTGATATTGATTCTTTTGCAGACCAGTCAAAATTGAATGCTGTAAACGCTGATCGAGTTGGGTTGAATTGGGTAACTGTTCTAAAAGTGCTTGGGCCTGCTGAACCAATAGTTGCTGTAATGTGTGGTCTGCGCTGCTAAGCGGTTTATGAATTTCCGTAATTGGAATGAGTAACTCTGTACGGGGCTGGCTAAAACGAACTGGACATTGAAAATACTGCTCATAAACTCTGATATTTTTAGGGGCCACATTTAAGAAACGCACTTCATGTAACTGCACATCTTCATGAGACATAAAAAGACGTAAGAATTGAATCACCAACGCAATCGCGATTTCATCGGTAAGCTGGGTAGGGTGTAACTCTGGTGCCTCCCAACGAATAGAACCATATCTCCCTTGTAGCTCAACCACTAATGGGCTCCCGTCATAAATCAGACGGTGAAAGTCATGGTAACGAATTAAGGCTTCACCTAAGTTATCGCAAGAAAGAGCAAGGTAGGCAATAATGCCTAAATGTTTGGGTTGTACATATTTGGCAATTTCTAGGCCTAATCCCGGCTTTGGATCTAGTTTATAAATCACTTCTAATAGGTCACGCCAAACCACATAGTCAAAGCGTTCCAGATTTTGGATTTGTTCTAATTGTTCAGGAATAGTTAACTCATTGGCTTCGCAATAAGCCTTTAACAGATGCCCCAGTCCTCCATATACCGAGCCTGTATAATTTTTTAGTTGTGGCATCCTTGACACCTCTTTCTTGTCGTGATTTGTCAATGAAACCATAAATTCTGGTCAATACCTAGCATAACGAATTTTATATGCTGAATAAAAAGAAAAAGGAGTAAAGCGATGTTAAAAGGGTTTATTGCCGGAATTGCAGTTGCGAATGCATTTGAATGGGTGGCACACAAATATATTTTGCATGGTGTACACCGTGCCGGACAACCGCGTTATAGCCCAGTACCAAGAAGCATGGAGTCCCATTGGGCACACCATCGTGAAGTCCGTAAACAACAGTTTCATGATGATTGTTATGTTGAGGGCGTTGGAAACTGGCGAACCAAAAATGAGTTAATTTCACTTGCCGTGGTGGCAACCGTTTCAAGTGCAATTTTCTACCCGTTTTCAAAAGGCATGGCACTTGCAGCTTGGTACAGTGCTGGTAATTATTATTATATTCATCGCCGTGCACATTTAGAGCCTGACTGGGCAAAGCGTAAAATTCCGTGGCATTACGACCACCATATGAACTCTAATCAAGATGCTAATTGGTGTGTGACCAAACCTTGGTTTGACTATGTGATGGGAACACGTGTGGTGTCTTCAGCAGATTTAAAAGAACAAAATCCTTTGGGGATACGGTTACCTACTGCGCTTGCTAGGCCACTCTCTCAAGCTGTAGAAAAAATCTTTCCAGCAAAATGGGTCGAGAAAAAAGAACAGCCTAAACTCGTTAGTGATGTAAATGCGATAGAAGGTGCTGCATAAAAAATTAAAGGGGCATCTTGCCCCTTTAAATATAAATAAACTTACAAGCGCATTTCGATACCTTGTTCAGCCAAATATTGTTTAGCTTCTGGAATCGTATATTGGCCAAAGTGGAAAATACTTGCTGCCAATACAGCATCGGCACCACCTTGTAAAATACCATCTGCAAGGTGTTGTAAGTTACCTACACCGCCTGAGGCAATCGTTGGGATGGTAACGCGGTCATTAATGGCACGCATTAACGCAATATCGTAACCTGCTTTAGTACCGTCGGCGTCCATACTGGTAATGAGTAGCTCACCCGCACCATAGTCAGCCATTTTCACAGCCCATTCAATGGCATCAATACCCGTTGGTTTACGGCCACCGTGAGTAAAGATTTCCCATTTGTTGTCACCAGTTTTTTTGGCATCAATCGCAACCACAATACATTGTGCGCCAAAATGCTGAGAAGCTTCTTGAACAAATTCAGGGTTAAATACGGCAGCCGAGTTAATACTCACTTTATCTGCACCTGCATTTAATAACGCACGAATATCTTCAACCTTACGTACACCACCACCGACAGTTAATGGCACAAATACAGTCTCGGCCATACGTTCAACAGTACGGTAAGTGGTATCGCGGCCATGATGTGTAGCGGTAATGTCTAAGAAAGTAATTTCGTCTGCACCTTGTTCGTTATAGCGACGTGCCACTTCAACTGGGTCGCCCGCATCACGAATATCGAGGAATTGAACGCCTTTAACTACGCGTCCGTTATCAACGTCTAGGCAAGGAATAATACGTTTAGCAAGCATAGCTTTTTCCAAAAATAATCGCCGTTGGTGAAAGTTCCTACACAGGCGCTACACCTTCATGGAGGGAAGAGGTATTCTATCAAACTTCACAGATGTTTTTTGCAGGTTTTCCATGTCGGTTTATACCCCGTTGAGTTTAGATGAAGTTCGCACCTTTGCTGCACCTTATGGATTAGAGGTGTTGGAGCTGAACCCAATTCAGGGAGGTATTCAAAACACCAATTATTTTCTGGTTGATGTAAACCGCAAACAATATGTACTCACCGTATTTGAAGAGTTAGATGCACAAGGTGCAGGTGAACTTATTCCTGTACTTGAGCAGTTAGGTACTCATGATGTACCCGTTGCCGTGCCATTAAAGCACAGCGGCCAAGCGGTTCACTTTATTGCGGGTAAGCCTGCACAAATTGCACCACGTTTAATGGGACACCATCCCATGCAAACTACAGTAGCCCAAGTTGCTGCAATTGCAGATGCACAGGCGAAGCTACATGTAGCTTTACAAGATTTTCCGCTTGAACGCGAATATCGCCGTGATCATCAATACTGGACAGGTGTTGCAGAGCAGCTTAAACCAAATATGACTCAAGATGACCAAACGTTACTTGAGCAGGTTTATCAAGCCTTTAATGCGAAAACAGCGCAGTATTCAAATCGACCGACAGGTTTTATTCACTCAGATTTGTTCCGTGACAATACTTTGTTTGAAGGCGAGCAACTACAAGGTATTTTAGATTTTTACGAGTTAAATCAAGATGAGTTGCTTTTTGATATTGCGATTACCATTAATGATTTTTGTACCGAATATCCAGCAGCGCATTTAAACTCAGACAAAGTAGACGCTTATTTAGAGGCATACCAAAAAATTCGTGCGCTGACTTCAGATGAACTTGAATGTTTAGATGTATTCTTGGCAATGGCGGCTTGCCGTTTTTGGTCAATGCGTTTACAAGTTGCTAAAAAAAATAAAGAAGAAGGACGTACCGGCGATGACATCTTGCAAAAAGACCCGCAAGAAATGCGAGCAATGATGCAAGACCGTTTAAGCCATGTAAAAGCATAAAAGGGAATAAAGATGCGAGATCAGGGGCGTTTAGTCGAATGGTTCGACGAAAAGGGTTATGGCTTTATTCAGCCGGATGATGCTGAAAAAGAGCGAGTCTTTTTGCATATCAAAGATTTTGCACGCCCCGGACCTCGGCCAATTATTGGTTGTGCACTGGAATATCTGGTAATCCTTGATGAACGAGGCCGTTTTCGTGCTCAGCAGGTCACTTATTTAAAGGCATCTCAAACTCGAAAAGCATCCAAGCCTGCAAAAACACAATCTTCTTTTCAGGCGAGCCCATGGTCTGCTATGCAAATGGGAATTGTGTTTTATTTCGTTTTAATGTGCATTATGAGTTTTATTCATATTTTGCCAGCTTATACCTTATTGTTTGTCTTAATGATGAATGTCTTAAGTTATTGGCTATATTCACAAGATAAAGAAGCAGCGCAATTGGGCAATCGCCGTGTTCCTGAGCAGACTTTGCACATTGTCAGTTTCTTAGGAGGCTGGCCAGCTGCGTGGTGGGCACAACAAAAACTGAGACATAAAACACAAAAACAACCATTTCGTAAGATTTATTTTTGTACCATATTCTTTCATTTACTTTTGATTTTGTGGCTAATTTCTCCTTTAAACGTTTTGCGGGGATCATAAAAGTAAATTGTTTTATTAAACTTGAGAGGTATAAAAATGAATAGTTCTATCGACCAAGATCCAAATCGTACTTTAACACTTATTTTATATGTACTTTATATTGTTGCCATTTTTACAGGCGGCTTACTTGCGATTATTGCTTTAATTATTAACTATGTAAAACGCTCAGATGTACAGGGTTCAATTTTTGCGAGCCACTTTACATGGCAAATCAGAACATTCTGGTGGTACTTGGCTTGGAATATTATTGCCTTTTTGCCATTTATTTTCTTGTTCTTCACGGGTGAAAATACCGATCTGTTTGCAGGTGTTGCTATCTCATCGACTGTGTTCTGTGTGGGTGTTATCGCAGCAGCATGGATCTGGATTGTATATCGTGCAATTCGCGGTTTGATTGCGTTAAATGATAACCGTCCGATGTATCAACCTTAATAAATAAAAAAGAGAGCGTTAAGCTCTCTTTTTTATTCTCGGACTCTTTTGTTTTTCTTAATCGGCAGCTTAATTTTTAACTCACTGACTAAAACACCTAACACCACTAAAGCACCCCCAAAAAGGGCAATAACTGGTAAACGCTCACCTGCAATTCGACCAATAATGCCTGCCCAAACAGGTTCTCCTGCATAGATAATTGCAGCACGCGAAGGGTCAACCACACGTTGAGCCCAGTTCATTACAAATTGAATGAGTGCACTTGCTAAGCCTAATGCAACAGCAATGAGTACTAGAGGCCATGAAAATGCTGGAATTGTATGTTCACCTACTATAGGCATAATAGCAAAAGAAAGTAGAGAGGCGACACCAAGTTGAATAATGGTGACGCGACGCAAATTTACCTTTCCAGCAAAGTAGCTAATAAAAATAATTTCTAAGGCAATCGCAATGGCGCCGAGCACTGTTAAAAGCTGTCCAAAACTCAAAGAAATTTGCTTAAAACCATTACCCGTCAATAAAACAAGGCCAGTAAAAGCAAGAGCTGCTCCCACCCAAGTCATGATATGTGGAGTTTTTCTAAATATGAGCCACATTAAAATAGGAACAAGCGGAACATACAGCGCCGTTAAAAAAGCTGATTCACTACTCGGAATAGTTTGCAGGCCGATTGTCTGCGTGCCATAGCCAGCCGCAATCACAAGACCAATTACACTGCCAGCGCCCAAGTCTTTTAATGTAACGCCTTTCATGCTCTTTAATGAAATAAGTAATAGCGTTAAGGCAGCTACGGCAAAACGGCAGCCGACAAAAAACATAGGTGATGAAAAATTCAGTGCGTACTGCACAGTAAGAAATGTTCCACCCCAAATGACCGTAATCAAAATGAGAGCTAATTGAGGAACTTTGCTTGAACTCAGATAAGTTGGTGACATACTCAAACTAAAGGGAATTGTGCAATATACTGCACATATTGCGCTATTCTTCTGTTTTGTGCAATATATTGCTCAAATTTTCTTTATTCATCTATTTTATGAGCCAGTCGAGTAGCGTTTTACAACATGTAGGCACAAATATCCGTTCATTAAGAGATGAGCACAGTTTAAGCCAACAGGACTTGGCTGATCGGGCAGGTGTAAGTAGACGTACCATTGCTGCTTTGGAAACAGGCCAAGTCAACATTAGCTTAGCTAAACTCGATGCGATTGCGGCAGTGTTGGGAGTAGATTTTAGAACAATTGTGAGTGCGCCTGAGCATAAAGAACATGCCTTAGTAAATGCACTCGCTTGGCAAGGTGAAAAGGAAGAAAGCAAGGCAACTTTTCTTGCTTCAGTTCCTTCCCGTTCTCAAATTGAACTTTGGACATGGTCTTTGGCTGTTGGGGAGTCTTATGTTGCTGAAGCCGATGCCGAAGGATGGCAAGAACTGATTTATGTGTTAGAAGGCGAATTGACTATACAATTTACAGACAGCTCAAGAACCATTGCGGCTGGTTCATCTTTTATTTTTGCCAGTTCAGTGACTTATACATATATCAATAGCGGTAGCCAAGTACTTAAATTTATTCGTAATGTGGTGTATTGATTCGAAATATATTTTCATATCAGCAATAAAAAAGAGCCTAATCAGGCTCTTTTTTACATCTTAAAAAATTAAAGACGGTTTTCATCTAACAAAAGCTGAGCTTCACGAAGGTTTAAAGTACCTTCATAAATTGCACGGCCTGTGATTGCACCTAAAATGCCCGGTTGGCCTTTTAAGTTACGAACGTCATCAAGGTTGGTTACACCACCTGAAGCAATGACTGGTAAGCCTGAGTATTGAGCCAAGTTTACAGTTTGCTCAACATTTACACCTTGCATCATGCCGTCACGCGCAATGTCTGTATAAACAATGCTAGACACTCCTGCATCTGCAAAGCGTTTTGCTAAATCAGTTGCTTTCACGTCGGTAACGTTTGCCCAGCCGTCAGTTGCAACCATACCATTCATGGCATCAATACCAACAATGATGTGGCCTGCAAAGCGTTTACATGCTTCTTCTACAAATTCAGGCTCTTGAACGGCTTTAGTACCGATAATGACAAACGTCACACCAGCTTCTAAATAGTGTTCAATGGTTTCTAATGAGCGGATACCGCCACCAATTTGAATTGGTAATTCTGGCTGAGCTTTTGCAATTGCTTCAACAACAGGTTTATGAATAGGCGTACCTGCGAAAGCACCATTCAAATCGACCAAATGCAAACGTCGTGCGCCTTCATTTACCCAATGCTGGGCAGTTGCAACCGGATCGTCAGAGAAAACGGTATCGTCTTCCATACGCCCTTGTTTTAAACGCACACATTTACCATCTTTCAGGTCAATTGCTGGAATGATTAGCATGCTTTCGCTCCTTGCTTCATCATGTTTATGAAATTGTGCACATCTTAGCAAAGTATTGATCAATCGCTAAGCCTTAGAAAAGACTTTTATAACTTTACCCTTGAAGTGCGGTTTGAATTTTTCAGAAATATGTATTGGTAATACCTTTCGTTTTTTAAGCTCGAGAAATACCAATAGGGCAGCATAGGCGTCAGCAGCTGCATAACTGATTTGTTGTGAAGTAAGCGGTTTTCGCGCCCAATTTGAAGTTCCGACTTTCTTCGACTTGGCAAGATACTGACCAAGTAATAGTGCTACGGCTTTTTGTAAACCCATTTGTTGTTTAAAACCAAAGTGGCTAAAACCTTTAGCAAGGTCAACGCAGCTTTCAAGTTCTATGCCTTTTTTGTGAAAAATATGCTTATCATTTTTAAGCCCAAAGCCGACTTTAATTTGTTTTGGATTAGACAAAATGGGCTGTAAAAATTTTAAAGTCGATGAATTGACATGAAATAAATAGGCTTTGTGTTCTGTAGCCAGCTGAATCAAATGTGGGCCAGTTGATACTTCACCTACCTGAAAAGTAGGTTTAGATTCAGAATCAAATCCTAAAAAGGTCGCTGCCCTTAATTCTTCTTCAATAGTTTTGCATTGCTCGCTATTTTCAATCACCACAATATTTTGATAGTTAAGATTTTCAAAAGGAGGGAGCTGCTGAATAGAAGTTTTATCAAGAAGGGCAGAGGCTTCAGACATATTTAACAGCGTACAAATGAATAGGGCTATTCACTTTATATATGAATAAAGCCTAGAGAACTAGGCTTTATGTACATCTTTAAAAATTATTCAGACTGAGATGGGCTACCAATTACAATACTTTCGCTTTTCTCGACATAACCTTCATAGGTTGGAGCCATAATTACGGCAATAACACCAAAAATTAATGCAAGCGGGATAAGCACAATATAAATCCAGCCTAAAACACGCTCCCAGCTTGGCGTTGGACGCTTAGGTCCATAATCATTAGGACCTTCAGTTCCTTTTGCACAGAATAAATAAATGGCAAGGCCAATATTCACGACTGGTACTAGCATCAGTAAAGAGAGCCACCCTGTATTATTGCGGTCATGCAAACGGCGGATAGTAAATACGAAGTTAATATAAATACCGACTATATAAAGAATTGCTATACAGATTAAGCCAGGCGTAGAAAAGTCTGGGGCACCTTCAGGGTTTGTAAAACCAAAAGTAAACATAATAAGTAGAATGGCGGTAACAAGGACTAGCGTAAATAAGAATGTCCAAGCTGCATAAGAGAGTCGTCCAAAACGACCATTTGCCTTAAACGGTGAATCTTGTTGAAGTGGTTGATTTTCAAAAGGTGAATTCATTGTGTTTATCCTAATCATTTGATTTTATTTAAAAGTATGAATATTCAATATTTTGTTGAATAAAATATCATTATATAAATGATTGGTTATTATTATAAATAAAAAAACAGATCAGGCTATCTTGACCTGATCTGTTTTAGTTTTTGAATTGAATTAAATATTCCATTCCACAAAGTTTTTCAGTAACTGCAAACCAGCAGTGTGACTTTTCTCTGGGTGGAATTGAGTCGCGAATAAATTATCTTTGTGAATTGCTGTGCAGAAGTTCACGCCATACTCACATGTTGCAGCCACAAGATTTTCATCTTTAGGTTCAACATAGTAGCTGTGTACAAAGTAGAAGCGGGCATCTTGTTCAATGTTGTTCCACATCGGGTGACTTGGGTCCATTTGATGAACTTGGTTCCAGCCCATGTGTGGGACTTTTAAACCTTCCATTTGAGGAAAGTGTTTTACTACCCCGTCAAAAATACCTAAGGCATCTACACCGCCGTTTTCTTCTGAGCTTTGTAGTAGTGCCTGCATGCCTACGCAAATTGCAAGAACAGGCTTATTAAAAGCTGCTTTGCGTACAACTTCATCAATACCTGCTTCACGCATGCCTTGCATACAGTCACGCATTGCCCCAACACCCGGGAAAACAATTTTGTCGGCTTGTGCAATTAATTTTGGATCATTTGTCACATCGACGGTTGCACCTACATATTCAAGTGCTTTAGCGGCTGAGTGCAGATTACCCATGCCATAATCAAGCAATGCGATACGTGTCATTAGAGGCTACCTTTTGTCGATGCAATCGTGTTTTCAGCACGTGGATCAATTTCACATGCCATACGTAAAGCACGTGCTAGTGCTTTAAATACACTCTCGATTTGATGGTGGCTATTTTTACCTTTCAAGTTATCGATGTGTAAGGTCATAAGCGCATGGTTTACGAAACCTTGGAAAAACTCGGAAAATAAATCTACGTCAAAGGTACCAATGCGCGCGCGAGTAAATGGAATATCCATAAATAAACCCGGACGACCAGACAAATCTACAACCACACGAGATAAAGCTTCGTCTAATGGCGCGTAAAAATGCCCATAACGACGTAAACCTTTTTTATCACCTAAAGCTTGTGCAAAAGCTTGTCCAAGCGTGATACCGCAGTCTTCTACGGTATGGTGATCATCAATCTCTAAGTCTCCATCACAATGAATATCGATATCAAATAAGCCATGTCGCTTGATTTGATCAATCATATGGTCTAAAAATGGAACTCCGGTGTTTAGTGTGCCTTGACCAGTACCATCGAGATTTAAACGAACTCGAATTTTGGTTTCATTGGTATTTCTAACCACTTCACTGATACGTTGCGTCATGGACACGTTCCTCAAAAAACGTCAAAAATGATTGGATGTTAACGACAATTTCGCTGTGACGAATTCGTGACAGCATCATAGTTTGCTCAGGAGGGTTAATCAATGCCTATTACCGTACATGCTTATAGTTCTCTAGATAATTCAGAGATCCGCGATCAGCTTGAGCGACTGTATGACACAAGTCCGGAGTTTGGTGACGGGCACGATGCGATTGAACAACTTGAACAAGATTTACAACAGTATACCACGCTATACACTGCCGAATTTAACACCAAAATTATAGGTGCAATCTGGTGTTCAGGACAAGGTGAAAGCAAGGTGCTTGAATATATAGTTGTACACCCTGCAAATCGTGGACGCGGAGTAGCAGAGCGACTAGTTGAAGAAGCTTGTCGTATAGAAGAAGCAAAAGGCGTTAAAATTTTTGAGCCAGGTTGTGGTGCAATTCATCGCTGCTTAGCTCATATTGGTAAATTGCACAGTTAAAAACTTATTTTTGAGGCACTTGTGATTTAAAATTAAACACTTGTTACAAAAAATGCGGAAGTTGCTTGACGTCCTCCTATAAACATTGTTTAATACGCCCACTTCGGCGTGATAGCTCAGTTGGTAGAGCAACGGATTGAAAATCCGTGTGTCCCCAGTTCGATCCTGGGTCTCGCCACCATTATTTGTGTTTTCAATCCCTGATCCCATCAGGGATTTTTTTTGAGTATAAAAAATACTCATTTAAATCAAAAACTCAGGATAATTGTTGACTATTGTTCTGAGATACGGCTTAATACAGGCCATCGGCGTGATAGCTCAGTTGGTAGAGCAACGGATTGAAAATCCGTGTGTCCCCAGTTCGATCCTGGGTCTCGCCACCATATTCGAAAAAGCCCCATACTTTAAGTATGGGGCTTTTTTCATGCCTATTTATTTGATACGTGAGTAGAATGACTTCACCTGTGTATAACCCTCATTTTATCCACAAGTAAAGTGAGTTATCCCAAGGTCTGGCTTTATTTCCTAAAGGCTCTTCATTTGAAAAGGCGCCTTTAGTCATGAGGGTTGTCACTAATAAGACGTTTTCCTAAACATACCGCTTCTACTTCGTCATAGCCCAGCTGCTCGTAAAAATTCAATACATTCAGATTATCTTTACGCACTAATAATTGTAATTTGGGGCAGCCACGCGCCATAAGCCGCTTCTCAAGCTGTTGAACAAGCGCTGTGGCTATTCCTAGGCGTTGTTGATGGGGGTGAACAGCCAGATAATTAATCCAGCCTCTATGGCCGTCGTAGCCGCCCATAAGCGTGCCAATCAGTTGCTCATCCTTAATAGCAACGAGGAATAAATCATCCTGCTGCGAAACTTTCCTGAAAATATCCGTTTCAGGGTTATTCCAAGGGCGAGTTAGGCCACAGCTTTCCCATAAATTGACCACATCATCCAGATCTGCATTTGTAAATTGGCGAATAATGAACATATGGATTTCTACTTTTTGTTTTGATGTATTGAAAAGATAAAATAAAAATTCGAACTTGAGCAGTAGTTTGTGAATAATTTACACAAATAAAAAAGCACCCCCGAAGGAGTGCTTAAATTAAAAGTATGGCTTAAGCTGATTTTGCAACCGGTGTTGGTTGAAGCATTTGGCCTGTTTCTTCGAAGTTTGCATGCCAAGACAATGCTTCACGAAGTAAGTGAGGTGTATGTCCGCCTTTAGCACATGCACGATCAAAGTAGTCATTTAATGCATCACGGTAAAGCGGGTGTACGCAGTTGTCGATAATAGCGCGAGCACGTTCACGAGGTGCTAAACCACGTAAGTCTGCTAAACCTTGCTCTGTCACTAAAATATCAACGTCGTGTTCACTATGATCAACGTGACTCACCATTGGCACGATAGAAGAAATATCGCCGCCTTTAGCAATAGATTTGGTTACAAAGATTGCCAAGTGCGCATTACGAGCGAAGTCACCTGAACCACCAATACCGTTCATCATTTTAGTACCACACACGTGAGTTGAGTTCACGTTACCGTAAATATCAAACTCAAGCGCAGTATTAATACCGATAATACCTAAACGACGTACAAGCTCAGGGTGATTAGAAATTTCTTGTGGACGAAGCACTAATTTGTCTTTGTAAGCTTCGATATTGCCAAAAACTTTTTCACCACATTTTGCTGAAAGCGTAATTGAACTACCAGAAGCAAATTTCATTTTGCCTGCATCAATTAGTTCAAAAGTACAGTCTTGTAGTACTTCTGAGTACATGATGAGGTCTTCAAAATTAGAATCTTTTAAACCTGTTAGTACAGCGTTTGCAATTGAACCGATCCCTGCTTGGAGTGGACCAAGGTTCTTCGGTAAACGACCTTCAGCTACTTCTTTTTCAAAGAATGCGATAAGGTGATTGGCAATGCCTTGAGTCTCATCATCCGGTGGAGTGACTGTCGATGGAGAGTCATGTGTATCGTTAAAGACAATACCAACAATTCTCGAAGGATCGATTTGGATAGCTGTTGTACCAATACGTTCATCCACTTTTGTTAATGGAATTGGCGTACGTGTTGGACGGTAAGTTGGAATATAGATATCGTGCAAACCTTCAAAGCTTTCGCTTAAAGAAGTGTTGATTTCAACAATTACTTTTTCGGCAAAAATTGCAAAACTTGCAGAGTTACCAACAGAAGTTGTTGGAATAATGCCACCATCTTCAGTAATCGCAATTGCTTCAATGACCGCAACATCTGGACGTTTAAGTTGCTGGTTACGCATTTGCTCAACAGTTTCTGACAAGTGTTGGTCAATAAACATGACTTCGCCGTTGTTAATTGCGCGGCGTAAAGTGTTATCCACTTGGAATGGCATGCGACGAGATAAAACACCTGCTTCCGTGAGTTGTTTGTCTAAGTCATTACCTAAGCTAGCACCCGTAATTAACGTGATTTTTAACGGATTCTTTTTTGCAAGCTCTACAAGTGCTTGTGGAACAGCTTTAGCTTCACCGGCACGAGTAAAACCACTCATACCAACGGTCATTCCATTTTCGATGAATTGCGCAGCTTGTTCAGCACTGATGACCTTGTCATGAAGAGAAGCTAGGCGAATACGACTTAAAGACATTGGACATCCTCAATATTGTCAAAACATAACGGATTTTAGCTATGAAAAAATGAAAAGTGCATAGGTGTTAGGCTAAGGTCTAATTTTTTAAATAAATGCGGGTATAACTTATTTTTATGATTTTTAATATATTGATTATTATTGGCTTTTTTGAGGTTTAAAATAGCGCTTTAAATATTCAATTGCTCAAATTAAAAGCGCTCACTTAAAGTTTGTTTGATTTTTTCTAAAGGATTGTGCGTTGTATTTTCTTCAGGAGCGGGTTTTGGAATTGGTAAAGAAATAATTACCTCTAAACCGCCTTGTTCACGATTGTGAATCTGGATTTCACCTTGGTGAATATCGACAATACGTTTAACAATGGCAAGACCCAAACCGCTTCCCTGAATCGTTCTAGCCGAGTTGCCTCTTACAAAAGGCTGCATTAATTCTTCTATTTGATCTTCAGGAATGCCTTCACCATGGTCAGCAACCGTAATTAAAATATGTTCATTTTCAACCTTTGCACTGAGTTCGATTGGTTCAGCACCATAACGCTTTGCGTTATTAATGAGGTTGGCAATAAGTCGTTTTAAAGAGAGGCTGCGTGCAGGAATAATGGGAACATCCTGCATGTTAAAGCGAATATCAAGGGGTTTAAACTGAACCACCAATTCTTGCAAAAGAATATTGATATTGGTGTCTTTTAATTCCTCATCTGAACCATCACGCATATATGAGATGAATTGATTTAGAATCGCATCCATATCATCTACGTCATAAACCAGACCTTCACGTAGAAACTCATCAGGTAGCATCTCTGCAGTTAAACGAATACGTGTAAGGGGAGTCCTTAAATCATGTGAAATTCCCGCTAGCATGATTCGTCTTTCACGCTCCGTTTGTTCAAGCGTATATACCATACGGTTAAATGCTTGGTTTACTTGGCGAATTTCTAAAGGGCCATGGTTAGTATCTAAATAAGGTGCAGTTCCAGACTTACTGTATTCGTTGGCAGCATTTTGCAAACGACGTAATGGTCGGTTCATTTGTCGAACCAAAATTAAAATAATGATGGCCGAAACTAATGGGACACCCACAACCCAGCCTACCAGTAGCTCGGGGCTATAGTTGGCATAGGTTTTTAAAGGTTCACGAACCCAGTTACCATGCATTTCTGGCGTTTGAATCCAGATACGTGGGCTAGGTTTAAATTGGAAATAGACAGTAACGTCTTTTGCGCCAATTTCATTTGCCAGTTTTTGCTCAACTTGGTTGGTAAAAAACTCGGCAATAATTTTATCGCGAACACTTGGATATTCTTTGGGGTTCGTGACATATTCAATGCCAACCCGATTACGTAACCATGTGTCGACGTCAACTTCGCTATCGCGATGAAAAATACGAATATTAGGGTTATTTACCAGTTCTAGTTCAACTGCTAGATAGCGTGCATGTTGCTGAATTTCAGGTAAATAGAGGGTTCGCCAAAAAAACCACAATGACATAAATAAGCTAAAGAGTACCACCAGCAGTACCAAAATTGTGGTACGCATGGCCGCAGAACGTGGCTTAATCTTATCGAGAAAACGTTCCCATCGGGTCCGTTTACGCTCTGAGTACGCAACGTAGTCGGTAAAGGTTTGCGGTGGTATTGGCTCTAAACTCACTCTATTTTATCTCAAGCTTATTCAGCACCATCCGGAACAAACACATAACCTACGCCCCATACAGTTTGAATGTAACGTGCGCGTGCCGGGTTATCTTCAATTAAGCGGCGTAGACGAGACACTTGAACATCAATAGAACGTTCCATTGCACCCCATTCACGGCCACGAGCCAAGTTCATGAGCTTGTCGCGTGTTAAAGGTTCACGTGGATGCTGTACCAAAGCTTTTAATACGGCAAATTCACCTGTAGTCAATGTAACGATTTGTCCTTCACGAGTTAGTGTACGTGTAGATAAATCTAGAGACCATGGACCGAAGCTAACCACTTCAACTTGTTGGCTTGGCGCACCCGGAACTTCACGTACCTGACGACGCAATACTGCGCGAATACGTGCTAAAAGTTCATTTGGGTTAAATGGTTTTGGTAAATAGTCATCTGCGCCGGCTTCAAGACCAGCAATACGGTCAGAGTCACTACCACGTGCAGTTAACATGATAATTGGAGTATCAATATTTGACTGACGTAAACGACGACAAATACTTAAACCATCTTCAACGGGCAACATAAAGTCGAGCACGATAAGTGAAAATAACTCACGTTGTAATAAACGATCCATTTGTGAGGCATCATGGGCAGTTTTTACAACAAAGCCTTTATCTTCCAAAAAACGTTGCAAGAGGGTACGTAAACGCACATCGTCATCGACCACTAAAATGCGCTCGACACGATCCGTTTCGTTATGTACGGTTTCAGGATGTTCAGCAGGTACAACTAAACTCATGATGTACTCCCTTTTAAAGTCATAATTTATATATTATTGGATCGGTTAGGCTTATTGCCAACAAGCCCTCAGTATAATGCCGATGTTCTTGTTAAGACTATGTATCAATTTGCTCAAAATTACAATTTTCGTAGGGGCTTGAAACCAAAAAACAACATCTTATGCCCATAATTTAGCAAAGCCTTAAAGAAAAACTCAAATATTTAGCTATTTACCTGTTTCTCATCGATTAAATTCTAATAAATATTTGTTTCAAATAAATTATTTTAAAAATGAGTTTCAGTTTTTAAGTTCTAACTTTTAATTTATTCATTCACGGTTTAAGTATGAGAACTTAATAATTTATTTAGAAAGATAAGAAAAACTATATTTTGATCGTTCTGGCAATGTATCAATATGTTCTTTTTCTCATAATTTATATTAAAAATTTTCTTTAATTAAAGAAGAATCTATAAATTTCATATTTTTTAAAAGGTAAAAGGCTAGCTTAAAGGCCCAAATGAGTCACAGAAAAAACTTTTTTACAGCCATAAGAATGTGAAAAATTCATAGTCAATACAAAAAAACGTTTTGAATACGCAAACAAGTGTGGATTTTATGGTCTTGGTCTTTATAATCAGTGCTTTTAAACTTTATCCTTGTGGGATCAAACACGATGACTGACTTAGTTCAGCAGTTGGCAAGTGAGCTTGCCGTACGTCCAAACCAAGTAGAAGCTGCCATCCGCTTAATTGATGAAGGTGCCAGTGTTCCATTCATTGCCCGTTACCGTAAAGAAGTAACACAAGGTTTAGATGATACGCAGTTACGCCAATTAGATACTCGTTTAGCGTATTTACGTGATTTATATGAGCGCCGTGAAAAGGTCATTCAGTCATTGCAAGAACAGAATAAATTGAATGATGACTTGTTGGCGCGGGTGAATGCAGCCGAAACAAAAAATGCTTTAGAAGAAATTTATGCGCCGTACCGTCCTAAACGTACGAGCAAATCTTTCAAGGCGAAAGAAGCGGGCCTTGGACCAATTGCCGAAAAAATTATTTCAGAACAAATTGATCCGACAGAAGCATTGGCTGGTTTTAGTCATGAAGACTATCCGGACGTTGAAAGTCAATTAGACGCAATCCAGCATATTCTGATTGATGACTGGGCACAAAACATTCCTCTTACTACAGAATTAAAAGCGACTTTTGCAAAAACAGCAGTATTAAAAAGTACTGTTGCATCTGAAGAGAAGAAAGAAGTGGGCAAAAAGTTCCGCGATTACTTTGAATTCTCGGAAGGCCTAAACAAATTACCATCACATCGTTTATTGGCGATGTTACGTGGCCGCCAAGAAAACGTACTCGGTTTAAAAGTTGATGGCGAAGATGATGCACCATTGGCTCGTATTGAAACTGAATACAACCTTGATCAGGTTCAGCCACAAACACGTCAAGATTTTTTAAAACAAACTGCAAAATTATTCTGGTTAGGTAAAGTTCGTCCTCAAATCGAGCATTCATTACTTACAGAAAAACGTCTTGCTGCTGAAGCAGAAGCAATGCAGGTGTTTGCTGAAAATCTTCGTCACTTATTGTTATCAGCGCCAGCTGGTAGCCGTACGACTTTGGGTGTCGACCCTGGTATTCGTACTGGTGTGAAACTAGCTGTGGTAAGCGAAGCTGGTGATGTACTTGCACATAGCACGATTTATCCATTTGCGCCTAAAGAAGATAAAGAAGGCTCAATTGCTGAGCTTGCACGTCTATGTCGTGAATACAATGTCGAGCTTATTGCTATTGGCAATGGTACTGCGAGCCGTGAAACAGAAGCTGTTGTAGCTGAAATGATGGCTGCAAATACAGATCTTAAATTAACTCGCGTAACCGTAAGTGAAGCAGGCGCCTCTGTTTACTCTGCAAGTGAACTTGCTGCGGCGGAACTGCCAGAGCTTGATGTTTCAATCCGTGGTGCAGTTTCTATTGCGCGCCGTTTACAAGACCCGCTTGCTGAGCTTGTTAAAATTGATCCGAAGTCGATTGGCGTAGGTCAATATCAACATGATGTGAACCAAACTGGTTTAGCAAAAACACTTGATGCAGTTGTAGAAGACTGTGTGAACGCTGTTGGGGTAGATGTAAATACTGCTTCACCAGCAATCTTGGCTTATATTGCAGGTTTGAATAAAGCAATTGCACAGCAAATTGTTGAATACCGTAAAGAGCATGGCCGTTTTGACACACGTCAGGCACTTAAAAATGTACCGCGTCTTGGCGAACGTACTTTTGAACAGGCTGCTGGTTTCTTACGTATCCAAAATGGTTCAGAGCCATTAGATGCATCTGCTGTTCACCCTGAAAGTTATGGTCTTGTTGAGAAAATTGTTGCAGCAAAAGCTACAACGGTAAAAGACATTATTGGTAATACCGAAATTATTCGTCAGGTTAAAGCAGAAGAGTTTGTTGATGACAAATTCGGTTTGCCAACTATTCAAGACGTTTTAGCAGAACTTGAAAAACCGGGCCGTGACCCTCGTCCAGAATTCCGCACAGCTAAATTCCGTGAAGACATTACTGAAGTTGCTCAGTTGACTGAAGGTATGCAGCTTGAAGGTGTTGTGACGAATGTGACGAATTTTGGTGCTTTTGTTGATATTGGTGTGCATCAAGATGGTTTGGTTCATATCTCTGAATTAGCCAATGAGTTCGTTTCTGACCCGCATAAAGTGGTAAAACCAGGTCAGATCGTACAAGTGCGTGTTATGCAAGTTGATGTTGAACGTAACCGTGTGAACTTGAGTATGCGTGCAGAAGGTGCGGCACCTGTGAAAGCACAGCGTCCACCACGTCGTGAACAAAATAACGAACAGCGTTCTGAGCGTAAACCACAAGGTAAACGTCCACAACCGCGTAAAGATCAAGTTGAACGTCCGCAGCGTAATAAGCAAGAAAAACCACAAGAGCAGAAAATTGGTGGTTTTGGTGCATTATTATTGCAAGCAGGAATTAAGGGTTCTAAATAAGAGCCTTTAGAGAACCTAAAAAAGCCTCCTAAACGGGAGGCTTTTTTTATTGTTTTTAAATCGTCTTCTAAATGGCTAGTGCCATGTTTTATTAAAACATCACGCTCATAAAGATGAGGTGAATCTTAAGATCAACAAAAACGTCGTGAAATCTACAATCAACTATACAACGTTATAGCATAACTCAACTTTAACCCGATTCAGTTGTCAGACAATATCGATAAAGCCTTGAAGTAAGTTCCTCACTTTCAGGCAGTTACATTAAAAATTGATTGTTTTTTTATATTATAAATGGTTGTTTTTATGCCGGCTTTAGAACTGAAAAATAGATTTCACGTAAACGACCTCCTTTCGGGAGTGGTCGTATTTCTCGTGGCCTTACCCTTATGTTTGGGTATTGCCTTAGCCTCAGGTGCTCCAATTATTTCTGGCATTATTGCTGGAATAGTGGGTGGAATTATTGTTGGCCTGCTGAGTGGCTCTCACATCAGCGTTTCTGGCCCAGCAGCAGGGTTGACTGCGGTCATCCTTGTACAACTCGATCAATTAGGCGGCAATTATGCCGCCTTTTTATTGTGTATTGTATTTGCAGGAATTTTACAAATTCTGTTTGGTGTATTTAAGTTGGGTTTCTTTGCCAACTTTATTCCAAACAATGTCATTTTAGGATTGTTGGCAGCCATTGGTGCCATTCTGATTGTGACACAGTTACCTTATTTATTTGGGTTGACTGATTTTTCATGGAAAGAAGTTTGGACTGCTACACCGGATACGTTTATCCAAAAATTTGATGCTGGAGCAGCATTGATTGGACTGCTGAGCTTATTTTTAATTTTAGCTTGGGACAGTAGCCCACTTAAAAAGTTAGCGTTGCCTTCTGCCTTAATTGCCGTGGTACTCGCAGCAGTTTTTAACTTTGTTTTAATAAGTATCGGTTCTTCATGGGCTGTGCAAAGTAATAATTTGATTCAACTACCAAATATATTACAAGCACCAGAAGAGGTATTGGTTTTTCCTGACTTTAGCTATTTAGCTGAACCATTAATTTATACTGGAGCCATTACACTTGCGATCGTGGCATCTTTAGAAACATTACTAAATTTAGAAGCAGCCGATAAGCTTGATCCTCAAAAGCGTTCATCTCCACCTAATCGTGAGTTATGGGCGCAAGGAGCAGGTAATATTGTGTCGGGTTTGATTGGCGGAATGCCAGTGACCTCAGTGATTGTCCGTAGTTCTGTAAATGCCAATACAGGTGCACGTAGTAAATGCTCAACCATTATTCACGGTGTGTTGTTACTGCTTGCCATTCTATTTTTTGTCCCACTCATGAACATGATTCCTTTGTCTGCACTTGCAGCAATTTTGATCGTGACTGGTTTTAAACTGACTCATCCAAAGTTATTCAAGCAGCTTTACCAAAAAGGTTGGAGACAGTTTTTACCATTCATTATTACCTTGGTTGCAATCTTGCTGACAGATTTATTAACCGGAATCTTGGTGGGGCTATTTACCAGTAGTGCATTTATTTTATATGGCAACTTCAATAAAGGTGTTCGTGTTTATAAAGAAAAGCATTTACATGGAATCGTGACGCGTATTGAGCTTCCTTCACAAGTGACTTTTCTGAATCGTTCCGCACTCATTTCTGCCTTGGAACATGTTCATAAAGATCAACAGTTGATTATTGATGCCACTCAATGTGATTCGATTGATCCGGATATTTATCAAGTCATTCAAGACTATCAAAATGAGACGGCAGTTAAACGCCAAGTCGACCTTAAGCTTATTGGATTTAAGCAGCACTATGAAGAGGTAGATGATGCAGTACTGGATATCTACATTAGTACGAGAGATCTACAACGTAAATTAAGTCCACAGCAAGTCATTACTTTACTTAAAGAAGGAAATGAACGTTTCGTTAAAAATGAGCGCTTGCAACGTGATATTTATCGCCAAATTCGTGTTACTGCAGATGAAGGCCAGCACCCAATTGCTGCTGTTTTGGGATGTATGGACTCACGTGCTCCAACTGAAATGATTTTTGACGTGGGTATTGGTGATCTATTTAGTTTAAGGATTGCAGGTAATATTGCAGGTCAAAAGGTATTAGGCTCGCTTGAGTTTGCTTGTCAGGCCAAAGGCTCAAAAGTCATTTTAGTTTTAGGCCATACTGACTGTGGTGCAGTGACGAGTGCATGTCAGTTACGCTTACAGCAAAAGCAAATCTCCGATGTCAAAGAGATGCCGCATATTCAATATGTGCTTGGTCCGCTCATGCATTCGGTAGAAAGCGTATATGACATTATGCAACCCCGTGAATTAAACAAGACCTTCGTAAATCAGGTAACTGCTATGAATGTTCACTACAATATCCAATATATTATTAATAACAGTACGGTACTTAAAGACTTACTGGATCGTGGTGAAATAGCGATTGTTGGCGCGATTTACGATGTCAAAACAGGGCATGTCGAATTTTTAGATGCGTAAATAGAACCAAATAAAAAAGCGCCTTTCATGAGGCGCTTTTTTATTTAAGCTTGCTGAATATTTTAAATTACCAATGCTCACCAGGGAAAATGCGTGCATATGCTTTTTGCACCCAGTTAAGTTTTTCAGCTTTTTTGCCTTTTGCGGCGTCTGAACTTGGAAACAGACGGAAACCAATCGACATAAACATATTGTTAATGCCAGGGGCCACTGAATAGGTCATAGAAGCCAAACGGCCTAAGTTAGTTGCAATACGTTTTGGACGTTTCACAATCGCATAAGCAATTAAATCGGCTGCTTGCTCAGGTGAGAGAGTCGGTACATATTTATAAATCTTGGTCGGCGCAATCATTGGTGTACGCACTAAAGGCATATAAATTGAAGTGATTGCAATTTTATGTGCATGAACTTCTGCTGATAGACAACGGCTAAATGCATCAAGCGCAGCTTTAGAAGCAACATAAGCCGAGAAGCGGGTTGCATTTGCTAATACACCAATCGAACTAATATTGATAATTTGCCCATCTTTGCGTTGAATCATGTGAGGCAAAATATTGAGCACTAAACGTACAGCGCCAAAGTAGTTTAATTGCATAGTACGTTCAAAGTCGTGGAAACGATCATAAGACTCATGAACGGCACGACGAATAGAGCGACCTGCGTTATTAATTAAAATATCAATATGGTCAACAGAAGCTAAAATCTCTTTAGAAACCTGATCAATCATTTCCATGTCGTTCAGATCACATGGGAAAATTGATGCCTGACCGCCACGGCTTTCAATATCTGCTTTGACTTCTTCTAATGTTTCTTGAGTACGGGCAACCAGTAAAACATGCGCACCAGCGTCAGCAAGTTTATTGGAAATCGTTAAACCGATTCCACTTGAGGCGCCTGTCACTAAGATGACTTTACCTTGTACCTTTTCCTGGAACAGAGCTTCTAATTTTTTATTCACAGCATTTTACCTAAGTAGGGGCAGGGGCTATTTATTCCGGTATGTAATTTTTATTTTTACAACCGTTGGTTCATCCTGATGAACTCCTAAATATTGCCTTATCTTAATAGATGTTTAAAAATTGTCTAGTATGTAAATATATGAAATTTAACAATTTATTTAGAGTAAAAACTCTAAATTACTACCCTAATCCATTAATTATTCTTAATAGTTAAATCACTTGAAAATAAAAAAGCCTCTAAATTCCAGAGGCTTGTTAGATGAGTTTAAAATTTATACGGATGAAAGTGCTTGTTCTAAATCGGCAATGAGGTCATCAACATGCTCGATACCAATTGAAAGACGTACCATATCTTCACTTACACCAGCAGCTTTTAGTTCTTGTTCGTTGAGTTGGCGGTGAGTTGTGGTTGCAGGGTGACACGCCAGACTTTTCGCATCACCAATGTTCACAAGGCGGGTAAATAGCTGGAGGGCATCAATGAAGCGAGTACCGCCTTCACGGCCATCTTGAACCCCAAAAGATAAAATTGCAGAAGGTTTACCTTTTACATATTTTTGCGCAAGTTGGTGTTGTGGATGATCTTTTAAGCCTGCGTAATTGACCCATTTTACTTTCGGATGATTTTGCAAATATTCCGCAATTCTTTGTGCATTTTCAGTATGACGTTCCATCCGTAAATTAAGCGTTTCTAGACCCTGTAAAATTAAGAAAACACTGAGCGGGCTAATAGCTGCGCCTGTATTACGTAATGGTACAACCCGAGCCCTTGCTATATAGGCAGCTTCACCTAATGCCTCGACATAGTTCACACCATGATAGCTTGGGTCTGGCGTGTTCAATACTTTAAAACGCTCCGGATATTTACCCCAAGGAAACTTACCGCTATCGATAATCGCACCACCAATACTATTGCCATGACCACCAATATATTTAGTCAAAGAATGTATGACGATATCGGCGCCATATTGGAATGGTTTTAATAAAGCAGGGGTAGCGACTGTATTATCAACAACGACAGGTACGCCATATTCATGGGCGATTTTCGAAATTTCTTCTAGATCGATGATATTTCCAAGCGGATTGCCGATTGACTCAACAAAAACAAGTTTAGTTTTATCATCAATTAAGTTACGTAAGCTTTCAGGCTTTTGATAATCAAAAAAGCGAACTTCAATGCCTTGTTTTGGCAGGGTATGAGCAAATAAGTTGTACGTTCCACCATATAAAGTTGAGACTGAGGCAATATTATCTCCAGCTTCAGTAATGGTCTGAATTGCGTAAGTAATAGCTGCCATTCCCGATGCCAAAGCTAATGCCCCAATACCGCCTTCTAACGCAGCAAGGCGCTGCTCAAGTACGGCTGTGGTTGGATTCATAATACGGGTATAGATATTGCCTTGAACTTTTAAATCGAAAAGGTCGGCACCGTGTTGTGTGTTATCAAATGCATACGAAGTTGTTTGATAGATAGGGACTGCAACAGCTTTAGTGGTTGCTTCTGGAGTGTAGCCTGCGTGAATGGCTAAGGTTTCATCTTTATAAGTCATGATTACTTCATCTTCGTGAGTTAAATATTGAGCGAGTCTAGCTTAAAATTTATATAGAAAATTGCAGAAATTCTGGTTTGTTATCCAATTTTAGGAATATAGATAGAAAAATATACGCTGAAACGTTGTATAAATCTTATACATAAACATTTTGCAACTTATTGAAAAAGAAAATTGTTTGATAAATCCGTACGATGGAAATCATAACTTCAAGTCATTAGTGTTTTCATCGTATAATACGCGCGATTATTTTGTCGCGTTTTGCGATGTATTGGTTTTTCAATTGAGGAGTCCTGCGTGGCCCAATATATTTATACGATGAACCGAGTGTCTAAGATGGTTCCGCCAAAGCGCGAAATCTTAAAAGACATCTCTTTATCATTTTTCCCGGGTGCCAAAATTGGTGTTCTCGGTTTGAACGGTGCGGGTAAGTCTACCTTGCTTCGTATTATGGCTGGCGTAGATAAAGATTTCTCTGGTGAAGCTCGTGCACAACCTGGAATTAAAATCGGCTATTTAGAGCAAGAACCGCCACTTGATCCGACTAAAGACGTTCGTGGTAACGTTGAAGATGGTGTGCGTGAAGCTTTAGATGCTTTAGAGCGTCTTGATCAGGTATTTGCAGAATATGCAGACCCAGATGCTGATTTTGATGCGCTTGCGAAAGAGCAGGAAAAATTAGAATCAATTATCCATGCTTGGGATGCACATAACCTAAATAACCAGCTTGAAATCGCGGCAGATGCCTTGAACCTTCCAGCTTGGGATGCAGATGTAACTAAGCTTTCTGGTGGTGAACGCCGTCGTGTAGCACTTTGCCGTTTATTGCTCTCTAAACCAGATATGTTGCTTCTTGACGAACCAACGAACCATTTGGATGCAGAGTCTGTATCTTGGTTAGAGCGATTCTTAAAAGATTTCCCTGGCACAATCGTGGCGATTACGCACGACCGTTATTTCTTAGATAACGTTGCCGAGTGGATCTTGGAGCTTGACCGTGGACACGGTATTCCTTACCAAGGTAACTATACTTCTTGGTTGGAGCAAAAAAATGCTCGTTTAGAACAAGAGCAGAAACAAGAAGAATCTTTTGCTAAAGCATTGAAAAAAGAACTTGAATGGGTTCGTCAAAATGCGAAAGGTCAGCAAAAGAAAAACAAAGCGCGTATGGAGCGTTTTGAAGAGCTTAACTCACGCGAATTCCAACAGCGTAATGAGACCTCTGAAATCTATATTCCACCTGGTCCACGTTTAGGTAACAAGGTTGTTGAAGTAGAAAATATCAGCAAGTCATTTGGTGATCGTTTACTTTACGAAAACTTGTCATTTACCGTACCACCAGCAGCGATTGTAGGTATTGTTGGTCCTAACGGTGCCGGTAAAACGACTTTATTCCGTATGATGACAGGTGAGCAAAAACCTGACACCGGTACTGTAACACTTGGTGATTCGGTTAAAGTTGCTTATGTTGGTCAGATTCGTGACACTTTAGATGATAACAAAACGGTTTGGGAAGAAGTTTCTGGCGGTTTAGACATCTTGAAAGTGGGCGATTATGAAATTGCATCACGTGCTTATATTGGTCGTTTTAACTTTAAAGGCCAAGATCAGCAAAAACGCGTAGGTGAATTGTCAGGTGGTGAGCGTAACCGTTTACAACTTGCGAAAATTTTACAGCAAGGTGCAAACGTTATCTTACTGGATGAACCATCAAACGACTTGGACGTAGAAACTTTACGTGCACTTGAAGATGCAATTTTGGTATTCCCAGGTACAGTCATGGTTGTATCGCATGACCGTTGGTTCCTTGACCGTATTGCGACTCATATCTTGTCATTTGAAGATGAACAACCAGAGTTCTATACAGGTAACTATACCGAGTTTGAAGCTTATCGCCGCGCTAAGCTAGGTGACGACGCTCAGCCTCATCGCAAGAAATACAAAAAAATTAGCGGTTAATTACTGCTAAATTTAAAAACCAGCCTAAGGGCTGGTTTTTTGTTAGAAGGCAAGTTTACTAAAAGCTTCTTGTAAGCAACGTTCAGCATCAGGATGTCCCTGACTTGCTGCTTTGTTTAACCACTTTTCAGCTTCAGTGTAGTTTTTATCTAAACCAAATTGACCATTTAAATAGCCAATACCAAGTTTAAAGGAAGCGTCAGCATTACCTCTTAAAGCTGCACGGAGGTAGCACCACATCGCATTGCGGTCATTTTGGGTAATATCTAACCAATTCTGCATACGTTCATGATCTTGTATGGCTAACTCTTCAAAGCGTAAGCCTTGTTCAATTTCTTCCTCAGCTTGTGAATGCATATCGGCTGGTAAGTTTTCAAAGGCAAACAAGTGATTAAGCCCATGCTTGATTGTTTTCATATTCATGACAGTCTCCCCTTGTTCCTCAATTTGATTGAATTGACTCACACTTTTAAGCTAGTCCCTTATATGAAAATCTTATGTTATTTTTTGTAAATCTGATATAGCGCATTTGGATGAAAAATGATGAAGTTTTAGCTTACATAAAAGTTACACGTGTTTTTACGCTTAGCGAAATTTCTATAAAAGTATTGGTATACAAACGTGAAAATAGAATTTAAAAAGTTTAAGAACAAATGATTATTCAAAATAAAAAAATTGAGAAAATTTATAAATATCAAACAAAAGAAATTTTCTTAAACAAAACCAGCCTAAGGGCTGGTTTGTTTTTAGATTAGTAAGGGCGCTTATTTAGTAAAGTCACCTCGTAAATCTGACAAGATGAGAGAAGGGGCTACCGTCACTATATCAAATGCCATCGCTAAAGGATAAAGCGCCATACGCGTTACACGTTTAAACGGATGTTTCTTGGTTATTTCATCTTTTTGTTGTAAGGCGATTGGATATGGAGTTGGAATCGTTTGTTGGACTTTTAAAGTAGGACTGGTTTGATAAATTTGGCCTTTAAAACGAATAATAGCGTAGGGATATAAAAGCTGTGTTTGGTTCTCCATAACCATAAAATGATTTTTAAACCCTAAATTTTTTAAATTTTCTTTCTGTTGATCAGAGAGGTTTGAAGTGGGAATATTGTATTGAAACTTGAGTTCGCCATGAAAATGCGTAGGATCATCCATTTCGAGTAGCAGAGGAGAGGGAATAATTAAAGTTCTTTGATTTACAGGAATATTTTTAATGATATTTAAAAATTCCGAACTTCCTTCGGTCATTAAATAATTAAAGTCTTGACCTATAAATACGACGCCTTGTTCTTGCTGGTTTTTAACGGCTTGCCCAAGTGCAATAATTTGATCTGTTTTTAAAATAGTTGTTTGGACCTCAGTCGTCTCATTCGGCAGGGCAGTCGATAAAATAGAAGTTGCACATCCACTTAAGCCAAGACAAGTTACTAGTAGGCAAGTGGTCAATGTTTTATACATGAACATTACTCTTAAAAATTATTTTTGAAAAACTTAGGAAAGATATGGGTTAAGAATGGAACCCATAAATCAACGTTTTGTAATTTTATTACATGTAGCTCGCCTGCTATAGTTGCTTCGTGCAATTTCTAACAGCCATGGTGTACTGTTGCCACGTTCTGCAATTTTCATGTCCGTCTTATTCTGTTTGCTTATATTCCAGAGTTTATGGAATATAGCAGCGGCTTTTTGCGCGCATGAAAATCAAGAAAAAGCACTACATCATTTTGGTCATCATGCAGCTTTAAATGTATATCAAACGTCTTCCCATACCCATGTTGAACATACTGAGACTTTAGATGCTGCTCATAAAGCACCTTTAAACTTACAAGACCATCATGATCATTTACCGACATGTTTTCATGTCGTCATGACAGAAGTTGCAAAACAAGCTCAAACCCCTGTTTTGCATGTGCATGAACTTTCACAAATTTATCATTGGTCTAATTCTTACCAGTCTCCACATCTTAGTGCCTTAAAACCGCCTCCTGTTTTAACCCCGCTATAGGTGGGGTAGCCAAAAAAAGCCCACCGCATCTTTTATTTATTGCGGGGCTAAAACATGTCTTCTATTTTTTCAAATCGGGTGAACCATCCCGACTTATTGGGTTGTAACGTTAAGATAACGTTGAAAAAGGTTGTAACCATCTCAAGCCTGTCTATTGTCATGTTATTGGCGGGACAAATGGCAAATGCTGCTTCTGATATTCAACAGGGCTCTTATACCCAAAAAGCAGCTTTTAGTTTTGAACAGGCATTAGCGCGAGCACAAAGCTATCAAACTCAACAAGGTGTCTGGCAGGCACAGCAGCAAATGGCTGAGGCGCAATTAAAACAAAGTCGCTTATGGGCAAATCCAAGTCTTTCTATTGAGCAAACAGGTTTGCAGAGTGACCAAGAAAAAGAACTCGCGATCGGCATCTCTCAGCCTTTAGATATTTTTGGGCAGCGTAAGGCCGCACAGCATTTAGCTAAAGTAGAAATGTCAAAGGTTGACTTGGCCGAACAACGTTATAAGGCTGAGCTTGAGTTAATAGTTAAATATTTCTGGTCACAAGTGGCCTTGCTTGAACTTGAAAAGTCTCTCATTGGAGAACAGTTAGCAGTTAGCCAAGAGAACTTGTCTGCATCGGAAAAGCGTTATCAGGCAGGGAGTATTGCTCAGGTTGATGTAGATCGAGTACGTATGTCTCACTTGGAAAACCAGCGTTTATATCAGCAGGTCGATTTGAAACTACAAGTTGCTAAACAGCAACTGGCCAACTTATGGGGCGGTGATTCAAATCAGATCCAACTATCTCAAAGCTCTAATCAGCTGTGGGTATTGGCAGCGGATGTAGAGTCTGGTCAAGATCGACAAAACAATTTGCTAGAGCGCTCTTTTCAACTAGATGCTCTTGCGCAGCAAGCCACTATTCAACAGCTGAAGGCAAAAGCAAGACCACAACCTGCGGTAACTTTGGGGGTGAATAACACTCGTTCCCCAGAGCAGCGTACGGAAAATCAAATCCGCTTAGGGGTGGAAATTCCTTTAAATCTTTTTAATCGTCAACAATACGGAATCAAGATTGCTCAGGCCAAACAAGAGCTGTCTCAACGACAACAGAGCTTTTATCGACAGCAGAATCAAGTGGATATTGAAACTCTGATGTCAGAGTTAAAAGGCTTACATATTCAGTTCAAGCAATTAAATGATCAGCAAGTTCCTCTTGCCGTTCAGGTTCAACAAAAAACATTGCAAGGTTTCCGTTTGGGTAAGTTTGCCGTTACCGATGTGCAGCAAGCCACAATGCAGTTGCAAGATGTGCGCTTACGTAAAGTCGAGCTATTAAAACAGGCTTGGCAAAATTCAATTGAAATTCAAAGTTTACGTCTAGGGCTAGAGCCAGAACAGATCATGGCGAAAGATGCCTTAATGCAACTTAATCAACGTGCTTGGCAACAAGCTCAAGCATTCCCAACTCAGGCAGGAGAATAATAATGTCGGCAAATTTAAAGAAAAATTCTCAATGGCTTTGGGTTGGAGTAATTGCTGCCATTACTGCAATATTAATTGGTTTACTCGTTTTAAATTCAAAAAATAAATCTAATTCTTCGGAACCATCGGAAGGCCACGGGCATGCTGAAGAAGAGGGTGAAGAACACCATGATGAGGGAGAAAAACCACTACTACTCACTGCTCAGCAAATGCAGGAACAAAATTTAAAAATTGAACAAGCTGAACTAGGTGAAGTTCCTCAACTTCAGACTTATCCAGGCAAACTAGTAGTCAATACAGACCGCCAAGCCCATGTTTCGCCAAGTTTTAGTGGTCGTGTCGAAGCGGTATATGTTGAACTAGGACAACAAGTTAAAAAAGGCCAGGCACTTGCAAACTTATTAGTGCCAGATTTAGTCGATCAGCAAGCCAATTTGCAAATAGCCCAGTCTAATCTTGAGTTAGCACGTCAGGACTATGAGCGTGAACGTAGCTTATGGTCTCAAGGAATTTCCGCGAAACAAGATTATCAACGAGCTTATAACGCTTATCAGCAAGCACAAATTCAGGTTAAAGCAGCTCGCTCGCGCTTAAGTGCATTCGGGGCAGGTTCTGGTTCAGCAGGGCGTTATACCTTAACAGCGCCAATTGCGGGTATCGTGAGTAATAAAGATATTGTAGTGGGTGAAAACGTACAGTTAGCAGATCAGCTTTTTATTATTAATCAGCTTGATCGGTTATGGCTGGAATTTATTTTACCAAGCAATGCAAATATCAATGTACAGCCAAATCAAGAGATTGAATTTAAATCTTTACAAACTGGGAATACATTTTCTGCTCAGGTTCAAAGTTTAACAACAGAGGCAGATGCTCAGACTGGACGCTTACAAGTGCGTGCCAAAGTTTTGGCAAATAGCAGTGAGTTGCGTCCGAACTTGATGGTTAACGTTGAGCTAAATGCAGGGTCAACACAAAAAGTGACTCGTGTAAAAGCGCAAGCAGTTCAACAAGTTGAAGGTAAAGACGTTATCTTTACACCAAAAATGGTCAAAACAGGTTTTGAGTTTGAACCTGTCACTGTACAGCTAGGCCAACGTTCTAAAGATGGTCAATGGGTTGAAGTTGTAAAAGGAATAAATCCAAGCCAGCGCTATGTTGCAGAAGGCAGCTTCTTACTTAAGTCCGAATTGGAAAAAGGAGAGGCTGAGCATGGACATTAATAAGCCTGAGCTGCCCAAGCCAGAAGGACTGTTTGACAGAGTTATTCAGTTTGCTATTCAAAATGCTATTTGGGTCATGCTATTTGTTCTGGCGTGGATTGGTGTTGGCATTTGGAGTTATCAAAAACTCCCTATTGATGCCGTTCCAGATATTACCAATACCCAAGTCCAGATTAATACTCAAGCCAATGGGTATACCGCTTTAGAGGTCGAACAGCGGATTACCTATCCTATTGAAAATGCGATGGCAGGAATTCCAAATCTGGAACAAACTCGCTCCATTTCTCGTTATGGGCTTTCCCAAGTCACCATCATTTTTAAAGATGGGACAGATATTTATTGGGCAAGACAACTGATTAACCAGCGTTTACAAGAAGCGGATGGCCAACTACCCGAATCAGTTGATCCTATCATGTCTCCTGTTTCAACAGGCTTGGGTGAAATTTACCAATGGGTGGTAAAAGCAAAATCAGGTGCTAAGAAAGCAGATGGCACAGCCTATACAGCCATGGATTTACGTGAAATTCAGGACTGGATTGTACGTCCTCAATTGCAGCGTGTGAAAGGCGTGGCGGAAATCAACAGTATCGGTGGCTACAATAAAACCTATATTGTGTCACCTGATTTAAAACGTTTGCAGCAGCTTCAGATTTCAATCAATGAATTTCAAACTGCTCTGCAAGAAAATAATGAAAATCGCGGTGCAGGTTTTATCGAAGAAAACGGAGAGCAACTCACCGTTCGTGTACCGGGCATGTTAAGTAGTGTTGAAGATATTCAAAACATTACTGTAAGTACCAAAAATGGTTTGCCGATCCGCGTGGTTGATGTTGCGAATGTCTCTATTGGACACGATTTAAGAACAGGGGCTGCAACTTACAACGGTGAGGAAACGGTTCTTGGCATTGCCATGATGATGATGGGAGAAAACAGTCGTACAGTTGCTCAGGCGGTCGATGCCAAAATTAAGGAAATACAATCTACCTTACCTAAAGGAGTGGAAATCGAGACGGTTTATGACCGGACGAGCTTAGTAAACAAAGCAATCGCAACGGTGCAGAAGAACCTTGTAGAAGGCGCGATTCTGGTTATTGTGATTTTGTTTATTTTTCTAGGAAATTTTCGAGCTGCTTTAATCACAGCCTGCGTTATTCCATTATCGATGTTATTTACCCTGACAGGTATGGCTGAACAAAACATTAGTGCCAACCTCATGAGCTTAGGAGCGCTCGATTTCGGGATTATTGTAGATGGTGCAGTTGTTATTGTAGAAAACTGTATTCGACGTCTAGCAGAAGCACAGCATGCTTTACATCGGCCTCTTACGCGGTCTGAACGATTCAAAGAAGTTTTCCTTGCAGCAAAACAGGCCCGTCGCCCACTGATTTTTGGGCAAATGATTATTTTAGTGGTCTATTTACCTATTTTTGCCCTATCTGGTGTTGAAGCCAAAATGTTCCATCCAATGGCGATGACTGTGGTGATGGCATTATTGGGTGCCATGATTCTTTCTGTGACATTTGTACCTGCGGCAGTTGCTCTTTTTGTTACGGGTGAAGTGAAAGAAAAAGAAACACGTTGGATGCAGCTTTTAAAGCAGAAATACCGAGATGTCCTCGATCAGGCTTATCAGCTTAAGATAGTAGTTGTTAGTTTTGCATTAAGTATTTTAGTGCTCACAGGTGTGTTAGCGACCCAAATGGGCAGTGAATTTGCTCCGCAGCTCAGTGAAGGTGACTTTGCCCTGCAGCAAATGCGTTCACCGAGTACTGGTCTCGAGCAATCACTGCGAATGCAGGAAAATACTGAAAAGCTCATTTTGAAAAACTTTCCAGAGGTGAAAGCTGTTTTTGCTCGAACAGGGACAGCTGAGGTTGCAACTGATGTGATGCCGCCGAATATCTCTGATGCGGTCATTTTGCTTAAACCGCATGATCAATGGCCAAACCCGAAAGAGACGCTAGCTGAGCTACGTTCACGTATGGAAGCTTTCTTGGCAACCTTACCGGGGAATAACAGTGAGTTCTCTCAACCGATTGAGCTACGCTTTAATGAGCTAATTTCAGGGATTCGTAGTGATATTGGCGTCAAGATTTTTGGCGACGATATGCAAGTACTCAATGAGCAGGCACAGGCACTCGCTCAGAAAGTACAAAAAATTTCAGGTGCTACCGCGGTTAAGGTAGAACAAACGAGCGGTTTACCGGTGCTGAGTGTAGAAATTAATCGTCCTCTGGCCGCGCAATACGGATTATCTGCCAAAGCTATTCAAGATATTGTTGCTGCAAGTGTTGGTGGACAAAATGTTGGACAGATTTTACAAGGCGATAGACGATTTGATTTTGAAATTCGCCTAGAAGACCAGCAGCGTACCATCCAAAACTTAGCTCAACTTCCGATTCAGTTGCCAAATGGTGGACTTATCCAACTTCAAGATGTAGCTAAAGTTGAACGTACCTCAGGCCTAAATCAGGTGGGACGTGAAAATGGAAAGCGCCGTGTCATTATTACTGCGAACGTAGAAGGCCGTGACTTAGGGTCATTTGTTCAAGAGTTAAGAACAACACTCGCAAAAGAACAACTGCCAGCGGGTTATTGGTTGGAATATGGCGGTCAGTTTGAAAATTTAGCTTCAGCTGCTGCACGAATGAAAATAGTTGTTCCATTAGCGCTTGCTATGATTTTCATTCTACTCATGGCTGTATTCCATAATGTGAAAGAAAGTCTGTTGGTCTTTAGCGGCGTGCCGTTTGCTTTGTCAGGTGGTCTGATTGCGCTTTGGCTAAGAGATATCCCGCTGTCCATGTCAGCTGGTGTTGGGTTTATTGCATTATCTGGTGTCGCTGTTTTGAATGGTT
The DNA here is from genome assembly GCF_009759685.1 of Acinetobacter baumannii. Lineage (NCBI taxonomy): Bacteria > Pseudomonadati > Pseudomonadota > Gammaproteobacteria > Moraxellales > Moraxellaceae > Acinetobacter > Acinetobacter baumannii. The sequence goes on along the minus strand of NZ_CP046654.1, from coordinate 1,026,890 downwards.
TGGTGATGCTGAGCTTTATTAAAGAGCTTAGAGAAAAATTTGATATTCAAATAGCCACGTGGAATGGGGCGATCTTGCGCTTAAGACCGGTACTCATGACGGCTTGTGTTGCTTCACTTGGTTTTATTCCGATGGCTTTGGCTACGGGAACTGGTGCAGAAGTTCAGCGGCCTTTGGCAACAGTGGTTATTGGTGGCATTATTTCATCTACGATATTAACTTTGGTTTTATTACCGGTCATTTATCGATGGATGAATGAAGACAAGACGAAAAGTGTTGAGCATTCATAATGTCATCGATTTGAGATATCTTTTTTGATTACAAAATTTAAGTCGAAAAAGTGTTTGTAAGAGTTAAAGGTAAAGGTGTCTTCATCGTTACTTTTAACTCACCATAAAGATAAATAAAAAGGAGTCCGCAAAATGGGTGGACATCATGGTCATGATCATAGTCATGCTGTAGTGACTGAAGGTAATGCTAAAAAATTAACGATTGCCTTGGCGCTTACCACGACATTCTTAATTGTTGAGGTGATTGCAGGTTTAATCACACAAAGTTTGGCATTGCTCTCTGACGCTGCACATATGTTTACAGATGCAGCTGCTTTAGCAATTGCTTTGGTTGCCATACAGATTTCTAAACGTCCTGCCGATAATAAACGTACTTTCGGTTATCAGCGCTTTGAAATTCTGGCCGCTTTATTTAATGCGCTCATGCTTTTTGTGGTGGCAATTTATATTTTATATGAAGCCTATATCCGCTTTTCGCAGCCACCTGAAATTCAAAGTGTAGGTATGCTCATTGTGGCGACCATTGGCTTGGTAATAAACCTCATCTCAATGAAAATTCTTATGTCGAGTGCTAATAACAGCTTAAATGTGAAAGGTGCTTATCTAGAAGTATTGAGTGATGCACTAGGCTCAGTTGGCGTTATTATTGGTGCAATTATTATTTACTTCACTAATTGGTACTGGATTGACACGCTTATTGCAGTACTGATTGGATTTTGGGTGTTGCCAAGAACATGGGTTTTACTTAAGCAAAGTATTAATATTTTGCTCGAAGGTGTACCCGAAGAGGTCGATATTGAGAAGCTACGTGCGGATTTACTTGCTTTAAATGGTGTTGAGAGTATTCACCAACTCAAAGTGTGGGCGATTACGTCTAAAAATATCCATTTAACCGTGCACTTATTTGCGCCTGAAGCTGACCGTACCAAGTTGTATCAAGATGCTGTTGAAATGCTTTCTCATGAGCATGGTATTGGTGAAGTGACATTGCAAATTGAAGATGATGCTGAGATTAACTGTCAGCATATTGCTCAACATGCTTCACACGAGCATAACGATAATGACAAGACACATTCACATCAGCATTAAGCTGATGTGAATACAGTTTTAAATTTCCCACTCATGATTGCAGTCACGACATTTCCAATGTTTTTGTGACTGCATAAATGCTTGCATAGACAATTTAAAATCAGGCAAATCGCGCCAGAACATAAAACCTGCCCCTACAGTAACCACAAATGCAACTACTGTTGCAATTTGAAGAGAGCTGCCTGCACCATTGCCAAAAATCCACATAAAAATACTAATCACAACCAAGAGTAAAAGCACAAAAATGGCAGGAACTAAAATCACTAAGCTTTTAGGCACAACAGGTTTAGCACTATTAACACCTTGGCTCACCGGCATAATTTTAACACTTTGACATTGAGGGCAACGATATTGCATGACAGCTCCACATTAAATTTGAATCTATTCTAACGGAAATGCAAAGAAAGAAAAAAATTTGTAGCTGATTAAAAAGTTGAGGTGAATATCCAATATAAAATACTTTTTTGAAACAATGGTATATAAAAAAATGATGATTTATGCGTACACATAAAAATTAAAATAATGCTGTAGAGCATGCTAATCTAGATAAAAACCAAGTGTGTCCAACACTGGAAATGAGCTGAAATGCTCATCAATAGGATGTGAAAGAAATATAAAAAGGAGAGGGACTTGGGTCAAGAAGATGACAATAAGTCGAAGCCTACAACGACATCAACAGTTTCAGGGAATCCTGACCCTATAAAACTGTCATTCTCACGCCGTTTGCTGCATAAAACATTACAGCATGCACAAGATGCCGTCGGGTTTGCTAGTGATACTACACGTAATCTTGCTGAAGTTGCTGATGCAGCCTTAGATGCTTTGGATCAGGTGACATCTCATACAAAGCGTGGAGTGGTGGGCATGACTAATCTGGCAGCAGGGACTGTCAGAGATATGGTGTCTGAAACAAGTGAAACTGCAAGACAGGTTGCCTTAATCATGGCACGTACTTTTCTAGGTAAAAGTACCTTGAATTTGTATTTGCCTGAAATGCTATTAAACAGTCAAATTCGTAAACGCATAGATCGTTCGGAAATTGATGATATTAAAGTTCAATGTGGCAATGATCGGTTTCAGATTGAAATCGATGGGCACTATCACCGTTTTCTATATCGGCTTAGTTTAGATTTTCGAGTATTGGAATGTCGCATTGGACAAGAAAAGTTCTTACGCTTACGCCAAATGGATGAAAGTCTGGATGTGCAAATACGTCATGGTGGAACATTATCGAATTGGGCTGTTCGCCGTATTGGTCGAGTAGGTTTTGAAGTGATTAATATGTTGCCTATTCCATCGCTGATTAATCATTTAATTCGTGATATTCCGGGTATTCAGCGTGATGGTCATCGCATGTGGTTCATTGACCTTGAGCAAGCAGGTTTTATTGATTTCATTAATAACCGTTCATGGATGGTAGAAAAACTTTTAAATTTAACCGACTTTAGTATTCTACCGGGACTCAATATTTTAAGAGAAAGTCGTGAGCTTGTGCAGCAACTGGTAGATCAGTTCGAAATAAAAGGACTACGTGTTCAATCAGGCCGTCTGGAAGTTCAGGTTGGAATCGCAAATTAAATAAGTATGACGGGAAGCTGGTTTATGATCAGCTTTTTTATTGTCTAGATAAGAAAAAAGCCACTGTCGTTATGCAGTGGCTTTTTAGAATTTGGCGTCCCTACGGGGATTCGAACCCCGGTTACCGCCGTGAAAGGGCGATGTCCTAGGCCTCTAGACGATAGGGACTTATATGAGGCATACATCTGAAAAATATTGGCGTCCCTACGGGGATTCGAACCCCGGTTACCGCCGTGAAAGGGCGATGTCCTAGGCCTCTAGACGATAGGGACGTTTCAGAGGTGGGCGTATATTAGGTCGATTTAATAAAAGTGTCAAATAGTTTTCTGAAGAAATATTAAAAAAATCAGTTAAGCGCTTAAAAATAACTCAAATTGTAGAAAATATATACGTTTATAGATATTTTTTATTGGAAAGGCTCAATAATTGTTTTTACCACAGCATGATGTTGTAAGTAGCCGACAATTTCATGAGGTTGGTTGGCAAAAGTAAAAATCTCTTGATTAATAATGGGAGGAGTAAAATTAAAAGGTGCCTCACTTAAGGGAAAAGCGGTTAAAAAGTCATCTTTAGAATAAAAGTTATACCAGTCGCCCTTTAAACATTTAGGACGTTCAATGGGAGTGGGGAGTTTGCTTTGTATGACGCGAAAAGAAAGAGGGGATGCTAAGGTAATAAAACGCTGTACTGAAAACTGATAGGAAGGATCTGATAATAAATGATAGGCAATTACAGAACCCAAAGAGTGGGCGACTACAATACAATCTTCATCATCATGCATTTGTTTTAAAATTCTTTGATGAACCTCATACATAAAATCAGGATTAGATAAGTACATATAAGTTTCAATCAAGAATTGCTGAATTAAGCTTTCATGTAATTTCGGAAAATTATTTAAAAGAACCACCATTTCCTTAAGAACGCGATCTTTCACCAACTGTGAAGTTAAATATAAACGCTCTGATAAGCTTTGCGCTGGTTGATCGGGTGAAAGAGGAAGGTGGGGTATAAAAGGAGTATGTTCCTTGGGTGTTGATGGTTGATGATGTAAATGGATGGGTAAATGAAAATTAAAAGTTTTTGGAAGTAAAGTATTAAGATCAAGTTGATTGGATAATTGATACTTCGTCATTAAATCGCCATAAAATGGCATATGTATATGTAGATCTCTTAAATTAACTCTACAGTGCAATTGTTTTAAGCCCAGTTTAAATACTTTTAGCCAGTGCTCTTTTAAACGATGTGCTGTGTAATTCTGCTGATTCATCCCATGGATAAATATAATTTTCATTGTATACAAGGAATTGTTTTTTAATATAAATTTAAATCTACAACGGTAGATTATATAAAGCCAGTCTCTAAGCAAAAAAAAGTGTAGCTTTTTGCTACACTTTTTAAATTACAAACACTTAAGCTTTATTTCGATAGAAAATAAAGTAGCTGAGATAGCACAAGGCAGTAAAAATTAAGCAACCTATAAAGCCAGCACGCATTTCAGGATCTGCTGCCATACTTAAACATGTAATAAAGCAGAAAAGAAAACCTAAAATTGGAACGATAGGGAATAACGGTGCTGCATATTTTAAATCGCTAACCGAATGTCCAGAACGGTACCATTGTCGACGGAAATTGAACTGGCTTAAACAAATGCTCATCCAGACAATAACCATAGTAAAAGCTGCAACACCTAGCAAGTTTTTAAAGATGGTTTCAGGAGCAAATTGCTCTGATAATAAGCCTGGAATTGCACCGAACATCGTTACAACTAAAGCAACAATAGGTGTCCCGCTTTTTGAAAGTGTTGCAAATACACCCGGAAGGAGTTTTTGCTCCGATAAAGACCACATCATACGTGAAGCTGCATATAGTCCCGAGTTTGCGGCTGAGAGTAGTGCAGTAATAATAACAAAACGGATGATGTCATCTGCATATGGAATACCGATGTAATTAAATACGGTAACGAAAGGACTATTACTTACGTTGTCACCACCTAAACCAGCAAGTTGGAAAGGAAGTAATGCACTAATTACAATAATAGTGCCCACAAAGAAAATCAGAAGACGCCAGATTGCAGCATTAATCGCTTTAGGGACATTCTGAGCAGGATCTTTAGTTTCGCCAGCAGCTACACCAATTAACTCTGTTCCAGAGAAAGCAAAATTAACAATGAGCATAGTGGTGAAAATAGGAAGAAAACCGTGTGGGAACCAACCTTGGGCGGTTAAATTACTAAACAATGGAGCAGTTTGAGCGCCGTGGAAAGGAATTAAACCAAAAATTGCTAATAATCCAAGCACAATAAAAGCAATAACGGTAATGACCTTAACTAGCGCTAGCCAGAACTCTGACTCGGCAAATACTCGGGTTGAACTGATATTTAACCCGAAAATAGTTACTGCAAAAATAAGTGTCCAGATCCACATTGAAATTTGTGGAAACCATTCCTGCATAAGTAGAGCAGCGGCGGTAAACTCGGTTCCTAGCGTTGCTGTCCATGTTAGCCAGTACATCCATGAAATCATGTAACCTGTACTTGGACTAATGTACTTTCGAGCGTATGCGCCGAAAGAACCCGAAACAGGCATATGTACAGCCAGCTCGCCTAAACAGAGCATGACCATGTAAGCAATTGCACCCCCAAGAATATAGGCAATAATTGCGCCAATAGGTCCAGTTTGTGAAATGACTTCCCCTGAACCCAAAAATAAACCAGTACCGATTGCTCCACCTAGCGATAACATGACAAGGTGGCGGGTACTCATGGCTCTTTTTAAAGGTGCAGTACTGTTCTGATGCTGAGCATCTAGTTGTTTGTCAGATGGCTGCATATTACACATTGAGAGAATTTGAGAAAGACGCTATTTTAGATAAAATAGACAAATGTGCAATCAAGAAGCAGTCAAAGAATAGACAGGAAGGTGACGATAGAGTCTTTAAAAGGAATTTTTAAAATAGAAAATGGCGTCCCTACGGGGATTCGAACCCCGGTTACCGCCGTGAAAGGGCGATGTCCTAGGCCTCTAGACGATAGGGACTTGATGAGGCAAACACAAAGGAGCTTGGTGGAGCCAAGCGGGATCGAACCGCTGACCTCTACAATGCCATTGTAGCGCTCTACCAACTGAGCTATGACCCCAGTTTGTGTGAGCGCAATATTAGGGTGAATGCGCTCACACGTCAATAAAAAAATGAATTAAGCTTCGCTAGTTGCTTCATTTTTCGGCAATTTTAAACTTTCATTAAGCTTTTCCCAGTTTTTTACCTCTTTTTTACTCGGTGCACCCACAATTTCTAGCGCATGACGTAAGCGAGCAAAAGTTAAGTCAGGGCCAAGTGTAACCATCGACTGCATAACTGGTGTTGAACTGGTTGAGCCAGCAATTGCAATAAAGAACGTTGGCATGAAGTCACGTAATTTAATGCCCATCTGATTTGCCAAATCCATTAAAGTTTGACTAACTGTGTCGTTATTCCAAGTAAACTGACTTTCAAGACGCCAAATTGCGAATTGTAAACTTTGACGAACTTGCTCTTGAGTCAATTTTTTACTTTCAAACATTTCAGCCGTAATTTGTGGCATATGGTTAAAGTAGAAACCAGCCCAATTTACAGCTTCAGAAAGTAAATTAATACGTGGTTGAATAGCGGCAGCAATGTCTTCTAAAGTGCTGCGATCACTTTTCCATGTCAATAAACGGTCTAATAGTTGTCCTGGGGTTAACCCTTTAATCCATTGACCATTTAACCAATTGAGTTTTTCAACGTCAAAAATTGGTCCACCTAGTGATACGCGTTGAATATCAAAGTTATCCATCATGTCTTGTAATGTGAAAACTTCTCTTTCATCCGGCATTGACCAACCCATACGGCCTAAATAGTTGAGTAAGGCTTCTGGTAGAACGCCGATATCACGGTAGTAGTTAATTGAGGTCGGGTTTTTGCGTTTAGATAACTTCGATTTATCCGGATTACGAAGCAACGGCATATGGCAAAGCGTTGGCATTTCCCAACCAAAGTATTGGTAAAGCAACTGATGCTTCGGCGCAGATGGAAGCCATTCTTCACCACGTAATACATGGGTGATTTCCATTAAATGGTCATCAACAACGTTAGCTAAATGGTAGGTTGGTAAACCATCTGTTTTAAGAAGTACTTGCATGTCGACTTGTGCCCAAGGAATTTCAACTTCCCCACGGAGTAAGTCGTTAAATTTACACACGCCTTCTTCAGGCACTTTCATACGGATAACATGAGGTTCACCCGCTTCAAGACGTCGAGCTACTTCTTCTTGAGACAGCTTTAAACCACGACCATCGTATTTTGGTGTTTCGCCACGAGCTTGCTGCTCGGCACGCATTTGGTCAAGTTCTTCTGCTGTAGCAAAACAATAAAAAGCATGACCTTTTTCAACAAGTTCTAACGCGTATTGCTTATAAATTCCCATGCGCTCTGATTGGCGGTAAGGAGCGTGAGGACCACCTACATCCGGACCTTCAGACCAATTTAAGCCTAACCAGCGTAGAGAGTCTAAAATCATTTTTTCAGATTCTGGCGTAGAGCGAAGCTGGTCTGTATCTTCAATTCTTAAAATGAATTCCCCGCCATGCTGTTTCGCAAAACACATATTGAATAGGGCGATGTAGGCAGTACCAACATGTGGGAAACCGGTAGGAGAAGGTGCAATACGAGTACGAACTTTCATAGTTAATGGGTCAAAATAAAAATTGAAACTATTATAACGAAAAAGCCCAGTATTCTGACGTTTTATTTAACGACAGTCTGGGCTGAAATTGAAACGATGAGGGGGGCGTTTCAAATATTAAGAAGTGTGTGGCTGGAAGATTGCCTGAACAAAACGTGAAAAACGTTCATGCTGTGCTGCAAGAAAGTTTTGAGTTGGTGTAACACGGATAGTATTAAGTACTTTTAACTCATCATCTGTTGATGGAAGTACAATAGTGTTACGTTTTTGCTGGTCTAAAGCTTTTTCAATAAGTGAAGACTGTTTATCTGAAAGACTTTTACTTGGTGTATCTTTCAGTACGGCTGCTGTAGATAGTTGCGATGCAAAACTAAGCACCAAACCCAAGCTTAAAGCTTTTCCATAATGAATTTTCATTTTCTGTTCATCCCCTCAGTACATTTCGTCTATTTTTTGAGTTTAACCAAATGTAAAATTACGGTAACGCTACGATTCAAACATAAATTTTAATAAAAAAGTAGAACTATGTCACACTTTTTACAAAAAATACCTTTATTTTACGCTGGTACCTTTAAATGTAGCCTATGTGTATCCATTACGTCTCATTATTTAACAAATTAATGTGTAGATAAAGTGAAGACTATAAATAAACTATAAGAATAATTACAAAACTTTTCAAAAAGGAGAAGGAAAAATTAGAGTTAACTATATCTTTTAAAGTGATTAGTAAAACATTTATTTATATAACTATTTGATTGAAAACTAAAAAAATAAAAATATAGTAGACGTTAAAAGTAAAAGTGGTTTTTATAAATGAAAAGAATAGCAAGAATTGCAGTCGCTACGTATATGGGGTTGGCAGTAAGTGCTGTGCAGGCGGCGACTACATTTTTAAATGTTTCTTATGACCCAACTCGAGAGTTTTATCAGGAATATAATCAGGCATTTGGTAAGTTCTGGAAACAACGTACCGGGCAGGACGTGGATTTTAAACAATCCCATGGGGGCTCAGGAAAACAGGCTCGCGCTGTAGCAACTGGTCTTGAGGCAGATGTGGTGACCTTAGCCTTAGCCAATGATATTGATGAAATTGTAAAAGCAGGCTTTATCCAGCCAAACTGGCAAAAAGAATTCCCTAATAATTCTGCACCGTATACCTCTACAGTTGTGTTTTTAGTAAGAAAAGGCAATCCAAAAAATATTCGTGATTGGAATGATTTAACTAAACCTGGTGTTGAAATTATTACGCCTAATCCAAAAACGGGTGGGGCACCGCGTTGGATTTATCTTTCTGCATGGGGATATGCTTTAAAGCAGCCGGGTGGAAATGACGCTAAAGCCAAAGAGCTGGTTAAAAAACTTTATCACAACGTTAAGGTGTTAGATTCGGGAGCGCGAGGCTCGCTTACTACATTTGCTGAGCGTGGAATTGGAGATGTTCTACTTTCTTGGGAAAATGAAGCACTATTGGCAACGAAAGGTCTCGATAAAGATAAATATGAAATTGTTTACCCATCAATTTCAATTTTGGCAGAACCATCTGTTGCCATTGTTGACAAAACAGTCGACAAAGACGGTAACCGTACTTTGGCAAAAGGTTATCTCAACTTTTTATACTCACCTTTAGGTCAAGAGTTGGCTGCTAAACACTATTTCCGTCCTCGCAACCCTCAAGTTGCTGCTAAATATGCAGCACAATTCCCAAAAATTAAATTATTTACGATCAATGATGTTTTTGGCGGTTGGGCAAAAGCCCAGAAAACCCATTTTACCAATGGAGCCATCTTTGATCAGATTTATGATGGAAAGCAGTAGGTAAAATATTGGTAGAGTAGAAGTTTAAAAATTAGTTTACTTTTTTATAGTGAAGCAAGTGAACCTGAAAAGGTGAGCTTGCTTTTTTGTTTTGCTTAAAAAATGAAAAGAAAACGGTTTTCTCTATGAAAAATTAATATTTTCCTACAAAAAGCCGTTTGGTGTTAGCCATAAACAAGGTGATAATGTGCAGTTACATTTTTACGCTATGATTTAACTCCTATGTCGCATATTTCTGTCTTACTTTTTGAGACCGTTGAAAGCTTATTGGCAGATCGCACAACTGGGGTGTATATCGATGCAACCTTTGGACGAGGTGGGCATACGCGCTTGTTATTGTCGAAACTCGATGAAAACGCCCGAGTATATGCTTTTGATAAAGACCCTCAAGCTCTGGAAGTTGCGGCTGCTTTAGCACAAGAAGATCCAAGATTTACGATTATTCATGCAAGTTTTGCTGATATTAAGGAAAAAATGCAGGAAATTGGGGTGCAAAGTGTCGATGGAATTATGGCAGACTTAGGTGTGTCCTCTCCTCAACTCGACCAGGCTGAACGCGGCTTTAGCTTTATGCAAGATGGCCCGTTAGATATGCGTATGGATAACTCTAAGGGATTGACTGCTGCCGAATGGTTACTTGAGGTAGAAGAGGAAGATTTGGCAAATATCATTTATCAATATGGTGAAGAACGATATAGTCGCCGTATTGCTAGGGCAATTAAGCAGGCCGGAAAATTGGATACTACGGCGCAATTGGCTGAAATAGTAAAAACAGCCCATCCAAAATGGGAAAAGCATAAACATCCGGCGACACGTACGTTTCAGGCAATCCGTATTGCTATTAACAAAGAACTAGATGATATTGAAGTATTTTTACCGCAAGCTGTAGACTTGCTTAAACCAAAAGGGCGTTTGTCTGTGATCAGCTTCCATTCGCTTGAAGATCGGTTGATCAAACAGTTTATTCAAAAAGAATCAACTCTAGCAGAAGATTCTGGTTGGGGGATGCCTCAACAGCAGGTTGATACGAGAAGATTAAAGAAAATTTCACGGGTTCGTGCGAGTGAAGAAGAAGTAAAAGCGAATCCACGTTCACGTAGTGCATGGCTTCGGGTTGCTGAACGCTTGGAACAAAAAGGCGCGTAATGAAAAGCAGTGATGAAATCGAAACCACAGAAAATAAAGTGGTCAAAAAAGTTGTGGTATATGCAGTCATGGTGGCATTGGTTTTTATCAGTGCCATGATGGTGGTATTTCAAGTATTTGAATACCGTCATGATTATAGAGAGTTAAGCTCTTATATGCGTGAACGTGATGACCTCAATGCTGAATGGGGGCGTTTATTGATTGAGCAACAAACATTTGGTGCGACTGCTCAAATTGGTACACGTGCTGTGACACAATTACGAATGTTTTCGCCACCTGCTGCAGAAACGGTGGTAATTTCTTTACCGATGACCTCAGAGCAAAATAAGTAAGGCCTTGCTGTATGGTAGATAAGCGAACAAAGCAAACACGAAAAAAACAGCAGTCTATTTCGGAAAAACCAAGTCTTGCCTTTGATATGTGGCGGTTTTATCTGCTCTGGGCGGTAGTGCTACTGTGTTTTGTGGTATTAATTGCACGTGCATTTTATGTTCAAGTCATTAATAAAGACTTTTTGCAAAATAAGGCCAATGCCAATATTTTGCGTACTGAACGTATAGAGGCTATGCGTGGAGTGATTAGTGATCGCCACGGTGTACCTTTAGCGATTAGTAGTCCAATCATGAAAATTGTGATTGATCCGCGTGATTATTTTGAGACCAAGCATTTATATGATCAAATTACGGCTGAACTAAAACAAGATCCAAACAACCGTAAATTAAAACGCCAATTGCCAGATAAAAATTTAAATCTTGATGAACTTGCCGACGTGGTGGGTGTTGATCGTGCTGATCTTAAAAAACAGATGAATGCGCGTCCGCGTTCTCGCTATCTGGTTTTGAAAAAAGAAGTACCTCCTCAGCAAGCTGACCTCATTATGAAAGGTAATTTCCAAGGGGTGTATGCAGAAAAAACTTATAAACGTTATTACCCGCAACCTCAGCCAAATGCCCAAATTATTGGTTTGACCAATAGTGAAGGTCAAGGTATCGAAGGCTTGGAAATGCAGTTGAATAAGCAACTGTCAGGTGTAGACGGTGAGCAAAAAATTATTCGCGATAAGCGTGGTAACCGTTTAAAAGTTTCTGAGGTAATTCGTGAGGGTGAACCTGGTGAAAATATCACTTTAAGTATCGACTCACGTTTGCAGTACATTATGTACCGTGAATTAACGGCTGCAGGTGTGGCTAACAATGCGCGTTCAGCAACGGCGATTGCAGTTGATGTTAAAACGGGTGAAATTCTGGCAATGACCAGTTGGCCATCTTATAACCCGAATGATAAGAATGGCTTATCAAATAAAGATGCTATGCGTAACCGTGGGGCGATCGATATGTTCGAGCCAGGTTCAACCATGAAACCTTTTACTATTTCTGCAGCTTTAGAAACTGGTCAATATACGCCAAATACGATTGTAAATACCTCCCCTGGCTCAATGCGTTTAGGCTGGCATACTATTCGTGATACCCATAACTATGGGGCTTTGACCGTAAGTGGTGTCATTATTAAGTCTTCAAACGTGGGTTCTGCAAAAATTGCGTTATCACTTCCGAAAGAAACTTTGCCGAGCTTCTTTAATCGTGTTGGTTTTGGTAAGCGTTCTGCAGTAAGGTTCCCTGGGGAAAGTTCAGGTCTGGTTTTACCTGTTAATAAATTAAACTCTTCTCAAATCGGGACCATGGCATATGGTTATGGCTTAAACGCGACAATCCTTCAATTGGCTCAAGGTTATGCCATGCTTGCAAATCATGGTGTCAAAATGCCATTAAGCTTGCATAAACTAGATCAGCCACCTAAAGGTGAGCAAGTTTTAAATCCGAAAATTGCCGATCAAGTTTTGTTAATGCTTGAGCAAGTGACTATGCCGGGTGGTACTGCAAAACAAGCCAATATTCCTGGTTATAGGGTAGGTGGTAAAACAGGTACTGCACATAAATTGCGTGCAGATGGTAAAGGATATTCAAATAATGAGTATCGTGCCTTATTTGCGGGTGTCGCACCAATTAGTGATCCACGTTTAGCCGTTATTGTAGTGGTGGAAAACCCACAAGGTCGCTATTACGGTGGTTTGGTTGCCGCTCCAGTTTTTGCTCGTATTATGCAAGAGTCGTTGCGCTTAATGAATGTGCCGCTTGATAAGCCACTTAATACTCCAGAAAATCCTATTCGCAGGTAAGCTATGACTGTTTCTTTTCAAGAAATTCATCCAATCGAAATTGATGCTCAATGGCCTCGACAGCCATTTTACGGCTTTAGTTTAGATAGTCGTAAAGTTGAAACGGGCCAAATTTTTATTGCTTTGACAAGTTATAGCCAGCCTGAAAAAACGCGTACATTTGCTGAAGCAGCTTTAGCAAATGGAGCGTTGGCTGTCATTAGCGAAACCGAATTAGGTGTAGCAAATGAATGGGTATGCCCTGATGTGCGTCAGCGCATGGGAGAGTGGCAAAAACGTTATTTGCAACAAGCTGATGTAGTAAAACCTCTACGGATTATTGCTGTAACAGGCACAAATGGTAAAACAACAATTTCTCGTTTAATTGCTGAGTTAATTAGTTCACAACAGCAGCGCTGTGCAGTGATGGGGACAACAGGGAATGGTATTTTACCTAACTTAACGCCTTCTACGCATACTACCCTCGACGCTCTACAGTTACAAAATGCGCTACATGATTATGCTAAACAGGGAGCAACTTTTGCTTCTTTAGAAGCAAGTTCACATGGTCTTGAACAGGGTCGATTAAATGGTTGCGATATTGAAATTGCTGTTTATAGCAACTTAAGTCGTGACCATCTGGATTATCACGGCACTTTAGAAGCTTATGCAGAAGCGAAGGCGCGTTTATTTCAGTTTAATTCGTTAAAAGTCGCTGTTATTAATTTAGATGATGCGCATGCTGACTTGATGATTAAGTCTGCCCAAAATAATCCAGCACAACCTAAAATTTTGACTTACTCACTAACTCAAAATACAGCTGATTATTACATTACCGATTTAAGCTATAGCTTAGCGGGTGCAACTTTTCATTTAGTAAGTCAGCAAGGTTCATTTGCGGTAGAAAGCCCATTATTAGGTCATTTCAATGTTGAAAATTTAATTGCCGCACTCATCGCTGCTGAGCAAGCTGGTTTCGATTTACAGGCATTGGTTAATTTTGTTCCTAAACTAATTGGTGCGCCAGGCCGAATGCAAGTTATTCGTGATGATGAGCGATTATTTGTAGTGGATTATGCGCATACACCAGATGCATTGATTCAAGTGCTTAAAACATTAAAGCGTCATGTTTCGAATCAGCTTTGGGCGGTGTTTGGATGTGGTGGTGACCGTGACCGTGGTAAGCGTCCACTCATGACTCAAGCAGCTTTGGATGGCGCAAATCCTGTTATTCTGACTTCAGATAATCCAAGAACAGAAGACCCTGAACAAATTTTTGCTGACATGAAGCAAGGAATTGATTTTTCAGGGCATCGTATGCATGAAATTCATGACCGCCGTGAAGCAATTAAATTTGTTGCAGAGCAAGCTCAAGCTGGTGACATTGTAGTGATTGCCGGCAAAGGACATGAAAATTATCAAGAAATTAATGGTGTGCGTCACTGGTTTGATGATGTGGTTGAAGTGCGTTCCGCGATTGATGCCCAACATCATACGGTAGATGCTGCTTACCCTGCACAATAGGAAAAATTATGCATACTTCAACCACCAGTACCGTGCCTTTGGAACCGTGGACAGCTCAACAATTACAACAGGCAACACAGGGTTACTGGCATAAAGACCAGATCCCTCAAACTGAAATTAAACGTATTTTGACTGACTCGCGTCATGCAGAAAGTGGGGATGCCTTTTTAGCACTAAAAGGTGAACGTTTCGACGCGCATAATTTTGTCGCGCAAGTGGCTGCAAATGGTTGCCAAGTCGCTATTGTCGAGCGGCCTATAGATGCAGAAATTGCTCAGCTTGTAGTTGCCGATACCCGTTTGGCTTTAGGGCAACTTGGTGCGTATCGTCGTGAACAAAATGCTCAATTGAAAGTAATTGCTTTAACGGGTAGTAGTGGTAAAACCACCACCAAAGAAATGCTAGGAAGTATTTTGTCTCGTTTAGCACCTACATTGATTACCCGAGGCAATTTAAATAATGACCTTGGTGTGCCGATGATGTTGCTTGAGCTTCGAAAGGAGCATCAGTATGCGGTGATGGAACTTGGTGCAAATCATCAAGGTGAAATTGATTACACATCAAAAATTGTTCAACCGCATGTTGCTGGCATTTTAAATATTGGAACTGCTCATTTGGGTGAGTTCGGCGGGCGTGATGGCATTTGCCGCGCTAAATCAGAAATCTATCATCATATTTTACCTCAGGGCGTTGCTATTATTCCGCAACAAGATGACTTTACCGCTGAGATTCGTGAAGCAGCCAAAAGCCATCAAATCATGAGCTTTGGTGCTGGTGGTGATGTCTTTGCTACAGAGATTGAATTGTTGCCACAATCTGCCAATTTCCAGTTACATACGCCTCAAGGTTCAAGTTTTGTAAGACTGCCGTTTGCGGGTGAGCACAATGTGCAAAACGCAACTGCAGCAGTAGCATTTGCTTTGGCGTTAGGTGTTAGCTTGGAAGATATCGTAAAAGGTCTAGAGCAAGCACAAGGTGCAAAAGGTCGTTTGAATTTTATTCAAAAAGCGCCTCATTTATTTATTGATGATACTTATAACGCCAATCCAACATCTATGCGTGCTGCGGCACAAGTATTACTTCAGCAAAATGGCATTAAAGTCATGGTGATGGGGGATATTGGGGAGTTAGGTGATAGCAGTTGGCAAGAACATCACGATTTAGGTCGCGATCTTGCTGAGCTTCCTTTAGACCATATTGTTGCAGTTGGGCAGTTTGCCTCAGCAGCTCTCGAAGGCGCAGGTCTTCATTCTACTAAATTGAAAGCATTTCAGACTCAAGCTGAGGCGCTTCCATTTTTAATCAATCTAATCCAAACACATCAACCCCAGTCCATGAGTTTCCTGTTTAAAGGTTCTCGCTTTACTCATATGGAAACGTTGATGGCTGATTTGATGGAGAAACTTTAAATGCTGTTATGGTTGTTTGAACAACTTGCGGGCTATCACAGTTCGTTTCAGGTTGTTCGTTATTTAACATTACGTTCTTTACTCAGTGTATTAACGTCACTGACCATTGGTTTGGTTCTCGGACCAATCATGATTCGTAAATTACAAGCGTTAAAATACGGTCAGGCAGTAAGTTCGTTTGCTCCTGAAAATCATGCTAAGAAAATGGGTACACCGACCATGGGTGGGATTTTAATTCTGCTCTCAATTGGTATTAGTACTTTATTGTGGGCTGATTTATCTAACCCTTATGTTTGGATTGTACTTGGTGTAATGGTTGTGTTCGGTGCGGTTGGCTGGGCAGATGACTGGATTAAAATTCGCTATAAAGATAATGCAGGTCTACCTGCCCGTAAGAAGTTTTTCTGGACTTCTGTCGCATCGCTGGGTGCTGGTATTGCGTTATATTTAATTGCTACCCAACAATCTAATGCAGAATACACAGCAAATATGCTGGATTTATTGATTCCTTTCTTTAAGAATCTTTCAATTCCGCTTTCTATTGTTCCTTTAGGTTTAGCATTTATTGTATTTACCTATTTAGTAATTAATGGTGCCTCTAATGCGGTTAACCTAACTGATGGTTTAGATGGTTTAGCCATTATGCCAGTGGTTATGGTAGCGACGGGCTTAGGCGTATTTGCGTATTTATCTGGTGACATTCGTTTTGCCAACTATTTGCATATTCCTTATGTGAAATACACTTCAGAACTTGTGGTGATCTGTTCTGCCATGATTGGTGCGGGTTTGGCATTTCTTTGGTATAACGCACATCCGGCGCAAGTCTTTATGGGTGATGTGGGCGCTTTAGCTTTAGGTGCAATGCTTGGAACCATTGCCGTTATGGTTCGCCAAGAAATTGTATTCGCAATTATGGGCGGTGTTTTCGTTATGGAAGCGGTATCGGTATTCCTGCAAATCGGCTCATTACGAATGCGGAATAAACGCGTATTTTTGATGGCACCTTTGCACCATCACTATGAAAAACAAGGCTGGAAAGAAACCCAAGTAGTTATCCGTTTCTGGATTATTACGATTATGCTGGTTGTTTTAGGCCTAATGACCTTAAAATTGCGCTAGAACTTATTTTGGTGTCAATATAAAGCCAGTTTCTACTGGCTTTTTTTATTGGAGAGGTAAATGACAAAAGTTGCTGGTCTAGACCAATTATCTGTAATTAATCAAAAAGTAGTTGGAGAGGGCGAAGTCTTACCTCAAGTTGTGCTTAAAGATGGAAGTCAGGTGCAAACGGGAACTGTCGCGACGATGCTGCATAATATTGAACTCTATAATGCGGGGCAAAGAGGGCAAATTGAAGAAGAGTTGAAGATCGCAATTCCAACTTTAGTTAAAGTGGGCTTGTTTGATTTGTTTGAAGTAGATGAATGGATTAAGGGAACAAATGCAGGCCGTACATTTGTTGGAATGCATGCTAAGGCTTATTTACAACAAAAAGAACAAGAGAATAATTAAACGTGACTACGCAAAATTTAATGTGCCCTGTGTGTCGTCAACGACTTGAGCTGGTAAGCAAAACATGGCGGTGTGAACAGGGCCATAGCTATGACATTGCAAAGCAAGGTTATGTGAACTTACATGTTGTACAGCACAAACATAGTAAAAATCCGGGAGATACTCCTGAGTCTGTAGATGCGCGCCGTGCTTTTTTACAAGGTGGCTATTATCAACCTTTACAGCAAGCAGTAGTTCATTTGCTGAAACAACTTAAAGCTAAAACGGTACTTGATATTGGCTGTGGTGAGGGCTATTACACCAGTGCAATGCAACAGGTCGTTGAACAGTGTATAGGTGTAGATATTGCAAAAAATGCAGTACAACGCGCAGCAAAGTTAAATGACAAAGTGACATGGGTGGTTGGTACAGGAGCAACTTTACCGGTCATCGATCAAAGCATGGATGTGTGTACGAGTCTTTTTAGCCCGATTCCCCAAACGGAAATTCTGCGTGTTTTAAAAGATGATGGTTATTTAATTGTTGTGACCCCGGCAACCGATCATTTGTATGCGATGCGTGAGGCGTTGTTTGAACAGGTTAATCCTCACACACCACAGAAATTTGTTGAACAATTGCAAGATTTATTTGAGTTGAAAGAGCAGCAAGTTATTGATGCTCCTTTAGTACTTGACCAGCAGGCTTTAAAAAATCTTATTGCTATGACTCCCTATGCTTATAAGGCATCTCCAGAACGTCGTATGCAATTAGAACAGAAAGCACACTTACAAGTGACCGCATCTTTTCAAATTTATCTTTTTCAAAAGCGTAATAAAAAAGCCATCTAACGATGGCTTTTTTATTTTTATTCAATTTGATTAATCAAGTTTTCTAATTCATCTTTTTCACGCTTCGGCGCTGCCCCTTGCGAAGGTTTCATCGCTGGAGGTGTTGTCTTGGAAGGAATCACAATTTCCTCACCCGGTAAGTCATCGAAGTCATTATTGGTGGTTTTAGGTTGTGGTGGTGCAGGACGATAGAGTGGGCGTGCTAATGGAGGGGCAGCACGATAGGTTTTCTTATCGCCTACTTCAGTTGTGACTTCTTGCTTATCGCGAGAAATAGGTGCCTGAGCATCTTTTTCTAAACGAACCCAAGCAGCTGGTGTACCTTGCAATGCTTGACCCATAAAGTTAATCCAGATTGGTAGTGCAGCAATACCACCATACTCACGGCGACCAAGTGTAGTCGGCTGGTCAAAACCAACCCATGTTACAGTTACTAACTTGCCATTAAAACCTGCAAACCATGCATCTTTTGCATCGTTAGTCGTACCTGTTTTACCTCCTAAATCACTACGGCCGATCTTGAGTGCAGCACGACCTGTACCATGCTCAATTACGTCACGTAAGATATTTGCCATGTCATAAGCAGAGCTTGATTTTAAAATGCGCTGAGCTTGACGATATTGACTGTTATTTTTGTCCGTCTGTTTAAGATTGAGTTGTTTGGTTGTCTTTTCTTTCTGCTCTAGCTCTTTATTTGTGACTTCAATAACTTGATCGTCTGGAGTAGTTACCTGTGCATCGTCAGTTGTCTCAGGAGCATTAATACATGGAATACATGCATATTCTGGCTTGGCTTCGTAAATGACTTTACCGTATGCATCTTCAATACGCTGAATAAAATGCGGTTGAACACGGTAACCACCGTTTGCGAATGTTGCATAACCAGTTGCCATTTGAATTGGTAATACTTGAGGCGTACCTAAAGCAATGGTGTAGTTACGTGGAATTTGATCCTCTTGTAAACCAAAATCCATGAATAATTGGCGAGTACGTTCAATTCCTACAGTTTGTAAAAGTCTTACTGAAACCGTATTACGAGACAAATACAAAGCACGGCGTAACGGGATCATGCCTAGGTAGCGACCATCAGAGTTCTTCGGTGTCCACTTGCCAATCGTAATAGGGCTATCATTCACCATACTATAAGGTGTCATGCCACGTTCTAATGCTAAAGCATAGAGGAATGGTTTGATGGTAGAACCTGGCTGACGCCAGCCTTGTAAAGCACGGTTAAATTTTGATTGATAGAAATTATAACCACCTACAATTGCTTCAATTGAGCCATCGTTTGGGTTAATTGCAATGAGCTGACCTTGAACTTTTGGTACTTGAACTAGTGACCACGCAGTTTTAGCTTCATTTGGGCGTAAACGAACAATATCTTTAACTTTAACAATTTGAGATGCACGAGAAGGCGCTGCCCCTACGCTATTTGCATTGCGATAGGGACGGGCCCATGACATGCCGGACCATTGCACGGTTACTGTTGAGCCATCTTGCATTAATGCTTCAAAAGAGCTGCTATTTACCTTGGTGACTTGCGCCGGATAAGTGTTGGCATATGCTCTAAATTCGCTTAATGGCTTATCATGTGCTTCTGCACCACGCCAGCCATGACGACGGTCATAAGCTTCAAGACCGTCCTGCACAGCTTTTTCCGCAATCGCTTGGCGTTTCGCATTAATTGTTGTGTAGACTTTATAACCAGAATCAATTGCTTGTTCACCAAAATGTTTTACAAGCTCTGAGCGGACCATTTCACCTGCGTAGGGGTGAATATTATTTAGGTCACGGTTGGGCATATTCAAATTGATTGGCTCTGCAACGGCCTTTTGATATTCCGCTTGAGAGATATAACCAAGTTGAAGCATTCGGCCTAAAATCCAGTTGCGACGTTCAAGTGCACGCTCAGGGTTAACAACTGGATTATATTTAGATGGTGCTTTAGGCAAGCCGGCAATCATGGCCATTTGGGCAATGCTGAGCTCATTAATGCTTTTGTTGTAGTAAATCTTTGCAGCCGCTGCGATACCGTAAGCATTTTTACCTAAGAAAATCTTATTTACATAGAGGCTTAAGATGTCTTCTTTAGATAAGTTTTGCTCAATTTTTCGAGCCAAAAAGATTTCTGTTAGTTTGCGTTTTAAAGTTCTTTCTGGACTCAAATAATAGTTCTTTGCGACCTGCATCGTGATGGTTGAGCCACCAGTTTGTACATCAGAACCCGTAACACTTTCACTCAAAGCACGGCCTAAACCTTTAAAACTAATGCCGCTATGTTCAAAGAAAGAAGAATCTTCTGCTGCTAGGAATGCATGAATAAAATTAGGAGGAATTTGTTTGTATTCAACCGGAATAGAAAGTTTACCACCGTATTCAGCAATGAGTTGATTATCGGCTGTATAGACTTGCAATGGTTTTAAAAGCGGTGCTTTTTTTAGTGAACTCATTTCCGGAAGCGTTGGGGCAATATAGAGATACATGCCATAGAATCCCATCGGAAGTGAGACTAAGATAATAATAATGATCAAAAAAATTGGACGCACGAAGCCCAAACTGGATAGCTTTTTCATGATAAGTAAGCTTTAATAAGATCGAATACAAACTAATTGTGGTCAGTATAGCCTTTAGACATGCGGATTGTTAGATGAGATATTGTATCCGTGTAAAAATAAAGACCGAGATTATTGGTTTGTAATTTTTTTGGGGATAAAAAAATAATAGGACAATAGTGTGCTCAGGTTATATCGTAAACCTAATAAGGGGTTAATGGGTGTCGATATTAGTTCGACTTCTGTTAAGTTGTTAGAGCTCTCTGTCAAGAACGGTAAATATTGGGTAGAAAGCTATGCTTTGATGCCTTTACCCGAAAACAGTGTAGTTGAAAAAAATATCTTAAATCCAGAAGCAGTTGCAGAGGCTTTGGAACGGGCGATGAATTTAGCAAATCCCCAAACCACTCATGCTGCAATTGCTGTTCCGACATCGACGGTTATTCATAAAACTATCGAAATGGATGCAGATATGAGCGATGACGAACGCGAAGTTCAGATTCGTGTAGATGCGGAGCAGTATATACCGTTCCCTTTAGATGAGGTGAGCCTTGATTTTGAGGTTTTGCCCGATCGTCTTGCGAATCCAAATCGTGTAAATGTGCTCTTGGTCGCCACAAGAACAGAAAACGTTGAAACACGCGTTGAAGTGCTTGAATTGGCAGATTTAAATCCTAAATTGGCTGATGTCGAAAGTTACGCGGTTGAGCGCGCTTTTAGCGTGTTTGCTGATAGCTTACCGATGGGTGCAAATACCATAGGGATTTTAGATATCGGCCATATCATGACGACATTATCTGTCATGCAAAATGGCAAGATTATTTATACACGAGAGCAGGTTTTCGGCGGAAAACAACTTACGCTTGAAATTCAAAGTCGTTATGGTTTGTCTTTAGAAGAAGCAAGCAGAGCGAAAAAAGATCGTTCTTTACCAGATGATTATGAAATTGAAGTGCTAGACCCATTTCTAGATGCGGTAGTGCAGCAGGCGGCCCGCTCACTACAATTTTTCTTTTCTTCATCCCA
The DNA here is from genome assembly GCF_009759685.1 of Acinetobacter baumannii. Classification (NCBI taxonomy): domain Bacteria; kingdom Pseudomonadati; phylum Pseudomonadota; class Gammaproteobacteria; order Moraxellales; family Moraxellaceae; genus Acinetobacter; species Acinetobacter baumannii. The sequence continues at coordinate 1,005,265 of NZ_CP046654.1, read as the reverse complement.
ATTTAACGAAATAGACCATATTTTGCTCGCTGGTGGAAATGCGAATATTCCAGGCCTTGCCAAGCTTTTGCAGCAAAAATTAGGTTACCGTGTCACGATTGCCAACCCGTTTTTACAAATGGGCTTTTCTCCTCAAGTCGACGTTCAAAAAATTGAAAATGATGCTTCATCTTTAATGGTGGCATGTGGCTTGGCTTTAAGGAGTTTTGATTAATGGCAACAATTAATTTACTGCCTTGGCGCGAAGAGCTGAGGGAGCAACGAAAAAAACAATTTATAACGTTATGTTTTGGGGTGGTTGTTTTGGGGATTACAACCGTATTTGGGGGATAGTTTTATTTTGACCATAAATTAGATGATCAAGAGCAAGCGAATCAGCTCATTATGAGCACAAATCAGAACCTTGATCAGCAATTAAAAACATTAAACGGCTTACAGGAACAGCGTGATGCCATTATTGAACGCATGAAGTTGATTCAAGGTTTGCAGAGTCAACGTCCAGTAGTGGTAAGACTTGTTGATGAGTTAGTTCGAGTCACACCATCAGCTATGTATTTAACGAAATTTAGCCGAACCGGAGATAAGTTTACGATTGAAGGTAAAGCTGAAAGTCCAAATACAGTAGCCGAACTACTCCGTAATCTTGAAGCATCTCCTTGGTATCGTAATGCTTTTATGAACTCTTTCTTGGCTAATGAAGAGAAAAAAGATAAGGCTGCAAGTTCTCTTCTTCCTAGGGTGGAAGACCACTATGGTAGTTTTGTTGTGACTGTCGATTTGGGGGAAATGGGCGTGACCACAACGGATGATTCTGCTAAGCCATCTGCTGGTGAAAGTGTGGGGGCTGCTAAATGAGTCAAGACGAACTTCAAGAATTGTCATTAGAACAATTATCTGCAAAGAAAAAGAAATTTAATCTCGATAAATTCCTTCAGCAATTTAATACGCTGGATATGAACAACTACGGTAGTTGGCCAATATCTGTAAAAATTACGTGTTGGATTTTTATTTTCTTTGCTGTGTTAGCTTTGGGGTATTTCATTGTTATTCAACCGAAATTACAAGCTATTGATAATGCTCAAGCTCAGGAAAGCAATTTATTAAACGAATTTCGTGAAAAAGACTCGAAATTACGTAACCTGCAACAGTATCAGGTACAGCTTCAAGAAATGCAGGCAAATTTCAACCAGCAACTAGAGCAGTTACCAAAAGAAACTGAGATTCCGAGTTTAGTTGAAGATATCAACTTAACAGGAGTGAACTCTGGATTGAAATTTAAAAATATTCGCTTGGAAGATGAAGTAAAGCAGGAAATTTTTATTGAGCAACCAATTGCCATAGAAGCGACCGGGGACTATCACGCATTTGGAGCTTTTGTAAGTAGTATCGCTGCTTTGCCTCGTATTGTAACCATGCACGATTTTACTGTTGATGTATCGCCAGCTAAAGATAACAAGTCTGATATTCCTGTGCTGAACTATTCCATTAAAGCAAAAACATACCGATACGTAGGGGCAACAGATACATCGGAGCAAACAGGCAAAGCTCCAGCAGCATCTGCTTCAACGAACACTACTGTTCAGCCGAAATAGGAGAGTTATGATGAAAATTAAGCAAATTACTCTTTATGTTTTGGCGTGTGCTGTGCTTGTCGGTTGTGATTCAAGAATTGATGCAGTAAATCAGGAAATGGCCAATATTCGTAATCAGCCGCCACTCCCTATTGAACCAGCACCGATTTTTACTCCTGTACCGCAATTTAATTACGCTGCTCATCAATTAAAAAGCCCATTTATGCCAAGTTCTCTGGCTGCCGAGCTCAAGATTATGGCGGGGAAACGGGTTTATCCGAATTTCTCACGTGCGCCGCAACCACTCGAAAGTTATGCTCTTGAAGCTTTAAATATGAAAGGGAGCATGCGAAATAATCGAGGGCAGATATTGGCCTTGATCCAGACACCGGATCAGCAGATTGAACGGGTACAAGTGGGTAACTATATGGGTATGAATCAGGGCCGTATTACCCATATTAGTCCAACCCAGATTGATCTGGTTGAAATCGTACCTGATGGTCGAGAAGGCTATGTCGAAAGACCAAGAACCTTGGTCTTGATTGGGCCTGCACCCTAAAATTTAGGGAATAACAACGAAAAAATATTTTTAAAGATTATTTAATTGGGGATGGTCAGACAATGAATCACGTATTCCGTCAGTTTTCTATGGGGGCTGTAGCTATTGCGATTATGCAGGCTGCATCTGCACAGGTCAGCATGACCAACATTGTACCAATGCAAATTGCAGGTCAGGGCACAGAAATTAGAGTCATGTTTAATGGCTTGCCACCACAACCACAAGCTTACCAACTTGAAAATCCTTCACGTTTAATCCTTGATTTTGATAAGGCACAGCAAGGTTTAAAACAGTCTAAAATTAGTGTTGCAACTAATGAGGCTAGTTCTGTAGATGTTACTTCAGATGACCAGCGTTCACGTTTAACTGTAAACCTAAAAGATGCTGGAGCATTTACAACACGAGTAGAAGGTAATACCTTTATTTTAAAAATTAATTCTGCTCAAACAAGTAATAACCCGCTACCTGTGGTCTCAGCACAACCACAAGGTGTTTCAAATATTGGCTTTCAACGTGGTAGTCAGGGAGAAGGTCTGGTTGTTGTAGATCTTTTAGGAAGTAATACGCCTGTAGATGTTCAGCAGCAGGGTAGTAAAGTCGTTATAAGAACAATAGGTACAAAAATCCCGACACATTTAGCACGTCGCTTAAATGTAAATGATTTTGCAACACCGGTTTCAAGTATCGATGCTTATAATGATAAAGGGGTTGGTGTAATAACTATCCAGTCCTCTGGTAGCTATGAATATATGGCCTATCAGGCAGAGAATAAGCTCACGATCAGTTTGAAACGTCCCCAAGATAAAAATGTTACCTCTTTATATAAAACGCCGAATTATTCGGGAAATAAACTTTCATTAGACTTCCAGGATATTGAAGTACGTCGTGTGTTGCAATTGCTTGCTGATTTTACAGGCATCAATATGGTAGCTGCCGATAGTGTACAAGGTAATATCACACTACGTTTAAAAGATGTACCTTGGGATCAGGCGCTTGATATTATTTTAAAAACTAAAAATCTTGATAAACGCCGTAACGGCAATGTGATTTGGATTGCTCCAGTTGCAGAATTGATTAAAGCGGAAGAAGAAGAAGCGAAAGCTGTTGCACAAAGTGTCAAACTTGCACCCTTACAGACTGAGTATATTCAACTGAAGTATGCTAAAGCTGGCGATATTATGGGTCTCATTACACAAGGCTCAAATAATAGTAATGGCTTACAACATACTTCTGGTGGAGGGACCTCAACTTCAACCAATTTAAATACTGGAGTTGATAGTCTAGGCAATAATGTGGGTAGTTTGCTTAGCCCGCGTGGCACTATTACTCAAGATGACCGAACCAATACTCTTATTATTAATGATACTGCTCAGTCAATTGATCAAATTCGTAAAATGATTGACTTGCTTGATGTGCAAGTTAAACAGGTTATGGTTGAAGCACGTATTGTCAGAGCCTCTACTTCATTTACCAAAGAACTTGGTGTGAAGTGGGGCATTCTGTCGCAAGGTATTACCAATAACAACAATTTGCTGGTTGGCGGTAGTGAAACAACTTTATGGAATTTACGCGAACCGAAGAAAGATGAAACTACTGGTGGGTATAAATATACGATTGAGCGCCCAGATAACTTAAACGTGGATTTAGGGGTTTCTAATCCTGCAGGAAGTATTGCTTTTGGCTTGATTAGTATGTCTGACTTTATGTTAGATCTTGAATTGTCTGCTTTACAAGCGGATGGTTATGGTGAGGTTATTTCTACCCCTAAAGTCATGACTGCCGATAAACAAACAGCAAAAGTTGCAACTGGTCAACAAGTTCCATATCAATCTACAACTAACTCTGCAGCAGGTTCAACTGCTACAACATCTTTTAAAGATGCTTTGCTGAGTTTAAATGTGACACCAAGTATTACACCTGATGGCAAGATTCAAATGAAGTTGGATATTTCTAAGGATTCTGTAGCGGGTGCGGCTCCAAATGGAGAGTTGATTTTAAATAAAAATAATATCAACACCAATGTATTGGTAGATAATGGCGAAACTGTCATTTTGGGTGGTGTTTTTGAGCAAACAACTATGAATTCACAAACCAAAGTTCCTTTCTTTGGTGATATTCCTGTTGTTGGGCGTTTATTTAGAAAAGATGTAAAGTCTGATGATAAACAAGAGTTGCTGATTTTCGTTACACCACGAATTGTTAATGACACTTTAGCGAGAAATCATTAATATATTTTTTAATGAAAGCAATTGAAATAGGTGGCGCCTTGCCAAGCAAAGCGTTTGAAACCCTACCAAATATTTATTTGGTAGGGCCCATGGGGGCAGGAAAAACAACCGTTGGACGTCATTTAGCAGAACTATTAGGGCGTGAATTTTTAGATAGTGATCATGAAATTGAACGCAAGACAGGGGCAACTATTCCCTGGATTTTTGAAAAAGAGGGAGAAGTCGGCTTCCGTACGCGTGAAACTGTCGTTTTAAATGAGCTTACTTCACGTAAGGCATTAGTGCTTGCCACAGGTGGCGGTGCTATTACTCAGGCGCCTAATCGGGAGTTTTTAAAGCAACGTGGAATCGTTGTTTATCTATATACTCCTGTCGAATTACAACTACAAAGAACCTATCGCGATAAAAATAGACCTTTATTACAAGTTGAAAATCCTGAACAAAAATTGCGGGATTTATTAAAGATCAGAGATCCTCTGTATCGTGAAGTTGCACACTATACGATTGAAACGAATCAAGGTGCTGCACGTGATCTTGCCCAAAAGATTTTGCAACTTATTCTATCGAACAAGTTAAAATAGACGAACTGACTAGTGGTTTTATAAATTCATGCAAACTTTACATGTTGAATTAGGCGAACGCCGTTATCCTATTTTCATTGGTAGCCAACTTGACCCGAAACAATTACTAGAGCCTTACATTCATGGTCAACAGGTCATGATTGTGAGTAATGTTACGGTTGCACCTTTATATTTAAGCCACTATCAGGAAGCTTTGAAAAGTCTAGGTAAAACGGTTGCGACCTGTATTTTACCTGATGGCGAAAAGTATAAAGATATTCAGCATTTAAACTTAATTTTTGATGCATTGCTTGAAGCTGGTTTTAACCGTGATTGTACGGTTTTAGCTTTAGGTGGTGGTGTCATTGGTGATATGGCTGGTTTTGCTTCTGCTTGTTTCCAACGTGGCGTTTACTTTGTACAGGTTCCTACGACCTTACTTTCACAAGTAGATTCAAGTGTTGGTGGAAAAACAGGAATTAATCATCCGCTTGGCAAGAATATGTTAGGTGCTTTTCAGCAACCACAAGTTGTTTTAGCTGACATGGCACAATTGAATACATTGCCAGAACGTGAGCTTTCGGCAGGTTTAGCCGAAGTAATTAAATATGCACTTTTGGGTGATGAAGATTTCCTGGTTTGGCTTGAAGAAAATATGGATGGCCTGGTTGCAAGAGATGCTGACCTTTTAGCAGAGGCTGTTTATCGTTCATGTGCTCACAAAGCCCGCATTGTTGCCAACGATGAGAAAGAGCAAGGGGAACGTGCTTTACTTAACTTAGGCCATACTTTTGGCCATGCGATTGAGTCGTATCTAGGTTATGGGACTTGGTTGCATGGTGAAGCTGTCGCAACTGGAATGGTTATGGCGGCAGATTTATCACAACGTTTGGGCTGGATCTCAAATGAAGATGTGGCACGTACAAAAAAAATCATTCAACGTGCGAATTTGCCGATATCATGTCCACAAATTCCATTGGATGATTTCCTTGGATATATGGCTCATGACAAAAAAGTTCTTAATGGGCAATTACGTTTGGTGTTGTTAAAACAACTCGGACAAGCTGTAATTACCAAAGACTTTGATGTTGAACTTATGAAACAAGCTATTTTGGCGAATCAACACGGATAACAAATAAGGTAAAGCATGACTGTATCACGTACACTTTGGCAGAATGTTCAACAATATATCTGGTTGGTTGGTGGTATTGTCTGCTTATTCCTTGCTTTTATTTTTTGGGTCATAACTGATAATAAAAAACTGGTTGAGGTTGAAAAGTCAGCTGATTCCGATGCACCTGTACAAATTCAGCCAGAGAAAGTTGCAACCACTCCTAACTTAGGTGCTTTAGCTGACGAGGTTCGTCCACTGGATTTAACAACGCGAACTGTGGCGTCAGGTGAACATGAGCCTGAGTTTCGTGGCACAAAATTTATTAATGAAAATAAAAAACAATGGACGCTTGAGTTATTCAGAGCTTCTGATGAAGACATCATTAAAAACTTTTTAAAAAGTCGTACTGATCGTAATAAGTTTATTTATTTCCGCTTAAGCGGAGAACAACAAGCAGAACAATATGTGTTGGCTTACGGAACATTCAAACGTTCAGAAGATGCGGTTCAGCAATTAACACAGATTAATTTGCAGTTACCTGATTCGGTTAAACCTCAGCCACAGCAGTTCTCAAGTTATGCCCCACTGGTAAATGATTTGGGGGCAGATGAGATGAAAGGTGGCAATAATCAGTTATATGAAGTTAGATTGCGTCCAGCGGCTTTGCCTAGAATTGATGAATCTTTATTAATGTCAGCTCCAGCGAGTGGTACCCTAAACACTCAGCCAAAACCTGCTAATACTAACTCAGCTACAAAAACTACTATTGTGCGTCGTGATGCGGCAGGGAATGTGGTTGATGTACAGCAATCGAATTCTAATATTGATCAGCCAAATAAACCTGCACAGACACGGGTTAGTGAGAATCAACCCAAAAATGCTACAAATGAGGGCACAAGAGGGAACTAAATCACCTTAAGTCGTGCTCTAAAATAGTGCAAATATAAGGTGTATTAATATTTTTTGACCAGATGTGGTGCATATTTAGTCATTTTTTAACATGATAACGTGAATAAAATAATTATATTTATAATAAATATAAAGATTTAGGCCTATTTTTCTATTTTGGCACACTTTTTGCTTTATTGTTGTGCTTATTAATGTGCTGCAAACTATTTTAGCCTCTAAGAAGTGAATTCTATGCAGAGTCGTGGGGTCGAACTGCTTTAAAAGAGTGCGAAATAAGTCAAAACATTTTTCTAGCAAAAACCAGTGTACGTAAAAATGGAACAGCGTATATTGGCTTATCCGCCCAAAATTTTTTTTTGCGAAACATTGAGCTAACTATCGTCCATAGGCACTATCGCAAAAAGAAGTTGTTTGTTTGACGCTCGAAAGAGCCTTATTGAAAGAAGGGTACGCTATGCACATGCCATCGCCTAATACTGTAGCTCCCGCTCAAGGTTTATATCAGCCTGATGAGTTTAAGGATAACTGTGGTTTTGGACTGATTGCCCATATGAAGGGTGAATCAAGTCATCATCTAGTAGAAACCGCGATTCACAGTTTAAGTTGCATGACGCACCGTGGTGGTATTGCCGCAGATGGCAAGACGGGAGATGGTTGCGGCTTATTATTGGCGATGCCAAAGCAATTTTTCCGTGATGAAGCAAAAAAACTGAGTGATATTACACTGAGTGAAATTTTTGCTGTGGGTACGGTATTTTTAAATATTGATCCAGCATTAGCACAGCACTCTAAAAATATTTTAACGAAAGAAATTGAGTCAGAAGGTTTACGTGTACTTGCTTGGCGTATCGTTCCAACAAACAACGATGCATTGGGTGAAATCGCGCTTCAATCTTTACCTGCTTTTGAGCAAGTCATTGTGAACTGTCCAATGGGCGTAACTGAGGTTGAATTTAACCGTAAGTTATTCTTGGCGCGTCGCCGTGCGGAACAACAACTCCAAAATGATCCGTTATTTTACGTGACTACGCTTTGCTCGACAGTTATTAGCTATAAAGGCTTAATGATGCCTGCGGCGATTGCCGAGTTTTATACAGACTTGGCAGATGAGCGTTTAAAATCACATATCGTGGTATTCCACCAACGTTTCTCTACAAATACATTACCGCGTTGGCCATTAGCTCAGCCATTCCGTTATCTTGCGCATAATGGTGAAATCAACACAATTACAGCAAACCGTAACTGGGCATTAGCGCGTACTCCTAAATTTGAAAACCCATTATTGCCAGGTCTTACTGAGCTTAACCCGATTGTAAACCGTACAGGTTCGGACTCTTCAAGTTTAGATAATATGCTTGAGATTCTGGTGGGCGGTGGTATGGATTTATTCCGTGCTTTACGTATGCTCGTGCCACCAGCTTGGCAGAACGTTGAAACTTTAGATGCAGACTTGCGTGCATTCTATGAGTTCAACTCAAAACATATGGAAGCTTGGGATGGTCCGGCAGGCCTCGTTATTCAAGATGGTCGTCATGCGATTTGTATGCTTGACCGTAATGGTTTACGTCCTGCGCGTTGGGTTATTACCAAAAATGATTACATTACCTTGGCATCTGAAATTGGTGTTTGGGGCTATGAGCCAGAAGATGTAGTATCAAAAGGTCGTGTAGGTCCTGGTCAAATCTTGGTTGTAGACACCCTTACAGGTAAAGTGCTTGATACTAAAGACGTTAGCAATCACTTGAAAAACATGCGTCCGTACCGTGAGTGGTTACGTGACCATGCAATTCGCTTAAATGCAAACCCGGAACTTGAAGAACAACTTGTTGATAAAGGTTTAACTGGCGATGCATTAAAAGCGGCTCAAAAAATGTTTATGGTGACATTTGAAGAGCGCGATCAGTTGTTACGTCCAATCGCTGAGAGCGGTCAGGAAGCTGTTGGTTCTATGGGTGACGATACACCAATGGCTGTATTGTCTCGTCAAGTACGTCATGTGACCGATTACTTCCGTCAACAGTTTGCACAGGTGACAAACCCACCAATTGACCCATTACGTGAGTCAATTGTTATGTCACTTGAAACCTGTTTGGGTCGTGAGCAGAACGTATTCGAACAAGGCCCTGAACATGCTGATCGTATCATCATCTCTAGCCCGGTTTTATCAAATTCAAAAATGCAGCAAATTCGTAGCATTGAACGTGCGGGTTATGAGGCGGTTGATATTGATCTGAACTATGCTGAAACCGAAGGTTTACAAGCTGCGATTACTCGTATTTGTGAAGAATCTGCACAAGCTGTTCGTGATGGTAAGACCTTAATTGTTTTAACTGATAAAAACATTCGTCAAGGTTATTTACCTGCAAATGCTGCGCTTGCAACAGGTGCGGTACACCATCACCTCATAAAAACTGGTTTGCGTACTGATGCAAACATTATGGTTGAAACCGGTTTTGCACGTGATCCACATCAATTTGCGGTGTTACTCGGTTTTGGTGCTACTGCCATTTACCCATACCTTGCATATGATGTAATCAATGATTTGATTGCTAAAGGTGAGCTTTTAGGTGATCCAATCCATGCACAGGCAAACTTCCGTAAAGGTATCGAGAAAGGCTTATTAAAAGTTCTTTCAAAGATGGGTATCTCGACAGTAGCTTCTTACCGTGGTGGTCAGTTATTTGAAGCAGTTGGTTTATCTTCTGAAGTTGTAGATCAATGTTTCTTAGGTGTTCCTAGTCGTATCCAAGGTGCAACATTTGTTGATCTTGAAAATGACCAGAAAAAGTTAGCGGCTACAGCTTGGTCTAACCGTAAACCAATTGATCAAGGTGGTTTGCTGAAATTCGTATTTGGTAAAGAATATCATGCGTTTAACCCAGACGTGATTAACTCGCTACATAAGGCAGTTCGTTCTGGCAAATACGAAGACTTTAAAGAATATGCCGAGTTAGTGAATAACCGTCCGATCGCGACTATTCGTGACTTATTTAAGTTAAAAACAACCAATCCAATTCCGGTTGAGCAAGTTGAATCGGTTGAAGCTATCTTGCCTCGTTTCGACTCGGCAGGGATGTCATTAGGCGCGCTTTCTCCAGAAGCCCATGAAGCAATTGCAATTGCCATGAATACCATTGGTGGTCGTTCAAACTCTGGTGAGGGTGGTGAAGATCCTGCGCGTTACGGCACAATTCGTAACTCCAAAATTAAGCAAATTGCATCTGGGCGTTTTGGTGTAACACCTGCATATTTAACTTCTGCTGAAGTCTTGCAAATTAAAGTTGCTCAAGGTGCAAAACCGGGTGAAGGTGGTCAGTTGCCAGGTGGTAAAGTGAATGGCTTGATTGCACGTTTACGTTACTCTGTTCCGGGTGTGACACTTATTTCACCTCCGCCGCATCATGACATTTACTCAATTGAAGATTTGTCGCAACTGATTTTTGACTTGAAACAAGTTAACCCGAAAGCCATGGTATCTGTGAAGTTAGTATCTGAGCCGGGTGTAGGTACAATTGCTGCAGGTGTTGCTAAAGCATATGCAGACTTTATTACCATTTCAGGTTATGACGGTGGTACTGCTGCGTCTCCGCTTTCATCAATTCACCATGCAGGTTCGCCATGGGAGCTTGGCTTGAGTGAAGCGCATCAGGCACTTCGTGTAAATGACTTGCGTGGCAAAGTACGTGTACAAACTGACGGTGGTTTAAAGACTGGTCTTGATGTTATTAAGGCGGCTATTTTAGGTGCTGAAAGTTTCGGTTTTGGTTCTACACCAATGATCGCATTAGGTTGTAAATACCTACGTATTTGCCACTTAAACAACTGTGCGACCGGTGTTGCGACTCAACAAGATCATTTACGTCAAGAGCACTATATTGGCGAACCACAAATGCTCATTAATTTCTTCCACTTTATTGCAGAAGAAACGCGTGAATGGTTGGCAGCTCTTGGTGTAGCTTCACTTAAAGACTTGATTGGCCGTGTAGATTTACTTGAAGTCTTACCGGGTGAAACAGAGAAACATGCTCATCTTGATTTAAGTGCATTATTAACTTCTCATCCTGCTGCTGAAGGTAAAGCACAGTATTGTGAAGTAGAAGGTAATGCACCGTTTGACAAGGGCGTATTGGCTGAAAGAATGGTCGAAGAAATGCTTCCTGCAATCGAGTCAAGCGCTGGTGGTCAATTCAATTTTAATGTCGTGAACTGTGACCGTTCAATTGGTGCACGTGTATCGGGTGAGATTGCTCGTCGCTATGGCAACTTGGGTATGGAAGCACATCCGGTTGTAATGAACCTAACAGGTACTGCTGGTCAGTCACTTGGTGTTTGGAATGCTGGTGGTTTGCACATCCGTCTTGAAGGTGATGCAAATGACTATGTAGGTAAAGGTATGGCTGGTGGTCGTATTTCGATCTTCCCACCAAAAGGTTCACCTTTCCAGACACAAAATACAGCAATTATTGGTAATACTTGTTTGTATGGTGCAACTGGCGGTAAGTTATTTGCTGCAGGTACAGCAGGTGAGCGTTTCGCGGTTCGTAACTCTGGTGCGTTTGCTGTTATTGAAGGTGCAGGTGATCACTGCTGTGAATATATGACTGGTGGTGTTGTGACTGTGCTTGGAAAAGTGGGTCATAACTTCGGTGCAGGTATGACAGGCGGTTTTGCTTACGTGCTTGACCTCGATAATGACTTTGTAGATTACTACAACCACGAGTTAATTGACTTAACCCGTATTTCAACAGAATCTATGGAAGATCATAAAGAGTTCTTGTTGCGTATTATTGACGAGCACATCAAGGAAACAGGTAGTGCTTGGGCTTACAAAATCCGCAATGAGTTTGACTTCTACAGCCGTAAATTCTGGCTTGTGAAACCAAAAGCTGCTAACTTGCAATCGCTTTTGAAAACTACACAAGCTGACCCACAATAATTCCACGACTGCAAAGACATAGGCAGGTGCGGGCAACAAGGAAATCCGCGCCTACCCACGGAGAGAGACATGGCAGAACGCCTAAATAATGACTTTCAATTTCTGGATGTACCACGTCAAGATCCAGAGAAAAAAGATATTACTGTCCGCAAAGCAGAGTTTGTGGAAATTTATAAACCTTTTACTTCGGAAACTGTAACCAATCAGACGCACCGTTGTTTAGGTTGTGGTAACCCATATTGCGAATGGAAATGTCCTGTACATAACTACATTCCAAATTGGCTAAAACTCATTGCTGAAGGCCAAATTTTCCAGGCTGCTGAGCTTTGCCATCAAACAAATACTTTACCTGAGGTATGTGGTCGTGTATGTCCGCAGGACCGTTTGTGTGAAGGTGCTTGTACCTTAAATGATGGCTTTGGTGCAGTAACTATTGGTAATGCTGAAAAATATATCAATGACACGGCTTTTGCTTTGGGGTGGCGCCCAGATATGTCACATGTGAAGTGGACAGGTAAAAAAGTTGCAATCATTGGTGCAGGTCCAGCAGGCCTAGGCTGTGCCGACATTTTAGCTCGTGGTGGTGTTAAACCGGTGGTATTTGACAAGCGTCCTGAGATTGGTGGCTTACTAACATTTGGTATTCCAGAATTCAAGATGGAAAAAGATGTGATGAAGCGCCGCCGTGAAATTTTCACTGGCATGGGCATTGAATTCCGCTTAAATACTGAAATTGGTAAAGACGTCACGATTGATGAATTACTTGCTGAATATGATGCAGTATTCATGGGAATGGGTACTTATACCTACATGAAAGGTGGTTTCCCTGGTGAAGATCTTGACGGTGTTTATGATGCGCTTGATTTCTTAATCTCTAACGTGAACCGTTGTCAGGGATGGGAAAAGGACCCAAGCGAATACATTAGCATGGATGGTAAGAAAGTTATTGTTCTTGGTGGTGGTGATACCGCAATGGACTGTAACCGTACTTCATTACGTCAAGGTGCCCACGACGTAACATGTGCATACCGCCGTGATGAAAGTAATATGCCGGGTTCTGCACGTGAAGTAAAAAATGCGTATGAAGAAGGCGTAAAGTTCTTGTTTAACCGTCAACCAATCGAGATTGTTGGTGAGAATGGCAAAGTGACAGGCGTAAAAGTGGTAACGACGCAGATGGGTGAACCAGATAGTCGTGGCCGCCGTAGCCCTGAGCCAATTCCGGGTTCGGAAGAAATTTTACCGGCAGATGCAGTTTTACTTGCGTTCGGTTTCCGTCCAAGTCCAGCAGACTGGTTTGGTAATGTGAATATTAATCTTGATGGTTCAGGTCGTGTTGTTGCACCTGAACAGCAAGAATTTAAATTCCAGACTTCAAACCCAAAAATCTTTGCTGGTGGAGATATGGTACGTGGTTCAGACCTTGTGGTTACAGCTATCTGGGAAGGTCGCCAAGCTGCTGAAGGTATTTTAGATTACCTTGGTGTTTAATCTAAAAAATCATTATTAAAGTTTTTGATAAAGCCTGCGATATGCAGGCTTTATTTTTTTTACCATTAATCAGTTTGATGTTTTTGGCAAATACAATAAGCTTTTTTGCCCTGTTTAGCCCCTTAGTCGCAAGAGATACTCAAAACTTCCTTCTTCAATACAATAGGTGTTGAATATGAACATCGCAGGCATGACGGCAGAAAAATCATATTTAAATCGTCGAAAAGCGTTGGGTATTACAGTGCGTCGCCTTGAGTTTAATCCTCAAGCTATCAAACGCTATTATTTTGCAAATTCGCCTTTAATGTCCCATTTTTTAACTGCACTCTCTTCAACATTTCCCGTAGGAGAACAGTTTTTTGTAAATAGCGTGCGTAATGTACGTGACAAAGTTTCCGACCCTCAACTACAGGCTCAGATTGCGGCATTTATTGGGCAAGAAGCAATGCATTCGAAAGCACATGGAGAGTTCAATGAGGCTTGGCGTCGTGATGACTATAATCTGGATCGCTTTCAAAACTGGTTGAATGAGCGTGACAAATATTTAAGAACAATTCCACCTAAGCTACAGCTGGCACTGACATGTGCATTTGAGCATTTTACGGCTTTGCTTGGAGGATATATTTTACAGCATCCTGAATTATTAAAAACTTTGGATCAAGATGCGTTAAAGCTTTGGGTCTGGCACGCTATTGAGGAAATTGAACATCGTTCAGTTGCATTTGATGTCTATCAACATGTCTATGGCGATGACCGTATTCGCAGATTATTAATGCGTAGTGTCACTACAGGATTTGCGAGTCTTGCTTTCTATGGTACGACGCGATTATTTTGGCAAGATAAATGGAAAAGCTTGCCTAAAATGGGAGGAAATATTTTTGGTGTGTATTTGCTTGTTAAAATGCTTATACAGCTAACTCCTGAATATTTTGCTTATTACAAAAAGGACTTCCACCCGAGTCAAAAAGATTATGGTCATATGGTCGATTATTGGAAAAGTTATTTGGCTGATGAATATCAAATGACAAGTTTCCAAGAGGAAAAAAATCCAAGACCAAGCTAATAAAAAACCGGATTTAAAAATCCGGTTTTTTTAAATCTATAAAATAAAAGCAACACAATAATGCCAAAATCGTCATACAATCGGGAAAAGTGGTTAAAAATATAAAGAAAAACTTGAGGATAATGTGACGATGAAAACGTTTAAACAACTTGCTATCGCGACAACACTTGCCAGTACCCTACTATTTTCAGGCTGTGGCTATAATACCTTACAGGTTAAAGATGAAGCTGTAACAGCGGCTTGGTCTGAAGTACAAAACCAATATCAACGTCGTGCCGATCTAGTTCCAAATTTGGTAAATGTTGTAAAAGGTTATGCTAAACATGAAGAACAGGTTTTAACAGAAGTCACTCAAGCACGTGCCAATGTTGCAGGCTTGAAGGTTGATAAAGAAGTATTAGAAGACCCAGCATTACTTGAAAAATATCAACAGGCACAAAGCCAGTTAACTGGGGCATTATCTCGACTTATTGCCGTTTCAGAAAATTACCCAGATTTAAAAGCCAATACCCAATTCCAAGAATTGCAAGTTCAGCTTGAGGGAACAGAAAACCGAATTGCTGTTGCCCGTAATCGTTATATTACAACTGTTCAGGACTATAACGCTTATGTTCGTCAATTCCCACAAGCAGTAACAGCAAAAGTGATTGGCATGCATCCTAAAGCCAATTTCTCTGCAGAAGCATCTGCTCAGCAGGCTCCAAAAGTTTCTTTTGATTAATTTTATAAATCAAAGGAGTGCCGTATGAGAAATACTCTATTGCTTCAATCAAAGCAAATTAAGGTCTTTATTTCGACCTTAATTTTGCTCTGTTGTGGTGTTCTTTTCCAGAATACGGCATGGAGTGAAAGTAATATTGCAACTGCTACTGATGAGGCTGATGCAGTAGTTGCTGGCAAAATTATACAAAAGCAACAAGCTCAAGCTGCTGCATCTAAACTAGAGGGGCAAGCTGCTTCAGGTCCTGCTCCTCAAGTTCAAGTTGCTAACGATATGGCTGATGGTGAATCAATACGTGGTTTACCAACTTTGAACCAGCCGGTAATTGATCAAGCTAACATTTTAAGTGAGGCTGAGAAGCAACAGCTCGATCAAAAAATTCTAAGTTTGTATCAACAAGGCAAAGCGCAGATTGGTATTGTGATTGTTCCTACCACTGGCCAAGAAGATATCTTTGATTATGCATTGCGCGTTGGTGAAAAGTGGCAATTGGGATCATCTAAACGTGATAATGGATTACTCATTGCAGTCGCTGTAAATGATCGCCGTATGCAAATTTTAACCGGTTATGGCTTAGAAGGTGTGTTGCCGGATATTGTGGCAAGTCGGATTATTCGAAACCAAATTACACCTTATTTTAAACAAGCCCAATATGCACAAGGTTTGAGTGCAGGTATCGATGAAATCGGAAGAATTTTAAATCTTGACCCAGAAGTAGCACAGCAAGCTGCTCAAGATTTAAAAGAACGCCAACATCAAGCTGCTGAAGAACAACAAGCCAAACAGACAACACTGACAATGGCTTTATTTATTCTGGTTGCTGGAATTGTGGGTTCATTTATTGTTGGACGACCACTTAGCGCGTCAACAGCTGGCGTTGCGGCAGCGGTAGCTGGTTTTGTAAATGGTGCTGGCGTAGTAATGAGTTTACTACTAGGTTTTGGTATTTTCTTTTTACTCATAACTTCAATTGCCCAACTGATTTTACAGGCTATTCTGAGTGGAGCTGGTGGCGGTGGGCGCGGAGGAGGCTTTGGCGGTGGTGGCGGAGGCTATGGCGGCGGCGGTGGACGTTTTGGCGGTGGAGGTGCTTCAGGCTCATGGTAACAACATCAGAAACAACCCAAATTATTACTCAGCCAAAAATTGAGGAATCTGTAGAGCCAAGTTTAAAACGTTGGTTTAAGCATTTTTGTTATTTACCAGCAAGTAGCAGATATTTCTCCAAACAAGACAAACAAGTTATTGCTGAGGCTGTACAGCAAGCAGAGCATGGACATGTTGGCGAAATACAGGTTGTCATAGAAGGCCATATCCCATGTTCACAAGCGTATAGACAAAATACACGTTTAAGAGCCCAGCAATTATTTGCAGAACTGGGTGTATGGGATACAGAGCTCAATAGTGGTGTATTGCTCTATTTAAATCTGTGTGAACGCACAGTAGAAATCATCTTTGATCGTGGGATTAGGAATGCAACTACTGAACAAATATGGCAGCAGATTTGTAAGTCGATTGTAGAGCAGCTTCAACAAAAACAATATCAGAAAGCGGTAGTTACAGGAGTTCAGCAAATTGGAGAAGTGATGGCGCGCTTTTACGATGAAAACATGCCAGATCAATTAAATGAATTAGGTAACGCACCTATCATTATTAATTAAATGATTGACTCAAAAATTTAACTGTTTTTTTTAAATTTTTGCTCAATAAGGTGACTGACAAAAAATGTCACCTATTTGATTATTTTTATAGAGATTTTTATCACATTCGATATTAAAAAAATGAAATAGGCAATAAATTAACTTTTATCGGTGATTCAGTTCTACTAAATTCCTAGTGACAATTTTTGTCAGTTAATTACAGCTTAAGCTACTAAAATAAGGCTTTATAAATTATAAGTTTATGTTTTTTAACAATAATAAAAGTTGGCATGGTTGCTGCAATATATTTGATAGCTGAAAAGCTTATATAAAAACATACATACAATCTTTGGGGAAAAGGCTATGAATGCACAAAAAGGTTTTACATTAATCGAACTTATGATCGTGGTTGCCATTATCGGTATTTTGGCGGCAATTGCGATTCCTGCGTATCAAAACTATATTGCTAAGTCACAAGCATCTGAGGCATTTACTCTAGCAGATGGATTGAAAACAACAATTAATACTAATTTACAGGCTGGGACATGTTTTGCTGGCGGCGCTACTGCAGCAACGGCCGCTGATCAAGTAGCTGGAAAATATGGTGATGCTGAGATTGGCGGAACTGCACCAAATTGTACGATCACCTATACATTCAAATCATCGGGTGTATCAACTAAACTTACTTCTAAACAGATTGTAATGAATGTAAGCGAAACAGGTATTTTAACAAAGAATAGCAGTACTAATGCTCCAGCTGAGTTACTTCCACAATCTTTTACAGCTTCATAAGTTGATATAAAAAAGAGAGGTTTCGGCCTCTCTTTTTTTATTGAAGAAAATAAATATGTTAAAAAAAATTATTCTATTTCTATTAGTCGCAATTTATCTTATTACAGCTATATTAGGGTATCAAACTGGCTGGTCTATTTTTCAATATGATGAACTTCGTTTATTGCAGTTTCCTTTAGCGCTATATGCTTTATTAATATTAATCTTCGCAAAAAAACTAAAATTTTCAATTTATAGTCAAATTACTTTTTTTATTATTGCTGGGCTCATATTAACTCAACAAATAAATTGGGAAATTTTTGAGTTTCAAGAGCTTTGGTCTGTGATAGCATTACTTTTTATATTTTCTGCCTTAACATATGAGTTAAGGAATATAAAAAATATAGAGCATGGTATTGCACTAATTGTAGTTACAGCGATTATTCCATGTTTGTTTATTTTGATTTCTATTTTTAATTTTATTATCCATCAACAATGGTTTGATTGGCAGTTTAACTCTGGCACGATTCGGATTTATGATAGTGTTATTGTTCCCTTGTTTTTCTTCCTGATTTATCTAAAAAATAAGAAATATCCTTATATCTCTTATTCTTACCCTATAGCAATTTTCTTTTTTGCTTTAGCATGGTTTTTTGATGGAGCTAGGTCCGCTTTACTTGCGGTAATGACAGGATTACTAGTTCTCTTTATATACTCTAAAGAAAATCGAAAGCTTATTTTGCAAAGCTGTATTTATATTTTTTTAGCTTTTTTTGTTTATAAAATTACTATTTTTTTAGCTGAAAAAAGTACAATGACTGTAATACGAGCGGGGACATCGCTGCGCGCAGAAATGTGGAAGTTTGTATTTGAACAATGGAAACAGCACCCATTTACTGGGGTTGGTGGTGGCTATTTGTCTAAGATCCAGTATGCGTATGGACGTCATATACATAATCTATATTTAAGACTTATTTTTGAATGGGGCATTATAGGTCTCATATTCTGTATATGGATGTTGACCCAGTTAATTGGCTTATTTAAAGATAAAACTGTTTCACTAATTTTGAAAGTTGGTGTGATCGCCGTTTTAGTTGATGCAATGTTCTCAGGTAGTATGGTGTACCCAGCGTCACAAATTGCCTGTGTATTATTTATAGCTTTTACTTTTTCTCATAGAGAGTTAACTTCTAGTTCCCAATATTCTTTTAGATCGACAAAAATACTGATTGCTTTATGGGGAGTTTTATTCTTATACATCACAATAATGTATTTAGGACAAGATTTAAATTGTTGGAATTGTGGAAGCTATGGAGGACGAATGGCTCCAAACTTTTGGTTTTATGGTGGTGCGGAGCACTTAGTACCAACCTCAAAAATTCCTTAACTTTTGAAGTAAACTTTATCAAGTCCTTTTCATATAGACTCATACATTTTTCTTTAGGGTTCCATGTATAATTTCACCCATTTCTAATAGTCTCAAACCTATCACTATGCAAGTATTCTTTCTGTTCCTCGCAGCAATTTTGTTGGGTTTTGCGTGGTTATCACCATTTCACTATAACCCTTGGGTAATGTTTTCTAGTGAAATGAGTACTTTTGCGGCAGGTTTAAGTGTCTTAGCTGCACTTTTTTATCAAAATATTAAAATTCCGCGTGCACAATTATTGCTATTGCCATTTATTTTAATTCCAGTGGTGCAGTGGGCTTTTGGTCTAGTTTTTGATTTTAGTACAGCTTTGTTAAGTTCACTTTACTTATTAGGCTTCTGGTTTATGGTTGTGGCGGGTTATAACTTGTCACTAGATCAACAAAAGCGAGATCAAATTTTTACAGGCTTTAGTTTATTACTGATTATTGTATCAATTGCGACCAGCTTTATTGCGATATGCCAATGGTTAAATATTGAGTCTCATTTTGTGCATATGTTGCATTTAATTGGTAACCGTCCTTACGGCAACTTTGGTCAACCTAACAATATGGCAACCTTTCTGATTATGGGGCTATTAGGTTGTCTATTTTTATATGAAAAGAATAAAGCAACAGTTTGGTTACTTTTCCCTTCAGCACTCCTTATCTTGTTTACAATCACTTTAAGCCAATCAAGAACGTCTTGGGTCGTTTTTCCATTTTTACTTATCTATTGGATAGTTAAACTATTTGGAAAACAAAAAAGATTTGGTTTTATGCAAGGGTTCTTGTGGTGCGCTGGTTTTTTTGTAATAGCTGGCGTGATTCTGCCATTTGCTACTAGTTTAATTGAAGCATGGTCAAGCGCTGAAGTAACCCAAGCAAGTAGTTTAGTTGAAAGAGCAAGTTCTGGATATTTACGTTTTAATATCTGGACCCAAATGCTACTTGCTGTACAGCAGCATCCTTGGTTGGGGTATGGTTGGCACCAAACCAGTGTGGCGCAAATGTCAGCTTATGCTCTTTTTCCAACAACTGAGTGGACGACCAGTGCCCATAATATTTTATTAGATCTCATCATCTGGAACGGTATCCCAATAGGTATAGTCATTATTGCTTACTTTGCATGTTGGTTCGTTTGGCTAAATCAGCAGGCTAAAGAAACTATCTCAATTATTGCAATTATGATGGTGTGTACCGTACTCATTCATGCCATGTTAGAGTTTCCTCAACGCTACGCTTACTTCTTACTTACTTGTGGTTTCTTATTAGGCATAATTCAGGCACAGACACCTGTACTCAAAGGTATTGTACTCAACAAGCAGGTTCTTCGATTAATTTGGGGAATAAGTGTAATACTTCTGGTAGCAATTTGGCGTGACTATAATGTCTATGTCACAAATAGTAATTTGCTGTTTAAGAATAAACAGCCAAATGCTGAGATTTTAGGAAGTAATCAGATTTTTATTTTAACGCAGTTTGAGCAGCGTCTAAAATGGATTGAGATGAAGCCTGAAACTACTTTATCTGATGCTGATTTAGCAGTATGGGGTAATTTTGTGAAGAATAAAGCGACGCCTTATAACTTGCGTAAATATGCCCAGCTACTTGCCTATAATGGAAAAGTAGAACAGGCCGAGCAGCAAATATTTATTTTGCAGCATCTTTATCGACAGCAAATAACTTTGGCAGAGTTGTTAAAAAATAAATAAAAAAAATCCCCTTGAGTACAAGGGGATTTTTTTTATGAGGAATTACATTTGGCTTTGGATATAATTTTCGATACCAACACTGCCAATAAGATCAATTTGAGTATCTAACCAATCCCAATATTCTTCCTCTTTTTCTAAGATTTCTTGTACCAAATCACGCGTTACATAGTCTTGTTCTGTTTCGGCTAAAGCGACCGCTTTCTGAATTGCTTCAATATTTTCTTTTACTTTACGGATGTCGCATTGCAGAACTTCTTCTGTATGTTGACCGATATACAATTTACCTAAGTGTTGAAGATTAGGGAGACCTTCTAAAAATAAGATACGCTCAATAATTTTATCAGCATGCTTCATTTGGCGAATTGATTCTTTATATTCGGCAGAACCGAGTTGTTCAATTCCCCAATCATTAAACATACGAGAGTGTAAAAAGTATTGATTAATTGCAGTTAAATGATGATACAGCACTTGGTTGAGCTGATTAATGAGATCACGATTGCCTTTCATTGTAGCTACTCCAAAACAATTTCTGCCTTAATTCAATTAAGGCAATCTATAAATTCATTTTAGTGAACAATCATGGATATGGCGAGTAATTTATGGAACAGCAAATGAAAATCGCAATCAAAAACAACACGATATTGGTAAATGTGAATTTCCTTCCAAAAAAAACCGCTTCAATGAGGAACATTTAACGTTCCGCAAAAAGCGGTGGAGGAGTCAATAAATTTTTGTTAAATATTAATTTTTATTATGCAGCTACAGAAATGCGAGCAGCAATTTCTGCTAATTCTTCACTAATAATAGCACGTGCTTCTGGTGCACAGCGTCCACAGCAAGTACCAAGATCAAGCAAATCGCGAATTTCACGATAGCTTTCAGCGCCATTTTCAATAGCGTCTTTAATATCCTGATCGGTAATGCCACGACACAAGCAAACGTACATGGGAGTAATCCCCAAATATAAATGCGATAATTGATATTATTGATAATTATTATCGTTTGTCAATGAAATTCATTTAAAATCTCATTTATCGTTATTGGGATTTTGGATAAAAAAATACCACCTAAGCGGAAATCTGAGAGTTACTCAGCTTTTTAAGCTGGGGTGGTATCTAATTTTAGAGCTAAATAATTTCTAGTTAATATTTTATCTTACTGATTAATAATAACAATTCCATCCATTTCAACTAAAGCCCCTTTAGGCAGGCTTGCTACACCAAGTGCAGCACGCGCTGGGTATGGTTGAGCAAAATATTCGCCCATAATTTGGTTAACGAGTTGGAAATTAGATAAATCAGTAAGAAAAATATTGAGCTTTGCAATATCTGCAAGTGTGCCGCCTGCAGCTTCACATACTGCTTTAAGGTTATCAAAAACACGGCGGATTTGAGCTTCAATGCCGTCTACAAGTTCCATACTGTAAGGATCTAAACCAATTTGCCCTGATAGATATAGTGTGTTACCTACTAAAATGGCTTGAGAATATGTGCCGATGGCAGCAGGGGCATTTTCAGTATGAATGACTTGACGGGACATTTGGTTCTCCTTGATTAAATCTTTTTTCATCATAATCGATGATACGTTTTGACAAAAGTATCATCGATTTAATTGATTAAGTACTTCTAGAAGTTAGATTTTAGTAAAGCAGAACAAATTTTAGCTGACTTTGGAAATTTCCATTTGTGGAGCAGGGGCGTCTAGACGCTCAATACGTGGGAAGCCATAGTGCATTCGTAAATCACGAATGACTTTTGCAATATGTTTACGGTTGTTTACTACAATATTGACGAAAGTACGCTGTTCGTTGGAATGTACCATTTCTACCCCAGCATTATTTTTACGACATTGGTAGATGAGGTCTGATACCTGTTCATCATTCATTGCCATATAAATCGCAAGGTAAGCAGTAAAACGTACATCATCTACGTCATCTGCTTTCCATTGAAGCGGCATAATGTTTTCTGGGTGTAAATGTTGTTCATGAAGCAAATTATGACAACGAATACGGTGCACAATTAAACCACGTCGTGTTAAATGGCCTTGAATTGGATCGCCTAAAATAGGATTACAACAGTGGGCATATTTAACATCAATGCCTTCAGTTCCTTGAATTAGTCGATCTGAATTTTCTGCTCGAGGATGCTTGTCATTTGCAAACAAATGGTTAGCTACAAGTTGAGGAAGTAAATCTCCAACAGCAATTTGCTCAAATAATGCATCTTTATTATCAATATGACGCCATTGTAAAAGATCC
The DNA here is from genome assembly GCF_009759685.1 of Acinetobacter baumannii. Classification (NCBI taxonomy): domain Bacteria; kingdom Pseudomonadati; phylum Pseudomonadota; class Gammaproteobacteria; order Moraxellales; family Moraxellaceae; genus Acinetobacter; species Acinetobacter baumannii. The sequence continues at coordinate 982,323 of NZ_CP046654.1, read as the reverse complement.
AACCAATCTGCATCTGAAAGGTCGTTAATAGAACGATTAAAGAGTTTCAAAGCTCGTGAAAGTGCTTGGGCACCAACTAAACGTTGTTCTTCAATATCTTGGTCTTTGAGTACGTGCTGTAAAGCACGGCGAGCTTTTTGAGTGTTAATGAAGCTCAGCCAATCTGGATTTGGCGTTGCTAAAACGTCAGTAATAATCTCAATAACCTGCCCACTAACTAATGGTGTAGAAAGTGGCTTAATTTCACCATCAACTTTCGCACCTACCGCATGGTTGCCTAAGAAAAGACTAGCTGAATAGGCAAAATCAACTACTGTGGCACCTTGTGGTAACTCATGTAACTGGCCGTGTGGTGTGTAAACCCAAATTTTTTCTTGATGCAAATAATCAAGTAAGTCATTAAAAGTCGTTTTAGCACATTCACCATCAATGAGTGTATTTAGGTTCTGCATGGAGGCTTGAATGGCAGAGCGGCAAGTTTGTGGGGCATTTTCGCCGAGTACTACACCGAAACGTGCAGCTTTACGCATCAACTCAGTTTGAATAGTGAGCGATAAGGTAGTTTTTTCACCCTTAAGCTTGATCATTAATGACTGATTGCCACCTGGTAACGGGCGGCGGATATGATCTTGATATTGGATGACCTGAAAATTTTCTTTTAAGGCTGCTACTAAACGATCGCAGTCTGCAATGGATTGCAAAACGATTTCAAAGGCATGGCTATGAGTAAGTTCTTGTAAATCCATTTCATTTTTTACGAAATGGCGTAAGAGCTCAATATTATTATTTTTCTTTTTAATTCGACCTTGAATATGATAATTGTGGAGAAGCTCCGCAAGATTTTGTTCCCAGATACTTTGGTATTTACATCGCTCTGGTTTGGTTTGAAGCAACGCATTTTGAACGTTATCAAACATATCTAAATCGAGATTTTGATAACATAAATTTTCAAGGTTATCGGCCATTTCATTCATGCCGACTAATCTTGCCATCGGTACGAAAATATCAAAGGTTTCTTGAGCAATACGAGCACGCTTATCGGGCCGTAAGGCGCCCAATGTGGTCATATTGTGGTAGCGATCAGCTAGTTTAATAATAATGACGCGTGGATCTTGCAAAGTAGCTTGTAGAATTTTTCTAAAAGAAGCAGCTTTATTATATTCTTTATCGCTCGACTGGCTTAATTTGGTTACGCCATCAACAAGCTCTGCAACTGTTTGCCCAAATCGCTCAATAATATCGTCTTTTGTATATTGAGTGTCTTCAATGACATCATGTAAAAGTGCAGCCATTAATGTTTCAGGATCCAGACGCATATTCGCTAAAATACAGCTAACCGCGATAGGATGCAGAATATAAGGTTCACCACTTTTACGGGTAATACCAGTGTGTGCCAGATCTCCAAAATCGCAGGCAGCAAGCACTTTTTCGACTTCACTTACCGATAAGTAAGGGTCGATAATTAATTTGAGCTGTTGCTTGGCTTGGCTGACCTCTTCGCCTGGCATAGACCACCCTTTTTCTGTTGCTTAAAAAACTAAATCTATCTACTTCTTAATGAAAAGCATATTGCGGAACTTGTCAATTTTTTCGTTTGAAAAAGTGTATTTTTTTTTCAATGAAAATAATTGCTTTTACCAATATGTTTTAAATATGCATAAGCCAAATAAAAAACCATCGCAAAAAAACGATGGTTTTTTATAGAAACAGGAGTAATTAGAAAGAAAAACCTTCTAAATTTAAGCTGTTTGTAGAAAGGGCAAGATCAAGACTAGAAGTTTGGTAATCTTGCTCACGTTGTTTAAGAATTTCTTTCGTTACGTGACCTACAGCGATTTCACGTAAAGCAACAACTGTTGGTTTGTCGTTATCCCATTCTACAGTTGGCTCCATGCCTTGACGTGCCAATTGACGAGCACGTTTACTTGCAACGAGCACAAGCTCAAAACGGTTGTCTACATGATCTAAACAATCTTCAACGGTGACGCGTGCCATAAAAGTTCTCGTTTTGGAATGGTAAATTTGAACAGACTAAATAGTATAAAAGGCTTTCGTTCCAGACTCAAGTTATTCCTGTTTTGGTTGTGGAGTAATCAAGTCTTGAATTAGATTTTGATGTCTTTTTGCCTGTTGAGATAAGACTAAACGATTTGCCGTAATGACGGCTTCAAGCTCATGTAGGGCTTTATTAAAGTCATCATTAATGATGATATAGTCGAAATTTACATAATGCTGCATGTCTTCAACAGCACAGCTTAAGCGGTGTTCAATAACTTCAACAGAGTCTGTACCACGGTTAGATAAACGTTGACGTAAATCGAATTGAGTAGGTGGTAAAATAAAGATCTGTTTAGATTCAGGAAACAGCTTACGTACTTGCTCTGCACCTTGCCAGTCAATTTCAAGCAAGACATCATGTCCTTGAGCTAACTGTTGTTTTACGGTTGCTTGCGAAGTGCCATAGTAGTTACCAAATACTTCAGCATATTCGATAAATCCACCTTGGTTTACTTGGTCTAAAAATTCATCTTTTGTTGTGAAGTGATAGTGAACACCATCTAACTCACCTGGTCGTTGACCTCGGGTAGTATGCGAAACTGAAACATGTAAATTGCTCACACGGTCAAGTAGGGCTTTCACCAAAGATGTTTTGCCCGTTCCTGATGCAGCAGAAACGACAAACAATAGACCCGACATGATATTTTTCCTGATATGATAAAATATCTTCGCTATTGTAGTGTACCGTGCGTTTAAACTGAATAGTTTTAACTGCAAATATTTACGAGAAGTTCCCCTGTTTTATTAATTTTGAGGCTGTTATGGAAATTGTGTTAGCTAATCCGCGTGGTTTTTGTGCCGGTGTTGATCGAGCCATAGCAATCGTCAATCGGGCTTTGGAATGTTTTAATCCTCCTATTTATGTACGTCATGAAGTTGTACACAATAAATTTGTGGTAGATGACTTACGCCAAAGAGGGGCTGTTTTCGTTGATGAGCTGGACCAAGTGCCAGATGATTCTATTGTAATTTTCAGTGCGCACGGTGTTTCAAAAGCAGTTCAGCAAGAAGCAGAGCGTCGAGGCTTAAAAGTATTTGATGCGACTTGTCCATTGGTGACTAAAGTACATATTGAAGTAACTAAATATGCTCGCGAAGGGACAGAAGCTATTTTAATTGGTCATGAAGGACACCCAGAAGTTGAAGGTACGATGGGACAATATGACAAATTAAAAGGTGGCGATATTTATCTGGTTGAAGATGAGGCTGATGTGGCAGCACTTGAGGTTAGACATCCGGAAAAATTAGCATTTGTTACGCAAACGACCTTATCTATTGATGATACAGCAAAAGTGATTGATGCTTTGCGTGCAAAATTCCCGAATATTCAAGGTCCGCGTAAAGATGACATCTGTTATGCAACTCAAAATAGACAAGATGCAGTACGTGACTTAGCTGAAAAATGTGATGTTGTGCTGGTTGTTGGCTCGCCTAACTCGTCAAATTCGAATCGTTTACGTGAGCTTGCTGAGCGTATGGGGAAAGCTGCTTATCTAGTAGATAATGCAGATCAACTTGAACAATCATGGTTCAATGATACTTGTAAAATTGGTGTTACAGCAGGAGCTTCAGCCCCAGAAATTTTAATTAAGCAAGTGATTCAACGTTTACAAGATTGGGGAGCTCAGGCGCCTAAAGAATTAGAAGGACGTGAGGAAAATATTACTTTTAGTCTTCCTAAAGAATTACGTATTCATGTGACCCAGGCATAAAATGTGACTTATTTAACATACTGATTTTAAATAGTTAAACAGATAATTGTTAACATGACAGTTATCTGTTTTTTTATACCCTTTGTCTGTTTTGTATTTGTTTTGTAGTTTGTAAAAGTAAAATTTAAATAAGAAATAAAAAATTTTAGTTTTATTTGGGGTTCTGGGGATGAGGGGAATTATTCCACAAGAAGGGTTCACCTTGGTCGAGCTAATGGTGACGATTGCAGTCATGGCTATTATTGCACTGATGGCTGCGCCATCAATGTCAAATTTATTAGAAAGTAAACGTTTAGATGCTAATCAAAGAGACTTAATCAACACTTTATCAGAAGCGAAAAGTCAGGCAATTTTAGGTCGTCAGAATGTTTCTGTTAACTTGAACTCAACAGCTTCAAATACACCCACTTCATTAAATTGGAAGACAGCTTCTAATAATACTCTTGAGCTAAAAAATATAGCCGCTGATGGTACGCAAAGTTCTTTAACGACTACCACTTTAGCTTTTAATGCAAATGGAGTAGTGGCAAATATAACTCAAGATACGCTTTTATCTATTTGTAATTCTAGAATAAATAAAAAGAAAGTCATTATTTTGACCAAGCTTGGCACTTTAGTTTTTAAGGCCGAGGAGACTTGTTAATGCATCACTATAAGCAAAAAGCCCAAGCTGGGGTGGGCTTACTCGAAGTTTTGGTTGCCTTAATTTTACTTGCTATTGGAGTTTTAGGTTATGTTGCCTTGCAGCTAAGAGCTATGGATGCATCTTCAGAAGCATTAAGTAAATCTCAAGCCATTCTAGTGATGAGGGGATTAGCAGAAAATATCCGTACAAATAGTACTCAAGCTAGCCAGTATCCTACATTTGTGCGTAGTTATAGCAACTATACATCTGATACTCCTGCACCCACGTCATGTTTTAACTCTCTATGTACTGCCTCCCAACTTGCTCAATTTGATGCCTATCAAGCAGCTAGAAATGCTAATCAACTGGGTATGAGAATTACGATGTCAAATTGCCCTGGCGTTACAAATACAATGGTGCAACAACGCCAGTGCCTATTTGTCTTTTGGGGTAAAACTGCGCCAGTGATTACTACAAATGGAACAAATACTAGTGTGGATGTTTCAAGTTGTATGAGTAATAACGGTGTTTACGTGAATAATTCAACTTGCTTAATGATGGAGGCATATTAAATGGCTCAATCATTTATTTCTAATAAAGAACAAGGTTTTACCTTGATTGAACTTATAGTCGCCTTAGCTTTAGGCCTAATATTAGTGGCTGCTGCAACACAGCTATTTATTGGAGGGCTTTTATCCAGCCGATTGCAAAAGGCCAATGCTGAAATTCAGGACAGCGGTATTTTTGGTTTGGAATATATGGCACGTGATATACGGCTTCTAAATTATGGAAATGTTGTAAATCCACAATTAACAGATACAACGCCTTGGGGAGGTATTGTATTAACAGGTTCAACAGCAACAAATGCCAACAATATTAATTTTATTCCAAAAGTTGATACAAATACTTATATTCCGGAAGCGTTATTAAGCCGTGGTGCAGGTGATACGGTAAGTACAGTGAATAACCACTGGAAAGGTCTTTCAAATATACAGAATAGTTCAAATGCTGAAGTACAAAGCGATCAACTAACTATTCAATTCATTGCCCCGACCAATATGACTAATTGTGAAGGTGTGAATGTGTTAGCGGGGGACCTAATAGTTCAACGGTATTTTTTACGTGTTGATAATAATGGTAGTTCTCAACAGGATTATGCACTTGCATGTGATGCGAATACCCCTGCGGTTAGTGCTACAGCTCAACCTGATATCGTTAATGGATTAGGAGATGCAGGGCAAATTATACTGCCTCGTATTGACCATTTTCATGTCTTATTAGGTGCGAAAAACGCAGCTGGTAATTTTGCTTATTACACAATTCCTCAGTATCGGGTGGCTGCACAAGCTGCTCGAGATGCGAGTCCAGCTGTGGCTGCTCCAAGAATTCTGTCAATACAAATATCGGTATTAGCCCGTTCTACAAATAATGCTCAAAATAAGGCAATAGACCCTAATCAGTTTTTTCTTATGCTAGATCAGAATGTGCATGCTGCCGATAACAGAACTCGCTTTTTGCGACGCGTATATAGCGTGACAATTGCTTTACGCAATGCAATGGGGGAAACAATATGACCCATTTAAATTATAAAAATATTAAAGGTCGATCTAAGGAAACGGGTGCCACACTTATTGTTGTACTTATTATTTTATTGATTGTTATTTCTGTCGGGGTTTTGGCAATAAGAGTAGCGATTGTTTCTCTAAAAGTTGCAACTAATAGCCAAGTTGGCCAATTAAACTTTCAATCTTCAGATACTCCGTTAGAGCTTATTGTACAGATGAACCCAACCACATTGACAAATATTACCAATGTGATTGGTGCAGCACTTAAAGCACATGAAAGTAACCCTGGTGCGGAATATAACTTTTGCTATAAACCAACCTCTACATCTGTAAGTTTTGCTCAAACTCGGGGAGCAAGTTTGCTTCGGGCTGGCAGCGCCAATAATGCTGTGGTTGAAGACGGTGGAGTAGCAGGTTTCTGCGATTTAACAAGTGACTATGGAAGTAATCGTCAAGCGGTAGTTACTCAAGTTGCTGTCAGTATCCCAACCGATGCCATGCCTGATATTCCGGGTTCAAATCTACCTCGGGACATAAATCTTTCCGAAGGAACCCAACTTCCTAAAAGTATGCTATCTACGCAACGTATTCGGGTTATTACAACAGCGTTTTTACCTGCTTATGCATCAACTTCTTTAGAAACTCTGCAATCTGATTGCTTAAGTACGAGTTCCGCAAAAATTAGTGACAACTTTGATAGTGCATTAACGGATAAGCAAACTCTAGCTGATTGTTTGGCAAACCATAACGTACCTTTTAGTACTCAAGTTCAAGAATTTAACTATACCAATAAGCTGACTGAAATCACGGCACCAGGTTCATAATGGGGAATATCATGAAACTAAAATTGAAGAATTTTAAGCCAAATAATTTGTGGTATGCCGTCTATTCAAGCTCAATGATATTCACATGGCTAATGACAAGCTCTGTGGTGCAAGCAAGTGATTTACAAATTTATGCCTCACCTACAGCAGGTAAAAAAACAATTGTGATGATGTTGGATACATCAGGAAGTATGACCAACAATAGTTATGGTGAAAACCGCTTAGCCATGCTTAAAAATGGTATGAATGCTTTTTTGGCTAGCAATAACCCTGTCTTAAATGATACGCGAGTAGGTTTAGGAAATTTCTCGGCAAATGGTGACAGCCGAAGTGGACAAATTTTAGTGGCTGCTGCTCCTTTAGGTGATGCAAGTACTTTAAATACGGTAGGCTCACAACGTTATAAATTAAAACAAGCTGTTGCTAATTTAACTGCGGGAGGCTCAACACCTTCAGCCCACGCTTATGCTGAAGCAGCTGCTTACTTAATGGGGACAACCACATATTCAGAGACGAATTATGCTATTCGTAAAGATAGTTATATCAAACGTGTAAGAAGATCTGATAATAGAACTGAATATTCATATTGTACTAATTACCGTGATTCGCAAATTGATACAGCCAACCTATGGCAACCTTGTCGTTCAAATAGTTATTGGAGTAGCTGGTCAACAAATAATCCAGGTGTGGATAATGCTACTGCTTATGATACTTCATCTGACTGGACTTATTACTATACTTATTACTACACCACTTTTAATTATGCTGTAGCAAATGCAGATAGCGGTATTCCAAAATCTAAATCAAACGATACAGCTAGCAATCCGAATATTGTTGTAGACCGAAATGCTACTAACTCCAATGCAGTGTATCAGTCACCTTTACCTGCAGTAGCGAATCGCCAGAGTTGTGATGGGCAAGGTATTTACTTCTTATCGGATGGCGAACCGAACAATACAACAAATACACGTTCGGCAAGTGTCATGTCGACTGCTTTAGGTAGTACTTTTGGAGCTGATTTTAATTGTTCTGGAGGTTTATCTAACACTACGGCAGACTCTGGTTGGGCTTGTATGGGGGAGTTTGCAAAAAGATTATTTGATAAAACAAAGAACCCTGCCGGAGTTTCTATTCAAACAGCATTTGTCGGTTTTGGTAGTGACTTTTCTAGTTTGAGTTCTTCTGATGTAAAAAATGCCTGCCGTTTAAGTTCGAGAACCCAGTCTGACCGAAAAGGAGATGATGCGTGTTCACCGAATCAATCTACAAATGCGGTAGCTGCACCAGGTTATGGGAATGGTGGTTTTTTCCCTACTCAGAGTTCACAAGGCGTAACAGACAGCGTTATCGCATTTATTAATAATTTAGATAAAGTTCCTTTAGAACCCTTAACCACAGGTGCTATCTCAGTTCCATATGATGCATTGAATCCCAAAAATTTACAGGAATATGGTTATTTACGAGCTTTTGAGCCAAATCCAGCTAACACGTACTTAACATGGCGTGGAAATTTAAAGAAATATCATGTTGTTTTATCTGGAGCGAATGCAGGTGCTTTTGAGGCCAATTCTGGCGGATTAGTCTACAATGCAAGTGGGGCTTTTAGGACTGGAACAAAGGATTATTGGAATAGCTCTACTTATACTGACGGAGGCAAAGTCTTTTTAGGTGGTTCATATGCGAATGTGCCTTTACCCATTGCTGGACAACCTGAAACACGTGATGCAGAAGGAAATATCACAAAATATTATTACGCAGTACAAAGTAAAATCCGCAACTTATTTACTGATGTTTCCGCCGTTGCAGCAGATGGTAGCTTAACGAAAATTTCAACTTCTGGAACTAATTTGCTAAAAATTCCAGCTGCTCCACCAGAAGGAACTAATCCTTTTGATACGGTGGCTAATACAGCAAGTTATGTTTTAGGTAAATTTGATCCATCAACTGGACAAAATATTTTAAAAGCTTTTCCTATAAGCTTGAAATTAAAAATATTAAATTATTTAGGTTATTCAACAGATATTAATGCAACAACTCTGCCTTCATCTTTGGTTACATCGAATGAACCTTATTTATCGATGGGGGGAAGTATTCACTCTTTACCGGTTCAACTAACCTACAATGGAACACTAGATGATAATGGGAATTTAACATCTGCCCGAGAACAATCCATCCTCTATGGAACTATGGAAGGCGGATTACATATTGTGGATGCTTCATCTGGTATTGAGCAAATGGTCTTTGTTCCTGCAGATATTTTAAATGATTCAGTTGCTTCCAAAGCTTTAGTTGTTGGTCAAAGTGATGCTTCAGCTCCCGCTCATGGTATGGACGGAGCTTGGGTATCTGATCCAGCCTATAATATTACTACAGTAGGAAGTGGTAGCTCGGCAGTATCAAAAGTAACTGCAAAGCAAATGAATATTTATGGCGGCATGCGTATGGGAGGAAGTAGCTACTACGGACTAGATGTATTAAGCCCTACTTCACCGAAACTGCTTTTTAGAATAGGGGCAGACCAGACTGACTATAGCCGTATGGGTCAAAGCTGGTCTAAACCCGTACTCGCGAACATCCGTTATAACGGTTCTATTAGACGCGTCCTGATTGTTGGCGGTGGTTATGATCAGTGTTATGAAAAACCAAATATTACGTTGACTGACGCTTGCTTTACCAATGGAAAAGCAAAAGGAAATGCTGTCTATATTATTGACGCAAAAACTGGTCAGCGTTTGTGGTGGACAAGTGATACAGGTTCTAATACTGATAACGCCAATATGAAGCATAGTATTGTTAGCCGTATTAGTACTTTAGACCGTGATGCTGATGGCTTAGTCGACCATCTATATTTTGGAGATTTAGGCGGACAAATTTTTCGCGTGGACCTTAATAATAATCAGACAAAAACCAATTCGACCTATAGCAGTTTTGGTGTCAGAGTTGTGCGTTTAGCGAATTTAGCAACAAATGATTCAACTTATGATGGCACAAATGATTATACAGGTGGGAATGCTCCTCGTTTTTATGAGCCTCCAACAGTAACGATCCACGATTATGGAATTCACACTTTTATTACAGTAGGTATTGCATCAGGAGACCGTAGTACACCTTTAGACGTTTACCCACTCACAGGTCGTGAAGGTATGACGCCTGCAAGTGCATTAAGTGGACGTCCTGTAAATAATGTATATGGAATTATTGATAAAGACTTTGTTAAAAAGAACTTAATGTCTTTAACTGATAATCAGCTTGAAACAAAAGATATTACACGGACAGGCTTAAGAAAAAATCCACAAATTCTAAGAACAGGTGAAACAAGAGTAGCTCAAATTTTCTTCCCCACTACAGGAGTAGGTAAAGGTGGTTGGTATCGCTCGCTTTCTAGTACGAGCGATGGTACAGAAAAAGCTAATAATAGTTTTCGTATTAAAGGAGGACTCAAAGCTTTTGAGGAACCAATGGCAATTACGGGTAATTTAATTATTCCAGTTTATGACCCTCAAGGAACGGGAATTGTTGCGGCAGATCCTTGTCTACCTCGTGTTGTGGGAGAAACAGACCGACAAACTTATTGTTTACCATTTGGTGCTTGTCTTAATCCGGATGGAACCATTAATTCAAATAAAGAAAACCCGAGCGGGTTTCAAACAAAAACTGGTAGTAACTGTCCAGCTGGAGTCTCTGAATGTAATACAAATGTCATTGGTGCAGGTATTCGTAATATCACATTTGTTCCAAAAAGAGATGAACCTCCTGTGACTAATAGTTGTGGGAAATTACAGCTGTCTGGAAACGAGAACGGAACAGGTGAGTGGCAATGTACAAGTCATTTACTTCCTGTGCGCTGGTATGAGCGCTATCGCTAGAAGGAACAGCTTATGAATAAGTACTCTATTCTACGGTTCAATCAAGGGGTTACCTTGATTGAGCTTATGGTCGTGATTGTTATCGTTGCTATTTTTGCTTCAATTGCTATCCCTTCATATCAAAGTTATAGCCGTAGAGCTACTGCATCTGCGGCTAAAAGTGAAATTTTGAAATTAGCTGAACAATTGGAACAGCATAAATCAAGAAATTTTACTTATAGGGGGTTTACCACAACCTCTATAACCCTACCTCGCGGGGGATATACGATTCAGATTACTGATGATACGACGACAGGAAATTTATTGACGAATGCTGCTGCAAATGGACAAACATGGGTCATTAAAGCGACAACTACAGATTCAAGAAACTTTAATTTTATTGCTAAGAATTCAGGTTTGCGTTGTCAAAGTTTAACAGCTACGGCTGTTGATAATGACTGTGGTGGAACAGTCACTTGCAATGTATGTGAAACAAATAGTGAGAATTGGCAATGAAGAATGGTTTTACTTTAATAGAAATCATGATTGTAGTAGCGATAATTGCAATTTTAGCAGCTATAGCGACACCTTCATATTTGCAATATTTACGTAAAGGGCATCGTACAGCTGTTCAATCCGAAATGATGAATATTGCCCAAACATTAGAATCAGAAAAAGTAGTTCACAATCGTTATTCGTCGAATGCGACCATACAGTCGATTTATGGTTCTAATGTGAGTCCTCTTCAGGGCAAAGCTTTATATACTTTAGCTTTTACTACTTTAAACGATTCGACATGGGTGCTTACGGCAACACCAATCGCTAATACTTCACAAGCTGGTGATGGAATTATTTGCTTAAATGATCAAGGGCAAAAATTTTGGGCAAAAGGTGCTACAGATTGTGCACTATCGGCTTCATCAAGTTGGACAGAGTAATTTAAATTCAAAACTGCGGATAACTCAAAATTTAATCTTTCTTTCAGGGTGAAAATCACGTAGAATGTCGCCCTCTATGAAAGGGGTTTGAAGTGTTGCCGATGGTCGGCGCAGGGATAATCCGTAAGAATTATAAGGCTTTTATCATGGTTGTTATTCGTTTAGCACGTGGCGGCGCAAAAAAACGTCCATTCTATCAAATCGTTGTGACTGATAGCCGCAATGCACGTGATGGTCGTTTCATCGAGCGTATCGGTTTCTTTAACCCAACTGCACAAGGTCAAGCAGAAAAACTTCGTTTAGATGCAGACCGTTTTGCTCACTGGGTTTCTCAAGGTGCTCAACCTTCTGAACGTGTTGCTTCTTTGGCTGCTCAAGCTAAAAAAGCTACTGCATAATTATTGTAGTAGGTAGCCCATGACACCAACACAGAATGTTCCCGAAGATCGTATTCAGATTGGACAGTTACGTTCAGCTTATGGATTAAATGGGTGGCTCTGGGTGTATTCCAATACAGAACCCATGAGCAATATGTTTGACTACTTGCCTTGGTACATCGAGACCAAGGCCGGTTGGCAAATCGTTGATGTAAAACGTTGGAAACCACATGGCAAAGGCCTGGTTGTTGCTCTAAAAGGTGTGAGTGATCGCACAGGAGCAGAAAGCTTGGTTGGCGCTAATATCTGGATTGCTAAATCTCAACTGCCGAAAGCAGATGTAGATGAGTACTACTGGTCAGATTTGAAAGGCTTAACAGTGTTAGGTCTTGATGACGACGAACAGGAAGTGAACTTGGGGCAAATTCATGAGTTGTTTGAAACTGGAGCCAATGATGTGATGGTTGTACGCGCTACACCAGACAGCATTGATTCAGAAGAACGCATGATCCCGTGGCATAAAGATGTGGTGCAACGCGTTGATCTTGAAGCTGGTCGCATTTACGTCAATTGGGGCGTAGATTATTAATCCTTTTTATAGGATTAACGCAGCAGGAAAATAGAGGAGTCTGCGGTGTTTTTTGCAGTCATTACGCTTTTTCCTGAAATGTTTGAAGCGATTACAGCCTACGGGATTAGCGGGCGTGCAGCAAAACGTGACATAGTACAAGTCACTTGTATTAATCCACGTGATTTTGCTGAAGGGAATTACCGAAGAGTGGATGAACGTCCATTTGGTGGTGGTCCTGGTATGGTGATGATGGCGGAGCCTTTGGCAAAAGCAATTAACCATGCCAAACAACTTGCTTCGCAAGCAGGATGTGTTCATGTACCTGTGGTGTATATGTCTCCACAAGGCAAAACTTTAAATGAACAGGCAGTACAGCAGTTTGTCGATTATGATGGCTTAATTGTATTGTGTGGGCGTTATGAAGGCGTCGATGAGCGTTTGATCCAGCATTATGTTGATCAGGAATGGTCGATTGGAGATTACGTCTTATCTGGTGGTGAACTACCTGCCATGGTGTTGCTTGATAGTATTATTCGCCGTTTGCCGAATGTAATGTCAGATGAGCAATCAGCGATACAGGATTCTTTTGTAGATGGTCTTTTGGATTGTCCGCAATACACTAAGCCAGACCAGTTTGAAGGTTTAGATGTTCCTGAAATTTTAAAGTCGGGACATCATGCCAATATTGAGAAATGGCGTTTTTTGCAGCGTTATCAACGAACTTTAGAGCGTCGACCTGAGTTGATTGAACAGGTTACGTTGACTAAGCAGCAAAAAAAATGGCTGTCAGATGAACAAGGGTAAGCATATTCCCTGTGTTTTTCTGAGCAAAAGATGAGAAGCTTTGCTTCGAATTAAAGCATAAGTCTATTTTTTTATAGATTTATGTGCACTTAAGGCTCTTTACGGTTGTCGTAAAGGGAAAGTTAAACGGGTTGATATGCGCTTTAGCCTCTATCCCCAGCGGAAACTCAGGCCTCTTCTGACTCCGCACATATTGGAGATTCCCACAATGAGTGGTAAACATCCTTTAGTTCAAGCTATTGAAAATTCACAGTTAAAAACTGACCTTCCTGAATTTGCTCCTGGTGACACAGTAGTTGTTCAAGTTAAAGTAAAAGAAGGTGACCGTGAACGTCTTCAGGCATTTGAAGGTGTTGTAATCGCTAAGAAAAACCGTGGTTTGAACTCTGCGTTCACAGTACGTAAAATTTCTAGCGGTGTTGGTGTTGAGCGTGTATTCCAAACTCACTCACCAGTTGTTGCTAAAATCGAAGTGAAACGTCGTGGTGACGTTCGTCGTGCTAAACTTTACTACCTCCGTGACTTGTCTGGTAAAGCTGCACGTATTCGTGAAAAATTACCAGCTCGTAAAGCGTAAGCTTATAGCGAGTAAAAAATGCGCCTTTTGGCGCATTTTTTTGTTTTAAAGCTTATAATCCTTGAAGTTTTAAACGGTTAGCATGTTGACGATAAACCGAGACAGGGTCTGCTGCAAAAATAGAACGTATTCCCATGACCTGATTGACTTCATCTAAATGATTCCAGTTATAGTCGTCACGAATAGTTTTACCAAATTTGGCACTGCATCGAGAAACCAGCCCATCATTATCCCCAAATGGGTCAACCACTAGACTACTTCCTGTTAATGCAATATCAAAAGGATCTAATGGATTTGTGAGTGCTTTATTGCCAGAGAATGAATACATATAGATTCCTTTCTCTTGATAAGCACCTTCACCACAAGACGTGGTAGGAACACCCATTGGAAATTGAGAATTAAACTGTGCAGAGCCTTGAGTCGATAAACTGTGGGCACCTGCTAAGGAGTCATGCGGATAACTATTTGGGTCTAGACCTCCTGCCCAAGTAATTGCTGCGGAAAACCAGTTTACTAATGTTGCCAGTCCGGATAGAGGAGTACCCTCAACATTCAGGATGACATCTGCCATTGGCGATCCTTTGTGAGGTGCACCAATAGTAGTAAGCGAAGCGACTTTTTCAGGCATGATCCCAGCGACATAGCGAATTGTAGGTCCCCCGTGGCTATGTCCGATCAAGTTGACTTTAGGCTTTCCAGTGATGGCAATAATTTCTTCTACTTGTTGGGCAAGTTGTTCTCCACGAACTTCAGTTGAGTTAAACGGTGAAACTCTTGTTGCCCAGACATTTCCTCCGTTACGCGCAAGATCAGGAAGAATCTGATACCAGTAGTCCAGACCAAGCGTATCTGTTCCAACTCGGTTAAAACCAGCCATACCATGGTTAAAAACCAATGGATATTTGGTTTGTGCATAAGTTGAATAGACGAATGAGCTTTTGACTTGCTCTGCATTTGTGGCATGGGTTGCTGAAACACTCAGTCCTGAGAGTATTGCAGCACAGAAAAATATTAAGTTCCTTTTCATTTTTTACTCACTATTTTTATTTTGTATGAGAAGCAGCTTCTACTGCTGGATAAGGTTTGGCTCACTTTGAAATAGAAAAGCCTAGTAGTTAAAGGGTAGTTCACCTCCTTGGTCATGGACTGTTTCAAAAGTTCTAAGACGAAGCTGTTCTTGCGATGAGCTAAATTGTTGTTGGCGTAGTTGTTGAATAGCTTGTTTTTTAGCGCTGTCACTCATATTGCTATGCAGGACTTCATCACGTTGATTTAAGTAGCCAGTCACTCGCTGTTGCCACGCATTACGCTGTATATCTAAAGTTTCTAATCGTTGAGTTGCCTCGGCTCCAACAAGTGCTGTACGCATTTGCCGAAGTTCCTCTGCTGAACCATTGCGAGCTTTAATTTGTTTGGTCAGTGTGTGTAAATCATCAAGCTTTGAGAGTTCTTGTAGGTTTTCTTGCCAGTCTTCTGGTAATTGTTCAAAGCGCTCTTTGAGTTTTTTAGCTTTTTCAATTTCGCTTAAAGATGAATCTTCTAAAATCTTCATGCGATCTAATGTGTAGTTCTGATAAATGTCTTCTGTTGAAAATAACCCTTCAATTTCAGAGGCAGAGAAGAAACGTTTTCTTATATCTTGAATTGAACTGAAGATCTTTTGAAAATAATTTTGATCCTGTTGTTTAGATTGAGGCGGTTGAATTTGTGCAAGCTGCTCACGGTATTTTAAATAACGCGTCCACAAATCAATAATCTGTGAGCGGGCTGGCTCTAAATATTGATCTTGTATAAATTTCTCAAAATGAGTTTTAACTTGTTGTAAATTGCTCTCGCCATACTGCGTAATAAAATATTCAAAGCAGTCACGGGTTTGGCTATTCACAACTAAATGCTGTGAACTATCAATTTTTAATTGGCAGTTAACTTGAGTATCTTGCTGACTTTTACTCAAATAAGTATTTTCGTTTAATGGTGAATTTAAAGTAGATTGTGAAGTAGCTACCAACCTAGCTTCATCCTGATTTGGCTGAGGTGAAGTATTTTCCGAGTCTGGGCTTAGCCAATACACACATGCGATGAGGCTCAAAATAAAAAATCCGAGCACACACCACCATATCTTTTTCTGCATCCTTTGCATAAAGATATCTTCCTTAAGTTTTCATTTGTTGTTTTTTTACTCGATCATTAATGTGCCATAAAATAAGTGAAAAGGCACCTAAATATTATGAAAATATCTTGCTGAATTTGCTAACATGTCGGCACTTTTCTCTAGCTTTGTGTTCCAGTAAAAATGACGACAAAAAATCAAAAAATTTCTCGTCGCCATATCAGTGGTGTATTTCTTTTAAATAAACCATTAGGGCTAAGTTCTAACGCTGCTTTGCAAAAAGTGCGTTGGCTTTACCGTGCCCAAAAGGCGGGTCATACTGGTGCATTAGATCCATTAGCAACCGGTTTACTTCCTATTTGTTTAGGAGAGGCCACTAAATTCTCACATTACTTGCTGGACTCGACAAAGCGTTATCAAACTACTGTTCGATTAGGCCAAACTACAACAACAGGTGATGTTGAAGGCGATATTTTACAAGAACGTCCTATCCCGGTTCTTAGCAAAGAGCTTATTGAGCAAACTTTAGAAAAGTTTAGGGGCGATATTCAACAAGTTCCACCGATGTACTCGGCATTAAAAAAAGAAGGTAAGCCACTATATGAGCTGGCCAGAAAGGGTATAGAGATTGAGCGTGAGGCACGCCCAGTTACGATTTATGCCTTAGAACTCATTGAATTTACTGAAAATAGTATCACTTTAGATGTAACTTGTTCTAAAGGAACATATATTCGTGTGCTAGGTGAAGATATTGGTGAGGCACTTGGTTGTGGTGGTCATTTAACCATGCTTCACCGTATTCAAACTGGACATTTTGAACTCATCCCAAGTTATACCATTGAATATTTGGAAAGCTTAACGGAAGAGCAAAGAGAAGCTTCGCTACTGCCCGTATATGCTCCAATTGACCATTTCTTAAAAATTCAGGTTCCCGAAGGACGGGAAAAATATTTTTGTAACGGTCTAGAAAGCAATATTGATCATTCTGCAGAAGCAGAAGTGTTGGTTTTTTCGGGTGAACGCTGTCTAGGTTTAGCTGAAATTACCGATAAAAAACGGTTGGTACCTAAACGTATCTTAAATTTGTAGTAGATGTAGAGTATAAAACATGGGCATGGAATGGGATGTTATCCTTAGTTTGATCTTTTTTGCGTTTACTGCGGGAGCAATTGATGCTGCTGTTGGTGGCGGCGGACTCATCCAGATTCCCGGGATCATGAGCACTTTCCCTAACATGTCGACTGCTACGGTGATTGGTACCAATAAAGTCTCATCCATTTTTGGTACGGCATCGGCAGCTTATACATTTGCTAAAAAAGTAAAGTTGCAATGGAAGCTTTTAGCCGTTATTGCCATTTGTGCCTTGATTAGTTCTTTCGCTGGTGCAGCTTGTTTGTCGCTTATCCCTCAATCGGTATTGCGTCCTTTCGTTTTTGTGATGTTGATTGTGATTGCGATTTATACCCTAGTTAAAAAGAACTTCGGACAGGTTCATACCGAGCAAAAAATTACCACGAAAATGCTCGTTTTAGCTGGTATCGGTAGTCTGGCGATTGGCTTTTATGACGGTATTTTCGGACCGGGTACTGGTAGTTTCTTTATCTTTTTCTTCATTCGTTTTTTACAAGTCGATTTTTTACATGCTTCGGCGTTGTCAAAAATCGGTAATTTTATGACTAACTTAGCTGCGCTGAGTTTCCTCATTCCAACTGGGCACGCTATTTTACATATTGGTTTAATGATGGCAGCGGCTAACGTGCTAGGTTCTATTGTTGGGGTGCGTACCGCACTTAAATACGGTAGTGGGTTTGTACGTATTATCTTTTTAATTTTGGTGAGTATCCTGATTTGCCGTTTGGGATATCAAATGTTTGTTACAGGTTAAATAAGATAAAAAGTATGAACTGTTCCTGAGGAGTGGTTCATACTTTTATGTATCTTTTAAAATTAGAAATATAAAAAACATTACAGAAACTTACTAGAAAGAAAACTGTGTAAAAAATAGTCTCATTTTAAGCTACTTAAATAATATAAATTTTGCCGTACGATAAACCTTGAAATAAAAAAGATTTTTTAACTAAAAATGAGGAAGAGAATGAATATTTTCGAAGCATTAAGAGAAAGCCACGAAAATCAACGCAACCTTTCTGAACAATTAATCCAGACACATGGTTTAACCGAAGAACGAAAAGAATTATTTGATGCATTAAAAAACGAACTTTATGCTCACTCAGTTGCCGAAGACCGTTATTTATATATCCCTTTAATGTTTGATGATGTCGGTTTGGATATTACGAGACATGCTTTATCTGAACACCATGAAATGGATGAGTTGGTCGAGCAACTCGAAAAAACGGATATGAGTAGCCCAAGTTGGTTGGCAACCGCTAAACAGTTGAGCGAAAAAGTCCATCACCACTTAAAAGAAGAAGAGCATAAATTTTTTCAGCAAGCCGGTAAAATTCTTAAAGACAGTGAAAAAGAAACGCTAGGCAATAAATATTTAAAGGAATATAAAAAGTATAAAAAACAGCAATAAGCTACACCTATGATGCTGTTTTACTTCTTAAAGTAACCCCAATTGACGCTAGCATTACGCAAGCTAAAGCCACCCATTGCAGCATGCTGATTTCTTCGTGAAGTAATAAGAAACCTGTTAATGCTGCCAATGCTGGCGCTAAACTTGTTAGGGTGCCATAAGTTAATTTATTAAGTTGTTTGAGTGCCATTAGGTCGAGTGCATAGGGAATAGCAGTCGCTAAAACTGCAATAAGTAAGGCTTTACCCCAGTACTGTGTATCAAGTAATGCTGGGCCATTATACCAAATACCAATTGGTAATAAGGCGATGGCAGATACGGTAATCCCTATGGTTAAGGCATGCATTCCTATATTTTGAGTTACAACTTTTTGACCAAAATAAATATAGAATGCCCAGCAAAGCCCTGCGCCTAAAGCACAGGCTGCACCTACGTAAGAAAAGTGGTGTTGAGTTGGATCTTGCCAAGGTACCATGAGTGCAATACCCAGCATGGCAAAAGCTACCCAGATATATTCGCTCTTTTGTTTGATAGAAACTAGGGCTAGGCCTAATGGACCAATAAATTCTAGACCTACTGCAATCCCTTGGGGCAATTTCCCAAGAGATGTGTAAAATAAGATATTCATTAACCCTAAAGATGCGCAATACATTAATAAATCACGCCATTTTAAATAAGGTAAACGAGACCAGATTTTCCAAGAACGGAACATAACGGCAACAATCACTGCTGCAAAACATAGTCTTAAAATAGTAACGGTAAGCGGATCTAAAGCCGCGATAAGTTGCTTGGCAAATGAAGCGCTGATTTGATACGAAACCATCGACAAAATCATATAGAGCACAGCAATAATTGGAAGATTTTGCATGGAAGTACCTTAACGCTTCATTTGATATGTAAAAAAATAAGAGTGATTCATTATAGTCAATACTGGGTTTCAACTCGCAGGTTTTGCAGAATTAACTTACTGTTTTTTCACGTTGTTGTCGGGCTCTTTGGGTGGTTATGGTACAACCCACAGAAGCAGTAATAATAGTGGCGAGTGCCAACCATTGATTCCATAACAGGTATTCACCTAAGAAGATAAAACCGGAAAGTGCAGCAACAGCTGGCTCTAGGCTCATCAATGTTCCAAAACTTAAAGGTGTTAAATTGCGTAGAGCTAACATTTCTAAAGAGAATGGAAGTGCACTGGCTAAAACGGCGAGACCAATAAAATAAAAAAAGTATGGTAATTCTATAACTTGCCCAATCGAGCCTGAGAAAAAAGTAATAGGTAAAAGTATACAAGCACCTACAGTCATGCCCAAACAAACTGTATGATTACCTGAGATACCAGAAGGCTTTTGCCCTGCAATAATATATAGGGCCCAACAAGCACCCGCACTCATCGCAAATAGGACTCCGATCCAGTCCAAACTATGTGCTTGGTTAAAAGGAAATAATAAAATGAGACCAATAATTGCGAAAGTGACCCAGACAAAATCATATTTTTGTTTAGCATGGTAAAGGGCCACACTGAGTGGACCAATAAATTCAAATGCAACCGCAATACCAATGGGTAAACGTTCAAGCGATAAATAGAAAAGGGCATTCATGCCAGCAAGAGCAAAGCCATAACTTAAAATAGCTTTCCATCGGACCTGACTAAAATTAATTTTCCAGATCTGAAAAATGAAAGCCAAAATAAATGCCCCGATACATAAACGCATTGCAGAAACAGTCAGTACAGGAAAGTTCTGAAACAGGACTTTAGCTAAGGATGCGCTACTTTGGACACTTAACATGGCAAGAATAAGAAAGCCCAAAGCATGAAGCTGGGATTTCTGGCTTGGACTGGACATTTTATTATTTGATCAATTGGTATACTTTTCACATGATAATGTAAATACCTATAAAAAAGCCACAGACAATGCTGTGGCTTTTAAAGTTACAGTCTGTATTAGAACAATACGCGTACGCGAATTGTGCCCTCAACTTCATGCAACATATCTAAAGCTTCTTGAGAGGCAGAAGCATCTACGTCCATTACAAGGTAACCGATGTCGCCTTTAGTCATAAGTGACTGACCAGAAATGTTGATGCCTTGTTCAGCAAACAAGTTGTTGATTTTAGACAATACACCCGGTACGTTTTTGTGGATGTGTAGTAAACGGTGTTGACCCGCTGTCAATGGCAACGCGATTTCTGGGAAGTTTACGGCAGAAAGTGTCATACCCTTATCAGAGTAAGCAACAAATTTCTCTGCTACTTCTAAACCGATGTTTGCTTGAGCTTCCATTGTTGAACCACCAACGTGAGGAGTCAAGATCACGTTGTCTAAACCACGAAGTGGAGACTGGAATTCTTCACCATTTGCTTTTGGTTCTTTCGGGAATACGTCAACTGCCGCGCCTGCAAGGTGACCAGATTTGATTGCATCAGCTAAATCTTCGATTACTACACATGTACCACGTGCAGCATTTAAGAAGATCGCGCCTTCTTTCATTTTTGCAAATTGTTCTTTAGTGAAGAAGTTACGTGTAGACGGAACATCCGGTACATGCAAAGTCACAACATCAGCAGTTGCTAAAAGTTCATCTAAAGAACCAACTTGGCGAGCATTACCCATTGGTAATTTAGTGACTGCATCATAATAAATGACATGCATACCCATACTTTCAGCAAGAACCGAAAGTTGAGAACCGATGGAACCGTAACCCACAATACCTAAAGTTTTGCCACGAGTTTCAAAAGAACCCACAGCAGATTTGTCCCAACCACCACGATGACAAGCCGCTGACTTTTCAGGAACACGGCGAAGAAGAAGAATAGTTTCAGCAAGTACGAGCTCTGCAACCGAACGCGTATTTGAATATGGTGCGTTAAATACAGGGATACCACGTGCCATCGCTGCTTTAAGATCTACTTGGTTTGTTCCGATACAGAAACAACCTACTGCGATCAATTTATTTGCAGCTTCGAAAACTTCTTCAGTCAATTGGGTACGCGAACGAATACCAATAAAGTGAGCATCTTTAATTGCTTCTTTAAGCGCTTCGCCTTCAAGAGCAGTTTTGCGATAGTCAATGTTGGTATAACCCGCAGCGTTTAAAGTATCGACTGCGTTTTGGTGAACGCCTTCTAACAAAAGGAAACGGATTTTATCTTTAGGTAGTGAAAGATGTTGGCTCATTACGGCTCCGCTACAAAGGCCAAATTTGGTGGCGGTATAATAACATACTGGGCAGCGCTATAGATATTTCGTTTATACCATCGCCTTATGGCAATTTTATCTATGTCTAATCACTTCC
This sequence comes from Acinetobacter baumannii, assembly GCF_009759685.1. Lineage (NCBI taxonomy): Bacteria > Pseudomonadati > Pseudomonadota > Gammaproteobacteria > Moraxellales > Moraxellaceae > Acinetobacter > Acinetobacter baumannii. Next base: position 960,485 of record NZ_CP046654.1, on the reverse strand, counting down.
ATTTATGGCTTGTCGAACATTACAAAATATGCTTGATCTACGTTTAGGCCCAAATTTTCCTTTAAGGCCTTATAAAAAGTGTTTTATTGGTGTTAAACATGTTTTGTAGTGACAGTATCTCTATTCTGAACTTTATCGCTTGTGCTGTTACATGTAGAATATAGGAGTTCCTTGAACATTATGGCTTTGCTCAGGTGAAAACCTAGAGAAATATGAGGTCATAGTCCCACCACAGTTTACTTCTTGCTAGGTCTGCAAACGATGAATGCTCCAGTCGCTTTAACACCTGAGTTACTCACCCAATTAACAGCAATCGTCGGTGAAAACCGTATTAAAACCGATGCTGATAGTCTCGAAAACTGGGGTAAAGATCATACCAAGCATTTTAATCCGAACCCATCGGTCATCGTTTTTCCATCAACGACTGAACAAGTTCAGGAAGTTGTGAAGCTTGCAAACCAGTTTAATATCGCAATTACACCGTCAGGTGGTCGTACTGGACTCTCTGCTGGTGCTGTAGCAACCAATGGTGAAATTGTCATTAGCATGGACAAAATGAACCAGATTCTTGAGTTCTTCCCGGCAGACCGTATGGTCCGTGTACAAGCTGGTGTTGTGACTGAGCAATTGCAAAATTATGCAGAAGAGCAGGGTATGTATTATCCGGTTGACTTTGCATCAGCGGGTTCTAGTCAGATTGGCGGTAATATCGGTACCAACGCTGGTGGTATTAAAGTCATTAAATATGGCATGACGCGTAACTGGGTACTCGGTTTAACTGTAGTGACGGGTAAGGGCGACATTTTACGTTTAAACAAAGGCATGATTAAAAATGCAACTGGATATGCATTACAGCATTTGTTTATTGGTGGTGAAGGTACATTAGGTTTAGTGACTGAAGCAGAAATTAAACTTGAGCGTCAACCACAAAACCTACAAGTTTTAGTTTTAGGTGTTCCTGATTTTGATGCAGTAATGCCTGTGTTACATGCTTTCCAAAAAGATATCGACTTAACTGCATTTGAGTTCTTTGGTGAGCTTGCAATGCAAAAAGTACTCGACCGTGGTCATGTTCAACGTCCCTTTGAAACTCAATGTCCATTCTATGTATTGCTTGAGTTTGAAGCGCCATACGAACCGATTATCGACAAAGCAATGGAGATTTTCGAGCACTGTATGGAACAAGGTTGGGTACTTGATGGTGTAATGAGCCAGAGTCTTGACCAAGTAGAGAGCTTGTGGCGTTTACGCGAAGATATCTCTGAATCAATCGCGCCTTTTATTCCGTACAAAAACGATATTTCAGTATTAATTACTCACGTACCTGCATTTATTCGTGAAATTGATGCGATTGTTCAAGAAAACTATCCTGACTTTGAAATTTGCTGGTTCGGCCATATTGGCGACGGTAACTTACACTTAAATATTTTAAAACCTGAAAACTTGACCAAAGATGAGTTCTTTGCGAAGTGTCAGGTCGTGAATAAATATGTATTTGATACCGTTAAAAAATACGATGGTTCAATCTCTGCCGAGCATGGCGTAGGTATGACGAAAAAGCCATATTTGGAATATTCACGCTCAGCTGAAGAAATCGAATATATGAAAGCTTTGAAAAAAGTATTTGACCCGAAAGGTATTATGAATCCGGGTAAATTATTCGATCTTTAAATTAGATCTATTTTGTAGAACTACATAGTTTCTACAGAGTAACCGACAAAGGCATAGCATCATAAAGCTATGCCTTTTGTTTTTTGGTGATGAAAATGCAACGTTTATTTTTAATTTCTGCACTCTGTGCTGGACTTATGACGGGTTGTGCAACTACAAGTAAATTAATTCCTTTTGTGGGCTCGGAAACCCCAATGCAACAAGTACTTAAAACGCAACCCGAGATTGTAAAAGAGCATAACAATACTTCAGTTCAGCAGGTATTTAACCGAGTAGAATCCCCAACTGTTTCTCGCATTACTGTTATACAAACCGGTTTAATGGATGACTCTGTCTCAGCAATTCGGACGGAATATTTATTTAAATTGGTTGATGAAAAGTGGCAATTGCAAAATAAGCAAAAGAGCTACCAATGTGCAAGAGGAAAAGGTTCTAAAGGTTTCCAAATGCAGCTTTGTTCTTAAGCATAAAAAAGACGATAAATATATCGTCTTTTTTATTTCTTAAATTATACGCCGCTTTCTAAAATTTTAATTTTGACGTCAACTACATCATCTTTGACTGCTTCATGATGCGCTTGCATATGAGGTGTAGCTAAGTGTGCTTCAAGATGAGCTACACTTTCCCATTTTTCTAACATCACAATAATGTCAGGGTCTTTGTTCTGGAAGCTCGCATTTGAAATGTGGTCAACTAAAGGTTCATAACCATGGCAACCATCTTCTGCTAAAACAGTTGGAATGATTTTTTGAAATGCATTCAATACGTTTTGGCGGTGCTGCCCACCCGATTGAGTACGAATTTCCGCGATAATAGTAAGCATGGTTTTCTCCGGATTAGGCTGCTGCAAATAGTGTGTTCAAATGTGCTTTGTATGCTTCCACATAACTATCTACATCAGGCATTTTAATTACATCATTTACAATAAATGTTGGTAGGGTACTCATACCTAAGAACTGATTTGCTTTATGAAATGGTAAATAAACACCATCTACACCCACGCCATGGAAAAACTGATCCGCATCGTCAAATGCTTCCATTGGCGCATTCCAAGTAAGCGACAGCATATATTTTTTGTCATGAATTAAACCACCTGAACCATATTTTTTTGAGGTATCAGAGCGGCTACGACCATCATTTGCATAAAGAGAACCATGACCTGTCGTAAATACATCGTCAATATATTTTTTTACGGTCCACGGTGCACCCATCCACCAGCCAGGCATTTGATAAATTACGACATCTGCCCATAAATACTTTTCTACTTCGGCTTCAGCATTGTAGTCGCTATCTGCACGAGTGACTTTTACTTCATGACCGAGTTCAGTGAGATGATTCGTTGCTAATGTCGTGAGTGTGTCATTTAATTCACCATTTGAGTGGGCAAATTGTTTGGCACCATTAATGACTAAAATATTGCTCATGGGAGTTACTCTAATTCAATTCTTAAACTTGAGCGATACTTTAGAGAACTTACTCTTAAAGAAAAATGTAGTAATTGGAAAAATATTATTGATTAAAAATCATTAATCTTGGTTTGATACCTCATACTGGTTTCTTCATTTTAATGGTAAATACTTTACAAAGTTGAACGGAAAAAATTGTTTGTAGCCTTTAGCATCATGGTGAAGTTGTGGTGGAGTTGTGGTGGAGTTGAGTATGAAAAAGATTGGTTTACTCATGATGTATAATTTGCTGATTCTGAGTGCTTGTACACCAAATACAAATCCACCTACACCTCAAGCGAACAGTCCGATACAAGCTGTTTTACTCGATCAACCTAATCTTTTAAATAATGCCAGTAATTTAAGTATTTCACAGCAAATGAATGCCTTAGAGGACCCTTCTAATGCTCAAGTTACTATTTTGCAGACAGAGCCGAGTGAAGATGCTGTTTCGAAAACACGTACTGAGTATTTATTAAAAAAAGATCAGACTGTTTGGAAAATCGTGAATAAAAAACAAAGTTATCAATGTACAAAAGGCGAGGAAACAGCAGACTTTCAAGTTAATCCTTGTCCTTAAAGCTGAATTACTATTGAATATGTGGATAACTTTAGGGTTATTCGCAATATAAAAATGAGTTCGTCATCATTAAAATATAGAATTTAAAATTGTTGGAATTGTCCGATTGATGATCAATTTGAAAAGTGATATTGTGTCATCCGGCAATTATGCCAGATGGTAAAAATTACCGAATCTCACGTCATACATTTTTTCTCGTTTTAGACACCTTGTGAATACGGTGTTTCACATTCTAAACATGCACTCTCACGGCATATAACAACTTAACTAAAGATTGACTGACCATACTGTCATCGTCATGACTACATTATTTATTTCAATATGTAGTTGCTGAGACATATTGGCCGCTATTTTGAAGTGTACAAACTCATGAAAAATATTCAAACGACAGCGTTGAACCGTACGACGTTGATGTTTCCTTTAGCTTTAGTGCTATTTGAATTTGCGGTTTATATTGGTAATGACCTGATTCAGCCAGCCATGTTGGCAATTACTGAAGATTTCGGTGTAAGTGCAACTTGGGCGCCGTCTTCAATGTCATTTTATTTATTAGGTGGTGCATCTGTTGCATGGTTACTAGGACCTTTATCAGATCGATTAGGCCGTAAAAAAGTACTTTTGTCTGGTGTTTTATTTTTTGCCTTGTGCTGTTTTTTAATTTTATTAACGCGGCAAATTGAACACTTTCTGACATTACGTTTTTTACAAGGTATTGGGTTAAGCGTAATTTCAGCAGTGGGATATGCCGCAATTCAGGAAAACTTTGCCGAGCGTGATGCGATTAAAGTCATGGCCCTCATGGCAAATATTTCATTGCTTGCGCCTTTGCTAGGGCCTGTACTTGGAGCTTTCTTAATTGATTATGTTTCATGGCACTGGGGTTTCGTGGCAATTGCTTTACTTGCACTGCTGAGTTGGGTTGGCTTAAAGAAACAAATGCCTAGTCATAAGGTGAGTGTAACCAAACAGCCTTTTAGTTATCTTTTTGATGACTTTAAAAAGGTATTTAGCAATCGGCAGTTCCTTGGGTTAACGTTGGCCTTACCGCTTGTAGGTATGCCGCTTATGCTCTGGATCGCGTTATCACCAATTATTTTGGTCGATGAACTGAAGCTAACGAGCGTGCAATATGGTTTAGCACAGTTCCCGGTATTTTTAGGTTTAATTGTTGGTAACATTGTTTTAATTAAAATTATTGACCGTTTAGCTTTAGGTAAAACTGTCTTAATTGGCTTACCGATTATGCTCACTGGTACGCTAATTTTAATATTAGGTGTTGTCTGGCAAGCCTATTTAATTCCTTGCTTGTTAATAGGTATGACACTCATTTGTTTTGGTGAAGGAATTAGCTTCTCAGTGTTGTACCGTTTTGCACTCATGTCATCTGAAGTGTCAAAAGGAACTGTAGCTGCTGCTGTTTCAATGCTATTGATGACGAGCTTTTTTGCAATGATTGAGCTTGTACGCTATCTCTACACTCAATTTCATTTATGGGCTTTTGTCTTATCTGCTTTTGCATTTATTGCCTTGTGGTTTACTCAACCACGTTTAGCTTTAAAACGAGAAATGCAGGAAAGAGTTGCACAAGACTTACATTAAAAAATACCGGAATTTATATTCCGGTATTTTTTTATTCTATTTAATTTCATGCTCTAAAAGTTTGCCTTTTAAGCTTAAGAGTTCAGGCAAGGTTTCTAATAATAAACTCATCTGTTTTAAGACAAGTGTGTAGTTCTCTGAAAAATGTTCGTGAGTTATTAAACTTTGAATTTGCTTTAAAGTCTGTTCAAGAAAATTAAAGTTAACCAAAGCTTGTTCAAATAAACTTTGTTTAAGAATTTGCTGACAATCCAGTAAAAGTTGTAATACCTGTTGATCATCAATTTTTTGTCTTTGGCTGCCTAATGCTGCGACATAACTCAACTGGCTGTGGCTATAAACCAAATAACGAAAGGCGTAATGAATCAGCTCGGGATTTGGGTTGGGCTCGGCACTTAAGCTTGAAATCATATTCGACAGTTCAATTTGCGCGTTATGTGCAGCTCGGCGAATTCTACGATATTCAATGTCTTGATTTTTCCCGTGCTGATATTGCTCAACAATCACATTGAAGTAATCGAAGGTTGCTTGGCTACTTTTCTTAATATTGTTTGGAATATTACGGAAGTTCCAGTCTGGCCAAATAAAATTAACAGCAAGCCAAGCAATAAAGCAGCCTAATAAGGTGTCGATTAGGCGAGGTAAAATAATGCTGTAACCTGCACCTTTTAAGTTGAAAATGAGCAATACCATTAAGGTTGCCATCAGTGTTGCCAGCGCATATTTTTTCTGGCGTAAGTAGAAAAAGCTAACTCCACAAATAATGGTAAGAATGAGTTGACCTTCAATACTAGGAACAAAATATAAAATGGGAATACCCAATAAAACGCCGAGTAAAGTCCCAATCGTTCTAAGCTTTAAACGACTTTTGGTTGCAAAGTAAGTAATTTGGCAAACAAATAAACTGGTGAGCAAAATCCAGTAACCATGTTGGGCAAAAGGTAAGAGGGAAATGGCATAACCTGCGGCAAATACAACCGCAATTCGTACTGCATGTCTAAATAGGGCCGATTGTGGCGTCAGTTGCTGCCGAATTTTTAAAACAAGGTCTGAAAATCCTTGAATATCATCATCTAGTAAATTGAGATGTTCTTGCTTGTTCTGACTTAGCGTTTCATTAAACGGTTGAGCATATTGAAGCTGCTCAAATTGTTCATGCATTCCTTTTAAATTATTAAAAATTAGCTTTAAATTTTTAACTTCAAAATTTTGTGGATGCTGTTGTATCCAGTCTTTCAAAGAGCTTTCCAAATGGTTTAGGCCAATTTGGCTTTCTTGAGAAGACTGATATTGTTGATTATGCAAAATGCATTGGGCTAAATCATGGCAAGCTTGTGCCTGTAAGCGTAGGTTTTTCTGAAAACGAAAAATGAGATCACTACGGCTAAAATTTTGTTGGATATGCTCGTAGTGTAAATAATTAGAAGTTGCCTGCTCGTGTATATCTCGCGCAAAAAAGTATAGGTTTAACCAGTAAATACTTTTATTACTGACTCGTGATGCCTTAAGGCGAGTCAGCAGAGAGCTGCGTATTTGGTTAAGGCTCTGTGCAACTTGTGTATTTTGTAGTGATAATTCAAATAAAAGCTGTTCAACATTTTCTTTATTATCTGGGTCGAATAACCGTGCTTTAGCTTGAAGTAAGGCTGAAATTTCTTCAAAAATTTGTGAAAGTTTATCTTGTAAAGGAAGTGTTGGTTTAAGAATAAAAAATAAAATAGAAGTTAGGCCGTACCACAACGCACCATAGACAAAATAAGTAGGCTGTTGGTACCAGTGTGCATATTCTCCTAAACCAAACATACTATAAATTGAGAGTAAAATCGTACCAAAAGAAATGGTGGCGTAGCGTTGCCCTAAAGCTCCCAATAAAATGAAACAAGCACTGGAAATTGAAAGATATAAAATAAATAAAAATTTATAAGGTGCTAAAAAACCAAGAATAGTGCTAACAGTAAAAAAGAGTAGGCAGACATAGAGCAGGTTGCGTAAACGAAGACTTAAGCGATCATCAAAATCAGTAAGTGCAGCAGCAATCGCACCTAAAGTCACAGGAACGATCAGCTCATTATGACCTAACCAAAGTAAACCTAAAGTTGTGCCTGTGAGTACAATTAAAATTTGCAGGCAATAAATTAAAATTGAATTCGCTTTAAAACGATTGAATAGTTGAGTCAGATTATTCACGGCTTTTTTCTAAATGAGAGGGTACGTGACAATAGGTATTTAAATTTTTATTACTTGAAAAATATTATGCGTTTTGTCTAAAAAAGTCAGTTTATTTTTTAAGATTTTATAATAATTAATTAGTCTAAGTTGCTTAATAAAATAACAAAATTGTGGATATCTTTTTAGATACCCACAATTTAAAAATAGCACTTATTTGATTACACCACATGCAATTCGCGCTCCGCCACCACCTAGAGGCAGAGGAGAATCTGAATAGTTATCACCACCAGCATGAATCATGATAGCGCGACCTTGAATGTCAGCAAGTTTTAAACGTGGTGCAATAACAGCAGTTGTAGCTACACCAGTATTGTCAACGACTAATGCTGGTAAATCGCCTAAATGCCCAGTTGTTGGCGTACCATGATGGGGGGCTTGGTTAGGGTTATAGTGGCTACCAGCAGCTAAAGCAGCGCCTGGTTTTCCATCTTTAACAGCAGGGGCACAAGATGGATTTTCATGGATGTGGAAACCGCGAGTACCACTTGGTAAATCTGCTAAAGCAGGGGTAATGATTAAGCCCTTATCACTATCTTGAAAGCTAATAGTACCAATTTTTTTACCTATACCATTAGCTGTCACTTCATTAACATCCACCACTTTTTTAGTATGCATTGTGGTAAGTGCATGGGCTGTATCAGATACAGTCTTACTTACCGTGCTACAACCAACCGTTAATAAAGCTGTCAGTGCACATACTGCACCAATTTTATTAAATACTGGCATTATAGATATCCTTATAACTATAAATCTGATTTTTTTATTCAAGCAAAGGTGCGTGAACCCTACAAGTTAATTTAAATAGTCACTTTGTATCTTGAAATATTTTTAAATCATTAGCTTAGTTTTTAGATGGCGGTAAATCATCATCTGAATCATAAATCATGGTTGTTTTTGGCATGGGTTCAGGGTCAATTGTCTCATGAAGCCATTCACGCCAAATTGCTAATAAAACAGCTAAAATAACAGGGCCAATAAATAGACCAACTAAACCAAAACTTGCAATTCCACCCAATACACCGAACATAATCAATAAAAACGGAATTTGAGTCGCACCAGAGATTACAAGTGGGCGGATCACATTGTCTGAACTACTTACAATCAGCACACCCCATAAGATGACGCCAATAGCTTCCATGGTTTGACCTTGAGAGAACAACCATAGACCAACACCTAAATAGGAAACAGGAGTACCAAACGGAATTAGCGCTAATAAGAACGTTGCAATGGTGAGAACCATTGGATTAGGTACACCAGCGACGAAATAACTTAATCCAGCAAGTACAGCTTGAGCAATTGCAGTTAAACCCACGCCATACACAACGGCACGTGTGGTTTCTGAAATTGTGTCGAGATAATGATGAATACGTGGCCCAATCACCATTTCCAAGGCTTTACTCACTTGGGTTAAGATCGTGTGGCCATCACGATAAAAGAAGAAAAGACTTAAAATTGCAAAACAAAGTTTGACGATATTTTTACTAATTTCATTTAATAACACACGCCCATAACTTAAATGGCTTTGTACCCAAGCTGCAATATTTTGAATAGTACTATTAGGGTCTGTGTTAATTTCGTTGAGTGTGCGAGATATTTCTTTACCAATAAACGGAAGATTACGAATAAAATCGGGAACGCTTAAATGACCTGAAAAGACTTGACGCTGTAAATCAAAATAAAGGTTTCGGCCTTCATGTTGTAGAATAAAAATAGCACATGTAAATGGCACACCAACAATTAAAATGACTAAGCTAATCATAACTGTAGCATTTAAATTATTACGGTTTTCACCAAAAAAATGCTGAATTCTTAAATAAATCGGCCAAGTCATGTAGGCAATAATGGCAGCCCAAAGTACAGGTACAATAAAGTACTTCAGGATGTTAAATCCTAAAAAGATCAGGATAAAAAACAGCCCAAACAATAAAACGCGCTGTAAAGTAGGAGCGTATGGATGCACGAACAAAATTCTCTAATTTTTAAAATAGAATAAGGTCATATTAACTGAAAAATGACCTGAGACAAATTTTAGGCAGGCGTGCTCATTTCTGCATCTTGCCCACCTAAAATAGAGAGATGGTTTTAGAACCATTCAGATTTATCTTCAATCAGTTTATTTAAAAGAGGCTGCCACTGGCTTTGAATTGCAATAAAGTTCTTTTGTGGTTTATCAAATACACTTAAACCTTGCATTGCTAAACTGCCATAAGCACTACGCTCTGCAATCCATGCGATAGGTTCATGTTCGATTTTTTCAAAAAATTGCTGAATATCTTTTGAGCTGGCGCTGTTCGGTTTAACTCGGTTTGCAAGTAGTAAAATTTGTACTTTACCTTTACGAATACGTTTAATATCCTGCAAATGCTTGAGAAAACGTCGTGTACTGTCGATATCGAAAAATGAAGGCTGAAGTGGAGTAATAATCGCATGGGCTTCGCTGACTAATTGTTCAGCATGATCACCTGAAAGAGCACCCGGTGCATCAATAATTAAATAGTCTAAATTTTTAGGTGCATCACCAATTGATTTTTCTTGACGCCAGTCGAGGCTTTGAATTACAGCTACGTTATCTGGACGTTGCTTTAACCATTGTAAGGAAGATTTCTGGTTGTCAGAATCTGCCAATGCTACTTTATATCCTTTTTGTGCCAAAGCTGTTGCCAACGTAATGGCTGTCATGGTTTTTCCGCATCCGCCCTTTTGATTTGCAATAAGTATCGTTTTCATAAATTCAGTTATATTCAGCAGCACACTTGTTCTACTTATACCTTAGCATCTTTTTATGTGAAGTAGATGACTGCCTTTGACAAAAGTTTAAGCTACTCCCTAATTTTAGATATGATTGCTCATCTATCGCGATGATGTGTATTTGTTAAGGAAAATTTATGTCCGTATGGCTGGCCATGCTTATTGGTGCTGGTATTGGTATTATTATCACGACGCTTATTTTATCAAATACCCGTAATGGCCGAATCAAGGCTGAATACGAGCAATATATTGCCGAGTTGGAGCTTGAGCATCAACAAGCCCTTGCCCAAGCACAAAAGAGAAGTGTAAATACGAGCCGCGCCGTATTAAAAGGAAAAATGGCAGAACAATTTGCGCCAGTCTTGCCGGAATTTCAGTATTTGCCAAGTGATGCCAAGTTTATGGGCGACCCAGTTGATTATATTATTTTCGATGGCTATACCGATTTTCGAGATGGAGACGGAACTGCCGATGATATTCAAATTATTTTGCTAGATGTCAAAAGTGGAGGGGCACGTTTAACAAAAGGGCAGCAAGCAATTGCTCAGGCAATTAAGGAAGGGAAAGTTCGCTTTGAAACGTTGAGAATAGATTTTGAAGATTAATAATCTATTTAATTAGGCACAAAAATAGACGAAATTGATCTGTATTGTTACTAAATTCCGATATTTTTTTCATACCTTAGAGCTACCATAAAACGAAGATCTAATGAATTTGATCTAGCAATATTTGAGGTATAAAGCGATGAAAAAACAACGTTTGATGATAGCTTTGCTGGCGACTTTAGGCATGGGTTCAGCATTTGCATCAACCTCGAGTGAATACAATATTGCCAATGGCTTGCTTCCAGTTGAAAAAGATCAATCAATTTCTGTATTACAACCATTTCAGGGAAATTTTAGGATTTTAGGTTCAAAAATTTATCACAATGATGAGCAAGCCAAATTTTCACCGATTGATTATGCGGTAAGTTGGGGTTTATTTGCTCAACCTGAAATCGCACGACATATTTCAGTGAAACAATATGACCGCTATTTAAACTGGAAAATAGCAAAACTTCCTGTACCCGCTGAGCAAGCGATGCAGATGGTATCGAATATGCACATTATTCCTGCAAACCCTGAAATCGCCCAACAAATTAAGCAAGTTAAACGTGGTGATTTGGTTTATTTAAAAGGTGATCTGGTTGAAATCAAAGATAAAGATTTGGTTTGGAAGTCATCTTTGACCCCAACTGATACCGGCGATGGTGCATGTGAACTCTTCCGTGTTCAATCCATTCACTGGGTTGAAAAACAAAATATTTAAATTAAAAAAGCCTTCTTTATAAGAAGGCTTTTTATTGCATGCAGTTAAATTAATGCTGCTGTGAGGCTTTCCAGTACTTTAACTGATTTTGTGCTTGTAAATAGTCAGCAAGCTGTTTGACCTGTTCATCTTTACTTGCCTGCTTATCACTAAAGTTCTTTTCTTGGTTTTCCCAATATTGATAGAGTAAGCCCTGAATATAACGACCTTGTTCAGTTTTTAAATCGAGGTCTTTTAACATGGTCAATGCTGAGCGCACATTATCAAGCGTACGTTTTTGTTCAAACTCTGCGGTGAGTGTGCCAGCCTCATGCATTTTCGCTAACTCATTTTCCATCTCGTCACTCATTTCAGTAAAGCGGCGATCGTAATCTTCTAGTAGCGCAATATCATGGGCATCATCCGCAGTAGCTGGGAATTTCTTCACTGGTCTTTCATTGAGTTTTTCCAAGACCTGGTCGGTAGATGAACTTGTATGAGATTGTTCAGTCTTTGCTGGCTCATCTGCTTTTTTACAAGCCGTCAATAATAGGCTAGAGCTGAGCAAAGACATTAAGATGATATGAGGCGTTTTTTTTAACATAGCTTTCAACCGAACCTATTCTCTATGATTTGACGACGTACTTTTTTGAAAATGATATGCATATGTAATATATGGAAAAACAATCTGATCTTGTGGGCCTAACCCAGTAAAATCATAAACAATTTTTTCAAACTGAGCTTTGAGCTGTAGTTGATCTTTTTCAGTCATTGCTGCAATAAAACTTGTTGAAAGTAACCGTTTACTCACCACTTGTTCGACAGTACCATGCTGCGATTGCGAAAAAGTATTTAAATTGTCAAAAGTAAATAAATCTTGCTCTTCAAAAACCTTTTTCCACCTTTCACTATGGTAACGAGGTGTATCACCTTCGAGTGGTAGTAGAAAATCCGCTAAGGCTTTTACCCAGTCTGTACCTTCATCGCGCTGGTTCCAAACAAGTCCTAAATGTCCTTGAGGTTTTAATACCCGATGGATTTCGGTCAATGTTTCTATGTTGTCAAACCAATGAAAAGATTGGGCACAAATGACAGCATCAATCTGTTGGTCATTTACCGGAATATTGTGGCTAAAGGCTTGTATAGTTTTAATATCAGGATAGGCTTGCTGAAGCTGTTGTAACATCTCGCCAATTGGCTCTACCGCAATAATATTGGCATGTGTCTGTTTTAAGTAAGGTAAGAATTTGCCAGTACCCGATCCAAGATCGATAACAGTAGAATTTTCATGTATTTGGAGCCGATCTTGTAGCCAACTTACTATTTCTACGGGATAATTTGGTCTAACTTGCTGATAAAGCTCAGCAGCAGAGCTGAAGCCTTTTTGAGCGGCAGGATGTAAGGATTGTGTCATATTTTGCGCTTTTTAATCTGACTGGCATCTATAAAATAAGATACTCCGCAATCATAAATTGGCAAAACACCTATTTTGTTTCATTTTTGACGATGTATGTGGGAGTAAATTTTCTTTCGGTGTGAGCATGGATAAGCAAATTATTTTTGAAGACGAACACATTAGAGCCATTTTTTTACAAGGCGATTCTAATACATTAGTTCTCTCTTTTGGCGATTTGATTACCCGGGCGAGTGGCTTATCTATCAATGCTGAAAAGTCTCTAATAAAGTACCAATACAGTGTTATTGGGGTGATGCCAAAACAAAAATCATGGTTCCCAAAGGCCAGTATGGTTGAGCTGGCAAAAGTCATTTTGCCTATTATTCAGCGTTTTAAAAATATTGTAGGTTATGGCGGCTCAATGGGCGGCTATGCAGCAATTAAATATTCGAATTTATTAAATATGAATCGAATCATTGCATTTGTGCCTCAGTATTCAATTGACCCTGAACAAGTTGAAGACCGACGCTATGCTGAGTTTTTCGATGCTGTCGCGAATAAAGACATGCAAATTCAGCTGCAAGATGTAGATGCAAGTCGTGAATACATTATTGTTTATGACCCTTACTTTTCAATTGATCGCGAACATTACTTAAAAATAAAAGAGATCTTACCAAGTTTACATACAATTCATTTGCCTTTTACAGGACATGAAGCTTTATCTGTATTGGCAAGCTCAAGCCTTTTACATGATTTTATTGAGCATGAATTTGATGAAACGTATTTCTATCAACAAGTTCGTAAAATCAAAAAACAAAGTAAGTTCTATTATCGTAATGTTCTTGCAAATGTGCTGACATACCATGACAGCATGTTATTGAAAATATTGCGTCAAAATGACTTTCAGTTAGATGAACGTTATTTAGACAATGCGCTTAAGCAAGCGGTCTCACGTAGTCTTATTAAAACAAAGCAAGCTACAGAGCAAGATTTTCAGAAGCTTGGAATTAAAATTCAGTATAGCCAGCAAGCTGAAAACCCTAAAAAAGGTTTTAAAAATCAATTTAATGCAATACTAGTATTTAATTTGATTAATCTAAAGCTTGAAACCTATGCTGTAGATGTAGTGTTGGCAAACCCATCATATTTGATTCCGATTGTGGCAGAACACACTGGGGTTGTTCAGATTGAGTTAAATAATGAACTTTATTTGTTAGGGATGAATGATCGAAAAATTATTAAATTGTTTAAACAGGGTGATGCACTCACTTCGGATATGAGTCCGTTTGTTATTAAGCAATATTCTGATTTCTTTGCGTTAAGCTATAAGCAATTAAATTTAAATTGTGATGAACAAGGTGTATGTGATTACGTTGAAAGTTCCATTCAGCCATCTCAACAGTTTGTATTGACCAGTTACTAAGTTATTTCCTCGATTAAATAAAGCTCAAATCTCGAGATTTGAGCTTTATTTTTTGCTTAAAAAATATTTTTTTATCAATTTATTTGTATATAAAATTAAAAGTCATTATTTAAATAAATAGTGTCTCTAATTTTTAAATAAAGATAGAGCTAAAAGTAGGTATAGTGAATTAAGTGAAAAATTATTATATTTTAAAAAGTATGATTTTTTAATTTATATAAATTAAAGAAATGATGCAAGATTAATTAAAATACAATAATTACCCTAATAATTATTAATTGATTGTTTTTAATATATATTTTATTTGATTGGCAAAAGATTGCTTAAAATAACTTCACTATTCAAAGATAATTGCATATTTATTTTTTTATCCTAAAATGATTTTTTACTAAATTGTCGTTACAGTTTTTTATATGCAATCATTAAATTATCGGAATAATGATGCATCGCAACATGGAAGTTCTGCACCTTTGAAACGAGCAATGAGTACTCGACATTTGGTGATGATCTCCCTTGGCGGTGCCATAGGTACAGGTCTTTTTCTTGGGTCTGGCGACGTAATCTCTCAAGCAGGTCCAATTGGCGCAATTATCTCTTATTTCTTGGGCGGTCTAATTGCCTATACCGTTATGCTGTGTCTCGGTGAGCTAGCGGTTCATGTCCCTGAGTCTGGCTCTTTTGGTGAATACGCACGGCGTTATATCGGTCCAGGTACGGGGTATATGATTACTTGGCTGTATTGGCTGACTTGGACTGCAACTTTGGGGACTGAGTTTACCGCTGCGGCCTTGTTGGTTCAGGAGTGGTTTCCATCTACCTCGGTGTGGGCTTGGACTCTTTTCTTTGGCGCCTTGGTTTTCTTTCTTAATGTAAGTTCCACCCGCTTATTTGCAGAGTCTGAATTTTGGCTGGCGCTTGTAAAAGTAATCACCATTATCTGTTTTATTGGTTTGGGGTTACTGGCGATTTTTGGCTTTATTCCTTATCAGGGGCATGAAACAGCACCATTGTTCAGTAATTTGACTGCTCATGGTTGGTTCCCAAATGGTCTTTTCCCAATTTTTGCCACTATGCTTATCGTTAACTTTGCATTTTCTGGCACAGAATTAATTGGGGTGGCGGCTGGCGAAGCTGAGAATCCAGCAAAAACAGTTCCTAAGGCAATTAATGCGGCTATTTGGCGCTTATTGATTTTCTTTGTTGGTACGATTGTAGTGATTAGCTCACTATTGCCATACCACCTAGCAGGTCTTAGTGCAAATGATGTGAGCAGTAGCCCATTTGTGACTGTATTTAATTACATTGGTATTCCGTATGCAGAGGATATTATCCGTTTCGTAATTATTACGGCTTTACTTTCAGCTGCTAATTCGGGTCTATTTGCTGCATCACGTATGATGTGGTCGCTTTCAGCAAAAAATCAATTACCTAAAATTTTCGCGAAACTCACGCCGTCTGGAACACCTATTATTGCCATTATTGTCACCATGTTTGGTGCTATTCCAGGATTGCTTTCAGAACAATTTGCACCAGAAACAATTTTTAAAAATTTGTTGGGTGTTGCTGCTTTTACAATGGTTGTCGTTTGGATTGCAATTTGTATTTCGCAATTTAACTTCCGTAGACAGTGGTATAAGTCAGGAAAAACAGTAAAAGATCTACGTTTCGCTGCACCACTTTTTCCTCTTACTCCAATTGTAGGCGGGCTATTCTGTATAGTTACTTGTATCAGTATGGTATTTGATCCTTCTATGCAAGTGGGCTTTATCTGCTGCATTATTTTTATCTTGCTATGCTATGTCAGCTATTTCATCTTTTATCGTAAAAAAGATATAGCTCAAAACTAAGTCTTTTGCTAACTTGGTTGTGTTGATTGAAGGCTCCTTATGGGGCCTTTTTTCATGGGCGTAACTTGAGCTTTAAAGTGAGTTTTATATATTTTTTTTGAAAATGTTTTTTTTGTTTTGATAATAAAAGCAAATATTGACACATAAATTAACCACTTGTCGGAATATTATTAATAGCTAATTATTATAAGTTTTTAAATAAGTATATGTTTATCATGGTTATTTAATAAAGAGATTGTTTAAATATTTATATATCTTTGTTTTGAATTAGAGAAACTGAATAAATATTATGAAAATTTATAGAAATTTTAAGAATTTTTTGAAATTTTTTGTTAATTAAGTTGTTGTTATTAAATGGTAATTTTTTAATCATTTTTAATTTTAATATTTTTTTAATTTCCATAAAATAAAATTATTATAGTGTAGTGTTTTTTTAGGTCTGGTTACTTTTTTATTATAAAAAATAGAGAAAATTGATTATTTTTTCTCTGCTTGTTTATTTTAAAATGTTCTAAATTAACTTGCTCTGTGCTATATTTACTTAAAGATTTTATGTCTATATGAAGGCTTGATTAACTCGCTTGAGTAGTGATGTGAAACTTGCAGTATTACTGAACAATTTTTATTTAAAAAGACTAATGGAGGGATCTATCGATTAGTCAAAAATAATTTTAGGGACTTATGGTTTTTTTGTTTCATGAACCCTAGTTCTTTTTAACTCCCAAACGGTTATGTCACCTCTTTTGTACTTATTTCCAGTCGACTTATTTGAGTTGGTTGCGGTGGAACTTTTGCTTTTATAAAGACTTTTTATAAATGGCAGATGAGGCAAAAGAATATTGTAAAAGATATCGATATATAAAAGTAAATCGTACTTTTGATATCACAAGATGGAATTTAAAAGGTCTAAAGCTTTAGAAGAGCTGAAGATTTTATAAATAAATCAAAACATTGTTATTGCAAGGTTTTGGTTGCTGAATAATAAAGACTGCAGATTTATCACATCTGAGTCTGTGTAGGTAGATAGGAAAAAAGATGTCAGATCTTTCATACGTAAACGAACATAGCGATGCATGGCAAACTTACTTGGCTCAAATTGACCGTGTAGCGCCATACTTAGAACATTTAGCTGATTATATCGATACTTTAAAACGTCCTAAGCGTGCGCTTATTGTGGACGTGCCAATTGTAATGGACGACGGTTCAATCCAGCACTTTGAAGGCTACCGTGTACAACACAACTTGTCTCGTGGTCCTGGTAAAGGTGGTGTTCGTTACCATCCAAATGTTGACTTAAATGAAGTGATGGCATTGTCTGCATGGATGACAATTAAAACTGCTGTTTTGAACTTGCCATTTGGTGGTGCAAAAGGTGGTATCCGTGTTGACCCACGTAAATTATCAAATCGTGAATTAGAGCGTTTAACTCGCCGTTATACGACTGAAATTGGTCACATTATCGGACCTCAAAAAGACATTCCTGCTCCAGACGTTGGTACAAATGCCAATATCATGGGTTGGATGATGGATACTTACTCTACTAGCCAGGGTCACACAGTGACGGGTGTTGTAACTGGTAAACCAGTTCACTTAGGCGGCTCTTTAGGTCGTGTGAAAGCAACTGGTCGCGGTGTATTCGTTACTGGTCGTGAAGTTGCTGCAAAAATCAACTTACCAATTGAAGGCGCAAAAGTTGCTGTTCAAGGTTTTGGTAATGTAGGTAGTGAAGCTGCTTTCTTATTTGTTGAATCAAAAGCAAAAATCACTCACGTTCAAGACCATACTGGCACAATTTTCAATGCTGATGGTATTGATCTTGTTGCGCTACGTGATCACGTAAATGCAAACCAAGGTGTTGGTGGTTTTGCTGGTGCACAAGCAATTGCAGATGAAGATTTCTGGACTGCAGAAGTAGACATCATTATTCCTGCTGCATTAGAAGGCCAAATTACAGTTGAGCGTGCTGAAAAACTTAAAGCTAAGTTGATTTTAGAAGGCGCGAACGGCCCGACTTATCCTAAAGCTGAAGATGTATTGGTTGAGCGTGGCATTGTTGTAGTTCCTGACGTTGTATGTAACGCCGGCGGTGTAACTGTAAGTTACTTCGAATGGGTTCAAGACATGGCGAGCTATTTCTGGAGCGAAGAAGAAATCAACGAGCGTTTAGACAAGTTGATGGTTCAAGCAATGGATGACGTTTGGAATACAGCGAACAAGAATGCTTGTACTTTACGTACAGCAGCTTACATCTTGGCATGTGAGCGTATCTTAAAAGCTCGTAAAGAACGCGGTATTTTCCCAGGCTAATCTGAGGAAACTACCTTTTAGGAAAGGTGGGCCGAGCAAATATAAAGGATGTTATAGGGTTATTTGTTCGGTCCCTTTTTCTAAATGAATTAAATTAAAGACAGTAAGACAGATTAAATAAATTAAATAGATACTGAGGTAAGCATGGAACAGCCAATTTCTGTAACTCGAAGCAACTTTAATGACTGGATGGTTCCAGTATTTGCACCGGCAAATTTCATTCCGGTACGTGGTGAAGGTTCACGTATCTGGGATCAAGAAAATAAAGAATATATCGATTTTGCAGGCGGGATTGCAGTAAATGCATTAGGTCATGCGCATCCAGTGGCAGTCAATGCGTTAACAGAACAAGCAAAAAAACTTTGGCACGTTGGTAATGGCTATACCAATGAACCAGTACTACGCCTTGCTAAACAACTCACCGAAAATACATTTGCAGACAAGGTTTTCTTCTGTAACTCAGGTGCAGAAGCGAATGAAGCAGCATTAAAACTTGCGCGTAAAGTTGGACTCGACAGCGGTGTTGCAGGTAAAAGTGGCATTGTGGCATTTAACAATGCTTTCCACGGCCGTACTTTATTTACCGTTTCAGCAGGTGGCCAACCAAAATATTCACAAGACTTTGCACCACTTCCAAACGGTATTAGCCATGTTGCTTATAATGATTTAGAAGCAGCTAAAGCAGTCATAAATGAACAAACTTGTGCAGTAATTGTGGAGCCTGTACAAGGTGAGGGCGGGGTTATTCCTGCTGACATCGAATTTTTAAAAGGTTTACGTGAACTGTGTGATCAGTTCGGTGCCTTACTTATTTTTGATGAAGTACAAACTGGTGTAGGTCGTACAGGTGCACTTTATGCCTACATGAACTACGGTGTGATTCCGGATGTACTTACGACTGCAAAAGCATTGGGCGGTGGTTTCCCGGTCGGTGCAATGTTAACAACTGATAAGTTCGCACCGCATTTTTCTGTAGGTACACATGGTACGACTTATGGTGGTAATCCGTTAGCAAGTGCAGTTGCAGGTGCAGTTTTTGAGTTTATTAATACACCAGAAGTACTTGAAGGTGTGAAACACCGTCATCAATATTTCCTTGATGCATTAAATACTTTAAATGCTGAATATCAAGTATTTGATGAAATTCGTGGTCAAGGTTTATTGATTGGCTGTGTACTAAAAGCTGAATATGCAGGTAAAGCGAAAGACATTACCACATGGGCAGGCGAAGAAGGATTACTCGCTTTAATCGCAGGACCTAACGTGGTTCGTTTCACTCCTTCTCTAATTATTCCTGAACAAGATATTGATGAAGGGATTGCTCGTTTAAAAAGAGCTTTGGCAAAGTTGGCTAAATAAAAAAAAGGAAAGCTAGCCATGATGATTGTCCGTCATGCCGAGTTTCGAGACCTTGAAGATATTTATAAATTAGCGGGTAAGTCAGGTGTTGGCCTGACTTCCTTGCCACAAAATATGGATACGCTTTCGGCTCGAATTTCACGTACTCGCAATACTTTAAATGGCAATGTTCATAAGAGTGAACAGGGATATTTGTTTGTTCTTGAAGATACCGAAGCTCAACGTGTTATTGGTGTAAGTGCAATTGAGGTTGCTGTAGGTTTAATTGAACCTTGGTACAACTTTCATGTGGGAACACAAGTACACGCTTCAAAAGCATTAAACGTTTATAAATCATTACCGACTTTATTTTTAAGTAATGACAGAACAGGAAGTAGTGAGCTCTGTACATTATTTTTAGATCCGGAGCGCCGTGAAAATCAAAACGGTAAATTTTTATCGAAAATCCGTTTTATGTTTATCGCAGCATTTAAGCAATATTTTGAGAAAAAACTAATTGCGGAAATGCGTGGCTACTCTGATGAAAATGGATGTTCACCTTTTTGGGATGCGATTGGGCACCATTTTTTTAATATGGATTTCTCAACTGCAGACTATTTAAGTGGTATTGGCCAAAAAGTTTTTATTGCCGAGCTGATGCCACGTTTTCCAGTCTATGTTGACCTTTTGCCAAAAGATGCGCAAGAAGTGATTGGAAAAATGCATCCACATACTTTGCCTGCTTATCATGTGCTTGAATCAGAAGGTTTACGTTATCAAGGGTATGTCGATATTTTTGATGCGGGTCCAACTATTGAAGCCAATATTGATGAGTTGCGTGCAGTCAAAGAAAGTCAACTCTTAAACGTCAAAATTACCAATGAGGCAACAGTGGGTAAAACACAATACCTTGTTGCCAATGATAATTACCACGACTATCGGGCCATGTTATTGAAGCTTGATCTCGTAGATAACACTTTAAATTTAACGCATGAACAAGCTGAAAAACTCGGTGTACAAGAAGGTCACGCTGTTCGTGTGTTATCACTAAATCCTATGGAAGTATCCTGATGTCAAACTCTTTATTTATAAACGGTGTCTGGTTACAAGGCAGCGGTACAACATTTGTAAAAACTAACCCGGTTGATAACCAAACTGTATGGTCAGGCGCTGAAGCTACGGCTAGTGATGTTGAGAAAGCTTGCCAAGCTGCTCGTACAGCATTCCCAGCGTGGGCGCGTTTACCTTTTGCTGAGCGTGTGGCGATTGTAGAAAAGTTTGCAGTTTTGCTTGAAGAAAATAAAAAGCCTTTAGCAGAAGTGATTAGCCAAGAAACCAGTAAACCTTTTTGGGAAACATTAACTGAAGTTCAGTCAATGATTGGCAAGGTTGCAATTTCGATTCGTGCTTATCACCAACGTACCGGTGAAAGCTCAACTGAAATGGCAGATGGTGTGGCATCTTTACGTCACCGTCCACATGGCGTACTTGCAGTTTTTGGTCCATATAACTTCCCGGGCCACTTGCCGAACGGACATATTGTTCCTGCGTTACTTGCTGGTAACACAGTTGTATTCAAACCAAGTGAATTAACGCCTTGGACTGCTGAAGAAACTGTAAAACTCTGGCAACAAGCCGGTTTGCCAAATGGTGTAATGAATTTGGTGCAAGGTGGTCGTACCACGGGTGAAGCGCTAGCTGCCTCACATGAAATTGATGGCCTATTATTTACCGGAAGCGCAAACACAGGTTATCACCTACACAAACAAATGGCGGGTGCTCCTGAGAAAATTCTTGCGCTTGAAATGGGCGGCAATAATGCATTGATTATCGATGAAATCGAAAATATGGATGCTGTTGTTAACCTCACTATTCAATCTGCATTTGTTTCGGCAGGGCAGCGTTGTACATGTGCGCGCCGTATCTTGGTAAAAAATGGTGCGCAAGGCGATGCATTTATTCAACGTTTTGTTGAGGTTGCTAAAAACTTAAAAGTTGGTCGTTGGAACGATGAGCAACAACCATTTATGGGCGGCGTAATTTCATCGGCTGCTGCAACAAACATGATGAATGCCCAGCAAAAGTTGCTTGAGCTTGGTGCAAGAAGCTTGTTGCCAATGACACGTCCTCAAGAAGACAGCTCATTACTTACTCCAGGCATTATTGACGTAACAGGTGTAGCGGGTATTCCAGATGAAGAATATTTCGGTCCGCTTACCACTATTCAGCGTTATGACAGTTTTGATGAAGCATTAAAAATTGCTAATGCAACTCGTTTTGGCTTGTCTGTTGGTTTGGTTTCTCCAAAACGTGAATTGTTTGATGACTTACTCATTGAAGCACGTGCCGGAATTGTGAATTGGAACAAACCATTAACAGGTGCATCGAGTGCAGCACCATTTGGTGGTGTAGGAGCTTCAGGTAATCACCGTGCAAGTGCATTTTATGCTGCTGACTACTGTGCTTGGCCAATGGCTTCACTCGAAAGTGAAAGCTTGACGTTGCCAGAAAAATTATCTCCAGGGATTGTGTTGCCTTAACACTAGGGAAAGAAAAAATGAAAGGATATGAAGTAAATTTTGATGGTTTAGTGGGACCAACACATCACTATGCGGGTTTGTCTTTTGGTAATGAAGCATCGACCAAAAACCGCAATAATTTGTCTAACCCAAAATTGGCGGCGAAACAAGGCTTATTAAAAATGAAAGCTTTGGCTGACATGGGGATGAAACAAGGTGTACTTGCTCCGCATGAGCGTCCACATGTTCCGATGTTACGCCGTTTAGGTTTTACCGGAGATGACATTAGTGTTGTGGCTCAAGCAATGCGTTATTCACCAGAGCTACTGTCATCTTTAAGCTCAGCTTCTCCAATGTGGACTGCAAATGCTGCGACTGTTTCACCTTCGGCTGATAGCCAAGATGAGCGCGTGCATTTTACAGCGGCTAACCTGAACAATAAATTTCACCGTTCAATTGAAGCTGAAACTACAAGCCAAGTTTTACAAGCGATCTTTAAAAATGAACGTCATTTTGTACACCATGAAGCTTTACCGCAAGTGGCTTTGTTCGGTGATGAAGGGGCAGCAAATCACAATCGTTTAGGTGGTGATTATGCTAAACGTGGTGTTCAGGTGTTTGTTTATGGTCAACAACATTTAAATAATGGTTTACCGGGACCAAAACGTTATCCTGCACGTCAGACACGTGAAGCGAGCGAGGCCATTGCACGATTGCACCGTTTAGATGAAGCACATACCGTTTTTGTTCAGCAAAACCCGGATGTGATTGATCAGGGTGTTTTCCATAATGATGTAATTGCGGTAAGTAACCAGCAGGTTTTATTCCACCATCAACATGCATTTTTAAATCAAGATCAGGCATTTGCCGAAATTCGTCAGAAAATGGCAAGCATCGGTGAAGACTTTATTTCAATTGAAGTGCCTGAAAACCGTGTGACTGTGGACGATGCTGTTGCAACATATTTATTTAATAGTCAGATTTTGACTCGTCCAGATGGTGGAATGACCATTGTTGTGCCAGAAGAGTCTCGCCAAAATGCTGCAGTATGGAGCTATTTGAATGACATGATTCAAATGGGTACACCAATTGATGCAATTCAGGTTTATGACTTGCGTGAAAGTATGCGTAACGGTGGTGGTCCGGCTTGTTTGCGTTTACGTGTAGCATTAAATGAAACCGAATTAAATGCCGTAAATCCAAAAGTTCTCATGAATGATCAATTGTTTATGACACTTAATCAGTGGGTAGATAAACACTATCGCGATCGTTTAGCACAAGAAGATTTGGCAGATCCGCATTTACTCATGGAAAGCCGTATGGCACTTGATGAACTGACTAAAATTTTAGGTTTAGGTTCGGTTTATCCTTTCCAAAAATAATGAGGAGGTGACATGCAAGATTTTCTAGCATTAACCTTACAAGGTGAGCAACCTGCAACGCGCGAGGGAAAACAAGCAAATTTTTCTTGGCGTTGGTTAGGTGAGGGACTTCTTGAATGTACACCACATGCGCAGTACGACAAAGCTGTCGTACTGTCAGCTGGAGTACATGGAAATGAAACGGCACCAATTGAATTGCTATCTCATCTTTGCACCGATTTATTTGCTGGGCGTTTAAAGCTTGCGGTGAGATTATTGCTTGTATTGGGTAATCCCTATGCGATGCGTCAAGGCAAGCGTTATGTACATGACGATGTAAACCGTATGTTCTGTGGTGGGTATAAAAATCTGCCTGTAACTGAAGAATCTAAGCGTGCTGAGGTTTTAGAGCAGACTGTTGCCACTTTCTTTCAGGAAAGTTCGAGTCAGGCAAAACGTTATCATTATGATTTGCACACCGCAATTCGGGCTTCATTATTACCAACATTTGCTTTATTTCCATATCAAACACATGGCTATGATGCTGATTTAACAGCAAGTCTTGAAGCAGCTGATTTGGATGCTTTGGTTTATCATAATGCGATAGGTAAAACGTTTACCCATTTTACGAGTGAGAATTTTAAGGCGGCGAGTGCAACTTTAGAGTTAGGCAAAGCATTGCCATTTGGACAAAATGACTTGAGTCAATTTGCTTCAATTGATGAAGTCATTCGTAACGTGGTTTCTGAGCAAGCTTTACCAGTGCGTAATAAACCAAAAATTCGTGTGTTTCAGGTATCTGACTCTTTAATAAAAAAAGATGAAGAGTTCCACCTGAATTTATCTGCTGAGGCTCCCAACTTTTCAACTTTTACTAAAGGCGAAATCATTGCGACTCAACCTTCTGGTAACTATGTAGTTGAACAAGATCAGGTCTGGATTTTATTTCCAAACCCGAATGTGAAGATTGGTTTACGTGCAGGCTTGGTTTTAACTGAAACAATCTGAATAGTTAATTTTAGACAAATAAAAAAGGGCGATGAATCGCCCTTTTTTATTGCTAACTTAATTAGTTAGTACCGAAAAGACCTTTAATAAAAGATTTCTTTTCGCCTTTTTGTGTAGTCGCTTGAGCGCCTGCATTTACGTTTGCATTTGCATTAATACCAGCAACATTAACACCAACGTTTACACCTGTTTGAGCGTTAACTCCATGAGCCGGTTGAGCTGCATTTAATTTTGCTTGAGCATCAGCTTTAGTGTCAGCAACGAATTCTTTTTGCTCAGCTTGATTTTGTGCTACACGAGCTTTAACAGCATCTACGCGTGCTTGAGCATCGGCCTGTTTTTCAGCAGTAAATTCTTTTTGGTCAGCTTGTTTTTCTGCTACCTTAGTTTTTACAGCATCAAGATGTGCTTTTGTATCTGCTTTAGCTTCAACTGCTAGGTTTTTAGTGCCAGTTGCAGCCTTAGTCGCTAAATTTTTTGTACCTGTAGCAGCTTCGGTAGCAAAATGTTTAGTACCAGTTACAGCTTCACTTGCTACATGTTTAGTGCCAGTAGCAGCTTTAGAAGAAAGTTCAGTTACTTTACCTGTTGTTTTTTTTGTAGCTTTAACGGTTGTGTCAGCAGCTACATGACCAGCATGTTTTGCTGTGTTCCCTACAGTATGTGCAGTATTTTTGACTGTATTGGCTACGCCACTAACAAGACCACCTGGTTGTACGTTGACTTGAGCAGATGCACCTGCATTAACGCCCGCACTTTGTGCAAAAATAGAGGCAGAAGCAAGTACACTTGCAGTAACGATAGCTGTTTTCATCATTTTCATTGCGATATCCTTCAAAGAATATACCCTTTTAGTGAGGTATTTCATAAACGCAATCGCATCATAGCTAAGGAAATATGAGCTTGGGAACTCACTTCATCAAAACGTTACAACAGTGTTACATTGAGTAAACAGACTAGGGATAAATTGTGAAGATTAATAAAAATTAATAATAAAGTGAAAAAGAACATTTATTTTTTAGTTATTCTTATTAAGCTGGTCCTATTTTCATCTTACAGCTTTTTAACCTTCATCTCCTAAATTTTTCTATCGTTGTTCATGTGATACATGCCTATATCTATAAATGTGATGTAGTTCTCGTTATTTATTAGAGGAAACGGCATAATAATTGCTTATTATGAGAATAGGGTGCTTTTTAGCACTTTTTTGAACCTTATTCTGCCAGAAATATAAACGTAAAGGGCAGAACTGTATTTTTGCTTATTCGAGAAAAGATATTTTAGCTTTTCTCATGTTTATACATTTTATGAAATAGAAATTTCACATGAAATGTAACTCAAGAAATGTCTCTTTATTTCGAATAATCAAAAATAAATATAGATGTCTATAAACAAAAGAACAGAGATCTTAAATGATGAAAATTATAGCTTCCTTACTTGTAATAGTCGGCTTGATCGCCGTTGTTCTTTATTTCAAACCCACAAGCGGTGCATCTGATGTATTCAATTCTGCTTTACATGAGACGAATTCACCACAACCAGATACTTCATCTTCCCTTTCTAAACTTAAGGAGCCTACTCAACCTAAAAACGTATCTTTAAATTCAAATCACTCTCAATCGGTATCAGCAGATACCGTTCCTTTTTATGACACAAAAAGTGATCCTTCGATTCAACCGATTGATCCAGAAAAAGATCCAGCAAATGAAATAAAAGCGAAATAAGCAAATTGTTAGTTGAAAAACTACGGAGAAAAATAATGCAAAGTAAAACGTTGTTTCTATTAGGTCTATGTACAATTTTCAGTACAACTGCGTCCGCTCTTCCTTTGGACTCCAAAGGGGCCAAACAGCGGTTAACTCAAGCAGCAAAACAAAAAGTATTCCAAGGTAAAATAGATTTAGATGCCTTGGTTAGTAATGATTCAAACGATTTAATTGTCGAATACAATATTCCTTCATCGAGCGTACCTTCTGGTTTAGAACGGCGAAGTTATATTGCTACAAATAAAAAGAATCTTCAGACAAGGTTTAATCGTGCCGGCGGTGTACAAGTACTTCGGGATTACAATAACCTGCCTTTAGCTTTTTATCGGATTAGTAACCGTGAGGCTTTAGTATCTTTATTAAATGATCCGAACGTTAAAGCAGTTTATCCAAACCGTATTAACCGTACTACAACTACTGAAAGTTTGCCTTTGATTAATCAACCACAAGCCAATACCAATGGTTTTACGGGGGAGGGATCTAGTGTTGCTGTGCTGGATACAGGGGTAAATTATCTACATTCAGATTTCGGATGTACCGCTGTGAATACTCCATCAAGTACTTGCCGCGTGGTTTATTCTTTTGATAGTGCACCAGATGATGGCACTTTGGATGATGATGGGCATGGCAGTAACGTTTCCGCTATTGTGTCGAAAGTCGCTACTAAAACTAAAATTATTGGTATTGATGTATTTAGAAAGGTCAGATCGCAAGGTAAGTGGGTAAGCACCGCTTATGATAGTGATATTCTCGCGGGGATTAACTGGGCTGTAAACAATGCACAAACCTATAATATTAAAGCGGTGAATTTGAGCCTTGGCGTGCCAGGAGTCAAATATACCTCTGAGTGTAGCGATAGTAGTTATGGAACAGCATTTGCCAATGCGCGAGCTGCTGGCGTGGTTCCGGTTGTAGCCTCTGGTAATGATGCCTTCCCTGACGGCATTTCATCTCCTGCTTGTGTGGCAGGGGCAGTAAGGGTAGGTGCTGTTTATGATAGTAATATTGGTGGTGTGTCATGGGGTAACCCCGTGAAATGTTCTGACCCAACTACAGCAGCAGATAAGGTAGCCTGCTTTAGTAATGGGGGAAGCCTTGTGACTTTATTGGCGCCGGGTGCAATGATTACCGCAGGTGGCTATACCATGGGCGGTACCTCTCAAGCGACGCCACACGTGGCAGGCGCGATTGCTCTATTGAGAGCGAATAGTGTGAGTCCAACTGAAAGTATCGATCAAACCATTAGTCGGTTAAAAGCTACGGGTAAACCTATTACTGACTCAAGAACGGGCTTGGTTTTCCCACGGATTGATTTACTGGCGGCAACCAATGGTTTAACCGTTAACTAAATAGCATATTTATAATTTTTTATTAGGTCCAAAAAATTTAAATGGCTATGGCTCGTTGCAAAAGATAACTTCTGCAACGAGTTTTTTTATGAAAAAGCCTTAATCACACTTTGCTAAGTTGTCTTTACTAAAATTACTTTGAAGTTTTTTGAAATTATTTTGAATTTCGGGATCTTGGATATTAAAAGTGGTAGAGCTTTTGGTTGTCGAATTGGTCGCTTGACTTAATATGCCAGAAGAGTCTGGATATTGTTCTGTAAATGATTGAGCTGAAATCAGACCTTTATTATTAAAAATCCAATGTTCAGTTACTTGTCCACCACCTAAATAACCCGTAAATTCAATCATACAAGCTTGCTTATCGTGTTTAATGAGCTTGGCTACATTGCCTGTGGTGGTTGGATAAGCTTCGATATTGGTATCTTGTTCTAAAACTTGTGCCTGAGGATAAGAAGAAAGAGGTGCGGTAGTTGCACATGCAGTTAATGCTAAGCAGCACAGGGTAGAAAAGAGAAGTTTTTGACTGTTCATAAGGCAGGTTCCTAGCTCTTTGTAGTGGATGTATGTCTTTTTTAAAGTGTGTTTCTTTGGAAGCGCGATATGATCGCGCTAATCTGGTTTAATCTTAATTGGCAGTCGTACTAGATTTACTTAGCTCACCTTGTTCGATTGGAATATTTTCACCGTTTCTACTGCTGGTGATATTTTGCTTAGCTTGTTCTATTTTCTGTTCAGTAAATACTTTGGCTGTATCCGCTTTTTGTTGAACAACTTCTGCTTTTTCGGCGGTAAATTCTTTCGTATCTTTCCATTTTTCACTAATTTTATTTGAAGTTTTTTCAGAAGCGCCTTGAATAGAATCTCCTAAATTTTGAATTCCTTTTCCTGTTTTGTATAACAGTACGCGGCCTAAGCTTGGATTATCGCCATAAGGCATTGTCTTAGAGGTTGCTTCATTCACTTGTTGAGGTTGAGGTGTTTCAGCAAAGAGAGATGATGAAACCAAGATAGAGCTTGTAATACATAAAATTTTTATGGCTTTCATTTTGGATTAATCTCCCCAATGACTATCAAAATATAGATAGCTGATCTTACTGTTAAAAATAAATCTTGTGCAGACATGAGATAAAACCCATACGATTTGATTACGAGAAATCATCATTTGAAGGGAATAGCATCCTTACCCAAATGCTTTATAAACAAAACTCAGACTTAATCAATTCTATAAACATGTCTCTCGCTTTATGGTTACTCACATTTTTATGCCAGAAAAAATGATTTTGCATAAAGGCAAGGTATTCGAATTTATAACTTTGAATATGCGCTAAATTTTTATATTGCTCATAAATACTCTTAGGCACTAACGCCACGCCAGAACCCGCACTGACACACCCAATAATGGTGGCGTAACTGGTAATACTGGTGATAGGGAGAGAGATATTCTTCAGTTTAAGCCATTCTTCAAGAGCTGCGCGGTAAGGACAGCCTTCAGTCCACATAAAAATTTCTTTACCAATCAAATCTTCTTGGCAACGAATTTCTCCCAAAGAGTGAGATGCAATTAAGACCATGTCTTCTTGATAAATACTGAGTTTATTCAGCATAGGAAACTCAATATTGCCTGCAACAATTGCTCCATCAAGTTTGTGCTGAGAAATATCGACTAGTAACTGTTTCCATGTGCCAGTAATAATTTGAATAGAAACTTCTGGATAACGTTGATGATATTTTGCAAGTAAGTTGGGCAGGCGAGTTGTGGCAGAAGATTCAATTGCTCCAATTTTTAGTGGGCCAGAGGGAGGTGCATCTGGATGAATACTCCGTTTCGCTTCATCGCATAGCGCTAAAATTTTATGGCAATAATCGAGAAAGATTTCTCCTGATGGGGTGAGTTTTAAAGCTTTACCTTCACGATAAAACAGCGGTGCGCCTAGTTCTTCTTCAAGTTGCTTAATGCGTGTAGTGATATTGGAGGGTACGCAATGTAGTTGTAGTGATGCTTTAGCCATGGTTCCGCATTCAACCACGGTTTGAAACATTTTTAACTGGGTAATATCCATATTTAATCATTCACTTTTAATGAATATTTGACTCAATATAAGTTAATTTTATTCAACTATCTATACGCATATGATGAAAGAGTTCCATTTCATTAGTGCAGATTTAACATGGCAATTTCTCTTGCTGCCGAAACCCAGCCTCCAGCATTTAAGCTTTACTTATGTATTGCTGTAACCGTTTTTTGTTGGGGCTATTCACCTATTGGTGTACATAGTGCTTTGCATTCATATACACCGCAGCACATTGCCTTGCTTCGCTTTTTGATTGCATCGGTTTTCTTGCTGCTTTTAGTCATGAAAAAAGGGATTCAGCTTTTAAAATGGAAAGATGTTCCTGCGCTTGCCGTATTAGGGTTTTTCTCTGTAACGCTGCATCATTTGCTTATCAATACGGGGCAGCAATATGTAACTGCTGTCGCTTCTAGTATTTTGAGTCAATCTATTCCGCTATTCACTTTTATTATTTCAGCTTTGGTTTTTAAAGAGCATATTCGGTTCAAACAGTGGTTGTGTATTTTGCTAGGGCTTTGTGGCGCCGTGTTAGTGGTCAGCGGAGATCATGGTTTTGGTATGCCGAGCCCTTATAGTTTGTTGATTGTTTTAGCTGCAATCGCCTGGGGGATTTATTTTAATTTATATAAAAAATTTGCCTTAAATTATGATGCCTTGAGCATGATGTGCTACATCATTTGGTTCGGGACCCTTCCTTTACTATTTTATAGTGCTCATTTACCTAGTGAAATTTTACATGCTACTTGGCAGGCCAATATGTCGGTTGTCTTATTAGGTGTTTTTCCAAGTGCGATGGCTTATGTACTTTGGGGCTATGTACTTAAAAATATGCCGTTAACGATTGCATCGAATTTTTTGTATTGCTCGCCGATTGTCGCCATGAGTTTGGCGGTTCTTTTCTTAAATGAAAAACCATCAATGATGGTGCTGCTAGGTGGAGTAATTATTGTGGGGAGTTTGGTGTGGATGAATTGGGGGAGAAAGAAAGGGGTGTGATGGGTACCCTTCTCCTTTCCTATTAATGGTTCCAATCCTGTGTACGAATACGACCAGTTTGATAATAGATAGATACAAGCTCAATAAAATTTTTGAAGTCAGCATTTTCATTCACAATACGATTAATAGATTGCCAATCAACTTCTGTTCGTCTGCGTGCGGGCAATAAAATTTCACTTTCAGTTGGGTTTTCTGGTGTTAATAAAATGACACCAATACCGTGTAATGCAGATAACATACGGAGTTCATCTTCAACATCACTTGTAGAAATCGAGGTTGCAACTAAATATCCTTCATTTGCCCAGCTTGAGTTACTTACAGCTTGAAAGAAGCTACTACGAATATTTGTGCTATTGAGTTCTTTTTTTACTTCAAATGACCATAAGCGAACATTTTGTCCAGAACCGTGTTTAACGCAACTTTTAACTGGTTCATTCCAGTGTCTGTCTAAAGGTTGCATGGCAACAATATCGGGATGCAACCATTGATTACCATTTTGTCCTCGAGAATTCTTAGATCGTTTTTCATCTATTCTGAGGCAATATAAATTGAGTTCTGACTTTAGAAATTCGGTAAGAATAGGGTATAAATCATGCTCAGATAAATTCCCAGACTTTATAATTGGCAAATTAATTTCAGGTTCTAAACTGTCTAAAAGAGATTCGCTAATATCTGAATTTATATTATGGTTTGCTTCATAAATTGTGTGGGGATCAAACCAGAATTGTCTTGGCCGAGGTTGATCTTGTAGGTGAATATGTGGGGATATTTTTAGAATATTGGTTTTTGCTCCGCTACTAATTTCACGGACAATTTGTTGTAAGAAGTCTGCTTCTGATTCAAAACGATTATTTTTCCTTTTTTGGTCATAATCTTCTGGATATTTTTGAATGATAGATTCGGCAATCTCTCGTGCATTAAATTTTTTATTTGGATACGTTTTTAAGAATTCTGCGACTTTTTGCGTTTGTGATAACTTAGACATACTTGAGTAGATCTGTTTAAAAAGAAAACCCCACTATTATTAGCAGGGTTTCTAAGTTATTTCAATGAATTACAGAGCTTAGCCTTGCAACACACTCACATCAGCAACAGCAGTAAACAAGTTACGTAACTGAGCTAATAAACGTAAACGGTTTGCTTTTAGGTCAGCATCGTCTGCCATAACCATTACACCATCAAAGAATGCATCAATCGGCGCGCGAAGTGCTGCAAGCTTAGAAAGGGCAGCAGTATAGTCCTTTGCTGCAAGTAATGGTTCAACCACAGGTGTCACTGCTTGAAGCTCAGCAAATAATGCTTTTTCAGCATCTTCAACCAAGTTCGCTTCAACGACAGAACCTTCTGGTGCTGCTTCTTTTGCAAGAATGTTAGCAACACGTTTGTTTGCAGCAGCAAGTGCAGCAGCTTCAGGTAATGTACGGAAGTGGTTAACAGCATTTACGCGCTTGTCAAAATCAAGTGGAGATTTTGGTGCAAGAGCTTGAACTGCTTGAAGGACGTCAACAGCAACGCCTTGGTCTTCATACTTAGCACGGTAACGACCTTCCAAGAACGCAACAGCATCAGCGCGAGTTTTGTCATGGTCTTTAACGATATCGCCATAACCTTGAAGCGCAAGATTTACTAACTCTTCAATTGTTACGTCTAGCTCATTTTCAATAATTAAACGTAAGATACCGATTGCTGAACGACGAAGAGCAAACGGGTCTTTAGAACCTGTAGGCGCTTGTCCAATACCAAAAATACCAACAAGCGTATCTAAACGGTCAGCAAGGGCAATAGTTGTACCTGTTTTGGTTTTTGGTAAAACATCACCCGCAAATTTTGGTAAGTATTGTTCACCTAAAGCTTCTGAAACTTCAGTATTTTCACCTTCAATACGTGCGTAGTAAGTACCCGCAATACCTTGAAGCTCTGGGAATTCACCAACAAGCTCAGAGGTTAAGTCGCATTTAGCAAGTAATGCAGCTTTTTCAGCATCAGCTGGGTTTGCACCAGTGATTGAAGATAATGCAACTGCAAGTTTTGCAATACGTGTTGATTTGTCCCAAAGCGTACCAAGCTGTGCTTGGAATACCATGTTTGCTAATTTTTCTTTACGAGATGCAAGCGGTTGCTTTTGATCTTGTAAGAAGAAGAATTCAGCATCAGACAAACGAGGGCGAACAACTTTTTCGTTACCTTCAATAATTTGAGTCGGGTCTTTAGACTCAATATTTGAAACAGTAATGAAGTAAGGCTGCAATTTACCTTCCGCATTGATCAAACAGAAATATTTCTGGTTGTCTTGCATTGTCGTAATAAGAGCTTCTTGAGGAACAGCTAAGTAGCGTTCTTCAAAAGTTGCACGTAAAGCCACAGGCCATTCAACTAGACTTGTTACTTCATCAAGTAAGTCAGCTGGAACAATCGCAGTTGCATTCACTTCATCAGCTAACTTTTTCACTTGTTCTTGAATGGTTGCCTGACGCTTTTCAAAGTTCGCTACAACATATGCTTTTTCTAACGCAGCTAAATAGTCATTTGCATGCGCTAAGGTCACAGCTTCAGGTGCATGGAAACGGTGACCATAAGTCACATTACCAGCTTTGTGATCTTGAATAGTCGCCTCAATAACTTGGTCATCTTTGAGTAAGACAACCCATTTCACTGGACGTACAAATTCGGTACGGCTTGCAGCAGAACGCATGCGCTTAGCAATTGGTAAATTATCTAACGCAGTTTGTAAAATCTGTGGAAGTAAAGCATCAAGGCTTTGACCTTTCACATCTTTTAAATAGCAAACTTTTTCAACTTTACCTGCTTGGAAAGTGGAAAGCTGATCAACTGTAATACCTTGACCACGCATAAAGCCTTCGAGTGCTTTAGTCGGTTTGCCTTCTGCATCGTAAGCTGCTTGAACAGCAGGGCCGTCAAAACGTTTTTGTGTATCCGCTTGAGCAGCATCTACATCTACAATTTTAAGCGCTAAACGACGTGGAGCGGCATAAGCTTCAACAGATGCGAAGTCTAAACCTGCTTCATTTAAGCCTTTTACAGTTTCTGCTTGTAGTGCATCACGTAACGTTTTTAAGCTTTTTGGTGGAAGCTCTTCACAGCCAAGTTCGAATAAAACAGTATGTTTGCTCATTAGTTTTTCTCCGCCTTTGCTGCTTCACTTTCAGCTTGTGCTTTTAGCTGTGCCAATACTTCATCACGTAAGTGTGGTTCTGCCATTGGGAAGCCAAGCTCTGCACGTGCTTGTACATAACTTTGTGCAATAGCGCGCGCCAAAGTACGTACACGTAAAATATAACGTTGACGCTCAGTTACAGAAATTGCGCCACGTGCATCAAGCAAGTTAAAGGTATGAGACGCTTTAACCACTTGCTCATAAGCTGGAAGTGGAAGTTTAGCTTCCATTAAACGGTTAGCTTCTGACTCGTAGAAATCAAATAGTTCAAATAGTTTGTCAACTGGAGCGTATTCAAAGTTATAAGTCGATTGCTCAACTTCATTTTGATGGAATACGTCGCCGTAAGTCACAGTACCAAATTGGCCTTTGGTCCAAACAAGGTCATAAACCGAGTCAACGCCTTGAAGGTACATTGCAAGACGTTCTAAACCGTAAGTAATTTCGCCTGTTACTGGGTAACATTCAACACCACCAACTTGTTGGAAGTAAGTGAACTGAGTCACTTCCATACCGTTCAGCCAAACTTCCCAACCTAAGCCCCAAGCACCAAGAGTTGGAGATTCCCAGTTGTCTTCTACGAAACGGATATCGTGAGTAAGCGTGTCAATCCCGATTGCTTTTAAAGAATCAAGATAAAGCTGTTGAATGTTGTCTGGGTTTGGCTTAAGTACCACTTGGAACTGGTAGTAGTGTTGCAAACGGTTCGGGTTTTCACCGTAGCGACCATCTTTTGGACGACGTGAAGGTTGAACGTATGCAGCATTCCAAGTCTCAGGCCCTAAAGCACGTAAGAATGTTGCGGTGTGGAATGTTCCAGCGCCCATTTCCATGTCGTAAGGTTGTAGTACGACGCAGCCTTGTTCGGCCCAATAGTTTTGTAGGGCAAGAATTAAGCCCTGAAATGTATCAATGTGCGAGATGGCGCGACTCATGTAGCATCCACGAATTTATGAGAAAAATTGCCCCTAAGTATAAGGATTTTGTGGGGGAGTGGCAAAGGCTTAATGCGGAGGAAATTATTGAGGCGGTAACTAAAACTTTAATATTTCCATAATCCTGTTGGGGTAATTGTTAGCCACATCATTTTAATGATAATATCCACCCGTAATCTTTTTTATTGTTACGATAAAAAATCGCGAAAAATCGACTTAAGTTTCATTTCTCTTCCACTAGAAAATACTCAGTCGACACATATCCCAATCTTTAAGATTCGGCCAGCGTTCATCAGGGCTTGAGTTGTTATCAAGCATCGTTAACAGGTTTTCACATTTACTGTGCCTGACTTTTCGATAGGACGCTTTATGAATCGATCTTTATTTATTATCTTTGCAACTATTGCTTTAGATGCTATTGGTATCGGTCTTATTTTTCCGATTCTTCCTTTATTACTACAAGATATGACGCATAGTACTCATATTGCTGTATATATGGGTATATTGGCCAGTCTCTATGCGGCCATGCAATTTATCTTCTCTCCCTTATTAGGAGCTTTAAGTGATCGATGGGGACGTAGACCAGTCTTACTTATTTCACTGGCTGGTTCGGCAGTTAACTATCTCTTTCTAACTTTTTCACATAGCCTAATTTTATTGCTAGTAGGTCGCATTATTGCTGGAATCACCAGTGCCAACATGGCTGTTGCAAGTGCTTACATTGTCGATGTTTCTCAAGAAAATAACCGCGCAAAATATTTTGGTTTAATCAATGCTATGTTTGGTGCAGGCTTCATTATTGGCCCTGTATTGGGTGGATTCTTGAGTGAATATGGATTAAGACTTCCTTTCTTTGCGGCAGCTATATTGACAGGGCTTAATCTTTTATTTGCCTATTTTGTTTTGCCTGAATCCCGAAAAGAGACTTTGGAGAACAAACAATTATCTACATTAAACCCTTTTAAAATATTTGCTGGTATTAGCTCTATTCGTGGTGTACTTCCACTTGTTACCACCTTTTTTATCTTTAGTGCCATAGGGGAGGTATATGGAGTCTGCTGGGCATTATGGGGACATGACACATTTCAGTGGAGCGGTTTCTGGGTAGGTCTTTCTCTAGGCGCATTTGGTCTATGTCAAATGCTGGTACAGATTTTTATTCCGAGTCATGCTTCAAGATTACTGGGTAATCGTAATGCTGTGCTGGCTGGTATTGCTTGTTCTTGTTTGGCTTTAGCTGTAATGGCTTTCGCCCAAAATGGTTGGATGATTTTTGCTATTATGCCTATTTTTGCGCTAGGGAGTATGGGGACACCTTCATTACAAGCCTTAGCTTCTCAAAAGGTTTCTGCTGAACATCAAGGACAGTTTCAGGGAGTGATAGCATCTACGGTAAGTATGGCCTCTATGATTGCCCCTATGTTTTTCTCCACTCTTTATTTTCAGTTTCAGGAAAAATGGCCGGGAGCAATTTGGTTGAGCGTGATTTTGATTTACCTGATCACCTTACCGATCATTTTGTATAGTACCCGGCCAGTCGTACAACAAAGATAGTAATGTAGAGTTAAACTCTCTATTTATCCTAAATAGAGAAGATCTATGGCCTACTCCCTTAGATCATTCTAATTTAAAACGTCACTTCATGACGCCGAGCGTACTTCACTGGATTAAATTTAAGAATGCGAAATGATATTTTTTAAACGATGCCATAAATGAGTCGTTTGATATGTCTGATCGCATTCGGGAAAAAACTACAAATTCTTGCTGATGCTGCTAAATATGATGTGTCTTGTTCATCAAGTGGCAGTGATCGTAAAAACAAAAATAAAGGTCTGGGGGATGCCAGTCATTCGGGTATTTGCCATAGCTATACCGAAGATGGCCGCTGTGTATCTCTCTTAAAAATTCTATTTAGCAATGTTTGTATTTTTGACTGCGCCTATTGCGTTTCACGCCGTTCTAATGACGTCCAACGTGCGGCATTTACGGTGCAAGAGGTTGTTGACTTAACCATTAATTTTTACCGTCGTAATTATATTGAAGGTTTATTTTTAAGCTCAGGCATTTTTAAATCGGCAGATCACACGATGGAGCGTATGCTTCAAGTCGTGAAAAAGTTGCGTCTTGAAGAAAACTTTAATGGTTATATTCACCTAAAAACAATTCCGGGAGCATCGCCTGAACTGATTCATGAAGCAGGTTTATATGCTGACCGGATGAGTATTAATTTAGAGATGCCGACTGAGATTGGGTTAAAAACTTTTGCGCCAGAAAAATCACATCAGGAAGTACAAAAAGATTTAGGTTTGGTTCGTGACCGGCTCATTCAATTGAAAGATGAGCGACAAATTATTAAGCACGTGCCGAAATATGTACCGGCAGGGCAGACTACGCAAATGGTTGTTGGCGCTCATCAAGAGTCAGACCAAGATGTTTTGTTTATGGCTGACAAACACTATAAAGAATTTAAACTCAAACGTGTCTATTTTTCGGGTTATATCCCAATTAATAACGAAAATAATTACTTGCCCGCAGTTGGCTCTGCGCCTCCGTTGCTTCGTGAAAACCGACTCTATCAAAGTGACTGGCTGATGCGTTTTTACGGTTTTGAAGTCAATGAAATCGTTAATGAAAAACACCCTAACTTAGAACTTGATGTAGACCCAAAATTAAGCTGGGCCTTAAGGCATCCTGAACAGTTTCCGGTAGATTTAAACCGTGCCGATTACCAGATGATTTTACGTGTACCGGGCATTGGTGTGAAATCGGCCAAGAAAATTGTGCAGGCTCGTCGTTTTGGGAAAATCCATATCGATTTACTTAAAAAACTCGGTGTGGCCTACCAACGAGCAAAATTCTTTATTCGCTGTGAAGACAGTCCAAAATTCCAAAAAGAACTATCTTCAAGTTTTATTCGGCAGCAGATTTTAATGCAAGGCTCGTCGAAATATGTGCAGCAGCTTTCGCCACAATTAAGCCTTGGGTTTTAGCTATGTTTAATGAGGAAGTCGCTTATTATTTTGATGGTTCAATGGTTGGGCTGCTGAGCTGTGTTTTTCGTGCATTTCAATTTAAAGAATTACAGGTTAGGCTTTGCTTGAATGATGCGGCTCAACATGGCCTGTTTGCCGATAAAATTGAGGTTTCAAATAATGAGCAACATGCAGAACGTGTTTGGTCAGCGCTACAAAAAAAGCTTTCATCCTCTTCGTTAAGACAATTTTATTTTGCCTCTTTATC
This sequence comes from Acinetobacter baumannii, assembly GCF_009759685.1. Taxonomy (NCBI): domain Bacteria; kingdom Pseudomonadati; phylum Pseudomonadota; class Gammaproteobacteria; order Moraxellales; family Moraxellaceae; genus Acinetobacter; species Acinetobacter baumannii. The sequence continues at coordinate 922,194 of NZ_CP046654.1, read as the reverse complement.
TGAATCTTTAGATGCCTATCAACATTTATTTAATTACTGTATTTATGTGTTTAGTAGCCATTCTTCTGTAGAAAAAGATTATTCACATCCCAGTGTTTTAGCGATTGCGCAGTGGACGAAAAAAGTTGGACGAGAGAAGCATCGGATGGAGGCTTTTATTCGTTTTAAGAAAACCAAAGATGAGCTTTTTTTAAGTCTGGTTCGTCCTGATTTTAATGTTTTACCGCTTATTCAGCCGCATTTTAAACGGCGTTATCAAGATCAGCGTTGGCTAATTTATGATGAGCAACGCAAGTTTGGCCTATATTATGATTTACGGGAAATACATGAAGTTTCACTCGAAGCCTCTGACGTTGACCGTAATTTAAAAAATGGAATGAGCCAAAGTTTTCAGCTTGAGCTAGATGAGCAAGAAGTCTTATATGACCAGCTTTGGAAGGATTATTTTAAAAGCGTTAATATTACGGAACGCCAGAATATTAAGCTTCATGTGCAATATTTGCCAAAAAGATACTGGCGCTATTTAAATGAAAAGTTAATTGAATATTAAAACATTAAAATAGTAAGAGCACATTCAACAGGTTTTCTGATAATTGAAAGATATAATTTAAATGCACTTTATGTGGCTTTGGGCGTATACTTTTGCCCGTTATAAATAACGGCATATCCCCTAAGGTGTACTGTGAGTGTTATACAGCCAGAATGGTTACAGATTTTAAAACCGAATTTTAAGGTTTTACCCCTAAAAGAACGGTTGCTTTGTGGCGTTGGAGCGCTATGTGGTTTAGCAATTTCCTCATTAATTAGCTGGTATGTTTTAGGCGGAATTAATGCTTGGTACATTGCACCAATGGGGGCCTCATCTGTTCTCTTATTTGCTGTACCTACCAGTCCATTGGCTCAGCCTTGGAATGTTATTGTCGGTAATACATTAGCCGGAATTATTGGGGTCGCCTGTGCACAGTGGATTCCGGATTTAACCACGGCTTTTAGCGTGGCTGTGGGTTTTGCCATATTTTTGATGATGACTACCGACTCCTTGCATCCACCTAGTGGAGCAGTTGCGATTACGGCTGTGTTGGGCGGCGCTGCCATTCATAAATTAGGCTTTTATTTCGTTTTTTATCCGGTTCTGCTCAACTCATTACTTCTACTCGGTTTTGCTGTATTTTTTAATCGATTGATTGGGCGACATTATCCGGTTACTGCACATTTAAATGAGCGTAGTAAAGATCCAACGCCCACTCAAAAAGTATCAATTCAGCCAAAAGATATTGAGTATGCATTAGAACATCATACTGAACTGTTAGATATCAGCCAGTACGACTTAGAAAAAATCATTTTAGAAGCGCAAGAACATGCCAATGAACGTATGGTGAACCAATATACCTGTCAGGATATTATGAGCCGTGATGTGATTAAATTGCATGAAAATGATGATATTCATCAGGCATTAGATAAATTTAAACAAGAAAATCTCATGAGTTTGCCTGTAGTTAATGCAGACAACCATTTAGTGGGTACTTTGGCGCTATATGAAGTTGTGGAATGGTTTAAAGGGGCAACAGATCCAAGAAACTCATGGCAGCATTACGTAAGACAAATTATGAGTCGTCGAGTAGTTACTGTACTGCCAACTCAGCCGATTCAAGACCTTGTACCTTACTTTGTTGAGAAGTCTTTTAACTATATTCCAGTGGTTGAGGAACGAAAACTGATTGGAATCATTAGCCGTGCAGATATGATTGCGGCTTTACAACAGCAGTTAAATCGTAAATTGTAATTTTAAACATAAAAAAAGCTACGGTTGATTAGGGGATGCAACCGTAGCGACCAAAATAAACTAAGTTTTTTAATGTATTTGTTCTTCTCGTACAGTGCGAACAGGTTGTTGATAACCTTGCACTTGTTCTGGCTGTTTTTTAGGAATTACCAACCATAAAACTAAGTACACTAAAATCCCTGGAAAAGCCGCGCTCATTATCGAAACTAACACGAAAATAATGCGTAATAAATTTGCATTCCAACCAAATCGTTCAGCAATACCGCCCATTACACCGGCGATCATGCTTTGTCGGTTCGAGCGATATAAACCAGAATTGGCCATCTAAGTCTCCTCAAATATATAAGTTACAAGGAATCATTTATTCACTTGGTTAATAAGAATATGGAGCCAATCCGAATGAATTAAAGGTTCACGAAACTAAAAATGGTTAAAATATGTAAATGGTTTAAATCAATGAAAGCAACATCTACTAAAATGCACTGTTTCGGGGCTGAAAGTGTTTGTAGCAGCGATGATATCGTTCCTGAACAATAAGGTTGAACTGTAGCATTGCTGTTGTATGTGAATGATGTATATGTCTTTGAAGTGGTCTGGTCTTTTAATAAAACATTTGGGTGTGGCAGCCATCTTGTGTATGGGGTTAAGTGCCTGCGATGTAAATCATGCCGACTCTAAAGATCACTCCGCGGTAGCAACGACTTCTAGACATGAAGATAGTTTGATTAAAAGCACCACGAAGGTTAAAACTTTAGATGATGCAGCAGGGCGAACTTTCTTGCCTGAGGGCGTTCCAGATCAAACCTCAAAACTATCCGAAGCAGACCAACAATATGCAGGCCGTTATCACACTCGTATTTCATGTGAAGATAATTTTGCCGATTGTGAAACAGGCGAGGCAGAATATATTTTAAATTTATTACCTGATGGAACTGCATATTGGAATGTTGTTCATTTTGGTCGTGTTGGTAGTAAAGATGGCTCAAAAAGTGCGGTCATCAATCAATTATGTCCTTCCTTGAAATGGAAGGTCGAACCTGCCGCTCATGAGTTAACGATTCAATGTCCTTTATCAGATGTTAACTTCTATTTTGATATTGATGCAAAACAAAGATTGGTCGTAAATTTAGAAAAATTATTTTATAGCGATTTTGGTAAAAACCGTGAGTTTTTGGAACAAAATTATTTTGTTCCTACAAAAGCTTATGTACTTGATAAAGAGTAAAGCCAATTTTAGCAAAATAAAAAAGAGCGCAATATCAATTGCGCTCTTTTGATTTTAGAGTCTATAGATCATTAGTAGTCGAAACTAAAGTGTTCCGCTGGTAATGAAGTCAGCGTACGAGAAGTCGTTACCATTGATTCTGCATGACCTTGAGCACGTGGTAATAAACGGTCAAAGTAGAAATCTGCAACTTTAATTTTTGCTTTATAGAACTCAGGAGTTTCTTGGCCATTACCTGCTTCTAATTTTTCAGAAGCGACAACTGCTTGTTGTGCCCAGAAATAAGCCATCATCACATAGCCTGAGAACATCAAGAAATCTACAGAAGCAGAAGATACGATGTCACGGTCTTTACGTGCAGCAAGCATGATACGAACAGTTAAAGTGTTCCACTGAGCACAAAGCTTTGTTAAGTCCCAAGCAAAACGACGTAAGTATTTATTACGCGCATGTGCAGCACAGAACTTTAAGATTTCAGCAGTGTATTCACGAACTACTTTACCTTTTGAGCTTAACAACACTTTACGACCAATCAAATCGAGTGCCTGAACACCAGTTGTTCCTTCATACAAAGTAGAAATACGGGCATCACGTACGATTTGCTCCATACCCCATTCTTTAATGTAACCATGGCCGCCGTACACTTGCATACCGTGGTTAGCAGCTTCTAGGCCAAGCTCGGTCAAGAAACCTTTTAAGATTGGTGTATAGAAACCAAGTTTATCGTCATAATCTTCAAATGCAGCTTGGTCACCGCGTGTCAAAGCATCTGTCATTTTGTCAGCAAGCTGTGCTGCGTAGTAGATCATTGAACGACCACCTTCAGCGATTGCTTTTTGAGTTAACAACATGCGGCGTACGTCAGCATGGTGAATGATCGCATCAGCAACTTTATCTGGATCTTTTTTACCTGAAAGGGCACGCATAGACATACGTTCTTTGGCATATGGTAGAGCGCCTTGGAAAGATAACTCTGCATGGGCAATACCTTGAACCGCAGTACCAATACGCGCTGTGTTCATAAAGGTAAACATGGCATGTAAGCCTTTGTTTACTTCACCAATGAGGTAACCTGTTGCATTATCAAAGTTCAATACAGCAGTTGCAGAAGCGCGGATACCCATTTTGTGTTCGATTGAACCACAGCTTACAGTATTACGTTCACCTACGCCGCCATCCGCAGTTGGGATAAATTTAGGGACGATAAATAATGAAATACCACGAGTACCTGCTGGTGCATCTGGAAGACGTGCAAGCACAATATGAATAATATTTTCTGTTAAATCATGCTCACCGGCAGAAATAAAGATTTTTGTACCAGAAATCTTATAAGTACCGTCAGCTTGTGGTTCAGCTTTGGTTTTTACCTGACCTAAGTCTGTACCACATTGAGGTTCGGTTAAGCACATTGTGCCGCTCCATGTACCTTCAACAAGTTTCGGCATATACGTTTGTTTTTGCTCATCTGTACCGAATTGCAAAATAGTATTCATACAGCCTGAACTTAAACCTGGATACATGGTAAATGACCAGTTCGCAGTACCCATCATCTCTGATTTAATCAGGTTTAAAGACATTGGTAGGCCTTGACCACCAAATTCTTCAGGATAAGAAAGACCTTGCCAGCCACCCATTACAAACTGGTCATAAGCTTCTTTAAAACCTTTTGGCGTTTTAACTTCGCCGTTGTCAAAATGGCAACCTTCTTCATCGCCAGATTGGTTAAGTGGAGACAGTACGTTTTCACAGTAATCTGCTGCGCCTTCAAGAATCATATCTACTGTATCAGGATCTGCACTTTCACCATTTGATAAAGTTTTGTAGTGAGCAGGATAGTCTAGTACTTCATTCATTAAGAAGCGGATATCGTGTAGCGGAGCTTTATATGCTGGCATGGCTTTAATCCTAATTTTGAATCATTGTGGGATTATCTGAATCGATGATTTGATTATTCACTCGCATGATAAAAATACAATGTTAATCGCACCCGAAAGGAATGTCAGAAAAGCGAATTTTGTCGAAAATAAATACACCTGAAATTATAATTTCTGCTAAAGTCGGGACTTATACTTTTATGTGAAAAAACAACTAATTTTTTTTATTTTTAGCAAGTTTTGTTAAAAAGATAAAGCGATAAGGTTTTAAAAAAGGTTATGCATTTAAAATATCTCAGTTTATGTTTATTTAGTTTGGGCTTGACGGCATGTGCACAACACGGCGTGCGTCCACAGGTGGCATCTGCGAGTTTAGAGCAAAAAGCCATTCAAAGTGTTAATGCGATGTATGAATACCCAAGTTATGATTATCGCGGAAACTTTAAAATTACCGTTGATCCTTCACAAATAAAGCAAAATGTAAAAGCTGAGAATACTGCTAAGCTAGATGCTGAATTACAAAAGAAAGTTGATCAATATTTACGTGAACAAAAAGTTGCCTTAAGTAAAGCACAGAAACAAACCTTATATGCGGCGATTGCAAACGAACAAGGTGATTTGGGACTGACTTCCTCAGCACGTTCTGAAAAAATTAATACCGTATTATTTAATTTGTTAAATGATCTTCAGTTTAGTTATGACGGCTCGATACATTATCGTCAAAAAATGGGTTCATTTAATTTAACTGCTAGATATGAAAAACCGACACTTTTAGTTCAGGCAAAATTGCCAATGGTGCTTGATCTTGAGAATTATAAGTTTTACATAAATTATTTTGGTTTGATGCCATATTTGGTCAATAAAGATAACCAAAATAATTTAGCTTATGTTGATTTCTCAAAATATAAAGCCTTCTTTAAAAATGTCGATCAGAAGAAGTTTATTGAATACCTTAAAGCTTCAAGTGCTGTTTCATACCGATTAGCTGAACCGCAAAACTTACAACGTGTATCGTTAACTGAGGCTGATCGTAAAGCAGGGGCGGTTGAAAGAATTCGTTTAAAGACGACGGTTGAACAACTGCTTTTAGAAGTAGATTTGTTTGGGCAAGTTAATGAAAAATATCTTCAAAAAAGTGTTTTAGGTCTTGATGAGGAAAAACTTGCTGAAACGCTTGCCGCAGAGATTGCTGCTTCTGATGCGAAAAAAGGCACTGCAGGTAAAGAAGAACAAAAGGTTTCTTCTGATGACGCCGCTGCTGTTAGCCAACAGTTGTACTCCCTTGTTAATGCTCATTTAGGCAATACCTCTACTTCTGAAGATGAGGAAGTAGAGCCTGCTTCTAGTGAAGAGGCGAGTGATGTAGCTGTAGCAGAGACTGAACAAACTTCAGAAAATGAAGAAGTAGTTGCCTTGACGGAAGATCAATGTATTGAATTAAAATCACTTAAAAAACCGGTCGCTTTAGGGGATATTAATTATTGCCAAATCTACGGTATTGATGTTCTAGATCAGAGCGATACAAGTATTCAAAAAGCGCAAATCAAGTCTCGTCAGGACGCTTTAAAGCAAACTTTTGAAGCTTATAACCAAAACCAGTTTATTAATGATGAAGCATTCAAAGCTCTTTGGTTAAAACATAAGGATGAAATTGAACAAGCTTTACCGAAGCAAAGAAACCCAATCACAATTGATGTGGCTTTAGATGACAAAGGCCGTGCAGTCAATATGGATTACGATGTTGATTACACGCCAGCTGAGTTTAAGCACCGCTTCAATATTAAAGCAGATATGCAAATTCTGAATTATGGGAAAGCGACTTCAATTGATCAGCAGCAGCTTAAACAAGCTAAATCTGTGGCTGAAGCAAGTAAAGGTTCTATGCTGGAAAACTTTATTAAAGGTTTTAGTGAAAAGCTTGGGCAAAGTGATGTTTCAGAGCACCCTGTGGGCACACATAGTGATGTACAAGATTTAGATGCAAATCTGGCTGTACTTGCAGATAAAACCTATGATGCAACGCATGCTTATGACAAAACTTATAAAGCAGTATTTATTGCCAAATTGACTGCCGAAAAACCGTCATATATTAAGTATTATTCAGTTCAACAGCTACAAGAAATTGCTGAGGTTTATGCTTACTGGTTCTCTGATGAAGATACATATAATCCTCAAGGAAAAGCCTTAGAGCGTATTACCGCTTTACAGAAAAAACATCATCTTGAACAAGATGATCAGTTTGACCACGAGTTAGGACGTGCTGTAGATCATATTGTATTAACGACTATACAAGGTAAAACAGGGTGTGAAGCTTGGCAGAAGCTACAGAAGCAATATAAACAGCCAGCCCAACTTTTCTCAAAACAGTATCAGTTAGAGTTTGAAAAACAAAATGGTGTTTCTGCTGAAGAAAAGCATCTGTTATCAGAAACGGCTGATATTTTAGGGAATGTTTATGTGGCTGCTCGTAAAAAACAGCTTTCGGAAAAAACAATTCAGAACTTAAAACCTGAACATAATGAATTTATCGATTATGAAATTTTCCGTGAGGTTTATAAGCAAATGGTTGCCGCTAGAAAATAATAAGTAAGATAAAAAAGAACCTACATATGTAGGTTCTTTTTTTGGTTTATAGAAAATCTTTTAATTGTGGTCGTACATTATTCCAGATAGAGAAGGCTTCAATAGCTTGGCCTACTAACATGCCAAAACCTTCCGCATAAGGCACATTACGCTGTTTCGCTTGATCAAGGAAACTAGAAGGTTTGCCATAAGCCATTTCATAGGCATATTTAAATTTTAATTTTTCAGGTAGTTGTAAAGCATCGCCTGAAAGACTTGCCGAAGTTGCATTAATCACAATATCAAAATCGCCTTCTAAATCATTTAGGGAAATTGCTTGTAATTGGGCTTGTGGAACTGCTGTTTTTAAGTCATCTACAAGTTGTTCTGCACGAGCTAAAGTTCGGTTTGCAATGACGATTTTTTGGGCACCAGCCTGTACAAGGGGATAAATAACACCACGCGTTGCGCCGCCAGCTCCTAAAATTAAAATAGTTGTATTTTCAAGATTCCATTCTAAAGCTTGAATTGCGGCAACTAAGCCTTGGCCGTCTGTATTGTCACCATGTAATTTGCCATTTTCCATCCATAAGGTATTTACAGCTTTAGCAATTTGAGCACGATCGGTTAACACATCACATAAAGCAAAAGCTTGCTCTTTAAAAGGAACAGTAACGTTCATACCACTGCCGCCTTCTGCAAAAAAACTTCGCATGCTCGATTCAAAACCGTCAAGAGGAGCAAGCCGTTTTTGATAGTTTAGATCAACACCTGTTTTTTCAGCGAAAGCATGATGCAATTCAGGAGAGCGTGATTGTTCGATCGGATTGCCAATTACTGCAAACTGTTTGGTCATTGTTATATCCAAAATTTTAAAATGGCATGAGGCAGATAGAGCCTGCACTGAATATTTAGCAGGCCTCACTATAAGTCAAAATAGCACAAGAAAAAATATTTGAATGAAGGCAAATGGAAATCAAAAAAGGAGATTCTTTAGGGTGGAAGCCAAAGAATCCCCAAAACAAAAAATTAGGCGACTTTTTCTTCTAAACCTAACCAATCACGAGGTTTTAAATAGTAATCAGTTAAACGCTTCTCTGGAGAGTCTTCATCCCATTCAGGGCGATAAGACCATGCAGCTAGATTAGGTAAGCTAACTAAAATCGACTCAATACGGCCACCTGTTTGTAATCCAAACAACGTACCACGGTCATACACCAAGTTATATTCCACATATCTGCCACGGCGGTAAAGCTGGAACTCTCGTTGAGCCTCGGTATAAGGCTGTTCGCGGTGTTTTTCGAAAATTGGCAAGATCGCATTTAAATAGCCATTACCTACTGCTTGAATATATTTAAAGCAGGTTTCGAAATCCCAGCAATTTAAATCATCAAAGAATAAACCGCCCACACCACGTTGTTCATCGCGATGCTTTAAATAGAAATAGTCATCGCACCATTTTTTATGTTCAGCATAAACATTGTCACCAAAAGGCTTACACAGGTCATAAGCGGCTTGGTGCCAATTTAAAACATCTTGATCATCTGGATAAAATGGCGTTAAGTCAAAACCTCCACCAAACCACCAAATCGGATCTTGACCTTCACGCTCTGCAACGAATAAGCGGACATTCGCATGCGAGGTTGGAATATTCGGGTTTTTAGGGTGAATGACTAAAGACACACCTAGCGCTTGAGCTTTTGCCCCTGCAATTTGAGGGTGACGTTCTGTTGCAGAAGCAGGCAGTTTACTAATGTTGATATGTGAAAACATCACGCCGCCTTTTTCAATCACTGTACCATTTTGCAGTACACGTGAACGGCCGCCACCGCCTTCAGGGCGCTCCCAATCATCAATGATAAATTCTGCTGTCCCACCACCAGCTTTTTCTTGTTGTTCTAAACCGGCACAAATACGGGCTTGTAAATCGAGGAGAAATTCGCGGACACGTTGAATATCTGTTGAAGTCGGATGTTGCATAATGACCCTCAAAGATGATCGAAATAGATTAGATACATCAAAACATAAATCCATAAAAAAAGTAAGGGATTTTTTCTAATTCCTGAAAAAATCCCTTAAATATAATTTTTAAATTTTGGACTTGAAATCAAAAATCATCTTTTTGGTAAAGGTGATCCATTCTTTCACGTTTGGTTTTTAAATATTGTTCATTAAAAGGATTACGACCTACGGTTAACGGTACACGGTCTACAACGTTAATACCTTGATCTTTGAGTGCCTGAATTTTCAAAGGATTATTGGTAATTAACTTTACTTCTTTTACTTTTAAGTGATCGAGCATGATGCTACACATATCGTAACGACGTGCATCGGCAGGTAAATTCAGTAGTAAATTGGCATCTACTGTATCGTGTCCCTGATCTTGTAGGGCATAAGCACGAATTTTATTGGTTAAACCAATTCCACGACCTTCTTGGCGTAAATATAGAATTACGCCTTGTCCTGCTTCATTGATGAGTTTTTGAGTGGCTTGTAGTTGTGGGCCACAATCACATTTTAATGATGCAAAAGCATCACCTGTTAAACATTCAGAATGTACACGGACTAAAACAGGACCTGTTGGCGGATTTTCTAACCCTTTAGAAAGTGCCACATGTTCTTCACCTGTTGCTGGATCTTGAAACACAGAAATATTGAATTCACCAAAAGCGGTCGGGAGTTTTGATGTTGCAATGAACTCTATAGGCACAGATTAACTCATCTTTTAACCGAAAACGGTTTAAAGTATAGCGTAATGCTGGGAGATTGGTCGAATTGTCATAATCATTTTGCACACTAAGGTTTTCTTTTTTGTATAAAGAAGACGATAATAGTTGATAAATAGTCAGATTATTCAGGATAATCTGCCAACCATACCCATACTGTATGAGAGACTGCTTTGCATGATCTCGTTCGCAAATGTGGCTGATTGAAGGTGACTTCATTCGATTGTATGATCGACCCATTTTGACCCAGCTTAGGATTTGCCAGGCTTATAAAGGCTTTGCCACATATGTTGTATACCGAAATTCCAACTCAACGCCCTGTTACGCCATTGTTAGATGCGATTGATCATCCTCAACAATTACGTCAGCTCGAGCATAGCCAATTACTACAAGTGGCTGATGAGTTGCGTCAATATATTTTATATGCAGCAGGCCAGAGTGGTGGCCATTTCGGTGCTAACCTCGGCGTGGTTGAGCTGACGGTAGCGCTGCATTATTGCTTTAATACACCAAATGACCGTTTAGTTTGGGATGTGGGACACCAAGCATACCCACATAAAATCCTGACTGGACGTCGTGAACAAATTACGACCATTCGCGCTAAAAATGGATTGGCTGCTTTCCCAGCCAGAGAAGAGTCTGTTTTTGATACCTTTGGGGTAGGGCATTCTTCAACTGCTATTTCAGCTGGTTTGGGTATGTCTTTGGCACGTCGCTATCAGAAAGACCCATGTGAAGTCGTTTGTATTGTGGGTGATGGTGCAATGACTGCGGGCATGGCATTTGAAGCAATGAATGATGCTGTTGCTCATGATGCAGATTTAATTGTTGTACTCAATGACAACGATATGTCGATTTCTTGCAGTACAGGTGGCTTTGCCAAACATTTAGCTGCAATTTGGGAAAAAGGTCATTTAGTTAATGTCAATGAACATGGTGAAGCTTATATCCAGCCACACCCAAAATGGACATATAACTCTCGGTTACACCAATCTGCAACCGATGCGGCAGATAATTTATTTAAAGCAATTGGTTTTGATTATTTCGGGCCTTTTGATGGACACGATGTCACTCAGTTGGTTCAGGTGTTCAACGCGCTCAAAAAACGCAAAGGTCCACGTTTAGTTCACGTTTATACCAAGAAAGGTAAAGGCTTTGCTCCTGCTGAAGCAGACCCGATTACTTACCATGCGATTGGCAAAATTAATGCTGCTTCGGGCGGGAAAACACCACCAAAATACTCTGATGTGTTTGGTGAGTGGTTATGTGATGAAGCTGCACAAGATGAGCGTTTGCTTGCGATCACGCCTGCAATGTGTGAAGGCTCGGGCATGGTTAAATTTGCGAAGCAATTTCCTCAGCGTTTCTTCGATGTCGCGATTGCAGAGCAGCATGCTGTAACACTTGCAGCAGGAATGGCATGCGAAGGGCTAAAACCTGTTGTCGCCATTTATTCAACATTCCTGCAGCGTGGTTACGATCAGCTTATTCATGATGTCGCATTGCAAAATCTTGACGTGACTTTTGGTATTGACCGTGCAGGCTTGGTTGGTGAAGATGGTCCAACGCATGCAGGTGCATATGACTATGCCTATATGCGTACTGTGCCTAATATGGTGATCATGGCACCGAAAGATGAAAATGAATGCCGTCAAATGCTTCATACGGCCTATGCCTATAATGGCCCGGCTGCGGTACGCTATCCACGTGGTGCAGGTGTGGGCGTCGAAATCCAAAAAGAGATGACTGTTCTTGAATTGGGTAAAGCTGAAATTGTTGCAGAAATTAAAGCAAACAGTGATGAGCAGATTACGGTTTTAGCATTTGGTAGTCGTGTCATGGTTGCTCTGGAAGCAGCTGAGCAATTTGCGCAAAAACATGAAGTCAGTGTGTGTGTTGTAAATATGCGCTTCGTAAAACCGCTTGATGAACAAATGATTCGAGACTTGGCTGAGCATACTCATTTATTCGTGACAGTTGAAGAACACGCGATTATGGGTGGTGCGGGTAGTGCAGTGAATGAGTTTATGGCTCAAGAACAAATTGTTAAACCTATCATTAATTTAGGTCTACCAGACTCGTTCTTGCATCAGGCGACACATAATCAAATGCTACAAGATTGTGGTTTAGATGCTAAGGGTATTTTGAACTCGATTGAGCGAGCATGGCTTAAGGTAAATCAGGTGGTTTAATACCTCAATAAAATTTTTCGAAACATTTTTTCCCAAAAAGCGTATTCATTTGCTAAAATGGATACGCTTTTATGCATTATTCTTTGTCAAAATCTTCAAATTTGTATTGTAGTGGGTGTTCAATGGAACCTATGGTGGTGATGGCTGCGCGTGCGGCTCAAACAGTTGGTCAAGAGCTTTTAAAAGCGCATCAAAATCGTCATAAGCTCGATTTGCAAGTTGAAGAGAAAGGCATTGATGGTCCTGTAACACGTGTAGATCGTTATTTAGAACAATTGACGATTGATACATTACGTAAAAGTTATAAAAACCATAGCTTCTTAGGTGAAGAGTTCGGTTTGCAAGAGGGCAAAGGCCACGATGCAGACTGGTGCTGGGTGATCGACCCTCTTGATGGCACGCAAAACTTTATTAATGGTTTCCCTCATTTCTGTATTTCTATTGCTGTTCAGCACAAAGGTGTTACTCAGCACGGCGTAATTTACGATCCAGTACGTGACGAATTGTTTTCTGCAAGTCGTGGCCGTGGTGCAGTGATGAACCAGCGCCGTATTCGCGTAAATGTAAAAGACAGCCTAGAAAATACATTCTTGGCAGTAGGTCACCCTTACCGTGCTAAACGTGCTGGTGAAATTGTGTCTTATGCAGAACAACATTTCGCATCACTCTTGGCGGTAACACAAGCGGGTGCTCAAATCCGTCGTGGTGGCTCAGCTGCTCTCGACTTAGCTTATGTTGCTGCTGGTCGTTTTGATGGTTTCTTTGAACTTGGTTTAAAACCATGGGATATCGCTGCTGGTGAGCTTATTATCAAGGAAGCTGGTGGTGTTGTGGTTGACGCACGTGGTGGTAATGATTCACTTGAAAATGGTCAAGTGATTGCATGCTCACTGAAAATGTTAAAGCCATTAATGCAAACTGTAGTTCCTGCTTGGGACAAAGCTGCAAAATAATTTAAAAAGTTATTTCTGAGTAAGACCCTCTTTTTATAGAGGGTTTTACTTTTTAATGGTCGGTAAAATACAAATAACAGTAGAAATACCGAGAAAGTTGATTAAAACACATGACTTTTAAATTCTTTCTGCTATAATCCGCCCACGCACTTAAATTTCCGTTCATTACCTGAACATTCTGTTCTATTCATTGTAAGCGCACGCTGTCCATAGAGAGGACCATTTCTTGCGCCCCAATCGCTCAGCGATTCTTCAGGTTGCGGCCGTAATCAAGCGTGCGTTTAGTCCACATCGTCGTTACTCGGATTGCTGCTGAATAATAAGATTCAGCTAATATTTGCTTTGCCGCTTTTGCCGATGTCTATTTGTATTTATTAAAAATGGAGCACCCTTTGGGGTGGAACTCTCTATGAGCAAAACTTTTGCCGAATTTTCTTTGCACGAAACCTTACAACAAGCTCTTGAAGGTTTAGGTTTTACTAACCCAACTCCTGTGCAAGAACAATCTATTCCTGCTGCTTTAGAAGGTAAAGACCTTCTTGTTTCTAGCCAGACTGGTTCTGGTAAAACTGCTGCATTCTTATTACCGACATTACATAATTTGGCAGGTCAAGATACTTTCGTTCCGTTCAAAGAACGTATGAAAGCAGTGACTCAGCCTAGCATTTTAGTTTTATGCCCAACACGTGAATTGGCTCAACAAGTTAGCCAAGACGCAATTGCTTTTGTACGTCACATGAAAGGTGTTCGTATTGCTGCAATTATGGGTGGTATGCCTTTTGGTAAACAAATTCAACAGCTTAAAGGTGCTCAAGTTGTAGTTGCGACTCCAGGTCGTTTATTAGACTTAGTTAACCGTCGTCAATTAAAGCTAGACAAAGTTGATGCTTTAATCGTGGACGAAGCTGACCGTATGTTAGACCTTGGTTTCTCTGAAGACTTAGAAGCGATCAGTGACTTGGCTGCGAATCGTGGTCAAACGTTAATGTTCTCTGCAACTTTTGCTGACCGTATTATTCGTCTTGCTGAGCGCATGATGAATGAACCTGAGCGTATTGCAATTGAAACTGGTCACAGCACCAATACTGACATCACCCAAACTTTACACTGGACAGATGGTTTCGAACACAAGAAGAAACTTCTGACTCACTGGTTGGCTGATGAAACGCTTGACCAAGCTGTTGTATTCGCGAGCACACAAGAAGATACAGATATGTTGGCTGAAGAACTTGCAGAAGCAGGTCATTCAGTTGTTGCACTTCACGGTGCAATGCCGCAAACAGTTCGTAACCGTCGTTTACGTAGTATCCGTGAAGGCCGTGCGAAAATCTTAGTTGCTACTGACGTTGCTGCACGTGGTCTTGACGTTCCAACAATTTCACACGTTATTAACTTCGGCTTACCAATGAAGCATGAAGATTATGTACACCGTATTGGTCGTACAGGTCGTGCTGGTCGTACAGGTCAAGCGATTACTTTAGCGACTTATCGTGAACGCGGTAAAATCCGTGCGCTTGAAGATTACTTAGAAGCTCGTTTAAATGTTTCTGAAATTGAAGGTTTAGAGCCATCTCCACCTCCAGCTCGTCCACGTCGTGAAGGCGGTCGTGGTGGTAACGGTGGCCGTGATGGTCGTCGTGGTGGCGGTTTCGGCGGTGGTCGTCGTTTCGAAGGTGAAGGTAACTTCAAACGTCGTGAAGGTGGTCGTGATGATCGTCCACGTCGTAGCTTTGATGATAAGCCTCGTGGTGAGCGTCCTGCTTTCGGTGGCGAAGATCGTCCACGTCGCGAGTTCAACTCAGATCGTCCACGTCGTGAAGGTGGTTTTGAAGACCGTCCAAAACGTAGCTTCGGTGGTGAAGACCGTCCACGTCGCGAGTTCAACTCAGACCGTCCACGTCGTGAAGGTGGTTTTGAAGACCGTCCAAAACGTAGCTTCGGTGGTGAAGATCGTCCGCGTCGCGAGTTCAACTCAGATCGTCCACGCCGTGAAGGTGGTTTTAACGATAAGCCTCGTTTTGATTCAAATGATGACAATCGTGGTAACCGCGTAGACTATAAACCACGTCGTGAAAACGGTTTCGGTGACCGTCCACAACGTAGCTTTGGTGGTGAAGATCGTCCACGTCGTGAAGGTGGTTTTGGTGATCGTCCAAAACGTAGCTTTGGTGGTGAAGACCGTCCGCGTCGCGCAGTTCGCGAAGAACACTTTAATCAAGAATCTCGTGGTGAGCGCCGTCGTAAATTCGACCGTTAATCTTTAAGAGATTTAAAAAAAGGCCAGTTTACATACTGGCCTTTTTTATTTTTTAGTTTTGTTATAAAATAACAAAGTGTGAAACAGTTCAATGTTTATTGTAATAATGCGTAAAAGTAAGCGAAAAGAGTCGCCTTTGGCATGGTTGAGTAAATTCTTATTTCAACATGGTTTGCCATATCTTTTTATTGCACTTGCTTTGTGCAATGGAATTTACTTTGCCTATGCTTTATTAACTGGCCATTTCGTAGACCAGTTTCAAGTTCTCGATCAATAAATTTCTTTTCAAAATCTAGCTCCTATTCCTATATTAGCTTGTTTTGCTTTTGTCAAAATTACAACAAGATTCCCAAAATTCAGTGTTATAGTATGCGGGCATAAAAGTGCAGGAATGATTGCCATTATGAATAATAAAACTCCTCTCTCGACTCAATCACTGATTGAAGTGAAAAACTTGAGTTTTAACCGAGGGGAACGCGTCATTTATGACAATATTAGTTTAAATATACGTCGAGGCCAGATCACGGCCATTATGGGACCATCTGGTACAGGTAAAACGACCTTATTACGCTTGATTGGTGGACAGCTTGTTCCCGATCATGGCGAAGTTTTGCTTGATGGCAAAGATATTGCTCAAATGTCACGTCAGGAATTATTTGCAGCACGTGCGCGTATGGGAATGCTGTTCCAGAGTGGAGCTTTATTTACCGATATGTCGGTTTATGAAAATGTCGCTTTTCCAATTCGTGCGCATACTAAGCTTTCTGAAAATCTCATTGCAGAACTGGTCGCTTTAAAACTTGAATCGGTGGGCTTGCGTGGAACAGAACAGCTTATGCCTACTGAGTTGTCAGGTGGTATGAACCGACGGGTCGCTTTAGCTCGTGCAATTGCGCTTGATCCCGATTTAATTATGTATGACGAACCTTTTGCGGGGCAAGACCCGATTGTGATGGGTGTTTTAACGCGTCTCATTCGCTCATTGCGAGAGGCACTTGATTTAACCACCATTATTGTCTCGCATGATGTGGCAGAGACGTTGTCGATTGCCGACTATATTTATGTTGTCGCTGAAGGCAGAATTCAGGGTGAAGGTACACCTGAGCAACTCAAGGCACATGCTTCTCCATTTGTAAAACAGTTCTTAACCGGTTCGGTAGAAGGTCCGGTTGAATATCAGTTTAGCCACCAAGCTTATTTAGATAACGAGGTTCGTCCATGAATACGATTGCCTGGTTAGGTAGACTCGTTATTGAGCGGATTCGAGGCATTGGTGCTGCGGCACATATGCTCTTGCAGATTATTTTTTCATTTCCTACCAAAGGTGGTTTTGGTCGTTTTGTTTACCAAATGCACCGCGTAGGTGTGATGTCCTTACTTATTATTGCTGTTTCTGGTTTGTTTATTGGCGCGGTTCTTGGCTTGCAAATGTATAGCATTTTGGTCACTTTCGGTGCTGAGTCGATGTTGGGTACAGCGATTTCGTTAACACTACTCCGTGAGCTTGCTTCTGTGGTTGCTGCATTGCTATTTGCAGGACGAGCAGGTTCTGCATTAACTGCCGAAATTGGTTCAATGAAACAAAGTGAACAGCTTGCCAGTATGGAAATGATTGGTGTTGATCCTTTAAAGCAAATCGTATCACCACGTCTTTGGGCTGGCATAGTCAGTTTGCCAATGTTAACTGTTATCTTTGCGGCCATTGGTATTATTGGTGGCAAGATGGTCGGTGTTGACTTTTTAGGTGCTGATGAAGGCTCCTTCTGGAGTGGTATGCAAAATACAGTGCGTTTCGGGCATGACATTTTCAATGGCACGATTATTAAAAGTATTGTTTTTGCTTTGATTTGTACATGGGTTGCTGTTTATCAAGGTTATGCCTGTGATCCAACACCTGAAGGTATTGCAACGGCAATGACCCGGACGGTTGTGTATTCTTCATTATGTGTTTTAGGTTTTGATTTCGTGTTGACTGCGGTCATGTTCGGAGGGATTTAATGAAATCACGTACTAGTGAGCTGGCCGTAGGTATCTTTGTCATTATCTTCGGTATCGCTTTATTCTTTTTAGCAATGAAAGTGAGTGGTTTAGTGGGCACGAACTTGAGCGATGGCTACACCATGAAAGCTCAGTTTGATAACGTTAATGGTTTAAAGCCTCGTGCTAAAGTGACGATGAGCGGTGTAACAATTGGCCGCGTTGATTCAATCACGCTTGATCCGGTTACACGTTTGGCTACGGTTACTTTTGATCTTGATGGAAAACTGACAAGCTTTAATGCTGAACAGTTAAAAGAAGTTCAAAAAAATGCTTTAGACGAATTACGTTATAGTTCTGATTATACGCAAGCGACTCCAGCGCAACAAAAAACAATGGAACAGCAACTGATCAGTAACATGAACTCCATCACAAGTATTGATGAAGATGCTTATATAATGGTTGCAACCAATGGTTTATTGGGTGAGAAATATTTAAAAATCGTACCGGGTGGTGGTTTAAACTACCTTAAACGTGGCGATACTATTTCTAATACCCAAGGAACGATGGATCTAGAAGATCTTATTAGTAAATTTATTACTGGTGGTGGCGCAGGTAAGGTTGCCGCTGGTTCATCCTCAGCAGAAGAAAAAGCTCCTGCAAGTACTGACAGCAGTGCACAGCCGTCATTTGTTGAGTAAGAGATTATTTGAAGGAGTGGTTCCAGGTGAATACGTTGTTTAAACAAACCCTTACAGCAAGTATTTTGTCTACTATGATTGCTGGTACAGCTTTTGCTGCACCTTCAGAAGCACCACCTGACTTTATTAAGCGTGTTGCTGATGGCTTGATTTCTCGTTTAAAAGCCGATCATGCTAAATTGCAAAATAACCCAGCATTAGTAAAAACAATTGTACGCCAAAACTTAGACCCGTATGTTGATTCACAAGCGTTTACTCGTATTGTGATGGGTACTTATGCAACAAACCAATATAGTACTGCTGCACAGCGTGCTCAGTTTGAAACGAACTTCCGTAATACATTAATTGAGAATTACGGTAGTGCATTTGCTAAGTATACAAACCAAACTTACACGATGCGTCCATACAAGGCGACAGCTGGTAAAAACCCTGTTGTGACTTTAGATTTTAATCACAATGGTGAAAAAATTCCTGTGTCGTTCCAGTTGGCAGACAAAGGTTCGCAATGGAAAATCCGTAACATCAATGTTTCTGGTATTGATTTAGGATTGCAGTTCCGTAACCAGTTTGCTGCAACTGTGAAACGTAATGGCGGTGATTTGAATAAAGCAATTGCTACGTTCCAACCTGATGCAGATGCTGCTGTTAATCAGAATAAACAAAAATAAGTAGGTGAAGAGTGGTTCAGTATCTTAACCAAGAGTTAGTTGTTTCAGGCAAAATTGATTTTGAAAATGCTGAACAACAATACCAAGCTGGATTGGCAATTATTAAAAAGCAAACAAGCTTTCCTTTAATTGTTGATTTAAAGCAGCTTGAGCATGGTAATACGTTAGCCTTGGCTGTTTTAGTGCAATGGCTACGTCAAACTCCACAAAAGTCTGGATTACATTTTAAAAATGTACCGGAGAAGATGCTGAAAATCATTCAAGCCTGCCATTTGCAAGAAGACCTACATTTGGTTTGATGAGCAAAGATAAAAAAGCACCTAAATTTAGGTGCTTTTTTATCTACAAAATTTGCGGGGGTAATCTCTTTAAATCCATTTTTTCCAGCGGAAATAAATGATAGGTCCAATAAAGAAACCAATAATAATTAATAAAACGATAATAAAGCTGGTTGTACCGTGTGCGAAAGGAAGTACATCCGTGTTCATCCCATAGATACTGGCGATCAACATAGGTGGTGCCAACATACTTGGTAATATCGAGAATCGACGGATCGTATCGTTTTGTTCAGTGTTAATAAATCCTGACGTTGTATCAAGCAAGAATCGTACTTTTTGGAATAAGAAAGCGTCATGTTCAACAAGCGAGCGAACATCTTCACTAAGTTCTCGAATATCTGCATCGTAGATATGGCTACCTAAAGCACGTGGACGAGACAAGAAGGTTAAAACACGGCGCAAATCAATTAAACAGAGCTGTGCTTTCCCAAGCATGTCTTCTTGTTGTGCCAAGCGAGTAATCATGTCATCAAGATCTAAAATCTGTTCACGTTGATGGTTATTGAGAACCTCGGTTGAGTATTTTTCTAGATCCTTGTGGATATCTTCCAAGATATCCGCAAGCTCATCTAGCTTTGCTTCAAGTAAGCCCAATAAAATCCATGTTGGATCTTTATAATCCATTTCGTAGTCATTACGACGAGCTCGAGCACGAAAAGCACGAAAGGCAACTAACTTTTCACCACGTAAAGTAAATAAGCGGTCTTTATGTAAGATGAATGCAACAGTCTGCACCATGGCAAGCATATGGGAAGAATCTTCGGCATCCCCATCAACCTGATAATTTTTATTTTTCGTTAAAAAATAGGTGCTGATATGCAAAATACCGTCATCATCACGGTAGAATCGAGCAGAAGATGAAATGTCTTCTAACGACTTTAGTGTAGGTAAGTTCTGATTGTAAGCATCTAAGACCCATTGTTGTTCTTCTTGAGAGGGTGCAATAAGATCAAGCCATACTAATTCGGGATGTAGATCAAATCCACCATTGATGGTGGCATCTTCCAGACTTCCGCGTTCTGTGGCATAAAAGGCTTCAAGCATGTGTCTTTTTTCCTTACGCAGTCTGATGGAAATTGATGGGTGTATTTTAGACAAGGATTTGCCGAAAAACACTTGCCAATACGCTATTTTGCAAAAAAAAACTCTGTCGATAGTCTAGTTTGTCAGCATGACAGTTCAATAAAACGGTTTTTATACTATGAATTCAATTTGTATTTTCTGTGGTTCATCTCTTGGTTCAAACCCAATCTTTCAACAAATTGCTCAATTAACCGGTGAAGCTATTGCTAAACAAGGTAAAACACTCGTTTATGGCGGTGGCCGTTCTGGTTTAATGGGTGTTGTTGCTGATAGTGCTTTGCAAGCCGGCGGGCAGGTCATTGGGGTAATTCCTCGTGCTTTAGTTGATCGCGAGTTAGCTCATCCTGGACTGACAAAATTATATGTCGTCGAAAATATGCATGAGCGTAAAACCAAAATGGCAGATCTGTCGGACGGTTTTATTGCT
Source organism: Acinetobacter baumannii (assembly GCF_009759685.1). Lineage (NCBI taxonomy): Bacteria > Pseudomonadati > Pseudomonadota > Gammaproteobacteria > Moraxellales > Moraxellaceae > Acinetobacter > Acinetobacter baumannii. The sequence goes on along the minus strand of NZ_CP046654.1, from coordinate 901,428 downwards.
TTACCAGGTGGGGCAGGTACATTGGAAGAAATCTTTGAACAATGGACATGGGCACAATTAGGTATTCATCAAAAGCCGTGTGCTTTTCTAAATGTAGCTGGCTTTTATGAAGATTTGCTTAAAATGATTCAGGGAACTGTAGATAACGGATTTAGCCAAGCGCGATTTGTTGATAAATTGATTGCCTCAGACAAAATTGAAGATATTCTTCAACAATTTGAGCAATATCAGGCTCCTGCTCCGAAATGGACAAATGCCGACGTTCAACCATAAATGAGGTTAAATAGGTGAAAACAATTACGGTTGCCGCTGCGGTGATCTTAAATGAACAAAATGAATTATTGCTTGTCAGAAAGCGTAATACACAAGCTTTTATGCAGGTAGGCGGTAAACTGGAGCCGAATGAGGCTCCGGAAGCTGCTATACAGCGTGAAATCTTGGAAGAAATAGGCAGCCCGTGTGTAATAGAACAGTTTATAGGGCGTTTTGAGACAGCAGCTGCCAATGAACCGGATCATACGCTTATTAGCCATTTATATTTGGTTCGATTAAAACAATCTCCACAAATTGCAGCTGAAATTGCTGAAATGAAGTGGGTGAAATTTAATGATTCCGAGACAAAACTCGCACCATTAACCAAAGAAATTGTAATTCCGTGGTGTCAGCAGAACTTATCTATAACTCTATAATTTTAATATGATGTAGACGAAGCAGCAGCTAGGCAACTGGCATGAATAGATGTACACCCTAGCTGTTTTAGCGCCTGACTTAAAGCGTGAATTGAACTTCCTGTTGTGATTACATCATCAATAATCAGCACACGACGATAACGCCGTTTTTCTTGAGTGAGCGCAACAAATTGCTGTTCAATATTTTCAAATCTTTCGAGTCGAGATAATCCCTTTTGAGAATGCTCATTTAAGCGTTGTACAGGCTGCCAAACTGGTATTTTTAATTGCTTACTCAAAAGATTGGCAAGTAATAAGGATTGATTAAAACCACGTTCAGTTAAACGTTGTTTAGAAATAGGCATGGGTACAATCGCTTGTACCTTAGGAAATTTTAATTGGTGTAAAACTTCAGCGAGTAAGGTTTGGTAATGTAATTTTTGTTCATATTTAAACTGCTGAATAATCCGGTTAATTGGATAGGCGTAGTGACAGGCCACAAGAACAGACTGATCATTGCGCTGAATGGTTTGCTTAAGCCACGGTAGCTGTTCCCAGCATTCTTTACAAAGAGAATATTTTTCCCGTGTTCCTATTTCGCAAAGTAGGCAAGGGGACAGCAACTGGAAAAGATACTGTGGGTTTAAAAACTTAAACATATGCGTATCGAGGAGCTTCGGGAAGCCAGCGTTTCAATAAGGCATCAGCTTGCTCAGGGTAATCTTTTAGAACTTGTTGTGCAACGTAGTGTGCTTGACTCAATAAATGATCATCTCGCTCTAAACGTGCGACACGGAAACCCATATCACCTGTTTGTTTTGTTCCTAATAACTCACCCGGGCCTCTTAGCTCAAGATCTTTTTCAGCAATAACAAAGCCATCATTACTTTCTCTTAAAATTGAAAGTCTTTCTTGCCCATTTTGTGAAAGTGGTGGTTTATAGAGAAGAACACAAAAACTGGCTTTTGCACCTCGTCCTACACGCCCTCGTAATTGGTGTAGCTGTGAAAGCCCTAATCGTTCAGCATTCTCAATGACCATAATCGAAGCGTTAGGTACATCTACCCCAACCTCAATAACAGTTGTGGCAATTAGCAGCTGTAGTTCATTGTTTTTAAATGCTTGCATGACAGCCTGTTTTTCATCGGCTTTCATTTTGCCATGAACCAAACCAATATTAAGTTCAGGAAAGCGCTCTTTCATTTCTTGATAGGTGGCTTCGGCGGCTTGAGCATCTAAAGTTTCGGACTGTTCAACCAGAGTACATACCCAGTAGGCCTGTTTGCCTTCTCGGCAGTTTGAAGCAATTCGTTGCAGTACTTCTTCACGACGATCTAGCGGAATCGTGACGGTCTGAATTGGAGTTCGGCCTGGGGGTAATTCATCAATAATTGATGTATCTAAATCGCCATAAGCACTCATTGCCAGTGTTCTAGGAATTGGCGTTGCAGTCATGACCAGTTGATGTGGGGTGAGCTGTTCGGCGCCTTTATTGCGTAAGGCTAATCGTTGATCGACCCCGAATCGGTGCTGTTCATCAATAATCACGAGTCCTAGTTTTGCAAATTCAACGTTATCTTGAAATAAGGCATGAGTACCCACAATTAGTTCAGCATGGCCTTCTTTAATTTGTTGCTCAGCGTGTGCCCGCGCTTTCCCTTTTTGTTTACCCGACAACCAAGCTACCGTAATACCTAAAGGTTCAAACCAGCGTTTAAAATTTAAATAATGCTGCTCTGCTAAAATTTCGGTGGGTGCCATTAACGCAACTTGCCAATCTGCTTCCAATGCATGACATGCTGCAACCGCTGCAACTAAAGTTTTTCCAGCCCCTACATCACCTTGTACCAAACGCAGCATAGGTTGATGTTGTTTTAAGTCGTTTAAAATTTCTTTTGATACACGTTTTTGTGCGTTGGTCATTTGAAAAGGTAAAGCTTCTAGCAGCTTTTTTGCAAGCACTTTACTACTCGGAAAAGCAGGTGAAGCAATTTGGCGAATATAAGCACGTCGAGTGAGAAGACTAATTTGATGTGCGACCAGCTCTTCAAAAATAAGACGTTGCTGCGCAGGATGAGAGCCTTGAGCCAATTGGATCATATTGGCATCAACTGGTGGCTCATGAATGTAATGTAAAGCTTCTTTGAGTGCATACCCATTTGTATATTGTTTAGGGAGTAACTCGGGTAAAGCATCACTGTGATGCTTCAACGCTTGTTTAACATATTCGCGTAATTTAGCTTGTGTTAGTCCATCGGTACTTGGATAAATTGCTGTGAGCTGCGTTTTTGGAAGGGGAGTATGTTCATTAATAAGTTGAATTTCTGGATGATAAAGCTCAAGCCCTCGTGCACCTACGCGAACTTCACCAAAAATACGTAAACGGTTACCAGGTTTTATTTTGTCGGTTAAATTTTTATAAATATGATAAAAGCGTAAAGTCACCTTACCAAATTCATCTTGTATTAATGCGGCCATAGATTTACGTTTACCTAGAGGGAAATCAACAGATTTGACTTCACCCTCGAGTAAATAACTACGACCAACCACCAATTGATTCATAGGAATAATGGTACTGCGATCTTCATAATCACGGGGCAGATGAAACAGCAAATCATCTGTGGTAAAAATATTTAGTTTTTCGAGTAGGGCTGCTGAAGCCGATCCAACGCCTTGTAACTGATGGACTGAAGTCATGTCCCCTCAACGAGTTCTCTATGCATATATTATTTATCGGTTATGGTAAAACATCTCAGCGTGTTGCTAAACAACTATTTGAGAAAGGACATCAAATTACCACAATTAGCCGTAGTGAAAAGACAGATCCTTATGGGACACATCTTGTACAGGATATTTTTACGCTCGATTTAAGCGAAATTGCACCTGTAGATGTAGTGTATATTTTACTTTCACCAGACGATAGTACTGTTGAAGGTTATCAGCATACTTATGTGGATAGTATTGAGCCTATTCGTCAGGCTTTAAAATCGCATCCGGTTAAAAGATTAATTGTGGTGTCATCTACGCGGGTATATGGTGAAAATTCTGGTGAAGCAATTGATGACCATAGTGAGATTCACCCAAACGATGCCCAAGGGCATATCTTGCACAATATGGAATTGCTATGGCAAAAGTATTTTCCGTCACAGTGCGTGATTGTGCGTCCTACAGGGATTTATGGGGCTTCTATTGATCGCCTAAAACGAATGGCTGAGCACACGCAAACCTATCCAAATATTCACTATAGTAATCGTATTCATATTGATGATTTGGCAAGGTTTTTGGCATTTTTAGCCGATTTTGAAAAACCCCATAAAAGCTATCTTGTTGCTAATAATGCACCTGTACCTTTGCATGAAGTCTTACTGTGGTTTCAAAGTCAGTTAGATTTACCGCTACTTACCTTAGATTCAGCTCATGTTTCAGGCAAAAAAATTTATGCGAAACATTTGTTTGAGACGGGTTTTCAACTTGAGCATCCAATTTGCTTTAATGACTATTTATTATGTTTAAATGCTCATGGTACAAATTAAAATTTAGACTAAACTTTAAATAACAACAGAAATACCTGATGAGGCAGTTAAATTGCCGATAAAGATAAAAAGGTTAAAAGTGAAAAAATTTTGTTTAGCTTTCTTTTTGAGTGTAACGTCAGTTACGAGTTGGGCTGGGGATCAGGTGTGGTGTGCATATGATCCAGCGGGTACCCAAGGGGATATTACGCGTCGACTAAATGACATTCGTTTATATGCTCAGCAATATCAGGTCAAATTCAAAGTCGTTAGTTATCAAAAAGAGCAGCAAGCTATTCAAGCCTTTGATGAAGGTAAATGCTCAGGCTTAGCTGCCAGTAACTTTAATACTTATCAGTATAATCATTTTATGGGCAGTACCTCAGGTATTGGTCTTATACCCAATAACCGGACTGCACGAAATCTATTGCAGCTTTTAAATCATCCTACAATTGAGAAAAGATTAATTAATAAAGACTATGAAGCAGTCGGTATGATTCCGGTTGGAACAGCAAATATGGTCATGAAAACCAAAAAAATATCAAAAGTGGCACAGCTTAGAGGTCAACGAATTGGAGTTCTGGCCAATAACCCGCCACAACAAGCTTTGGTGAGAAGTGTAGGTGCGCAGCCAGTATATGTTGATTTATCGAATGCGATTGCGCAGTTTCAACAAAATAAAATTGATATTATGCCAGCGCCTGTTTATGGTCTTTTGCCTTATAACCTACAGAAAGATTTTGGGCCAGATACTCAGGTGATTAATTTTCCTTTGGCGTATTTCGGGGTAAATATAATTATTAAACCGCAAGCTTATCCAGCCAACTTTGGACGAAAAATTCGGGCTTGGTTTGTCCAAAATAGTCAATTATTAACGAATCGAGCTATACAATGGGAAAACCATTTACCAGCCTATTATTGGGTTGACGTTTCTTTTTACGAAAAGCAGAGCTATGACATTATGGTGGCAAAAATACGCAATCAATATGTCCGCTCCGGTTATTACGATGCCTACTTTGTGGAGCTAATGAAACGCTTACGTTGTATTGATGATCCGCGTTACTTTGAATGTCCAATGAGTAGATAAAATAAAAGGCAACTTAAGTTACCTTTTATTTTGCATGAAGATTTTAAGCTTTTTTACGTTTTAAACGGCGTTTAGCTTGCTGAGAAGCCATTGCTTCAAGAGCTTCTTTTAACTCTTCATCAGTAAAGGTCGTGATGTGTTGCAACATTTGTAATGTCACTTCATCAAGCACCAACTGTGCGCCTGCTGCCATTTGACGGAAATTGTCATCAAACTCGATTTGGCCTTGGTCATTCGTTCGAATGTAGTTTTGTTGAGTTAAAACTTTGATAAAGCTTTGGAACAATGCTTTGTCAAAGAATTCAGGAGAGTTAAACTCATAAAGAACTGATAAACGTTGGCCTAATAAATGACTTAATTCTTCAACTTGTTTTGCTGAAATATTGCCTGAACCACGCTGAGTGATTAAAGCTAAAGTCATGTAATAACGTTCAAGGCTTTGTTTAACAGGTGTTGCTAATACAACAAGCTGATTATGCTCTTCAGTATTTGGTGCAGAGCTAATTAAATTGCCTTCGTCATCTTGTTGAATAAGATTTGATTGAACCAATGCATCTGCATATTGCTCAATCTGTTCTTTAAGTTCGCTACTTTTCCATTTAAGGAAGAGTTCGGCTTTTAAGAATGGATAAAGCGTATAGATAACATTGCTTAAATCAGCACGGCTAATTTTCCCGTTATGTTCAACAAGAGATGCAATCAATGAAGGTAAAACGAATGCATGCAAAATGTTATTACGGAAATAGGTGAGGAGAACTGCTTGGTTATCTTCAATCGCAATAATGTCACCAAGGGCATGCTGTACACGCTTAATCAATTTAAGCTTTAAGCCATAAGCAATAATTTCCTTACCAGAGAGCGGCGTCACTTCTGTACGCTGATCGTAAGGGAAATTTGATGCTAAATTGCGGTAAGCTTCAAGCTGCTTAATACAGATTTCTTCATCAAGCGTATGCTTTGGTGTTGCAAGCAAAATAATTGAAAGTAAAGAAACCGGGTTAATCACTACCGCACGGTTAATATTTTCTAAAATCGCATTTGCAGAACTGTTTACTGCTTCTGAAACAGCAGGTGGCACTGGGTCATCGTTCTTTTCAATATAAACGTTCTCAGCATTATGCTGTTTAAGCAAGTCATCTAGAAAAACAGGTTCACCAAAGTTAACGTGTACTTTACCGAAAATACGTTCAATTTTTCGGAGTGTTTTTAAAATACCAAAAATAGACTCGGCTTCTTTTGGCTTACCTTGCATTTCGCCTACATAGGTTGAACCTTCCATAAGGCGCTCATAACCAATGTAAGTTGGCACAAATACAATTGGTTTGGCACGGCCACGTAAATGACTATGGACTGTCATTGCGAGCATGCCGGTTTTCGGTGGTAATAAGCGGCCTGTGCGCGAACGTCCACCTTCAATAAAGTATTCAAGTGGTGTATTGCGAGAAAGAATACTATATAAATATTCTTTAAATACAGAAGTATAAAGACCATTACCACGGAAAGAGCGGCGAATAAAGAAGGCACCGCCACCACGTAAAAGCTGACCAACGAAAGGTAAGTTTAGGTTGTCGCCCGCAGCAATATACGGAACCATCAAGCCACGTTTATAAATCACATAAGACAGTAGTAAGTAGTCAATGTGGCTACGGTGACATGGTGTGTAAACAATTTCATAGTCTTTTGCAAGCTCTCGGACAGTACTGAAGTTATGAACTTCTACGCCGTCATAAAGCTGAGTCCATAGACGTGTTAATGCCAAATCTGCAAAACGTACTGCTGAGTGAGAATAATCAGATACGATTTCATTCACATAGCCAATCGCACGGCGCTCTGCTTCAAGCATGCTTATTTTACCGCGAATACTTTCGCGTCGAATTGCTTCTTGAACATCACGAGACTTTAATACCGACTGCATGACATTGCGGCGGTCAGATAAGTCAGGGCCTAAAACAACTTCGCGTTGGCGATCAAGGTAGTCATTTAAAGTGCTAACAATATAAGTTGCTGGTGAAAGGTTTGGATAATGCTTCTGAGCATATTCAACGAGGTCACGTAAAGACTGTGGTTCATGGAATTCCAAATAAGATTGGCGACCATGCAAACCAATATTCACAAGCTGTTTAACTGTACTTGGTGTTGCCCATGTATCTGAGAATAACAACTTAAACCAAGAGTCTTCTTTATCTGGAGAACGACCCCATAAAACGGTTACCGGAACCAGTTCTATGTCGAGTTCAGGATTTGCTTGTAAAACTTCGATTAGTTTAATTAAACGTGGCGGAAAAGCATGAGGAGGGGGATTCAGTAGGTTATTTTCATCATTGTGTTGTAAAAATAAAACTGAAGCTTTTTCCTGATGAGTACCGATGACTAATGGATCTAGCGCTGGCTTTAAATTTAAGCGGCGAGTTTCCCCATCCACCACTAAAGCATTACTGCGAGAATGATTTTGCAAGACATAGCACACTACTTTTTGGCGCTCGGTCTTCGCTTCTGTTTCTGTTGTTGATACTGGTTCAGTAGGAACTTCCCCAAGAACATGTGGTGTTACCACGAGGTCAAGTAGTTTACTCGAAAGCCGACGATACATTTGACCAAACCCACTCTTGGACATAAGAACTCCTACTTCTTAAAGACAAATCCCGGCACCAAAGGCAGAGGGTAAATATTTTGCGGTATTTATTAAAAAAAACAATATGCTATTTTCTGATAAATTATAATTCTTTTGGCATTTTTTATCGTTAAAAATCGTATTTTTAGCTGTTTTAAAGGCAATGTTTGTCAGAAGTTGACTGATTGTTCCATGTACAAATAGTTTTTTATGGCACAATAGATTCTACACATCTGTCCTTTAATACCAATTTTGCCTGCAATATGAAGGTATCTCTCATGAATGCGTTAACCCAAGAACTGGTTGAGCTGCTCACTTTAGAAAAGCTTGAAGAAAATATTTACCGTGGAATTAGCCGTAATTTGGTCGGTAAACGTGTTTTTGGAGGTCAGGTTCTCGGTCAAGCATTACGTGCTGCTTCTTACACAACTGATCGTCCTGCGCATTCTCTGCATGCCTACTTTTTATATGGTGGTGATATTAATGCTCCAATCATCTATGAAGTAGACCGTTTGCGTGATGGCAAAAGCTTTGTCAGCCGTCAAGTTCGGGCAATTCAGCATGGACGAGTTATTTTCTCGGCAATGGTGTCTTTTGCTAACCCTGAAGAAGGCTTGAACTATCAGCATCCAGAACCAGATTACCCAGCTCCTGAAGCGCTAAAATCGGAAAGTGAGTTGAAAGAAGGTATCCTGAATTTTGTACCGGAAAATGTTCGTGCAAGTTTTATGCGTGAGCGTCATGTTGAAATCCGTCCGATTGATCCAGTCAATCCATTTCAACCACAACCGGAAGCGCCTTTTAATGCGCACTATATCCGTACCCATGACCGTATTCCAAAACAGCTGGATGACATTTCATTGCATCAAGCAATTGTAGCGTTTTACTCAGACTTTACTTTGATGACAACAGCTTTAAGACCACATGGCTTAAGTTATATTTCTCCAAGTTTGCAATGTGCCAGTATTGATCATGCGATTTATTTCCATCGCCCACTTCGTGCTGATGAATGGATGCTCTATGACATGGAAGCTACAGTTAGTGCGGCTTCTCGCGGTTTAAACTTTGGCCGTATGTGGCAAAATGGCCAACTCGTATGTAGTACGGTGCAAGAGGGTTTGATGCGTTTACGGGAAATTGAAACTCAATAAATAACGATGAGCCATCTGAAAAGATGGCTTTTTTATTTTTAATTGAAACGATGTGACAAAAAATTGCTCGAATGAAAAGCAAGCTCATGTCATATTTACAAAAGGATTGCCTACTGAAAAAAATAATGTTGATATGAACTTAAATACACAAATTCTGATTGCTGCCATTTTAGGTTTAGCCTTTGGCTTCCTACTTACCATGTATCCGGATACTGCTTTTGTAAAGCACAGTTTATATGGATTAGGCATATTAAGTAGTGTTTTTATTGGGCTACTTAAAATGTTGTTGGTGCCATTAATTTTTAGCTCCATTGTGGTTGGAGTTTCAAATTTGCAGGCAGGTGGACAATTAGGCCCAGTTTGGAAAATCACATTCTTGTGTTGTATCACCACCACCACTTTGGCCTTAATTTTAGGTATTAGCTGTGCTCATTTGTTTGAGGTCGGGCGAGGTGTAGATATTTCAATTTTTCAGGCATCTATGCAAAGCTATCAAACACCAGATAGTTTAAACCCGGCAACTTTCTTCACTAATTTTATTCAAAATACTTTAATTAACCCATTTAAAGCTTTTAGTGACGGGAATGTTTTAGCTGTCGTCGTGTTTGCTCTATTTGTGGGTGTTGCTTTAGTTCATGGTGGCGAACGTTTTAAAAGTATTCGGGTATTGAGTCATCAGTTTTTTGAAATGATGATGATGTTAGTAGGTTGGGTAATGAAATTGGCGCCGTTAGGTATTTTTGCCTTACTCGCTAAATTAATGGCTACCGAAGACATTTCAGTATTAAGCCGATTGGCGGAGTTTGCTGCTGTGGTAACAGGTACTACTATTTTTCATGGCGCTGTTGTTTTACCGCTACTGCTTTGGATTTTTGGTCGTATGAGTCCTTGGGCTTTCTTCAAAGGCACACGTACAGCTTTAATTACCGCATTCGCAACGAGCTCTAGCTCTGCCACTATGCCGCTGAGTATGAAATGCGCACAGGAAAACTTGGGTGTCCGTCCTCAAACCGCGGGTTTTGTGATTCCATTGGGTACACAGCTCAACATGGATGGCACAGCTTTATATGAAGCTGCTGCCGCGCTCTTTGTGGCAAATCTAGTTGGACTAGACTTAAACCTGACACAACAAATTGTAGTGTGCCTAACCGCAATGATCGCATCACTTGGAGCACCAGGAATTCCAAGTGCGGGTATGGTTACCATGATTATGGTATTACAGTCTGTGGGTTTACCTGCCGAAGCAATTGCGATTTTACTTCCAATCGATCGTTTACTCGATACGGTAAGAACGGTTGTAAATGTGCAGGGAGATATGATGATTAGTGTGGTAGTAGATCGATATACCAAAGATAAAGATATCAGTATCTAATCTCTAAATAAAAAAGCAGGATTTATATCCTGCTTTTTTATTTTAAGCTGCTTGTAATTCAGCTCTTTTGGCTGCTGGCGACTGCGATAAATAACTTACCGCATCTTCAGTGCTACCTTCTTTAACTGGATCATACCACGGCATGAGATAGTCAATTTGCTGAGCAATAAGCCAGATTGGGTTTGGTAAAACTTGATTATCTTTTCGGCTAATTTTATACCATTCTAGAGCAACCCAAGCTGGGAAAAATCTAGATTTGGCAGCATCAGCAAAACGTGGATCTTGCTTCATAATATGTGCAGCGCCGTCTACCCATAGCCCTAACACAAGCACAATCACCGCAAGACTTAAATAATAGCGTGGAATATAACCGCCTCCTAAATGGCGATATAAATCGAAAGCAACCGTGCGGTGTTCAATTTCTTCTGAACCATGCCATTTTACCAAGTCTACCATTTCTGGATCTGCACCTAACTCTTCCCAACGTTTGTTATAAAGCGCATATTTACCTAGGACACATGTCATGTGTTCAACTGTCGCGATAACACCTAAACGAAATAAATCCCATTGCTCTTGCAAGAATTGCGGAACTTCTTTGTCAAAAGGCTTATCTGCTAAAGCAGTGCTAAATAGATAATTCATAATGTCCAGATTTCTCTGGATATCAATATTGCGTGCACTTAAATATTCTTTATTGGCAGAAGTGTGTGCGTTTGCATGCATTGCTTCTTGGCGAATAAATGCTTGTACATCCTGTTTAAGTTTTTCATCAGTAATACGCGGTAAAACCTTGTTATAGAGTCGGCAGAACCAGAACTCTCCAGCAGGCAAGATATTGTTAATTTCATTAATAAAATAACTTGCAAACGGTTGGTTTGGAATCCAGTCTACAGGGGTATCTTTCCAGTCAAATTTTACCTTGCGTGGAAGAATTTTATAATCAATAGAAGAACCTAAAGCCTTATTCTTCAAAAAAGATAGCAATTTCATCATTTAGTCCTGATTTTTAACTCGATGAAGTTATGATGAGTATAAAAAAAGCCCCTACATTTGTGTTTAGCAATAGGGGCCAATTGAATATAAATTTAATGAAGAAATTGTATCTGTTTTGACGATTTACTCTTCTGCATCCTCATCGCTTGCTTCTGGGATTGCATCAACGTCAAATTCTGGCTGTTGTTCAAGCGTAAAGTGCAGACGTCCAGCCATCACACTTGCTAGCTCTTCTAAACCTAGTTTGTTTAATGAAGAAAAAAGCTGAATCGAGAAATCAAGCTTCATTTTTTTCAGTTGTTGTTTAACTTCAAGCAATACTTTGTTCGCTGGGCCGCGGTTCAGTTTGTCTGCTTTGGTTAAAAGAATATGAACAAATAAATGGCGTGAATAAGCCCACTCTAGCATCATCATGTCAAAGTGCTGTAAAGGGTGGCGAATATCCATAAGTAAAACCAAACCTTGTAAGCTTTTACGATGGATTAGATAGTTTTCTAATTCTTTTTGCCATACACGTTTCATATCTTCTGGTACGGCTGCATAACCATAACCAGGAAGGTCAACTAAGCGTTGATCAGGGTTACCTAGGCTGAAAAAGTTAATCATTTGCGTACGCCCAGGTTTTTTGGAGGCACGTGCAAGCTGTTTCTGGTTTGTTAATGCATTAATTGCGCTAGATTTTCCTGCATTTGAACGTCCGGCAAACGCAATCTCGTAGCCGCTATCTTCAACACATAGTGCCAATTTAGGAGCACTCATTAAAAATTCAGCTTGGCGTAACCAGTTTAGAGATTGCACAGCATAGGCTGTAATCGCTGGATCCGGTTTCTTTTCATAACTGATCTTTTGCTTGGGTGCGAGTCTGGCTTTGGTGTCTTTCGATTTTTCACTACGACGCATAAAAAATAACTTTTTAAATGAGAGGGCTCGCGCCTAGTATAAAGGAGCTTGGTTATTCTTGCTAATTTTCAGTAAGCTTGCTTAAAAAGATAAATAGAATAACGGGTACTAGATTTGCAAAAAGGCGATAGGGGAGTGATCTGAAGCGGATTTTGGCTGTTGTAAAACTTCACCTAACGTATATTGATCTAAACTTTGATAAAAGCTTTCCAAAGCTTGATCAAGAATACCTTTCAAACCGCAATGGGAGCGTAAAACACAAGGTGGTGTATTGCATTCAACAATTTGGTGGTCACCTTGTAAAATTCGGACAATTGTTCCAAGTTTTAAATCTAAAGCTTTTGGATTTAATCGAATTCCACCACCTTTGCCGCGAATGGTAATAATCCACTCTTGTTTACCCATAAAATGGACAACCTTCACAAGATGATTTTGCGAAACATATAAATCTTGAGCGATTTCTGCAATCGTGTACGGCGTATCACTTGGACGAGCGACATACATTAATATTCGCAAAGCATAATCGGTAAATTTATTAAGTTGCATGATCACCAAAAACTAAAGGTTAAGAGGTTGATCATCTTAGCCTGAAAGTCTAAAGAATAAAACTTTCAGGCCAGAGCTTTTTAAGTTACAGCGTTAAAGGAGCTGAAACTTGTACTTGATCACCAACTCTATAGTGCTCAAGCAAAATGTTTGAAACAGAGAACTCTGTATGGTCTTCTTCTGGTTGAACATCAAAATGATAAGTATTGTCCTCTTGAGCCTCCGTGAACTTAAATGCTTTTGGTTGTTCAAGCTGTTGGTTAGGTACTTGAACCTTTACAGAAATAAAAGCATTTGCTGGGCTGGTGAGTACATCTTCATGATCAGTTGCCTTTAAAGTAAAGCGTTTGCCAGACTCAAGTGGGTCAATTTGCGTAATTTCAAATGAACGCCAGCCAGCCCATCCACCTTTCAAGCTTTCAAGTTGTTCATATTTTTGTTTTTCAACACCAATTAAGATATCTGCCAACTGTAAGTAAGCTTGTTTCCACGCTTCAATGAGCTCTGATTCAAATGGAACATTTAAAACTTCACTAATTGAATGAAGCAAGTTGTCGCCCACAATTGCATATTGATCTGGCTGAATATCTAAACTGACATGCTTAGTGGTAATGCGTTCAACCGCTTTGGCAAGTACCGTAGGATTCTCAATATTTTCAGCATACGCGAGTACAGCTGCTGCAAGGGCACGAGGTTGGCGTAGGCTGGTCTGATCATCAAGATTAAAAACATTTTTTAGTTCTGGGTTGTTATTCAACATACGCTTATAAAAGTATGTAGTTAGAGTAACACCATGTTCACGCAATACAGGTACAGTAGATTTAACGAGTTCAATTTGTTGTGGAGTCATGGCTAGACCTTAATTATCTGGCTATATAAGATGTATTTAAAATACATCTTTAAAATAGTTGTAGCAATAGCTTTTTAATAAAAACCTTAAAAAATTTAAGGGATATAAAATCCCTTAAATTAATATGCTGATTTAAAAATAAATTTTATTTTCCAAATAATGAGCCGAGTAGCCCCCGTACTAATTTTTGACCAGTACTACCACCTAAGCTGCGAGCAGCACTTTTTGCAAAAGTTCCGACAATATCTTGAGTAAGTTTAGCTCTTTCACGCGCCGCACGTTCCTCTTCTTTTTGCTGTTCACGTGCTAGACGCTCTTGTTCTTTGGCTTGTTGCTTCGCTAAAGTTTCCTGTTCTTTCGCTTGCTGTTTTGCGAGTTCTGCATCTTGTTTTTGCTGTTCCCGTTCAGCCACTTTATTTTGGAGCATTTCATAGGCACTATCACGATCTACAGCTTGTTCATAAACCCCGGCAATAATACTTTGCGAAATTAAGGTCTGACGCTCTTCTGGAGTGATAGGCGTAAATGAAGAGTAAGGAGGCATAACCCAACCACGTTCTACAATTTGAGGTGTACCTTGTTCATCTAGACAACTAATCAGTGCTTCACCTACACCGAGCTCGGTAATTGCTTCATCTACTTTAAAATCGGGATTAGAGCGGAATGTGTCTGCTGCTGTTTTTACTGCTTTTTGATCTTTAGGAGTAAAGGCACGTAAAGCATGTTGTACACGGTTGCCGAGTTGCCCTAAAACACTTTCTGGTAAGTCGAGCGGGTTTTGGGTAATAAAATAAATTCCCACACCTTTAGAACGAATTAAACGTACAACTTGTTCAATTTTTTCTTGTAAAGCTTGACTGGCGTTGTCGAATAACAGGTGAGCTTCATCAAAGAAAAACACGAGTTTAGGTTTATCCATATCACCAACTTCTGGAAGCTGTTCAAATAATTCTGAAAGCATCCATAACAGGAAAGTAGCATATAGCTTAGGTGTATTCATGAGCTTGTCAGCCGCAAGAATATTGATATAACCATGCCCATTTGCGTCGGTTTGTATAAAGTCCAGAATATTTAAAGCTGGCTCTCCAAAAAACTGCTCTCCCCCTTGGTCGGCAAGAGCAAGGAGATTACGTTGAATAGCGCCTAAGCTGGCTGGAGATAAGTTGCCATATTCGGCTTTAAACTCAGCTGCATGTTCACTTACAAAAGTGATCATGGCTTTTAAATCTTTAAAGTCGACCAGAAGTAACCCTTGGTCGTCTGCAATACGGAATACGGCAGATAAAACACCTTCTTGGGTGTCATTCAAGTTGAGTATACGTGCTAATAAAATTGGTCCAATTTCAGAAATAGTGGTTCGAATAGGGTGGCCTTGCTGACCAAATAAATCCCAGAAAACAACTGGATTGGCTGCAAATGGAACACTATCGATCTGTAAAAGCTTTAAGCGTTCATTAAATTTATCCGAAGCTTCACCAGCTTTTGCGAGGCTTGAAACATCACCTTTTGCGTCGGCAAGAAAGACGGGAACGCCGATTCGAGAAAAACTCTCTGCGAGCACCTTTAGGGTAACTGTTTTACCTGTACCGGTCGCACCTGCAATCAGGCCGTGCCGGTTGGCAAATTGGGAAAGTAAAACAATTTCTTTTGATGTGTCGTTAATATTTTTTGCAATAACAATCGGTGTACCCATATATTTTTATCCCTTAGTGTGAGCCACTATTGATGTTGTCGTTTTACATTTGTTTCAGAGCATTTTCGATATCTTGAATTAAATCTTGTGGATCTTCTAGCCCTATACAGAAGCGAACCAACAAACCTTGTTGTAAATGTGTATTTTCAAGTTTTCTCATCATTTTTAAATCATAAAGCATGACGAGACTCACCGGTCCTCCCCAACTAAAACCAAGTTTGAATAGCTTAAGAGCATCACAAAAACGGCGTACTGCTGAAATATCATAATCAGATTTGAAAACAACACTCACTAAGCCTGCACTTCTACCTGTTGAGCAAATTTCTTGCCAGTATTGATGACCAGGTGCAGCTTTATCGCTTGGATGTAGAACTTGTGCAAACTGAGGTTGCTCTTTTAACCATGTCAGTAGGGTTTTAGCATTATTTGATTGTTGCTCATACCTTAATGACATATGCGCAAGACTGCGTTGAATTTGGGCGGTATCATCACCAGATACCGAAATCCCTAAAATGGCATGCATTCGGAACAAACGGTGGTGTAACTTCTCATCACGAGTTACCACACTTCCCATTAAAATATCGCCACCACCACTTGGATATTTGGTAAGCGCATGAATGGTTAAATCTACTGATAAATGTTCATCGGAAAAATCAAAAGCATTAAAGGCGAGGCCAGCTCCCCAAGTATTATCGAGTGCGGTTAAAACGCCATGCGCTTTTGCTTTTTTTACTAGCGCTTTGAGATCTGGAAATTCAAGAGTGACAGAACCTGCTGCTTCTAACCATAGTAACTTGGTTTTATCAGAAGGCTGGAAACTTGAGACATCAATCGGGTTATAAACTTGAACATTAATTCCATATTGATCTTTTAAGTAGTTTAGGTGTTCCAGATTCGGACCATATATATTGTCTGGCACCCAAACTTCGTCACCTGTTGCTAACACAGCAGAATTTACGAGATTAATTGCAGATAATCCGCTTGGAGCAAGTAGGCAGTATAAACCACCCTCAATTTGAGCAATATTGTCGCCTAGTGTAAATGTCGTAGGCGTACCGTGGGTGCCATAACTATAGTCATAAGGATCGGTCCAGTGACGATCAAAAAGGTGCGAAGTCGATTTAAAAATAATAGTTGATGCACGAAATAAGGGAGGTTGCACGGTTTCAATAAATTGAGGTGCTTTTCGTGGTGCATGAATGAGTTGGGTTTGGAAATTGTTATGCTTTTTCATGAGGCGCTATACTTTACATAATGAGATTAGATTAAGAGAAAACTTACTTAACTGCTAGATTTTTGATTATTTCTAAGATGTTTCGTTACTAGTGTAACATTCACTAAAACTTGGCTTTATTTTTGCAAAGATCAAACCAACATTCTAACAACAATAGGTTTAAGCGCATGAAGTCGCATTTACGTGTTCACTATTTTCAACATATTGCTGGCGAAGGTTTTGGAAGCTGCTATTCATTCTTAAAAGCACACCATGCAACGATAACAGCTACAGAGTTTTTTGCACTTCCAGTTGATCTCCCTTTGGAAATAGAAGCATTGCCACACATTGAAGATGTGGATTTGCTACTTATTATGGGGGGAACCATGAGTGTAAATGATGAGGCAAATTATCCATGGTTAAAAATAGAAAAAAGATGGATACGTCGTTATTTGGCGGCGGGAAAGCCTGCGATAGGACTTTGTCTCGGAGGGCAACTTATTGCCAATGCACTAGGAGCGGCCGTTAGTAGAAACCGTTATCAAGAATTGGGATGGTCGACCGTACAAAGGGTGCCGAATTTACCTAAAGAAAGCTTTTTATTACCAGAAAAAATAAATGTAATGCAGTGGCATAGTGAAACTTTTGAGATTCCTAAAGGTGCGATTCATTTAGCAGAGAACTCAGTTTGTCGTAACCAGATGTACCAAATTGGTTCAAATGTTCTTGGTTTTCAATTTCATCCAGAAATGACACCCAAGGTATTAAATCTTCTTTTAGAGAACGAACAAGAGCTTTCTATTTTTAAAGGTGAGTATGTTCAATCTTTAGATGAACTACATCATTGCGACATCCAAAAGTTTGAACAAGGCAATCAACTTTTAAACAGGGCAATAGAGTTCGTGGTCAATCAATAAAAATATAGAGTTGATGAGAAAAAGGATGAATTGAGCAGAAAATAGAAAAAGAGAATTGCATAAGACTTAAACAATCGTTATAATGAGCGACCCTCAAGAAGAGGGCATTTACTGCGAAGAAAGTAGTAAATGTGCATTACAGTCGTGGCATCGATCACGACCTTGGTGATTATCACTGCCTTTGACACTTACCAGATAGGTGAGATGCGTCAAAGGTGATTCTTTATATATTTGGCTTGGAGTTTACTGGTATGTCTAACCAGAGAATTCGTATCCGTCTTAAGTCTTTTGATCATCGTCTGATTGATCAATCTGCTCAAGAGATCGTAGAAACCGCTAAGCGTACCGGCGCACAAGTGTGTGGTCCAATTCCGATGCCTACTCGCATCGAACGCTTCAACGTTCTTACTTCACCGCACGTTAACAAAGATGCGCGTGACCAGTACGAAATCCGCACCTACAAACGTTTGATCGACATCGTTCAACCTACAGATAAAACTGTTGATGCATTGATGAAGTTAGATCTTGCAGCTGGTGTTGATGTTCAGATCGCTTTGGGTTAAGGCTTTCGGTTAATTAACGATTAGTTAATTAGGCCGCTTTTTTAGAGGTTTATGCACATGGCTATTGGTTTAGTCGGTCGCAAATGTGGTATGACTCGCATCTTTACAGATGCTGGTGTTTCTGTACCTGTTACAGTCATCGAAGTCGATCCAAACCGCATTACGCAAATCAAAACACTTGAAACTGATGGTTATCAAGCTGTTCAAGTAACTACTGGTGAACGTCGCGAGTCTCGCGTAACTAACGCTCAAAAAGGTCACTTCGCTAAAGCGGGTGTTGCTGCTGGTCGTTTAGTTAAAGAGTTTCGTGTTACTGAAGCTGAGCTTGAAGGCCGTGAAGTTGGCGGTACTATTGGCGTTGATTTGTTCACAGTTGGTCAAATTGTTGACGTAACTGGTCAATCAAAAGGTAAAGGTTTCCAAGGTGGTGTTAAACGTTGGAATTTCCGTACCCAAGATGCTACTCACGGTAACTCTGTTTCTCACCGTGTTTTAGGTTCTACAGGTCAAAACCAAACTCCTGGACGCGTGTTCAAAGGCAAAAAAATGGCTGGTCACTTAGGTGATGAACGCGTAACAGTACAAGGTCTTGAAATCGTATCTGTTGACACTGAACGTTCAGTTTTGGTTGTTAAGGGTGCAATTCCTGGTGCAACTGGCGGTGACGTTATCGTACGTCCTACCATCAAGGCCTGAGGGGAAATACCGTGAATTTAAAAACTGTTTCCGGCTCTGCTGTTGAATTGTCTGAAGTAGCTTTCGGACGTGAATTTAACGAAGCTCTTGTACACCAAGTTGTTACTGCTTACTTAGCAGGTGGTCGTCAAGGTACTCGTGCTCACAAATCACGTGCAGACGTTTCTGGCGGTGGTAAAAAACCATTCCGTCAAAAAGGTACTGGTCGCGCTCGTGCGGGTTCTATTCGTAGCCCAATCTGGGTTGGTGGTGGTAAAACTTTTGCTGCTCGTCCACAAGATTGGTCTCAAAAAGTAAACCGTAAAATGTATCGCGGTGCAATGCAATGTATCTTAGCTGAACTTGTTCGCCAAGATCGCCTTGTTTTAGTTGAAGAGTTCGCTGTTGCTGCTCCAAAAACTAAAGAATTGCTTGCAAAACTTAACGATTTAAATGCAGCTCGTGCTTTGATCGTTACAGATGCTGTAGATGAGAACTTATATCTTGCAGCGCGCAACCTTCCACACGTTGATGTGGTAGATGCAACTGCAATCGATCCTGTAAGCTTGATCGCGTTTGATAAAGTTGTGATGTCTGTAGCTGCTGCTAAGAAAATTGAGGTAGAACTCGGATGAACAACGAACGTATCTATCAAGTCCTAAAAGGACCAGTCTTCTCAGAAAAGGCACAAGTTTTAGGTGATACTGCTGGTGTTCAAGTATTTAAAGTAGATATCAACGCTACTAAACTTGAAATCAAAAAAGCAGTTGAAAAACTTTTTGGTGTAGAAGTTGTTAAAGTTAACACAACTATTACTAAAGGTAAGACTAAGCGCTTTGGTCGTACATTAGGACGTCGTTCTGATGTTAAAAAAGCATACGTCACCCTGAAAGCCGGCCAAGATGTTGAAATGGCTGACTTGGGCGATACCGCTGAAAGCGCAGCGGAATAAGGACGAAAATTATGCCGATTCAAAAATGTAAGCCAACGTCTCCAGGACGTCGCTTTGTAGAGAAAGTGGTTCATGACCATCTTCACAAAGGCGCGCCTTATGCACCGTTGGTAGAAGCAAAAAAACGTACTGGTGGTCGTAATAACAACGGTCACATTACTACTCGTCACGTTGGTGGTGGTCATAAGCAACATTACCGTATCGTTGACTTCAAACGTAACAAAGATGGCGTACCTGCTGTTGTAGAACGTATTGAATACGATCCAAGCCGTACAGCGCATATTGCATTATTGAAATATGCTGACGGTGAGCGTCGTTATATCATTGCGCCTAAAGGCTTACGTGCTGGTGATAAAGTACAATCTGGTAACGATGCTCCAATTCGTCCAGGTAACTGTTTACCACTTCGTAACATGCCAATCGGTTCTACACTTCATAACGTTGAACTTAAAATCGGTAAAGGTGCTCAATTAGCACGTTCTGCTGGTGCTTCTGTTCAATTGTTGGGTCGTGATGGTTCTTACGCAATCATTCGTCTTCGTTCAGGCGAAATGCGTAAAGTACACGTTGAATGCCGCGCTGTAATTGGTGAAGTTTCTAACCAAGAAAACAACCTTCGCTCATTAGGTAAAGCTGGTGCTGCACGCTGGCGTGGTGTTCGTCCTACCGTACGTGGTATGGCGATGAACCCGATTGATCACCCACACGGTGGTGGTGAAGGGCGTAACAAAGGTATTCAACCTGTAAGCCCATGGGGTCAAAAAGCTAAAGGGTACAAGACACGTACCAACAAGCGTACGACTAAGATGATTATTCGCGACCGTCGCGTCAAGTAAAGGAATCTGACTAATGCCTCGTTCTCTGAAAAAAGGCCCATTCGTCGATGCGCACTTGTTCGCTAAGGTTGAAGCGGCTGTTGCTAGTAACTCTCGCAAGCCGATCAAAACTTGGTCTCGTCGTTCGATGATCCTTCCAGACTTTGTTGGTTTAACAATTTCTGTTCACAATGGCCGTAACCACGTTCCAGTAATTGTTACTGAGCATATGGTTGGTCATAAACTCGGTGAATTCGCGCCAACTCGTACCTATCGTGGTCACGGTGTTGACAAGAAGTCTAAACGTTAATAGGTGTCATGATGGAAGTAACTGCTAAATTACGCGGTGCCGCTATCTCGGCACAAAAAGCACGTTTGGTTGCGGACTTAATCCGTGGCAAGTCTGTTGCACATGCTTTAAACATCTTGAACTTCAGCAACAAAAAAGCTGCAGTTTTAGTTAAAAAAGCATTGGAATCTGCAATTGCAAACGCTGAACACAATAACAGTTTAGATGTTGACGACCTTAAAGTTTCTACGATTTACGTTGACGAAGGCATGAGCCTTAAACGTATTATGCCACGTGCTAAAGGCCGTGCAGATCGTATTACTAAGCGTACTTGTCACATCACCGTTAAGGTAGGGGTTTGATATGGGTCAGAAGGTTCATCCAATCGGTATCCGCCTAGGTGTTGTGAAACGTCATAACGCTAACTGGTATGCGAATCCGAAACAATACGCTGAATACTTGCTTAAAGATCTTCAAGTTCGTGAGTTTTTAACTAAAAAACTTAAGAATGCGATGGTTAGCAATATTCTTATCGAACGTCCATCAGGTGCTGCTAAAGTAACAATTAGCACAGCTCGTCCTGGTATCGTAATCGGTAAAAAAGGCGAAGACATTGAAAAATTACAGCGCGAACTTACCAACATCATGGGTGTTCCAGCGCAAGTAAGCATCAACGAAATTGATCGCCCAGACTTGGACGCGCGTTTAGTTGCTGAAGCAATCGCTTCTCAATTAGAAAAACGTGTAATGTTCCGTCGTGCTATGAAGCGTGCGGTTCAAAACACTATGCGTGCTGGTGCTAAAGGTATCAAAGTTGAAGTTTCTGGCCGTTTAGGTGGTGCAGAGATCGCTCGTACAGAATGGTATCGTGAAGGTCGTGTACCTTTGCACACTCTTCGTGCGGACATCGACTATGCAACTATGCGTGCTGAAACTACTTACGGTACGATTGGTGTTAAAGTTTGGATTTTCCGTGGTGAGATTTTAGGTGGCATGAAACAAGTCATGAACCCTGCTCCTGCTGAAGAACGTCCAGCTAAACGCGGTCGTGGTCGTGGTGAAGGTCAAGAGCGTCGTGGTCGTCGCGGTGACCGTGCTGCTGACAAGGGAGAATAATCCATGTTGCAACCTAAACGTACCAAATTCCGTAAAGTGCACAAAGGCCGTAACACTGGTCTAGCACATCGTGGTAGTACAGTATCATTTGGTTCGATTGCAATTAAAGCAACTGAGCGTGGTCGTATGACTGCACGTCAGATTGAAGCTGCACGTCGTACCATTAGCCGTCGTATTAAACGTGGTGGTAAAATCTTCATTCGCGTATTCCCGGACAAACCAATTACCGAAAAACCTTTAGAAGTTCGTATGGGTAACGGTAAAGGTAACGTGGAATATTGGGTTTGTGAGATCAAACCAGGTAAGATCCTGTACGAAATTGAAGGTGTGAACGAAGACTTGGCACGTGAAGCTTTTGCTTTAGCTGCTGCTAAACTTCCGTTTAAAACCACTATCGTGACTCGGACGGTAATGTAATGAAAACTAAAGATCTACGTGAAAAATCGGTAGAAGAGTTGAAAGCTTTGCTTGATGAGCAACAGCTTAACCAATTCCGTCTTCGTATGGCGAAAGCAACTGGTCAGTTGGGTAAATCGCACGAAGTGCAAGTTGCTCGTAAGACAATTGCTCGTATTAAGACACTCCTTACCGAAAAACAGGGGAACGGACAATGAGTGAAAAAACAGTCCGCACGTTAACCGGCAAAGTAGTAAGCGACAAAATGGACAAATCTATTGTTGTCCTTATCGAACGCCGCGTTCAACACCCGTTGTATGGCAAATCAATTCGCCGTTCAACTAAGTTACACGCTCATGATGAGAACAACGTTGCTAAAATTGGCGATGTTGTAACCATTAAAGAAAGCCGCCCAATTTCTAAAACTAAAGCTTGGACTTTAGTGGAAGTAGTTGAAGCAGCTGCTGAGTAATTCGACGTTCTTGTTGCATCATCGGTCAATTTCGAGTACTCTTTGAGCCTTTCGAAATTGTGACCGGTGATGCTCGGTTTTGGAGTAGGGCAATGATTCAAACCGAAACTATGCTCGACGTAGCAGACAACAGTGGTGCTCGCCGCGTACAATGTATTAAAGTACTTGGTGGTTCACATCGTCGTTATGCTTCTGTTGGCGACATTATTAAAGTTACTGTAAAAGAAGCTATTCCACGCGCACGTGTTAAAAAAGGTGACGTGATGAATGCAGTTGTAGTTCGTACTAAGTTCGGCATTCGTCGTCCAGATGGTTCTGTGATCCGTTTTGATGATAACGCTGCAGTTATTTTGAACAACAACAAAGCTCCGATTGCGACTCGTATCTTCGGACCAGTGACTCGTGAACTTCGTACTGAACAGTTCATGAAAATCATTTCATTGGCTCCTGAAGTTCTATAAGAGGCAATCATGGCTAAGATTAAAAAAGGCGATCAGGTTATCGTGATCGCAGGTAAAGAAAAAGGCAAACAGGGTACTGTTTTGTCTGTTTCTGAAGACCGCGTTAAGGTTGAAGGCCTTAACTTAGTGAAGAAGCATCAAAAGCCGAATCGTGTAACTGGCGCTGAAGGCGGTATCGTTACTCAAGAAGCTTCGCTTCATATCTCAAACGTGGCAATTTTAAATGCTACAACCCAGAAGGCTGACCGTGTTGGTTACCAAGTGATTGATGGCGTGAAAACTCGCGTTTACAAATCAACTGGTGAATCAGTGGCGGTAGCGAAGTAATAGGTTGAAAAGGCAATGGCCAGACTTAAAGCACGTTACAACGACGAACTTAAAGCGAAGTTACAAGAAGAACTTAGCATTAAGAATGTGATGGAAATTCCTCGCATCACAAAAATCACTCTTAACATGGGTGTAGGCGCAGCAGCTACTGATAAGAAATTATTAGACGGCGCTGTAGCTGACATGCAATTAATTGCTGGTCAAAAACCAGTAGTTACTCTTGCACGTAAATCTATCGCTGGTTTCAAAATCCGTGATGGTTGGCCAATTGGTTGTAAAGTTACTTTACGTGGCGACCAAATGTACGAATTCTTGGACCGTTTGATCTCTATCGCAATCCCTCGTATCCGTGACTTCCGTGGTTTCTCAGCGAAATCTTTCGACGGTCGTGGTAACTACTCAATGGGTTTGAAAGAGCAAATCGTTTTCCCTGAAATCGATTTCGACAAGATTGATCGTATTCGTGGTATGGATATTACTATTACTACGACTGCTCGCACCGATGACGAAGGCCGTGCGCTTATGCGTGCATTCGGCTTCCCGTTCAAATAAGAGGTCGATATGGCTAAGAAAGGTATGATTAATCGCGAATTGAAACGCGAAAAAACTGTTGCTAAATACGCTGCAAAACGTGCTGAATTAAAAGCAACTATTGCAAATGTAAATGCGAGCGACGAAGAACGTTTCGAAGCGATGTTAAAGTTACAAGCATTGCCACGTAATGCATCTCCGGTACGTCTTCGTAACCGTTGTGGTTTAACTGGTCGTCCTCATGGTTACTTCCGTAAGTTCGGTTTAAGCCGTAACAAATTACGTGACACAGTAATGCAAGGTGATGTACCAGGCGTTGTTAAGGCAAGCTGGTAAGGAGCGACTAAATGAGTATGCAAGATACCGTTGCCGACATGCTAACACGTGTTCGTAACGCACAAATGGCTAAGAAACAAACTGTTTCTATGCCGTCTTCTAAGTTGAAAGTTGCTATTGCAAACGTACTTCAACAAGAAGGTTATATTTCAAACGTAGAAGTTGCTCAAGAAGAGACAAAATCTACTTTGACTATTACTTTAAAATATTTCGAAGGCAAACCAGTTATCGAAATGGTTAAGCGCGTAAGCCGTCCAGGCCTTCGCCAATACCGTGGCAAAGATAAACTTCCAAGCGTTAAGCAAGGTTTAGGTATTGCAATTGTTTCTACAAGCAAAGGCATCATGACTGATCGCGCTGCACGTGCTGCGGGCATCGGTGGTGAAGTTATTGCTTTTGTTTCTTAATAGGTGATTCCTCATGTCTCGTGTGGCTAAAGCCCCAGTAACTGTACCAAATGGTGTAACAGTTACTCAGAACGGCCGGCAGGTCGAAGTGAAAGGCAGCAAAGGTACATTGTCTTTCAACCTGCATGCGCTGGTCGAGCTAAAACAGGAAGAAGGTAAACTTCAACTTGCTCCAGCTAAAGAATCGAAAGATGCTTGGATGCAAGCTGGTACTGCTCGCGCTGTATTGAACAACCTTGTTAAAGGTGTTAGCGAAGGCTTCGAACGTAAGTTGCAGCTAGTTGGTGTTGGTTATAAAGCTGCGGTTAAAGGTACAGTTGTAAACCTTAACCTTGGTTACTCACACCCAATTGACTACGCTTTACCAGAAGGTGTAACAGCGGAAACTCCAACTGCTACTGAAATCATTTTGAAATCAGCAAACAAGCAGTTGTTAGGTCAAGTAGCGGCAGAAATCCGTGCATACCGTTCTCCTGAACCATATAAAGGTAAAGGTGTTCGTTATTCGGATGAAGTCATTCTTCGTAAAGAAGCTAAGAAGAAATAAGGCGCGAGGTTCTTATGAACGAAAAGAAACAATCCCGTTTGCGTCGTGCGAAAAGCACACGCTTGCACATCCGTGCATTGGGTGCGACTCGTTTGTGTGTAAACCGCACTCCGCGTCACATCTATGCTCAAGTTATTTCAGCAGATGGTGGCAAAGTTTTAGCGCAAGCTTCAACTTTAGATGCATCTTTACGTAGTGGTACTACTGGTAATATTGAAGCTGCGACGAAAGTTGGTGCTTTAATCGCAGAACGTGCTAAAGCAGCTGGCGTTACTAAAGTTGCATTTGACCGTTCTGGTTTTAAATATCATGGTCGTATCAAAGCCTTGGCTGATGCTGCTCGTGAAGGCGGCTTGGAGTTCTAATCATGGCAAAAGTTGAACAAAACGAAGGTCTCGTTGAAAAGCTGGTTGCCGTTGATCGTGTAGCCAAGGTTGTTAAGGGTGGTCGTATCTTCTCTTTCACAGCATTAACTGTTGTGGGCGATGGTAATGGTCGCGTAGGTTTTGGTCGTGGTAAAGCTCGTGAAGTTCCAGCTGCTATTTCTAAAGCACTTGAAGCTGCACGTCGTAACATGATCACTGTAGACCTTGCTGGTACTACTTTACAACACCCTGTGAATGCTCGTCATGGTGCAAGCCGTGTATACATGCAACCTGCTTCAGAAGGTACTGGCGTAATCGCTGGTGGTGCAATGCGTGCCGTTCTTGAAGCTGCAGGTGTACATAACGTACTTGCTAAATGTTATGGTTCTACTAACGCTGCTAACGTAGTAAACGCAACTTTTAAAGGTTTGCGTGATATGACTTCTCCTGAGAAAGTCGCTGCGAAACGTGGTAAATCAGTAGAAGAAATTCAAGGGTAATCAATCATGAAAACGATTAAAGTTACCCAGACTAAATCTTCTTCACATCGCTTGAAAAATCACAAGCTTTGCTTACAAGGTTTAGGTCTGCGTCGTATTGGTCATACTGTAGAAGTGCAAGATACGCCTTCTAACCGTGGTATGATCAACAAAGTCTACTATATGGTTAGTGTAGAGGAATAAGCCATGACTCTGCGTTTAAATGAGCTTGCACCTGCAGAAGGTGCAAAACGTGAACACCGTCGTTTAGGCCGTGGTATCGGTTCTGGCGTTGGTAAGACTGGTGGTCGTGGTATCAAAGGTCAAAAATCACGTAAAAGTGGTGGCGTTCGTCCAGGTTTCGAAGGCGGTCAAACAGCGATTTATCGTCGTTTACCTAAATTCGGTTTCACTAGCCAAATCGCTTTAAAAACTGCTGAAGTACGTTTGTCTGAGTTAAGTAAAGTGGAAGGCGACATCGTTAGCCTTGAAACTTTAAAAGCTGCGAATGTTGTTCGTCGCGATCAAATTCGCGCTCGTATCGTGCTTTCTGGTGAAATCACTCGTGCATTCACTGTTCAAGGTGTTGCATTGACTAAAGGCGCTAAAGCTGCAATTGAAGCAGCTGGCGGCAAAGTCGAGGAGTAATCTCGAGTGTCTATGTCTCCTAGTTCTTCAGGTCATGTCAACATGATGAAAGGTCAGCCATTTCACGTGAAATATCGTGAAATTATTCGCCGGATGAGTTTTCTAATCGGTGCATTGCTGGTCTTTCGACTAGGAGCGCATATTCCAGTACCAGGCATTAATAATGCTGCGTTAGAAAATTTATTTCATGCAAACCAAGGAACTATTCTTGGGCTATTCAATATGTTTTCTGGCGGTGCTTTAGAGCGAATGTCGATTCTTGCTTTGGGAATCATGCCTTATATTTCTGCATCAATTATTGTGCAGTTAATGTCTACAGTGATTCCTTCTCTCGAAGCCTTGAAAAAGGAAGGGGAGCAAGGTAAACGTAAAATTAATCAATATACGCGTCAGGGTACATTATTACTTGCAGTGGTTCAGGCAGTAGGTATGTGTGCAGGTCTTATTGGACAGGGTATTACTCTATCTAGTGGTCTTGCTTTTTATATACCTGCAGTTACATCACTTGTCGCAGGAACTATGTTCTTAATGTGGCTAGGTGAACAGATCACTGAAAGAGGTATCGGTAATGGTATCTCAATGATTATTTTTGCAGGTATTGTTGCTGGTTTGCCTAAATTAATTATGCAATCAGTATCATCTGTCGATAATGGTCAAACAAGTTTAATTGGTCTTGTTATCTTTGGTCTTTTGTCTCTTGGTGTATTGGCGGCGATTGTGTTTATTGAAAAAGCACAGCGTCGTATTCCAGTAAACTATGCACAGAAGCAGCAAGGGCGTCGTATATTTACAGCTCAGCAAACACATCTACCGTTGAAAATTAATATGGCTGGTGTGATTCCTGCGATTTTTGCGAGTTCTTTACTCTTGTTCCCAGCTAGTTTGGGACAATGGGTAGGAAGTGCAGATCCGAATGCTGGTTTAATTAAACGTAGTTTACAAGATTTAGCTTTAGTATTGTCGCCTGGACAGCCTTTGTATTTGGTGCTCTTTGGTGCGTTAATTATCTTTTTCTGTTACTTTTATACGGCTTTAGTATTTAGCCCTAAGGAAGTATCAGAAAATCTAAAACGCAGCGGAGCTTATGTGCCTGGTATTCGCCCAGGTGAGCAAACTGCTCGTTACTTAGATCATATTCTTAATCGTTTGACGTTTATTGGTGCGATTTATATTACAGTCATTTGTTTGATGCCAATGATTCTACAAAGTTCTTTTGGTATTCCATTCTATTTGGGTGGTACCTCATTACTCATTGTAGTCGTTGTTGTTATGGACTTTATGGCTCAGCTACAAGCGCATTTAACTTCTCATCAATATGACAATCAAACATTAATGAGAAAAACGACTGCTCATCCTAAGGGATAAGCGCACTTAGAGGTTTCATCATGAAAGTACAAGCTTCTGTAAAGAAAATTTGTGGTAGCTGTAAAGTTATCCGTCGTAATGGGGTTATTCGCGTGATTTGTAGCGCAGAACCTCGTCATAAGCAGCGTCAAGGTTAATCTAATCAAGACCTGTTGATTTCAGTAGGCGAATTGGGTTAATATCCGCCCCTCAAGATTTTTGTGGGGCGGTTGATTATCTCTACTGCCTTTTTGGAGAAAAGTGAATGGCTCGTATTGCCGGTGTAAACATTCCGGATAACAAGCATGCTGTTATCTCCCTCACTTACATCTTTGGTATCGGTCGCCACACTGCTAAGAACATCTTAGCTGCAGTTGGTATTACTGAGACTACTAAGATCCGTGAGTTGGACGATGCACAGCTTGATGCGATTCGTGCAGAAGTTGCTAAGGTTCCTACCGAAGGTGACTTACGTCGCGAAATTTCCATGAACATTAAACGTTTAATGGATTTAGGTTGCTATCGTGGCCTTCGTCATCGTCGCAGCTTGCCTGTCCGTGGTCAACGCACCAAAACTAACGCACGTACCCGTAAAGGTCCGCGCAAACCGATTAAAAAGTAAGATTTCTGGAAGCTAAAAGATGGCTAAAGATACTCGCACACGCAAGAAGGTCACTCGTACCGTCTCTGAAGGTGTTGCACACATTCACGCGTCTTTTAATAACACCATTGTTACGATTACCGATCGTCAAGGTAATGCATTGGCTTGGGCCACCTCAGGTGGACAAGGCTTCCGTGGTTCACGTAAATCAACTCCGTTTGCTGCTCAGGTAGCTGCTGAAGTTGCTGGTAAAGCGGCTTTGGATTACGGTTTGAAAAACCTTGACGTCCTTGTAAAAGGTCCTGGTCCAGGTCGTGAGTCTGCGGTTCGTGCATTAGGCGCAGTGGGTTATAAGATTAACAGCATTACCGATGTGACTCCAATTCCTCACAACGGTTGCCGTCCACCTAAAAAACGTCGCGTGTAAGGAGAAACATTCATGGCTCGTTATATTGGTCCAAAATGCAAACTCTCTCGCCGCGAAGGGACAGACCTGCAACTTAAATCTGGCGTTAAACCATTTGACGTCAAAACTAAAAAAGCTAACAAAGCACCTGGTCAGCATGGTCAGGCTCGCGGTGGTAAGCAATCTGAGTATTCACTACAATTACGTGAAAAACAAAAAGTCCGTCGTATTTACGGTGTGTTAGAGCGTCAATTTAGTAACTACTATAAAGAAGCAGCTCGTGTTAAAGGCGCAACTGGTGAGAACTTGTTGAAATTGCTTGAAAGCCGTCTTGATAACGTTGTTTATCGCATGGGTTTTGGTTCTACACGTGCAGAAGCTCGTCAGTTAGTAAGTCACCGTAGCATTACTTTGAATGGTCGTCGTGTAAACATCGCATCTATTCAAGTTAAAGCTGGTGATGTAATTGCGGTTCACGAAGGTGCTAAACAACAATTGCGTATTAAAAACGCGATTGAATTGGCTGCTCAACGTGGTATTCCAGCTTGGATCGAAGTTGATCACTCTAAGCTTGAAGGTACGTTTAAAGCTGCACCAGATCGTTCTGATTTACCTGCTGAAATCAACGAAAGCTTGATTGTAGAATTGTATTCTAAATAATCCTTGAGGTAGCAATAATGACGCGTACTGCAAACGAGTTTCTAACTCCGCAAGCGATCAAGGTCGAAGCGGTAAGCGGGACCTCGGCAAAAGTGATTCTGGAACCTTTAGAGCGTGGTTTTGGCCATACTCTAGGTAATGCTTTACGTCGCATTCTATTGTCTTCTTTGCCAGGCGCTGCTGTGGTTGAAGTAGAGATAGAAGGTGTCGAGCACGAGTACAGTACTTTAGAAGGCTTGCAGCAGGACATCGTCGAGCTCTTGCTGAACCTAAAAGGATTGTCTATTAAGCTGTTCGATCAAAATGAAGCTTATTTAACATTAGAAAAACAAGGTCCTGGTGACATTACTGCTGCCGACCTTCGTTTACCTCATAATGTTGAAGTGGTTAACCCAGAACATTTAATTGGTACTTTGAGTGCTACAGGCTCATTAAAAATGCGCTTGAAAGTTTCTCAAGGTCGTGGTTATGAAACATCTGACTCTCGTTTCCCTGAAGGCGAAACACGTCCTGTAGGTCGTTTACAGTTAGATGCTTCTTATAGCCCAATTAAGCGTGTTTCTTACACCGTAGAAAATGCGCGTGTAGAACAACGTACCGATTTAGATAAACTGGTAATCGATCTTGAGACCAACGGTACGGTTGATCCTGAAGAAGCAATCCGCAAAGCGGCAACAATCTTGCAACAACAAATTGCAATATTTGTTGATCTTCAGAAAGACCAAACTCCTGTTGCTCAAGAACCTCGTGAAGAAGTTGACCCAATCTTGCTTCGCCCAGTAGATGATCTAGAGCTTACTGTTCGTTCTGCTAACTGTTTGAAAGCAGAAAATATTTACTACATTGGTGATCTTGTTCAACGTACTGAAGTTGAGTTGTTAAAAACTCCTAACCTTGGTAAAAAATCGTTAACAGAGATCAAAGATGTTTTGGCATCGAAAGGTTTACAACTCGGTATGCGTCTTGAGAACTGGCCACCAGCTAGTCTTCGTATGGACGACCGTTTTGCCTATCGTAGCCGTTAATTAAGTAGGACTATCACCATGCGTCATCGTAATAGTGGTGTGAAATTAGGCCGTACAAGCAGCCATCGTAAAGCGATGTTCCAAAACTTGGCTAATTCTTTATTTGAACATGAGTTGATCAAAACAACTTTGCCTAAAGCTAAAGAATTACGTCGTGTTGCTGAGCCTTTAATCACTCTAGCAAAAAACGATACTGTAGCAAATCGTCGTTTAGCATTTGCTCGTACTCGTAATGCTGCAACTGTTGGTAAATTATTTACCGTACTCGGCCCTCGTTACAAAGAACGTAACGGCGGTTATCTACGTGTTCTTAAAGCGGGCTTCCGTGCTGGTGATGCAGCACCGATGGCTTACGTTGAGCTTGTAGATCGTGAAGTGAACACTTCAGCTGAATAATTGATATTATTCAAAAAAGACCGGCTTTATGCCGGTCTTTTTTATTTTCCAAAAAACATAAAATTAAAAATTTGTCCCCAAGTGACATAAAAAAACGGATAAACGGTCAAACTTGACATTGTGTATTGTCAAAATTGTGATTTAATAAAGTTATATTCTCAACAATGGGTATAAAAATAAAATGGAAAAGCAAGTTGATGTATTAATCATTGGTGCAGGCATATCAGGAATAGGAGTTGCTGCCCATTTATCTAAAAACTCTCCACAACGTCAGTTTGAAATTTTGGAGCGTCGTGAATCGTTTGGTGGAACTTGGGATCTTTTCCGCTATCCTGGTATCCGTTCTGATTCAGATATGTCTACTTTTGGTTTTAACTTTAAACCATGGCGCAAAGCCAATGTTCTCGCTGATGGTGCCTCTATTAAAGGATATCTAGGGGAAGTGATTGATGAGTTTAAGTTAAAAGAAAAAATTCATTTTGGCCATCGTGTCCTTTCTGCGAATTATGATTCTGCCTCGAAAAAGTGGCATGTTATTGTCGAGGACAATAAGAAAAAACAGCAGACTTGGGTTGCTAACTTCGTTGTAGGTTGTACTGGTTATTATAATTATGACCAAGGCTACGCGCCGGCTTTCCCAAATCAAGAAGCTTTCAAAGGTCAACTCATTCATCCACAACATTGGCCTGAAAACTTGGATTATAAGGGTAAAAAAGTAGTAATTATTGGTAGCGGAGCTACAGCAATTACACTGGTGCCTGCAATGTCAAAAGGTGGAGCAGGTCATGTAACGATGTTACAACGTTCACCAACTTATATTGCTTCTGTTCCGTCTATTGATTTCATCTATGAAAAAACTCGTAGATTTATGTCTGAAGAAGCAGCCTATAAATTTACGCGTGCTCGTAATATTGGTATGCAACGAGCAATTTATGCATTGTCTCAAAAGCATCCTAAAACAGTTCGTCGTTTACTCTTAAAAGCAATTGAAATGCAACTTAAGGGTAAAGTTGATATGAAACATTTTACACCTTCATATAACCCTTGGGATCAGCGTCTTTGCGTAGTTCCTGATGGTGATTTATTCAAAATTCTTCGTGAGGGTAAGGCGAGTGTTGAAACTGATCAAATTGAAAAATTTACTGAGACTGGTATTCAATTAAAATCAGGCAAGCATCTTGATGCCGATATTATCGTATCTGCAACAGGTTTGCAGGTTCAAATCATGGGCGGTGTGCAGGCAACTATTGATGGAGAGCCAGTTAAATCATCTGAACACATGCTTTATAACGGCGTGATGCTCAGCGATGTACCAAACATGGCGATGATTATTGGCTATGTAAATGCTTCATGGACATTAAAAGTTGATATTGCAGCAGATTATATCTGCCGTTTATTAAATTACATGGATAAGAATAATTATGATGAAGTCATTCCATCTGGTGATAAGAGCGTGATGGAAGAAGACACAGTCATGGGTAGCTTATCATCTGGTTATATTAGTCGTGCTGCTGACGTGATTCCTAAACAAGGTAAACAAGCTCCATGGCAGGTAACCAATAATTATCTTGAAGACCGAAAATCATTAAAAAATGCAAAATTTGATGATGGTGTTCTACGTTTTCATAAGCATTCAGAAGTTTCTACACGTAAACCAAAATTAGTGTCTTGATATTCGAAAATAAAAAAGGAGGCTATAAGCCTCCTTTTTATAATGAAGATTAAAGAGTTCTAGAGATTAATTCTTTCATAATTTCATTGGTGCCTGCATAAATACGGTTTGCTCGGTGATCGATATAAGCGCGTGCAATTGGATATTCCATCATATAGCCATAACCACCATGTAATTGAAGACATTCATCTACAACTTTTGAAAACATATCTGAAATTTTATATTTTGCAGCCGCTGCAGCTTCAACACTCAATTTTTCATCGAGTTGTAATTCCATACAACGATCTAAATAGGTACGGCAGAAATCTATCTCTGTTCTAAGTTCGGCAAGTTTAAAACGAGTATTTTGGAATGCTCCAATTGGTTTGCCAAATGCTTTACGATCTTTTGTATATTGAACAGTATGTGCAAATGCCGCTTCTGCCCCAGCTTGGCAGATAATAGCAACTAGCATACGCTCCCACGCTAATTCTTTCATGAGCATGATAAAGCCCATGCCTTCCATACCTAAAAGATTTACTTTAGGAACACGAACGTTATCAAAGAAGAGTTCACAGGTATCTTGGCCTTTCATACCAATTTTGTTAAGTGGTTTGCCCTTAGTAAAACCAGCACGGTTAGCTTCGACAATAATGAGTGATAAATTGGCAGATCCTTTATCGCTATTCCCCGTTTTACAAACGACAATTGCCATATCGCATAAATAGCCATTGGTAATAAATATTTTTGAACCATTAATGACATATTCATCGCCATCAAGAACGGCTGTTGTACGAACCGCTTGCAAGTCTGAACCTGTTCCCGGCTCGGTCATGGCAATTGCGGTAACCGTCTCACCAGTAGCCATTTTAGGGAGCCATTTCTGTTTTTGCTCTTCATTACCGAAGTTATTGATATAGTTGGCTACAATGTCGGAATGCAGTGAGAAACCTGTACTTGAGTCCATTGCATAGGCTTGTTCTTCAATAAGAATCATGCTGTATAGGCGATCGACACCTGAACCACCATATTGTTCTGGCATGGTGGTACAGAGTAAACCTAATGCACCAGCTTTATTCCAAAGATCTCGGTCAACATGTTGTTGTTTTTCATATTTTTCAATATTAGGTACAACTTCTTTCTCATAGAATTTACGTACCGTTTCCCGAAAAGCTTCATGTTCTTCATTAAATAAATGGCGAGGTAACATATTTGGAATGGGACGAATAGCACCAGATTGCATTGTATTTCTTCCTTGGTTTGGGCTTGATGTTATGAGCTAAACATAAGGGAAGCGACTAGACCTAACAATGTGATGAATGCTCATTTATGGCGGTGAAGTGATAAGTTTGGTCAATTTGATATTTTTAGCGAACTTTCTCATGTGATCAGGTAAACTAAGCGCACTATCAACGCAGATGGGGAAATAAATGTCTGAAGAAATGACCTTGGAAGAACGTAAAGTAATCTATCGCGCACGTCGTGGTTTAAAGGAAATTGATGTCTATTTTGACCCTTATGTGAAAAATTATTATTTAAAGGCAGACCCGGCAGAAAAAGCATTGTTTGCTGAGTTGGTAGAACAGGAAGACCCTGATTTACTAGATTGGTTTATGGAAGTATCAGAACCACCACGTACCGAATTACGTGACTTTATCTATAAATTAAAACACTATGTTCATGGTTAATTTATTTTGATCAACCATTTGAATTTTAAGCTGAAATATAGTCGTTTTTCGATTATATTTCAGTTTTTTATTGGCTTAAGCTTAGCAGTTCTATTTTATCAATTAATGCCGTTACTATGGTGGTTAGTTGTAATCAGCTTACTATTTATCAGCTTTATTTTCTTTTTAAAGCGTCCGCAGCTTGCACAAATTGCTTATTTAGATAAAAAACTATGGTCGCTTGCTTATCACTCACAGAACACCATTTCTCGCGTCAAAATTTTAAAAATAATTGATTATCAGATTTTCATAGTGATCTATTTTGAAGGTCATAAAACACTAACTTCTATCATTTGGTTTGATCAAATGTCATTAGCAGAGTGGAAAAAGCTTAAAACTTTAGAAAAACTCTATTAATTGTTAGACAATTCTACATTTGTATATTTATTTAAAATTATTATTAATCAATATTTTATACTTTATTTCTTTTTGGGAAATTGAAATTGTCTAGTTAAAATACAGAAAAAACAGCAAGAAAGTTAATTGTCGGACAATTTCTCAATATGGTTACTATTCTATCGGTTAAAGTACAAACACCAACGTAAAGTGTGTCGGAGGTCTCAAATGGAGATGCCAACATGGTCGTTCTTGGTCATTGCCATAATTATGGCGGTGGTGATAGGAAGAGCAGGAACTTTACTCAGGGAACATCTTAACCGAGTTAATCTTAGCAAAGTTAAGAGACAGAGGATGCAAAGGTCATCGATCAGTCAATAGTCTAATTGGTTAATCGATTAATTTCATCAAGTGTCCAGTTTTTAACTGGGTGCGAATGTAGTAAGGAGGTCTCTCATGGAGATTTCAATGTGGATGTTTCTGTTGATTGCAGTAATTATGGCTGTAGTAGTAGGAAGAGCAGGAACTTTACTTAAGGATTATCTAGAACAACAATAATATAAGCCGTTAAAAGCTTATCCCAGTTAATAAGTAGCATGTGCTGAACCGTCGCAATGCTACTTTTTTTTGCCTAAAATTTTTGTTTCCCTGAAAAACTGTCAATTTTATCTGCTGTGAAGTGTGTCAAAGTATAAGCGCTACAATTAGAGTAATTACTCTTTTATTCAAGATATGCATCTGCTAATGTACATCTGAAAAGGAAAAAACAAATTACATCGAGGACAGGAAGATGTCTAAAGTCCAAAAAATATGCCAAGGTTTGGCGGTAAGTTTTCTTGCAGCTTCAGTTTTATCAGGTTGTTCATACGTCGTGAAGAGTGGAGCAAATGTTGCTTTAGGTTTTGAAAAGCACGTCGTTCCACCTATTTTGGCAATGCAAGATGCTGAAATGGTCTGTAATACTGGTAGTGCCTTAACTCCTGCAATCATGTCGACTAAAGGTATGGGTGCAGATCCTACTCGTGTTGCTGTCTTAATGTATGCTGCTTCAGGTGTATGCGCGGAAAACCAAGCATTAGAACAGGAATTACGTTATTTGCGTGCTTCAAAAGCAGGGCAGGTAACAGAAGCTCAAGATGCACGTATTGCACAGAAGCGTTGGGCTGCAATTGCTGCTGAGCGACAATACGCAGGCTATAAGCTCTTTGCTGATCGTTGGGAATCTAAATATAAATATCATTTAGGTGATTCTTGTCCAACAATGCGTAGTGATATTGACCAAACTGTATATTTACTTGGGATGATTAGTGGTCTTCAAGCTGTGACCAACGATATTAACTCTGGCGGTTCTGTCAATGTTCCGAAAGATATTGCTGCTATTGTAGAGCGCGGTATGGTCTGCCTTGATAACCAAAAATTCTGGGGCGCACCAAATGCAACGCGCGCAGTGATCTGGACTTTATTACCAGGCGCTAATGAAGGGAAGCCTGATCCATATGAGACTTTAAAACAGTCCGTGCAAATTGGTGAACAAAAAGGTGTGCGTTTATCTCATGCATTATATGCCGTAGCTGCTCAAGCGAGTGGTGACGATGCCAAAATCCGTGATGCATTAAAAACTTATGCTGCATCTCAAGCAGATGACAAACCAGTCAATCCGAACTTTAAATTAATCGATAGTATGGCTGGTTTAATTGTGCGCGGTATTTCTGACCGTTACTGGACTGAGCATACTGGTGTTCGTACCGGTGATGACGGTATGTCTCATTTCTGGGATGAGAAAAACGAAGGCTCAGCTGAATTGGATGAGTTGTTTGATGGTGGAGCTGCATCGGAAGCCCCAGCTGACACGAAAACTGCACCAGCACAGTAAAATAGATCTGAAGGAACTCACTCTTTACGGTTACTAACTCTAGTAATCGTAAGGAGTCTGGTTTAAAAGGAGTGTGCTATGAAAGATCATGTACTCAATAAAAAAGTGCTTTTGGTCGCAGGGTGCATTTCTGTTTCTGCATGTTTACAGGTGTTTCCGGATTATTTTATCTATTGGCGTGAAAGCTTACTCGGCGAGTTCTGGCGTTTATGGACAGCACACTGGGTACATGTCGGATGGATTCACTTTCTTTTAAATATGATGGCATTTGCGTGTTTGCCTTTCATATTTCCACATACCAAAGT
The DNA here is from genome assembly GCF_009759685.1 of Acinetobacter baumannii. Taxonomy (NCBI): domain Bacteria; kingdom Pseudomonadati; phylum Pseudomonadota; class Gammaproteobacteria; order Moraxellales; family Moraxellaceae; genus Acinetobacter; species Acinetobacter baumannii. The sequence continues at coordinate 864,212 of NZ_CP046654.1, read as the reverse complement.
GTGGCACATTTTAAGTCTTCTTTTTCTTTTACCACCTTTTATTAGCTTGGTGTTCTATTTTTATTTGCCCAATATCGATGCATATGCCGGCCTTTCTGGGGTACTCCATGGGTTATATACCGCAGTTGCTTTGGTTTACTTGCAATACCGTAAAGAAAGGAATTTTGCATTTCTGGTCTTAGGTTTAATTGTTGCAAAGTTGATTTGGGAAAATACATTTGGGCAAACAGGAACAGCCCAGCTCATTGGTAGTCCAGTTTTAACTGAAGCTCATCTATATGGGGCGATTGGTGGTGCAATCTTTGGAGGATGCTATTGGCTCATACAAAGATTCAAATAGAAAGATTGACAATACAAACTGTTAAAAAAGTGATTTTAGTCATTCTTTATTGATAAAGTTTGATGCAAATTTGATCGTTGAATAAAGGGATTGGTAGAAGGGGGATGGACGATACCCCTGACCAAGGAAATTGCATGACTCAAAGCCTTTGTTATGAGGGATTTGAGAGAACAAAATTGGAATATTTATGCAAGAATATCAAGAAAAAAGATCTGGATTAGGTCTGCTGGGTTATATCTGGAATGAATGGATCTCAACATTCATTATCCTCATTTTACTATTGATGACGCTCATAATTGGTACCGGGGAAATGATCCACGGTCAATTATTACGTATCGGGGAACGTCTTTATGGTGACCCTGCTACAGGCATGCAATATTCATTCTTGCGTGCTGAGCCTGAAAAGCCGACTTGTGATCGACATCCGAATATTGATGCTCAAGTAAAAGAGCAGATGAAAGCAAATGCATCTGATGATTTTGCGAGCTTCTTTGGTGCTGCATCGGAAAGTGATGTCCGTGCATCCTTACTAGCAGCACAGCAGCAATGTGAAGAAAAATATCAGGCTTACGACAAAACTATTAAATATATCGAAGCAAACCCGGGCGTACGTACTTATCGTGCGATCGAAACAGGTTTCTTTGGTATTTTTAAATTCGGTACAGAAAACCGTGCCATTTTACTGGTCTTTATGGTACTGATTTCAGCGATTACTGCATCATTGAAATATCACCATATTGGCTTGCGTAATCCAGCAACAAAAATAGATTACAAAGTGTATTCTCTATTTATGTTGATTGGTAATGCGCTACTAAGCTTCTCGGTCATTAGCCAGTATCGTTCAGTCATTAATTCCGGGGTAACACCTACTTATGAAACAGTAACGATTTACTGGATATGGATGATTCTGTTTGTTGTTCTGACCTTAATTAGTCTGTATCAACTATTTGTTTCACCTCCACCAAAACGTGAAGGCGGTAATATAGGTTTAGCCTTACTTTCTGTACCTTTATATGCCTATATGGCACTAATTACAGGTATTGTATTCACGTTCTTTATGGATTATCCAATGGGGCAAGGGATTTACCTTGGTTTATTGGTTGAGTTCTCGGGTATCTTCTTAAATCTTGCCTTATTTATTTGGGCGGGTATGTTACTCACGCAAACCCGTGTTATGGACTTGTTCTTAAATGTACTTCGTCCATGGAACTTGGCGCCAGAAACCTTAACTTGGTTAATTCTGATTGCTGCTGCTGTACCGACTGCTTATACCGGTGCTTCGGGGATTTTCGTTATCGCGGCTGGTGCGATTATTTATAAGGAAGTTTGGAACGCAGGCGCTCGCCGTCAATATGCATTAGCTGTATCTGCAATGTCTGGCTCCCTAGGGGTGGTTGTACGTCCATGTCTCTTGGTCGTTCTAATTGCGATGTTGGATAGTCGTCATGTTACATCTGATGAATTATTCGGACATGGTATTTATGTCTTCTGGCTAACAGCATTTATTTTCTTGGGTGTATCCCTTTTATTGGCAGAAGAAAAGTTCCGTGTGAACTCGCCAAAAGTGGCACTACCAGGTATGGCACGAGCTTTCGTACCGGTTATTCCATATATCTTAATTACTGTAGTTGTCCTTGCATTTTATAAATATGCATTAGATACAGGAATGAATGAATTTACTGCACCAGTGATTCTGCCACTCGTGCTTATTGCGATGATTCTGTACGATAAAATGGTTATGCCTAAAGAGGCACCAGCTTTAAATATTCATGAGGCGATTGTTCGTGAGCATGAAAAGAAATCACCGTTCTTACAGACTCATGATCCGCATAGTTCACAATTCCGTCTTGGTTTTGGTGGTGCATTACGTTTTGCGACATCAGAAACAGTGGGACATATCGGTGCCTTAATTATTTTGATGGCATTGTCTGCAAGTGTAGGCGGCTTAATTGAACGCTCTGAAGTGGTCGAATTATTACCAACTCATTTAGGCAGTATCTATATATCACTGGCATGTATTGCACTGTTACTTGCAATTATTGGTATGTGTACAGATCCATTTGGTGCCGTAATTTTAGTGGCAGCAACTATTGCTCCTGTAGCTTACGAAAATGGTATTCATCCAATTCACTTCTGGATGATTGTATTGGTCGCATTCGAATTTGGTTATGTAACGCCGCCAGTTGCCTTGAACCATCTATTAACGCGGTTATCCGTTGGTGATGATGAGGTGAATGCTGCCGATGCAGAAGCCAAAGAGAAGTACACAAGTTTCTACTACCGATATGAACGCTGGTTATTACCAATTATTGTCTTGTTCTCATCATTGGTATTGGTAACTTATGCACCACTAATACTGAAATTATTTGGTTGGTATAAGTAATTTAAATATATAAGCCGAGCAAAAACACTCTCTTTAAGAGGGTGTTTTTTTATGTGGTAGTTATTTTGAACATATAAATTTTTAGTAAATAAAAAGCTAGCTCAGAGTGAATTAGCTTTTTGCATCATATCTAGAGTTAAACAAATACTATTGTTGTTTAACTTGGGCCTCAAGAAGCTTCACTTGCTCTTCTTTTAGCTTAATAAGTTGATCTGCATCAGTATGTTGAGCTTTTAGTGTCGCTTCCTGATCTTGCAATTGACGATGAATGTCATTGAGTTTAGACACTTCTTCTTTAGCTAAAGATTCTTGAGCAGGGATTGGTTGCTTGAGCACATCTTCATTCACAAGTTGCTGTGAGTTAGCGGTTTGTGTTTGAACCACAGGTTCCGAGCTTTCAGAAGGTTTTGTAGTTTTTTCAGGAGCTGGTACCGAGGCTGGTTGTGGATCAACCATTGGCGCTGACGACGCAGTTTTTTTGAAAAACCATTGTGCTGCGAAAAAAAGCACGACGAGAATGCTTAAGCCCCCAATTAAAATCCACAATAGTTTTGAGTTTTGTTTTCTTTGTAGTGGCATGTCTAAGACCTTTAGTCAGAACGACGAGGCTTGAACTGTATTACCCCAATTTCATCAGGTATAGCGGGCGTTTCAGGCTCATCAATATGAGTCGGACGATTTTCGCTATAACCGCATTCGATACATTCAATCCATTCGTCTTCAGCGGTGGTTAGCATGACAATCCGATCTATGGCTTCACATTTTGGACATTTAGCCCCAGCAATGAAACGTTTCTTCATCTTTATCACCCTAACCACACGATCAATTTAGGCCCATAGTTTAAGCGGTTTTGTTATCGTTCGTCCAACCTTGATGACGTAACAATGCATCAATTTTTGGCTCACGACCGCGGAAATTCACAAATGCTTCAAGAGCAGTATCTTTCCCACCCACCGCTAAAATTGCCTGACGGAATTCTTTACCCGTTTGAGTATTGAAAATACCTTCATTTTCAAAACGGTCAAAGGCATCACTTGCTAAAACTTCTGCCCATTTGTAAGAGTAGTAACCTGCTGCGTAGCCGCCTGCAAAAATATGACTAAAGCTATGCTGGAAACGGTTGTAGTCGACGGTTGGAACTACTGCATATTGTTTGCGAATATCATTTAAGGTCTGCTGAATTTGCTCACTATTCAACGCAGGAGTTTTGGTGTGAATAGTTAAGTCAAATAAGGCAAATTCAAGCTGACGTAAAGTTTGCATACCAGACTGGAAGAAACGTGCACTTAATAAAGCATCAAGTAACTCCTGAGGTAAAGTCTGCTTGCTCTCAATATGCTCACTTAAAACATCAAGACTTTCTTTATCCCATGACCAGAATTCCATAAACTGACTTGGTAGCTCGACTGCATCCCAAGCAACGCCGTGAGTACCTGCAACTGAGATATTATCTACTTCAGTAAGCATATGGTGTAAGCCATGACCAAACTCGTGGAATAAGGTAATGACTTCATCATGGGTGAGTAAGGCTGGCTGGTTGCCTACAGGTGGAGTGAAGTTACACACCATATAGCAAATTGGTTTTTGTAAACCATGAACAGTTTGCATACGTGAGCGGAAACCACTCATCCATGCTCCACCACGTTTCCCTATGCGCGCATATAAATCAAAGAAGAAGCCGCCAACAACTTCACCTTGGTCTTCTAACTCAAAATAACGTGCATCTGGATGCCAAACCGGAGCTTCACGTTCAACGATGTTAATACCATATAGACGCTGTACGATCTGGAATAATCCCTGAATCACTTTTGGTGCAGGGAAGTAAGGTTTTAAAGCTTCTTGTGATAAGTTGAATTGTTGTTGTTTAAGCTTTTCAGAATAGTAAGTGGTATCCCAAGGTTTAAGCTCATCAATACCATCTTGTTTGGCAATAGCTTGGAGTTCGGCAACTTCCTGAAGTGCAGGGGTACGTGCATGCTCAGCTAGGTCGACCAAAAAGTCATGAACTGTTTTGACATCAGGAGCCATTTTGCTGGCAAGAGAATATTCAGCATAGTTATTAAAACCGAGTAGTTTTGCCATTTCTTGGCGAAGACTCAGGATTTCTTCCATAATTTTGCTGTTGTCAAATTCTGTTTGCTCAGACTGATCTGATGCACGTGTGACATAAGCTTTATAAAGCTCTTCTCGCAAGGCACGATCATCAGCATAGGTCATGATGGCAAAATAAGCTGGGAAATCTAAAGTTGCGACCGCTTGATCAAGCTCACGCTGTTTGCCGTACTGTTTTAATAACTCAACATTACTTTCCGGAAGACCTTTTAATTGGTCTTCTGTCAGTGGTTTAAAATAAGCCTGTGTCGCATCAAGTACATGGTTTGAGAAGTCAGAAGAAAGCTGTGAAAGACGTGCAGAAATTTCAGCGTAACGTTTTTTTTCTTCACCCTCTAAAGCAACACCAGAAAGTTTAAAATCACGTAAAGCGAGACGGATGGCACTTTGTTGCGCAGGGCTTAGCTTTGAATAGCTCTGACCATCATGAATGAGTTGATAGGTCTGATATAACGCCGTGTGTTGGCCAAGCTGAGTGTAATATTCACTTAAAGTGGGTAATAGTGATTGATAGACTTCTCTGGTTTCAGCATTGTTCATTACAGCATTTAAATGAGACAACACTCCCCATGATTCACTAAGGTTATTTTCAAGTGCATCAATTTGTTCAAGTACGGCAAGTTGCTGGTCTGTCTCGGATGGTGCAGCCGTAAGGGTGTTTAAAAACTCTTGTCCTGCTTGAATCGCTTGTTGAATATCTTGTTTTAAATTATCTAATGTAATTTGATCAAAGCGGGGAGTAGGTAGAGTCGCTTGCTGTAAAGTCATTGCTAATAGCCACATTATTTTTTAAACATAGTATTAGATGTAGGTATTGTTAGGCAGGAAATCAAGCTTAATTTAAAAAATAAACGTTTTAAAAACATTAAGCCCCCATTTTGGGAGCTTAATCATAATTAATGCAAATACCTATGAATTAGTCAGCCTTAGACTTGGCGTTTGACTTTTTCTTTTTAGGTTTCGCTTTTTTCTTTACTTTTTCTGGTTTGGCCTCTGCTTTTGTAGAGGTTTTCTTACCAGACTTTTTACTATATGAGCTTGGTTTGCCTTTTTCCTTCTTTTTACGGACAGGTTTTTCACCATCAGTTGATACAGACGGTTTACCAAAAACTTCTTCTGTTGCTTGTGTGCTAGTTTTGGTTGTGCGTGGAGCACGACTACGAACTACACGTCCAGCATGAGTAACTTGTTTAATGAGTTGGAAATCGATTTTACGCTCTTCTAGATTTACACCAGCAACTTGAATTTTAACTTCGTCGCCTAAACCGAAGACTTGACCACGATTTTGTCCAATGAGGTTTTGACTAGCTTGATCGTAAATAAAGAAATCATCGCCAAGTTGGCTAATGTGAATCATGCCATCAACATAAAGATCTTTAAGAGTAACAAATAGGCCAAATTCAGTTACCGCACTCACAATACCAATGAACTCATCACCTAAATGTTGTTGCATATAGTGGCATTTCAACCAAGTCGTTACGCTGCGGGATGCTTCATCGGCACGGCGTTCTGTTTGAGAGAAATGTTCACCTGCATCATCTAAAGCTGCACCGGAAAGTGGGTAAGGCTTTTGTTTTAGATGAGCTTTAATTGCACGATGTAACAATAAGTCCGGGTAGCGGCGAATTGGTGAAGTGAAATGTGTATAAGCTTCATAAGCTAAACCATAGTGACCTGCATTTTTGGCACCATAGTAAGCTTGCATCATTGAGCGTAATAACACGGCGTGAATGCTTGGTGCATCAATACGGTCTTTAGTTGCCTCAATAACTTTTTGATAGTCTGCCTGAGTTGGTTGGTCAGGGAAAGGTAAACCCAATAGTTTTACAAAATCTTTTACTTTTTGAATACGTGAGAATTCAGGTGCCTCATGTACACGATACAACATCGGAATATCATGTTCTAAGGCATATTCTGCTGCTGCTACATTGGCAAGCAACATACACTCTTCAATAAGCTTATGAGCATCATTACGTGTACGAGGTAAAATTTCTTTAATTCCACCTAACTCGTCAAAGGTCATATAAGTTTCAATGGTTTCAAACTCCATTGCATGACGATCAACACGTAAGTTTTTCAAAATCTGGTAAAGCTGGAAAAGTGTATTTAGCGATTTATGAATATTACGATCTTTTGGAATTGCATCAGTTGCACCTTCAAAATATTGTCCTACTTGCGTATAGGTCAAACGTGCTTTTGAATGCATGACTGCCGGATAAAATTCATAACCTGTAACACGACCCGTACGAGAAAGTTTTAGGTCACAGACCATGCATAAACGATCTACGTGTGGGTTAAGTGAACACAATCCATTTGATAATGCTTCTGGTAGCATTGGTAAAACAAAATGTGGGAAATAAACCGAAGTGCCGCGCTCTTCAGCTTCTTCATTTAATGCCGAATCTAACCGTACATAATGGCTCACATCGGCAATTGCAACGACAACTCGGTAACCACCACCAGGACGTTTTTCCGCATAGACTGCATCATCGAAATCTCGCGCATCTTCACCATCGATTGTGACAAGTGCCAAGTCTCTTAAATCAACTCGACCTTCGCGATCTTGTTCAGCAGGTTCTTTGAAACTTTCAGCTTCTTTTATAACTTCATCTGGAAATTCGTAAGGTAAACCAAACTCTAAAATGGTTTGCGGAATAATAATTTCAGTATCGGCTTTATCTGCCATAGACTGAATAATATGTGCCGTTGCAAATTCTTCCCGGGTTGGGTAAGTGTCTATAGCAACACGAAGCATATCGCCGACATTTGCTTTAGCATGTTCAACCAATTCTTTTTCTAGTGGGATAGGTTGATGCTGATTTGGATTATTAGGCTGAATAAAATATTCGCCCTCATGTACCGACAATTTACCAATTAACTGTTTTACTCGATGCTGTATAACTTCGGTAATGAAACCCCATGGTTTACCTTTGCGATCTACCGATGTCTGCCGAACACGGACCCGATCACCATTAAAGACTAAACGTAACTCACGCTCAGGTAATAACAAATCATCTTGACCATCAATATGTGCTGTACCCAAACCTTTACTATTAATATAGACAGTTGCTTCATAGGTAGGTTGGTCTGCCACCAACTGAAACTTAAAACCATCCTTCATAAGTTGGCCATCACGAACCATAGCACTTAAGCGATGACTTAAGGCTTCAATACTTTTCTGATCTTGAATATGAAAATGGTCAACAAGTTCTGCATGAGATTGCGGTGTTTGCAATTGTTCCAACGTATCTAAAATAAGAGTACGGCTTGGAATAGGATTGTCATAACGTTCAGCTTCGGCTTTTGCTTCGGGGTCAACCCAGTTTTTTGTCATGTCGTTTGGTTTCATGCTTGGCAGATAGGTTTAGCATAAGACATGCAGACCAGAACTGCACGTTCAGGTTTGCAATAATGTGTTATGCATTACTGTGTTGAAATAAAAAAATAATATCTATCTTAACAAGCGTTTGATTGAAAAAGGCGAAAAGAATACGAAAATTGTTTAAAAAATATTTAATTGAACGAAAAAACAAGAAAATTTCAGTATCATGACTTGAACAATGTAGTTTTAGTTTGTATTATGGCGGCTCGTTCCGGTGAGGTGGATGAGTGGCTGAAATCACTTCCCTGCTAAGGAAGCATACCTATTACTGGTATCGAGGGTTCGAATCCCTCTCTCACCGCCATTTACTTAATGCGCTCATAGCTCAGCTGGATAGAGCACTTGGCTGCGAACTAAGGGGTCGGGAGTTCGAATCTCTCTGAGCGCACCAAGTAAAATCGAACGAATCGCTGAAAAGCACACAAGTTACGCGCTCATAGCTCAGCTGGATAGAGCACTTGGCTACGAACTAAGGGGTCGGGAGTTCGAATCTCTCTGAGCGCACCAACTTGAAGAATTAACCGCTTTTATAGCGGTTTTTTTGTATCTGCTGTTTATTAATTTTTAAAAATCTAAATTTTATAACTTTTTAATTATATTAGAGATAACGATAAATGAATCTGGCTTTATTCGATTTTGATGGCACGATTACCCATAATGATACCTTCAGTTTATTCCTTAAATTTTCTTTGAGTAAAAAAACTCAAATATTAGGTGGCATCCGTCTTGCACCTTATATAGCGGGTTATAAGCTTGGGTGGGTAACGGATAAAACGATCCGTACTAAGCTCTGCCAAGTGGGATATATCGGCTATGATGCAGCTTCTTTGATATGCAAAGGACAAGAGTTTGTTAAAAAAGTAATTCCTTCCTGTATTCGTGAAAATGCTTTAGAACGCATTCTCTGGCATAAACAACAGGGAGATCAGGTCGTTGTTGTATCTGCTTCATTAAGTGTTTACTTGGAAAGTTGGTGTAAATCTTTAGATCTGGATGTTATTTGTAATCAACTTGAAATAGATAATGGTATTTTGACAGGTTATTTTATTGATGGTGATTGTGGTTATTTAGAAAAAGTAAATAGAATAAAAAATAAATATGACTTAACTCAATATACTATAATCTATGCTTATGGTGATACACCTAATGATTATGCGATGTTGGAGTTAGCTCATAGAAAATATTATAAATGGCAAGAGATTAATTAATATTTAAAAATATATTAAAAAAGAAAGCCACTTATATAAAGTGGCTTTCTTTGTAATTATTAAACAGTATTGAATGAGTTTTCTAGGAAGTTATCAGTAAGTAATGATGTCGGTACGATCGTATGCGTTGTATTTGTTACGCTAGATACTGTAGAAGTTACACCACCGAGTAAGCTACCACCAGTCAATCCGCCTAGCAAATTAGAAATAACATCTAAACTGCCTTCACCAGTAACACCACCCGTTAAGCTTCCAACGATATCCGTTACGATACCGATAGGGTTGTCTGTACCGCCAGTAACACCACCAGTTAAACCGCCGAGCAGATCAGTGACTACGCCAAGCGGACTGTCGCCACCTACGCTACCAGTTAAACCACCGAGAAGGTCAGTGACTACACCAAGCGGACTGTCGCCGCCTACGCTACCAGTTAAACCACCAAGTAAATCAGTTACTAAACCTAGTGGGCTATCTCCGCCAGTTACGCCACCAATAGTTCCTGTTACTCCGCCAATGATTTCAGTTACTAAACCAGTTGCAGTTGTACCATTTGTAATAAGCGTATCGAGAATACCGGTAGCCGCTTCAGTAGCGCCTTGAATATCACCACCGACTAAATCAGAAACAACTTCAAGAGCACCGTTGACCGTGTCACGAGACGTTTCGAAAGTTAATGTGCCAAGGTCTGCAATTTCAGAAACTGGATGCTCAGCTTGAGGTAATACACCAATAATAGTGTCGGCTACTGTATCAATACCAGTATTAATAATTTCAGTTTTCAGGCTTTCAACGCCTTGAAGAATATCGATGCCGCCTTGAACAACATCGATTACTGGAGAAATAGGAGATGTACCACCACCAATAATGCCACCGGTTACGCCGCCGATAATGTCAGTTACTACACCAAGCGGATTGTCACCACCGATACCGCCAGTAACACCGCCGATAATATCAGTTACTACACCAAGAGGATTGTCACCGCCAATACCGCCAGTAACACCACCGATAATATCAGTTACTACACCAAGAGGGTTATCACCGCCGATACCGCCAGTAACACCACCGATAATGTCAGTTACTACGCCAAGAGGATTATCACCACCGATACCACCAGTAACACCACCAATAATATCAGTTACTACGCCAAGAGGATTGTCACCGCCGATACCGCCAGTTACGCCGCCGATAGTACCTGTCACGCCACCAAGGATATCAGTAACAATTCCAGTCGCTGTTGAACCATTCTGAATAAGTGTTCCTAGAATACCAGTTGCATTTTCAGTAGCACCTTGAATATCGCCACCGACTAAATCAGAAACAACTTCAAGAGCACCATTGACCGTGTCACGAGACGTTTCGAAAGTTAATGTGCCAAGGTCTGCAATTTCAGAAACTGGATGCTCAGCTTGAGGTAATACACCAATAATAGTGTCGGCTACTGTATCAATACCAGTGTTAATAATTTCAGTTTTTAGGCTTTCAACGCCTTGAAGAATATCGATACCGCCTTGAACAACATCAATAACTGGAGAAATAGGAGATGTACCGCCACCAATAATGCCACCGGTTACGCCGCCGATAATATCAGTTACTACGCCAAGAGGGTTATCACCACCAACACCACCAGTTACACCGCCAATAATATCTGTAATCACTTCAAGTGGGTTGCCATCAACACCGCCAGTTACACCACCGATAATATCTGTAATCACTTCAAGTGGGTTGCCATCAACACCACCAGTTACGCCACCAATAACATCAGTAACACTTCCAACCACACCAGTAACAATACCTGTAGCAGTTGTGCCATTTGTAATAAGCGTATCGAGAATACCGGTCGCTGATTCAGTAGCGTCTTGAATATCACCACCGACTAAATCAGAAACAACTTCAAGAGCACCATTGACTGTGTCACGAGAAGTTTCAAAAGTTAATGTGCCAAGGTCTGCAATTTCAGAAACTGGATGCTCAGCTTGAGGTAATACACCAATAACTGCATCAGCTACAGTTTCAATGCCTGTATTAATAATTTCAGTTTTTAAGCTTTCAACGCCTTGAAGAATATCAATGCCGCCTTGAACAACATCGATTACTGGAGAGATTGGAGAAGTTCCGCCGACAACACCACCCGTTACTCCGCCGATAATGTCAGTAACAACTTCAAGAGGGTTACCTGTAACGCCACCCGTTACGCCGCCAATAATATTGGTTACAGTATCAATTGGGCTTGTAGACCCTACAGTACCTGTTACGGTACCAACTACATTAGAAACTAAGTCTGTGGTTGTATGTGAAACTGTATCGGTTACAGTTGAAATCACATTAGAAAGTAAGCCTGTTGTTGAAACATTAGCAATGTTGATATCAGAAACATTTACATTAACAGAGGAACCTGTGTTTACTACAGGGGTTATCGATACAATATTACCCAGGTCCTGAGTAACTTTTGATATTGAAGAGACGAGATTTTTCAGTAAGAACATGGTGGTCTATTTCCTGTGTATTTATGTATTTTTAAGTAAGTATTTATATATTGCGTTACGCAATTATTGAGATATGTATCGCAATAATTAAAAATTAGTATTGTGTAGATCTCAAAAAGTGTCAATGCATATTTCTACTCAAATAAATTGATACTTATAATATTTTGACAATTAGTTATTCTTTAGATTTAGACATAAAAATAATAATTTTTTTTATAATATATTCTTTATAGATGAATACATTTTTTCTTTATTTTTTTATTATTTTTTATGAATATTAAAGCTAACTAATTTTATTTATAAAAAGACTTTTGCATAAGTAGAAATATTTTATTTATATAATCCTGACTAAAAAACTAGACTTTTGTTTCTGTCAATTTGGCCAAAATGCCCAAATTAGATACGGGAAATAGAGAACTTTAATTGAAAAAAAATATTTCAAATACATTTTATAGGCAATCATCTCGACTTTTTTGAAGCTAATCTACTTAAATATTTCATTATGGCTAAGAACTAGACGCTTGATGACAAAAAGATGAAAAATGTCTTTCTAAAATGAAAAAACTGCGTATAATGCCCTCCATCAAGTACGCGCTCATAGCTCAGCTGGATAGAGCACTTGGCTACGAACTAAGGGGTCGGGAGTTCGAATCTCTCTGAGCGCACCACTTGAAGAATTAACCGCTAGATATAGCGGTTTTTTTGTGCCTATTTTTTATATTTTTTTAATAAAGAAACCTGGTACTTGTGATAACCAGCTTTAAAAAAATCTAAATTCGAAGCTATTTATTAGCCGAATGTTTTAAAGCGGCTTTCATCATCAATAAAAGCTTTTTCGCCTGCTGCGCCTTCAATAGAGCCAAAAACTAGCTGAGCTCTTAGTTTCCATTCTGCTGGAATATTAAATGAGGTATTAATTTTCTCATCAATAATTGGATTGTAGTGTTGCAATGAAGCACCAATATTTTGTTCAGCTAATACATTCCAAACTGCAAATTGAGCAATGGCTGTTGAATGTTCTGACCAGATCGGAAAATTATCAGCATAAAGTTCAAATTGCTCTTGTAAGCTTTTAATAACGCTCTGGTCTTCATAAAACAGAACTGTACCTGCGCCTGCTGCAAAGCTTTGAATTTTTTGTTCTGTTCCAGATACCGCTTCAGCTGGGATAATGGTTTTTAAAACTTCTAGAACTGTATTCCAGAATTTATGATGTGATTGTCCAAATAAGATCACAGCGCGAGATGATTGAGAGTTAAAAGCTGAAGGGCTGTGTCTTATTGCTTCTTGAATTAACTTTTCAATCTCATCATTTGATTGGCTTAAGTTATTGCCAATTGCATAAATAGAGCGGCGGTTTTTAATGAGTTCTATAAAAGAGGTTTCATTTGAGGGTTCTAGCTCTTGAGCAGCTTTCAAAGCCACATCTTCTTGAGCTGTTGTTTTTTGTTTGAAGCCAAATAGTTTTGCAAAGAAAGACATGACGAATTCCACGAAAAGAGACAATAAAAGCATTCTATAAATTTAAAAATATGAAATAAGCCTTATAAATATGAATCTACGTTCTATATATGAAACGCATAAGTAGCTTGTACTAATAAACGCTTTACAGTTAAAGCAAAAATAAAAAATCACTTTTGATTCATTTTAAAGCGTAGATGAATATGCTCTAATAGTTTCGATTTATTCAATATTGATACATTGTGATGACCGAGCAAAAAAGCGCTTTATCTTTACGTTATTATTTAAATTTAGAAGAGTCTCAAGACGGATTTGGCTTGGTGACATTCGGAAAGAAGCAATTCACACGGTTTTTGACACCTGTTATTAGTATTGCAATTATTATTTGGGGCTTATATTTAGGCTTTTCAGGTGTTGGCCGCTACTATGTTGCTTTAGGCGTTTTCTTCTTGGTTATGCAAGGTCTAATGCGCTACTGGCTTTTACCTATGATGTTTAAACGTCAATTTGTACGTTATCAATTTGGTAAGAGCGAGCAAGGAATCGATTTATATCAAGATTATTTTGAGCTCTATGCTGCTGGGCGTAAACAAGCTGTACAGTATAGTGAAGTGCAGACTTTTGCTAAAGGCAAGCTGACTTATATGCTTGAGCTTAAAAATAAAACGGTCATCATTGTACCGAAACGTGCATTTGCTCAGGCTTCAGATCAAACTATATTTGAAAATACATTTAAGAAATAAGTTATTGGAATTATTAGCCGCAACAATAAAGGAAGCTTCATGAAAACACGTCCTTCAAAAATCGTTTGTGTGGGCAGAAGTTATGCTGATCATGTAAAAGAACTGAACAATGCAATGCCAGGACGTCCGGTGTTATTTATCAAACCACCAAGTAGTTTGATTGGTTTAGATGAAGGCATTTCATGGAATCCTGCGTGGGGTAGTTGTCATTTCGAATGCGAATTTGTTTTACGCATTGATCAGCCACTAAAAGGAGAAACTGATCCGCAAAAAGTATTGCAGGCCATTGGTGCAGTGACTTTAGGATTGGATTTAACATTACGTGACTTGCAAAATGAGTTAAAAGATAAAGGCCAACCTTGGGAAAGAGCAAAGGCTTTTGATGGCTCGTGTGTGCTTGCAGACTGGGTAGATGTAAGTGAAATCACGAACTGGGAAGAGACTAGATTTACTTTCCATATTAATGATGAATTACGTCAAGACGGTAATACTGCTTTGCTCATGTTTAATATTGCTTATCTTTTAGTAGATATTAATCAGGTGTTCTCACTTGAGCCAGGTGATGTCATTATGACGGGTACACCCGCAGGTGTAGGGCCATTAAATGCTGGCGATCAGTTAAAAATGACTTTGAAAGGTGCTACTCAAGATTTTGTTTGGGAAACATTTGTTAAAGCATAATTTTATTTAAGTTATTAAACTTTAAACCCTATTATTAACCGGATAATAGGGTTTTTTTATTATACTCAAAATTAATTTATTGATAGAGCTTTCGGAACTGGTCTGGGGTAAAACCCATCCAACGTTTAAACATATAAATAAATGCCGATGCGCTGGCATAGCCCAAATCAAAAGCGATACTTTCTATGGTTTTTCCTTGATTAAGCATGGTCATTGCTTTCATTACTTTTAATCGTTGCCTCCATTCATGTAAAGACATTCCCAGCTCTTTTTGACTGTAACGTGCCAATGTTCTTTCAGTCATATTTATTCGTTCAGCTAATTCTTGCAAGGTGCTGTTATCGGCAGGGCATTGATGTAAATCATTTAGAATTTTTGCTAAAGCTGGATGATCTGTTGTAGGTAAATAACTACCCACTAATTCAGCCTGCATCAGTTGATCTAATAAAACTTGGAGTAGGCGTATATATTCGACTTGGGTTTCATTTTGTGGGTTTTGCCTCAAGTGATCGAGTAAAGCAGGTACAAGTGGGGAAGTTAATAATATACCAGCTTTCTGCGGTAACTTTTGGCACAGACTTTCATGAACATATAAAGTTGCATGAGTCACTTCGTTGCGGTTAATACCACTGTGTTTGGTATAAGGAGGAAGCCAAATACCATAAGGTGGCGGGGTTAAATAATTAATTTGATCAATATTAACTTCGAGTACACCACTAAACGCATAAATAAACTCACCCCATGCATGCGCATGTTGAGGATAAACTGTTTCTGCGGGTGCATTACGAACACGGAACCAAAGCAAATCAGGAATTGCGTTATGAGCCGGAATTTCCTGAAAATCCTGCACACGTTGAGCTGATTTTTTCATCTTTGAAAATTGCCTGAAATTACTTATGTCTTGTCTGTTTTTCACTATATCATCTAAATAAGACAGTTCTATAGTCAGATTTTTCGCTATAAATAAAGGTGCTAAATGGAAGAGCGCAAAAATCTGGATACTAGAGCTTCGGCTTTAATGGTGCTTTTATGTATGGTCTTAGGGCTGCAACAGGTGGTTCTGAAAATAGCAGCACCAGATATTTCGCCGATTATGCAAATCGCTTTACGTTCCGGCTTATCTGCTGTTCTAGTTTTACCTTTATTGTGGCGAGATCATTCGATTCATCTATTTTCTTATAAACAATGCAAAGCTGGCGCTCTTATTGCTTTATTTTTTTCATTAGAATTTTATTTCGTCACTCAAGCCTTAAAGTTTACCTCTACCTCTCATACAGTAGTTTTACTGTATACCGCTCCAATTTTTGTTGCATTAGGGCTTCATTGGAAATTTCCCACTGAACGTCTGAATCGAGCACAATGGGGTGGCATTGCTCTGGCTTTTATGGGGATCATTCTTACATTTTACCCAACAAGCACAGCTACAAATGCGCCAGCTCTAGCACAAGTTTTGTTAGGCGATTTATATGCACTTATGGCTGGGCTTGCATGGGCACTCAGTACAATTATTGTTCGTTTATCTCCTTTAGCTCAAGCGCCGGCAACTCAAACATTGTTTTATCAACTATTTGGCTGTTTTGTTCTACTCTTACTAATCGCTTTTTTAACAAATCAAACAACAATTCATTTCACCACTTTAGCGATCTTAAGCTTAAGCTTTCAAACTTTAATCGTATCTTTTGCAAGTTTACTATTATGGTTTTGGTTATTAAGAAATTATCTTGCATCACGATTAGGGATATTTTCTTTTTTAACCCCATTATTTGGTGTGTTATTTAGTATTTTGTTATTAGAGGAAAAACTAGAAATTAAATTTATTTTTGGAAGTATTTTAGTGTTGTCAGGAATAGTCATCATGAGTCTAAAGCAGGGCAAAGCTAACAGCAGCTAAGCCCTCACTTTAGTTGAGTATTATTTCTCTTCGAAAATTGTTGAAAGTGGAATAGAGAGCTTTGCAGCTAAATAATCATTAGACTCTACTAAAGCTGGGCCAATTTTTTCCATCCATTCGTCATCATCATGCACATTTGATACATCCTGACGTAAAGGTAATGGATAAGGCAGTGCAGTGAAGAAGCTCCAAAAGTCGACTTGAGATAAATTGCGGACCAAAACATATTCATCCTTATCGGTACGTTTAACCAGATTTTGCTCTTCTAGTAAGAGAACATAAGCAGGCCAGCGACCAACTTCACCACGACCTAAAATTTCTAATGCTTCTTTATCACTTACGCTTTCACCAAGTTTTTGCTTTTTATAGAACAATTCCAAGATATCGAGCAGCATTAAAACCGGATGTCTTTTTTGCTCTTTGCCTGAATGAAAAGCGGTAAGAGCAAAACTTACCTCGACACCAAGCAATACAATATTCCAAGATAAGAAGACCCATAATAGGAAAATAGGTACTGCTGCAAACGCACCATATATGATTTCATAACTGGTGAAATTTGACATAACAAAGCTAAATAAATTTTTGAGTGTCTCAAATAATGCAGCACTTAAGCATGCAGCAATTGCTGCTGCATATAGGGGAACTGTGCGGTTGGGAATAGTCCAATATAAAATAAAAAAACCTAAAATTGTGAGAACAAAAGAAATGAGCCAGAGTAAAAAGGCGCCATCAAGTTGATAACCTGTGAAGTTATTGCTTAATAAATTCATGGAAGCAACAGTTGATGAAATAACAAATGCACTGCCTAAAATAATTGGACCAAGTGAAATAATAGTCCAGTAACGCATAAAGCCTACAATACCGCTACGGGTTTCTTTTACTCGCCATATTCGGTTAAAAACGGTTTCAATTGAAGTAAGCATTAAAACTGTTGTGACAAAGAGGAATAGCACACCAATTACAGTTAAATTACTGGACTTTTCGGTAAAAGCATTAAGAGCTTTATCAAAAGCAATCGTACTTTTAGGTAAAAAATTACTGTAGATTAAGTGCTGTAACTGTTGTCTGGCAGGTTCCAATGCCTTAATTGAAGAAATAATAACTAAAAATACCGTTAACATAGGTACAACGGCAAAAAGAGTCGTATAGGTGAGGGAGCCGGCTTGTTCACGGCAACGATCCGCTTCAAAACGCTTAATTACGAATAAAATAAATTGAAACCAGGTCTTGTTATAAAAAGGAAGCTTCTTCAAAAAACGTTCTAACATGCGTCATCTATCCCGATTTTTTTAATCATGATGTGGGTGATTGATATTCACCAGTGTATTCGGTTGAGAACACTATCGTTGATGTGGGTAAACTTTAACCTAAAGAATAAAAAAGTATTCTGAAAGTTCTGTATGTATCATCGTAACAAAAGGTAGTAAAAAGCTTTTACCGATATTTGTTACTGTGCCCTTAAAAATCAATCACCTCTAGAATTCCATAAAATTGGCTACGCCAAAAAAACAAAAAATACCGTATAGTGTTCTTTTTAACAAAATTCGTGAAACCGATGCAACCTTACATTCTTGTGCTTTATTACAGTAAATATGGTTCAACTAAAGAAATGGCGCACCTTATTGCGAATGGTGTTGAATCGGCAGGTATGAATGTAAAAATTCGCACAGTACCTAATATTGCAACAGTGGTAACAGAAGCTGAGCCAAGCATTCCTGAAGAAGGTGATATTTATTGTACTTTAGAGGAACTGGCCAATTGTGCAGGCTTAGCGCTAGGGTCTCCAACTCGCTTTGGTAATATGGCAAGCGAAATGAAATATTTTTGGGATCAGACTACAAGCCTTTGGTTAAATGGTGCTTTACATAATAAGCCAGCATGCGTTTTTACTTCTTCTGGTTCAATGCATGGTGGGCAAGAAAGTACGTTATTAACGATGTTACCTCCATTATTTCATCACGGTATGATGATTTTAGGATTACCAAACTCTATTCCGGCTTTGTCGAATACTAAAACAGGTGGGACTCCCTATGGCGCAAGCCACGTGAGCGGTCCAAGACATGACCAAAATTTAAGCCAAGATGAAAAAAATTTATGTGAAGCACAAGGGAAGCGTTTAGGCGAAATCGTAAAAAAACTTCATTCTTAAATTTATGGCAATAAAAAAGAGCGGGTTTCCGCTCTTTTTTATTTAAACTATTTTATTCTTTTACAAAAGTTACTGTGCCATCAGCAAGTGATTGAACACGCGCTAATGACTCAACGCGGTAACCTTTTTCAAGTAATAAATCACGGCCTGGTTGGAATGATTTTTCAATCACAATACCCACACCTACAACTTCTGCATTTGCTTGATGAATTAAGTCAATCAAACCAAGCGCAGCTTGACCATTTGCTAAGAAGTCATCAATCACTAAGGCTTTGTCGTTTGAGTTGATGTGCTTATTTGAAATGGCAATGGTACTTTCTGTCTGTTTAGTGAAACTAAACACTTTAGCGCGATATAAATCGTCTTTTAAAGTAAGCGATTGATATTTACGAGCAAAAATCACAGGTACACCAAGTTCTAAACCTGCCATGATTGCTGGCGCAATACCTGAAGCTTCAATGGTAATAATCTTGGTAATCCCTGCATCTTTAAAGCGAGTGGCAAATTCTTTACCAATCTGCTGCATGAGTACAGGGTCAATTTGGTGATTTAAGAAAGCGTCGACTTTCAACACTTGATCAGATAGAACGATACCTTCTGTTAAGATTTTCTGTTCTAGTGCGTGCACGGGAGAATCCTCTAGACGGATGCTTTTTAAAGCAAATGCGTATTTTAAAAAGCATCCGAAAAAATGCAAGCTTTAATTCGTTTTACCTGTATAACTTGTTAATAGCAAACCATAAGATGTTTTGCCATCAATATGACTTACCTTGACTGGAAGGTAGTCTAATTTCGGTGCTAGCCAGAAAATTGTGCTGCGCTCAGGTTTCTTATGTTGTAAAACAACTTTTACGGTATCGAATGTGCCATAAGAGGTTTTAATTTTCTCGTTGCCTTGTTTAACAAAACGACGATTTTCAACTTCTTTTGCATCTGCTAGAGGGTAAGACGATTTAAGTGAACCATTTTTTAAATCTTCACGAATCTGTAATTCTGCATTTAGCTCATCAAGCACACCTGCCTGCCAAGCAAATGAGCGCGCTTTATCGTCTTTTTTCGTGCTAATAGTCTTATTGCCAGGATTAAAATTAATACTCATTGTGTTGTTATGAATCAAAATTTTACTGGTACGACTAAAGCTTTGTGAACCAATTTTACCGTTTGCAAAACTAAATTTACTTGTTTCACTTGCAGAAGCGATTCCACCTGCTTTTGCTGTGAATTGATAAGTCCAGTTATTGCCTTGTTGACTCAATGCACGTGTCGCTGAACCCATACCTTTATTATTGTAGGTAAACTGATAATTTGCCTGAAATGGGCTCATGGCAAGTGCATGGCTAGAGAAACTTGCAATAAGCAAAGTTGTCGAAATACCAGTTGCGATGCTGAATGATTTCAGAAATTTTGTTGCCATAAGTAAATATCCTTGTACAGACTGATAGGTCAGTGCTGATGCATCTATGACTTTTGCATATTATGCCTGTTGATCATGGAGAAAAAATCAGGATTTATGCTAAATATGTAATCTCTTTGTGTTTTTTAACAGTGAATTTCTTTAGTTCATACCGTTGTTATACATCTTTTTGCTGTATTGGCGTAATTTCAGTGTCTTCAAGTTCATCTTCAGAATCATCATCTTGATCACGGAAAAGTAAAGCAGCCAGATTAACATTACCAAAAACAACTAATTCTGCTTCACGTACTCGTGCATAGTTGATATGAACCTTGCCTAAAGTTTCAATAATACTGGCCTTTTTAGCAAACCAACGGTTAAGGTCTAAGAAGATCAGGTCATCTTTTTCTTGGGCTACATCAAATCGCTCCAGAATCATGCCTAATGGATCTTTTTTTAGAATTTTGTGATAGTAAAAAATAGCCGCTTTTACAGCAATTTTTTGCCAGAAATTTTTATATTTAGCTTCTACAATTTGCGTGTTACTAATTTGCTCAAAAACAATAAGTTGTTGTTCTTTATTAAATTCCATCTGGATAAGTTTTAAGTCGACCGACAAAGTGGTCTCTAAACCTTTAACATGCATTGTGGCATAGAGTCTTAACCAGTCATGATAAAGATCTGCATGTAGATCATCTAAAAACTCGACATTATTAGTCACGTAGCGTTCTAAGGTGGCATTTAGAAAAGTTTGCGATAATGTAAAATCTCTTTCTTCCTCAATGAAGGCTTCAGCTTTTCGGTAGACTTTATGAAGACGTTTGACTAATGAGGAAAATAGCGTTTGCATAAAAGAACTTCCAGAAGATGATTTACTAAAGAATCCACACAATCTTTATTATGATAAAAAACAGGTTTTGATATTGCAGTGTAACAAATTTAATTGATACATTTTGACAAAATGAAAATGGATAAATATCAATATTTGAAGTGAATCACACTTTTATCCATATTTGAATATCAGTTTGTGTTTTATTCGGTAATACCGTGGGGAAAAGGCATCTATATGCTTTTAAGATTATGTTGAAAAAAAGAAGTCTATCCATAGAGCCTTTTTATTATTGGTGGCAAGACCGAGTCTTTATCGCTGCAATAATATTAGCAATCTTACTGCATATTTTTGTGTTGCTCATCCATTTTGCGATGCCTGCGCCGTCAGAACAATCGACTAAAGAAATTGCAATATCGATTCGTCCTACTGAAGATGTGATCAAGCATGCAGACTTTTTAGCCCAAGCTGATCAACAAGGTTCAGGGGCTTTTCGGGAAGCTCATCGGATGTCGAGTAACTCTCCAGCGCCTATGCCAAGTGATGCTTCAACAGGAGAAGCTCAGCTAGAAACTTTAGAAAAAGTGCAGCAACAAAGAGAACTTAAATTTGAAGAAAAAGTACTCATGACTGTATTGAGTTGGCAGAAACAAGCAGAGGAGAGCCAAAGAAAAAAAGCACTTGAACAATTACAAAGTCAGTTTCAGGCAAAAGCTGCCATGGTAGCGAGTCTTGAAGCTCAGTATTTACAACGTCAGCAAGATTTTAGTCGCCAACAAAAGATAAAAACAGTAGATGGTATTCAGGCCAAGAAAGATGCGTCAGCAGCTTATCTAGATAAATTTCGTGAAAAAGTAGAGCTTTATGGCAACCGTTATTATCCAGAAGAAGCGAAACAGCAACAGTTAAAAGGTGAAGTTCGCCTTATGGTAATTTTGAATGCTCAAGGGGGAATTCGTGCAATTCGTTTGCTTGAAAGCTCAGGTCATCCAGTTCTAGATGAAGCAGCAAAGGCATCGGTACGGCGTGGAGCGCCGTTTGGCCGTTTTGATGCAAATATGAAAGATATTTCGGAACTTCGTATTATTCGTACATGGCGTTTTGATCCAGCTGAAGCTGAATTTGAAGTTCATTAATGAAAAAATGTGGATAACTTTTAGGATATCCACATTTTTAAAATGTATTAAGAAGCTGACTGCGTTCTTAATCGTATGAGGGAATTTGATTATTCCTGATATGGGTTGGCAATATTGAGTTTAGCTAAGATTTCGATCTCTAAACCTTCCATTTCTTCAGCATCCTCATCACTTGTTTCATGGTCATAACCAAGTAAATGTAGAACCCCATGAACTAAAAGATGCGCAAAATGATTTTGTGCGGTTTTCTTTTGTTCCAAAGCCTCTTGTAATACCACTGGAATACAAATTACTAAATCACCCAACGGTAATGCGTCGAGCATTGGTAAAACTTCTTCAGGAATATCACTTGGAAAAGACAGAACGTTAGTTGGCTTATCTTTCTCTCGATATTGCAAGTTAAGTTGATGGCTTTCTTCCAAATCAACACATGCGATACCAATTTCGCAATCTTCTTTATAGCCAACGTGGCGTAAAGTTGTCTCAATAATTTTTTTGAGTTGAGCCCGTTTGAGCTCTAACTCAGGAGATTGAAAGTCTTGTTGTAAACTTAAACTGATTTTCAAAATGAATCCTTAAGCATCCTGATGTTGCAAGTCTGCTGCTGTATCGTTTTCAGCAATTAATGCTTCTTGGCGTGCTTTACGTTCGGCACGTGCTTCAGCATTAAGACGCTGTTGTTCACCATCCCAACCCTCATAAGCTTCAACAATTTTTTGAACAAGTTGATGGCGTACTACATCGCGGGAATGGAAACGGGTAATATGAATTTCTTTAATGTTCTCAAGTACGCGAAGAGCGTGTGCCAAACCAGATTGTTGGCCTCGAGGTAAATCTACTTGGGTAATGTCACCTGTAATCACTGCACGAGAGCCAAAACCTAAACGGGTCAAGAACATTTTCATTTGTTCTGGTGTAGTGTTTTGAGCTTCATCCAAAATCACAAATGAATGGTTAAGAGTACGACCACGCATATAAGCAAGTGGTGCAACTTCAATCACTTGACGTTCGATTAACTTGGCTACTTTTTCAAAGCCCAGCATTTCGTAAAGGGCATCGTAAAGAGGACGTAGATATGGGTCGATTTTCTGGGTTAAATCACCAGGTAAGAAACCGAGCTTTTCTCCTGCCTCTACCGCAGGGCGGACAAGTAAAATGCGCTGGATTTCATTACGTTCTAACATGTCCACTGCGGCAGCAACTGCTAAATAAGTTTTACCTGTACCAGCAGGGCCTACACCAAAAGAAATATCGCTTTGTAAAATACGTTGTACATAGCGTTTTTGATTGGCACCACGTGGATTAATGCGACCTTTTCGAGTCTGGAAATAGACATCCATGGGCGCATCATGCTCATCCATTTCTTCGCCAACTAGTTCAAAGTTTCGTTCAGTTTGCGAAGATTGAATCAAGAGGTGTAACAGGTCAGCACTGATTTGTTGGGACGCCTCTGTTTCTTCGTAGAGTCGTTGCAATAACGCTTCGGCTCTCCCAACAGCATCTATCTCACCATCTATGTAAAAAACATCTCCACGATGAGTAATTTTGACATCTAAACGCTGTTCAATTTGCTTAAGGTGCCCATTATAGGCACCCAAGATGCTCTTTAAACGTTCCATTGAAATTTCAGGAAATGTTACGGTACGTCGAATCGCTGCAGTCAAGAGAAAACCTTTCAGTAGACTTTAGAATACCTCTACATTACGCCACGTCAGGCTCAAGATTCAAGAGTTCACCGTAAACTAAATTTAAAGTTTTAATTTCAGTAATCTCAATCTCTGCAAAACGACCAACCCACGATGCATCGCCTACAAAAGTCACTAAACGTGTATTGTCTGCTGTACCTACTAAAATATTAGGGTCTTGATCAGATACTTTTTCAATAAGTACACGTTCAATTTTGCCAAGCATTGCGTCAGTTTTTTCAATACTAGATTGCTTAATGACTTGTTGAACTTGTGCTAAACGTTCTTTTTTAACGTGTTCAGGGGTTGTATCTGGTAAGTCAGATGCTGGTGTACCCGGGCGTTTTGAATAAACAAAGCTATAAGAATGATCAAAGTCTAAATCTTTGATAAATTGCAATGTTTCTGCAAAATTTTCATCCGTTTCACCAGGGAAACCAATGATGAAATCGCTCGATAAATGCATATCAGGACGTATTTTGCGTAACTTGGCAATCTTATCGATGTATACATCAATCGTGTGATTTCGCTTCATTGCTTTGAGTACATCGTTAGATCCACTTTGTACTGGCAAATGTAAGTGTGAAACCATTTGAGGTAAATCTTCATAACACTGAATAAGTTCATCAGAGAACTCAAGCGGATGCGAAGTTGTATAACGTAAACGGCCAATACCTGGAATTTCTGCAACGAGTCGTAACAATTCAGGGAAGGTACAAATGCCACCTTCGAATGTTTCGCCACGATATCCGTTTACATTTTGACCAAGTAAGCTGATTTCACGGACACCTTTTTCAGCAAGACCTGCGATTTCTGCAAGAACATCATCAAGTGGACGTGAAACTTCTTCACCACGAGTGTATGGAACAACACAGAAAGAACAGTATTTAGAGCAACCTTCCATAATAGAAACGAATGCTTTAAAACCTTCTACGCGTGGTTCAGGTAAGAAGTCGAATTTTTCAATATCAGGGAATGAAATATCAACGAGCTTAATTTTTTCTTTTTTCGGCTTTTCCACTTGTGCGTGATGTTGATCAAGCATTTGCGGTAAACGGTGTAAGGTTTGTGGACCAAAAATCATGTCGACATAAGGTGCACGTTTTTGAATATTGTCACCTTCTTGAGAAGCAACACATCCACCCACACCAATAACAAGATCAGGATTTTGTTCTTTTAATTTGCGCCAACGACCTAATTCACTAAATACTTTCTCTTGTGCTTTTTCACGAATAGAGCAAGTATTCATGAGCAGAATGTCTGCTTCATTAGGGTTATTCGTTAACATATAACCATGAGAATCCCCCAAAAGGTCTGCCATACGGTGACTGTCATACTCATTCATCTGACACCCTTGAGTTTCAATATATAGTTTCTTTATTGAAACATCAGTGGTGTGCGTTGGCTGGGTAACAGTGTTTTCTGAGGCAGCTTTGGCACCATTGGGAATGAAGGTTTGAACCGTCATGCAGGCTCCTAACAGATCGATCTAGTTAAATAATAAAATGACCCAAAACGGGTCAAACCAATCATTATAGCAGTATTTTGAGCAGAACAGATAACAATAAACTCCCATAAGCTACACATGATTTATGGAGACAAATGACATGAATTTTAATGATGTTGAATCAGATAGTTACATAACACAACAAAAGAAAGCATGAAGAATAATTAAACTATGCCTAAAGGTGGATAGTCAGGATTTAACGCATTTATGAGACCAGGTAAAAAGAGCTCATCAAACAAGAGTCGTGTGATGAAAAATAAATATGCACATCGTAGCTGGTTAGGAGCTGTGTGTTTACTTGGTTGTTCATTATCTTATGCCGCAGAAGAACAATTTAACGATGCACTAAATGCCGCCAATAGTGGTAATACTGCATTGTTAGATCAATATCAGCTTGCAATGCAAAATGATGTGTTGGGCTACTATCCTGAATATTGGAAATTAAACACGAATTTAGGCTTTCAATCTCCGACATCAATTGTAAGCTTCGCACAGCGCTATCCACAGTCTGCTATGGCAGAAAAGCTGGCCGCGGATTATGTCGAAGAAAAAGTTAAACAAGCTGACTTTGCGTCTGCACAACCAATCTTGCCTTATGTTTCGAATCCTGATCAGGCCGAGAATTGTGCTTTAGCGCAGGTGAGAGCTAAAAGTGGTGATGCGTTAGTTTTTGCTGAATATAAAGATGTATGGTTAGCCACTGAATCGCAACCAGAATCATGTATTGGACTCGGCCGTATGATGCTGTCTAGTCCATTAATGAGTACACAAGACAAGCAGCAGCGCCTGTGGGTACAGTTACGTGCAGGTTTATCTGGACAGGCGCTTGCTACAGCACAGACTTTGGGTTTGAATTTGTCTTTGGCTCAGCTCAATCAGATTCAGGCGAATCCACTGAATTACTTGTGGTCAGCACCAAAAACCAATGATGTAGATTATGCCTATTTGATTTTTGCACTAGGCCGATTAGCAAATAATGATTTAGGAAATGCTTTTGCAAATGTACAGCGTGTAGCGCAAGGTACTCCAGAGAGCGTGCAAAAGTATCTCTATCGAACCGTAGCCTATATTGGTGGAACTACGGTAATGAAAAACAACTTTAACCGTGAAGTCCTTCAATATTTTGACGCAAGTTATGGCTATCCGTTAAGTCCTGAAGAAGCTGAAATTTATGCACGACAAGCTATTCGTTTTAGTGCCTGGGAAAGTTTAATTCGTGCAATTGATAGTATGTCGGTTTCACAAAAACAAGAAGATCGCTGGCAATATTGGTTAGCGCGTGCGACAGAGCAACGTGGCGATAGTAATTCTAAAAACACGGCACAACGTATTTATAAAAAATTAGCTGAAAGTGGGGATGATTATCACAACCTTCTTGCAAAAGACCGTTTGGGCGTACGATATAATCATCAGCCGTATAATGATGAGCCAACTGCAAGTGATTTACGCCGTCTAGATCAAAATATTCACTTTAATCGTGCATTTACTTTAAGACGAATTAATGCCAACCCAACTTATACCAACCGAGAGTGGAACTGGGCTGTTCGTCAAGCATATCTTCAGCATGATGATGGATTACTATTAGCGGCGGCAAAACGTGCTCATGATATGGGATGGTATGACCGCGCGATTTATGCGGCAGATCGTACAACGAATAAACATAATGATACGTATCGTTATGTGACCCCGCATAAGACCAATGTCGTAAGCCATAGTTACAATGCTGGAATTGATCCTGCTTGGGCTTATGGTTTAATGCGTCAAGAAAGCCGATTTGTTACCTCGGCACGCTCTCATGTAGGTGCTGGTGGACTTATGCAAATTATGCCGGATACGGCAAAGTTGATTGCTCGCCAGATGGGAGAAACATATAATCCGGCAGCGTTAAGTGAAATGAACACCAATATTCGTTATGGGACATTTTATTTATCGATGATTCAAGGGCAATTAAGTAATAACCCTGTTTTAGCAACGGCAGGTTATAATGCTGGGCCGAATCGGGCAAGACGTTGGCAACCTGATTATCAACCGATTGAGGCTGATCAATATACAGAAACCATTCCATTGCTTGAGACCAGAGATTATGTCAAGCATGTCATGACGAATGCGACGCATTATGGAGTGATATTAGGTCAAGGTGCTCAATCATTAATACAACGTATGAAAGTCATTCCAACGCGATCATCACCTTAGTTTTAGATGATGAATGATGGAACATTCTTTTAATTGGCATAACCAAGTTTTAATTAAATGAAATATAGAGACCTAGGACTTCAATCAATATCGCAACTTGCATGGTGGATCATCTGTGCAAGCGTTGGTTTGTTGAGTTCTGTTTTACATGCGGAACCTGTTAACGTGCAAGGTTATGTTATGCATGTACAGATGACGCCTGCTGTTTGTGCGCTAGATCCTTCTAAACAAAAGCAGCGTAAATGTCTTGAAGGATATTCGCTTACGATTACTGGTTTAATGCCTGAAACCACCAGAACTGACTGTTCAACACAAAGCTCAGCTACACTGTCACCACTGCAAGCTAAGGTGGTC
Source organism: Acinetobacter baumannii (assembly GCF_009759685.1). NCBI lineage: Bacteria > Pseudomonadati > Pseudomonadota > Gammaproteobacteria > Moraxellales > Moraxellaceae > Acinetobacter > Acinetobacter baumannii. The sequence goes on along the minus strand of NZ_CP046654.1, from coordinate 836,282 downwards.
GCTCGGGTGATGCCAGACAATAATGCTCGTGTGCAACTCTGGAGAAGTGTGGGTGGCTGTGTGCCTATGAATGCAAGTCAATATTTCCGTACGATTATTAACTTTGCTGAACGTTTAAAAATACCTGCTAATCTAACCAGCTCTACTAATGTGGAAATGCAGCAATCTACATTACGTCAACAATTTACCAAGCTTAATCCGAGTTTACCTCAAAATGGTATTCGCTTCACTTGTCAGCTCTCACGCTCTGATGTCGTACTAACAGAAGTTAAAGTCTGTTACACGGTAAATGGTCAATATAAGCAATGCTCAAATCACGTTGTCTCTAACTGCCCAAGCGAAATTACTATTAAAGGCAGTTATTAAAAGCAACAACCATTTCATAAAAAAATGCTGACCATACATTGAATCTATTTGTAAAGGTTAATTTGTATTTTCTATCAGACTTTTGGTGAAAATGAGTCGCTTTTACATGCATCTGCCACTTCTTTAGAGTACAATCTTTGCCGTTTATGATGATTTGGTTAAGTAGAATCGCTACTTAACCCGATTAAGGACACTCATTGGAGACAATTACATGAAGCAACCCGTTCGTGTTGCCGTGACTGGCGCTGCAGGTCAAATTGGTTACAGCTTATTATTCCGTATCGCAAGCGGTGAAATGCTAGGTAAAGATCAACCTGTTATTTTACAATTGCTTGAAGTTCCAGTTGAAAAAGCACAACAAGCGCTTAAAGGCGTAATGATGGAACTTGATGACTGTGCTTTCCCTTTATTGGCTGGCATGATCGGGACTGATGATCCTAAAGTTGCATTTAAAGATGCTGACTATGCGTTATTGGTAGGTTCTCGTCCACGTGGTCCTGGTATGGAACGTGCTGACTTGTTAAAAGTTAACGGCGAAATCTTCATTGGCCAAGGTCAAGCATTAAACGAAGTTGCTAGCCGTGACGTTAAAGTATTAGTTGTAGGTAACCCTGCAAATACGAATGCTTACATCGCGATGAAATCTGCTCCAGATCTTCCAGCGAAAAACTTCACAGCAATGTTGCGTCTTGACCACAACCGTGCGTTGACTCAAGTTGCTCAAAAAGCTGGTGTTGCTGTAGCTGACATCGAAAAATTAACAGTTTGGGGTAACCACTCTCCAACGATGTATGCTGACTACCGTTTTGCAACTGCAAATGGTGAAAGCTTAAAAGACAAGATCAACGATCCAGCTTGGAACAAAGACGTATTCCTTCCAACTGTTGGTAAACGTGGTGCTGCGATTATCGAAGCGCGTGGTTTGTCTTCTGCTGCTTCTGCTGCTAACGCTGCAATCGACCATATGCGTGATTGGGCACTTGGTACAAACGGCAAGTGGGTAACTATGGGTGTTCCTTCTGACGGTTCTTATGGTATTCCTGAAGGCGTTATGTTCGGTTTCCCTGTAACAACTGAAAACGGTGAATACAAAATCGTTCAAGGTTTAGAAATCGATGAATTCAGCCGTGAGCGTATCAACTTCACTCTAAACGAGCTTGAAGAAGAACGTGCAGCAATTGCTGACATGGTAAAATAATTCATCAGTTTGATGAGTTGGAAAGCACTCTCTTGTAGGGTGCTTTTTTATATGTGAAATTTAATAAGAACACACAAAAAACAACAAGAAAATATAGGCATAGATATGCAACTCACATCTATTGTTGTTAGATTATTGGAAAGAAGCCATGGGAGAATAACAATGTTTGAACAACAACCGACATTACAACTTTTATTTGAGCAATTGGGTTTAGATTCTGATGATGCAAATATTGAAAATTTTATCAGAACGCATCAATTGCCGGCTGAACAGAAGTTACATGAGGCCTCTTTCTGGTCCCAAGGTCAAAGTGATTTTTTAAAAAGTCATTGGGAAAAAGATGATGAGTGGATTGTAGTTATTGATGAGCTGAATGAGCAATTACATGAAGATAGTGTGAAAAAATAACAAATGAAAAAGGCCTGTTAGTTAACAGGCCTTTTTCATTAATAAGTTAGTGAGTTCTTAACTTAATTAAATTTTTATACCATGGTTCATGACGTACCGGATTAAATATAGGATGTTCATGAAGCAACTCAAGATCACATTGAGCAGTTGATAAATATTTTGTGAGCCAATGACGAGTTAGTGCAGACTCTTGCTGTGCTGCTGACGCATAAGCCAAGAAGAAATATATATCGCCATGTTGATGATGAGCTAGAGGTTTCAAAATTTGCTGAGCAATCAGCGCAAAGCGTTTTTCCTTATTTAACTCAAAATAAAGCATATAAGCTTTAGCTAAATGCAGCGATAGGTTTAAATACAAACTCATTGGCATTTCTTCATATTCCATACGAGCTTGTTCCAGCAAAACTATGGCTTCTTGCAAGAAGTGAATTTGTTCTTGGCGAACACGGCTTAACGTAACGAGCTGCATACGTAATTCTGCACGCTCCAAAGCAAGCTCGGGCGTATTCTCAGTTAAATAGAGTTGGTCTGTTTCACCAATTCTGGACACAATCGCTTTTGTTTCAATAGACATACGCCTTCGCCTTTTTAATCAATATCTTTTATATCGGGTCCGTTTAAGAAATTTAAAGAGCTTTCTTTTAAACCCAAATTGAGTTTCCGCTACGAAGCCAAGCAGTAATAGAGAGGCGTTGCTGTTTAGAAACTAAAACCTCATGAAGCAAATTGCTCTGGAATATAACTAAGCGATTAGGCTCTGGTGTAATGATATGCCAAATATCGTTTTTATCTTGTAAGCGTAATTGGCCACCCCACTCATCTTGCCATTGAGGGTGTAAATAATAAACGGTAGACATAATACGATCATTTTTTTGCTGAGGGTTATCTCGATGTAATGCGTAGAATTCACCTGGGTTATAACAGGCAAAATGTGCTTCAACTTCTTTAATACCTAAAAAGAAAGCTTGATTTAGATGCTGGCAAAATGAAGTTAATGTTTCTACATGCTGCTCAGCAACAGGAAGAGATTCATTAATCCATAAAATATGATCGCTTCGGATCGTACTCACCACACCATTTTGAATACCCGCTTCTCGAAACTCATCAAAGTGATGGCTACACTCTTTGGCAACTTGAGTATGATATTCAGCAGAATAAGCTTGGTTCACAATTGCGAAACCATGAGCATTTAAGTCATCTAAAATCTGGTCCAGATTCCAGCAGTCAGGAAGCGGTTGAGAGTGCATATAACCTCATATCGATCGTAAGAAAATCAAGCAGCCTTATTTTAGATGATCACAACCTTACGAAAGAATATTTTTTTCATGTTAAACTAATCGTTGAATTGAGGAATTAAAGTCAACATGAATTACCGTCACCATTTCCATGCGGGCAACTTTGCAGATGTTATGAAGCATGTGCTTTTGCTACAGCTTCTCAACCGTTTAAATGCTAAAGATAAACCTTATCGTTATATCGATACGCATGGAGGTGCAGGAAAATATGATCTATCTCAGGCACCTGCACAAAAGTCAGGAGAATTCCTAACAGGTATTCATCGTCTTGTACAGCTTTCTGACATGGAAAAGCGCCAAGCTCCTGAAGCCATCCAGCAATACCTAAAACTTGTAGAAGAATTACGTGCTCAAGAAGGTAAGGGAAGTTATCCGGGCTCTCCGTGGTTTGCTTTACAAGGTATGCGTGAAATTGATAAGGCTACAATATTTGAAATGCAGCGTGATGTATTTCAACAATTACGCCATAACATTCATGATAAACGTGCAGGTTTGCATGAGCGTGATGCATATGAAGGTTTGCTTGCCGTAATTCCACCAAAGGAAAAGCGCGGTTTAGTGATGATTGATCCGCCTTACGAATTAGAGCGTAAGGATTTCCCGCAATTGGTTGAACTTTTACAAAGCGCTTATAAAAAATGGCCAACAGGTGTCTTCGCGGTTTGGTATCCAATTAAAGATCGCGCAATGATTGAACGTTTTGAAAAGAAAATGTTTAAAACTGGAATTCGCCGTCAATTAATCTGTGAAATTTGTGTTTGGCCAGATGACACACCTGTAGGTTTGAATGGTTGTGGTTTATTAGTAATTAACCCACCTTGGCAGTTCTCCGAACAAGCAGATCAAGCCCTACAATGGTTATTCCCTCACTTACGTATGCAAGAAACAGGTGGTCATGCCGCTGTACGTTGGTTAGTGGGTGAGTAATAATTAATCTAAATCAATGCACATGTTTGGAATAGAAAATAATGACAAATGCGCCTAAACCAGAGCAAGATTTAACTCATAATGAACATTCTTTTGATGGGATTACGTTCGAAGTGGTTGAAGAAGAAGATAATCCGGAAGGACAAAAAGTGAAGCGCAGAGGTATTTACCTTTGGCCTAACTTAATCACGACAGCCGCTTTGTTGTCTGGTTTCTATTCCATTATTGCAAGTATGAATGGCGAATTTGCTCAAGCGATTTATGCCATTTTTCTTGCAGCATTATTTGATGGGTTAGATGGACGCGTTGCCAGAGCTATTGGTGCCCAAAGTGCTTTTGGTGAGCAATATGACTCTTTATCAGATTTGTTAGCATTTGGTGTAGCGCCAGCAATGCTAATGTATAGCTGGAGTCTACATGACTTAGGCCGTATCGGTTTGGCATGCTGTTTTGTTTATACCGCTTGTGCCGCGTTCCGTTTAGCACGATTTAATGTTCAGATTGGAGTGGTTGATAAGCGCTATTTTATTGGTATTGCTAGTCCACTCGCCGCGATTATCATTATTTCACTCGTATGGGTAGCTCGTGATTATCCGTTCATTTTTGATTTACGCGATATTGCTATTCAAACCATTAATGCGGTCATCATGGTGGTTGTGGGACTACTTATGATTTCTAATATTAAATATTACTCATTTAAGCAAATGGATCGTAAGCGTGTTCCTTTTGTAGTTATGTTGCCAGTAGTACTGATTTTTGCAGCAATCACTTATAATATTCCAATGGGTATTTTGATTGTATCAATCATCTATGCTCTATCAGGTTTTGTTACCACACTTTTAGCTAAAAAAAATAACGAGACCATCAAAACATAAAATTAGATGAGGTTCGGTATGCCTAAGTTGATAAGTGAAAAAAATCAATTACAGCAACTGAGCCTCAACTCAAATGGGGGAGTTGTCTATCAGCCCGCCAGAGGTTTTTTTAAAGTTGTCTATCAAGGTTTAATTCTTCCTAACCTGCCTGCACCACTTCGTTACTTTAATTACATTAGTCTAATCGGTCAGCCTAGAATCCCTCTTTGCTATAACGCAAATGATATTGTGACTTCTGCAGTTGATACAGCAACTGTACTGGTTAGCAATAGCTTACATAGTGTAGGGCACTTAAAAACTTATTCCATTCGACGCCAATGTCAGCTTAATCCTAGTCGGTATCAATTCGATAAAACTGATCTTATTGAGTGGCAAATCCCAAGAGTTCAGCTTAGACGAATCGATTCTGAAATGAGCTGTGATTTAATCGTCCAAACTCCTTCCGACATTTCGAATTCATCAGCATTGCAGTGGGGAATATCTGACTACTGGTCTATTTTGTGCCACTGTGAAGGTGAGATTTTATATAAAGGACAGAAATATGAGGTCAATGGATTAGGCCGATTTAAACATGCTCGGGCCTTACATTTACCTTTTTTATCTTTATGTTTTTATACCTGTCAAATTATTAATTTGAATGAAACCACTCAAGTCACACTTTCTCAAATAAGAAATCAGTGGAATATCATTCTATTTTCACGTTTAGATATTCAAGAACTAGGAAAGCAGCCCGTCACGTTTACAGAAGATGTTAACTTCCACATCCACCGGGTTTATCCAAAAGTTGAAACACCGCATGGGCGAGAAATGTATTTACCACGAGAGTTTTCTTGGCAATGTAAAAAAAATGGAAAAGTTATTTTTGAACTCTATGGTGAAAGTCGTGGTGATTACAAATTTGGGTTAGCTGCTGGATACATAGGAAGTTTTCGTTATCAATTAAGTTGGAATGATCAATGTCTTCAAGGAGAAGGTGGATATTGTGAATACATTGATTGTCGACCTTTAAGATGGCAAGAAAAGAATCAAAACGAAAAAATGCTCGATAAATTGCTGCTTTTACAACCGTGTTTATATAAAAAATGAATATTTTTATCATTTTTGGGTAAAAAACGACCGCTTGATATGAAATGCTAGAAAAAGGGGTTGCAAAGGGAAAGAGATGGTCTATAATGCACATCCATCGGCGGTGATGCAGATAGAAACTTGTTGAAAAACAGTTACTTGTGATTAGATTGGTTGCTTTAAGTGATGAATTTGATGGTAAGTTGGTTTAGAGAATGAGTTTTAAAAATATCGAAATTACCTGTTGACTTTTAAGAGATTAAGAGTAATATAGCCGACCTAGCTTGCTGGTGACGAACCAGTAAGAAGATCATTAAGAGAATTGAAGAACAACTTGTGTGGATTTTTACTGATTGATTAATCGAAATAATTTTCATTGATTGATTGGTTTAAATTACTCGAAGTTTATTTGAGCGAAATTTAAGTCAGTAATTGATGAGCCAGAATTGGCACCTTGTCTATAAATAAGGTGCAAAATGATTTTAACTGAAGAGTTTGATCATGGCTCAGATTGAACGCTGGCGGCAGGCTTAACACATGCAAGTCGAGCGGGGGAAGGTAGCTTGCTACCGGACCTAGCGGCGGACGGGTGAGTAATGCTTAGGAATCTGCCTATTAGTGGGGGACAACATCTCGAAAGGGATGCTAATACCGCATACGTCCTACGGGAGAAAGCAGGGGATCTTCGGACCTTGCGCTAATAGATGAGCCTAAGTCGGATTAGCTAGTTGGTGGGGTAAAGGCCTACCAAGGCGACGATCTGTAGCGGGTCTGAGAGGATGATCCGCCACACTGGGACTGAGACACGGCCCAGACTCCTACGGGAGGCAGCAGTGGGGAATATTGGACAATGGGGGGAACCCTGATCCAGCCATGCCGCGTGTGTGAAGAAGGCCTTATGGTTGTAAAGCACTTTAAGCGAGGAGGAGGCTACTTTAGTTAATACCTAGAGATAGTGGACGTTACTCGCAGAATAAGCACCGGCTAACTCTGTGCCAGCAGCCGCGGTAATACAGAGGGTGCGAGCGTTAATCGGATTTACTGGGCGTAAAGCGTGCGTAGGCGGCTTATTAAGTCGGATGTGAAATCCCCGAGCTTAACTTGGGAATTGCATTCGATACTGGTGAGCTAGAGTATGGGAGAGGATGGTAGAATTCCAGGTGTAGCGGTGAAATGCGTAGAGATCTGGAGGAATACCGATGGCGAAGGCAGCCATCTGGCCTAATACTGACGCTGAGGTACGAAAGCATGGGGAGCAAACAGGATTAGATACCCTGGTAGTCCATGCCGTAAACGATGTCTACTAGCCGTTGGGGCCTTTGAGGCTTTAGTGGCGCAGCTAACGCGATAAGTAGACCGCCTGGGGAGTACGGTCGCAAGACTAAAACTCAAATGAATTGACGGGGGCCCGCACAAGCGGTGGAGCATGTGGTTTAATTCGATGCAACGCGAAGAACCTTACCTGGCCTTGACATACTAGAAACTTTCCAGAGATGGATTGGTGCCTTCGGGAATCTAGATACAGGTGCTGCATGGCTGTCGTCAGCTCGTGTCGTGAGATGTTGGGTTAAGTCCCGCAACGAGCGCAACCCTTTTCCTTACTTGCCAGCATTTCGGATGGGAACTTTAAGGATACTGCCAGTGACAAACTGGAGGAAGGCGGGGACGACGTCAAGTCATCATGGCCCTTACGGCCAGGGCTACACACGTGCTACAATGGTCGGTACAAAGGGTTGCTACACAGCGATGTGATGCTAATCTCAAAAAGCCGATCGTAGTCCGGATTGGAGTCTGCAACTCGACTCCATGAAGTCGGAATCGCTAGTAATCGCGGATCAGAATGCCGCGGTGAATACGTTCCCGGGCCTTGTACACACCGCCCGTCACACCATGGGAGTTTGTTGCACCAGAAGTAGCTAGCCTAACTGCAAAGAGGGCGGTTACCACGGTGTGGCCGATGACTGGGGTGAAGTCGTAACAAGGTAGCCGTAGGGGAACCTGCGGCTGGATCACCTCCTTAACGAAAGATTGACGATTGGTAAGAATCCACAACAAGTTGTTCTTCATAGATGTATCTGAGGGTCTGTAGCTCAGTTGGTTAGAGCACACGCTTGATAAGCGTGGGGTCACAAGTTCAAGTCTTGTCAGACCCACCATGACTTTGACTGGTTGAAGTTATAGATAAAAGATACATGATTGATGATGTAAGCTGGGGACTTAGCTTAGTTGGTAGAGCGCCTGCTTTGCACGCAGGAGGTCAGGAGTTCGACTCTCCTAGTCTCCACCAGAACTTAAGATAAGTTCGGATTACAGAAATTAGTAAATAAAGATTGAGATCTTGGTTTATTAACTTCTGTGATTTCATTATCACGGTAATTAGTGTGATCTGACGAAGACACATTAACTCATTAACAGATTGGCAAAATTGAGTCTGAAATAAATTGTTCACTCAAGAGTTTAGGTTAAGCAATTAATCTAGATGAATTGAGAACTAGCAAATTAACTGAATCAAGCGTTTTGGTATGTGAATTTAGATTGAAGCTGTACAGTGCTTAAGTGCACAGTGCTCTAAACTGAAATGTTGAAGTTACTAACTTGTAGGTAACATCGACTGTTTGGGGTTGTATAGTCAAGTAATTAAGTGCATGTGGTGGATGCCTTGGCAGTCAGAGGCGATGAAAGACGTGATAGCCTGCGAAAAGCTCCGGGGAGGCGGCAAATATCCTTTGATCCGGAGATGTCTGAATGGGGGAACCCACCTACTTTAAGGTAGGTATTGCAACATGAATACATAGTGTTGCAAGGCGAACGAGGGGAAGTGAAACATCTCAGTACCCTTAGGAAAAGAAATCAATTGAGATTCCCTCAGTAGCGGCGAGCGAACGGGGATCAGCCCATTAAGTTATGTGTGTTTTAGTGGAACGCTCTGGGAAGTGCGAACGTAGAGGGTGATATTCCCGTACACGAAAGGGCACACATAATGATGACGAGTAGGGCGAGGCACGTGAAACCTTGTCTGAATATGGGGGGACCATCCTCCAAGGCTAAATACTCCTGACTGACCGATAGTGAACCAGTACCGTGAGGGAAAGGCGAAAAGAACCCCTGTGAGGGGAGTGAAATAGATCCTGAAACCGCATGCATACAAGCAGTGGGAGCACCTTTGTGGTGTGACTGCGTACCTTTTGTATAATGGGTCAGCGACTTATATTCAGTAGCGAGGTTAACCGTATAGGGGAGCCGTAGAGAAATCGAGTCTTAATAGGGCGTTTAGTTGCTGGGTATAGACCCGAAACCAGGCGATCTATCCATGAGCAGGTTGAAGGTTGGGTAACACTAACTGGAGGACCGAACCCACTGTCGTTGAAAAGCCAGGGGATGACTTGTGGATAGGGGTGAAAGGCTAATCAAGCCTGGTGATAGCTGGTTCTCCCCGAAAGCTATTTAGGTAGCGCCTCGGACGAATACCATAGGGGGTAGAGCACTGTTTCGGCTAGGGGGTCATCCCGACTTACCAAACCGATGCAAACTCCGAATACCTATGAGTACTATCCGGGAGACAGACTGCGGGTGCTAACGTCCGTAGTCAAGAGGAAAACAATCCAGACCGCCAGCTAAGGCCCCAAAATCATAGTTAAGTGGGAAACGATGTGGGAAGGCATAGACAGCTAGGAGGTTGGCTTAGAAGCAGCCACCCTTTAAAGAAAGCGTAATAGCTCACTAGTCGAGTCGGCCTGCGCGGAAGATGTAACGGGGCTAAAACTATGTGCCGAAGCTGCGGATGTATACTTTGTATACGTGGTAGGGGAGCGTTCTGTAAGCCGATGAAGGTGTGTTGAGAAGCATGCTGGAGGTATCAGAAGTGCGAATGCTGACGTGAGTAACGACAAAACGGGTGAAAAACCCGTTCGCCGAAAGACCAAGGGTTCCAGTCCAACGTTAATCGGGGCTGGGTGAGTCGACCCCTAAGGCGAGGCCGAAAGGCGTAGTCGATGGGAAAATGGTTAATATTCCATTACTTCTGTGTAATGCGATGAGAGGACGGAGAAGGCTAAATCAGCCTGGCGTTGGTTGTCCAGGTGAAAGGATGTAGGCATGTATCTTAGGCAAATCCGGGGTACTCTATGCTGAGATCTGATAGCAAGCTGTACTTGTACAGCGAAGTGGTTGATGCCATGCTTCCAGGAAAAGTCTCTAAGCTTCAGTTACACAGGAATCGTACCCGAAACCGACACAGGTGGTCAGGTCGAGTAGACCAAGGCGCTTGAGAGAACTCTGCTGAAGGAACTAGGCAAAATGGTACCGTAACTTCGGGAGAAGGTACGCTGTTGTTGGTGATGGAACTCGCTTCCTGAGCTGACGACAGCCGCAGAAACCAGGCCGCTGCAACTGTTTATTAAAAACATAGCACTCTGCAAACACGAAAGTGGACGTATAGGGTGTGATGCCTGCCCGGTGCTGGAAGGTTAATTGATGGGGTTAGCGTAAGCGAAGCTCTTGATCGAAGCCCCAGTAAACGGCGGCCGTAACTATAACGGTCCTAAGGTAGCGAAATTCCTTGTCGGGTAAGTTCCGACCTGCACGAATGGCATAATGATGGCGGCGCTGTCTCCAGCAGAGGCTCAGTGAAATCGAAATCGCTGTGAAGATGCAGTGTACCCGCGGCTAGACGGAAAGACCCCGTGAACCTTTACTGCAGCTTGACACTGAACTTTGACCTTACTTGTGTAGGATAGGTGGGAGGCTTTGAAGCTGGAACGCTAGTTCCAGTGGAGCCGTCCTTGAAATACCACCCTGGTAATGTTGAGGTTCTAACTCTGTCCCGTGATCCGGGACGAGGACCGTGTCTGGTGGGTAGTTTGACTGGGGCGGTCTCCTCCTAAAGAGTAACGGAGGAGTACGAAGGTGCGCTCAGCGTGGTCGGAAATCACGCGTAGAGTATAAAGGCAAAAGCGCGCTTAACTGCGAGACCCACAAGTCGAGCAGGTACGAAAGTAGGTCTTAGTGATCCGGTGGTTCTGTATGGAAGGGCCATCGCTCAACGGATAAAAGGTACTCTGGGGATAACAGGCTGATACCGCCCAAGAGTTCATATCGACGGCGGTGTTTGGCACCTCGATGTCGGCTCATCTCATCCTGGGGCTGAAGCAGGTCCCAAGGGTATGGCTGTTCGCCATTTAAAGAGGTACGCGAGCTGGGTTTAGAACGTCGTGAGACAGTTCGGTCCCTATCTACCGTGGGCGCTGGAAATTTGAGAGGATCTGCTCCTAGTACGAGAGGACCAGAGTGGACGAACCTCTGGTGTACCGGTTGTGACGCCAGTCGCATCGCCGGGTAGCTATGTTCGGAAGGGATAACCGCTGAAAGCATCTAAGCGGGAAGCCTACCTCAAGATAAGATTTCCCTAGGACTTTATGTCCTCTAAAGAGCCGTTCGAGACTAGGACGTTGATAGGTTGGATGTGGAAGCATAGTGATATGTGAAGCTGACCAATACTAATTGCTCGTGAGGCTTGACTATACAACACCCAAGCAGTTGTATATGAAGCATCAATCGATTCTTAAATATGCAAGACAACTTGATTTAGTTATACCTCTAGCTAAAATGAACAGATAAAGTAAGATTCAATCAGCCCAGTCTGTTACAGATTTGGAAAACGCTTCGGCATCAAATAAGACCCAAGCAAGTATCCATAAACAGTTGTGCTGGCGACCATAGCAAGAGTGAACCACCTGATCCCTTCCCGAACTCAGAAGTGAAACCTCTTAGCGCTGATGGTAGTGTGGGATTACCCATGTGAGAGTAAGTCATCGCCAGCTCATTATTCTAAACACCCCAATCTCAAAAGAGGTTGGGGTGTTTTTTTATATGGGAAAGCAATCAATAAAGAATTATTTAAATATAGAACTACAAATCATTTTTGGATGCTTACTCGGTTCTATTAGATTGAAAATTGAACTAAACGGCAGAATATTATAAAACTATAAAAAATTAGAAATAGGAAAAATAAAATGGAATATAAAGGAAGTTGTCATTGTGGTCAGGTAAAGTTTGCCGCGGAAGGTGAGCTAACAGAAGCCTTATCTTGTAATTGTTCTATCTGCCAAAAGAAAGGGTCTTTACTTTGGTTCCTGCCGACTAATCAGGTTACCGTTACTTTAGATTCTCCTGATATTTTAGCGAATTACACTTTTAACAAGCATGTGATTAATCATCATTTCTGTAAAAATTGCGGTATTCATCCCTATGCTCAAGGTATAGATGCCCAAGGTAATTCGATCTTTGCGATTAATGTTCGATGTATAGATGATATTGATTTAGAAAAGATAAAAATAAATTATTTTGATGGGCGTTCTGTTTAATAACTATAAGGTTTATTCAATGATGACTAAAAAACAATTAACTTCAAAACAAATAGATATGTTGCTTGAATTATTAAAAAATAGATTTGAAAAGAATATACATCGACATAAAGAAATTGATTGGATGAATGTGCGAGCTAAACTCATTGAGTCTCCAGACAAACTATGGGCATTGCAGGAAATGGAAAATACAGGAGGAGAGCCGGATGTTATTGCTTATGACCAGCAGAAAGATGAATATTTGTTTATAGATTGCTCTGTTGAGTCACCGAAAGGTCGTAGAAGCCTTTGCTATGATCGAGAAGCCTTAGAGTCTAGAAAAGATCATCCTCCTAAAAATAGCGCAATAGACTTAGTCCAAGAAATAGGGGCTGAACTCCTAACAGAAGAGCAATATCATCAATTACAACAGCTCGGTGAGTTTGATCTAAAAACATCAAGCTGGCTTGCTACTCCCGAGGAAATTCGAAAATTAGGAGGAGCTCTTTTTGCGGACCGTCGCTATGGTCGAGTCTTCATCTATCACAATGGAGCCCAGTCATATTATGCAGCTCGTGGTTTTCGCTGCTGTTTAAGGGTATAGGTCTTGCGAATCAACTCGATCGTCTGGATTTGATATTTTATGCCAAGAAAATGGAGATTCTTGCAACTTTTGACTGATGGTAAACATGACAAGATATGTTCTGGAATTAAATAAAAACATCAGGACATTTCTAAAAATGCAGCTCAATCCAATTTACTATAATGAACAACATATAGCTTTTGCCGATAATGTTCGTAGATTTGTACAAAAAGAAATGGCACCTTTCGTTAATGAATGGGATGAGGCTGAGACATTCCCAAGAGAACTTTATAAAAAGGCTGCCGAAATTGGATTACTGGGTCTAGGTTTTTCAGAAGAATATGGTGGTATTCCAGATGCAGATCCATTCTATTCATTACTGGCTGGTATCGAAATGGCAAAGGCGGGTTCAGGTGGGGTGCATATCTCGCTCATGGTCCATACCATTGGCGCCCCTCCCATTCAGCACTTTGGGAGTGAGGAGTTAAAGGCTAGAGTTCTGCCAGGTATTATTTCCGGTGAGAAAATTTCGGCTTTAGCGATTACAGAACCTGGTGGTGGTTCAGATGTTGCTGCATTACAGACTAAAGCTGTCAGAGATGGGGATTATTATATTGTTTCGGGCGAGAAAACATTTATTACATCGGGAATTCGTGCAGACTATTATACAGTTGCAGTGCGTACTGATCCGACAAAAACGGGTGCAGAAGGCATTTCAATGTTACTCATTGATGCACATAGTGAAGGTATTACTAAAACGCCTTTGAAGAAAATGGGGTGGTGGGCATCAGATACGGCACATTTGCATTTTGATCAAGTACGAGTACCTGCATCAAATCTACTTGGCAAAGAAAATGCTGGTTTTAAAGTTATTATGAATAACTTTAATATGGAGAGGTTTTTCTTGGGAGTAGTCGCTTATGGGTATGCATTAGTCTGTTATGAAGAAGCTTTAGAATGGGCACAGCAACGTAAAACTTTTGGTAAGCGATTAATAGATCATCAAGTAGTACGCCATAAATTGGTAGATATGGCAACCCAACTGACCTCAACGCGGGCATTACTTGAAGAAACAGCATGGAAAATGACTCAGCCGAAGTTACAAGGACCTGAGTTGGTGGCGCAAATTTCAATGCTTAAAAATGTTGCGACTCGCACTATGCAATTTTGTGCTGATGCGGCTGTACAAACATTAGGTGGTATGGGCTTTATGCGAGGTACCAAGTCAGAACGTATTTACCGTGAAGTGAAGGTCAATATGATTGGCGGTGGTGCTGAAGAAATTATGAAAGATTTGATTAGTAAACAGCTTGGTTATTAATTCTTATAAGGTGGACTTTGAGCCACCTTTTTTATTTCAAAGCCATTTCCCAAACCATTTCCGTTAACTCATCAATTTTGACTTTACCCTCAGATTTATACCAAGTTACAGTCCATGAAATTGCACCGCCAATTAAGCGTCGCCAAATAAAAGCATCGTGTTTGACTTTACCTTGTGTGCGTAACTTTTCTATAACGTCGAGCCAGATTTGTTCATATTCATTACGCATTTTTAAAAGATAATCTTGCTTTTCTTTTGATAGAGCGAACCATTCGTACACCAACACAGCCATGGCTGCACCAGTATCTCCAGTAATTGAGATCAGTTCGGATTTAATAAGAGCACGTAATTGTTGTTCTGGGTCTGTAGATTGAGTTACTGCATCATTTAAACGGGCAAGATTATAGATAATGGTCTGTTCCATCACATGAGCGAGGATATCATCTTTACTTTTGAAATGATGAAATAAGCTTCCCGATTGGATTCCAATAAACTGAGCAAGTTCACGAACAGTGGTTTTATCATAGCCTTGCTTATGAAAAAGATAGGCTGCACCGTGCAATAAACGGCCACGTGGACTGTCATCAAAGCAGGGGATATTTGGAATCTGTTCAATTGAGGTGGCAATCATGTGCTCAGTTTGTTCCTTTATCTAAAAGACTATAGTGGAAATTTTCACTAAATTTCATCGTATTTCAGGTTATTTGCCGAATTTGGAAGATTTGGTCAACATCACAATAACATTTTGCGCTTTACAAACCAAGCGCTTGCTTGGTAATGTTGAGGCTGATTTTTAGACAAAATAATGAGAAATAGAATGGCAAATAATCAGCAGGATGATCATCGAGTCGTAAAAATAGGGTGTGCCTCTGGGTTTTGGGGAGATACCAATACTGCCGCTTTTCAGTTAGTGCATTTGACCGATATTAATTATTTGGTTTTTGATTATTTGTCCGAGATTACCATGTCGATTATGGCAAAAGCGAAGATGGTAGAACCGAAACATGGTTACGCTTTAGATTTTGTCAGCCGAGTCATGGCACCCTTACTAAAAAAAATTGCTGAAAAAAAGATTAAAGTGATTAGTAATGCGGGTGGTGTTAATCCATTGGCTTGTCGGGACGCATTGCAAAAAATTATTAAAGAGTATGGTCTAGATCTGAAAGTGGCTGTGGTTTTAGGTGATGATCTTTTACCAAAACATGAGCAGCTTAAGCAGCAGAATGTTCTGGAAATGTTTAGTGGTGGACCTTTACCAGAACAAGTGGCGAGTAGTAATGCTTATCTTGGAGCAGTGGCTATTCGTGATGCTTTAGATTTGGGGGCAGATATTGTGATTACGGGCCGTGTCGTCGATTCGGCTGTGGTCCTTGCTCCTTTACTTCATGAATATCAGTGGTCGCTCGATGATTATGACAAATTGGCTCAAGGTTCGTTGGCAGGGCATGTGATTGAGTGCGGTGCGCAATGTACAGGCGGCAATTTCACCGATTGGCATTTGGTACAAGGCTTTGACAATATGGGTTTTCCAGTGGTCGAAGTGAGTGAAGATGGCTCATTTGTTGTAACTAAGCCTCAAGGTACGGGTGGTCTGGTTTCTACTGCTACTGTTGCAGAGCAAATTGTTTATGAAATAGGCAATCCTCAAGCATATTTACTACCCGATGTCATTGCTGATTTCAGCCACGTGCATTTAGAGCAAGTCGGGGAGCACCGAGTTCGTGTGACGGGTGCAAAAGGACAAGCACCAACTACACAATATAAAGTCAGCGCGACTTACCCAGATGGATATCGGGTTTTAGTGAGTTTCCTCATTGCAGGACGTGAGGCACCACAAAAAGCACAAGTCATTGCTGATGCGATTTTGACTAAGTGTGAACGTGTTTTAGCAATGCGCTCAGTGCCGCCATTTAGTGAAAAGTCTGTTGAAATTTTAGGTATTGAAAGTACCTATGGCGACCATGCCCAAACATTGAATAGTCGTGAAGTTGTGGTCAAAATAGCTGTAAAACACATGTTTAAAGAAGCATGTATGTTCTTTGCATCTGAAATTGCACAAGCTTCAACAGGTATGGCTCCAGCCTTGGCAGGAATTGTTGGAGGCCGACCCAAAGCATCTCCAGTGATCAAATTATTTTCATTTTTAATTGATAAAAATCAGATCAATGTTGAAATTGATCTTGATGGCCAACGTCACGCGGTTGAAATTCCACAAGGGGTTTCTACAGAGCAATTGCCTACATTGACGGCAGGTGAAAATGCAGTTTATCAAGGAGATGAAATTGAAGTTCCTTTGATTGAAATTGCGCATGCCCGCAGTGGTGATAAAGGCAATCATAGCAATATTGGCGTGATTGCACGTAAAGCAGACTATTTACCATGGATTCGTGCAGCACTAACTGAACAGTCTGTTGCAAGCTATATGCAACATGTCTTGGATGCTGAGAAAGGGCGAGTAATTCGTTATGAGTTACTGGGTTTAAATGCACTGAATTTTATGTTGGAGAATGCCTTAGGTGGTGGTGGTGTTGCCAGCTTACGTATTGATCCGCAAGGTAAAGCCTTTGCCCAACAGTTATTGGATATGCCTGTTAAAGTTCCGGCACATCTTTTAGAAAAATAAAATGAATGGATGAAACAAAGATGAGTTATCAATCAATATTTAGACCAGGTGCTTTCGCCAATAAAGTCATTATTGTGACAGGTGGTGGCTCAGGAATTGGACGCTGTACTGCACATGAGCTTGCAGCCCTCGGCGCTCAAGTAGTGATTACAGGACGCAAAATTGAAAAATTAGAGAAAGTAAGCCAAGAAATAATAAAAGATGGGGGCTTAGTTCATTTCATTGTTTGTGATAACCGTGAAGAAGAACAAGTGAAAAATATGATTGCCGAAGTGATTGAGAAATTCGGCAAACTCGATGGTTTGGTAAATAATGCAGGCGGGCAGTTCCCCTCAGCTTTAGAGAATATTTCGGCGAATGGTTTCGATGCAGTCGTGCGTAATAATTTACACGCAACTTTCTATCTAATGCGTGAAGCTTATAACCAATGGATGGCTAAACATGGTGGCAGTATTGTCAATATGACTGCTGATATGTGGGGCGGCATGCCGGGAATGGGACATTCTGGTGCCGCGCGTTCAGGGGTTGATAACTTAACTAAAACAGCATCGGTTGAGTGGGGCAAATCTGGTGTTCGTGTAAATGCGGTTGCACCGGGGTGGATTGTATCATCCGGTATGGATAATTATAGCGGTGATTTTGCCAAAGTAATTATTCCAAGTCTTGCTGGCAATGTACCGTTAAAACGTATGGGAACTGAGTCGGAAGTCTCATCGGCAATTTGTTATTTACTGTCCGATGCTACGGCTTTTGTGTCAGGTGTAACTTTGCGTATTGATGGCGCTGCATCGCAAGGGACACGCATGTACCCACTAGCCGAAGCAATAAATAGTCAGTCTTATAATGGTTTCCATCGCGCGTTTATTCCTGAAATTTTTAAAAAAGATAAGACTGAGAAAGTCGAGCAAAGCAATAATTCAGGCTCGGAGTGAGGAATAAAAAATGACCATTCTTCAATCCGAAATTACTGTTGGTAGTGAACAGTATCAAAAGAATAAAGAGGCACTGCTTACTCAGCTGAGTGAAGTCCGTGCAATTCAGCAAAAAAGCATTGATAAATCGTATGCTGCTAAACCGAAGTTTGACAAGAAAGGCAAGATTCTGCCGCATGAGCGTGTACGGTTATTGCTCGATGCTGATTCACCTTTCGTTGAGCTTTGTGGTTTGGTCGGCTACAACATGCATGATGATAAAGATGGCTCTGAAGCGGGTGGCGGCGTGATTGCCGGCATTGGTTTTGTCAGTGGTGTGCGTTGTCTGGTCTCTGCAAGTAACAGCGCGATTAAAGGCGGGACCATGTCACCCATGGGTGTACAGAAAACTTTGCGTTTGCAAAAAATTGCCTTAGAACAAAAACTCCCGCTGATTACGCTGACCGAAAGTGGCGGCGCTAACTTAAATTATGCAGCTGAAGTATTTACCTATGGTGGTATGACTTTTGCCAATCAGGCACGTCTGTCTGCGGCAGGTATTCCTCAGCTTGCAGTGGTACATGGGAATGCAACGGCAGGAGGAGCTTATCAACCAGGTCTTTCGGATTATGTCATTGTAGTACGCAAACAAACAGAGATGCTTCTTGCAGGTCCACCTTTACTTCTGGCTGCCACTGGCGAAGTGGCAACAGCTGAAGAGTTGGGCGGGGCTGAAATGCATGCACAGGTTGCTGGAACAGCAGAATATTTGGCTGAAAATGATGCCGATGGGATTCGACTTGCGCGTGAAATTTTTGAACACCTCAACTGGAAAGAGCAAATCAAACCAGTTGATGTGACTTATAAAGAGCCTCGTTACGATACCGAGGAACTGTTGGGTGTTATTCCAAGTGATCCTAAACAACCATTTGATATGAAAGAAGTGGTTGCCCGCATTATTGACGATTCAGATTTTCTAGAATTTAAGCAGGAATATGATGATTTAACGGTATGTGGCTGGGCAAAAATTGGTGGTTTGCATATCGGTATTATTACCAATAATGGTCCGATTACCCCTCAAGGAGCAGCGAAAGCAGCTCAGTTTATTCACTTATGTGAACAGACCAACCGTCCGTTATTATTCTTACATAACACTACTGGCTTTATGGTGGGAACCGATGCCGAGCAAAATGGCATTATTAAACATGGCTCAAAACTGATTCAAGCGGTTGCCAATTGTACTGTACCTAAAATTTCAATCGTTGTGGCAGGGTCATATGGTGCTGGTAACTACGCAATGTGTGGTCGGAGTTTATCGCCAGATTTTATTTTTGCTTGGCCGAACTCGCATGTTGCTGTAATGGGGGCTGCACAGGCCGGAAAGATACTGCGTATTGTTGCTGAAGGGAAACAAAAAGCTTCCGGGCAGGAACCGAATCCGCAAATGCTCGATTTTCTTGAGCAAAGTACTGCGATGAAATTAGAGCAGCAATCTACCGCGCTTTTCAATACGGCCATGCTACATGATGACGGCATTATTGACCCGCGAGATACCCGAAAATTACTTATTTTCCTTTTAGAAACTATTTATGAAGCACAGCAACGCGAACTAAATCCGACCCGTTTTGGTGTGTCTCGTTTTTAATCAATCTTTACCGTAATTAAAAAATTAATAGGAATAACACAATGAAATTTACTGCCGAACATGAAGCACTGCGCCGTACAGCTCGTCAATTTGTTGAAAATGAACTGAATCCGCATATTCCAGAATGGGAAGAAGCTGGACGTTTCCCGATCCACGATGTATTTAAAAAGATGGGGGATCTTGGCCTATTGGGGATTTGTAAGCCTGAGGAAAATGGTGGTCTGGCTTTAGATTACTCTTATAACTTAGTTGTGGCTGAAGAAATTGGACGCGCAGCTTGCGGCGGTGTGCCTTTAGCCATTGGTGTACAAACAGATATGGCAACACCTGCTTTGGCGCGTTTTGGTAGCAAAGAATTACGTGATGAGTTTTTAACACCAGCCATTGCTGGAGAATATGTTGCCTCAATTGCGGTATCGGAAGTGCATGCTGGTTCGGATGTTGCTGCTATTAAAACGACTGCTAAAAAAGATGGCGATGACTATGTCATTAACGGCAGCAAAATGTGGATTACCAACTCACTGCAGGCCGATTTCTTCTGTCTTTTAGCCAACACATCTGACGATAAACCACATGTTAATAAGTCGATGATTATTGTGCCAGCCAAAACTAAAGGGATTAGTTTTTCAGAGCCGTTAAATAAATTAGGGATGCGTTCAACGACCACAGCGCAGGTTTATTTAGACAATGTACGTGTACCTCAGCGTAACTTGGTTGGCGTTGAAGGTATGGGCTTCATGATGCAGATGATGCAATTTCAGGAAGAGCGTTTATGGGCTTGTGCTAATGCGATTGGTGGTTTGGAAAATTTAATTCAAAAGACTATCGCCTATACCAAAGAGCGTACGACATTTGGTCAACCACTCATTAATAACCAATATATCCATTTTCGTTTTGCCGAACTCATGACTGAAGTAGAAGCGCTTAAAGCCTTAACCTACCAAGCGTGTGAACAGCATATTGCGGGTGAAGATGTGACTAAGCTGGCATCTATGGCAAAGCTCAAAGCAGGCCGTTTAAGCCGTGAAGTTGCCGATAGCTGTCTACAATATTGGGGTGGCAATGGCTTTATGTGGGATAACCCTGCATCCCAGCTATATCGTGATGGTCGTTTAGGCTCTATTGGCGGTGGCGCAGATGAGATTATGTTGGGGATTATCTGTAAGTTGATGGATATCTTGCCAAAAAAACAAAAATAAGGAATCAACCATGACACTTTCAGCATCGCTTCAAGCTTTAGATATTGATGACAGTATTCAATTAGAACAAGACGGCAGTGTTTTATATCTTTGGTTAAACCGACCAGAGAGCCGTAATGCCATGAACTTGAATATGGTCAATGCGATTCAACAAGTTTTTACTGCCATTCGTGATGATCTTTCAATTCGTGCAGTCATCTTTCGTGGTGAAGGTGGGACTTTCTGCGCAGGTGGTGATATTAAGGACATGGCTGCTTTACGCGTTGAAGCAACTAACATTGGTAGTCTACAACCTTATACTGACTTTAACCGCCGTTTTGGTGCCATGCTTGAGCAAGTTGAAGCTGCACCACAGACTGTTGTGGTCATTTTAGAAGGTGCGGTGTTAGGTGGAGGTTTTGGGCTGGCATGTGTTTCTGATGTTGCCATTAGCCGTGATAATGCGCAGTTTGGTTTACCTGAAACTGGGCTTGGTGTGATTCCTGCTCAAATTGCTCCTTTTGTGGTGAAACGTATTGGCCTGACTCAGGCACGCCGACTTGCTTTACTCGGCATGCGTTTTGAAGGGCATACAGCACTGAGTGTCGGTGTGGTTCATCAAATTGCACATAATGAAATTGAACTTGAACAAGCTTTAGAGGAAACCATTCAACACATTAAACGAGCAGCTCCTCAAGCTTCACGTGTGACTAAAGCACTGTTATATCGAACACTCAATGAACCTTTAAATGAGTTGCTAGATGATGCTGCACAGCAGTTTGCTCAAGCGGTTGGTGGTGCTGAAGGACAAGAAGGAACGATGGCTTTTATCCAGAAAAGGTTACCAAATTGGGCCGATGAATCATAAGAGATAAGGATAAAAATAATGAAATTTTCAAAAATACTGGTTGCCAATCGTGGTGAAATTGCAGTTCGCGTGATGCAAACAGCCAAGGCAATGGGTTACCAAACCGTCGCAGTTTATTCCGATGCAGACCGTAATGCTCGCCATGTGCAAGAGGCTGATGAAGCTGTTTATATTGGTGCTTCAAAAGTATCGGAGTCTTATCTCTCCATCGCTAAAATTATTGAAGCTTGCAAAAAAACAGGGGCGGATGCAGTTCACCCCGGCTATGGTTTTTTGTCAGAAAATACTGATTTTGCTCAGGCATGTATCGATAATCAGATTACCTTTATTGGGCCTACCGCTTCTGCAATTGAGTTAATGGGCAGTAAACGCCTTTCAAAAATCGCCATGATTGAGGCGGGCGTCCCTTGTGTGCCGGGGTATGAAGGTGACCGACAAGATCTCGAATATTTAGCAACTCAAGCTGAGCAGATTGGCTTTCCAATTATGGTCAAAGCTTCTGCGGGTGGTGGCGGTCGTGGCATGCGTTTGGTACAGCAAGCATCCGAGTTGTTTGAGGCATTACAAACCGCACGTTCAGAAGCTGAAAATGCTTTTGGTTCTGGCGAGCTCATTTTAGAAAAAGCAGTCATTGCTCCACGCCATGTCGAAATTCAGGTTTTTGGCGATACACACGGCAATTATGTCTATCTATTTGAACGTGATTGTTCGATTCAGCGCCGTCATCAAAAAGTAGTTGAAGAATCTCCCTGTCCGGTGATGACGCCTGAACTACGTCAGCAAATGGGTGAGGCAGCTGTAGCAGCGGCAAAAGCATGTGCTTATGTCGGGGCAGGTACAGTTGAGTTTTTGCTAGATGCATCGGGTGCATTTTACTTTCTGGAGATGAATACCCGTTTGCAAGTGGAGCATTCTGTCACTGAGCTTATTACAGGGTTGGATTTAGTTGAATGGCAGTTACGTGTGGCGAATGGTGAGCAGTTACCTTTAAAGCAACAGGAATTGACCTTAAATGGACATGCGATCGAAGTACGTTTGTATGCAGAAGACCCACGTCAGGACTTTTTACCACAAACAGGAAAAATTTTACGTTGGAAGCCTGCAACCTTGCCAAATGTGCGAATTGATCATGGCATGTTAGCAACTGATGAAGTCAGTCCATTTTACGATCCGATGGTAGCAAAGGTGATTGCCTATGGGAAAACCCGTGAGGATGCGATTCGCTTACTGGCTCGTGCAGTCGATGATAGTGTTTTACTTGGAGTGAATAGTAATAAACAGTTCTTGGTCAATTTACTGCGCCATCCAGTTGTTGTCGCAGGGGATACCAATACTGCATTCATCCAACAGCATTTCAAAAATGATCCGAGCTTACACTATCAAGTTTTATCTTTAGAAACCTTAGCGATTGCTGCAGCACTATTTAGCCAAAGTAAAGGTACTGCAGTGTGGCAAACTGGGCTTGGTGTGCCATTACCGTTAAAATTACAAACTGCCGATCAGCAAATTCAATTGCAGCTTTCATCTGTAAATAACACATTCACGGTAAAGTTCTGTGATCAAGTAGTTTGTATTGATGTGCTTGAGAAAACGCCAGAACAGCTAGTTTACTTAATTGATGGTGTACTTCGCCGTGTTCAATATGTATTGGATGATGATCAGCTTTATCTAGATCGAGATAATGGCAATGTTTTGATACGCAATATGACTTACGCTGCACCAGAAGCTACCGATGTAGCGGGAGATGGCAAAATTCGAGCACCGATGGATGGGGCTGTAGTGAATATCCTAGTCAATGAAGGCGATCAAGTAGTAAAGGGCCAAACATTATTGATTCTTGAAGCCATGAAAATTCAGCAACAGATTAAATCTGATGTGGATGGTGTAGTCGATGAAATTTTAGGTCAGCAAGGTCAACAAGTGAAAAAACGGCAAATGCTGTTTAGTATCCAAATTTAAGAGAAAAGCAATTGTGGTTACTAGTAATCACTATTGATCTATAGAAGATGATTATTTAAATCAAAAAAGGGAACATACGTTCCCTTTAATTATAAAAAACAAAATTATACAAGCTGTGTATACATACAATAGAGATAGCCTAAAATAGCTAAAGCAACAAGAGGAGCGATAACTTTTGACCATCCAGGAATAAAAGTTTCGATAGGTTGCTCTTCAACATGTAAATCTTCATGATGTGGTTGGGCTTGGTGAACCATTTGGTTGAACTCCTTCATTGTTGCATCCAATGATAGCTCTTCTTGTTCAACAGGTTTAGAACCAATGAGCTCTGTTAGATGGTTTGTTGACCAAACCCAATCTTCAGCTTGGCCAGATAAATGTTCAACTTGCCCTAAAATGAGCTCTTTTAAACCACTTTGGCCGAAACCACCAGTCTCATCAAGTTGATTAAGTTCTGTTAACTGTAATGCCAGAATCTCAGAAATACTTTGCTCAAGTTCAGAATTTTTTAAAACTGACTTATTGTGTTTTGACGTAGTTAGATGACGTGCAACTTCTTGAATATACAATGGATCGGCAGTTTTGATTTCATGATAAATTTTATTGTCGTCCTGACGCCATAAGCTGATTAATTTACCAAGCGTCAATATATTCACTTCGTCAATCAGCTTATTTTTCTCATTGGCTGGATATTGATTTAAAAGCTGAGGCTTTTGAATTTTTATTTGCTCAGCAAAGTATTGGACTAAATCAAATGCCATACTTTATTCCTCTAAAATTAATCTAAAATTCTTAATGTTGGCTTTTTCTTGGTTGGTTCAGATGTTTCTTGTGTTTCTGAGTCTAACTTATCTTCTACAGGCGCTACATTGGCATATTCTTCAGGGTCAAAGAATAAACCTTGTCCATTTTCACGTGCATAAATACCTAAAACTGCTTGAATAGGTACGTAAATATCTTTGGAAACGCCGCCAAAACGTGCTGAAAATGTAATCGCATCATTGCTAATGAGTAGTTGATGTACCGCATGAGGCACAATGTTTAAAACAATTTGTCCATCTTTCACAAACTGTTGTGGTACATCAGTGTGAGGTTGTGTTGCATCAACGAGTAAATAAGGTGTGAGTTGATTGTCACAAATCCATTCATAGATTGCACGAGCAAGATAAGGACGTGTAGGGGTTAATTCAATAGTTTGCTCAGACATATCACACTATTCCATATTTAATAGTTCATTGTAACGGGTTTTCTCTTGGGGCGTCATTGATTTAACAAAAGAAGGGCGGCTAAAGATACGTTTACAATACAAAAATATAGGTCGACACTGCTGCTTTGGTAAATCAATTCCCATGCTATTAAGTCTCACAAAAATTGGAGCAAGCATACAGTCCAGGATTGAAAAATTTTCGGACATAAAATAAGGGAAATGCTGAAATAAAGGGGTAAGTGATATTAAGGTATCACGCAATTCTTTTTGTGCTTTTTGTTTTTGTTCTACATTTAACGTATCTGCATGTCTAAGCATATGATCGGCCAACTTAAACCAATCATTTTCAAGACGCCAAATATATTGGCGTTGCTCTGCACGTGCCATAGGGGCATCGGCATATAGTTTATTCTGACGATATCGATCATCGAGATACTCAGCAATGATAGGTGCTGAAAATAATTTAAGATTTTGCTCAACCAGCATTGGCAATTGATTATAAGGATTTAGGCTTGCCAGATCTTCATCTTCGTGATCAGTCACGATTAATTGATATTTAATTTGTTTTTCTGCCAATAAAAAACGGATCCAGTGTGAACGGAAATCATCAGCATGGCTGTAAAGGGTAATTCCCTGAATTGAGGTGTTTTCGACCGACATATCACAAGGTATGGTTGTGTGAATCGGTTAGAATACTAAAAATATGCGTGGAAATCACGGTGACAAAGATAGAGTTTCATATATTTATCTGTTTCACTCATCTACAAAATGAATATGCAATAAAAAAGCCTTGGAAAAACCAAGGCTTTTTGTCCGATTCGGTAAACGAATTAACGTTTAGAGAATTGAGGACGTTTACGAGCTTTACGTAAACCAAGTTTCTTACGTTCAACTTCACGAGCATCACGAGTAACGAAACCAGCTTGACGAAGAACAGGTTTTAAAGTTTCGTCAGCAGCGATAAGTGCACGAGTAATACCGTGACGGATCGCACCAGCTTGACCACCGATACCACCACCTTTAACAGTGATGTAAAGGTCATATTTTTCAGTAGCTTCTAAAAGCTCTAAAGGTTGACGAACAACCATACGAGCAGTTTCACGACCGAAATATTGCTCTAAAGTACGGTTGTTAATAACGAGTTTACCTGTACCAGCTGACAAGAAAACACGTGCAGTTGCGGTCTTACGGCGACCTGTACCATAATTAGTAGCCATGTGCTGTATCCCTTAGATGTCCAAAACTTGTGGCTGTTGAGCAGCGTGTGGATGCTCGCTACCAGCGTACACTTTCATCTTCTTGATCATTGCATAACCAAGAGGACCTTTTGGCAACATGCCTTTAACAGCACGTTCAAAGATTTCTTCAGGTTTGTGAGCAACTAATTTTTCGAAATTAGTTTCTTTTAAACCGCCTGGGAATTCAGTGTGGCGATAGTATTTCTTGTCAAGCGCTTTGTTACCAGTCACTTGAACTTGTTCAGCATTGATAACGATGATGTAGTCACCAGCGTCAACGTGAGGAGTATAAGAAGTTTTGTGCTTACCGCGTAAACGACGTGCAATTTCAGTCGCTAAACGACCAAGAGTTTTACCTGTAGCATCAACAACGAACCAATCGTGTTGTACTTCAGCAGGCTTTGCGCTGAGAGTTTTCATTCAAACACTACCTATTATAGTTGGTTTGAGCTAGACATCGCTCAAACAAAAAGGAGACGAGATTCTAAACGAGTTTGTTGTCAATCACAAGAAAAATCCCATATAAGCTACATAATTTTATCCCTAATCCGATGAATGTAGGATATGTTAAAATAATTCAAATTTTAGAGATGTGTCGGGGGTGATTGTGCTGCCTTTATATGTCACTTCCGGTGAACCTGCCGGTATTGGTCCAGATATTTGTTTAAGTCTGGCAAAACGGGTTGATGAACGTCCTGTTGTGGTTTTGGCTGATCGAAATCTAGTACAACAACGCGCTCAAAAGCTTGGTCTAGACATTAAATTTTTAGAGTATAGCGGACAAGCTGAATCGTCTTTGCAAGGCGAGCTTTATATAGAACATGTACCCCTAGAAACTATAGTCGTTGATGGACAGCTTAATGCTGCTAATGCCGCTTATGTATTAGAGCAATTACGTCGCTCAGCTGATTATGCTATGTCTGGTAAGAGCGTCGGTGTAACCACTGCTCCTGTTCAAAAGTCGGTGATTAATGATGCAGGGATTTTATTTAGTGGACATACTGAATATTATCAAGAATTTGCAGGCGTAGAGCGTGTTGTTATGATGCTGGCAACGAAAACGTTGCGGGTGGCTCTGGCGACCACTCATTTACCATTAAAAGATGTCGCGGATGCAATTACCAAAGAACGCTTGCATCAAGTGATTGATATTTTACTTCACGACTTAAAAACCAAGTTTAAAATTAATGATCCTCGAGTCTTAGTATGTGGGTTAAATCCTCATGCAGGCGAAGATGGTTATTTGGGACGTGAAGAGATTGATACGATCAATCCGGTACTTGAAAGCTACCGATCACAGGGAGTTAAATTAAGTTTAAGTTTGCCAGCTGATACTTTATTTACGCCCGAACATCTTAAAAATGCTGACGCTGTTCTTGCGATGTACCATGATCAAGGCTTACCTGTGTTAAAATCACAGGGTTTTGGTGAAGCAATCAATATCACATTGGGCTTACCATTTATTCGGACTTCGGTCGATCATGGTACTGCTCTGTCTTTAGCTGGGACAGGATTGGCAAAAAGCTCAAGTTTAAATGTCGCTGTCGATTTAGCTTTATCTTTGGCAGCGAGTTAAATTTTTCATGTTGGAAATGTTCTATGTATCAAATTAATGCCCTAAACCCGAAAGATGAAGGGCATAAAGCTCGTAAACGTTTTGGTCAAAACTTCTTACATGATCAACGAGTCATTGCCAAAATTGTACGCTCAGTCAATCCGCGTACGGGTGATAATATCGTCGAAATTGGTCCAGGTTTAGCTGCTTTAACTTCTCCTCTAATTGGAGAATGTGATGCATTAACTGTAGTTGAATTAGACCGTGATTTAGCTGCTGGCTTACCTGAACGCGTGCCACATCCAGAACGTTTAACTATCGTAGAAGCTGATGCATTAAAATATGATTTTAGTCAGCTTGTAAAAGATGGGCGTCCATTACGCGTTGTCGGCAATTTGCCTTATAACATTTCTACACCATTACTTTTTCATCTCTTGGAATTTGGTAGCCAAGTTAAAGACATGCACTTCATGTTGCAAAAAGAAGTGGTAGAACGTATTACTGCTGAACCGAATACAAAAGAATATGGCCGTTTATCAGTCATGATCCAATATTATTGTCAGCCTACCTTTTTATTTGAAGTTCCAGCAGGCGCATTTAACCCGCCACCAAAAGTGACAAGTGCAGTATTTCGCTTGGTTCCTTACGAACAAAAACCAATTACGGCGAAAGATGAAAAAGCTTTAGCTCGCTTGGTTGCCCACGTCTTTACTCAGCGCCGTAAAACGCTAAGAAACAGTCTTAAAGGCATGTTGGCAGAGGATGGTTTCGAGAAAGCAGGAGTCGACCCAATGGCTCGTCCAGAAACTTTAACTCTTGCAGAGTTTGTGGCTTTGGCAGATCAAATGGTGGCATAAATGACTAAGCGCTATAACTATGTAATTGGAGATGTGCAAGGTTGTTTTGAGGCACTTAAAGCGCTATTAAAAGAAATACGTTTTGACCCTGATCAAGATTTTATCTGGTTTGCTGGTGACTTGGTTGCACGTGGTGAAAACTCTGTAGGTGCTCTACGTTTTATTAAAAAACTAGCTGATCGAGGGGCTGCTGCTACTGTATTAGGTAATCATGATTTAACCCTGATTGCCGGTGCTCGCGGTCTTAAGGAAATTAAAGAAAAAGATCGCACGCGGGATGTTATTGACGCCGTGGATGGTGATGATCTTATCGATTGGTTACGTAAACAGCCGTTATGTTTATTTCCAAATGAGCAAACAATACTGACGCACGCAGGTGTACCTTGTATTTGGGATGCACAAAAAACTGCTGCATTGGCAAAAGAAGTTGAGGCTGTATTGGCGCATGATGATTTATCTGTGCTAGATGCATTTTTAGCTGAAATGTATGGTTCAAAACCCGATCTTTGGACAGATGATTTGACAGGTAATGAACGTTTACGTTGTATTACCAATTACTTAACTCGTATGCGTTTAACTAATGCAGAAGGGGCTTTGGAGTTTAGTTTTAAAGATACTTTAGATGCACCAATGCCAGAAGGTTATTTACCGTGGTTTGAATTTCCAAGTAAGGCTGCACAAACCCATCAAATATTTTTTGGACATTGGGCTGCTCTAGAGGGTAGAACTATTAGTGAGCACATCCAAAATGTTGATGGTGGTTGTGTATGGGGTAAAAACTTAATTGCTTATCGTCTTGAAGATCAACAAGCTTTTTCTGTGAGCAATCCTGTTATGTAATAAAAAAAAGCCGCTGAAACGGCTTTTTTATTTTTAAGATATTTATTCTAGGCGAATCCAGATCTGATTACGACCTAAAGCAGATACCCCAAGGTAACCGCGCATGTGTAGACGTTTACCATTTGCACTGAGTTTTGCTTTTAATCCGTAAACTTTACCCGTATTTGGGTCTAGAATTTTTCCACCTGTATAGGTTGAATTATCAGTTTGCTTGAGCCCGGTTGCGATATCTAAGCCTAAAATAGGCTTATTGGTATAAGGCGCAGGACAGTTATCACAAATTTCTTTTGGCGTATAACCTGGGCGCGGTGTAATTTTTACGATTTTACCTGCATAAGTACCATTTGCCTCTTTCCGTATTTCTACATGTGCTTTAGGTGTACCTGTTTTATCATCAATCGTTTGCCAAAGACCTGTAATATCAGCTGCAAAAGTAGCTGTATTTATTCCCACTAGGAGCAAAGCTCCAACAAAAAATTTCCCCATAATCAAAAAATCCTTTTAGATTTGAAAGGTCCATCTTATTTGTAATTAATAACGGGTTCAATGTTTATTTAAACTACTTTTTAATCAGTGTATTCCAAAAGATAACATGAAGGTTGGTAGCCAAATAGCAGTAAATACACCGTTTAATGCCATACCAAATGCCGCATAACGACCTGCTACAGGTCCACGTTGCCAAGCTTGGGCAGTTCCAATTGCATGTGCAGCTAAGCCTAGAGCTAAACCTGATGCTCTTTCATCGTGTATATGCTTAAGTAAAAATGGTGAAAATGCTGCACCAATAACTCCGGATAAAATCACAATGAGAGTGACTAATGTCTCTGGAGCATGTAATAAGGTCGCGATGTTTAAAGCAATTGGGGTGGTTACTGCACGTGTAGCAAAAGCCAAAATAGTCGGCTCAGACATATGCAATAGGTAAGCAAGGCCCATTGGTAAAGCAACGGCACTAATGCTGGCAAAGCATAAAATACCAATCACCGATTTAAGAGGTAAATCGTCATAACGCATTGCAGCCAAAGGTATAGCTAAAGCAACCGTGACATAGCCTAATAAATGGCTGAATAAATCATTTACGTAAAGTCGATATTCTTCATAGGGAACTTTCAAAATTGACAATAGCCCAATGACAATGAACATGCCGAAAACTAAAAGAGGAACTTGAGGAAAGCGGCGGTTTAATGGTTTTGCACAAAGATAGCCAACTAAAGTGATCAAAAATCCATAAAGAATCATAAACATTTTATTCTCCTTATAACCAATGTTTTGCCATTTTTGCATAGACCCACAAGGGTATAAGGGTGCTCACTACCAAAACAAAAAGAAATAGCGGAATTTCTTTACCCATATGCACCAGCATAATTAAGGAGCCTGCACAAATGGGTAAAAAAGCAAAACCACTTTCTTTCATGACTTTATTGTTAGTATCGACAAGTCTTAGCGGGATTTTCTTAAATTTACGCCAAATCAGTAAAACGATAAGTAAACTAATTAAACCTACCAGATTGCCTAACTCTGGATGACCAAAAGCACGCATAACGACGACTGAGCCTTCGCGAAAACCGATAATAAGTAGTAAGGTTCCTACCCATGCTGCCCAGTCTATACTTTTGATCTTATCCATATTTTTTATCTCTAAAAGTTTACTTATCAAGTTTTAACTGATCTAGTGCTTGATTTCAAACTCTTCCAGTGGTCTTTTAAACTGACTTGCGCGTTCACCTAATATCTCATCTATAGGGAGTTTGGCTTGGCGAATTAACTGCTCAAGCTTATGAGGTGCAATTCGTATATCAATATGTAATAGCCCTTCATCGTCATAATGCTCAGATTGAATGACATTTAAAGCATAAAGTTGAGTACGCAATTTGCCATAAGCAGGTTTAAGTACCAATGAGAAGTGTTGAAGTTGTCCCATTAGACATTCTTGTACGGCTTGGCGAAGTAAATCTAGACCTAACCCTGAGTGTGCAGATACATAAACACGATCTGGAACATGGGGCTCTGAATAAATAATTTTTGCCTCTTCGCCACTCAAATCAATTTTGTTATAAACACGAAGTACGGGTGCATCCGCGCCAATTTCCTTCAATACACCTTCAACTGCTTCAATCTGGTCAAGCATGTCATGACTACTGCTATCGATGACATGTAAAAGCAGGGTAGCTTCAAGCGTTTCTTCTAAAGTTGCTTTAAATGATTCGACCAAATCATGTTGTAAGTTTCGTACGAACCCTACTGTATCTGCTAGAACCACCGTACCAATTCCATCCCATTCTAGACGGCGTAAGGTTGGATCAAGTGTTGCAAATAGTTGGTCGGCTGCATACACATCACTTTTCGCTAAAATATTAAATAAGGTTGATTTACCCGCGTTGGTATAACCGACTAATGAAACAGTTGGGATCGAAGCTTTTTGTCTTGCAGCTCGTCCTTGCATACGGGTTTGATGGACTTTCTCTAACTTATCTTTTAACTGGGTAATACGAACACGAATGAGACGACGGTCTGTTTCGAGTTGTGATTCACCGGGACCGCGTAAACCAATACCACCTTTTTGTTGTTCAAAATCAGCAGACCAACCACGGATTAAACGGGTTGATAAATGTTTTAACTGAGCAAGTTCAACTTGTAATTTACCTTCATGGGTCCGCGCGCGCTGGGCAAAAATATCTAAGATGAGACCGGTGCGGTCAATAACGCGGCATTTTAAAATCTTTTCTAAATTACGCTCTTGGGCAGGGGTTAATGCATGATCAAAAATAACAAGACTTGCTTCTAAGTCCTGAACTTGTTCTGCAATCTCATCAACTTTACCTGAACCAATAAAAAACTTAGGGTCCGGTTTATTACGTTGAACTTTAATGTGCTCAAGAATATCTGCACCAGCTGACTGTGCAAGTAGAGCAAATTCTTCGGCATCCAGATCATCTAATAATTGTACAGACACACTCACTAATATTGTGCGTTCACCGCCTTGATGCCGATCAACATATTCCACGTGGCTATAAATCCTGAATAAGGTAAAACTTTATTCTAGAGGAAACTTGGGCAAAAGGGGAAAGGGTTTACTCTTATTCTTTAGATTAACTACAGCGCATTTTATTTTTATTTGTGTCTATCACACAGCGATGCAAGTTTATTCCGAAACGTATAGAATGGCTCGAGATGGGTATAACAATGATTGATCGTTAGTGAAATTTTATGACTCAAACGCAAAGTATAGTGAATTCAACGTTAAAGAAATTTTCAAAAATAGGTTTATACGGAAAAAAAGTTACTTCAGCGACTGCGGCAATCAGTGAAGGTTTTTACTTAGTTTATCGTCATGGACTTTATAAAGATCCAAATAACCCTGTTAACACTCGATATGTTCAATATTTCTGTCGTCGTTTATGCCAAGTATTTAATCTTGAAGTTCAAGTACATGGCACAATCCCTAGAGAGCCCGCTTTATGGGTGAGTAACCATATTTCTTGGCTTGATATCGCCGTTTTAGGTTCAGGTGCACGTGTCTTCTTCTTAGCTAAAGCCGAGATAGAAAAGTGGCCTATTCTTGGCAATTTGGCGAAAGGTGGGGGCACCTTATTTATTAAACGTGGATCAGGTGACTCCATTAAAATTCGAGAGCAAATTACCGAATTTTTAAAGCAAAATATTCCGGTTTTATTTTTCCCTGAAGCGACTACTACAGATGGCCATTCTGTTAAGCGGGTTCATGGTCGTTTACTCGGAGCTGCTATCGAAGCTCAGCGTCCGGTACAGGTATGTTTAATCTGTTACGTAAACCGTCATGGTGAGTTAGATACCGTTGCACCATTTATTGGTGAGATGTCATTCGTTGAGCATATTCAACGTGTGCTAGAAATGCCGAAAGTAACAGCCCATTTACTTACACTTCCTCCTATTTCGGTAGAAGGCCATGATGTAAAAAGTTTGACTCAAGAAGTACAAGAAAAAATGGTTGAAGGATTGGCTCAATTACATAAAAAAGTACTTAAGCCAAAAAGTTAATTACATAAAACCTTCGAGTGGCAGCCATGATAGCAGTTTCATGCCTGCCTTTTGCCACCATTTCATTTCTGGTTCTTTTTTATAAATTACAGGGCCTTTTGAAGTTTCTTGTTGCCAGTAAATATGATTGTTTGGGTCGAGCTTTAATTTATAAGCATATTTGTTTAAGTTTTCATCCATCGTATGATGAATTGTTTTGGCCAGTGATGGACTATCTAAAATTACGCCAATTTCAGTATTTAAATACGCCG
Organism: Acinetobacter baumannii; assembly: GCF_009759685.1. NCBI lineage: Bacteria > Pseudomonadati > Pseudomonadota > Gammaproteobacteria > Moraxellales > Moraxellaceae > Acinetobacter > Acinetobacter baumannii. The sequence continues at coordinate 802,754 of NZ_CP046654.1, read as the reverse complement.
AACGTGGGTCAAAGTTAAATGAACCGATAAAAACCTGTTCATCTAATGCCATAAGTTTGGTGTGTAAACTTGAGCGGCTTAAACCTTTCATGTTTACTTTCGCTTTGGTTGCCAACTCATCCGTATTTTTATTTAAATCGCGTTTATCTGGAGTTGGTAAAAACTCATAAAGTTGAACGCCGTTTTTCAAAAGTTCTTTACGATATTTTCCATAAAACGCATGAACAACAGCTACGTCATTTGCTTTGAATGAGTTTGTTAAAACTCGAACTTCTACACCTTCTTTAGCAAGCGTACTTAAAATTTTAGCACCTTGCTTTTCTGGAATAAAATAAGCTGAAATCAGGTCAACATTGCTTTCTGGTTTTTCTAAATGGTTAATCAATTGGAAATTTAAATGTTCTTCTTTTTTCGCTTTTGATCTAATTTTATCAGGTGAGTCTTTCACAACCTCTGCTTTAACCCAATCAAATTTAATATTACGGTCTAACCATTTATCAAAAGCATGTGATCTAGAGGTTAAGTCAAGGAAGTTCTGAACGGTGGCTTGTTGATAATGAGCATCAAGTTGTTGTTTTAAGCTTTCATAGCGCAAACGGTGTTGTTGAGCACTGACGATACTTTGGACTGAATATGCATATTCATGATTCCAGTAGTCATCAAAAGAATTCACGATATCATCAACGGCAGCTCCAACCAACATGACATCGACATCAGAAAACTGATAACTGTCGCTGACGTTGTAATACTGATTTGTCATATTGCGCCCACCAATAAGCGCAACCTGATTATCAGCAATAAAGCTCTTGTTATGCATACGATGATTGATACGTTTTAAGTCTAAAATCATATCCATCGCGCGATATTTGCGGAAACGGTATGGGTTAAATAATTTAACTTCAATATTTTTATGTTGAGAAAGTGCGAGTAACACGCCTTCCATCTTTTTAGCATTATTGTCGTCAATTAATAAACGTACTTTAACACCCCGATCAGCAGCACGAATAATGGCATGTAAAGCTAAAGCACCGACTTTATCGTTATCCCAAATATAGTACTGTAAATCTAAAGTCTTTTCGGCTTTATCAATCAGCCTTAAGCGAGCCGCGAGTGCTTCTAAGGGATCATTTAAAAGATGATAACCCGTTAAATTCGGATTTTTTTCACGTAAAGGCGTAATAATTTTTGAAAGAGAAGTTTGAGATGTATCGATATCTCGTGCGTACTGGATTGGTTCAGGGCTATGTTTGGGTAATGTGCTACAACCTGTCAAAGCCACAGCGAAACTTGAACATACGACTATAGAAGCTTTAATCAAAAAGCCTTTAGCCAGTTGATGAGTTTGAAGCTGTTTGGAATGAAAGGATTGTGCCATAATCAATACATACGATAAGGTGAGCTAGAGTATAATTCGTGCATATTGAAAGATAAATATTGAATTTGATCACTAGCAATCAATATAAGATAAGTCGAGAATCGTAATGTGGAACCCAAATTCAATCATCTTTTGTTTTTACCTTATTTTTTCAATACTTGCTCTCTGGGGAATTATTGAAGCCTGGGTTCATCAATCACGTACTGAAACGATTCATCCATTTAAAGCTTTTGTTCACTTACTTGCTTTTTATCTATCTTATCTTCTTATTCCACTTTGGTTCTTTAATTTATATGCCGGTTGGATAGGTTATTACTCAATTCATGAAACCATTTTTATCTTTTTATTAAGCGGTATTCTCATTTACGCACGTTTTATAGAGCCACATATGGTACGTGTCGATGTTCACCAATATCGTTTAAATCCAGATCGCCGTTTTGCTAAACCTGTAAAAGTCGCTTTAATTGCAGACTTACATATAGGCCTATTCTCTGGGCATGAACGTCAACTCAAAATCATTGTGAAAAAGCTCAATGAACAACAGCCAGACTTAGTAGTTGTGGCAGGAGATTGGACTTATGAGCCAGAAGATAAGCTAGTACAGGAACTGAGTGTACTTAAAGATATTAAAGCTCCAGTTTATTCAGTTCCCGGGAACCATGACGAGCAATATCCGGGTCCGCCTATTCAACAATTATTAAAAGATGCACTTCACTTCAATGATGTAATGGATATTGAAGGAAAAATTGTTGAGTTTGATGAGTTTCGTTTAATCGGGATTGGTGACTTATGGGCAGGGAAAACCGATATGCGTTCAATGCCAGACTTACCTCAAGATAAACCATGGTTAATTCTTTCCCATAACCCCGATACGGTAGATATGGTCCCTAAATTACCTAATCGCCCTTTAATGTTGTCAGGTCATACACATGGAGGGCAGGTCGAACTTCCGTGGGTAACCAACTATATTATGAAAAAAGTATCAATTTTAGGCCATAAACGTGGTTTCTATTCGCATGAACACGCCGATGTATTTGTTACCGTAGGAACAGGTATGGTTGGAATACCATTAAGATTTCGTGTACCGCCTACTATTGATATTATTGAACTTGTATAAAACAAAAAAGCCAATCACAAAGGATTGGCTTTTTTATAATGAAAAATTTAAGGAATAATTACGATAGCAACACGACGATTAATTGCCCGATTTTCATTGGTTGTATTCGGTACATACGGTTGAGTTGAACCACGTCCAATAACGTAAATATTTTCCTTTTTAAAACCGTGAGTCAAGAAAAGGTTCGCAACACTTTGCGCACGTTCTTCAGATAACTTTTGGTTGTATTCAGGATTACCTACATCGTCAGTGTGACCAACGATTTTTAATTTATTCAAATCATATTTATTTAATTGATTTGCTAAACGTGTAAGCTCTGCTTCATGACTTTGTTTTAATGTTGCGTCATTAAAATCAAATAATAAGCGTTCCGGTAAACCTAGAGTCCAGCCTTCATTAGTAAGTACAAACCCCTCTTTTTTTAGCATTTTTACTTGACGATATTTCAAAGGACCAAAACTCAAGCAGCCTGCAAGCGCAATGCACAGCAATGCAATAAAGGAGAGTTTCAAAGATCTTGTATTCATAAATTAGCCTAAATTTAATTCTCTGGTTTATAAATAAACCAATGTTGCTCAGAAGTCTTAGCCTTATACATCGCTTGATCTGCTTGCATAATAAAATCTTCTGGACTAGACGCAAATTGGGATAAAGCAATCCCTACACTAAAACTGAAATAAATCGTTTGATCATTTAGATGCAAAGGTTCTTTACAGCTTTCGAGTAAATTTTCAGCAATAGATATTAAATGATCGGCATGCGTAATGGAATGCAAAATAACCGCAAATTCATCACCGCCTAAACGGGCAATAAAATCTTGATGACGTAAACGCGTTTGTAACCTTTTCGCCCTCTCTTTTAAAACCTCATCACCAGCTAAATGTCCGAACTGATCATTAATTGATTTGAAGTTATTGTTATCTATAAACAATAAGGCTGACTTATTATCAAAATCCTTATCTTCAAACATATCTAATAGTATTTGATAAAAATAATGTCTATTCGGTAATAGGGTCAGCTGGTCATGATGAGCTTGAAACGATAATTTACGATTTTCCTTTTGCAGCTGATTATCCCAAATCTGAATTTCTTCAAGTAACTCATTAAAAACTGTATTTAGATCTTGAAACTCTTTAATTCGGTTATAAGGAAAACGAAGGTTATAAGCTTTTTGTTCACTCACGATTTGAGCAATATTTGTGAGTGGATAAATCGCTTGCATAATTTGACGATAAGTCAAATTCACTGACCACCACAATGCACAAACAATAAATAGCATCGCAATAGCAAGGCCGACCATAATCATCTTTAAAAATTGCAATATTTTTTCAGAACTACCAAAAAGGGTGAGTTCACCTACATTCTGTTGATGATGATAAATCGTCAAATGTACCGGCTCATTTAAAAACCAGTGATCAAACCATTTCTCTAACACCGAAGTTTGACTCGACAACTTAAAACTTTGAGCAATCAGGTGATGTTCAGAGTCATAAATATGAATTGCTCGAATAGAGTGATCATTTGTGTATTCATTTAAGATTTGTTCGATCGTGATCTTATCGTTAAACACAACGGCAGGCTGAATACGCTCAAGAAGAGTATGGCTAAGTAATTGCAAATTTTGTTTTGCATAAGTTTCCATCGTAAAAACGGAAATTGATACAAATGTAAAAGAGCAAATAAAGAAAGTTATAGCAAAGATCGTAAATTGAGACTTTCTAAAAAGTGCATGTAGCGAAGTGGATTGATACAACTTAGATATCATAATCCTTACTCCGCGTTCTTAGCCAAGAGTAAAACCCTTGGATCAATATGGACCTTGGAATGGCTTAATGCATCTAAGTTAACTTTAAAAGTGGTGTAATTATTTTGATTATATAAACAAAAGATACTACCAACTTCACATTCTGGATTATTAATACTTAAAGAAAGCAAAGAACGATATGGATAATTCTGAATTAAGTTTTGCTGCTGCTGAGGTGGTGTGGTAGAGAAATAAACAGCCTGGCAATGCGATTTAGAAAAATCTTTAGCATTAACAGTTTGTACACGATAGTTATAAGATAATTGTTGAATATAAGACTGGAAGGTAGAAGTAATTGATGCATTATCAATTACACAAAGAGTAGGCGTGCTGACATTCTCCCACTTGCTATAACTTAAAATAGATAAAGTAAGCACATAAAAGTTATGTTTTGAATTGGCATAAGCAGGCCCACTCGTAGCAAACACTACAAGTATGCAAAATAATACTTTCTTAGCGGAGTGCCACATGGTGAGTTAATGCCAAATCAATTGCACGAATAATCTATTCTACATGAAGTTGAATAACTAAAAAAAGTTTAATATCTCATCTAATATCGAGTGAAAAGCCTAAAAAATGTACGCTTGATATGAAATGCTAGAAAAAGGGGTTGCAAAGGGAAAGAGATGGTCTATAATGCACATCCATCGGCGGTGATGCAGATAGAAACTTGTTGAAAAACAGTTACTTGTGATTAGATTGGTTGCTTTAAGTGATGAATTTGATGGTAAGTTGGTTTAGAGAATGAGTTTTAAAAATATCGAAATTACCTGTTGACTTTTAAGAGATTAAGAGTAATATAGCCGACCTAGCTTGCTGGTGACGAACCAGTAAGAAGATCATTAAGAGAATTGAAGAACAACTTGTGTGGATTTTTACTGATTGATTAATCGAAATAATTTTCATTGATTGATTGGTTTAAATTACTCGAAGTTTATTTGAGCGAAATTTAAGTCAGTAATTGATGAGCCAGAATTGGCACCTTGTCTATAAATAAGGTGCAAAATGATTTTAACTGAAGAGTTTGATCATGGCTCAGATTGAACGCTGGCGGCAGGCTTAACACATGCAAGTCGAGCGGGGGAAGGTAGCTTGCTACCGGACCTAGCGGCGGACGGGTGAGTAATGCTTAGGAATCTGCCTATTAGTGGGGGACAACATCTCGAAAGGGATGCTAATACCGCATACGTCCTACGGGAGAAAGCAGGGGATCTTCGGACCTTGCGCTAATAGATGAGCCTAAGTCGGATTAGCTAGTTGGTGGGGTAAAGGCCTACCAAGGCGACGATCTGTAGCGGGTCTGAGAGGATGATCCGCCACACTGGGACTGAGACACGGCCCAGACTCCTACGGGAGGCAGCAGTGGGGAATATTGGACAATGGGGGGAACCCTGATCCAGCCATGCCGCGTGTGTGAAGAAGGCCTTATGGTTGTAAAGCACTTTAAGCGAGGAGGAGGCTACTTTAGTTAATACCTAGAGATAGTGGACGTTACTCGCAGAATAAGCACCGGCTAACTCTGTGCCAGCAGCCGCGGTAATACAGAGGGTGCGAGCGTTAATCGGATTTACTGGGCGTAAAGCGTGCGTAGGCGGCTTATTAAGTCGGATGTGAAATCCCCGAGCTTAACTTGGGAATTGCATTCGATACTGGTGAGCTAGAGTATGGGAGAGGATGGTAGAATTCCAGGTGTAGCGGTGAAATGCGTAGAGATCTGGAGGAATACCGATGGCGAAGGCAGCCATCTGGCCTAATACTGACGCTGAGGTACGAAAGCATGGGGAGCAAACAGGATTAGATACCCTGGTAGTCCATGCCGTAAACGATGTCTACTAGCCGTTGGGGCCTTTGAGGCTTTAGTGGCGCAGCTAACGCGATAAGTAGACCGCCTGGGGAGTACGGTCGCAAGACTAAAACTCAAATGAATTGACGGGGGCCCGCACAAGCGGTGGAGCATGTGGTTTAATTCGATGCAACGCGAAGAACCTTACCTGGCCTTGACATACTAGAAACTTTCCAGAGATGGATTGGTGCCTTCGGGAATCTAGATACAGGTGCTGCATGGCTGTCGTCAGCTCGTGTCGTGAGATGTTGGGTTAAGTCCCGCAACGAGCGCAACCCTTTTCCTTACTTGCCAGCATTTCGGATGGGAACTTTAAGGATACTGCCAGTGACAAACTGGAGGAAGGCGGGGACGACGTCAAGTCATCATGGCCCTTACGGCCAGGGCTACACACGTGCTACAATGGTCGGTACAAAGGGTTGCTACACAGCGATGTGATGCTAATCTCAAAAAGCCGATCGTAGTCCGGATTGGAGTCTGCAACTCGACTCCATGAAGTCGGAATCGCTAGTAATCGCGGATCAGAATGCCGCGGTGAATACGTTCCCGGGCCTTGTACACACCGCCCGTCACACCATGGGAGTTTGTTGCACCAGAAGTAGCTAGCCTAACTGCAAAGAGGGCGGTTACCACGGTGTGGCCGATGACTGGGGTGAAGTCGTAACAAGGTAGCCGTAGGGGAACCTGCGGCTGGATCACCTCCTTAACGAAAGATTGACGATTGGTAAGAATCCACAACAAGTTGTTCTTCATAGATGTATCTGAGGGTCTGTAGCTCAGTTGGTTAGAGCACACGCTTGATAAGCGTGGGGTCACAAGTTCAAGTCTTGTCAGACCCACCATGACTTTGACTGGTTGAAGTTATAGATAAAAGATACATGATTGATGATGTAAGCTGGGGACTTAGCTTAGTTGGTAGAGCGCCTGCTTTGCACGCAGGAGGTCAGGAGTTCGACTCTCCTAGTCTCCACCAGAACTTAAGATAAGTTCGGATTACAGAAATTAGTAAATAAAGATTGAGATCTTGGTTTATTAACTTCTGTGATTTCATTATCACGGTAATTAGTGTGATCTGACGAAGACACATTAACTCATTAACAGATTGGCAAAATTGAGTCTGAAATAAATTGTTCACTCAAGAGTTTAGGTTAAGCAATTAATCTAGATGAATTGAGAACTAGCAAATTAACTGAATCAAGCGTTTTGGTATGTGAATTTAGATTGAAGCTGTACAGTGCTTAAGTGCACAGTGCTCTAAACTGAAATGTTGAAGTTACTAACTTGTAGGTAACATCGACTGTTTGGGGTTGTATAGTCAAGTAATTAAGTGCATGTGGTGGATGCCTTGGCAGTCAGAGGCGATGAAAGACGTGATAGCCTGCGAAAAGCTCCGGGGAGGCGGCAAATATCCTTTGATCCGGAGATGTCTGAATGGGGGAACCCACCTACTTTAAGGTAGGTATTGCAACATGAATACATAGTGTTGCAAGGCGAACGAGGGGAAGTGAAACATCTCAGTACCCTTAGGAAAAGAAATCAATTGAGATTCCCTCAGTAGCGGCGAGCGAACGGGGATCAGCCCATTAAGTTATGTGTGTTTTAGTGGAACGCTCTGGGAAGTGCGAACGTAGAGGGTGATATTCCCGTACACGAAAGGGCACACATAATGATGACGAGTAGGGCGAGGCACGTGAAACCTTGTCTGAATATGGGGGGACCATCCTCCAAGGCTAAATACTCCTGACTGACCGATAGTGAACCAGTACCGTGAGGGAAAGGCGAAAAGAACCCCTGTGAGGGGAGTGAAATAGATCCTGAAACCGCATGCATACAAGCAGTGGGAGCACCTTTGTGGTGTGACTGCGTACCTTTTGTATAATGGGTCAGCGACTTATATTCAGTAGCGAGGTTAACCGTATAGGGGAGCCGTAGAGAAATCGAGTCTTAATAGGGCGTTTAGTTGCTGGGTATAGACCCGAAACCAGGCGATCTATCCATGAGCAGGTTGAAGGTTGGGTAACACTAACTGGAGGACCGAACCCACTGTCGTTGAAAAGCCAGGGGATGACTTGTGGATAGGGGTGAAAGGCTAATCAAGCCTGGTGATAGCTGGTTCTCCCCGAAAGCTATTTAGGTAGCGCCTCGGACGAATACCATAGGGGGTAGAGCACTGTTTCGGCTAGGGGGTCATCCCGACTTACCAAACCGATGCAAACTCCGAATACCTATGAGTACTATCCGGGAGACAGACTGCGGGTGCTAACGTCCGTAGTCAAGAGGAAAACAATCCAGACCGCCAGCTAAGGCCCCAAAATCATAGTTAAGTGGGAAACGATGTGGGAAGGCATAGACAGCTAGGAGGTTGGCTTAGAAGCAGCCACCCTTTAAAGAAAGCGTAATAGCTCACTAGTCGAGTCGGCCTGCGCGGAAGATGTAACGGGGCTAAAACTATGTGCCGAAGCTGCGGATGTATACTTTGTATACGTGGTAGGGGAGCGTTCTGTAAGCCGATGAAGGTGTGTTGAGAAGCATGCTGGAGGTATCAGAAGTGCGAATGCTGACGTGAGTAACGACAAAACGGGTGAAAAACCCGTTCGCCGAAAGACCAAGGGTTCCAGTCCAACGTTAATCGGGGCTGGGTGAGTCGACCCCTAAGGCGAGGCCGAAAGGCGTAGTCGATGGGAAAATGGTTAATATTCCATTACTTCTGTGTAATGCGATGAGAGGACGGAGAAGGCTAAATCAGCCTGGCGTTGGTTGTCCAGGTGAAAGGATGTAGGCATGTATCTTAGGCAAATCCGGGGTACTCTATGCTGAGATCTGATAGCAAGCTGTACTTGTACAGCGAAGTGGTTGATGCCATGCTTCCAGGAAAAGTCTCTAAGCTTCAGTTACACAGGAATCGTACCCGAAACCGACACAGGTGGTCAGGTCGAGTAGACCAAGGCGCTTGAGAGAACTCTGCTGAAGGAACTAGGCAAAATGGTACCGTAACTTCGGGAGAAGGTACGCTGTTGTTGGTGATGGAACTCGCTTCCTGAGCTGACGACAGCCGCAGAAACCAGGCCGCTGCAACTGTTTATTAAAAACATAGCACTCTGCAAACACGAAAGTGGACGTATAGGGTGTGATGCCTGCCCGGTGCTGGAAGGTTAATTGATGGGGTTAGCGTAAGCGAAGCTCTTGATCGAAGCCCCAGTAAACGGCGGCCGTAACTATAACGGTCCTAAGGTAGCGAAATTCCTTGTCGGGTAAGTTCCGACCTGCACGAATGGCATAATGATGGCGGCGCTGTCTCCAGCAGAGGCTCAGTGAAATCGAAATCGCTGTGAAGATGCAGTGTACCCGCGGCTAGACGGAAAGACCCCGTGAACCTTTACTGCAGCTTGACACTGAACTTTGACCTTACTTGTGTAGGATAGGTGGGAGGCTTTGAAGCTGGAACGCTAGTTCCAGTGGAGCCGTCCTTGAAATACCACCCTGGTAATGTTGAGGTTCTAACTCTGTCCCGTGATCCGGGACGAGGACCGTGTCTGGTGGGTAGTTTGACTGGGGCGGTCTCCTCCTAAAGAGTAACGGAGGAGTACGAAGGTGCGCTCAGCGTGGTCGGAAATCACGCGTAGAGTATAAAGGCAAAAGCGCGCTTAACTGCGAGACCCACAAGTCGAGCAGGTACGAAAGTAGGTCTTAGTGATCCGGTGGTTCTGTATGGAAGGGCCATCGCTCAACGGATAAAAGGTACTCTGGGGATAACAGGCTGATACCGCCCAAGAGTTCATATCGACGGCGGTGTTTGGCACCTCGATGTCGGCTCATCTCATCCTGGGGCTGAAGCAGGTCCCAAGGGTATGGCTGTTCGCCATTTAAAGAGGTACGCGAGCTGGGTTTAGAACGTCGTGAGACAGTTCGGTCCCTATCTACCGTGGGCGCTGGAAATTTGAGAGGATCTGCTCCTAGTACGAGAGGACCAGAGTGGACGAACCTCTGGTGTACCGGTTGTGACGCCAGTCGCATCGCCGGGTAGCTATGTTCGGAAGGGATAACCGCTGAAAGCATCTAAGCGGGAAGCCTACCTCAAGATAAGATTTCCCTAGGACTTTATGTCCTCTAAAGAGCCGTTCGAGACTAGGACGTTGATAGGTTGGATGTGGAAGCATAGTGATATGTGAAGCTGACCAATACTAATTGCTCGTGAGGCTTGACTATACAACACCCAAGCAGTTGTATATGAAGCATCAATCGATTCTTAAATATGCAAGACAACTTGATTTAGTTATACCTCTAGCTAAAATGAACAGATAAAGTAAGATTCAATCAGCCCAGTCTGTTACAGATTTGGAAAACGCTTCGGCATCAAATAAGACCCAAGCAAGTATCCATAAACAGTTGTGCTGGCGACCATAGCAAGAGTGAACCACCTGATCCCTTCCCGAACTCAGAAGTGAAACCTCTTAGCGCTGATGGTAGTGTGGGATTACCCATGTGAGAGTAAGTCATCGCCAGCTCATTATTCTAAACACCCCAATCTCAAAAGAGGTTGGGGTGTTTTTTTATATGGGAAAGGGATAAAAGTGGCTAGGTAATAAAAATAAACTGTGTATTATCTAACTGAACAAACTTAGCCTCAATCAAGCAAAAATAATGTAGCACTCAACAGAAGAAGGCTTCTTGAAGTATAAAGAGCTAACTTTGCAAGAAAGCTCTCTTTTAATAATAATTATTTCAACTGCCTGCGAGCATGTTTAAGAGCAGTACGCAGGCCTTCTTCTAGTGTTGGATGATAAAAAGGTTTCTCTAAAATATCATTTAAAGTTAGCTCTTCTCCAATAATCCAGCTTAATAGATGAGCCATATGTTCTGTAGCTTCGGTAAATAACTCTGCACCAAGCAATTTCTGACTTTCTCGCTCTATATAAACTTCAATAGCACCCTTATTTTTCCCGAGTACGATAGCTCTTCCTTGTCTTTCATAAGATGCTTCACCTGTAACAAAGTCTACTCCATCATCTTTAAGTTGTTTATAACTTTGTCCCACAATTGCCATTTCTGGATGGCTAAATACAATTCCTAAGGGAGGAAGAGTTTTAACTGAATTAAGCTGTGGATAATTCAAACAGTTATGAACAACTTTTTTACCTTCATGGGCAGCTTCATGTTGTAAAGGGGTAGAAGTGTATGCATCACCAGCAATAAAAATTGGATAGTTATCTAGTTGTTTAGTTTTTGCATTTACAGGTAGTAATTTAATATCTTCAAAAGACTTATCAATATTTTCTAACTTTAGCGTGTCAAGTAAGCTCGAACGACCTGTTGCAGATAACACGTACTCAGTCTGGATAGACTCCTCTTTTTCATTAATTTTATAATTCAATATAACACCATCAGAAGTAGATTTAACCTCATGAGGCAATGTCTCAAATAAGAAATTTAACTCTTTACTCAGTTCTTCTTGAGCGAGTTGTTGTAGCTTAGGACTAGTAAATATCCCAATTCTTTTACTACGAGCAAATATAGTGGTTTCTACACCCAAATGATGCATGGCTTGGGCAATTTCTAGGGCAATTACTCCACTTCCAATAATAGCGATAGACTTGGGTAGGGTGTTTAATTCAAATATTTGATCTGTAGTAATAAGACGATCATCTAATTCTTGTTTCCAAGTTTGATCATAATTAGGTGTAGAGCCTACTGCTAAAATAAAACTTTTTGACTGATACCGTTTACCATTTACTTCAATAGTTTTTGCATCAATAAAATGAGCTTTACCCGAAATTTTATGTTCAGTGGGCCATTGTTCGACATCTTTTACTGTGGCCTTAGTAAAACGATCACGTAAGGTTCTCACATGCTCCATAACCTGATCAGTATTAATATCTGCTGAAGCACTCAGCCCAACCTCTTGGGCATTTTGTATATCATGCATACGGTTTGCAGTAGAGATTAAGACTTTACTTGGCATACACCCTACACGTGCGCAAGTAGTATCCCAAGGGCCATCATTTATAATTAAAAGATTATTAGTGTATTTTACTGCTTCTTTATAAGCGCTAATACCAGCCGTACCCGCGCCAATGATAATAAGATCGAACATTCTTAATGGGCTGTTTTTTAGAGATAGTCATATAGAATATATAGAAAAACCCTCCTAAGCAGAGGGTTTGTTTTGCTTATTTTGACTTAAAATGTAAATTTTTGCGCGAATGGTGATTTTAAGATAGTTGAAACAACTCCATTTTGATTAGTAGATTGACCTTCAATACTTACGCCATTAATTACATGTTTAAAGTCTAAAGTACTTCCATTCAAATCTTGTTTAAAAGTAAAAATATTTTTTCCTTCTAAATAAATACTACCATTAAACTTCTGTAGATTCGTCGTTGGGGTCTCATTCTCAACTCTACTTCCTTCAATACCAGTAATATTTGGTAAGCTTAATACTTGATTCTTACCTAATCTCACTCTATATATTGCGTTATTCGTATTGCCAGGAGTTGAGTTTACAACAAATGATATTGGTTCTGCGAAAGGAACATTAGGATTATCATTGATAAGTACATTGAAACCAGAACCACCTTGGATTACATAGAGATCACCATCAGTTGAGGTATTATCTTTATATACGCTCATTGCGCCTGTGGTAACTTCTTTTTCAGTTGGCTGGCCTGTCTGTGGATCTTGGACCATGGTAGTTGTAGTAATTTTATAATCGCTTGTGGTTGAGTTAATTAAGACAAATCTTTTTTGTTTAGTTTGTTGAAGTCCCCATGACTGTTGGAATGGATATGCAAAGGCTCCAGTAATAGTCACATCCTGGAAGTTTTTATCCTTATTTTCATTCTCAAAAATATAAATTCTGGTATTAGATTGATATTCCTGTAAATTTGGAGAAATATTATCAGAAGCAAGCTTAATATTCTTTAAATCATCTGCTGTAATATCAAAATCCCAATCATTATAACCTGTAAGTAAGGATTTAATTTCTTCACCTTTAAATACGTAGCAAGCGCGATAATCTGTAGTACTATTAATAAAACATTTTTCACGATAATGATCAGTATATTTAGTAAGGTCCACTTTTCTAATATCTAAAGTTAACTTGAGCGGGCCTTGTGCAAAAGTATCTAATGCATGATCGATATAACCTTTTGATAAGCTTTCATTATTAAGATCATATGCACCAAATAAATATTTTCCTTCTTGCTTTACACTATTTAAAACAGAATTGGCAAGTTCTTGATCGGTTGAAGGTGTAGTTGGTGTTGTCGTTGAACCCGAGTCTGAGTTTTGATTATAGTAGCCATCACCACCTCCACCACAAGCTGATAAGAAAACAGCTAAAGTAAGCCCACATACCCCTTGAGTAAGTTTCATCATTATCCCCATTAAAATGATAAGTTATTTAAAATAATTTTTAGTTTTACAAAATAACATATATTTCATGAGCTTGCTCAGGATATTTACATCAAGAAAATTTAATTAAATGCTTGTTCCCATACTTACCCCGACAGTAGGGCGTACTTGCATAGATGAACACGCGCTGAGAATAAGGCAGCTTACTAATAACAAAATCAATTTATTCATAAAATAACTAAGTAAATAAAAAGTGATTTAACAACTTTAGCTGAAGACTGTTTGTATATCTGTTGAATTGATGCAGTTGTATATATTTTTTTATTAAATAAAAGCTCTATCTTTAAATAAAAATAGAGCTTATGAATTTATTTAATCGTCTAACAAATCCATTTGTTTGGCTAATTGATAAAGATTGTTTGAACGGTTTCCAGTACGGCAGAACATGAGAACCGGTTTTGGAAGTTCATTATAGTGATTTGCAAAAGTACGAACATCAAGTTCAGTAATTTGGCCAGCTACAACAGGCTGATAAACATAATCTAGACCAGCTTGGCGTGCTGCTTCTTCAATTTGAGCACTGGTTGGTTGTTCTGGACCACCTTCCATGTCAGGACGGTTATTAATAATAGATTTAAAGCCTTTTTCTACAACTTGACCCACATGTTCTGGGCCAATTTGACCTGCGAAACCAACATTCTCTGACATTTCGTCACTCCAAAATTTAATAAAACCTCTTATGCTGTATCATAGCATTAAGCTTAACCTGAGATACAAGACACTAAAACGTTGTTCCTACATAGATAAAATTTATGTAAAAGAACAGCTCTAGATTTTTAAAAGGCGATCAGGATGTTTTTTGTAAATTCATTACTTCGACCATAATGCCACGGAGCACATATGCACGCTTATACGGTTGAGCCTTTATATGTTCCATGTGATCAGGAAATGATCGCAGCTGACTTTTATATTCCAAAAACAAATAATAAATCTGCGGTAATTATCATGGCACATGGTTTTGCCGGATTGCGTCAATTCAAACTCATCCAATATGCCCAGCGTTTTGCTCAAGCTGGCTATGCGGTTATTTTATTTGATTACCGATATTGGGGTGGAAGTACAGGTAAGCCCCGAGAGATGATTTCTATCAACTCTCAACTAGAAGACTGGAAGACCATGATTCAATATGCTTCTACGTGTAAATTTATAGATAATCGAAGAATTGTATTGTGGGGAACATCCTTAAGTGGGGGATATGCTTTAAGCCTAGCTTCTGAATTAAAGAATATTCAGGCCATTATGGTACAAATTCCATATGTTGATGGTGCGGAAACAGCAAAATTATACCCATTACAGCGTTATCCCCAAGCTTTAAAGTTGTCGAGCCAAGATTATATGGGTTCAAAAATGGGCCTTAACCCTAAAAGGTTGCCTGTTGTAGATCAATATAAATTGTGCTTTATGCCAACAGCAGATAGCTATTATGGTTATTTATCGATTGTGAATCCGGATTATTACTGGAGTGGAGAAGTCCCGGCACGGGTGTTTTTTAATTTGATGCGTTATCGCCCAATTCAACTTGTACGTCAAATTAATATTCCAGTTTTATTTATTGCGGCTCAGCATGATTCTTTGATTCCAATTGAGTCTAGTCGTGAAGCTGCGACTAATATTGCTCCTTTTGTGAGTTATCATGAATGGGATATGAAACATTTTGATATCTATCACGGTTCATGGTTTGAAAAAGCAGTGACGACCCAATTAGAATTTTTACATCAGCATATAGGAGTGATGTAAATGATTATTGTATGTGCATCGTGCGGTGCAAAAAATAGAGTACCAGAGGAAAAACTTACCGCTCAACCGAGTTGTGGACAATGTCATCAGCCATTACTCCCGCTTGAGCCAATTGAGTTAAATGAACAAAACTTTAGCAACTACATCACAAATAGTGATCTGCCTATTTTGATAGATTTATGGGCAGAATGGTGCGGACCTTGTAAAATGATGGCGCCACATTTTGCACAAGTTGCAAAACAAAATCCACGTGTCATTTTTGCCAAGATTAATACCGAAGAGTCTCCTCGCTTAAGCCAAGCATTTAATGTGAGAAGTATTCCTACCCTTGTATTAATGAATAAAACCACAGAAGTTGCTCGAATGAGCGGCGCATTACGCGCGCCTGAATTGCAACAGTGGCTAGATCAACAACTTCAAACGAATTTCGGGAGCTAAGGTGTCAGAAGCTTATACCAAACCAGAAGGAATTTTATCCTTACAAACGATTGCCATGCCAGCAGATACAAACTGGAGTGGTGATGTGTTTGGTGGGTGGATCGTGTCACAAATGGACTTGGCTGGAGCAATTCACGCGGAGCGTTTTAGTCGTGGTCGCTGTGCTACGATTTCCATTAATCAGATGACCTTTTTGGTTCCGGTAAAAGTAGGCTTTGTTATTAGCTGCTATACCAAAATCTTAAAAGTGGGTAATACCTCTATTCAAATGCAAATTGAAGTTTGGGATAGCCATGATGACTCTCGTGCCCCAATTCGTATTACTGAAGGGGTCTTTACCTTTGTTGCAGTAGATGTAAAAGGCAACAAACGTCAGATTCCTGAGGAAGCGAAACAGAAATTTCTTGCCTCTCAAGAATCGTAATAAAAAAGCCCAAATTTGAATTTGGGCTTTTTTATATCTTTATTTCTTACGTTTAGGTAACCATGCCCATAACATTTGGCATTGAATCGGTTCATTACCTGCATCATCAATGACCGTAACTGGAATAACAAGTTCACCTTTCTCATGATCAGCAATATATTTTTGCTGTTCGGTAGAGAGAGTCGCTGTTGCTGTTAAACCACCTTCAACCACTTTTAAATAATCAACATGTAATGATTTGATTAATAAAATACGGTTATCTGGAATATGTAAACCCGTTAGAAAACCTGTTGCAGTTTCTGCCAAAAGCGCCATAGCCGCAGCATGGACACCTTTAATATGGTTCTGCATATTTTTTTGATTCTCTAAGCGAACCGTCACATGGTTTACATCTACTTCCAGATAGCGAATGTTTGCTGTACCCACCATTGGCACAATGCGGCCAAATGCCTTACTCCAAAGCGTACTCCGAATACCTTTAGGGAATTTTGAAGTTGCTTTTACCAGTTTTAATAGACGATTGGATTGAGACATGGGATTACCTTAATTGGGAATGTCATGCTAAGACATTAATCTTTAAAGTTATTAAATTGTAATGGCAGACCAAATTGTTGTTCACGTAAAAAAGCCATCACTTGTTGTAAAGTGTCACGCTTTTTATCAGTTACACGGATTTTGTCGCCTTGAATAGATGATTGCACTTTGATGCCACTTTCTTTAATGGCTTTATTAATTTTTTTTGCTGTATCAGAGTCAAGGCCATCTTTTAGTTTAATCACTTGTACAAAATTTTTGCCTGATGCTGTTGCTTTCTGTGGGTCAAGCGCTTGCACATCAATTTTACGTTTATAAAAGTGATTTTCTAACATGTTATAAACTTGTTCACACTGGAAATCACTTTCTGTACTGATTTTTATCTCTTTATTTTTTTCATTTAATTCGATAGAAACATCATGACCACGGAAGTCAAAACGTGTTGCAATCTCTTTTTGGGTGTTTTGTACAGCGTGGTTAACTTCAAATAACTCTAATTCAGAAACAATATCGAAAGAAGGCATAGTTTAGACCTTTACAAAGTGAAAGAATATTTGAGATGCTAAGAGGGTTTTCTTCATTTGCCAAGTGTTGTTTACATCAAAGGAGTGCACAATGATCCGTAAACAAGAAATTACAACATTTGAGTTCCCAGAAAATGCTGTTATCTGGGATGTCCGTGATTCAAGTGCTTATGCAGAAGGGCATGTTAAAGGTGCGGTAAGCCGCCCAATTAATGATTTAAATGCTGATATTTTGAACCAGGTCGCTGCGGATCAGCCGATTTATATTTTATGTGGTGGTGGTAGCAAAGCTCCTCGTGCAGCTGAGAAACTAGAAGGCTTAGATGCCTCGCGTGAATATGTCGTGCTGATGGGAGGGACGCGTGCAGCTCGTGACGCAGGTTTACCTCTAGAGCAGGGCGCATAAAAAAAGCACCTTCGGGTGCTTTTTTATTGGGACCAAATTTTCTCAAGTGCACTATTGAGATTTAAAATAAGGTTTCTTAGATTTAACTTTCTTTTGAAAACGTTGGGCATCTAATTTCTGTAATAGGCTTTTGGGAACAGGACAAGCTTCACCTAAAATTTGGGCCACTAAAACTTCACTACAAAGCGGCGCAAATAAAAAGCCCTTTGAGCCTAAACCTGCAAAAGTAGAAATACGGCTTTCATTCTGCATTTTTCCCACAACTGGAAAATAATCTGGACTTTGAGCGCGAACTGATGCTCGTCCTTGCCATTGTTCGACTGACGGTAATTGTTTTGCATAATGAGGAAAAACGCTGTGGATTAATTCAAAGTTATGCACATGGTCATCAAGCAGTACTTCTTGATCGTCTCGGTTTGGGTAGAAAGAAGCCCCTAGAATAAGTTCAGACGTATTCAGTTGCATACAATAACCGCCATAGCTATAGGCTTCGTTTAAAGGTAAGGTTGCAAAAGAATTATCAACCCAGCTCACCTGTCCACGTATAGGTTTTAAGAGCGGATAATTTTCAAATAAAGCAGCACTTTCTCTGGCGCAGCACACCACGACATGATCAGCCTCTAAAGTAGTTTCATTACCACTTTTTAATTGAACTTTATTTTCAAAAGAAACAAATGTCGTAATATTGGCAATTTTCAGTTCAATACCTGGATGTTGCAAAATTTCAGCACGTAATTGGTGCGGAGAAACTGCTCCAGCTTCGGTCAACAAAATATGTGGATAGTCTGATTCAAGTGAGCTTGTTTGCTGCGTGACAATATCAGCAGGATATTGATCAGCAAGATCGAGAAGATCTTGTGCATTCTTTAAAGCCATTTGCTGTATTTGAATCGGGTGAAAAGCTTGAAAATTTTTATAGAAATTTAACGCATGTTGCCAGCTTAAAGTCATGAGATGCTCATGGCTTTGTTCAATTGGGCATAGTTTCGGATTAAGCAATGCCAACGGATTGCCAGAAGCACCTGATAACGGCGCTGTACGCTCAAATAGAGTGACCTGATGCCCACGTTGAGCAAATGCCCAAGCTGTGCTTAAACCTGCAATCCCAGCGCCAATTACGGCGATATGCTGCTGAGTAAAATGGAGAGTGTCGCTAACTGGTTCTAATAAAATTTCTTCACTTACAGGTGCTTTCCAAACGGCTTTAAGCATTTCCCGTTTATGCCCAAAACCGCGGGGACGAGAAATATCGATTCCGTGAGCCTTTAGCCCACGTTTGAGGACACCAGCTACACTAAATGAGGCAAAGGTAGTGCCATAGTCGGAAAGCCGAACAATATTATTTAAAACATTTTGTTCCCACATGTCCGGATTACAAGAAGGCGCAAAACCATCCAGAAACCAGGCATTCACTGCCTTCGTTTTTACCATACTTGGAAAAATATCTTGTGCATCTCCTAACCATAGGTCGATGCTGAAGCGCTCTTCTGGAAAACTTAAACGATGGCAGCCTGCAAGAGGTAAGGGATATTGCTCAATAAGTTGTTTGGAAAGCGGTTTAAGTTCATCCCATACATTTAAAGCACGAATGAGATCAGCTTTGCTTAAAGGAAACTTTTCGACGCTAATTGCATGTAAATGACTGTGGTTATTTGGACGTACTTGTTGCCATAGTTGCCAGAGCGCAAGAATATTTAAACCAGTGCCGAACCCGGTTTCTCCTACACTGAAATATTCAAAATCTTGTAAATTGGCTAATCGTTCTGTTAGGTCATTGCCATTTAAAAATACATGCCGTGTTTCAAGCAGACCATTATCTTTAGAAAAATAGACATCACCAAATTGTTTGGAAATGGGAACTTCAATACCATCAATAAATTCCCAATCCAGCTCAGCAGTTTGTATACGGTTTGATTTGTTCATTCGGTTTAATAAGTCGCTCAGGATTACCACTGACGTCGACGTTTGGTGTAAACATAACTCGCAATAAAGAAGCCAAGCAGTACGCCACCTGCAAGAGTTACTGCGCCATATAAGAACATTTGAGCACTACGTTCACTTTGTAAAACTTGTACCTGAACAGACAAGTTATCGTTCTTTAGCTGCAATTCTTGGTTTTGTGCTAGCGCTTCAAGGTTTGCATGTTCTAGCTGTTTTAGACGAGATGCTTGATCTTGAACTAAAGCCTTAATTTTTGCATCTTGCTGTTGCTTGTTCTTTGCGATTTGTTCTGCTGTAAGCGGTTGTGTTGAGGTTGGTGCTGTTGTAGTCGCGGGTTTAGCTACAGTTGCAGAAGTAGGTGCTGGTTTAGCATTCTGTGTTGACGCTGCAGTTGGAGGCGTTGCTGGTGTCGCAGCAGGTTCAACTGCTCCGGCAGTTGAACATATCAAACACAAGCCAAGAAAGCTTTTGGTTGCAAGCTGCATGCGTTTACCCTTTTGGAAATGCTTTATTAAATGGTTTGACATCAACATGACTATAGATGCCTTCTTTCAAAAATGGTTCTTCTTTTAACCATTCATCTAAGGCTTCACGTGTATCAAACTCTACAATCATGGTGCTGCCATAAAAACCAGCTTGCGGATCATTAGGGTCTTTTGGCATCGCTCCAGCAGCAACTAGACGACCTTCATCATCAAGTTTTTGCAAACGTTCGATATGTTGAGGACGTACTGCTAAACGTTTCTCTAGAGTTCCTTCGTTATCGGTACAGCTTAGAACAAAAAAAGGCATGTCATCGTATCTCTATAATCAATCCGAAACCACATTAAGCATCTGGTGACTTAAAATGTTTACGTAAAATAATGAACTGAATAATGATAAATGAAAACATGACAATCATGTCACCAAATGCAGTAAATTCGCCCCAATATTTTCCGCCGTGGAATAAAAACGCAAAGAAAACATGTAAACCAGACATCACGACAAACATAGCTGCCCAAGCAAAGTTTAAATTTTTCCAACCTTTTTCGCTTAAGGCTAAAATCGGATCAAATAAACGTTGAATAAGAGGCTTACGGTCTTTACCAAACCAAGGTGAAACTAAGAAAGCACCTGCAAAAACTAGATTCAAAATAGCGGCTTTTAAGCGGATGTAAAAATCATCGCTCAACATAAGGGTAATACCACCAAAAATGACTGTCATGAACAGCACAATCCATTGCTGTTTATCTAGACGGAACTTTTGCATGATGAACAACGCACCATACACTACCAGCATTGAAATAATTAAACCGGTAGTAGCGACAAGAATATTATTATTATCAACACCGCCAGCAGACCCGATCAGTTTGAGTAAAGGATGCTGTGTATCGGCTGGATCAACTGTCTTATATAAATAAAAGAAAATAATTAATGGAACAAAGTCCAGTAGTGCTTTCATGTTAGAGTATCTGATCAGGTTTGGTGAATGGCATAGTATAAAAGATGCAAGGCATAGATTTACATACACATAGCAATATTTCTGATGGAACTTTGTCTCCAGAATTGCTAGTGCAAGCTGCTGTCGATGTGAAGTTGCATACTTTAGCGCTAACCGATCACGATACGATGGATGGATTACAGCGTGCAAGAAATGCTGCACAACCCCATGATTTGCAAATTATTACTGGTGTGGAGATTTCAAGCCAGTGGTCACGACCAAGCACGAAAAAAAGCTATGGCGTGCATATTGTGGCTTTAAATATGCAAGATGAAGCCCCAATTTTAGAAGCATTAGAACAACAAAAAAGAATTAGGGCACAAAGAGCGGAAGTTATTTGTGAACTATTAAAAAAGTGTATTGGCTTTGATATTTATCAAGATGTGCTCGATAAAGTTGAAAATCAACCAGACCGGATTACCAGAACCCATATTGCTAAAACCTTAGTTGAAAAGAATGTAGTAAGTCGTCCTCAACAAGCTTTTGATCGTTTTTTAAAAGAAGGGAAGCGTGCTTTTGTAAAGTTTGAAGGATTGGGTTTGAAAGAGACCATTGAGGTTATTCATAACAGTAAAGGATTTGCAGTTTTAGCTCATCCAACCCGTTATGATTTATCGGCTACAAATACCCGGTATTTGATTGAGTTATTTGCAAGTTGTGGTGGAGATGCGGTGGAGTTGCCGCCTCCAGTAGATCCTTTATCTACTCGCCAAATGATTGATCGTATGATTGACCAGCATCATTTGGCCATTTCAATTGGTAGCGATTTTCATGGTGAAAATATGCCGTGGATTAAATTAGGAAACACCCCTAAACCAGCGAGTAACCAGCAAGGCATTTGGGAGCGTTTTATCTAATTGCATTTTAGAGCAAGTTGTTATCTTGAGCTTGAATTGGAGGAGGTGTGGGCTTACCAAGTGTCCCCAAAAGCTCAATTTCGATACTACGTACCATTGCATCTAAAGGTAAATCATTACTTTGCGTACCAAATGGTTCCTCAATTTCGGTACTTAAAGCATCAAGCCCTAAAAATGTATAAGCCAGAATTCCAACCAGTAAAGGCGTTGCTAAACCAAGTAAAGATCCTAAGCTAAATGGCAACATAAAACAGAAAAAATAAACGGTACGGTTAAGCAAAACTGAATAAGCAAAAGGAATAGGAGTATTTGCAATACGGTCACAGCCAGTTTGTACGACACTTAGATCTGCAACATTCTTATTCATTTGAGCATAAATAATATCTGAAATTTCCCCTTCTTTAAGCGCTTGTAATAATTCCCATTGAATAAGGCTAAGCGTATATTGCGGTGCGTTATTTTGTTGGTAAAGTTGGGTAAGTGCTTGTTGGCTCATGCCACTGGTTTGTATTAGCTCGGTGGGGTTGGCTGTTTGACGGCGTAAACGGTCACGTAATACATTGGCAAATACAATAACGTGCTGAATGACACGTTCACGGCGGGCTTGAGTTAAAATCCGGCAGTCACGGTCGAAATGACGCGAAGTTGCAATCAGGACCCCCCATAATTTTCGGGCTTCCCACCAGCGGTCATAACATGCAGTATTCTTAAAACCTAAAAAAATAGAAAGTACGACACCAATTAAAGTAAAGCCAACTAAAGGAATTTCTGGAAAACGATAGAGGTTAATATATTCAACCCCACCAATGATTGCCGAAATCAGCATTACTACCCCTAAAGAGGGCAAAATTTTAGGTAAAATCGTCCCTCGCCAAGAGAATAAAACTTTAAAAATACTGGGCTGTTCACGAACAATCATTTTATTTTAAACGTCGCTATTTTTGTTTTGATATTCTAAGCTTAGTGAAGCTTTGTCAATATCATTGAACGGCTATTGAGGTAGGGTTGAGCAGTTGTTGTTCAGCAAATGAAAAGCTACCTTCGGGCGAGATAATAAAATGGTCCAGCAGACGAATTTCGACAAGCTGACAGGCCTGTTCAAGTTGCTGTGTGAGTTTAATATCTTCAGGAGAGGGCTGTGGGGAACCAAATGGGTGGTTATGTGCTATTACTAATTGGCAAGCGTGCTGTTGTAAGGCATAACGTAAGGTTTGATTCACTGAAACAGCGCAGTGTTGAACTGAACCAAAAAATAACTTTTTAAAATGTAGTTTTCTCAACTCGGCATCTAAGCAAAGTACGGCAAAGACTTCTTGTTTTTCACCTTTTAATTCGTAACGCAAATAATCTAGAACTAAATGAGAAGAATGAAGGCTTAGCTCAGTCTGACTAAAATGATAGTCGAGATAACGCCGTCCAAGCTCTTTTACGGCCAGTAATTGGGAATACTTGGTAGCTCCAATACCATTAAATTGAGCTAATTCATTGTAAGATGCATCGAAAACAGCGTTTAGACTACCAAACTGTTGAATCAGTAAACGTGCGAGCTCTACTGCTGAATGTTGACGTGAACCTGAGCGAAGAAAGATCGCGAGTAGTTCAGAGTCAGAGAGACTTTGAGGGCCTTGTTGTAATAACCGTTCTCTTGGCCGTTCTTGTTCTGGCCAATTTTTAATAGAATTATTCATATTCCCCAGCAATATTCTGCTTAAAAATTTATTTTGTTTGCCCAATCAATCTTGGGTCTGCGCGTATTTAATGCTATTGTGAGCGCCACTGCAACAGAAAGGTATCCTGTTCGTGAGCTTTGATTTAAGTGTTATTCCTCATAAAAACATTGTTTTAGCTGTTACAGGTGGGATTGCTGCCTATAAGAGTGCCATTTTGGTCCGTCGTCTTAAAGATTATGGTTTTGACGTTCGGGTTGTGATGACACACGGGGCTCAAGCATTTATTACACCTCTAACCTTTCAGGCTCTTTCAGGAAATCCTGTACATACCGAGCTTTTAGACCCTGAGGCTGAAGCTGGAATGGGCCATATTGAATTGGCTCGTTGGGCTGATTTATTACTGGTTGCTCCAGCAAGCTGTGACACATTAGCTAAGTTTGCTAATGGTTTGGCAGATGACTTACTCAGTACTTTATTTTTAGCAACTAAAGCGCCTGTGTGGGTCGCTCCTGCGATGAACCAGCAAATGTGGGCTGCAAAAGCAACTCAGCGTAATTTACAAACTCTGGTTGAAGATGGCGTGCATGTGATTATGCCAGATGCAGGGGAGCAGGCGTGTGGTGATGTAGGCTTAGGCCGTATGCCGGAACCGGAAGAAATTGCAAGGCAAGTGGCGGGTTATTTCCATCAAGCCCAACGTGCAATTGCTGAAAAATTTGGGTTGTTGGCAGGTAAGCGAGTTGTAATTACTGCCGGACCAACCCGTGAGGCGATTGACCCTGTCCGTTATATCTCAAATCATAGTACTGGAAAAATGGGCTTTGCTTTAGCTGCGGCATGTTATGCAGCAGGCGCAAAAGTTACGTTAATTGCTGGTCCCGTAAGTTTAGATACTCCAAACGGTGTTCAACGTGTAAATGTTGCTTCGGCTCGACAAATGTTAGATGTCAGTATGGAATCGCTTGAGACTGGCTGTGACATCTTTATTGCGACGGCGGCTGTAGCTGATTATCGCGTCGCCGAAGTGGCAGAGCATAAAATTAAGAAAGCAGGGGATGAGCTGAATGTTTCCCTTGTAAAAAATCCGGATATTGTGGCAACCATTGCAGCTCAGGAAAAACGTCCATTTATGGTGGGCTTTGCTGCCGAAACGCAGAATGTTGAAGAATATGCAGCAGGGAAACTCGTTGCTAAAAAGCTAGATATGATTGCATGTAACGATGTTTCTCGCGCCGATATTGGCTTTGCTTCTGATGAAAATGCGATGACAGTATTTTTTGCTGAAAGTTACCATATGAAAAAACGTGAGTTAGAAAAAGCATCTAAGCAAGAAATTTCTCAACAATTGGTTGAAGCTATTTCGGATGCTTTACGCCGTAAATAATTTTTGAACCACATAAAAAAACCGCGAATAAATCGCGGTTTTTTTATAGTCTTATTTAGACAATCAAGGGATTTCATCTTCAAATTCAGGTTTGACCTGAACAATGAAGTCTTGACGGTTAAGACCACGCCATAAGGCAAATGCTGTACCGATATAAATCGAAGAGTAAGTACCGACAAAGACACCGACAAACATTGCAACAGAGAACCAGTGTAAGCCATCACCACCTAAGAACATCATTGCAAGTACTACGAGCAATAATGTCATTGAGGTATGGATGGTACGGCGTAAAGTCTCAGTTAACGCAATATCAACGATTTCACGTGGAGTTGCACCGCGAATTTTACGGAAATTTTCACGGATACGGTCTGAAACAACGATGTTATCGTTAAGCGAGAAACCAATCACCGCAAGTACGGCAGCTAAAACTGTCAGGTCAAATGGCCATTGGAATAAAGCAAATGCACCAATAATGATGATGATGTCATGGAATAAAGACATCACGGCACCCATTGCGAGTTTGAACTCAAAGCGAATGGTGACATAGATCAACATTAAAATCAGCGCAAGTGCAACAGCGCCAGCCGAACGAACATAAAGCTCGTTACCTACCTGACCGCCTACAGAGTCCACTTTATGAACTTCTGCTGCATTGTTTGGTAATTGCACAGCTTTGGTAATCGCATTATTAAGATCTTCAACCTTAATATCTTGTACTGGCATACGAACAAGTAAGTCTTTATTACTACCTAAAGTTTGTACTACAGCATCTTTAAAACCAGCTTTGTCGAGAGCCTGAATAACTTCTGCCTGATTTGCTGGCTGAGCATAGTTAAGCTCGGCTGAAACACCACCTGTAAAATCCAAACCTAAGTTAAGACCTTTGGTCGCAATAAAGAAAATGCTCGCTAAAGTAATAAGGATCGAGAAGATTGCTGCAGGTTTAGCAATCTTCATGAACGGGATGATTTTTGCATCATCCGGACGACCATATTGTTTTGAAGGCTGTTGAGTCACTTTAGTCATCATAGATCTCCTTAAATGCTCAACTTTTTCAAGTTACGGCGTTTACCATAAATGATTTGTACAATCGCACGCGTTACTGTAATTGCAGTAAACATTGAGCAAATAATACCGATCATTAATGTTACGGCGAAACCTTTAATCGGGCCAGTACCGATTGCAAACAGAATGAATGCAACAAGGAACGTTGTTAAGTTCGAGTCGAAAATGGTGTTATAGGCTCGATCATAACCTGCCACAATAGCCTGTTTAGGTGAGGCCCCCCAGAGCATTTCTTCTCGAATACGTTCACATATCAGTACGTTGGCATCGACTGCCATACCAATGGTAATGACGATACCCGCAATACCCGGTAAGGTGAGGGAAGCACCTATCCAAGACATAATGGTTAAAATCATTGCCAGGTTAAATACAAGTGCAAAGTTTGCGATTAAACCAAATAGACGGAAGAACACGACCATCCAGATTGCAACAAGTAAGAAACCGATTTGCGTTGATAGTACACCTTTATCAATGTTTTCTTGACCAAGGCTTGGACCAACAACACGCTCTTCAACGAAGTACATTGGCGCAGCTAAAGCACCGGCACGAAGCATTAACGCAAGTTCAGATGCTTCTTGAGGTGAACTTAAACCAGTAATACGGAAAGTTGAACCTAAAACGGCTTGGACGGTTGCGGCATTAATCACGACAGACTCGGTATATGGTGTACGAACTTCTGTTTGAGCACCAGTTTTTGGATCTGTAACGTAGCTAATCTTTTGTTTATTTTCGATGAACAATACCGCCATGCGTTTTCCAACTGCATTACGGGTTGCATCTGACATCAGCTTACCGCCAGCACTATCGAGCGTAATATTTACTTCGGCACCACCAGAGTCTTGGCTAAAGCCAGAACTTGCATTTTGAACGCGTTCACCAGTCAAGATACGGTTACGTTGCAACAACAGTTGGCGACCACTATCTAAAGACTGATAAGCAAAAACTTCCGTACCCGGAGGTAACGGTTGACCATTATATTTACCCGTATATGGATCAATATATTGATCATTTAAGTCAGATACCAAACGGAATTCGAGGTTAGCAGTACGGCCTAAAACACGTTTAGCTTCTGCTGTATCTTGAACACCCGGTAATTCAACGACAATACGGTTGCTACCCTGACTTTGTACTAAAGCTTCTGCAACACCAAGTTCGTTAATACGGTTACGTAGTGTTGTTAAGTTCTGATTAACTGCATAAGCCTGAATTTCTTGACGACGTACATCAGTATAAGTGAGCTTTAAGATTGAACCTGTCGTGCTCGCTAATGCCTGTTGGGTATATTCATTACCATTACGGCGTAAAAAATCCATTGCTGCATCACGATCCGCATTGTCAGCAAACTGAACAGTGATCACATTATTATTTAACGCAAGATTGTTAAATTTAATTTTGTTTTCACGGAACTGACGACGCAAATCGGTGGCAGAGGTTTCCATACGTTGGGAAATGGCTTTGTCCATATCTACTTCAAGCAAGAAGTGGACACCACCACGTAAGTCCAAACCAAGTTTCATTGGTTTCGCCCCAATTTTTTGCAACCATTCTGGAGTTGTTGGTGCAAGGTTTAGGGCTACAACATATTGATCACCTAAGTCACGGCGTAATACTTCTTTTGCTTTCAATTGCGCTTCAGAAGAGCTGACACGCAAGAGAGCAGCATTATTTGTAAAAGTATTATCGTGGCTTGCAATATTTGCTGTTTTTAAAATTTGCTCTGCTTTTTGCACCACACTTTGATCAATTTGGGTACCAGCTTTGGCACCGGAAATTTGAACGGCGGGCTCATCCGGATATAGACTAGGCAGTGCGTATAATGTACTGACTACCAGAACAACCAGAATCAGTAAATATTTCCATGCAGGGTAACGCATTCGCTTTCTTCTTAAATGAAAAAGCCGTGCTAAAGCACGACTGTTTTATGATTAAAGGTTATTTAGAGTGCCTTCTGGTAATACAGAAATTACGCTGGCACGCTGAATTTTTACTTCTACACCACGGTTAAGTTCAACAACCGCATAGTCACCTTCAAGTTTAGTTACTTTGCCCATTAAACCGCCAGCAAAGACAACTTCGCTACCAACACCCAAGCTTTCGATTAAAGAACGGTGTTCTTTTGCACGTTTTGCTTGAGGACGCCAAATTAAGAAATAGAAGATTGCAACGAATACAACAATCATCAAAATGTTTGGTAAAAGGCCAGGGCTTTGGGCTGCTGCTGGAGCTGCATGTGCAGTAGAAATGAACAAGCTCATTTTAATTTCCTAAAGTTAAAAAATATGAGTCAGATACCTGACATAATCCTAATTCGTTTTGCAATTTACCTTGTCTTGAGGTTGAGCGCAAATCTCGCTTATTCATCGACAGGGCATGGTGGAACTTCTAATCCGCGGCGGGCATAAAAGTCCTGAACAAATTCATCAAAAGTGCCATTGTCTAATGCATCACGCATACCTTCAGTTAAACGTTGGTAATAACGTAAGTTATGAATGGTACCAAGCATAGACGCCAACATCTCTCCACACTTCTCAAGGTGGAACAGGTAAGCACGAGTAAAGTTCTTACAGGTATAGCAATCGCAGTGTGGGTCAAGTGGTCCTTGGTCATGACGATATTTACTATTACGAATACGTACCAGACCATCAGTGACAAAATAATGACCATTACGTGCATTACGTGTTGGCATTACAC
The DNA here is from genome assembly GCF_009759685.1 of Acinetobacter baumannii. Lineage (NCBI taxonomy): Bacteria > Pseudomonadati > Pseudomonadota > Gammaproteobacteria > Moraxellales > Moraxellaceae > Acinetobacter > Acinetobacter baumannii. Next base: position 774,054 of record NZ_CP046654.1, on the reverse strand, counting down.
AGTCAAACATATCGACACCACGGCGCACCGCTTCAACGATATCTTCAGGTTTACCTACACCCATCAGGTAACGTGGTTTGTCATGCGGCATCTTGTTTGGAAGATAATCTAAAACCTTGATCATCTCTTCTTTTGGTTCACCAACTGACAAACCGCCAATTGCGTAACCGTCAAAGCCGATTTCAAGTAAGCCATTTAAAGACTCATCACGTAAGTCTTCATACATGCCGCCTTGAATAATGCCAAATAACGCATTTTTATTTTTAAGTTCATCGTGGTGATGAGTCTTACAGCGTTTTGCCCAACGCAAAGAAAGCTGTAATGATTTTTGTGCTTCTTCATGTGTCGCAGGATAAGGCGTACATTCATCAAAAATCATGACAATGTCAGAGTTCAATACATGCTGAATTTCCATTGAAATTTCAGGCGATAAAAAGACTTTTGAACCATCAATCGGAGAACGGAAAGTAACACCTTCTTCCTTAATTTTACGCATAGCGCCAAGACTAAATACTTGGAAGCCGCCAGAGTCAGTCAAAATTGGCTTATTCCATTTAATAAAGTCGTGCAAGCCGCCGTGTTGCTTGATCACTTCAAGGCCCGGACGCAAATATAAATGGAAGGTATTACCTAAAATAATTTGTGCCTGAATATCTTCAATATCACGTGGCAGCATGCCTTTGACTGTACCGTAAGTCCCCACCGGCATAAAAACAGGGGTTTCAACAACACCATGTTCTAAAGTTAAACGACCACGACGGGCACGGCCCGACTGACCTAATTTTTCAAACTTCATTTAAAAATCCTGAACAATAGCAAGCAATGCCGTAGGGCAGTGCAAGGGCGAAAAAACAGTTCGCTGCTAAAAAGAGGGCTATTTTCCTTGATTCTGCGACGTAGTTCTACTACTAAATGTAGCTGACTATAAAATCGGTCAAATTTCTGGGTGACCGATTGCTTTTTTACTTCGACTAAAAGTTCGGTTTATAGTCAAAATTGTCAGTAGCCAAATTATCTCGAAAAGGGCGAATTGTTTTTTTAGATAAAGTCATCGTATTGATAATATTATTTGGGAACACTTCAATCTGATTATTAAATACTTCGACGTTGCGGTTAAAAATGCTGATTGCCGCGCCGACATTTTCGTTTTGTTCCTGAATATCATCCATCATTTTGCTATAGAGCGTATTTGCTTTTAGTTCAGGATAATTTTCAACCACGACATTTAGGCTACGGATTAGCTCTTTACTCATTTTTTCAATCTGTTGTAATTGAGCAATATCAGTATGATCGACATTCAAACTTAGAATTTGCTGACGTAAAGCAGTTACTTGTTCTAAAGTTGACTTCTCGAACTGAGTATATTGATTGAGTGTGGTTTCTAGTGCTTCAAGTGTTTTTACTTTCTGGCGTTCGAAATTTGCAACCTCAGCCCAAGCGCGTTTGGTCGCGTTAAAATAACGCACAATGTTATTGCGAATGTAGATGCCCCACGCAATCAGTACGACGAAAATCCCCAAGAAAATGAATAAGCCTGTCATTTTTACTCCTCTTATTGTTATTCCCTCATTATGCCCTCTAACTTCTTATTTTTTTAATAAGTTGCCAGTTCAGCAGTACGAGAGATTTATTTAATTAAATTAAGCATGAATTGCTGAAATTTTTCATATTGCGGCATAGTCATGGTACGTAAGTGACCACGTAATGCGGGAATATCATGAATTTCACTACGTTTACTGGTGGTTTGAAAAAGATCTTGCTCACCGAGATAACATAATATTTGCTCTTCATGATGATAAATTAAATCACCGCTAAAATGTTGAAAAAAATCATGAAGTTTTAACGTTAGACTTGGACTCATTTCTTTAGCTAACTGGTGCTGGTGGGTTCCGAAAATACTCAGTTCTTGGTTAATGAGAATGTCGCTACTTTGCCATTCGCTTAAGTATGGTTCAAAAAAGCGAGAACGTTGATTACTTACAGCAATACCTAAAGCTGGTATTTGAAAAATAAAAGCGCCCCATAAGTCTTTATGAATCTCTTTTACTATTTTTTTATCGCTGTTCTGGTCTTGAAGAATAGGTAAATTATTTACATAGTGGTATTTAAATAGCAGGACTTGATGATCTGTAATGCCGTCATTCCATGTTACTGAAGCAAACTCGGTAATTTCATTCGCTTCATTGCCTCGGTTAAAAAGTGGAAAGTGTTGTTTTAATTTGCTTAAGACTAAAATGGGTTGGGCTTGTATTGGAAGATAAGCTGGTAACTGCTGAAACTTTAGGCCATAACGTAAAGCAGTCATACGCTGTTCTAAATAATGAATAACTTCAGTTAAAGGTTTTTGCGGTTCATAGAGCAAATAGGCGAGGAAACCAGTTAAAAATGCCCATAATAGACTCCAACTATATTGAATATGAGGATGAAAAAAATATCCAAATAATAGCGTCGTAATACTGCAAATACCTAACAAATAAGACAGGGTATTCACAAAACGAAGGTTATGATCTTCACGCCATGGATGTAACGCGTTTAAGAGTTCTTGATCTGTTTGTGACTTTTGTCCAGCATCCCAAAGTCGGGCAATATTACGAAAGACCTGTGTATTTTTTTTACGTCTTATATGAAGTGTTTGTTGTATGGTATCAATTGGCATGAAGGTAATGAGTTGATTATCATAAATTGCTAACTCTAGATTATCTTTTAAATTGAAAGAGATAAATAGAAATAAGTCTTAAATAATTACTTTTATGACTTCGGTATTTGAGGTTCATCAATGAAATGCTGCAATATATTTGCAAACTGCTCAAATTCTGGCATTGAAAGAGTTTCAAGGCATTCAGCAAGCTCACGTACACTAGTGCCATATAAACTTTGCTGGCATAAAAGATTTACATTACAGAGCCAACATAATGCAGATGTTTCAGGGTGTACATAGAAATCCCCTGGGAACCCTTCCAACATTTTCTCTAATAATAACAACCGATCAGGGCTTAGAAATTTTACTAAGTCCAATTCATTAATTCCGCTTTGTTGGTATTTTTGATTAAAACGGATATCACTTGATTCCCAAGCTACTCCTAAGCGACAAGCCTTTTTCTGTTGACTTGAAATGCTGACTCCGCGAACTGGAAAATTCTCTAGAATGATGCCGTATAAGTTGTAACTAACATCTTTTAGTTCCCATTTACCTTTTGAATTATAGGCCATCTCTCGATTGACATAATGGTATCTAAATATTTTATAGGGGTGAGTTGTTTCTCTTACTTGCCACTTGCCGAGTATTGCAGTTAAAACTGAATTTTGTTGATTGCCTAACTTAAACAAAGGAAAGTCTGAAGCGGACGTTCCTTCTTTAGGTAGGTTATCTTCAGTTGCAAATTTGAAATTATATTTATGTTCATAATAATAAGTTTGGATATCTTGAAGTAGGCAAATCAGTTCGGCCGTCGATGCTCTATGATAAAAACCATAAAAAATCGCAAGAATGGCAAAAGGGAAGAAGTAAATCGAGATTAAAAAGCCTAAGGCCATACAAACTAAGGCGAAAATTGTAGCATTCCAAAAAATATAATTTCGAATATCAAGTTGTTGGGGGCCTGTCCAATTCTTTAATGAATAAACAAGAATATCAGGTGGTAATTGCTGATTAAGTAAATTTCTTAATGCCTCAATATTTCTTAAAGTAATTTTGTTATGTGTATTTTGATTGTCAAAAGCACTTTGAATTTTTTGAAAAAGCAGTTTCATAAATTTTATTATTAATCGAAATTGTAGGTGGGTCAGCTGGGTTAAACCTCGAATTAACTTATAAGATTTAACCCAGCTTTAGTTTTTAAACTTCTAATTTATCAATCAGCATTGCATCGCCATAACTAAAGAAGCGATAGCGATCTTTAACGGCATGTTCATAAGCAGCCAAAATATTTTCTCTATTTGACAATGCTGAAACTAACATGAGCAGGGTAGACTCAGGTAAATGGAAGTTAGTAATTAAACGGTCTACGATGCAGAACTCATAACCCGGATAAATAAAGATTTGTGTATCACCAGTCCATGCTGCGATTTTTCCGCCATGCGCTTGAGCTGCACTTTCTAAAGCACGTGTTGCAGTTGTACCCACAGCAATCACTTTATTACCGCGTGCTTTAGTTGCCAAAATTAAATCAATAGTTTCTTGAGGAACATCACACCATTCACTGTGCATAACATGATTTGTAATGTCATCAGTGCGTACAGGCATAAAAGTACCTGCTCCGACGTGAAGAGTCACAAAGGTTTTCTTAACGCCTTTTTGGTCTAACTTTGCTAACAACTCTTCGTCAAAATGCAAGCTTGCTGTTGGGGCAGCCACACTGGCAATTTTTTCTGGATTATGGAAAACCGTTTGATAGCGTTCAGTGTCAATTGCTTCTGCTTCACGATTGAAGTAAGGCGGGATAGGTAACTGACCATATTGCTCAAGTACTGGCAAAATTGGTTGTGAAAACTCAACAACAAATAAGTTTTCGTGACGGCCACGCACAATCACGGGAATATTGTCCGCACCAACAAAAAGCTCAGCCCCTGCTTTAGGTGAATTGCTCGCTTTAATATGGCAATACGCTGTGGTGTGGTTCAGCATACGCTCAACCAAAATTTCAATAGCACCACCTGTAGCACGTTTCCCTTTAAGTCGAGCTTTCATGACTTTGGTATCGTTGAGTACCAATAAATCACCTTCTTCGAACAGATCAATAATATCTGTGAACATATGATCGTGATATTGGCCCTTAGCATCTAAATGCAATAAACGCGAAGCACTACGTGTTTCGAGTGGGTAACGGGCAATAAGTTCATCGGGTAGTTCAAAGGAAAAGTCAGACAGTTGCATATTCAGGAAAAACACCGCAAAAATTGCGCCTAGTATAAACTTTTTCGCTTTTTTATGGCTGTGCTTCTGGCCTAAATCATGAAAAATGTTTAAATGATCTAAAAGTGAACGATAATATTCACTTAGGGTTTGACAAGTTTTGCAAACGCGCTAATATACGCAACACAAACATACTTCCTCTCCCGAGGTGGTGAAATTGGTAGACGCGGCGGACTCAAAATCCGCTGTCAGAGATGACGTGTCGGTTCGAGTCCGACCCTCGGGACCAAGATTCAGAATCTTATGATTCTATGAAAACCCCTAAACTGACGGTTTAGGGGTTTTTTGTTGGATATAAAAAAGTTCCTAGACTTTACGAAATTATGAGCTACTTGCTTTGGTTCCGAGGGTCGGGATCAAATCGCTTATAAATTTAGAGCTATTAAAGGTTTTTTAATTTTTCAATTCAAGCAGACTTTATTTAAATATGAAATGCATTTGATAAAAGCAAAATTTGAGTCGAAGTTAAGGTTTCATATTTATAAGATGATTTAAGCTAATTTTTATCTCTTTTCTAGCTAATTTTGACTTCCTATTTCCTATTACTTACAACTCTTTCTTCCAAAAAAATTGTTGTATTTTTCTAAACCATACCCACTTTATGTATCTGAAAACCTTTAATTGAAACTTCACATTTCTATTTCGAAAAGAAAGTTGCTCTTTTAATGTACTGTGTTAAAGTTTGTAGTAGATCATAATGATTATAAGTACATTCTTCAAAAGAGCGGTTCCGACCAACAATGACAAAATCTGTGAGGCGGGCATGACACAGCGATTAGAACTACATCAGGTAGAGCAGTTAACAGCTTGTAAGATATCACTATTACTTGGATTAAATGCCGAGCAGAATTATATTGAGCAATTTTTCCGGTTTAGTCTTCGCCTGTTGAAGTGTCAAAAAGCTTTGCTTACTTTTAATCAGGAACCTTATTTTTGGCATCATTGCCCGGATGGCATGACTGCAATTTCCTTTAAACCTTCAAGACACCTAAAACAATGTTTTGCTAAACAACAGGTGATTCATCACAATCATCCTTCTTATCAAAATTTAATCAACTATTTAAAAGAGCTAAATATTGAATGTGGGCGTGCCTTAGCTGTCCATTTGGTGCAGCCTGACCAGACATCTATGGGATTTGCAGTTTTCTTCGATGACGATGAAAATTGTTTTGAAGATGATCAAATTCAGTTGCTTCTCGATTACTGTTCTAGTTTTATGCAACAAGTCGAGTTGAAGTTTAATTATGAAGAATTAAATGAACTCTATGAGCAGCAAGTCGCGCTGAACTCGAGTAAAACAAAGTTCTTTTCCATTATTTCGCATGACTTGCGGGCACCATTTCATGGCTTGTTAGGTTTCTCCGAAGTGTTAGCTAAAGAACGTGAAACACTGGATGAGTCGAGTATTCAAAACATTGCCGATTATTTATACGACACTTCTCAATCGACCTATAACTTACTTGAAAGTTTGCTGACATGGGCAATGGCCGAAGGTGGTCGCTTTGTTTATCACCCAATTAATTTTAAGCTTAGACAAGTGAGCAATATTGTTTGTGATGTGCTGCATACTTTGGCTTTAAAGAAAAATATTGAATTGGTAAATGCGGTTTCCGAAGATTTAAAAATCTATGCCGATATCAATATGATGACTTCCGTGATCCAAAACTTGGTGTCAAATGCATTGAAATTTACCGATGTTGACGGCTCTGGAAAAGTGTTCATTGAAGCAAAGCAGGTGGGTACAAATGTCGAAATCACTGTGCGTGATACAGGGCTTGGCATGACTGAACAGCAAATGGCAAATTTATTCCATCCGCGTATTACAGCAAGCTTTAAAGGCACCGCTGGGGAAAAAGGTGCGGGTTTAGGTTTGAGCTTATGTAAGCGTTTTGTCGAGATTAATCAGGGGAAAATTAGTGTAACTTCCCAAAAAGGAGTGGGAACGACATTTAAAGTTTTATTACCCTCTGCTCAAGAAGTTCCTGAACATCATATAGAACAACAAAATACATCTGAAGCAAAATTGGTTTAATCCCTTTTCCTACTACTACTTGAACTGCTATAACTAAAAAGAGAGTCTGAGGAAAAGAGCTTTTTTATATGAATGCGGAGCAGTTACAAAAAACATTGCGTGCCAGCCAATATGCTGAACAAGTTTTAGGGTTACATCAGGCTGTTTTAGAACAAGATTATCAAATAGATCAATTTGCTGCACCGCTCTCAACAGAACAAATTTACCAACTTGTAGACACCACCCTTGACGGAATTGGCGATGAAATAACGTGGATGCGTGCGCTTCGTATACTGCGCAGTCGTTTAATGTTTCGCTGGATCTGGCAAGATGCCAATCAACTGACGGATGTCGTTACACTTACTCGTGAACTTTCAGACTTTGCCGATGCAAGTATTTGTGCCGCAAAGGCTTTTGCTCGTGTTGCATTGGTTGTTAAACATGGCGAACCATTAAGTTATTCAGGCAAAGTTCAAGATTTGATTGTGGTTGCCATGGGTAAGCTTGGGGCACAGGAATTAAATCTATCAAGTGATATCGACCTGATTTTTGCCTTTGATGAGCAAGGCGAAACCAACGGTCGTAAATGTATTGATGTACAGCAGTTCTGTATTTTGTGGGGACAAAAACTTATTTATTTACTTGAACATATCACTGCAGATGGTTTTGTGTTTCGAGTAGACATGCGCTTACGGCCTTGGGGAGATGGCTCAGCATTAGCGATTAGTCATGCAGCTTTAGAAAAATATTTAAGTCAGCATGGCCGTGAATGGGAACGTTACGCATGGATTAAGGCACGCGTAGTTACTGGGGGTAAAGAAGGGCAAGACTTATTAGAAATGACACGTCCTTTTGTATTCCGTCGTTATGTCGATTACACCGCTTTTGCTGCTATGCGCGATATGAAAGCGATGATTGAGCGCGAAGTATTACGTCGGCATATTGAAGATGACATTAAGCTCGGGGCAGGCGGTATACGCGAAATTGAGTTTATTGTTCAGGTGTTCCAGCTTATTTACGGCGGTTCTAAACGTGAGCTGCAAGACCGTCAATGTTTGGTCAGTCTTGAACATATTGGTGAGGCAGGCTTGTTAGAAAAACAGGCCGTACTAGAGCTTGAAGATGCTTACCTATTCTTACGCCGTGTTGAACATGCAATTCAAGCCTTGAATGATCAACAAACGCAACTATTACCAGAAGAAGCAGATTTACGACAACGCATTATAGATACTTTGGGTTTTACGAGTTGGAATGAATTTATTGATGTTCTTAACGAGAAACGCCAAAAAGTAAAAGTTCAGTTTAAGCAGCTCATTGAAGACACAAGTTCCAATGCAGCTACCGAGAACTTTGGACAGTTAGAGCAGCAGCTAGATGAAGTGTTAGATGATAATGCAAAAAATCTGATTCATGAGTTCTGGCATGGTCATGCACTTAAAAAACTTCCTTCCAATGCCGTGCAGCGTTTAAAAACGTTTTGGCCCCATTTAATTGAAGCCATTTTACAGTCTGAACAACCACAAACTGCATTATTACGTTTAATGCCACTGATTGAATCAGTCATGCGTCGAACCGTCTATTTGGTAATGCTGATTGAAAGTAAAGGGGCATTACAACGCTTAGTAAAAATGGCGACAGTGAGCCCGTGGATTTGTGAAGAGTTAACGCAATATCCGGTATTGCTGGATGAGTTCTTGTCGATGGACTTTGAATTACCAAAACGTAAGGACTTGGAAGACTCATTACGTCAGCAATTACTTCGTATCGAAATTGATCAGGTCGAAGATCAAATGCGGGTACTTCGCTTGTTTAAAAAGAGTAATGTGTTAACGGTCGCTGCAAGTGATGTGTTAGCTGAAAGTCCTCTTATGAAGGTCTCTGATGCTTTGACAGATATTGCAGAAGTCAGTGTTAATGCAACTCTTAATTTAGCTTATCAGACCGTAGCAAAGCGTCATGGTTACCCAAAAGATGTCGAGGGAAAACGTTGTTCACTCGATTATAAAGCCTTTGCTGTCATTGGTTATGGCAAGGTGGGTGGTATTGAACTGGGCTATGGTTCGGACTTAGATCTGGTCTTTATTCACTATCTAGATGAACAAGCCGACACGGATGGTACTAAGTCAATAACTGGTTTTGAGTTTGCCATGCGTGTCGCTCAAAAGTTTATGTCTTTAATGACCACTCAAACGCTTGATGGCCGCGTTTATGAAATTGATACACGTTTAAGACCTTCAGGTGAGGCAGGTTTATTGGTGACAAGCCTGAAAGCCTATGAGCATTATCAGTTGAAAAGTGCATGGCTTTGGGAGCATCAGGCATTAGTTCGTGCACGTTCTATTGCAGGTGATGAAGCGCTTTGCCAAAAATTTGAAATATTTCGCCGCGAGATATTGACTCAATCTAGAGATGAGGCTTATGTTCGTGAGGAAGTGCTGAAAATGCGTCAGAAAATGAAAGACCACTTAGGTTCATCTTCTGAACAAAAAAAACATGGTATTTTTCATTTAAAACAGGACGCAGGTGGTATCGTAGATATCGAATTTATGGCACAGTATGCTGTACTTGCATGGAGCGGGACGAAACCCGATCTCGCCCATTATTCTGATAATGTAAGAATATTAGAAGATGCTGCTAAAGCAGACTGCTTATCCAGTGAAGATGCCACAGCATTAATTCGAGCCTATCTTAGTGAACGTGCCGAAAGCCACCGCTTAGCCCTTGCGAATCAATCCATGCAAGTAAGCGCAGCGGACTGGCGTAGTACCCGTGCGGTCGTTTGCAATTTATGGCAAAGATTAATAGACCCAACCGCCTCGGTTGAGTTGGATAGTGAATGATTTTATAACAATTTGGAGTGTTCCATGAATTTGGCTGATCGTGATGGTTTTATTTGGCAAGATGGACAATTAATTGATTGGCGTGATGCAAAGATTCACGTTTTAACCCATACTTTACACTACAGTATGGGTGTATTTGAGGGTGTTCGTGCTTATGAAACTCCTAAAGGTACTGCAATTTTCCGTCTTCAAGACCACACAAAACGTTTGTTAAATTCAGCAAAAATTTATCAAATGAAAGTGCCGTATGATCAAGCAGCGCTTGAACAAGCACAAATCGATGTTGTTCGTGAAAATAAATTAGCTTCTTGCTATTTACGTCCACTGATCTGGATCGGTTCAGAGAAACTTGGTATTGCAGCAACAAATAACACTATTCATGCCGCTGTTGCAGCATGGGCATGGGGTGCATATCTTGGTGATGAAGCAATGGCGAAAGGTATTCGCGTTAAAACTTCATCATTTACTCACCACCATCCAAACGTGACCATGTGTAAAGCAAAAGCATCTGGTAACTACACGTTGTCAATTCTTGCTCACCAAGAAGTTGCACATTCGGGTTACGATGAAGCAATGCTTATGGACCCACAAGGTTATGTGTGCCAAGGTTCTGGTGAAAACGTATTCTTGATTAAAGATGGTGTTTTACACACTCCAGATATTGCTGGTGGTGCACTTGACGGTATTACACGCCAAACCGTGATGACGATTGCTAAAGATCTTGGTTATGAAGTTGTTGAGCGTCGTATTACGCGTGACGAATTCTATATTGCCGATGAAGCATTCTTCACAGGTACTGCTGCTGAAGTAACACCAATTCGTGAATACGATGACCGTCAAATCGGTGCAGGTTGCCGTGGCCCAATTACTACTGAAATCCAAAAGACTTTCTTTGATGCAGTTCAAGGTAAAAATCCAAAATATGAACACTGGTTAACTTACGTAAAATAAGTTAATCCGTTAACATGAAAAGGCGAACGTTGGTTTCGCCTTTTTATTTTTGGGTTAGGGAGCTTTTATGCATATTGTCTATGTCTCTGATGGTAAAGCAGGGCATCGCTCACAAGCTTTAGGCTTGTTTCAGGCGATGCAAAGACAGCAGGCAAATGCAACTTTTGAAGAAGTCTCTATTAATGACTTGCCTGTTATGTCCTTAATCAAAGCGCTTTTTTCTTCAAAAAAATCTCTATTTCAACAGGCGCCCGATTTTATATTTGGTGTTGGAAGTCATACGCATTTTCGTGTCTGGTTGCTCGGTAAAATTTTCAAAAAGGCGAAGACCATTATTTTAATGAAGCCAAATTTACCGACGGTTTGGTTTAATTATGCTGTGATTCCAGAGCACGACGGTATTCCTGCGAATAATCGAGTGATTGTTACGCGTGGGGCATTAAATCCCATTCGTAATGAAAAACGCCATCAAGCTTCTAGAATTTTAATTGCATTAGGTGGTTCGTCAAAACGACATCAATGGAACCAAGAAAAAGTATTATTAAGCATGCAAAAGATTGTTGAGAATAATCCAGATGCCGAAATAATTCTAACGACTTCACGTCGAACACCAGCAGAGTTTATTGATATTTTAAGACAACAAAGTTTTGCCCAGCATTTACAAATATTTCCGGTTGAGCAAACACCTCAAGGCTGGATTTTTGAAGAGATGCAAAAAGCAGAAGCTGTATGGGTAACAGAAGATAGCGTTTCTATGGTTTTTGAAGCACTTACTGCGGGTTGTCGCGTAGGGGTCATAGCAATCGATCGGTTGAAAGACGATAGAATTACGCACTCGATTGATCAAATGATAGAATCACAACTAATTTCACAGAATACTTGTGTCGTACAGTTGCCACAACCTTATGCTTTTAAAGAAGCAGACCGTGTGGCAACATATCTTTTAGCGAAAAATTAAATTTTTTATTTTGAGTAAATAAATGAAAATATTGCATATTGCAAATTTTGGCTTTAATAAACAAGGCGCACATTTTTACTGCACAGACCGTAAAATTTCTGCCGGATTAATTGAAAATGGCCATTTCGTTTATGATTTTAGTTTCCGTGACATGGCTCGAATGGGAACAATCTTTAAAACCAAAAAATTAGGGGCAAAGTGGGCCAATAAAGAAGTACTCAAGGTTGTTAATAATATTGAACCTGATTTGGTATTGATTGGTCATGGCGACTTGATGAGTCCAGATGTTTTAAGACAGATTAAAGAGTCTTACCCCAATACTAAAATTGCATTTTGGTATGTTGATCCGCTTTATCTTGAAAACAAACTCGACTTTGTCAAAGCATTTTCACCTTATCTAGATGCTATTTTCTGCACAACAGGTGGAGAATATCTCCAAAAGTTAAAACAGCCTCATTTAAGTGTGGCTTATATGCCGAATGTTGGTCATCGCAATGTAGAAACACTACAGCAATTTTCAAACTCAAAAACTGACAAAACTTTTATTTTCTGCGGTGTTGTTTATAAAGAGCCTGAGCGCGAGAAATTCTTAAAAGATTTAGCAGAGGCTTTGCAACAAGGCCATGTAAATTATCAATATTATGGTTGTTTTGAACAGCCAGGTGTATATGGTAAGGCTTATTATAAGGTTCTGTCTGAAACAAAAATGGGGCTCAATTACTCACGCCGTAATGATGTAACCTTATATAGCTCTGATCGTATTGTTCAGCTGACTGGTAATGGTTTACTTACCTTTAGCCCAAGAATTCCAGGCTTTGAGAAACTCTATACTGAGCAGGAAGTGGTTTACTTTGATGATCAGTTTGACTTGGCTAAGAAGATACAATTCTTTGATCAAAACCCAGAGCAGGCTGAAAAAATAGCGAAAGAGGGCTGGGAGAAAACGCGTAAGTCTTTCAATGCTAAACGCATCACCCAGTTTATGGTTGAAGTGACATTTAAGCAGCCCCTTTCAGAAGATTATGAATGGTCACATGAGGTTTATGCATGATGTGGTTTTTGTACGTTGCGGTAGGCCTGCTAGCACTTGCTGCACTGTTATATGTGCTAGGTAATTATACATTCTGGCTTCCGTTTCGTTCGAGTAAACTACCTCGCATTGTGATGTTACATCAGGTCACTCCTAAAGATGCTGCTTCTGGCATGAATATGCCTCCTGAAAAGTTTGAACAACTCTTAACGTTGTTAACGCGTAAAGGCGCTATCTTTTGCTTTGTTTCTGAGCTTGAACAATATCGTAATCAAAAGAATGTGGTTGCTTTAAGTTTTGATGATGGCTTTATGGATAATTATCTTTATGCCTATCCACTACTCAAAAAATATAACGCGAAAGCAACTATTTATTTAGCAACGCAAATTGAAGGCATCGAAAAGCTCACTCATGAGCAAATCCATGAAATGGCCAACTCTGGTTTAATTGAATTTGGTGCGCATACTCAACATCATGTGAACTTACTTAAGCTTGATGACCAAACCGCTTATGACGAAATGCTTCAGTCTAAGCGTGATGTTGAAGCATTAGTTGGGAAGTGCCCGAGTTTTGCTTATCCATTTGGTCGATTTAACGAAAAGCACCAGAAAATGGCCCAAGAGATTGGCTTTAAAAATGCAGTATCGACTCGTAAAAAAATCGAAGCATATGAAGCAGATAACCAATTTAATATTCCACGTGTCAGCACGCATGGTGCCATGAATGCTTTACAGATGCGTATCGCCCTTGCTAAAGGACGTTATAAGTTATGAATAAAATTCCATGTAGTGTTTATATTGTCACTTTAAACTGTGGTGCTTGGTTAGAGCGAACTTTACAAAGTGTCAGTGAGTTTGATGAAGTTATTATTTTAGACTCGGGCAGTACTGATAATACTTATGAAATTGCTCAGAGCTTTGAAAATACGCAAATTTCTCACCAAGACTGGCAGGGTTATGCTGGGCAAAAAAGTTTAGCTTTAGCTAAATGCCGAAATGATTGGGTGCTTAATTTAGATGGCGATGAAGTTTTATCTAATGAGTTAAAACAAGAAATTGTTGAGACCATTCAACAGAACAAGCTTGATGCACTCATCACCCCAATTAATGATGTATTTTTAGGTGTTCCGAACAGTAAACATACTAAAAAACATGCAAAAGTGCGTTTTTTCCGTAGGTCTAAAGGGCATTATGACCTTGCCAATAAAGTCCATGAAAATGTGATCGTAGATGGTGAATCTCAACGTGCTCAACACGATATTTACCACTATGGTGAGTCGAGCATTTTCGTTAAAGTCGAAAAAAATAACCAATATTCCAACTTAAAAGCATTAGAGAAATACCAAAAAGGAAAGTCTCCAAGCATTGCAAAATTGGTTTTGGTGATGCCAGTGACTTTTATGAAGTCTTATTTTATTCGCCGTAGCTTCTTAAATGGTTGGCGTGGTTTCGTAAATAGTATGATTAACGCATTTTATGCATTTCTAAAAGAAGCTAAGCTTTTTGAACAGACCATGAATAAAGATAAAAAATAAGTAGGCAAGCTATGAAAATTGTTCAGGTATTGGCAACTAGCGGTGGAGTTGGTGGATTAGAGCAGCACACTTTTAACCTTGTTAATGAGCTTGCTTTAAACCATGAAGTACATGTGATTGCACATCCTTGCTATGTAGACAAGTTTAGCCAACAAGTACATTTTCATGCTATCGATTTTGCCCGTAGTCGTTGGAATATTTTTTTACTTTGGCAACTTAAAAATCTTATTCAACAAATCCAACCCGCTATTGTTCATGCACAAGCAGGAAAAGCGGCTGAGCTGATTGCCCGCATTAAGCCATTTTTATCTGATCCAAAGTTTGTAACGACTGTTCATGGTACTAAAAAGAATAAGTCTGCTTATTTAGCAGGTGATGCAGTTATTGCGGTGAGCCAAGCGCTCACGCAAGGCATTCCAGAGTCTAAAGCACACGTAGTTTATAACGGAGTATATCCTCAGCCCGTACTTACAACTGAAAATAAAGAAAAATTGCTTCAATCGATTCAAAAAGATTTTACTGAGCTAGACACAAGCAAAAAAGTTGTTATGTGTATTGGACGTCTAGAACCAGTAAAAAATATCAGTTTATTGATTGAGTCGATGCAACAGATTGATGCCAATTTATGGATTGTTGGTGACGGTTCACTTCGAGCAAGTTTGGAAAAGCAAGTCAGCGAATTGAACATGCAAAATCGGGTCGCTTTTCTTGGGTTTAGAACTGATGCGCGTGATCTGGTACAACTGGCTGATATCGTGGTTTTATCATCAGATCGTGAAGGTTTTCCACTTGTTATGGTCGAGGCTTTACAGGCCGATAAAGCAATGGCTTCAACCAAAGTGAACGGTGTGATCGAGTGGTTGCCAGAGCAATATCTAGCCGAAATTGGAGATACTCAAGGTTTAGCAAAAGCGATTGAATATGCCCTTCAATCTGAGGCTCAAAATGACTTCAGCCCACTATATGCAAAGGCCAAGGCTGAACTGACTGTACCAGCCATGGCTGAGCAGACGCTTAACATTTATAAAGGCCTGCTGAAAACTTAATTATTTTTTGGTGTAAGGCGGATGGCATCAAGTACGACGAAATTATCTTCGAAATTAATAGTATGGCAACCGTCATCTGCTTGATTCCAGTCTGGTAAAACTACTTCTAGTAATTTTTCTTCATAAGCTGCTGGACTAAGCTGAGTAATTGCTTTTAATTCGATATTGCCGCCATAACGTTTTAAAGAATCTTGGCTTGGCCGAACCAGTTGCCCTTTGTAAACAAAAGGTTTGCCCGCCATACGGAACTGCTGACTTCCTCGGCACACTGGGTTCATTGGGTGCTCTTGCCAGTTAGGATTTAAAATATCTTCGGTAAAGAACAAATCTAAACGGTCACCAAACTTTTTACAATCACGGCGCGTTGAGGTAAAAAGATACCATAAGCCCTCATGGTAAAAAGGGGTGCTATCAACCGCTTCAATATTTTCCATTAGGTTAGAATGCTTCTCCCATTTCATTGGAAAATCAGTACATTTCCAGAGTTCAATAGTTTTGTTGGCAGAAGACTCTGGAATCATGTACCAAGTGCTATCTATTTTAAATACGCAAGGATATGAGAGGTGGTAATCGAGTTTTAAAATAGTTTCGGGCGGGGTGTAAGTGCCATCCTTAAAGACTTCTAAAACTGAAAGAAAGCCTACCGGATGTTGATCATCCACCTCTTCAAAGAAAATAAAATGTCGTCCATTTTCATGAGCATAAAAGCTATCGGCAAAGGTAAACTTTCCAGGAGAATGGATTTCAAAGAGAGAATCTAATTGCTCAAGTATTGTAAAAGGTTGTTCTAACCAGCCAAAACGCATATACCAATGAGAGTCAAAAGTTTTTGCTTTTTTTGCTTGTTGGTACTTGTACCATTTTTTTTGGATTAGGCGATTTAGCATTAAATTTTACACTCGATATAACTATAATTAGATAGACTATCCCTGACTCATTTTAACATTTGAATGAAATGAAAAAATATTTAATCAGTATTGAATCTACGAATAGTGAACGTTTAAAAAAGTTGTTCTCTCAAGCAACATTTTATAAATATCGAGATGAATTTAAACAATTTGGGGTAATTGGGAAAAATTTAAGTGTTAGTGAGTATTTTCAACAAGGGGTAGCAGGCAAGAAGAAACCGATGACGCCTGGTGAACTAGGCTGTGCCATGTCTCATATTGCTGCATTAAAAGATTTTTTAAGCTCTGATGAAGAATATGCCATTATTTTTGAAGATGATGTAATCGAACGTTTTGAAATTGATTTTCAAGATTTAGAAAAACACATTCGTTCTTTGAATTTTGGTCCTTGCTTTTTCCTAAGCTTGGGCGGTATTCAAATGAAAATATGTAATCGGGTTCGAGGAAAACTTTTACCTGAAGAATTGTATAACCAAAAAATTCTTAAAGTGGATTACGACTATCTTGAAAAACTTGCCTATGCTTATGCCTATGTTATAGATCGTAAAATGGCACAGATGTTGGTCGACTATCATCAACCGATAAAAATTTACGACCATTGGCAAGACCTTGTAGGGCGTGGTGAATTTAGTTTTTATGTCAGTTTCTTATTCGATCATCCCATTATTGAGAACAATGATGCTTTAAGCTATTTGGAGAAGGAAAGAAGTTTAGTCGGCTCGCATTCTCAAGACGATAGTGATTTTTTGCGATACCTTAGAGTTAAATTAAAGAAATATATACTTAATAAATATATAATTTAGGTGTCTCTTTCGTTTTTATTATTAATTTTATGATTAAGCAAAAAAATATTATTATTGGGTCAGCTACAGGATACAACGCTGACCTGATCTCTTCTTTTGTATATTCTTTGGGAAAGACAGACTTTGATGGCATATTGACTTTAATTATATATAAAGAGCAAATGACAGAGTTTGTGAATGTATTCTCAGACGTCAAAAATTTTAAAATTGAATTTAAAGTTTCAACTATTGGTAAATTTAAATCAAAGTCAAAGTATTCAGGTATTTATAAATATAAATTTGTGAAAAATATTTTTAAGAAAATTATTGACTTAACCGTAAACGAAGCAAAACCCGAAACAAAGATAAAAGGCCTTAAAATCACAGGTTATCCTCATGTGAGCCGTTTCTTTGAATATAAAGAAATTGTAGAAAATCATCCTGATGCTTCACATGTATTGCTAACTGATGTTCGAGACGTTTTTTTTCAAAGTAATCCTTTTAAGAATCTTAGCAAAGCTTTATTTGTCGGAATGGAAAATCCAGACTTTACGATAGGTACTGAGCAATATAACCAAAAGTGGATTTTGGATGCATACGGAGAGAGTTTTTATAATCTTGCAAAAGATGAGCAAGTCTCTTGTTCTGGCGTTACTATTGGGGATCATGAATCAATTAAAGTCTATATCAATAAAATGATTGAAGAATTCTGTAAACAGCCATATCAAAAAATGTCTAACAGAATTTATGATCAAGCCATGCATAATAAATTATTAATTACTAATGAGTTGGCAGAGGTAACTCGTTGTCAGCCATTTGAATCTATTATTGTAACTCTTGGATTATATCCAATAGAGCAAATTTCTATTAATGATCAAGGTTTTATTATTAACCGTAACCAAGAAATCATTCCTATTGTCCATCAACATGACAGACATCCGGAACTGATTCAGTTATGTGATAATTATATTGGAAAATAAATTTAAGATTTTCTAAATGTTAGGTCAGATGCGGATATTAATTTTTATCCGCATTTCCTTTTAAGACCATATAAATCAGCGCAACAAAAATAAGTAATGCACCGACTAAACTACTTACGCAGAAATAAAGAATACGTTGATTTGTTGTAAGGTTAAATAATTCATTCGCAAGGATATAGCGCATGAAAAACCATTGTGCGAGAGAAAATACAATCACGACTAAAGCATGTCGACGAACGTCAGGACGCATTGCCATAATCAATTACCATGGGAGAAAGAGAACAGTTATTATGCCATTTGCCTACTATCATCTCAATAGAGCCTTAATTAAGCTAATTACATAGAAAAATTAAAATTATGGAGAAATTGTGAAGTTTTATTAACATTAATAAACCATCATTTCCTTTTTTATCGAATTTTATCTAGTAAATTACTGCATTTATTTGGATAGATGTTTAATGCAGCCGATCGATTTTGTAATGATTTGGGTGGACTCAACCGATACGAAATGGCAGCAGCAATATATATATTATAAATCCAAAGAAACAAAAACCAAGATTGATGAGCTCGTTGATCAATGTCGTTATCGTGACTGGAATAATCTTCATTACTGGTTTAGATCTGTTGAGAAATTCTGTCCTTGGGTAAGGAAAATTCATCTTGTAACCTGTGGCCATTTTCCTGAATTTTTAGTCAAAAATCATCCCAAATTAAATTTGGTTACTCATGACCAAATTATAGAACCTCATTGTTTGCCTACGTTTAATTCACATGCGATTGAAATCAATATTCATAAAATAGAAGGCTTGGCAGAACACTTTGTCTATTTTAATGATGACACCTTTATTAATAGTCCTTTAAAACCAGAGTTCTTTTTTAAAAATGGTTTACCTTGCGATGGTATTCAATTACAACCTTTGATGGTGGTGGGGGAAGAGAACTTTTTAGGCGCAGTTGCTTTGACGGATGTCGCAATTATTAATAAATATTTTGATAAGAGAAAACTCTTTCGGAGTAATCCTTCTGCACTTTTTAATCATCGATATTCGATAAGTAATAATTTGGGCAATTTTTTAAGCTTATATAATCGAAAATTCTCAAGCTTTTATAGTACTCATTTACCCCAACCGTTTCTAAAATCGGTGTTTGAAGAAGTTTGGAGAAACGAAGAGAGCTACTTAAAAGAAGTATCAAGTCATCGATTTAGACAACCTTTAGACGTGAACCAATACCTATTTCGATTATGGCAGTTATGTTCGGCTCGTTTTTACCCAGTAAATATATTTCAGCGTGGACAGAACTTTAATTTAAGAATACAAAATCTTCCTGAAATTAATCATGTTATTAAGAATGAGCAACTTCCACAGATTTGTTTAAATGACGATGAACACGTGGTCGATTTTGAAAAATTAAAAACAGAAATTATCCAAATTTTTGAGCAAAAATTTAATACGGTTTCAAGTTTTGAGAAAAAGATAACACATTAAAATTTTCTTAATAAAAAACCCTGCAATTGCAGGGTTTTTTATTAAAGAGCAATTAAGCTTCTTTCTTTTGTTGTTCACGTAAGCGGATGCCCAAGTCACGAAGCTGGTTTGCTTCAACAGGAGCTGGTGCCTGAGTAAGTGGACATTCAGCAGTTTTCGTTTTAGGGAACGCAATAACATCACGAATTGAAGTCGCGCCAGTCATAAGCATTACTAAACGGTCAAGACCAAATGCCAAACCACCGTGAGGAGGTGCACCGTAACGAAGCGCATTGAGTAAGAAGCTGAATTTTTCTTCTGCTTCTTCATCGGAAATACCAAGCGCTTCAAAAATCGCTTTTTGCATTTCTAATGTGTAAATACGAAGTGAACCACCACCAACTTCAGTACCATTCAATACCATGTCGTAAGCAACAGAAAGTGCTTCGCCTGGATTGCTCTTCACGTCTTCTACGCTAGATTTAGGTAATGTGAATGGATGGTGAACAGAAGTCCATTTGCCATCGTCAGTTTCTTCAAACATTGGGAAGTCAACAACCCAAAGTGGAGCCCACTCACAAGTCGCAAGGTTCAAGTCATGACCGATTTTGACACGAAGGGCACCCATTGCATCATTTACAATTTTAGCTTTGTCCGCACCAAAGAATACGATATCACCATTTTCAGCACCAACACGTTCAAGCAATTGCATTACGATTGGTTCGATGAATTTAACGATAGGAGATTGAAGGCCTTCAATTCCTTTTTCGATTTCATTGACTTTAATGTACGCTAAGCCTTTTGCACCGTAGATACCGACAAATTTAGTGTATTCGTCAATCTGACTACGTGTTAATGAACCTGCGCCCGGTACACGAAGTGCGGCAATACGGCCTTTAGGGTCTTTAGCTGGACCTGCAAATACTTTGAACTCAACTTCTTGCATTAAGTCTGCAACATCAACGAGTTTTAACGGAATACGCAAGTCTGGTTTGTCAGATGCATAATCACGCATTGCTTCGCTGTATGGCATACGGCGGAATTTTTCAAATTTTACGCCAAGCAAGTCGTTAAATAATTTAACAGTCATGCCTTCCATCAAATCCATAATGTCATCGTCGTTTAAGAACGATGTTTCAATGTCGATTTGAGTAAATTCAGGCTGACGGTCAGCACGTAAGTCTTCATCACGGAAACATTTCGCGATTTGGTAGTAGCGATCAATACCACCAACCATCAACAATTGTTTGAATAATTGTGGTGATTGTGGAAGTGCATAGAAGCTACCATTTTGTACTCGGCTTGGTACTAAATAGTCACGCGCACCTTCAGGGGTTGCACGAGTTAAAATCGGAGTTTCAACGTCTAAGAAACCATGATCGTCTAAATAGTTACGAATTAAGTTGGTTACTTTAGAACGGAAGCGTAAACGCTCTAACATTTCTGGACGACGGATGTCCAAGAAACGATATTTTAAACGGTGTTCTTCTGACACGTTAATAGTGTCATCATTTAATGGGAATGGTGGAGTTTCAGATGCAGCAAGAACTTCGATTTCTTTGCCTAAAACTTCGATTTGACCACTCACCATATTTGGGTTTTCAGTACCTTCATAACGGCGACGAACACGACCTGTAATTTTTAATACATATTCAGAACGTGCTTTATCTGCAGTTGCAAATGCTTCTGGAGTATCTGGGTCAATAACCACTTGAACGAGACCATCACGGTCACGCATATCAAGGAAAATAACACCGCCATGGTCACGGCGACGATGTACCCAACCGCATAATGTAACGGTCTGGTCGATTTGGGCTTCAGTTAAAGAGCCACAGTAATGAGTTCGCATCATGATGAAGATTATCCAAACTATATTGGCTGAAAAGACGGATGCGTAAACCGCGCACCGTCAAAAAAATAAGTTTTCGATTATGCCCTGTTGAATGGCATGCCACAAGAACTAGATCAAAAAACAGCTATAATTTAGCTAAAAATGAGCAATTTGGCAGCAAGTTTAGCTATTTAACCCATTCTTTGTTGTCGATCTAAAAATAAGAATAATAGACATCCCAAACTAAACGTACTTAACCAACCTTGCATAAACTCATTAATAGAGCGGCCAGTAAAATAATAGGTATCAGAATGCCAAACCTCATGGGGAATATAACGGGCATAGTCCCAAAATGAAAATAAGCCTAAAAGTGTAGATAAAGCAAATAAACACCAAGCAAAAATTTTAATTTTATAATTTACTTTCCAATGCTGTTTATGGCGCTGATAGTAATGAATACTCATCCAGCCTAAAAAAGGTAATGCCAGAGCAGAAGAACCGAGTTGAAGAAGGCGATGCAATGGATAAGGGCGGCCAAACAAGTGAACAGTTTGCGATAAAAAGTCTTGAAATATAAAAGTTCTAAAGTCTGAGTGGGTAAGCCCATCCCAAATGAGATGTGTTGCTATACCAATGAGTAGAGCAATTATGATTCCAATAAAAAAGCTAAAAAAATGTCTAAAAGAATCTAGTTTTAAATCGTGTTGGATACCAAAAAAACGGTAAACCACAGGTCGGTAAAGTAAATACCAAATGGCAGAGAATAATAGCCCTAATGCAAGGTTAGGGTAGAAAAGCCCCTTCCATTGATGAGTCAGCATACCTGATTGCATTGTAAATAAGCGGTAAAGATCGGGCGTCATACTGCCAATTGCTAAGGCGGCAATGGGTAACGTATTTCGGCTCAATTTAGCAAGTGGAGGGGCGATAACTGCATGGGAGATTGTAAAAGGCATTAGAAAAGAAAGCTTCTCACATCATCAAAAAGTTGAGTCTATCGAAACATGTCATTAGCGAATGTTTTTTATTGCAAAACAACTGAAATGTTATAATATAACAAAACAAAAGGCGTACGATTAGAGACTCACCTCATGTTGTTCTATAAAAATATTTTGACCTTATCCATTTTGGCTGTCATATCCATACCTGTATTTGCAGCAGAAAATGAAAATGTTGAGAAGTTAGAAACTATCCGCATCAAGGCACACCCCCTTGAGCAAACTTCAAAAGATTTTGCAGTCGCAGATACTGTAGTTGACCAAAAGCATTTGACGGAAGGGGCCGCCACTATTGGGGATGCGCTCAATAGTGAGGTGGGGATTTATGCGAATCAATTTGGGGCTGGTTCGAGTCGCCCAGTCATCCGTGGACAAGATGGACCACGTGTTAAAGTTCTTCAAAATTCATCTGAAAATGTGGATGTCTCAACTTTGTCTCCTGATCATGCTGTAACAGTAGATCCAGTTCTCGCAAAACAAGTTGAAGTGATTCGTGGACCCTCTACTTTATTGTTTGGTGCGGGAACTGTTGGTGGTTTAGTCAACGTTATTGATAACAAGATCCCTACACAAATGCCTGAAAATGGTTATGAAGGACAAGTTGGCTTACGTTACAACACTGGAAGTGATGAAAAACTGGCGAGCGCTGGCGTAACTGTTGGCCTAGGCAGCCAAGTTGCTTTACGTGTTGAGGGGTTAACTCGTGATGCGAATAATTATATTGCTCCCAATTATATTTATGAAGGTGAAAAAGAGCGCCGTGTAGACAATACTTTTGCGCAGGGTGACTCGGTTAATGTTGGTCTATCTTGGATTTATGACCGTGGTTATACGGGTGTTTCTTATAGCAACCGCAGAGACCAGTATGGCTTACCGGGGCATAGCCATGAATATGAAACTTGCCATATTCATGGTTTAAGTTTGCATTGTGGAGACCATGAAGAGGGTGAAGAAGGTCACGATCATGAGCATGAAGAACATGAACATGGTGGCCCATGGATTGATTTAAAATCTGAGCGTTACGATTTTAAAACCGAGTTAAATGATCCATTTGCAGGCTTCCAAAAGTTACGTGCGCAAGCAAGCTATACTGACTATCAGCATGATGAAATTGAAGAGGGAACAATTGCGACCCGATTCCAAAACAAAGGTTATGATGGACGTATTGAGTTAGTACATAACCCTATTGCAAGTTGGGAAGGGGTAATTGGTGCACAGTTAGGTCAACAGAAATTAGATTTAACTGGCGAAGAAGCATTCATGGCTCCAACCACTACCAAAAAGTGGAGCGTATTTGCTTTAGAACATAAACAATGGAAAGACGTACATTTTGAGCTTTCTGCCCGTGCAGATCAGCAAGAAATTGATGTAGACGATAATTCTAAACAAGATTTTGATGGTTCGGCATTCTCTTACGCAGGTGCTGCGAATTGGGAGTTTGCACCGAACTATAAACTTTCTTTTGTCGCTTCACATCAAGAGCGTTTGCCTTTAGCTCAAGAGTTATATGCAAATGGTGGACATTTTGCGACGAATACTTATGAGTTAGGAAATGATCAACTCGGTAAGGAAAAATCGAATAATGTTGAGTTAGGTTTGCATTTTGATAATGACAAACTTGATTATCATCTTCATGTGTACCATAACTGGTTTGATGACTACATCTATGCGCAAACCCTTGACCGTTATAAAGACTTCCGTTTAGTTCAATACACTCAAGATAAAGCACGCTTCTATGGTGCAGAGGGTGAAATTGGTTATCAAATTACCCCAATGTACAAGATCAGTGCTTTTGGCGATTACGTGCGCGGTAAGATTGATGCCGAGGGCAATGCTCCACGTATTCCGGCTGGGCGTTTAGGTACTAAAGTTGATGCAGATTTTGGTGACGGTTTTAGTGGTTCTGCTGAGTACTATCATGTCTTTAATCAAGATAAGATTGCGGCTTATGAAACCGAAACAGAAGGCTACAACATGCTCAATTTAGGGGTAGCATACTCTGGACAATATGGTGCAAAAACAGATTATCGCGTTTATTTAAAAGCGAATAACTTGTTAGATGACACGGTTTATCAACATGCGTCGTTCTTATCAAATATCCCGCAAGTTGGACGTAACTTTACCGTCGGTGTAGATTTTAGTTTCTAAGGCTTCAACACGAAACTAAACTTGAAAAATCAAGCCAAAAGACCTAATTTGAAACTATCAAGTTAGGTCTTTTTTATGCGTATTTTTCAGCGAATTCATCAAAAGTTAAATTGGTCAGGACGTCGTTATATGGCGGTCATACTTTGCGTTGTTGCTATTGCATATCTTGCATCGGCAATTTATCACACAGTGAAACCATTGCCGCAAGGAATTAACTTTAGTGGCAAGCTCAGACATGCTGATGTTAAATTTTTAGCCGATAAAACGTATATTGATGCGAATGGGCAACAACAGGTTGATCAGCACATCTTTGATGAAATCTTGAAAATGATTGATGAGGCAAAAACCACAATTGTGGTGGATATGTTCTTATTTAATTCAGAAGTAGGCGATTCAAATCTAAAGCAAAGACCATTGATGCAAGAGCTCACTGATGCACTAATTAGTAAAAAAAGACAAAACCGTCAAATTCAGGTTGTTATGATTACCGACCCGATTAATTCGGTATATGGTGGTCTAAGCCCTGAACACTACCGCCAATTACGCCAAGCTGGTGTTGATGTCATCGAAACGAATCTGGCACCTTTACGTGCTTCTAACCCATTCTGGTCGGGGTTTTGGTACATCTGTTGCCAAAATATTGGCAATAATCCAGAGAAAGGCTGGTTACCCAACCCATTTGGCGATGAAAAAATCACGCTACGTAGTTATTTGAACTTATTTAACTTTAAAGCAAACCATCGTAAAACTGTTGTCGTTGATACCGATACGGGTTGGAAGTCATTGGTGACTTCAGCCAATCCGCATGATGGTAGTTCGCGCCATTCTAATGTGGCATTGGTGGTAAATGGAGCCACAGCTGCTGATGTACTTCAAACCGAAGCTGCTGTTGCGCAAATGTCAGGAAGTAGTTCACCATCACTTATATTAGGCGATTTTGAAAAAGACGTTAGCAAGCCTCAAGTTCAAGTGCTAACTGAAGGGGCAATCTATGAAGCTGTATTAAAATTAATTAATACGGCTAAACCTAAAGAACATCTTGATTTAAGTATGTTCTATTTATCTGAACGTAAGATTATTAAAGCTCTAAAAAGTGCCCAAGAACGTGGCGTTATTGTTCGTGTTTTACTCGATCCAAATAAAGATGCGTTTGGTAGACAAAAGAATGGTATCCCAAACCGTCAGGTAGCTTCAGAGTTACATGCTGCTGGCATTCCAATTCGTTGGTGTGATACCCATGGTGAGCAGAACCATAGCAAAATGATCTTGAAATATAATGCTCAACAAGCTGTGTTAATTGTAGGATCTGCCAATTTTACAGCCCGTAATTTAAAAAATTATAACCTTGAAACGGATATGTTGGTTGTAGGCAAAGTTCAAGATCAAGTCTTTAAAGATGCTCAGAATTACTTCAATACTTCGTGGTCAAACCTACAAGGTAGACAGATGAGCGTGGACTATGCGAAGTATGCCGATGAGTCTAAAGTGAAGTATTGGATTTATCGTTTTATGGAATGGTCAGGTTTATCGACTTTTTAATCACTATCTTGAAGTTTTCCAAAAATGGCTTGTGCCTAGAGTCATCCACAACCTGAGCGAGGGAAAGCAAACATCGTCTGCTTCGAGCGCAAGACAAACAAAGTGCGTAGTTCAAACTCAAGCATAGCTTTCGCCTTGCGGTACGGCAAAGATTATTAATCTTTGCTATCCGTACCTCAGGTTTTGTGGATGACAAATGCTTTTGGTTACTTTGGGCGAAACCAAAGTAACGAATTAGCTACTACAAATAGAAATTAAAGCGGTAAGACCCCGTCGTGCTAATTAAAAATAGAAAATAAAACTTTGAATATTTTAAGGCGCTGGCGGAATCAACTGATCCAACGCTTTATCATCTAACTTCTCTATTTCACTCAAATCCGTCTTAATTTTCCACTGCGACTCATCATCTACAGGATTCGGCAAACGCGCTTCAAGCCAATCACAAACCACATCTGGAGAAAACTCAGGGTGATTACACTGAATAACCCATGATAAAAAATCTTTTGCTTCACCATTCATGTAAGGTGGTGGAGACACAGGAAAGAATAAAGTAGGTAAACGCTCATTCGTCGACAGGTAATTTAAAACATGCCCTAGTTCTTGAACGGTTTGCCATGCGAGAGGGTGTTCTACATCAATACTGAACTTAAACCACCAAGCGTGTTCGCCATCTGCTCCATGAGCCATGATACGGGCTTCTTGTACACTTGGAACTTTGCAGAAAAATTGATGAAGACGTTCAAAACTGATTTCAGACACAGCAATTGACCTAGCTTGAAAAATGCTAATGGTAGCACAGATACAGATTCTTCATATTTTCTTTATAGTCATTACAAACAATATCAATCAAAGCCATTTTATTCATGGTTTCTCCTTGACTCTCTCTTAATCTAGCTTCAGATCAAGATAAAAAGGAATACTCTCCATGAAAAAGCCTATTGTTCTCGTACTTTCAACATTAATGTTGGGTATGTCGGCAACTGCGATGGCCGATTCAAATCATCGTTGGGATAACTATCACGGTAAAGACCATAATCGCTATGAACAGCGTCATGATTATCGTTATGACCACCGCAATGATCATAGAGCTCCTGTTTGGTCACATTCTGAGCGTGGCAACCATTATGGCCGATATGTAGCCTTTAAGCGCGGTGATCGTATTCCTGTGGAATACCGTAATAGCCGTTATTATGTCTCAGACTGGCGTGCACATCGCTTATATGCACCACCACGTGGATACCACTGGGTGAAGACTCCTAACCAATACTTATTGGTTGACTCGAAACATCACATTTATCGAGTTCGTTAAATGTAAAATAAAAAATGGCCCGCTTGGGGCCATTTTTTTATGCCAACTCGTCATCTTGCGGTTGGGGTGTTTTTAACGAAGTAGGTGTTTTTGAATGTTTTTCTTTCATAACAGATGGGTAGTGCCAAGAAGCAAAACGGACAACTAAAATAGAGAGAGCTAAAATAAGAATTGAGCCTGTAATAATGACTTGATCAAGGTCGGCTTTATGATCATGTTGGATATCAGAAATCAGTAAACGTGTTAGGGCTGTAATGGCGACATAAATAAGAAAACGTACAGGCATATGATTAGTTTTAAAGTAAATTCCAACCATTGCCCCAAGTTCTAGGTAAATAAATAACAATAAGATGTCATCGATTGATGCATATTTTTTGACGGTCAGAATTTCAAAAACGGTATGAGCAGCAGACCAAGCAATCATACAGCCTATGATAAATAAGGCTAAATAATGAAAAGCCTCAACAGCATAATGTCCAAACCGATCAAGGGTTCTTTCAAACTTTTTGGGATCAGGCATAGTAAAATCTTTTTTAATATGAGAATGTTTAGAAATTAAACAAATTTTGTGCCAATGGAAATAGTAAATACAAAATAAAAAGCGCCTGATTATTCAGGCGTTTTTATTGAAATTTAGTTCAATTCAAATAATAAGACGATATCCACTATCAAAGCGATGGCTATTCCAAATTTTCATATTGCTGAATGGCATCTTCAAATGCAATATGGCCTAAAAATTTACCTATACTCTTTGTGGGCTGTTCTTGTTCAATCGCATGCGCAAATTTCACAGCCGCCTCATTTTGTAATTGTTCATAAAGTCGTTTGCAGTTTGGAAATTGATCAATATCAATAACATTATGATATTTCAACCACCGTGCGATACCTGCGTAGTATCCGTCTACAAAAGATAATTGATCGCCCATTAGCCAAGTTTGATTTGTCAGGCTATTTTCTAAAGCGGTAAATGCTTTTTTAACTTGGACTGCTCCATATTCACGTAATGCTTGTTTATTACCTTCTGATGAAGAGTGTTCAAGGCTATACCAGAGTGGGCTAAATGCATTAAATAAAGTCGTATTCAAAAAAGCTAGTTTCTGATTAAAGAGATTAAATTGTTCTGTTCCTTGCTCATAATGAAAAGCCGCATTCAGGCTTTTTGCCATGATATGGTTCAAGATAGCCATGCTTTCCGTTAAAACTTTACCATTATCGTAGAGCAGTGCGGGTGTTTCGCCGACTGGATTAATTTGGCGGTATTCCTCGGTATTACACTGAGCCGGCATCTCAATTCTACAGAGCTGATAAGGTAAACCTGACCATTCTAAGGCAACAATAGAACCAAATGAACAGCCAGATGGGACGCCATAAAATAAAGTGAAAGTAGACATGATGATTACTCTTTTGTGATGTGTAAAATCATCTTAAGTCGCCAGAAAAGTTTCTAGTAGTCAGGTATTATGAGACTTATTGTCTACATATATGGACATTGAAGAATGCTACTTAGACAAAACTTGAATGATGTTTATCTCTTTGTTGTTGCTGTAGAGCATCAGGGATTTTCCGCAGCAGCTAAACGGCTTAATTTACCTAAATCAACAATCAGTAAGCGTGTTGCAATATTAGAAAAAAAGCTAGGCTTAACCTTAATTCATCGTAGTTCACGTAGTTTTGTCTTAAGCGAAGCAGGTAAACTGTTTTATCAACATGCCAAAAATGCAGTAGATGAGTTTCGTTATGCAGAAGAAAATTTATTAATACAACAACAAGAGCCAAGTGGTGTAGTCAGGCTCAGTGCTTCTGTACCCATTGCCCAGTATCTTTTATCTGATTGTTTGCCTGAACTTGCAGAACGTTATCCTAAGTTGTTATTGCAAGTAGAGGTAACTGATCGTTACGTTGATGTCATGAGTGAAAACTTTGATATCGTGATCCGTAGTCATTTTCAACCCTTGCCGGATTCTGGGTTAATTCAACGTGTACTTAAAAATGATAAAATCATCGCTGTTGCAGCGCCTGCCTACTTAATGAAATCGTCTCCTATACATACACCAGAAGATTTACTCAAACACGAAGGTATATGGCCTGAATTGCAAATGAATCCATGGCATTTTCAAAATATAAATGGTCAGAAAGAGATAGTACGTCCAAACATCCGCTTTGTAGCAAATGAGTCGGAGATTTTAAAGGGGGCTGCAAAAAGGGGATTGGGGATTACGCTTTTACCTGAAACTTTTTGTATGAATGAACTATCTGAGGGTAGCTTAATTCATGTTTTGCCAGAATGGTCTGCTGGTAGCGTAACGACAAGTTTATTGATGCTAACAAGACGAGGGCTTTTACCCAGTGTCAATATTACTGCTGACTTCTTGGTTGAGAAATTAAAAACTTAAAAGTTATTCTACTTTTTATGATTAGAAATAAAAAACGCCTGATTATTCAGGCGTTTTTATAAAAAATTTAATTACGCTTGGTTTGTAAAGTAATCTTCACTAAAGCCCATAATTAAGTCTGAACCAGCTTTGATTTTAGCAATACGTGCATCAATATCTGGCAAGATACGTTCAACAAAGTATTGAGCCAATGCAAGTTTGTTTTGGTAGAAATCACCAGACTTGTCTTTAGCAGCGGCAGCAATTTTTGCAAACATATAAGAGAAGCTGAGTAGACCCACTGCATGTAAGTAATCAACAGCAGCAGAGTTTGGGAACTCTACGTTCTCTGCAGCTTGCTCAATAATAAACTGAGTGATTGCTTCGATTTCAGTTGCAGCATCTAAAGTTGCATCTTTAATGAAGTTCAAATCAGTGTCTAAGTCATTTGCAAAGTCACGAATTTCAGTGATGTATTCAGCAATGAATGCACCGCCACATTTAATGGTTTTACGACCAATTAAATCTTGAGATTGAACGCCGTTAGTTCCTTCGTAGATTTGAGCAATACGAAGATCACGGATACATTGTTCCATACCCCATTCACGAATATAACCGTGACCACCAAATACCATTTGAGCATCTAAAGTTGCTTGGAATGCTGTATCTGTGAGGTAAGCTTTTGCAATTGGAGTTAAAAGCGCAACACGGTCATTGGCTTTTTTCACGGCTTCTGCATCAGTTGAGAATTTAGTGATATCGAGCTGCTGACCTACATAAACTGCAAAGGCACGAGAAGCTTCGTTGTTTGCACGTACGTTTAACAACATACGACGTACATCGCCGTGGACTAAAATGCTGTCAGCAGGTTTGCTTGGTGACTGAACACCAGTTGCACTACGACCTTGTAAACGGTCAGTCGCGTATTGAGCAGCATTTTGATAAGCAAATTCAGAAGCACCTAAACCTTGAATACCCATTGATAAACGTTCGTAGTTCATCATAACGAACATGGCAGCAAGGCCTTCGTTTTCTTTACCAACGAGGTAACCTTTCGCACCGTCAAAGTTCATCACACAAGTTGCAGACGCTTTGATCCCCATCTTATGTTCAATAGAGCCTGGACCAACATGGTTACGGTCACCTAAAGAACCGTCTTCATTTACAAGGTATTTCGGGACAATAAATAACGAGATACCACGTGAACCAGCAGGAGCATCTGGAGTTTTAGCAAGTACCAAGTGAATGATGTTTTCTGCTAAATCGTTGTCACCGCCAGTGATGAAGATTTTAGTACCTGTAATATTATAAGTACCATCTTCATTGCGCTCGGCTTTAGTTTTGATAATACCTAAGTCAGTACCAGCATGCGGTTCAGTCAAACACATGGTACCTGACCATTCACCTGAATAAATCTTAGGTAAATACGTTTCTTTTTGCTCTTGAGATGCGTAGCTACTTAAAGCCATACCTGCACCTACTGAAAGAAGTGGGTAGAGCATGAAAGATGGATTTGTCGCGAATAACATTTCATCGGCAAGAACGGTAAGCATTTTTGGCATGCCTTGACCGCCCCATTCTTCATCTGCACCTAAGCCAATCCAACCACCTTCTGCATATTGACGAAATGCATCTTTAAAGCCAGCAGGAGTAAAGACTTCGCCGTTTTCGTAGCGAGCGCCTTCTTCATCACCAGTACGGTTTAATGGATGAGTCACGTTCTGAGCAAATTTAGCCATTTCTTCTAAAATTGCTTCAGCTGTTGCAGCATCTACATGAGCGAGTTTCTCATTAGCCTGCCAAAATTGTTCTGCTTTAAATACATCATTTAAGATGAATTTCATATCAGCTAAAGGAGCATTGTAAATTGGCATAATCGTTCACCTTTTTTGTGCACATCGGCCTGTGCTAGATATCCTGTAAAACGAAATGGATATTGAATTTAAAATCTAAATTTATCATTGATTTTATAAAAAAAGGACCGTCAAAACTGAGCAGTCCTTTTTTGGTTTTTAACATTGCATATCGCAACTAACTATGATTAGAAAGCGAAATGTTCAGCATCTAATGCCATCAATGGGTCTAAACCACCTGCGATAACGTCTACATGAGAGCGTACACGCGGTAAAATTTTCTTGAAGTAGAAGCGAGCAGTAGTTACTTTCGCATTGTAGAAATCAACATCGGTTGTACCCGCAGCTAATTTCTCTTGTGCTACAAGCGCCATACGAGCCCATAGATAAGCTAAAGTAACGTAACCAGAGAAGTAGAGGTAATCTACAGCCGCTGCACCCACTTCATCCGGATTTTGCATTGCACGCATACCGATTTGCATAGTGAGGTCGCCCCATTCTTTGTTCAGCGCAGCAAGTGGCTCAACAAATTCTTTCATGGCAGCATTGTCTTTATTTGCTTCTACAAACTTGTGAACAATCTTAGTGAAATCACGAAGCATTGCACCTTGAGTTTGTAAAACTTTACGGCCTAACAAATCAAGTGCCTGAATTTCAGTTGTACCTTCATACAAACAAGCAATACGTGTATCACGTACGATTTGCTCCATGCCATGCTCAGAAATGAAGCCATGACCACCGAACACTTGAACACCGTGCTTAGCAGATTCAGAACCTGTTTCAGTTAAGAATGCTTTTGCAATTGGAGTCAATAAAGACAAGATGTTGTCAGCAAACTTACGCTCTTCTTCAGTTTCGCCTTTTTCAACGATATCTGCATATTGAGCAAGTAAGTAAACAAGTGCACGACCACCTTCAGCAAATGCTTTTTGAGTTAAAAGCATGTTACGAACGGCAGGGTGAACGATAATTGGATCTGCTTCTTTTTCTGGAGCTTTAGGACCAGAAAGTGAACGCATAGCTAAACGTTCTTTCGCGTAAGTTAAAGCACCTTGGAAAGAAGACTCAGATGCAGATAAACCTTGAACCGCAGTACCAATACGTGCTGTGTTCATGAAGGTGAACATACAGTTCAAACCACGGTTTTCAGGGCCAATTAAATAACCTTTTGCTTGGTCAAAGTTAATGACACAAGTCGCGTTACCGTGAATACCCATTTTGTGTTCGATTGAACCACAACGTACGGCATTACGTTCGCCTAGAGTTCCGTCTGCATTGACATTGAACTTAGGAACGATGAATAACGAAATCCCTTTAGTTCCTTTTGGTGCGCCTGGTAGACGAGCAAGAACGATATGGATAATGTTTTCAGCCATGTCGTGTTCACCAGCAGAGATAAAGATTTTCTCGCCAGAGATTGCATAGCTACCATCTGCATTTGGTTCTGCTTTAGTACGGATAATACCTAAGTCTGAACCTGCATGAGATTCAGTTAAACACATCGTACCTGTCCAAACACCTGAAACAAGGTTTGGTAAGTAAGTATTTTTTTGCTCTTCAGAACCGTGATGTTCTAATGTACGTACTGCACCGTGAGACAAACCAGGGTACATACCCCATGCCCAGTTAGAGCTACCTACCATTTCTGAAATTGCGATACCTAAAGAGTTAGGTAAACCTTGACCACCGTATTGTTCTTCTGCTGATAAAGACGGGAAACCAAGTTCGATGTATTTTTGATAAGCTTCTTTAAAGCCTGTTGGTGTAGTTACAACACCATCATTCCAAGTACAACCTTCACGGTCGCCAACTTGGTTTAAAGGAGAAAGTTCATTTTCACAGAAGTCTGCCGCAGCTTCTAAATATTGATCAACCAATTCACGGCTTACGTTACCTTGAAAGTCAGGTAATTTTGCATAGTGTTCTTCAGCATTTAATAATTCATGCAAAACGAATTGCATATCACGTAAGGGCGCTTTGTATTGTGGCATATCGGGTTCCTCAATACTGGTGAAACCAGAGTTATAATCCTAATCTACGATAATGTGCCATAAGGCACCTTGAACTATTACATCGTGCAACAACTTGCATAACTGTACAAGCACCTCGGGGCCTTTACTTTGTGACTGCAAAGTCAAGAAAAAAATACTTGAACTATGTAAGTGCTTTGAGTGTAAACACTTTTGATGAAGTTTAGATGAGACAAATAGTCAAAATCGTAAATAGTTATGTATAAACAAAAGGCGCCTTCTGGCGCCTTTTGTTTTATTATTTTTAGAATTATTTTGCTTGAGATGCTACTGGAGCAGGTGCATTGACTGGTGGTTGAGGACGTTTTGGCTCAAAGCGGAGGTTACATGTACCTTCAAGTGTTTTATCTCCAACTTGAACATTGACAGTTTGTCCAACAGCTTTACCTTCACATGCTTTTTGAATTTGCTCAAAACGAGCTTTACGCTCTGCACGGTGTTGTTCCCATGCTGCTTTTTGTTCAGGCGTAAATTCACGGTGTTTCATACGATGGTGGTGACCATCACGTGGGCCATCTTGCATCATGCCATGTTCTGGCTTAGGTGGTTGAGTTGTTGATTGACAAGCAGCCAAACTACCCATAGTTACAATTGCTGCACTGAATAATGCAATTTTAGCCGTCATTTTCATGGTTAAAACCCTTTAATGTTTGTTTTAAGATGACTTAAAGATTAGATAATAAAGATGAAGAAACAATGGAGAGTTTTTCTTTTCGTTGTTGGTTACAATGCAAAATATAGAGTAAAAATGAGAGAGTGCTTTTGAACGTTCTACGTGTTCCCATAGCCTTGCGGTTATTTTTAACGGTTTTGCTTACCACGCTGTTAATTGCAACTGCGAGTTTGAGTGTACTGCACTGGACGATGCAAAAGAACTTTGCCAAATATGTAGCCGATGTTGAAATGCAAAAGCTAGATCGGCTTATTACTAATCTGGGAAATGTATATACCGTTTATCATGATTGGGGGAATGCGATTCAGGCGCAAATCTTACAAATTGAAGGAACGGCAGCACCAGATGATTATGACCGTCTTTCCCAGTGGTGGTTACGCCGCCAATATGATATTGCCATTCAGCAGCATTCTTTCGATGAACACACTCTCATTAATATTTCTCCAGATGCGGGAACGGTAAATAAGAACTCTATTTTTAGTGATGAAGAACTACGTACGCTTGAGCAAAACTTACCTTCGGAATATCAACCGTTTGAAGGTTTAAGATTCCCGCTAAGTGCAAACCAGTTTCGTCCAAGCGATGATAAAAACAAATCAAAAAAAGGAAGCCTCAAAGACATTGAGACGCAAAATGGTAAGAAGCGTTTTATTGCTTTACCAGACCGGCTGGGCTTAAGTTCTCGTTTATCTTTATATGATGCCAAACACCAGTTCGTAGTGGGTGAACCGCCGTCTTCGGATCAGATGTCTTATCGCCCGATTATGGTTAATAGTCGGGTCGTAGGTTATTTAGGTCTAAAACCAGTTTTAGATAAAGAAGATGCATTAAGTATTAATTTCTTCAGTAATCAAAAGCGCTATTTACTTTTAATTTATGCTTTAACATTATTGTCGAGTTTAGTTGCAGCACTTTTAATGGCAACTTATTTTAAAAAGCCAATTCAGCGTCTATTAAATGCAACAAATGAGTTAACAAAAGGTAATTATCAACACCAAGTTGTGATTAAACGAAATGATGAGTTAGGTGATTTATCTACTCAATTAAATCATTTAGCTGAAATTTTACATCAGCATGAAGAATCACGACGTCAATGGGTTGCAGATACCTCTCATGAATTGAAAACTCCATTGGCTGTTCTGCAAGCGCAGATTGAAGCGATGCAAGATGGTATTCGAAAGGCAACACCTGAACATCTTGATGCCATGATGCGACAAGTTTCGAGTTTAAAGAAATTGACTCAAGATTTGGCAGACTTGGCTCAGGCTGATGCTCAACAACTTAAATGTTATTTGAGTTCGGTTAATCCTTGGGAAGTTATACTGCAAGAAGTCGAAAATTTCAGACCTAAACTCGAACAAGCAGGGTTAGAAATTGAGGTGGAAGGTGAAGGCGCTTCTTTATTGTTAGACCGTGATCGATTTAAACAAATTATTGTTAACTTGATTGGTAATAGTATTCGCTATACCGAAACAGGTGGAAAGATTCATATTCATACAAATCAAACGCCTCAGGAGTGGACTTTATATGTTGATGACAGTCCATTTGGTTTAAGTGATGAGCAATTATCACGTTTAGGTGAACGTTTTTATCGTGTCGATGATTCGCGTACGCGTAGTACAGGTGGAACAGGATTAGGCTTAGCTTTATCTTGTAAAATTGCGCAGGCGCTTGGTGGTACACTCAGTTTTGAACACTCACCATTAGGTGGTTTACGTTGTGTACTGACCTTTAAAAAGCAGAGTTAAATAAAAGGAAAAATGGCCCATGAAACATATTATGTTGGTTGAGGATGAAGTCGAGTTAGCGCATCTGGTGCGTGATTATCTTGAGGCTGCTGGATTCGAAGTAAGCATGTTTCATGATGGTCAGGATGCTTACACGAGCTTTCAACAACGTAAACCTAATTTAATGATTCTGGACTTAATGGTTCCAAGAATGGATGGTTTAACGATTTGCCGTAAGGTACGTGAACAGTCTGATTTACCGATTATTATGGTGACGGCACGTACCGAAGAAATTGATCGTGTCTTGGGTCTAAACATGGGGGCAGATGATTATGTGTGCAAACCTTTTAGTCCAAAAGAACTGGTTGCTCGTGTGCAGGCCGTTTTACGCCGTTTAGAACGTAAGGCGGAGCCAGAGCAAAATGATTCTTTCCGTATTGATAAAGCACAGCAAAGAATTTGGTATCAACAAAAATCTTTAAGTTTAACGCCAACAGAATTTCGCCTACTTGAGTTATTTTTAGAACATGTGGGGCAAGTTTATTCACGTGCACAATTATTAGATCATATTAATCCGGATAGCTTTGATGTTGCCGACCGAGTTATTGATAGCCATATTAAAAACTTGCGTCGAAAAATCACGGAAGTGGCCGAAACTGGTAACCGTCATGAGTGGATTCAAGCTGTTTATGGAGTAGGTTACCGCTTCGAATATCCAGAAGAATAATTGCTTAGAAAAGTTATGCTGTGGATAACCACAATGTTATCCACAGAAAATGTGGATAAAAAATTAAGAAGAACAGCTCACCGCTACATCAGGTACATCGCTTGGTAACGGACCTAAATCTTCCGGTTTTTCCAAATCTGGTTGTCTTGTATAGGGATGGTTGAGTAGCTTAAATAAGCGGTCAACCTCACTAAAATCATCTCGCTCCGCTGCCTCAATAGCTCGCTGTGCCATATGGTTACGTAAGATATAAATTGGATTTACCTGCTGCATGTTTGCATCAAGCTCATCAATATCTTGATATTCACGGATGTTTTGATACTGCGTAAGGAATGCATCAAATTGTCGAATATCAAGGCAGTCATCACGTAAAGCTTTGTATTCTTTATTTTGAAGGCGAATGAAGCTTTGGGTGTAATCGAGCTGCTCCGCTTGCAGAATACGCAAAAAGCTTAAGCCGCATTCAGTACTGTCTTTATGAAAATGAGGAAGCCCCATTTTTTGACATAACCCAGTGGTGTAATGCTCAATAAAAGTCGGCTCAAATTCTTCTAGGCAAGCGGCCAGCGCTTCTTTGAACTGCTCTTTATGCTCAGGTTCGGCAAGTGGAATGAGATTATTTAACCAAGTCCATAAGTTCCAGTGCGCAATACTCGGTTGGTTTTGATAGGTGTAACGCCCTTGGTAATCGGAATGGTTGTTAATCCAATTTGGTCGGAAACGTTCCATAAAACCGTATGGACCAAAATCAAGTGTAGAACCCGTAATATTTAAGTTATCGGTATTCATTACACCATGAGCAAAACCGACCAACTGCCATTTGGCGATCATAATGGCTGTATTTCTAATCACAGCTTTAGCAAAAGCTAAAATAGGTTGCTCTTCTTGTTGGCATTCTGGATAGTGCCATTCAATACATTTTTGAGTGAACTCGGCCAATAGCTCAGGTGCATATTGATTGATCCATTCAAAATGGCCTAAACGGATATGACATTCAGATGTTCTAAGTAACATTGCGCCAGGTTCTAGCTTTTCACGCTGTACACCTTGAGTGGAGCTTGTAAAACCTACTGCGTGACTAGAAGCCACCCCTAAAGCATTTAAAGCATGTCCTGCTAAATATTCACGAATAACAGAGCGTAAAACTGCTCGCCCATCTCCCATACGTGAATAGGGCGTGGGGCCTGCACCTTTTAAATGTAAATCTATGGTTTGGCCTTTTTTATTAAGAATCTGCGCAATGAGTAAGCCACGTCCGTCGCCTAGTTGACCGGCCCATTGCCCAAACTGATGGCCTGCATACACCATAGCCAAAGGCGGGAATTCCGAGAAGGTACGCTGACCACTGCAAATTTCTACCCAAGCCTGTTTTTCTTCATCTGTCCATTGTAACTCTTCGGCTAAAGCTAAATTAAAGTGTCCAGCCTTTGCACCGCGAAGCGGAGAGGGTTGCTGGATATGAAAAAGCTTAGGATTGAGCGATGAATAAAGCGGATTAAATTGCATAGGCTGGACTAAATATTTGAGGCAAAATTCACTATACCATAGTTAAAAACAAGCCAAAAAATAGCACCTGCAAAGTATGGCTCTACAGGTGCTTTTTCGGGATAAAGACGTATTAGTCTGGTACGACGTTTGTGTTCTTTTTAATGTTACGCATTAAAGTTTCTAAACACTCACGGTGATGACTCAAACGATGTTCAAGCAATTGGAAATCAACTTTTAACTTGTGATCCATTTTGTGAATCTTTTCAGCCATTGCTGCTTTCTTTGCTTGTAACTCTTGTTCTTTGAGTTTCGCCCAGTCATTTAAAGTATGTGTAAATGCTTCATACTCTTGAGCAATACGTTGCTTCATTTGACTAATGTCGGCATTTACATCATGACCATAAATAGCCAAGTCTTGTTCAGCATATTTAAACTTCATTGCCAATTCTGCTTTTTTAATATTAAAGCTTGGAATACGACGTAGGTTCTTTGCTAAACCGATCTTAGAGCATGTCCAAATGAGCCATTTTGTTGGATCATATTGCCACCATTTCACACCATTACGATAATCGTACTGGAAAATATGGTGATAGTTGTGGTAACCCTCGCCCCAAGTTGCAATCGCTAACCAGAAGTTATCACGTGCTGAGTTTTCATCGGTATAAGGACGTTTACCGAACATGTGGCAAAGTGAGTTGATGAAGAATGTAACTTGATGACTAATGATTAAACGTAATAGACCACCAAGAAGTACAACACCCCATAAATCGCCAGTTGCCCAGCCAACCAAACCTAAAATACCAACGTGAACTGCTACGACCATCAAGGCGTAGTATTTATGTTGGAACATCACCAGTTTGTCATTGAGTAAGTCTGGCGCATTTTTAAAATCTGGTTCAGATGGAGAATGATCGCGGATCATCCAACCCATATGGGCATACCAAAAGCCACGTTCAATTGAATATGGATCTTCATCTACATCGTCGACATGACGGTGATGGGTACGGTGACCAGATGCCCAAAACAGAATACTGTTTTGTACAGCAAATGTGCCGCCAATCATTAAAAGAATTTTAAGTGGTAACGACGCTTCATAAGCACGGTGTGCCCAAAGACGATGGTAACCAGCAGTAATCCCCATGCTACTTAAAGCTAAAAGAAAAAATAAGCTTACCCATGCGCTTACACTAAAATCATAATAATACGCATAAATCGGGATTATGATTGCAGCAAGAATTGGTAAACCAATTAAGGTAATGCTAGCGGTCCAGTTAATTGGGGCCTTGAGTGGGGCGGAAGTCATATCCGGCAGCGCTCCTAGAAACCTTGTCATACAAGGTAAAAAGACAAATCGACATAGCAAAACCAATCTTCAAGATATATTGCTATTTTGCACATCATATTAGCACGTGCTTAGTGAGAATCACTAGCATTATTGTACAGATGTATTGAAAGAACCGTAACAGAATTAAACCATGCCTGACAACATTTCAGATAGGAGAAGTTGTGTAATGAAAATACAGCGATTGAGAAAAAAGAATAGCATTGATATTGCAAGGAAATTGCCATTGAAATGTCTTTTCATCGCAATCAGCCTTGTATTGGCAGCATGTCAAAGCACGCCGCAACCAAATAATCACAAAGGCCAAGTAAAACCAACACATCGTGTACAAACACCAGTTGTGAAAAAGAAAGTGAGTCCAGATGGTGTTCAAGATATAGATTGGCAAATTACCCAGATAAATGGTCATAAGGCAAAATTCTTTAACCAGTGGCCGACTCTTTCATTGAACTCTACAGTCAAAACAGTAACTGGTCATACAGGATGTAATCGTGTTTTTGGACGATATACTTTTGATTTCAGCCAAAAGAAACTTGATATGGAAGTTAACGCAGGTCATTCGAGTTGTGATGGCGCGTTGGCTCAAGAAGCAGAATTGGTCGATTCTTTACAACGTATTAAACGCTTCCAGTTGGTAGGTAATACCTTATATCTACTTGATCAAAGCGGTCAGCGTTTGATTCAGGCCGAGAAAAAATAAAAGGTGGTCAGTACCACCTTTTTTATATTTAAAGAGCTTCAAGCATTGTGGTTGGAATATCTGTAATTAAGCCCTGAATATCTAAATCCTGTAGTCTCTTTGCTCTTTCTACATCGTTCACTGTCCAGACACTAATGTTCAAACCAGCTTGATGAGACAATTGAATCATTTCATCTGTTGCAAGTTGATCATGCCAGCCAATATGACAGCACCCATATTGATGAGCAAGTTCAATCGCCGTTGCTCCAACCGGAAGTTCAACTAACAATCCGCGTTTAAATTGAGAGTTGATATCACGTAAAGCGGTTAGAATTTGAAGATCAAAACTTGTGATGGTCACGACTTTCTCGAAACCTTGTAACTCAGTCTCAAGCTTTTGAACTAACTTTTCTGCTAATGCCATATCTCTTACAGCTTTAACTTCAACTTCAATATGATCAAAGTTATCAAGTAAATTTAAAACATCTGTAAGCGTAGGGGTTGGTTCAGAGGTTGGCCAGTTAGGCCAATTTTGACGATGATCAAATGATAATGCTTGAGCCAATGTTGATTGCTCTACAATCTGGTCGACACCTGCCGTGCGCAAAAAATTATCATCATGAATGACGACCAACTCTTGATCTTGCAGCTGACGAATATCAAATTCGACACCACGAATACCTAAATTTTTAATGTGCTGAAAACCACCTAATGTATTTTCAGGAGCTTCTCGGCGTGCACCACGATGACCAATAATGCGCATAGATTTCTATTGTCCGTTCTTTTTGATAATGATCTCTTTAAACGTAGAGATCTTTCTTAACTTAATCTATTTTTAAATCATCTCATTAATATTTTTTTGCCAAAGGACTTCTTGTCCACCTTCAGCACGCTGTAAAGCACGCGATGCGACAAATAACCAGTCAGATAGACGATTTAAAAGTTGAAGGGCAGTGGCTTGAATATTTTGATCGCGAGTTTGTACTGACATGAGCGATCGCTCTGCACGACGACAAACGGCACGGGCTTGATGGGCATAACTGCAAGATAAAGAACCAAATGGCAGAATAAATTCTTTTAGCATAGGCAAATCTTCATTCATACGGTCAATTTCTTTTTCAAGAAATTCAATACAAACGGGCTGAAGCAAATTGTAATTTGGAATACAAACTTCGCCGCCTAAGTCAAAAAGCCAGTGTTGAATCAGACTCAAGCTTTTGTCCCAATCAGCTTTATTAGCCACTTGGCTATCTGTGATTTGAGCACGAAGTACCCCAATAATGGCGTTTAGTTCATCAACATCACCAAGTGCCGCAATTCTTAGATCATCTTTAGCAACACGAGAGCCATCGCCTAAACCTGTGGTACCTGAATCGCCTGTGCGTGTATAGATTTTGCTTAAACGGTGTCCCATGATAGATATCCTGAACATAAAAAAGGGGATAATGTCGGTCAGAACATTACCCCGAAACTGGAGTTAAGAAAATATTTTTATAATAAAGTTTTTGCTTAGTAGCTTAAGGTCACACCAGCTGATGCAAGGCGGCCGCTGGCAATATAGTATGAACCAACCTCTTTATTCCATGCAGTCTTATAGTCTGTATCATATAGGTTTTGAATATTAGTAAAGATTTTAACATTTGGGCTCATTTGCCAATAAGCGTTAAAATCAAGAGTAGTGTAGCCTGGAACATCTTGTATATCTTTTGCTTTGCCTTTTGCAACGAAAGCAGTGTTGAAGCCATATACACCATTATCCCATCCAATATTCATATTGAAGTTTTGACGTGGGCGATTTGGCGCATCTTGATCAGTTTCATCATTTTTAGGTTGAATATAAGCATATTCCGCATTGATAAACCAATTATCTAGTGACCACTTTAAACCTAATTCAGCACCAGTTAAGGTTGCTTTATCAATATTATAAAATACGAAATTTGTTGCAGCAGAAGATACCATCAAGTTATCAACTTTAGTTTGATAAACTGAACCATATACATTGAAGCCGTGGTTTAGTTTTTGATCAAATCCAAGTTCATATGACACGCTTTCTTCTGGTTTTAAATCTGGATTACCTCCCCACCAAGCTGGCTCTGTAATAATTTGACCTACAACTGGTGCACGGAAAGCTGTACCAATATTTGCATATACGCTAGTTGTTGGTGTAACAAGGAAACGACCAGCAAGTTGTCCAACTGTATGTGTACCAAATTGGTCATTATCTTCTACACGAATGCCTGCTTGGGTATTAATGCCATCATGTTGATATTGATGTTGTAAATAATAGCCAGTCGTCTTATTAGAATTATCGAATCCTGTGTCACCATTATAAGCAACTACTTTCTCTGCAGTTGTTTTATTATGCTCTACACCAAATAAAATATTTTGGCTTGGTGTAAATTGCCATTTAATATTTGAATCTACCTCTTGTTGCTTGGTATTTACAATTGAAGGATACGCTGCTTTTATTAAATTATATTGATCTTCAAATTGAGAAAGACGAGTATTCCAAATAATATTGTTAGTTAAATTAAGGCGAGCGTTAACATTATATAAGCGGTTAGTAAAATCATACGCTTGCGCTGCGCCATAAGAAAAAAAGTCACCAGTACCTTTATTTTCTTTGATTTCAGCTGATAAAGCATATTGCTCTTTATCAACACCAACTTTAGCTGAATACCCTTTTTGATCAAATCCAGCTTTGCGATCGTCATTGCTAATGATTTGATCACCATCTGTTTCAAAACGTTGACCACGAATTTGAGCGTAATAACCATCTTGGGCTAAATCTATACCTAAAATAGATTTATAAGTATTCTTTTCACCAGCTTCGATCGTCGTAAAGATTTTATTTTGTGTAGGAGTTTTTGAAATTAATTGAATTACACCGCCAATAGCATCAGTACCATACTGAACTGAAGCAGGGCCTCGTAATATTTCAATTTGTTTAATATCTGTTGTATCAAATAAGTGAATATTTTGACCAGCTACAGTCGCAGTATTTGAACGCATACCGTCTTGTAAAAATAGAGTGTGTCCAGCACTAGCTCCTCGGATAAATACGGAGGCTGTTTGGCCATAACCACCTGTTTGATGAATAGTTAAGCCAGCTTCTTTTCTTAATAGCGAGGGCAAATCTGCAATTGGATTCTGTTCTATTGTTTTTTCATCAATCACTGAGATACGCGCTGGAACTTCACTGGCTTTTTCAGCACTTTTTGAAGCAGTGATAACAATTGGGTCAAGCTGAGTTGCATTTGTTGCATCTTCAGCAAAAATAACAGGTGAACACCCCATCGCAATAGCGATAGCCCCTACCAGACGAGTAGGTTGAAAAGATTTAGACATAACATGCTCCATACATTCACCCCACGTGAATGATCGGGTAGATAGATGAAACAAGTAGGTCTCCGGACTTCAGCGCCATAATTCATTTATGGACATATTCACCTTCCCACACTACTGCAGTGGTGTAAGTCGATTTTGACTTAAAAAATATGCTTTACATTGTTACCGTTGCGGGGGCAGTGCCGGACTTTCACCAGCTTCCCTAAAGCATGAATTGCTTACACTTGCTTCCATTTGAACGCAGTATAAAGTGCCGAATTACTTCGTACAATGTCATTTAAAGCAATTCCCTGAGAACTTTTACGCAAGGGGCAAAAATTGCATTACAATGGCGCTTATTTTAAGAAATGGTTGTAGTTTAAGCAGCTCATGAGCCAATCAAACCAAAAACGTACACGAGCAAAAATCTGTGGAATTACTCGCAAGCAAGATGTTCAGGCAGTAGTTGCAGCGGGAGCAGATGCGATAGGCTTTGTTTTTTTTCCTCCGAGTCCAAGAAATGTAACAGTTGAACAGGCAGAAGAATTAGCAAAACTCGTTCCGCCTTATGTACAAATGGTGGGTTTGTTTGTAAACGCGAGTGTTACTGAAATTCAGGATATACTTGATTGTGTTCCCCTAGATGTATTACAACTACATGGCGATGAAACTCCAGAACAATGTCAGGAAATAGCGCGTCATTGTAAACGTCGCTGGTATAAAGCGATTCAGGTTAAACCTGATCTGGATGTAATTGCTGAAATTCAAAAATATCAGGCAGCTGGTGCCAGTGCTGTATTGCTCGATGCATGGCATCCTGAGCTTAAAGGGGGCACAGGACATCAGTTTGACTGGTCTAAATTCCCGAAACTTGATATTCCATTAATCTTGGCAGGTGGTTTAACCCCTGACAATGTCATTGACGCTATTCATACTACCGGTGCTTTTGCAGTAGATGTGAGCGGAGGCGTAGAGTCCGCAAAAGGTATAAAAGACCAACAACTCATTGAACGATTTATGCAAGGAGTCCAACGTGGATCAGCAAAATAATGTGATTGACTATACCCAATTCCCAGATGCAAATGGGCATTTCGGTATCCATGGCGGACGTTTTGTGTCAGAAACTTTAATGGCGGCATTAGAAGATTTGGAAAATCTCTATTCCCGCATGAAAAATGATGAACAGTTTTTGGCAGAATTCGACCGTGACCTCGCCTACTATGTAGGTCGTCCTAGTCCACTTTATTATGCTGAGCGATGGTCAAAAGAGTTAGGTGGTGCGC
Organism: Acinetobacter baumannii; assembly: GCF_009759685.1. NCBI lineage: Bacteria > Pseudomonadati > Pseudomonadota > Gammaproteobacteria > Moraxellales > Moraxellaceae > Acinetobacter > Acinetobacter baumannii. Next base: position 729,310 of record NZ_CP046654.1, on the reverse strand, counting down.
AAATTTACCTTAAACGTGAAGACTTGAACCATACAGGCTCACACAAGGTAAACAACACGATTGGTCAGGCACTACTTGCAAAGCTTTCTGGTAAAAAACGTATTATTGCCGAAACTGGTGCAGGCCAGCATGGGGTAGCAACAGCAACAATTGCAGCACGTTTAGGTCTTGAATGTGTTGTTTATATGGGTGCTGAAGACGTTAAGCGTCAAGCGATGAACGTTTACCGTATGCGTTTGTTGGGTGCAACAGTTGTACCTGTGCAAAGTGGCTCTAAAACGTTAAAAGATGCCATGAACGAAGCAATGCGTGACTGGGTAACCAACGTTGATACAACGTATTATGTAATTGGTACAGTTGCAGGCCCGCATCCTTATCCTCAACTTGTTCGTGACTTCCAGTCGATTATTGGTCGTGAAGCACGCAAACAGATTTTGGAGCAAGCGGGTCGCTTACCAGATGCATTAGTTGCCTGTGTTGGTGGCGGTTCAAATGCAATGGGCTTGTTCTATCCGTTCTTAAACGATGCCAGTGTAAAAATGTATGGTGTTGAAGCCGCTGGTTTTGGTATTGAGACTGGTAAACACTCTGCGCCTTTAAATGCGGGTCATGTGGGTGTATTACATGGTAACCGTACTTATTTAATGAGTGATGAACAGGGCCAGATTATTGAGACACACAGTATCTCGGCGGGCCTTGATTATCCGGGTGTTGGTCCTGAACATAGCTTCTTGAAAGATATGAAGCGTGTAGAGTACGTGCCGATTAATGATACAGAGGCTCTTCAAGGTTTCCGTGACTTAACCAAAATCGAAGGGATTATTCCTGCGCTTGAAAGCTCGCACGCGATGGCGTATGTCTCTAAGCTTGCACCGACGATGTCTAAAGATCAGATTATTATTGCGACTGTTTCAGGCCGTGGCGATAAAGACTTAATGACAGTTGCACGCATTGATGGCGTAGAAATGGTCGAGATGTAAGAGGATACAATGCCAAGCTTGTTTATGGTGATGTTGGGCGGGCGTCATGCACGTGCTAATACAGAAGTTCATGATGTGGTCATGGCTGTAGGAGATACTTTGGAAGAAGTTTATCCTCAACTTAAACAAGCTTGGTTTGGTGAGGCTCAAGGATTACATATTGATGCTTGGGCTAAGCTCTCAGGAGTTAGTTCTCAAGGACAGAACTATCAAATTCATTTTACAGATGCTGCTCCACAACCAGATGATTTAAAGTTATATTTAATTAATCTAGGTGGATATAATGCACGTGAATTCGGTGAACTTCATCGTTATGAGTTTGTGGTGGCACCGAATGTGGTAGTTGCCAAACAATTAGGTAAACAATTTATAGATCGGCAGTGGCAAAAAGCACATACAGACCGGGTCATTGATATTGATGACTGTTTAGCGATAGATTGCGTGGCAGGCCGTTATATTCATTTAATAAAAGGCGATTTTGCTGCAACAATTTGGGAAAATACATATTTGACTGTGGGATAGGTCATTTGAAATCTAATATTCATATGGAAGTGGGTAAATGGATTTAATTCAAGAAAATGGACAGCCTCGTTATGGGCGTTTTGAATCTGTACCGTTCACCATTCATGTCCAACGTTATATTTATAAAACTCCTTATGGCAAAGTCCTAAAAGGCTGGCGCAAACAATTAAAATATAAGAAATTTAAATTTTGTGGCATTCAACATAAACATTATAGTATTGGTCTGGCAATTGCAGATATTGGCTGGGTCGGACACGGTTTTTTCTATATCTATGACCATGAAACAGGGCAAGTCATTGAGTGGAATGCTATTCAGCCGTTAGGTCACAAGACGTATCTTGATGAACAGCCTTTGTTTAATCAAAGTTATTTTTCTAAATCGCCTTATCAGTTTGATATTCAGCATGCCAATGGTGTGCGATACATTCGGGTAACTAAATATGGGGAAATTTGTCTGAGCGCCCGTATTTTCTGCGCCGGAACAGATATTTTAAGCTTGTGTACCCCAACAGGTATCAATGGTTGGACCTATACCCAAAAGCAGACCACTTTGGCTGTAGAGGGAATGTTCATTAATAAGCAAAATCAAGTTGTACAATTTGATGAAAAGACATTTGCTTCACTTGATGATACTTGCGGATTTTTACGTCCTGAAACAGCTTGGTTCTGGCTCTCATGTAACTTCTGGGATGAACAGGGGCGTCGTATTGGGTTAAATCTGGCCTCGGGTGTTAATGAAAGTTTTGGTAATGAAAACTGCCTATGGATTAACGGAGTTTTATTTCCGCTAACAGACGTTTTATTTGAAAAAGTAAATGATGAACTTTGGCAAATTAGCTCACTAGATCAAAAACTTAATCTACAAGTGCATATTGGTTGGTGCCGATATGAAAATATAAACTTAAGAATGATTGGCAGTCAGTTCAATCAATGGCAAGCTAAAATTAGCGGCACGATTGAGCATGAGACAACCGATATAATCTATTGCAAAGAACAATACGGTTTACTAGAGCAACATTATGCAAAATGGTAACAAGCAGGTTATAAACCTGCTTGCCAAAATGCTTCACCCGCTGCAATAGGGTCATTTGTTTTTTCCAAAGTTTCAATCCAAACGGGATACTGACGAATAACAGGATGCTGGCTTGGATGAAAATCTTTTTTAAACCAATCCATATATTGTTTTTTCATAGCTGTTAATGTGCCATTTTTGCCAAAGAACCAAGGTAAACCTTTAAGGTTCATCAAGAGTCTTTCTCTTGGACTAAAGCCATCACATTTCAACATGATATTGGTACGATAAAGCGTAAAACCGAACATGAGTACGGTTGTTAAAACAAGCACAAAGCGACGTGTTGACTCTGGAACTTCTCCCACCTGTCTCATCACATCAAAAGCTACATCGCGGTGTTCCATCTCTTCAATCGCATGCCATGCAAACAAAGCTCGAACATAAGGATGAGCGCTTTCTAAAGTTTTTTTATGGCTATAAAAGGTTTCTGCCATTAACGCTGTTAAATGTTCAGCGGCAGCGGTCATGGCAATATTATATTGTGGTGAACGTTTTGTTAGTTCAAAGCGGAAAATCTTTTTAAGGGTGGTTGTGAACTGGTCAACAGGCATGCCTTGCTCTTTCATGAGCTGATTCATTTTGTCATGTGCAATACCGTGTTGAGCTTCTTGTTTAATAAAATCCGCAACTCGTTTTTGTAGTTCAGGGTCATCAATTTTATCGCGGAACATACGCACACATTCAATGAAGTAACGCTCTCCATCTGGAAAGGTTAAGCTGAGTGCATCAAACATACGAGTTAAAAAAGGATCATTGTTAAACCAAAAGCGAGGTGCTTCGTTTAAATGAAAATCGAGATCTTTACGAACTACTGGTTCGACCTGATAAGAAACATGTGCGTTCATCTTTTATTTCTCGCAACTATAACCTTTTCATTAGTATGTCGCGAGTGATCGGCTTTGTTTTGACAGTTATCGCCAATTTTTATACAGTTTGCGACAAAATGGCAGTAAAAAGGACGCGCCATGCAAGAATTTACTATCTCAAATGGTTACTTCTACCTTTGGAATACGTATTTAAAAGAAAAAGGAATAGATTGGCAGACACTTAATTTAAGTGAAATTCAAACACGTCAAGTCCAAAATATTTTATCTGCTTCTATAGATGCTCAATCTTCTTTAGACCTTTTTATTGAACTTTTAGAGATAACTGAAACGCGATTACATGTGACTAATTTGGCTTTAGAGATGGCAGCCTGTATTACCCCTGCCAACTTTGGGGTCTTGGGTTATATGGCGTCCAGAAGTGATACCTTAGGTCAAGTGGTAGAGTATATTGCAAAGTTTCATCGTTTGGTCATTGATGGTGCACAGGTTGTCCCTATACAAATTGAACAGGATGCCTCCAAAATTCGCCTATATTGGCCTTTGGTCGATGACAGTAATATTCTACTGAGTGAGCTGACTTTGGCCGCAATGGTACAGCTTGCTAAACAGATTGCCCCTGTACATGAGTTTCTTTTACAGCATGTAGAGTTCGTACACCGAGCGCGTGGGGCAGTGGTTCACTATCAACGTTTCTTTCAGTGCAAATTGTCATTTGAACGGCCTTACTATGCATTAACTTTTGCAAGTGAAAGTTTAAATGTTCGCCCTCAACATGCAGACCCAACTTTAGTGCAACTTTTGGTGAAACAAGCCGAAGAAGCTTTAGTTCAGCGGAAAATACATGCCGATTTAGTTCAGCAAATACATTGGATCGTACAGGAATACTTTAAGCATAAGCAGCAAGCACCCAAAATAGAAGATATTGCCATCGAACTGAATGTTTCCGTAAGAAGCTTGCAGCGCCAATTACAGGCATTAAACACTTCATTTAAATTAATTTTAGATGCTGAGCGTATGAAACGCTGCGAGATATTGTTAAGCCAAAATGAAAGTCTGACTGCAATTGCCGACCAGTTGGGTTATTCGGATCAGTCTGCACTGGCAAGAGCATATAAAAATTTAACAGGGCAAACATTATTAACTCGAAAAAAGCAATTACAGCTCATCCAGAAAAATGCAACGAAATAGAATTTTGGATGCTTTTTTGCTCAATTTGTAAATCAATAATGGCCCAAAAATAGGAAGCTTTGATCATTGAGAAAAGTTTCAAAATATTGATAAATGTACGCCATGGGTTGTATGAATCATACAATCGAATATCGCCATAACGTTAGACCTGTTCAATGAACAAAAAATAGCGTTAAAATGCGGTGTTCTTGTATTTCTACAAACAACTCCTCAATTTTAAATAATTCAAGGAAAGCACAACCCTATGTCACGTCTTGCCACCCGTTTTGAAAAGCTGCAGTCCCAACAACGTAAAGCGCTTGTATCTTATGTCATGGCGGGTGATCCACAGCCACAAGTAACGGTGCCGTTACTTCATAAAATGGTTGCGGCAGGAGTAGACGTCATTGAGCTTGGTTTACCATTTTCAGACCCGATGGCTGATGGTCCGGTAATTGCACTTGCTGCTGAACGCGCACTTGCGGCTGGGACGAACACCTTAGATGCGCTGAACATGGTAAAAGAGTTTCGTGAGCAGGATCAGGAAACACCTGTAGTTTTAATGGGTTATCTTAATCCTGTTGAAGTGATTGGTTACGAGAAGTTTGTTTCTTATGCGAAACAATGTGGTGTAGATGGCTTATTACTTGTGGACTTACCACCGGAAGAGTCAAAAGAATTTGGTGCAATCTTGAAACAACATGATATGGATCAGATTTTCTTACTTGCACCAACTTCAACTGATCAACGTATTCAACACGTAGCGAATCAGGCAAGCGGGTTTATCTACTATGTTTCACTCAAAGGTGTAACAGGTGCAGCGACTTTGGATACTTCTGAAGCGGCTGCACGTATTGAAAAAATCAAAGGTATGACTAACGTTCCAGTTGGCGTTGGTTTCGGAATTAGTGATGCTGCTTCAGCGAAAGCGATGGGTAGTGTTGCAGATGCCGTGATTGTAGGTAGTGCTTTCGTTAAATCTTTTGCAACGTTGGCAGCTGATGAAGCTGTTGAACAGACGGTGAATAAAGTCAAGGAGCTTCGAGCAGCGCTCGATGAGTTAGTATGAATCAAGAAGTGAAATCAGGGAAAGTTCTTAGCCCTTCGACGCCATGGACACAGCGTCCAGTTCCAGGTATTGAAGTTGCAGATGAGCAACAGACTCTCAAAGCAACATTTACTGAGCCAACTATTGAGTGCCCTGAATGTCATGCTTTAGTGACACGTACAGCAATATCTTTTAATGCGTATGTATGTCCACAGTGTGACGAACACTTACGAATGAAAGCTCGCGATCGCTTAAACTGGTTCTTCGACAATGTTGTGGCTGAATTAGGTCAAGAGTTTAGCGCGAAAGACCCATTAAAGTTTGTTGATAGCAAACCGTATCCAGATCGTATGCGTGAAGCGCAAACTAAAACTGGTGAAACGGAAGCTTTAATTGCCATGCAAGGTAACTTAAATGGCGTAGATATGATTGCATGTGCTTTTGAGTTCGACTTTATGGGCGGCTCAATGGGTACTGTAGTAGGTGACCGTTTTGTTAAGGCAGCTGAACTTGCAATTGAAAAACGTCAGCCATTAATCTGCTTTGCAGCTTCTGGTGGTGCACGTATGCAAGAAGGTATGTTGTCACTTATGCAAATGGCGCGTACTTCTGCTGCAATCCAAAAATTAAAAGATGCAGGCTTACCTTATATCGTGGTGTTAACACATCCGGTATATGGCGGTGTAACAGCTTCTTTAGCAATGTTGGGTGATATCCATATTGCAGAACCTAAAGCAATGATTGGCTTTGCCGGTAAACGTGTGATTGAACAAACTGTACGTGAAACACTAGAAGAACCGTTCCAACGTGCAGAATATCTGCTTGATCATGGTGTGGTCGATCAGATTGTTCATCGTCATGCTTTACGTGATACTGTATCTCGTCTTGTATCAAAATTGATGAACTTACCTTGAAACAACAAGCTCCACTTTCAACAGACTCTTTAGATACATGGCTCAATTATTGGAGCCATGTTCACGTTACAGGGATCGATCTTGGTCTGGAACGTGTTATTCCCGTAGCAGAAAAATTAGGCGTGACTAAACCCAACGCTAAAGTTTTTACCGTTGCTGGAACAAACGGGAAAGGTTCAACCACAACAACGCTTGCGTCTATATTAAAAGCACAAGGTTACAAAGTTGGGTTGTATCAATCACCGCATATCTATCGTTTTAACGAGCGAGTCAAATTAGGTGGAGTTGAAGTTGATGACCAAAGCCTGATTGATGCTTTTGTACAAGTTGATCAGGCTCGTCGCGAGTGTGATTTAAGCCTATCTTTTTTTGAAGCAACCACTTTGGCTGCTTTTGTTATTTTTAAACAGCAACAATGCGATGTATGGGTTCTTGAAGTCGGTTTAGGTGGGCGTCTTGATGTTGTCAACGTAATTGACCCTAATATCGCCGTGATTACCAATATTGGCCTCGACCATACAGATTGGTTAGGCGATACCATCGAAAAAATTGCTTTTGAAAAAGCAGGTATTATCCGACCTCATATTCCTGTCATTTTTGCAGGTGAGCAATCTTTGCCTCAAGCGATTCAAGATAAGGCAAATAGCTCACAAGCCACGCTATACGCGATTAATAGGGATTATTTTTATAAACTCGCTGATGATGGAAAACATTGGTATTTTGCAAGTGAAGGCACCACTTTAAGGTTGCCGCTTGGTACACTTGCAATCGAGAATATTGCAGGAGCAGTTGCGGCCGTATTAAATAGCGGACTTGAAATCTCGCAACTAGCGCTAGAGGAGGGCATTACAAATGCCCGCTTGGCTGGACGCTTCGAAGTGCGTCAAGTTAATGGAAAAACCATTATTTTTGATGCCGGACACAATCCTCATGGTGTTGAATTTTTGTTAAAGCAATTGCGAAATTTCTTAGAATACAATAAACAGTACACAGAAGTTGTCGCAGTATTTTCAATGCTGGCAGATAAAGATATAAAATCAGTAGTCGATTTGTTGAAACCTACTGTTTTACATTGGAAAATTGCTGAGTTGAATGTGCCGCGTGCTGCACCGATTCAGCAATTGAATGACGCCCTGCAAGGCCAGACAATACAACAATTTGGCAATATCAAAGAGGCTTTTAAATCAGCGCTTGAGCAAACAAATAACAATCAGCTGATTTTAGCCTGTGGTTCGTTTCATACTTTAGAAGCGATTTGGGAGTATTTGGAAGAATGTCAATGAATAACAAACAACGCTGGATGGGTGGCGTTGTTTTATTAGGTGGTGGTGTTTTATTGGCAGCATTACTTCTAAAAGGAAATGAAGAAATAAAACAGGTAGATGTTCAACCCCAAACTTCAACATCACCGAAATTACAAGCTAAACCAAAGCAATCAGCACAAGAAGGACAGATGGTACAGCTACAGCCACTTGCAGTTGATGTTGAAACAGAAAAACGTCTTCTTGAAGAACAGCGCCGTTCTCGTGAAAAAGCTGTAGCAGAACAAGAGGCTCGTGCTGCCGAATTCTTGGCAATGCAACAACAGGCAGAAGCGGATGCGGCTCGTAAAGCTGCTGCTGAATATGCCGCGATTAATGCTCGCCGAGCTGCTGCACAAGAAAGTTCCGATAATATTCCTCCTGAAGTCGCGGGTAGTGAGAATAAGGCAAAAGGGCAGCAAACTGATACAAAAAAGTCAGTAGATCCGGCTAAAGCGGATGCAGATAAAAAAGCTGCTGAAGCGAAACGCTTAGCTGAAGCGGATAAGAAAGCGGCTGAGGCAAAACGTCAGGCAGAAGCAGACAAGAAAGCAGCAGAGGCTAAACGCCAAGCAGAAGCAGATAAGAAAGCAGCTGAGGCAAAACGTCAGGCAGAAGCGGATAAAAAGGCAGCAGAGGCGAAGCGCCAAGCAGAAGCGGACAAAAAGGCTGCTGAAGCTAAACGTCAAGCAGAAGCAGATAAGAAAGCAGCTGAAGCGAAACGTAAGGCAGAGGCCGAGAAAAAAGCTGAAGCAGAGAAAGCACGTGAGTTGCTTGAAAATGGTGATAAAAAATGGATGGTACAGGTTGCATTGGCTGCTAACCAAGCAAATGCAGATGCTGTAGTCTCTAAATTACGTGCAAAAGGCTATAAGGTCACGACGAGTCCAACCAGTAAAGGTATCCGTATTATGGTTGGTCCTGCAAAAGATAGAGATACGGCAGATACTACACGTAAGAAAATTACTTCTGACGCCAGTTTAAATATGAAGTCAGCTTGGGTGATTGACTGGGTGCCTTTAGATCAGCGTAAGTCAGATTAATTTTATTCTGAAATCTAATTAAGATGGATTCGACAGTTGCTGTTGAATCCATTTTACATTTTCAGGGGTAAATAAACGGTCAATATTCTTCCAAATAATATGATAACCATAACCCCCTTGTTTCATTTCTTTCACTGCATCATCAATTGCCCAGTTTTCAAAAATAATTCGATACATGGCGACGCTCGCCCCTGTACGGTCTGAACCATGATAGCAATGTAGTAAAACACGTTGATTATTTTGCTTGGCAAGCTGGATTTGCTGCATAACTTCTAATAAATCTTGTCGATCAATTGCCCATGTATTAATCGGAATATGGACAAGATTAAAGTTTTCATTTTTAAAGACTAAATCATCTGATGCTTTGGCTCTTAAGTTAATAACAGTCCCAATTTGATAGTGTTTTAATTCGGGAATCATGGCTGCATCGGGCTGTTCACTCCGGAAAACATCATTGCTAATTTGATAAAAATTATGAGTTTGAGAAACTAAGGTTCCCCAATCGTGAGGTCTGTGCTCATGGGCAATACTTTCGTGTTGCATACATCCTTGAAGGCTTAAACAGACCGCAAATGCAATAAGTGAAAAAAATTTCATGTTTGGTACCGCCGAAGCTCATGGGGGTCATGTGCACAAATGATTTCAATCGTTGGCTCATGTTGAGCCAGATGCTGTAATTTTTTTAGGTTAATAAGACGCTTTTCATTGTCTTCAGCAAATGTCTTTTCTAGAAGGGTAAGAGATCTTAATTTATTTGCTGGATTTAGCTCTAGGTGTGAGTAGTAAGCATCTCCACAAAATAATAACCATTGATTTTGTTGCTTTATCGCAATACCACAATGTCCGGCAGAATGGCCCAATAATGGCACCATTAAAATTTCATCTTGAAATAGGGGTAAACCTTTTACTTTTTCAAGGTTAAACCATTTTTCACCTTGTTGATACTCAACAAAGTTCCAGTACCGATGTTGTTTATATTGATTAGTTCTATAACGAAGCTTGCCTTTAAAATTAGGCAGTTGTGCAGCATTGTATTCAGTGGCTAGCACATGGACAGTGGCGTGGGGGAAGTCTGAAATTCCGCCTGCATGGTCAAAGTCGAGGTGAGTCACAAAAATATGCTGCACATCTTTAGGATGGAAACCCAGTTTCTGAATTTGTTGAATAGCACTGAACTCAAGATTCGGTTCAATTTTCCCCAACCGTTTGACTAAAGAGCCAAGGCGCTGTTGCATGTGTAGATAATCTTGTAGGCCAAATCCGGTATCAATCAGTACAAGGCCTCGATCAGTTTCTACCAAAAGACAATGACAAACAATTTCAGCTTTCCAGCCTCTCTGCCCAAATAAAGGTGCACATACAGGGCACATACTGCCGCATTTTAAATGATGAATTTTATGGATCATGATTTTTGTTTTTTGCACAAACTCTTGGGAAGTTATAACTGATCTCAACACTAAAAACCATGTGTATTCATTAATGTAAAAAAAGCCATCGGGTGAGATGGCTTTTAAGATGGAAATATTTGTTTATGTGCTTTAGTTAGTTTTCTTTGTTTTTTCTCATTATTGAATATGCCGTTTATTGGTTTTTTAGGGAATCTTTCAGATGTTTACCTACGCACTTTGCTTGTCTTGCAGGGGACCTTTCAGACGCTTGCCTACGCGCTTTGCTTGTCTTGTAGTCAACTTTTCAGATGCTTGCCTACGCACTGCGTTTGTCTTGCGCTTCGATTAAAGCCTTGTTAAAGGCTTTAATCTTGCTCAGGCTGTGGTGTGAGGCGTAAATAAGGTTTCACCGCAGTATAACCTTTAGGGAAGCGTTGTTTAATTTCCTCTTCATCTTTTAAAGAAGGGACAATGACCACATCTTCACCTTGTTGCCAGTTCGCTGGTGTAGCTACTTTATGCTTATCGGTTAATTGTAATGAATCAACAACACGTAAGACTTCATTAAAGTTACGACCAGTCGAAGCAGGGTAGGTGATGATTAGACGAACTTTTTTATTTGGGTCAATAATCACTAAAGAACGAACAGTAAGGGTTTCACTGGCATTGGGATGAATAAAACCGTATAGCTCAGATACTTTGCGGTCTTTGTCAGCAATAATTGGAAAATTGACTGTTGTATTTTGAGTTTCATTAATGTCATTAATCCAGCCTTTGTGCGACTCTACATCATCTACAGATAAGGCAATTGCTTTAACATTACGTTTTTCAAATTCATCTTTTAGTTTTGCTGTATAACCCAATTCAGTTGTACATACTGGCGTATAGTCGGCCGGGTGTGAAAATAAAATGCCCCAACTATCACCTAGAAAATCATAAAAATTAATAGTGCCTTCGCTTGATTCTTGTTGAAAATCAGGGGCTGTGTCGCCTAATCGTAATGTCATGATAAATCCTCAATTGCTTAAAATTTGTTATATGTTGAAATGACTATGCCGCAATTTATTTATTATTAAAATTATTGTTTTTATATTTTATTATGAACTTTTTATATAAGTGTAAATATATATGATCAAAACATATGAATTTATGGGCTGAATCAATGTAACTTTAAGATAAATTTGCTAAATTAGATTTCTCGGAAGTTGTGCTCAATAGATGAGCATTAATGTCGAGTTTTTAGGTGTCAGATGCTTTAAAGGGGCTTAGAAAATGGGTAAAACCATTTGTCTAATGATCAGATTTTTTTTATGGGTTTTGTGCAAACCCCTTGTACTTCAAATTTCTGACACCATAATAAACGACTGAGAAAAAATTTATTCATTTGACCAAGCAAGATTTAGAGAGTTTATCCATGTTGGCAAGTCTGATCGGAGGTATCTTCGGTACAAAAAATGAGCGTGAACTCAAACGCATGCGCAAAATTGTTGAGCAAATCAATGCGCTCGAGCCGACGATATCAGCTTTAAGCGATGCAGACTTATCTGCAAAAACTCCAGAATTCAAACAACGTTATAATAATGGCGAAAGTTTAGATAAGTTACTCCCTGAGGCGTTTGCAGTTTGTCGTGAGGCAGCAAAACGTGTAATGGGCATGCGCCACTACGATGTCCAGTTAATTGGTGGTATTACCTTACATGAAGGCAAAATTGCCGAAATGCGTACCGGTGAAGGTAAAACCCTTATGGGTACTTTAGCGTGTTATTTAAATGCATTAAGTGGTGAAGGCGTTCATGTAATTACTGTAAACGATTACTTGGCACAACGTGATGCTGAGTTAAACCGTCCTTTATTTGAATTTTTAGGTCTAAGCATTGGTACAATTTATTCAATGCAAGAACCAGCAGAAAAAGCAGCCGCCTATCTTGCTGATATTACCTATGGTACCAATAACGAATTTGGTTTTGACTACTTGCGTGACAACATGGTGTTTTCTTTAGCAGAAAAGAAACAACGTGGTTTGCACTATGCCATTATCGATGAAGTCGACTCAATCTTGATTGATGAGGCGCGTACACCATTAATTATTTCTGGTCAAAGTGAAGATTCTTCACACCTCTATACTGCAATCAATACGATTCCACCAAAATTACGCCCGCAAAAAGAAGAAAAAGTTGCCGATGGCGGACATTTCTGGATTGATGAAAAGCAGCGTTCAGTTGAAATGACTGAAATTGGTTATGAAACTGTAGAACAAGAACTTATTCAAATGGGTTTGTTAGCGGAAGGCGAAAGCTTATATTCAGCTACAAATCTAAACCTCGTTCACCATGTTTCTGCGGCTATTCGTGCGCACTTCCTATTCCAACGCGACGTTCACTATATTATTCATGACGGTGAAGTCATTATTGTTGATGAGCATACTGGCCGTACCATGCCGGGCCGTCGTTGGTCAGAAGGCTTACACCAAGCAGTTGAAGCGAAAGAAGGTTTGGCTATTCAACCTGAAAACCAGACTTTAGCAACAACTACTTTCCAGAACTATTTCCGTCTTTATAAAAAGCTTTCAGGTATGACAGGTACTGCCGATACTGAAGCTGCGGAAATGAAAGAAATTTATGGTCTGGACGTCGTTATTATTCCGACACACCGACCTATGATTCGTAATGACCAGAACGATTTAATCTACTTAAACCGTAATGGTAAATATAACGCGATTATTCAAGAAATTATGAATATTCGTCAGCAGGGTGTTGCACCGATTCTTATTGGTACGGCAACGATTGAAGCCAGTGAAATTCTATCGTCTAAATTGAAGCAAGCTGGTATTCATCATGAAGTTTTGAACGCAAAACAACATGAGCGTGAAGCAGACATTATTGCTCAGGCAGGTAGCCCGAATGCAGTAACAATCGCAACAAACATGGCCGGTCGTGGTACAGATATTATCCTTGGGGGTAACTGGAAAGCGAAACTTGCCAAACTTGAAAATCCTACCCCTGAAGATGAAGCGCGTCTAAAAGCGCAATGGGAACAGGACCATGAAGATGTATTGCAAGCAGGTGGCTTGCACATTATTGGTTCTGAACGCCATGAATCACGCCGTATTGACAACCAGTTACGTGGTCGTGCGGGCCGTCAGGGTGACCCTGGTGTTTCTCGTTTCTATTTATCTCTTGAAGATGACCTCATGCGTATTTTCGCAGGCGACCGTGTTGTTGCCATGATGCGTGCAATGGGGCTTAAAGAAGATGAAGCGATTGAACACAAAATGGTAAGCCGTTCTATCGAAAATGCGCAGCGTAAAGTTGAAGCACGTAACTTCGATATTCGTAAAAACTTACTTAAATATGATGATGTGAATAATGAACAACGTAAGATCATTTATTCACAACGCGACGAAATCTTAGCTGAAAATACTTTACAAGAATACGTTGAAGAAATGCATCGTGAAGTAATGCAGGCGATGATTGCTAACTTTATTCCACCAGAGTCAATCCATGACCAATGGGATGTGGAAGGTTTAGAAAATGCTTTACGTATTGATTTAGGTATTGAGCTACCAGTTCAAGAATGGTTAGAACAAGATCGACGTCTTGATGAAGAAGGTTTGGTTGAACGCATCAGTGATGAAGTGATTGCGCGTTATCGTCAGCGCCGTGCACAAATGGGTGATGAATCGGCAGCAATGCTTGAGCGTCATTTCGTTTTAAATTCTCTTGATCGCCATTGGAAAGATCATTTGGCTGCAATGGATTATTTACGTCAAGGTATCCACTTACGTGGCTATGCGCAAAAAAATCCTGAGCAGGAATATAAAAAAGAAGCATTTAACTTGTTCGTGAACATGCTGGGTGTAATTAAAACTGATGTTGTAACTGATCTGTCTCGCGTACATATCCCAACACCAGAAGAGCTTGCAGAAATGGAAGCTCAACAGCAGCAACAAGCAGAAGCAATGAAGCTTTCTTTTGAACATGATGATGTGGATGGATTAACAGGTGAAGTGACCGCTTCTCAAGAAGCACTTAATGAGTCGGCTACTGAACAACAAACGTTCCCTGTACCTGAAAGTCGTAATGCTCCATGTCCATGTGGTTCTGGTTTGAAATATAAACAGTGTCACGGCAAAATTTAATTTGTGTTATAAAAAAAGCAGAACGTTTGTTCTGCTTTTTTTTCGTTTGTAGTAAGCCTGTGAATAATGTTTGCAGTTTTAAGCATTAAATGCTATTTACTTCTCATCCAGAGTGTATGTTGGAAAGACAATGAAAAAAGTATTACAACCTTTATTTTTAACTGTTCTTGCTGTGCCAAGTTTTGTTTTCGCAGCAGAAACAGCTTCAGCCCCTCAAACCACAACGGTTGATAAAGTACTTGCGGCAAAAGGCCCAACTTCGGCTCAGGCTGTAGTGAAACAAGAAAATACGACGGTGATTAGCCCTCGTACAGGTATTCGTTACACATTGGGTAACACTGGTAATCGCCCAATCATTTTACAAACTGCTGCGATCGCTCCAGCAAACTCTGCAAATATTAACCGTATTGTTGCAAGTAACCCAGCTCTATCTCCAAAGAGCCAAGAAAAAGCAAAAGTTGCATTAATTGGTGAAGCTGCTGTTGCTGGTGCGGCAGCAGTTGCAGCGAATAATGTAACTGCCCCAGCTGTACCAAACAGTGTTACACCTGCAAATCCTGCATCATTGAACTAAGTTCTATATATAAAAAAGCCGGTCAATTTTGAACCGGCTTTTTTATATCAGGGTGTTTGAAAATATTTAAATCTGATTATTTACATCTACATTTTTTGTTTCGCGTATTAATAAAAACGCGATTAATGATAAAAGTGATGCTGCTGTAAGATAATAACCAACTGCATATAAACCATATGTTTCAGCAAGTTTAGTTGCAATAAGCGGTGCAAAAGAAGCACCAAAAATACCAGCCAAGTTAAACGTTAAAGCTGAACCCGTATAACGTACTGAGGTTGGGAAAATTTCTGAAAGGACAGTACCAATTGGACCATAGGTCAAGCCCATAATTGATAAGCCAGTACACAAGAACAAAAACACAATGAGTGTGTTTCCAGACTCTAACATACTAGAGAAAAACAGTCCGAAAATTGCAGCAGCAATACATACACCAATAGAAGTAGCTTTACGGCCAAATTTTTCTGCAAAAATGGCAGAAAGAGGGATAAAGGCTGCAAAGCAAAGGGTTGCAAACAGTTGAAGTTCTAAGAACTCACCACGCGCATAGCCTAGTTTGGTTGTTCCCCAGTTAAGTGCGAATACTGTAGTTAAATAAAACACAACGAAGGTACAGATTGCTGCAATTGTACCGAGAATAAGTTTGCCCGTGTGTTTTGTCACCACTTCTTTAAATGGAATATTAACTTCTTTTTGCTTATCTAAAACCTTCTGGAAAGCAGGGGTCTCATGAAGTTTTAAACGAATGTATAAGCCAACAATAACCAAGACAGCACTTGCAATAAAAGGAATACGCCAGCCCCATTGCATGAATGCTTGCTCAGGAATAGCAGCACTTAGAAGTAAAAAAGAACCAGTTGCTAAAATAAAACCGATAGGTGCGCCAAGTTGAGGGAACATGCCATACCATGCACGTTTGCCTTCAGGTGCATTTTCTGTAGCAAGTAAAACCGCACCACTCCATTCACCACCTAAGCCTAAGCCTTGTCCTAAACGGCATAAGGCGAGCAATAACGGTGCAACAATTCCAATCTGAGCATAGGTTGGTAATAAGCCAATACATACGGTTGAGATACCCATAGTGAGCAATGCTGCCACCAATGTTGCTTTACGACCTATACGATCTCCTAAATGCCCAAATAGTGCTGCACCGATAGGACGGGCAATAAAGGCGATTGCAAAAGTTGCAAGTGATTGTAAGACTGCGGCACTACCACTACTGGCAGGGAAAAATAGGTGTGGAAAAATGATAACGGCAGCAGTTGCATAGATATAAAAGTCGAAGAACTCAATGGTTGTACCGACTAAACTTGCAAACAAAACCCGTGTTTTCGAATTGGTGGCTACTACAGGAGCAGCAGTCGCAGAGGTTGACTCCATATAAGTCCTTATATCAGTTAAAATTTATTTTTAATTTACTATTCTCTTTAAAGGCATATTTTTCTTAAAAGAATAGCGTGAAAGAACATCATCCATGACTCTTTCAGGATCACTGAATATGAGTGAAAAATGGACTAAACAACGTACCAATAGATAGCAAGAAAGTGTGCACCTGCACCTAAAAGCACAAAAATATGCCATATCGCATGGGTATATCTTACCTTTTTTAACGCGTAAAACAATGCTCCAACGGTGTAAGCTAAACCTCCAGTAATCAATAACATCAAAGTATCTTTGCTTAAATAGGTTCGCATATCATCCATTACAAAAACGGCAAGCCAACCCATAAGAACATAAGCAAGTAGCGAAATTTTCTGAAAACGGTGAATAAAAACTAACTTGAAAAGTGTACCAATTGCAGCAATGCTCCAGAGCGCAATAAGTAAAATATGAGCTTTTTGTGTAGGTATAGCAATACTTAAGAACGGGGTATATGTTCCAGCAATTAAATAATAAATAGCCGTGTGATCGAGTTTTTTATACCAGTAACGTAAATTTTGTGTTTGTGCAAAATGATAGAGAGTCGAACTAGTAAACACGAGAATTAAGCTAAAAGCATATACCCATAAACCTATCCACTGGGCAGTGGAAAGATAAGATCCTTTTATAATTAAAAAGACAGAGGCAATTACTGCCATAACCACACCAGCGCCATGGCTGTAGGCATTAAAAAGTTCTTCTTTTGGGTCGTAGGTTTCTAACACCGATTTACTCATAAGTTTATTTTTTGATTAAAAATACAAATGTATAGAAATACAAAACAGTCGTAAAGTTATTTTATTTTTCATCCTATACCCTTTAAACTTTCACTTTATATGAGTCACCATTTTTTAGGTATATCAGTGTCGGTTTTCTCCTTTGAGCAAGAACAGCAATTCTTTCATGAAATCAAACAAATGCTTGATCAGCAGACTTTTGAACGTTTGATTTTGAGCCAATATAAAGGAGAGTTGACACAGCTGGAAAAAATTACTTTCCGTGTTGTGGAGCTACATGGAAAAAAACAACTTTCCGCGCTATATCATCATACTACCCAAGATGTGACTAAAAATTATTCATTCGAAGATGGCTTAGAACAGATTGCTGTGCTGATTACGCAATGCAAACAAGCGAATTTATTTTCCACTCATCAAGAAATCCAGCTTAAAAAAAATAAGAAAAAAGCCATGCTTAATATGGGTAAAAAACACAGCGTGACTACCGTTCCAACTGTACAAGCGCATGATCGTGAGAAACAGCGTTATGTACAGCAGGGTAGTGCATTTTTAAAAGAGCTTGGCATTACCGATGAGAAAGCTCAAATCATTCCAAGCATGGCTCGTAAATGGAAACAGATTAATAAATTTATCGAAATTTTTGCGAGTGCATACGAACAAATTGATGCTGAGCAAAAAGAGTTAAATATTGTCGATTTTGGTTCAGGAAAAGGGTATTTAACTTTTGCCTTGTATGATTATTTACAAGAACAACAAAAGGTTCCGCTCATTACTGGTGTAGAGCTGCGCCGTAACTTAGTGGAGTTTTGCCAGAACGTTGCAGAAAAAGTACATTTTAATCATTTAGACTTTTTTGAAGGTGACGTTCGTAGTTATCAACCGGAAAAGCTGGACGTTATGATTGCCTTACACGCGTGTGATATTGCGACTGACTTTGCTATTCATACAGGAATTCGTTTAAACGCTTCGATGATTATGTGCGCGCCATGCTGTCACAAAGAGTTGCGTCCACAACTACATAGTCCTGAAGTTTTACAACCCATGCTACAGTTTGGTATTCATGCGGGACAACAAGCCGAGATGTTGACCGATACCTTACGTGCGTTACTTTTAAAAGCATATGGTTATGAAACTAAAGTTTTTGAGTTTGTATCGCTTGAACACACCAGTAAAAATAAAATGATTTTGGCGACTAAACGCAAAAACGTGACACAACCTGATGCCAAGATTATGGCTCAAATTCAAGCATTGAAAGAAATGTATGGAATTAAAAAACAGACTTTGGAATTGTTATTACAAGACCAGCTGCCGATCGAAAATATTGGCTGCAAATGCTAGGAAGGTGAGTGGATGTATAAAGTTATAGCGGGTAGTTGGACGCAGTTTGAGGAAGCTGCAAAATACATCCGTGAACAAGTCTTTATTCAAGAGCAAGGCATTGCGCCCAAAGATGAATGGGATGATTTCGACAGCACTGCTGTGCACTTTATGATGTATGACAAAGAGCAGCCTATCGCTACAGCACGTTTGTTGCCACAGCATAGCGTAGGGCGTGTTGCTGTTTTAATGCTTTATCGAAAGCAGGGTATAGGTAAAATTCTAATGCAGCATATTATTGAATATGCGCGCCAACATAAATTGCCTTATTTAAAGCTTTCCGCGCAAACCTATGTGACGGCTTTTTACGAAGCTTTAGGTTTCAAAGTGCAGGGTGAAGTGTACCAAGACTGTGGTATTCCACATATTGATATGACTTTAGCGTTAAGTTGAGATTCCTTTTTAGAAATCTCAACTTTGAACTACTTCATCGCATTCCAGTTTTCGATGGCTTGTAAGCCTGTTTCCAAACCAACTTCATAACTGTAACGAAGCTTTTTCGGATTTGTCGTTAAACGCCCTGCCATATTTTTAAGAGGCGGTGGACATACCTCTAAAATTTGCTGTTCTGGGTTACTGCTACGAACAAATTCAACTGAAGCATTATAACGGGCACAGCGGTTACGCAAACTATTTGCAAAACCATAATGGTGTTTAAAAGCATATTTCGCAAGGAATTGGTCGCCTCGGCTACTGGCTTTAAAATAGTTCTTCGGACGAGTACGTAAAACTAATAGCTTTTTGACACCACTTTGCTGAGCCGCCCAGCGAACGGGTAGAGCATCTGCAACGCCGCCATCAAAGTAGGGTTCACCCATAATATCGACGGGATGACGAGTTAAAACCGGAATTGAGCTAGAAGCACGCAGTGCATTTAGCAAATTATCTTTACCAGCACGAAGATACTCAGCATGACCAGTTTTAGCATGCGTCAATACCATATAAAAATCTGGATTTTTGGCAAAAAGGCTCTGTTGATCGAGAGGATGTTCTTGCTCGCCAATTTCCCACATCCATTTTAAATCGAGTAAATCACCACCTTTAAAGAAGCGTTTGTAATCGATAAATTCAGGACGTAGTGAATGATCAATATAGAAGGTTAAGGTGCGACCCTGTTGGCCTGCCAGGTAGTTAGCTACATTGGTCGAACCAGAAGATACGCCTACATATAAATCAAAAGGGTTGAACCGTTGTTGTAGAAAAGCATCAAGTACACCACTGGTAAAGGCACCACGCATGCCTCCACCTTCTACAACCAGTGCATTGCGAGAAAAATCTGTCATTTGAAAAATATCTGATTACTGATGTGAATGCTGATGTTCTTGCATGTCCATTTCAGGCATATTGTCATGCTGAGTTTGCTGATCTGTTGATTTCTCAGCTTTTTGCTGCATTTCATGCTGTTGAGCTTTGCGTTGTGCTCCTGGCATATAGTCAGGCTCATTACTCATTGCTAAATAGAAAAAGCCAAGGAAGATCGCACTTAAAACACCGACGATTAGAACAAATTTCCAGCCTAAAATTGCTGATTCGGAAGAATTTTTATCGGACATAAGGATATCTCGAATGTGCTGTAGAAGCACAGAAATGAAGTCTATTTATAGCATATTTAGGTATAAGGCTGAAATCTTAAAGGTCATAAAGAAAAACCCATATAAATAAAATATATTTATATGGGTAAGGTTTATGCAATTTTTAAATATTCAAGAGCTCTAACTTATTGAATATTTTGCTTCTGCTCAGCTTTAGTTTTTAGTAACGTTGGGGGCGTGAAGCGCTCACCATATTTGGCAGCCAACTCTTCGGCACGTTTTTGTGCTTTATCAATCCCATATTGATTTAAGAATTGAATTGCTCCTCCCGTCCACGGCGCATAACCAATTCCAAAAATAGAACCGACATTGGCATCAATCACTGACTCTAATACCCCTTCTTCGTAACAACGTAGGGTATCTAAGGCTTGTACAAACAAAATACGGTCAATCATATCTTGCTCGGAGATATCATGATCTTTTTGCCAACGGTTTAAGCCTTCCCATAGGTGCTTTTTGCCATTTTCAGGATAATCATAAAAACCTGCGCCAGCAGCTTTACCTTTACGGTTTAATTCATGAATCATGGTATGAATCACTTCATCTACCGGTGTTTTCGGTAACTCTTTGCCTTCAGCTTGTAGTGCCTTACGCGTTTCACTTGCAACATGCTCCGTTAAAGTTAAAGACACTTCATCTTGAATCGCAAGTGGTCCTACCGGCATGCCAGCTTTCAGTGCTGCCATTTCAATACGCGCTGGATGGACGCCTTCTGCAAGTAAGCGCATACCTTCTTGAATAAAAGTACCAAACACACGACTGGTAAAGAAGCCACGGCTATCATTGACAACGATTGGTGTTTTTCCAATTTGCTGTACAAAGTCATAGGCTTTGGCAAGTGTCTCTGCGGAGGTGTTTTTACCTTTAATAATCTCAACCAACTGCATTTTGTCGACAGGGCTAAAGAAATGCAGGCCAATAAATGCTTTATCATTCTTGCTTGCTTGCGCTAAACCTGTAATCGGTAGGGTGGATGTATTTGATGCCATTACACCATTAGGCGCTAAGTATTGTTCAGCTTCTTGAGTGACTTTCGCTTTGAGCTCTTGGTTTTCAAATACGGCTTCAATAATCAGGTCACAACCTTGTAAGTCTTCAGCAGAAGCTGTAGCCGTAATGAGCGATAAAATCTGATGACGTTTTTCTGCAGTCATGCGGCCTTGTGAAACACGTTTATCTAAGAGCTTTTGTGAATATGCTTTGCCTTTTTCAGCATTTTCAACAGATACATCTTTAAGGATAACAGGAATGCCTTTAATTGCAGTGGCGTAGGCAATACCGGCACCCATCATGCCCGCACCCAACACGCCCACTTTAGTGGCTTGCCATTTTGCAATATCAGCAGGACGGCTAGCACCCGACTTAATTGCATTTAGACCATGCCAGAAAGTGCCAATCATATTTTTAGAAATTTGGCCTGTTGCTAGTTGTGTAAAGTAGCGAGACTCGATGCGCAAGGCGGTATCGACATCAACTTGAGCACCTTCAACTGCGGCAGCCATAATCGCTTCAGGAGCAGGATAGCAGCCCTTGGTTTTGTCTTTTAACATGGCTGGCGCAATGGCAAGAACTTGTGCAACTGCCGGAGTTTTTGGATCGCCACCCGGAATTTTATAACCCTTCACATCAAAAGGCTGTTGAGATTTTGGATTGGCTTTGATCCAAGCAATCGCTTTATCTAAAAGTTCTTGTTCATTTTCAGCTGCGTCATGAATTAAGCCTAAAGATTTGGCTTTATCGACACCGAACTGCTTACCTTCCATTAAAAATGGGAATGCATTTTGAAGACCAAGCAGACGGACCATACGTACAATACCACCGCCGCCCGGTAGTAAACCTAAGGTAACTTCTGGTAGGCCAAATTTGCTTTTCGGGTCATTGATTGCAATACGGTGATGGCAACTTAATGCGATTTCCCATCCTCCGCCCAGTGCAGTGCCATTTAATGCTGCAACAACTGGAATTCCTAGCGTTTCAATTGTACGTAAATGACCTTTTAGCTTTTCAACCATATTAAAAAAGTCAGTCGCATGTTCTGGCTGAACTTGAATCAGCTCATCTAGGTCACCGCCAGCAAAGAAAGTTTTTTTAGCTGAGCGGAAAATAACACCTGAAAGTTCTGTTTCTGATTTAAGTTTCTGAGTCGCCTCATCAAGCGAGTCACGAAACTCGGCATTCATGGTGTTCGCAGATTGACCTGTTGAATCAAGCGTTAAAATGACAATATTGTCGGCATTTTTTTCGTATTGAATTGCACTCATCTTTATATATCCCTAAATTTTTATACGCGTTCAATAATGGTGGCAATACCCATACCACCGCCAACACAGAGCGTCGCTAAACCGCGCTTTTTATCTTGTCGTTCAAGCTCATCAAGTAGTGTGCCTAAAATCATGGCACCTGTTGCTCCTAAGGGATGGCCTAAAGCAATCGCACCGCCATTTACATTGACTTTTTCAGCAGGAACGTTGAGCTCATTAATAAAACGCATAACAACTGCCGCGAATGCTTCATTAACTTCAAATAGGTCAATATCATCAATCGTAAGGCCAGCTTTTTCTAAAGCTTTACGTGCAGCAGGCGCAGGGCCAGTCAGCATAATGGTTGGGTCAGTACCGACTAATGCAGTCGCCAAAACTTTAGCGCGTGGTTTTAAATTTTGTTCTTTTACTGCTTTTTCTGAGGCCAATAAAACGACAGCTGCTCCATCGACAATACCTGATGAGTTACCAGCATGATGAACATGATTGATTTTTTGTGCTTCTGGATATTTTTGTAAAGCAACTGCATCAAAGCCCATTTGCCCCATCATTTCAAAACTTGGGTTGAGCTTTGCAAGACCTTCTAGTGTAGTATTGCCTTTAATAAATTCATCTTTTTCTAAAATCACAACACCTGCGTGATCTTTGACCGGCACAACTGATTGATCGAAATAACCATTTGCTTGAGCTGCCGCTGCTTTTTGTTGTGACTTTACGGCAAAATTATCAACATCTTCTCGGCTATAGCCATCTAAGGTTGCAATGAGGTCAGCGCCAACACCTTGTGGAACAAAAGATGATTTAAGGTTGGTTTCCGGATCTAACGCCCACGGTCCGCCATCAGAACCCATTGGGATACGTGACATTGATTCAACGCCACCAGCAACCACTAAATCTTCCCAACCAGAACGAACTTTCATGGCTGCCATGTTGACCGCTTCTAAACCTGAAGCACAAAAGCGGTTAATTTGCACACCTGCAACATCATCATTCCAGCCCGCTGCAATCGCTGCTGTTTTGGCAATATCACCGCCCTGATCACCAATTGGTGTTACGCAGCCCAGAACAATATCATCTACTTTAGATGTATCGAGTTGATGGCGTTGCTGTAATTCGTTTAATAGAGTGGTGAGTAATGTGATTGGTTTTACTTCGTAAAGAGAGCCGTCTTTTTTTCCTTTTCCGCGTGGTGTGCGAATGGCGTCAATAATATAAGCCTCGCTCATAACAGTTCCTTTTTTTATTACTTAAACTTTGTCGTGTTTTGAGTGTACTGTTTTTAAGAGGGAGTGCAATGACGATAAGCGCACCAGTCAGGTGATGATTTTTGCCAATGGCGATACAAAAAAGCCCAAGTTGAACTTGGGCTAAATGTGAAACTAAAGAGATTTAAGAATTAATGGTAACCATGGAGCTGGCGATATAGACCTGGAGTAACGCCAGTCCATTTTTTAAATGCGCGGTGGAATGTACTGGTTTCACTAAAACCGACTTGCTGAGCAACATCTTCAAGTGTTAATTCAGGATTGAGTAATAAGTGAATCGCAGCATCTCGGCGTAAAGCGTCTTTCACGCCCTGATAGCTTTTACCTTCGGCAGCTAGGCGGCGGCGTAAAGTTTGCGGAGATAAATACAACATTGATGCAACGTCATTGAGCGTTGGCATTTCTTCACCAATTTGGCTTTTGAGTACTTCACGAATACGTGAAGTCAACGAATTGGTGTTTTTGAATTTTACTAAAAGCTGAGCAGGGGCTGCTTTTAAGAATTCTTCTAATGTTTTTTCATCTTGGCGAATTGGTAAGTCAAGATAATCAGCCGCAAAGGTTATTTCGGTACGCGGTGCGTCAAATTGCATAACCGGCGCAAAGAATAACGCGTCATATTCATCTGCATGTGCAGGACGTGGATAGCTAAAATGAACACGTTCTAATGGTAAGCGACGTTCAATCAGCCATGATGCCAATCCATGCCAGATCATGAGCATACTTTCAGTAATGAAATGATCCGGATCTAATGTTTTTGGAATGAGAGGTACTAAACGTGCTTCGTGTTTGTCACGCTCCAGCGTTACTGACCATTCATCACCAAATAATTTGTAAAATTGAGATGAAAGTTCAAGGGCTTGGCCCAAGGTTTTTGCATGAATAATCAACTGACACATAATGGCAAAAGTGCCCAAACGACGCGGTTGTACATCGAAACCAACGTGTTCGTCTTGTGTGACCATCCATAACATTTTTATAAAACGGGTATATTGTTCTGGTGAGATTCGAGCTTTAGGTTGACGTAATAGTTCCGCTTCGATACCCACATGTGAAAGTAACGTCTCGACATCCATGCCAAGGCGCTTTACGCCTGTCAAAGCCGCATTCACGAAGTGGATGCTAATCGTATCGCGACTCATATTGAATCCTTCAGTCTCTTTGATGTTCACTTTAAATTGACCTAAATGACCGTCTAAAAAAATAAATTGGCGATTTACAACAGTGTAAAAGCACTTTTTACATGTTAAATTGCCGAAATGATCAAGGTAAATGGCTGAACATGACATTGTTTTAGAATATTTGCTTAACTAATATAAAAGAAAATTCGAATAATAGTGGTTAAAAAAACGATGACGACTGCATTAAATGGACTTAAAGTTCTCGATTTCTCGACGCTCTTACCTGGACCTTTCGCCACAATGTATTTAGCCGATATGGGGGCAGAAGTCATCCATATTGAATCTCCATCACGTCCAGACCTCATTCGGATTATGCCGCCCTATGCAAATGGGCAGGCGACTGCACATAGTTATCTAAATCGAAATAAGCAGTCGATTGTTCTCGACTTAAAAGATGCTGCAAGTATTGATCTGATTAAAGCCAAGATTTCTGAATTTGATATTGTGATTGAGCAGTTTCGGCCAGATGTCATGCGCCGTTTAGGGCTGGACTATGCCACCCTTGCAGAAATTAACCCGCGTTTAATTTATTGTTCAATTACAGGTTATGGCCAAACTGGAAGTTATAAGGACAGGGCGGGACACGACATTAATTATTTAGCCTTAGCTGGTATTGCTGGGTATAGCGGCCGACAAGATAGCGGCCCACCACCGCTTGGTATTCAGGTTGCCGATATTGCTGGTGGTTCATTACATGCAGTCATTGCGATCTTGGCTGCTGTAGTTGAACGTAGCCGTAGCGGTATAGGTCAATATATTGATATTTCCATGACGGACTGTGTTGCAAGTCTAAATAGTATGGCAGCTTCAGCCACGCTTGCCGCACAAGTTGAACAGGCTCCCGAGCAGGGGATGCTCAATGGGGGGATTTTCTATGACTATTATATGACGCAAGATGGCCGTTATCTTTCTATCGGTAGCCTTGAACCACAATTTATGGCAGGTTTGTCTGCGGCATTAGACTTACCTGTGTTATTACAAAAAGGTGCGTCATTAGATGTGCAAGATCGACAGGAAGTTAAGCAAGCCATTCAAGAAAAAATTAAAGCCAAAACATTCAAAGAATGGCATGAAATTTTTGCAAATCTCGATGTTTGTGTAGAACCCGTATTGAGTTTAAGTGAGGCTTTAAATTCACCGTTAGCACAACAACGTGGATGGATTGTGAATGTTCCTTTGCAAAATAATACGCCAGATACAGAACCACAAATTGCATGCCCAATTAAGTTTTCACGTTCGCAAATGCGATATTCCTTTGTAGGTCAAAAACTTGGCGAAGGGCAGTGGTGAGGTTAAGGGGCTATTTCTTATACAGTATGTATTGAAATTATTATCTGAATAATCAATTGATTAACATTTTGAATAATTTCTTTACATAAAATTAGCGTAACCTTTATAAACAAAGACATAAAAGGTTCGTAAACATGAAAACGCATAAATCTTTGATGGTTTCCTGTTTATCCGTTTTATCAATTACTCTTTTTGTTCAGCATGCACAAGCTGCTGCTGCATTTGACCCAAATGGTTCTTGGATGTTGGGTGATTGGAACGGGCAACGTACAGCGTTGCAAGCACAAGGTTATGATTTTTCTTTTGGATATACCGGTGAATATGCCGGTATTTTAGATTCCAAACAAACATCTACACACGGTAGTGCTTATACAGGGCAACTTGCTTTAGGTTCTCATTTGGACCTAGGTAAAATTTTAGGGTGGCAAGATACAGAAGCTCAAATCACATTAACTTATCGTGATGGGCAATCGCTTTCTGAACATTCTCCAGCATTGGCTGGGCACCAAAGTTCTGTTCAAGAAGTGTGGGGCCGTGAACAAACTTGGCGTTTAACAGATTTATGGATCAAGAAAAAATTCCTTGATCAGAAGTTAGATGTTAAAGTGGGCCGTTTTGGTGAGGGTGAAGACTTTAATAGTTTTGACTGTGATTTCCAGAACTTGGCACTTTGTGGTTCACAAGTGGGTAACTGGGTAGGCGATCAGTGGTATAACTGGCCAGTTAGCCAATGGGCAATGCGTGTCAAATATAACTTGCAACCTGATTTATATACACAAGTGGGTGTATATGAATATAACCCTGAAAACTTGGAACGTGGCAAAGGCTTCAACCTAAGTACAGATGGTTCTCACGGTGCAATTATTCCAGCAGAAGTAGTTTGGTCACCTAAACTAGGTGTGCAAAGCATGCCTGGTGAATACCGTTTAGGTTATTACTATAGTACTGCCGATGCCAAAGAAATTGCAGATTCAACTAAAACATCTCATAAGCAAGGTGTTTGGGTAACTGCAAAACAGAAATTATTCCAGCCAGCTGATCAAACTGACCGTGGTTTAACAGGGTTTGTGAACCTGACTTTCCACGACTCAGATACCAACAAAGTTGATAACATGCAAAATATAGGCTTAGTCTATAAAGGTTTGCTGAATCAACGTCCTCAAGATGAGTTGGCACTTGGTGTTGCTCGTATCCATATCAATGATGATTGGAGCGATGTTCAAGCCAAAGAATACGACACCGAATATAATACCGAGCTTTACTATGGTATTCATGCCACTAACTGGCTAACTATTCGTCCAAATGTGCAATATGTTCGTCATGTTGGTGCATTAAAAAATGGTGATAACACTTGGGTAGGCGGTATTAAGTTCTCAACTGCATTCTAAGTAATTATTCCGAAAACGGATTGTCGAGGGTTAAATCATTGATTGAAGTATCCTGACCTTCCGTTTTTTTCTTTATGCCTGAATTTTGTTTTAGACGTATTGGTGATGTCATTTTTCTATAAGTTTTTTGGCACATCTTTCCGATAAAAATGATGATTGATAAGAGGTGGTTTATGAATCAACCTTCTTCAAGATCAGGTTTAACGACTTTTACCGTAATTATTATTGGGTTATTGGCGTTATTCCTGCTAATTGGAGGTATTTGGCTCGCTACACTAGGCGGTTCAATTTACTATATTGTAGCTGGAGTCTTACTTCTCATTGTTGCATGGCAACTCTACAAGCGCGCTTCTGCTGCTTTGTGGATTTATGCCGCATTAATGCTAGGTACTATTATCTGGAGTGTCTGGGAAGTTGGAACAGACTTTTGGGCGCTTGCACCACGTTTAGATATTTTAGGTATTCTTGGTTTATGGTTATTGGTTCCGGCTGTAACTCATGGAATCAACAACCTTGGATCAAGTAAAGTTGCCTTATCTTCAACTTTAGCAATTGCAATCGTGTTGATGGTTTATTCTATCTTCAATGATCCGCAAGAAATTAATGGTGAAATCAAGACACCTCAACCAGAAACTGCTCAAGCCGTTCCAGGTGTTGCAGAGAGCGACTGGCCTGCTTATGGTCGTACTCAAGCTGGTGAACGTTATTCTCCATTGAAACAGATTAATGACCAGAACGTAAAAGATCTGAAAGTTGCCTGGACATTCCGTACTGGTGATTTCAAAACAGATAATGACTCTGGCGAAACAACCAATCAGGTTACACCAATTAAAATTGGTAATAACATGTTTATCTGTACGGCTCACCAGCAATTAATTGCGATTGACCCAGCTACAGGTAAAGAAAAATGGCGTTTTGATCCGAAGCTTAAAACGGATAAATCGTTCCAGCATTTAACTTGTCGTGGTGTAATGTATTACGATGCAAACAACACAACTGAATTTGCGACAAGCTTACAAACTAAAAAGTCGACTTCAACTCAATGTCCACGTAAAGTCTTTGTTCCAGTCAATGATGGACGTTTAGTTGCTGTAAATGCTGACACAGGTAAAGCATGTACTGACTTTGGTCAAAATGGTGAAGTGAATTTACAAGAATTCATGCCATATGCTTATCCAGGTGGTTATAACCCAACATCTCCAGGTGTTGTTACTGGTTCAACAGTGGTTATTGCCGGTTCAGTTACCGACAACTATTCAAATAAAGAGCCATCAGGTGTTATCCGTGGATATGACGTAAACACTGGTAAGCTTCTTTGGGTATTTGATACTGGTGCAGCAGATCCAAATGCAATGCCAGGTGAAGGTACAACCTTTGTTCATAACTCACCAAATGCTTGGGCACCTTTAGCATACGATGCCAAACTTGATATCGTTTATGTTCCAACAGGTGTAGGTACTCCAGATATCTGGGGTGGTGACCGTACCGAGTTGAAAGAACGTTATGCGAACTCTATGTTAGCGATTAACGCTTCAACAGGTAAATTGATTTGGAACTTCCAGACAACCCATCACGATTTATGGGATATGGACGTACCGTCACAACCATCTTTGGCAGATATTAAAGACAAATCTGGTAAAACTGTTCCAGCAATTTATGTCTTGACCAAAACAGGTAATGCCTTTGTTCTTGATCGTCGTAATGGTCAGCCAATTGTTCCTGTAACTGAGAAACCAGTTCCACAAACAGTTAAACGCGGACCACAGACTAAAGGTGAGCATTATTCAAAAACTCAGCCATTCTCTGATTTGAACTTGGCACCACAAGATAAATTAACTGATAAAGACATGTGGGGTGCCACTATGCTTGATCAGCTTATGTGTCGTGTGTCTTTCAAACGCCTCAATTACGATGGTATTTATACGCCACCATCTGAAAACGGTACTTTAGTTTTCCCTGGTAACTTAGGTGTGTTTGAATGGGGCGGTATGTCAGTTAACCCTGACCGTCAAGTTGCTGTAATGAACCCGATTGGTCTGCCATTCGTGAGTCGTTTAATTCCTGCTGATCCAAACCGTGCGCAAACTGCAAAAGGTGCGGGAACTGAGCAGGGTGTACAGCCAATGTATGGCGTACCTTATGGTGTTGAAATCAGCGCATTCTTATCTCCACTTGGTTTACCTTGTAAACAACCTGCTTGGGGATATGTTGCTGGCGTAGATTTGAAAACTCATGAAGTCGTTTGGAAAAAACGTATTGGTACAATTCGTGACAGTTTACCGAACTTGTTCCAGTTACCAGCTGTAAAAATTGGTGTTCCTGGTTTAGGTGGTTCTATTTCTACTGCAGGTAATGTCATGTTTGTTGGTGCAACTCAAGATAACTACATCCGTGCGTTTAACGTAACGAATGGTGAGAAACTTTGGGAAGCGCGTTTACCAGCAGGTGGACAAGCAACACCAATGACTTATGAAATTAATGGTAAACAATATGTTGTAATTATGGCCGGTGGTCATGGTTCATTTGGTACAAAAATGGGCGACTATTTAGTGGCTTATGCATTACCAGATAACAAATAAAAGTTTGCTATCAAAAAAGCCCGGATTTATCTGGGCTTTTTTTATGTCAATTTAGATTAAAGCTTATCAATAAAACCGTTATTAAATATGCAAAAAAAGCATTTTATTGATGAATAAAAGCTCGCTATGCTATCCGCCTTAATAATGAATCTACTAGCCATACGCCATGTATTTATATACCGATTTCGATCAGCAGCTGATTAATCAACGAGTTGCTCAGTTCCGCGATCAGACAGAGCGCTATTTAGCGGGCAAACTTTCTGAAGATGAATACCGCCCATTACGTTTGCAAAATGGTTTATATGTGCAACGTTATGCACCAATGCTACGTATTGCTGTGCCGTATGGCTTAATGAACTCAAAACAATTACGTAAAATTGCTGAAGTATCAACTCAATATGACCGTGGCTATGCACACGTATCTACGCGTCAAAATATTCAGCTAAACTGGCCTGCACTTGAAGATGTGCCAGAAATTTTAGCTGAACTCGCAACTGTACAAATGCATGCCATTCAAACCAGTGGTAACTGTATTCGTAACACGACTACTGACCAGTATGCAGGTGTAGTTGCTGGTGAAATTGCTGATCCACGCCCAACATGTGAATTGATTCGTCAGTGGAGTACATTCCACCCGGAATTTGCATTCTTACCACGTAAATTTAAAATTGCCGTTTCTGCACTTGAAGAAAAAGACCGTGCAGCAACAGCATTCCATGATATTGGTGTGTATATCGTGCGTAATGAAGCAGGCGAGATGGGCTACAAAATCATGGTGGGTGGTGGTTTAGGCCGTACTCCGATTATTGGTAGTGTCATTCGTGAGTTTTTACCACGTGAAGATTTAATTGCTTATTTAGAAGCAGTTTTACGTGTTTATAACTTACATGGCCGTCGTGATAACAAGTATAAGGCGCGTATCAAAATCTTGGTTAAAGCATTAACGCCTGAAGTATTTGCACAGAAAGTTGAAGCTGAATTTGAACACACACGTGAAACATTAAAAATTCAGCCAGAAATCTTGAAAAAATTAGACGAAGAGTTCACGCCGTTTGATTATCAAGATTTAGAAGATGAAGACTTTACAGCTTTATTTGCTGAGCATCCAAAATTCAAACAATGGTTCAATATCAATACGCATGCACATAAAGTAAAGGGCTATCGTATTGTTACGATTTCTTTAAAACGTGCAGGCATCGCACCGGGCGATATGACCACTGAAGAAATGAACTTCATTGCAGATCTCGCTGATAAATATACGTTTGGTGAACTTCGTACGACTCACGAACAAAACATTGCTTTAGCAGATGTACCTCAAAAAGATTTGTTCGATGTATGGCAAGCGCTTGAACAACACAACATGGCTCGTGCGCATATCGGCTTTATTACCGATATTATTAGCTGCCCGGGTGGTGATTTCTGTTCACTTGCAAATGCGAAATCAATTCCTATTGCTGAAGCGATTACACGCCGTTTTGAAGATTTAGATAAAGTTTATGATCTTGGTCATTTAGACTTAAATATTTCTGGCTGTATGAATGCTTGTGGCCACCACCATGTGGGGAACATCGGTATTTTAGGTGTAGATAAAAAAGGCGCTGAGTTCTATCAAATTACATTAGGTGGTAATTCAGACCATGATGCTTCAATTGGTGACATCTTAGGACCATCATTTGCAGCAGAAGCCGTGCCTGATGTCATTGAAGAAGTATTAAATACGTATCTTGATTTACGTACTGAAGGTGAGCGTTTCGTTGATACATATCGCCGTGTAGGAATTCAACCATTTAAGGAGCGTGCATATGCTTAATACAGCTCTACCTGTGCTTTATAAAGATGGCACGATTGCAGATAATACTTATCAAATCATTGCTGAAGATGGTGTGATTCCTCGAGGTGACGTTGTTTTAACAACAGCACAGCTCGATCAACTGGCTAACATTCAAGGTAAAAAAGCTTTGTATGTGACTGTGAACGATTCACCAGAAGATCATACATTCCCACTTAGTGAACTTGATGCAATTTTTATCGAGTTCGCAGGTTTCGGAGATGGGCGAGGTTATTCATTCGCTGCATTATTACGTCGCCAAGGTTTCCAAGGTGAACTACGTGCAACAGGTGATGTATTTAAGGATGTCTTAAATTATTTAAAACGTTCAGGTTTTGATAGTTTTGTCATTAAAGAAGGTAAAGATGTGCAAGAAGCTGCTGCTGGTTTGCAAGACTTTACTCATCCTTATCAAGCTTCAACAGCTGTGCCAAAAGCAAGTTATCAAACTGGTGCTTAAATAGCTTCTAAGTGAAAAGGCTGAACTGAGGTTCAGCTTTTTTTATAAATAATTTTTAAATAAATGAATTGAAGAATAAAAATGTTCGCTTTAATTTCAAAAATAAATCCTGGCGCTTGGTGGTTAATATTCGCTATTGCAACGGATGTACTTTCAACCTTTTATTCAGCTAAAGGCAATGGATTAGTTAATAAAACTGCTCAGGGAATTGCTCTAGTTTTGTATATTATCTCTTTTGCATGTGCTGCTATTGCTTTGAAATATATGCAAGCTGGAATTTTATATGTGTTGTGGTCTGGGGTGGGGGTATTGGCGACCGCTTTTCTCGCAAAGATTTTTCTTGGGCAAAACATTGATGTCGCAGGATGGATTGGGATTGGTTTTATTACAGTCGGCTTAATGATTATTGCGCAATACTCTAATATCGATGTTTAAAGCCCTTATAGAAACACTGAGATCTCTATAAGGGCTAAAGAATTAAGTATCTAACTGGCAGTTAACCATCCATTTGACACCAAATTGATCAGTAAAAGCACCGTATAAAGCGCCCCAGAACGTTTTTTCTAGTGGCATTTCAATTTTGCCATTTACAGATAAGGCATCAAAAAGTTGCTTTGCCTTTTCTTGCTCATCTTTTTCAAGGTTAATTGCAATGTAATGATTATTGCCCTGAGTAAATACACTATTTGGTGTACAGAATTGATCAATGACATCTGATGCCATGAGTACAGTGTATTCGTTAATCGGCAGGGAAACATGAAGCACTAAATTTTTTTGAGCTTCCGATAACGTGACACCGTCATGAGGCGGCATATCGCTATAGCGGCTCAGCATGGCAAATTCACCGCCGAATACTGATTTATAAAAATTAAAAGCTTGCTCTGCCTGGCCTTGAAAATTGAGATAGTGATTGAGTTGCATTGTTATTGTCCATTGTTGTTTTCATTTAGAAGAATAAGTTAAAACGGAAAAGAGATTTTGTGGGTCATTTTTTGTAGTTTTTTCATAAAAAATCCCACCGAAGTGGGATTTTAAAAAAGGTTTTAATTAAAGAATTTCGATGGCAACAGCTGTTGCTTCCCCACCGCCGATGCAAAGAGCAGCGACACCCTTTTTACCACCAGTACGTTTAAGCGCATGAATAAGCGTAAGAATAATACGAGAGCCTGTCGATCCTACAGGATGACCAAGTGCACATGCTCCACCATGAATATTGACTTTTTCTGGATCAAGTTTGAAATCATCAATTGGGCACATTGTAACCATCGCAAATGCTTCATTAATTTCCCAAAGGTCAACATCCTGAGCATTCCAACCTGCTTTTTTAAGTACTTTTTCAATAGCGCCAACAGGAGCAATTGTAAATTCTGAAGGATGTTGAGAATTTGACGCTGTGGCTATGATTTTTGCAAGTGACTGTAAGCCGCGCTGTGCTGCAACTTCACTCGATGTTAAAACTAGTGCAGAAGCACCATCAGAAATTGAACTCGCGTTTGCAGCAGTAATTGTACCGTCTTTTGCAAAAGCTGGTTTAAGAGATGGGATTTTATCAATCTTGGCATTTAAGGGTTGTTCATCCTGATCGACAATGACATCCCCTTTACGGGTAGAAACAGTAACAGGTACAATTTCATCTTTGAAGTAGCCTTCAGTAATCGCAGTTTGAGCACGTTTTAAAGAACGAATTGCAAAGTCATCCATTTGCTCACGAGTATAACCACGTGTATTTGCCATATCTTGAGCAAATGAACCCATTAAACGACCAGTTTCAGCATCTTCTAAGCCATCAAAGAACATATGGTCTTTAATTTCACCGTGGCCCATACGGTATCCCGCACGTGCTTTGGGTAAGACATAAGGCGCATTGGTCATCGACTCCATACCACCGGCAACTACAATTTCAGCACTTCCTGCTTTAATCATATCAGCCGCTTGCATTACCGCCTTCATGCCTGAACCACAAAGTTTATTAATTGTCACAGCTCCTGTTGAATCAGGTAAACCTGCTTTACGCATGGCTTGACGAGCAGGGCCTTGCTTTAAACCCGCTGGTAATACGCAACCCATAATGACTTCTTCGACATCTGTAGGCTGTAAACCTGCTCGTGCGATTGCTTCTTTAATTGTTACTGCTCCTAGTTCAGGAGCAGTTAGTCCTGATAGTGATCCTTGAAAACCACCCATAGCAGTACGAGCACCATTAACAATTACGATGTCAGTCATTGTTGTAATCTCCGATTGTTCTTAATCTCAAAATAAGAAATGTTTAAAACCTAAGCAGTATATTGCAAAATGAAGAACGGGTTAGCTTCTGCATTAGACTGTAGAGTTCTAACAATTTTTAAGCTCTTCTAAGCGCACATGGCCCATTTTGCTAAGAATTAATTTAAAGTTTTTAAGCTGGTCATAAGAACAATAGATAAAACTGCCATTCGACTCGATGGGTAATCCAGAACTACCTTGAAAAATAATACTATTTTGTTTTTTTCCAAAACGTTGTAATTTCATAGAACCGTAGTGATGGTTAAGATCTATAGAGGTCAATAATTCTTCATTTAAATCATGCTGTAGATTACGGTTATTATCTACAAAGCTGATTACGCGGTTATCCCAATTCGTATTGCAGACCAATTGATCAGAACTTGGACAAAGTACAACATTCTTATGCCTAATAATTGCGTCATATTTGGCTTTTTGTATATGAATTGTGAGTATACGCGGCGTATTTTTTAGTTCTACAGATGCCATAAATTGATGGTATAAAGGAATGGCTATAACTGACATAATCACAAGAATTACGAGTGTTATAGTGAGCTCAACTGTAGTAAAACCAGGAGATTTAAACATTAAAAAACCTTAATATATGTATAAATAGAGCAATTTTATGTTTTCTGACAATGATTTATATTATTTTTTATAATGAGGAAACACAAAATTAAATAAGGGTTATCAGTCGGCTAGAATACTGGTAAAATCACGGCAAGCGAAACAAAGAAGTTGTTCATATTTGCTAGTTGGGTAAAAAATTACCGAATTACAACGGAAATTGTAAGTAATTTTGTCAATAATTTACTTGATTAAAATTATCAAGCACTTGGAAAGTCTATCAAGTGTTTGTATGATTCAAATGTGAATAGCTTAAAAATAATACTGGGGTAAAAAAATATCTCAGGGGCCAATAAATTTAGGCTGAGCTTGAACAACAATTGTTATCTCTGGAGGATATCCATGAAATTGAGTCGTATTGCACTTGCTACTATGCTTGTTGCTGCTCCATTAGCTGCTGCTAATGCTGGCGTAACAGTTACTCCATTATTGCTTGGTTACACTTTCCAAGACAGCCAACACAACAATGGCGGTAAAGATGGTAACTTAACTAACGGTCCTGAGTTACAAGACGATTTATTCGTTGGCGCAGCTCTTGGTATCGAGTTAACTCCATGGTTAGGTTTCGAAGCTGAATATAACCAAGTTAAAGGCGACGTAGACGGCGCTTCTGCTGGTGCTGAATATAAACAAAAACAAATCAACGGTAACTTCTATGTTACTTCTGATTTAATTACTAAAAACTACGACAGCAAAATCAAGCCGTACGTATTATTAGGTGCTGGTCACTATAAATACGACTTTGATGGCGTAAACCGTGGTACACGTGGTACTTCTGAAGAAGGTACTTTAGGTAACGCTGGTGTTGGTGCTTTCTGGCGCTTAAACGACGCTTTATCTCTTCGTACTGAAGCTCGTGCTACTTATAATGCTGATGAAGAGTTCTGGAACTATACAGCTCTTGCTGGCTTAAACGTAGTTCTTGGTGGTCACTTGAAGCCTGCTGCTCCTGTAGTAGAAGTTGCTCCAGTTGAACCAACTCCAGTTGCTCCACAACCACAAGAGTTAACTGAAGACCTTAACATGGAACTTCGTGTGTTCTTTGATACTAACAAATCAAACATCAAAGACCAATACAAGCCAGAAATTGCTAAAGTTGCTGAAAAATTATCTGAATACCCTAACGCTACTGCACGTATCGAAGGTCACACAGATAACACTGGTCCACGTAAGTTGAACGAACGTTTATCTTTAGCTCGTGCTAACTCTGTTAAATCAGCTCTTGTAAACGAATACAACGTTGATGCTTCTCGTTTGTCTACTCAAGGTTTCGCTTGGGATCAACCGATTGCTGACAACAAAACTAAAGAAGGTCGTGCTATGAACCGTCGTGTATTCGCGACAATCACTGGTAGCCGTACTGTAGTAGTTCAACCTGGTCAAGAAGCGGCAGCTCCTGCAGCAGCTCAATAATTTGAGTTCTTGAACAGTAAAAAAGCGACTCGTTAGAGTCGCTTTTTTATGGCGATTTTTAAAATATTTGGTCATTTGTAAATCTCCTGATTCATAATCTCTTCCAATCATTACTTAAAATAGTTACCAAACCCCTTTCTTCAATTGCTGTTTAGTATCTTGTCTATTTCTACGATGTTGAGCACGAGGTTTTTCTGTTTCGTGCATACCACCTTTGTGAAGTAGAGGGGATAGAGCTACTTGATTACGGACCTTAATTTTCGGCATTTCTTTAATTTTCATGTCTTAACCTTTAATACATAAAACTTGTTTAAGAGTATGAACGACTTCAATGAGATCTGCCTGATTGGCTATAACCTCATCAATATCTTTATAGGCAGTTGGAATTTCATCGACTACACCACTGTCTTTACGGCATTCAATCCCTTGTGTTTGTTCAATCAAGTCCTGCTGATTAAAAAGAACTTTTGCTTTGCTTCGGCTCATTTTGCGGCCAGCTCCATGAGAACAAGAACAAAAAGATTCAGGGTTTGCTTTACCTTTAACAATATACGAGCGTGCTCCCATAGAGCCTGGAATAATTCCTAACTCATCTAAACCTGCTCTAATTGCCCCTTTTCTTGTAACAAAAAGGTTTTCACCAAAGTGTGTTTCTTGACTCACATAGTTATGGTGACAATTGATTGCTTCTTTCGTCATTTGAAAAGAAGGTAGAAGAGGGCGAATTGCTTCTAATATTAATCGCATCATTTCTTTACGATTTTCAAAAGCATATTCTTGAGCCCACTCTACTGCTTCTACATAATCATTAAAGCTTTGCGAGCCTTCAGCAAAATAACTTAAATCTTTATCAGGCACGTGCCCAAAGCGATGTTGTGCCTCTTTCTTGGCCAACTCAATAAAATAAGTACCTATGACGTTACCAAGACCTCGGCTGCCCGAATGGAGCATCACCCATACATCTTGATTTTCATCAATACATAACTCTATAAAGTGATTACCGCCGCCTAAAGTGCCCAACTGTTTTTGCCATGTTGCCTCAAACTGACGAAGCATTCGGACAAGACCCGGATGCTTTTTAATAATAGGTTCTAAGCGTTTTTCAAGTGGAATAATGCTAGAAGCTTTCGCTTTGACTTGTTTGTGCAAAGCAAATCCAACCGGCACTTTCCGTTCAATGGCGTCCCGCAAGCGACTTAAGTTATCTGGAAGTTGTGAAGCTTTCAGGCTCAAACGAATAGCATTCATTCCGCAGCCAATATCTACACCCACTGCAGCAGGAATAATGGCATGTTTAGTAGGAATGACGCTGCCTACAGTTGCACCTTTTCCAACATGCACATCAGGCATAACAGCAATATGAGAATATATAAATTGCAGTTGTGCCATCTTCTTGAGTTGTTCAATACTTTCACTATCTATGTCTTGAGTGAAAATTTTAACGGGGACACCATATTGTGCCTCTTCGTTTAATATCTTTTGTATGCCCATAATTATTCTCTTATTTATTGTCCGAATAGGAATAAAAAAACCTAGCGAATGCTAGGTCTTAAATTCAAGCATTCGGACAAGTGAATTAAATTTGTACACTTGTCCGTGAGCTGACATCGTGCCAAATCGTTACTGTGTTTTACCTTGTAGTGTTGGCATGATGTCCTCCTTTTTTAAAAAGTGCCGTTGAAAATATGAACGGCATTTTACCTGTTTTTAACTAAAGATCAAGTTTTTGACCTTTGATAAGCGCTGATTAATTACTTGAACTCAGTATTAATCTTGCTCTGGTTTTACATCCATTTGATCGTAAGGAATTAATTTAGTTTTATTTTTCCATTTATATCCAAGCCAGATTACTAAGAATAAAGGCAAGCTGATATAAGTAGAAAGTAAGCCAATCCAGTCAATTTTACCGCCTAAAACCGCTTGGTAGTTTTGTCCTAAAATAATGACAGAACAGAGGATAAAGGCAAACCAAGGTGCGAATGGGAAAAACTTAGCGCGGTATGCAAGATCTTCTAATTTATAACCTTGAGCAATATAACCTTTACGGAAACGATAATGCGAAATTGCAATACCTAACCAGACAATGAAACCACACATTCCTGACATATTGAGGAGCCAGTTAAATACTTGCTTTTCTCCGATAAAAGTCGTTAAGAAGCAGAATGCAGCAATGAATGTAGTTGCATATAACGCATTCATTGGAACACCACGATTATCGAGTTTTGCAAACCATTTTGGTGCACGGCCTTGTTGCGCCATATCAAATAACATACGGGTAGAAGAATACATGCCCGAGTTACCTGCTGACAAAATAGCAGTCAAAATAACTGCATTCATTAAGCTTGCAGCAAAAGCAAAACCTACTTTTTCATAAAGTAAGGTGAAAGGAGAAAGAGCAATATTTTCTGTTGCTGCTGCTTGTAATAAGTTTGGATCATCATAGGCAATTAGGGTGCCGATAATGAAAATACACAAGATATAGAATAATAAAATTCGCCAGAAAATCTGTTTAATTGCAAGCGGAATCGTCTTCTTCGGATCTTTTGATTCACCCGCTGCAACACCCACCATCTCGGTTCCCTGAAATGAGAACCCGGCAATCATGGCTACCCCAATCATGGCTTGTAAACCACCTACGAAAGGTGCCTCTTTATAAGTCCAGTTGCCAAAAGTTGCTACTCCTGGTGTCAACATAATCTTAATAATCATGGCGATACCAATGATAATAAAGGCAACAATGGCAATTACTTTAACCATGGAGAACCAGAATTCACTTTCACCAAATCCTTTTACGGTCATCGCATTAATCATAAAGATAATGACGAGAAAGAGGGCGCTCCAATAGAATCCGGGAACATCTGGAAACCAGAATTTCATAATAAACTGTACGGCAACGAGTTCAAACGCAACCGTAATTGCCCAGTTGTACCAGTAGTTCCAGCCTAGAGCGAAACCAAAACCTTCTTCGACGTAGCGACTTCCATAGGTAAAGAATGCACCGGATGTTGGTGTGTGTGTCGCAAGTTCACCTAAACTGGTCATTAAGAAGTAAATCATAATACCAATGAGGGAGTAGGCGAGTAACGCCCCGCCTGGACCTGCATTTGCAATCGTTGACCCAGAAGCAAGGAAGAGACCTGTACCAATGGAACCACCAATGGCGATCATATTCAGATGACGAGCCCCAAGCTTACGCTGGAGTTTTTCAGGAGCATGTGTTTCGCTCATGGAGATTCCTTACATAGTTTGTTATGCACAGGCATATAACACCTTAAAGCCTTGAAGATCAGTTTTAATCTCACACTGACCAAAGTGCTTCTCAATTAAGATCGGATAGTTTAAAAAACGGTTCGCTACAATCCATAGCTCACCTGATGCCTTTAAATGTTTTTTAGCGTTCTGGCAGAGTCCTTCACTTGCATCATAGTTGGTATGAATACCCTGATGGAAGGGAGGATTACTGACAATGGCATCAAGTTCTGTTGGGGCGTCTGCAATTCCTGTAACAGGCTGCAATCTCAACTGGTCTGAACCTATTCCATTTCGACTAAAAGTCATTTCCGTTGACTGTAAAGCGAAGGCATCAATATCTAGGGCATGGATAATATTACTTGAATTTGCTTTTGCCAAATAGCAACTGATAATTCCAGCTCCACACCCGAAGTCGGCAATTCTACCTGATTTCACCTGATTTAGATAAGGGAGTAAAACAGCAGTTCCGGCATCTAGATGAGTTTGGCTGAAAACGCCGGGTAGGGCACAAATGGTAAGTTCTTGCTCATTTACTTGAACAGTATAGGTTTTTAACCAGCTTTCAAGAGGTTTGATCTTTTCAGTTTTCTCAATTTTTAAATGCCATAACTGACAATGTCGGGCACTATCAAGTTTAAGTATTTTGCCAAAGCTTTGTAGTTGTTTTGCTGCTCTTTCAACACCACCTTTTTTTTCACCTACTAAAAAAACTGATTGGTCAATTTTCAGATGGCTCATCACTACATGCAATATATAGTTTAAAAGCTCTTTTGATTTTGGAACAAAAATTATAGCCTGATCAAATTCTTGTGATGGAAACTCAACCGAGAAATGAGCTGGTGTGCCTGCATTCACAAAACCCTGATAGTCAGCATAATTCCAAGTCCACACTGATGCATCAATCTCAGTGGGTAATTGACTGACTAGGGCGTCATTCGGTGCATTAATTAACAAGACCCTACCTTTTAAATAGTTTTGTTGTCTTAATATCACTTCACTTCTAGGGTCCATGTACATCTCTCATGAAGAAGAATGCCCAGTGAAAACTGGGCAGTAATCAAAATTAAAATTGGTTATTTATGTGTTTCTGGGAGTACAACATTTAAAATTAATGCTGCAATACCGCCTGTTGCTACGCCGGAACTAAAAATATTTTTAAATAATTCTGGCAGATGCTCCAAAATTTGTGGCACTTGAGCAACACCCAAACCTAATGCAAGTGAAATTGCAATAATTAAAAGAGCGCGGCGATCTAAATGAATTGATGAAAGAATATTAATACCTGAGGCAGCAACAGCACCGAACATTACCATGACTGCTCCACCTAATACGGCTTGTGGAACAGCTTGTATTACACCAGCTACAGCAGGGAATAGACCTAATAAAATGAGTAAAGCAGCAATCCAGATTCCTACATAACGACTTGCTACGCCAGTTAATTGGATAACACCATTATTTTGGGCAAACACGGAGCTTGGGAAAGTATTGAATAGGCCAGCAAGTAGTGAATTTGCACCATTTACTAACACACCACCCTTAATACGTTGCATCCACTGAGGACCATCTACAGGTTGGTTTGATAGTTTACTGGTTGCCGTTACGTCACCAATTGCTTCTAAAGACGTAACCAAATAAATAAATGCCATTGGAATAAATAAGCCCCATGAGAAGCTTAAGCCAAAATGCATCGGTGTCGGAATTTGAATCACGGGCGCATCTTTTAGACCAGAGAAGTCTAGATATCCCATAAAGCCGGCAAGAATGTAGCCAATCACTAAAGCAATTAAAATAGCTGAACTTTTAATCCAGACAATACGAATACGGTTTAGGACAATAATAATAGCAAGAACCGTACACGACATTATAAGGTTATCAGCACTGGCAAAAGTATGGTCCTGCATGGCTTGATAACCACCGCCCATACTAATCAAACCTTCTTTAATGAGCGTTAGACCAATCAGGAGTACCACAATACCTGTCACAAGGGGAGTAATTAGCTTTTTTACCCATGGGAGAATTTGTGATACGCCCATTTCAATAAATGAACCTGCAATCACAACACCAAAAATAGCAGCCATAACTTGATTGACTGGTGTACCTGCAGCAACCATTGCACTGCCAATACCGATAATCGGGCCAATAAAGTTAAAACTTGTACCTTGAACAATAAGTAAGCCTGCACCAAACGGACCAACTTTTTTACATTGTAAGAAAGTCGCGATTCCTGAAATGACCAAAGACATTGATAAAATCATATTGGTTTCATTTCGTGGAACGCCTAATGCTAAGCAAATTAGAAGTCCGGGAGTAACAATCGGGACAATAATTGCAAGCAAATGTTGAAAGGCTGCCAAAAAAGCCACGAACGGTTTTGGTCGGTCATCTAGCCCATAAACGAGGTCAAGACTGTCTTGTGATGGTTGATTGGACATGGGAGTAAATACGCCGCAATTTCGCAAATTGGCGCTATTCTAATCGAGATACCTATCTTTACAAAACGAAATACAGACTATTGGAAAATTTTTTTGTCAATGTCAATAAACTGTCACTACTCAAGAGTAGTGTTTTTCTGTATAATTTGCCCTCAAATTTTAGGCGTTTCGAATTTTCATGTCAGATATCAAAAATCTCCGTAATATCGCAATTATTGCGCACGTCGACCACGGGAAAACCACACTTGTCGATAAACTACTTCAGCAATCAGGTGCTCTCGGTGACCGAGCAGGCGAGATTGAGCGTGTCATGGACTCGAATGCGCTTGAAAGTGAACGTGGTATTACCATCTTAGCGAAAAACACCGCTATTACTTGGTTAGACAAACGTACAGATACAACTTACCGTATCAACATCGTGGATACCCCGGGACACGCCGACTTCGGTGGTGAAGTAGAACGTGTAATGTCGATGGTTGACTGCGTACTACTTCTTGTTGACTCACAAGAAGGCCCAATGCCACAAACTCGCTTTGTGACTCAAAAAGCCTTTGCCCGTGGTTTAAAACCAATCGTGATTATCAACAAAGTTGACAAGCCAAGTGCGCGTCCAGACTGGGTAATCGATCAAGTATTTGATTTGTTTGATAACCTTGGCGCAACTGATGAGCAACTTGATTTCCCAATCGTTTATGCATCAGGTTTACGTGGTGTAGCGGGTCCTGCTCCTGAAGAGCTTGCAGAAGACATGACTCCGTTGTTCGAAACGATTGTAGACATCGTTGAGCCACCAGCTGTTGATGTTGATGGTCCATTCCAAATGCAGATTTCATCACTTGACTATAACAGCTTCGTAGGTGTTATCGGTGTTGGTCGTATTCAACGTGGTTCTGTAAAACTAAATACTCCTGTTACTGTAATTGACAAAGAAGGCAATACACGTAACGGTCGTATCTTAAAAATCATGGGTTACCATGGTTTAGAGCGTATTGATGTTGATTCTGCATCTGCAGGCGATATCGTATGTATTACTGGTATTGATGCACTTAACATTTCTGACACGATTTGTGATCCGAAAAACGTTGAAGCATTACCACCTTTATCTGTAGATGAACCTACAGTGTCTATGACTTTCCAAGTAAACAACTCTCCGTTTGCTGGTAAAGAAGGTAAATTCGTAACTTCACGTAATATTCGTGAGCGTCTTGATCGCGAATTAATTCACAACGTAGCTTTACGTGTTGAAGATACTGACAGTCCAGACCGTTTCAAAGTGTCTGGCCGTGGTGAACTTCACCTTTCAGTTTTAATTGAAAACATGCGTCGTGAAGGCTTCGAATTAGGTGTATCACGTCCGCAAGTAATCATTAAAGAAATTGATGGTGAAAAACAAGAACCTTACGAAAACGTAACGTTTGACGTTGAAGAGCAGCACCAAGGCGCTGTAATGGAACAAATGGGTCACCGTAAAGGCGAAATGACCAATATGGAAGTTGACGGTAAGGGTCGTATCCGTATTGAAGCAACTGTTCCTTCACGTGGTTTAATTGGTTTCCGTTCTGAATTCTTAACCATGACCTCTGGTACTGGTATTATGACTTCAAGCTTCTCTCACTATGGTCCTCTTAAACAAGGTACTGTTGCGAAGCGTCAAA
Organism: Acinetobacter baumannii; assembly: GCF_009759685.1. Lineage (NCBI taxonomy): Bacteria > Pseudomonadati > Pseudomonadota > Gammaproteobacteria > Moraxellales > Moraxellaceae > Acinetobacter > Acinetobacter baumannii. The sequence continues at coordinate 685,324 of NZ_CP046654.1, read as the reverse complement.
ACGGTGTGTTGATTTCTATGGTTCAAGGTACATGCTTGGGCTATGCATTATTCAGCTTACAAGACCGCGGTCGTTTATTCGCTAAGCCACAGTTAGAAGTTTACGAAGGTATGATCGTAGGTATTAACTCTCGTTCAGACGATATGGTTGTAAACCCAACTAAAGCGAAACAGTTAACTAACGTTCGTGCGTCTGGTACTGATGATGCTTTAACTTTAACACCTGCAATTGAATTCACGCTTGAACAAGCTCTTGAATTTATTGAAGATGACGAGTTAGTAGAAGTTACTCCAAAATCAATTCGTATCCGTAAGCGTTACTTGACTGAAAATGAACGTAAACGTAACCGTGATAAATAATTTTTCTTAAATGAAAAAGAAAAACCGCTAAATTCGTTTAGCGGTTTTTTATTGCTTACTGGTAAAGCTGAAAGTAAACTTAAAGTCATATTTTTCTTGTAAGCAAATATGTTGTTAAAGTGTGAAATAGCTTTCTTTTTTTGAAAAAAATATTAAATTATCAATATCATGGCGAGTACTATCTAGACGGATAAGAGGCCAGTGAAAAAAGAAAAATATGATGTGTTCCTCCCCCCTACATCTGGAGATGTTTAGATGAGTATTATTCAAGAATTTAAAGAATTTGCCATTAAAGGCAATATGATGGATTTAGCCATTGGTGTAATTATTGGTGGTGCTTTTGGCAAAATCGTAGACTCGTTAGTAAAAGATATCATCATGCCACTTATCACTGTAATTACTGGTGGTGGTGTTGATTTCTCGCAGAAATTTATCGTGTTAGGTGCAAACCCTAATAACTTACAATCTCTAGATGCCTTACAAAAAGCAGGTATCAATGTATTAACTTATGGTAACTTCCTGACCATTTTAATTAACTTCCTGATTTTGGCTTGGGTTGTGTTCTTAATGGTGAAATTATTAAACAAACTTCGCCGTGATAAGAATGAGCCAGAAGCTCCAGCTGCAACTCCAGAAGACATCCAATTATTACGTGAAATTCGTGATGAGTTGAAAAAACAAGCTTAATAAAAAGTATTTAAGTATAAAAAACGGTACCTAGTGTACCGTTTTTTATTACATAGCATTTTATACTGGACTAGAGATATTGATAAACTTGCTAAATCACAGTTAAGTTTAGCTAAGCAGATAGAACAAGGACATAAATTAATGAATCAGCTTTTTGTATATGGAACTTTATGCCCTAATAAAGCAAATGCTCATATTTTAGAGCAGATTGGTGGTAACTGGACAAAAGCGAGTGTACGAGGAGTGATTCATATTTTAGATTGGGGACCAGACAAAGGCTTAAAGGCCTTAGAATTAGATCCAGAAGCAGATTGGGTAGAAGGCTATTTGTTTAGCACAGAAAAGTTAGCAGAAAACTGGCAAATGTTAGATGATTTTGAAGGCTTTCAATACCAACGCGTGACAGCAGATATAAAATTAGAATCGGGTGAGTATGTTAAAGCCTGGACATATCAAATCAATATGCAGGCTAAAGCTCCCCACAATTACAAGTAAAATGCTGAAATCAACGTAAGCCAGTCATTCTGAATTTAACTTCTAAGAGATGATAGCCAAACTGGCTTTTGATTGGACCTTGTAATACACGTTCAGCAGCCGTAAAAACTACTTTGTCAATGACAGGCACCAATTGCCCTTTTTTGACTTCACCAAGTTCACCACCACGTTTTGCCGAATTACAGGTGGAGTATTGCTTGGCAAGTTTGGCAAAGTCAGCACCACTTTGTAGCTTCTTTTTCAGCTGTTCGGCTAAGTCTTTATCTTTGACTAAAATATGTCGGACAATTGCTGTTTGCATGTTGTCTTCCTCCAAAAAATTAAGGCTTTCTCAGCTTTTTAAGTGGTTGGCACTGTGGGCAAAATACGCTGGCACGCTGACCGAGTTTTAAGTTTTCTAATGTGGTTTCACAGTTAACACACATTTCACCGGCACGACCATAAGCGAGTAAAGTCTGTTGAAAATAACCATTTTCACCCATGGCATTGCTGTAGTCTCGTAAAGTCGAGCCGCCTAAATCAATTGCTGACTTTAAAATTCGCTTAATCTCAACAACCAGTTTCTCAATCTGTTGCATGGTTAAATCACCAGCAGGCTGTGCTGGATGAATGCCAACATTAAACAAGCTTTCAGTTGCATAGATATTGCCAACCCCAACCACTACATGATTATCCATGAGTGCAATTTTTATGCCGACAGCTTTATTTTTAAGTTTAGAAGCTAAATATTCTGCATGAAAGTCAGTACTTAAAGGCTCTGGCCCTAAAGTATCGATGAGTTTGCCTTGAGTTTCAGGGTTAAGCCAAAGAATACAGCCAAAACGACGTGGGTCATGGTAACGTAACTGCTGGTCTTCAAATTGAATAATGAGATGATCATGCTTTCTCAGTTCATCGTTTGGTTGACACAGGCGAAAACTACCCGACATTCCTAAATGCCAGAGCATTTGATCTTGTTCAAACTCTGCCAAAATATATTTTGAACGTCGATTTAACCCAATGAGACGTTGTCCAACAAGTTTCTGAACATTATCTGGTATAGGCCAGCGTAAGCTAGGATTGCGTACTTCAACACTTAGAACTTTTTGATTCAATAAGGGAAATAAACTGGTTTTAGTGGTTTCGACTTCGGGTAACTCAGGCATGCCAACTCGCAGAATTAACAGATATACTGGATTAATCAAGTATAACGTGTGGTATGTAATATTTCAGAGAATACTATGTCAGATATTTTACCATTAAGCTGGTTTCAACGAGAAACTTCGGAAGTAGCATATGATTTAATCGGCTGCGTATTATGTAAGCGACAGCCTGATGGACAAGTTATCCGCTGTACAATTAGTGAAACAGAAGCTTATTTGGGCGTCCGCGATAAAGCCTGCCATAGCTACAATGACAAACGTACCGCACGAACAGAGGTGATGTATCGCCATGGTGGTACCATTTATGTCTATTTAATTTATGGCATGTATGAAATGCTCAACATTATTACTCAAACAGAAGGTGTACCTGAAGGAGTGATGATTCGATCAGCATTTTTAAATAGTGCTTCAACTAAAAAAGAATATAAGCTTTTGGCTGGACCCGGCAAACTGACGCGTTATTTAGGCATTGATCGGACTTTAAAAGGCCAGACTTTGGGTGAAGAATCTGGACTATGGATCGAGGCAGCCACTATACAGCCAGAAGTGGTTTTAACGCCACGTATTGGAATTGATTATGCCGAGGAGGCAAAAGACTGGCCTGAACGGTATTGCTGGAAAGATCATCCATCATTAAGTCGATAATTCTCATCTGGTGAACAAATTTATATGGCAAAACGAGCGTTCCAGATTTACAACAATGTAGACCGAATTCTATATCCAGACAAGACACTGCTTTTTGTTATCATAACTACAATATAAATAAAGGAAATAAGCATGTCCTTATTACGCTTAGACCGACTTCATTACTGTATTTTGATGAGTATGGGCTGTATTTCTAGCCCACTTGTTTGGGCCGAAGACTTAAATTCAGACGTTGCCAAATTGCCAACTTTACATGTGGAAGCGACACGTACTGACACCGGTTATTTACAAACACCAGCTTCGGTTTTCCGAATCGAGACACCTCAAGTGGACAGTTCTTCACAAGTAAATTTAACTGAAGTTGTGAAGGGCATACCGAGTTTACAGATTCGTAACCGTGAAAATTATGCGCAAGATCTACAGCTATCTATGCGTGGTTTTGGTGCACGTTCTACGTTTGGTGTCCGTGGTATTCGTCTTTATGTGGATGGTATCCCTGCAACAATGCCAGATGGGCAGGGCCAAACATCTAATATCGACTTAAGCAGTCTAGATCATGTTGAAGTTCTAACAGGACCTTTTTCTTCACTTTATGGAAATTCATCAGGCGGGACTATTTTAACTTCTACTAAAGAAGGGCAAGGGAAAGACTCAATTGAGCTGAGCTATTCGGGTGGTAGCCATGATAAAAGCCGAGCAGGACTTGTGCTGCAAGGTGGGGCAAAAGGGGCGAATGAACCAAGTTATATTATTAGCTCATCATACTTTGATACCGACGGTTACCGCGAACATAGCGGTGCAGAAAAAGTACTAAATAATGCAAAGCTCAGCTGGAATCTTGATGATGGTAGTAAAATCAACTGGGTAACCAACTATGTAAAAATCCACGCCGATGATCCGCAGGGTCTAACGCATGATCAGTGGAATGCAAATCCAAAGCAACAAGTTCCATTTTTAAAGCAATTTAATGTTCGTAAAGATATTGAACAAACCCAAACGGGTATAACGTGGTCTAAACCGATTAATGATAAAAATGAACTTTATGCCATGGCATATTTAGGCAATCGCCAAGTTACTCAATATCAATCTATTCCTAAATCAACACAAGAGGCTAATGATAATCAGGCTGGCGGGGTTATTGATTTTGAACGTAATTATTATGGCGCTGATTTCCGTTGGACGGGTAAAGAGTTACTTCCAAATACCACGCTAAGTGTCGGTGTTGCACTTGATGCAATGGATGAAGATCGTAAAGGTTTTGAAAACTTTAATGCGGATGGTATTTATGGTGTCAAAGGTAAGTTACGCCGTGATGAAGATAATACTTTGTGGAATATCGATCCATATGTACAGGCTTCATGGCAGTTCTTACCTACATGGCGTTTAGATACGGGCGTACGCTATAGTAATGTTCACTATAAGTCGGAAGATAACTATTTAAGTAATGGTGATGATAGTGGTAAGACGGATTACGATAAAGTTTTACCGTCGGTTGCTTTAAGTTGGCAAATTTTACCTGAACTCATGGCCTATGTAAGTTATGCCAAAGGTTTTGAAACACCAACTTTTACTGAAATGGCATATCGACCTGATGGTCAAAGTGGTTTTAATTTTGATTTAACAGCTTCAACAAGTGATACCTATGAAACTGGTTTAAAGTCGCAAAACCAACTAGGTGATTTTACTTTGGCAGTTTTCCAGACTAAAACCAAAGATGACATTGTTTCGGCCGGTAACTCAAATGGTCGATCAACGTTCCGTAATGCAGATAAAACCTTACGTGAGGGCGTAGAATTTGCATGGAATAAAAAGTTATGGCGAGACTTAACAGCGACCGCAAGCTATGCCTATTTAGATGCAACTTTTGATGCAAATGTGCCTGAAAAACTTGATAAAAAAGGTAAAGTTCTCGCTTCAGCAATTTCCTCAGGAAATGCCATTCCGGGTATTGCCAAAAACCAAGTTTATGCCTCTTTGGCATGGCAGCCATCGCACGGTCTATATGGTGGGGTAGATGTACAGTATATGGATAAAGTATACGTGAATGATACCAACAGTGACGCAGCACCGAGCTACAGTGTAACCTCAGCAAATATTGGTTATGCATGGGTGGTTAATGATTGGAAAATAATTAGTTTTGCTCGTGTAGATAATCTTTTCGATAAAAACTATGCGGGATCTGTGATTGTAAATGACAGCACACAAATCAAAGTAAACGGTCAGATGGTACCCGCTAAACGCTACTTCGAACCTGCTGATGGACGTAACTGGAGTGCAGGTTTACGTGTAATTAAACAATTCTAGGAATTAAAAATGGCAAAATTATTCGAAACGGTTAATTTCGATTCACTACAACTGGTCAATAGAATTGTAATTGCCCCAATGTGCCAATATTCGGCAACAGATGAAGGCGAAATTACCTATTGGCATGAACAGCAATGGGCAAATTACGCGTTGTCTGGAGCTGGGCTATGTATTGTGGAAGCTACAGCTGTACAGGCGGAAGGTCGAATTGGTTATGCAGATCTTGGCCTTTGGAATGATCAGCAACGTGACCAGATCAAAACTTTATTGGGAAAAGTTAAAACACTTTCTCCTATGCCATTTGGAATTCAGTTAGCTCATGCTGGACGTAAGGCATCTACTGAAAAGCCTTGGTTGGGTAAAGGCCAAATTGCAAAAGATCAGCCACATGGTTGGCAAACAGTTGCTCCAAGTACAAGTACTTTTTCGGTTCATGATGCAGCGCCACATGCTTTAACCATTGCCGAGATTAAACAAATTCAACAAGACTTTGCAGCTGCGGCCAAACGTGCAGTTGAAGCGGGCTTTGAGTTAATTGAGGTACATGCTGCTCATGGTTACTTGCTACACCAATTCTTATCGCCAATTGCAAATCAACGTACTGATGAATATGGTGGCTCTTTAGAAAACCGTATGCGTATGACGCTAGAGGTTCTTCAGGCAATTAAACTTGCTGTTCCCGAAGGTTATCCGGTAGGGGTACGTTTATCTGCAACAGACTGGATGGATGGCAATGAGCAGTGGGATATTGAGTCTACGGTTGGTTTATCAAAAGCCTTAGAGCAGTTAGGTGCGGCCTATATTCATGTCTCTAGTGGTGGTTTACATGAGCATCAAAATATTACCATTGGAGCCGGTTACCAAGTTCCTTTCGCGGAACAGGTTAAAAAACATGTAGCTATTCCTGTGATTGCTGTAGGTCTTATTACTGACCCACAACAAGCTGAACAAATTTTAGAAAACCAGCAAGCTGATGCCATTGGTCTTGCGCGTGCAATGTTATATGACCCACGTTGGCCATGGCATGCTGCAGCTACATTGGGGGCAAAAGTCAAAATTGCTCCTCAATATTTGCGTTGCCAACCACATGGCTTAAAACAGCTTTTTGATTCTTTTTAGTTTTTAATATTCGGGCAAACTAAGATTTGCCCGTTTTTCTTTTGAAATGAGTGAGGAAGTAGTCTGTGGTTTTTCAGGTAATTCTACCAATTTTGATTTTGTTATTAATGGGGTACTGTAGTGTCCTCATTAAACTGGTAACACCTGAACAAATTAAGGCTCTGAGTGCATTTGTTATTAAAATTTCTTTACCTGCTTTTTTAATCCAATCTTTAGCCAATAAGAACTTACAAGATATTTGGCACCCAGCTTATTTTATTGCTTATGGTGGCGGCTCTTTAATCTTGTTTTTTTTGGCTTTTATCTTTTACCGCAAGTATTTTAAAAATAGCCTAACACATAGTGCAGTCATATCGATGGGCGCTTCTATGTCAAATACAGGTTTTATGGGTACAGCGATTCTAACCATGCTAATGGGGAGTCATGCTGCAATCTATATATCTTTAACCTTAATTATCGAAAATTTATTAATAGTTGCTTTAATGCTTATTTTGGCAGAAGCGGGTTTGCATCAACAGCAACGGCTTTTGCCTTTACTGAAAAAAACATTCATTAATTTACTTAAAAATCCTGTAATTATTGCAATTTTAGTTGGGATGAGCTGCATTTTGCTAGATATTCATCTGCCTTCAAAACTTGGTCAAGCCTTAGAACTTTTAGGAAGAACAGCTTCGCCTCTAGCATTATTTGCTATTGGTGGCAGCTTGGTTGGTATTGGTATTACCGCCGTGAATTTCCAAAGTATATTGTTGGCTGGATTTAATGTCATCCTTATGCCTGTTGTGATTTTTGGGCTGTTCCTTTTATTGCCAAACGTGAGCCAAGAGATGTTATATGCTGGCACTTTACTTGCTGCGCTGCCAATGCCGATCGCTTTTGGTATTTTTGGGCAAGCCTACGGTTTAAATGAAAGAGCATTAACCCCCTTAATGATTAGTACCATTATTGGCTTTATGGGGGTGAGTGGGCTTATTGCTTTGTGGTGGTAAAAGAAAAGCCCCATGTGGGGCTATTGTCTCTTTATTATTTTTTAGGAGCTGGCTGCGTAGGAGCGGCGGCAGCTTGTTTATTCTTCTCAGCAATAATTTTTTCGACCGAAGCTAAAGATTCTCTAGCATTAGGAACATTTTGCTTGGCAAGCTCAGTAAAGATCTGTTTTGCTTGAGGCAGGTTCTGAGGAATGATATTGCCATTCGCCATCATGGTTGCTAAAGCCATAGATGCAGGCGCATAACCCTTTTGGGCAATTGTTTGTAAAGCTTCAATGCCTTGGCGTTTCATTAAAGGATTTTTATTTTCAACCCCTTGGCTAATATCATAAAGCGCTTTGACTTGAATAGCAGGGTAGTTTCCTTTTCTAATCAAAGGCGCTAGCTTTTGTAAAGCAATTTGGTGAGATTGAGGTTTTTTCTGCGCAAATAAAATGGTCGCTATTTTGACAGTTGCATCATCAGAACCTTGAGCTGCTGCTTTTTGAATATATTGACTGAATTTGTTGCTATCTTTGGCAACACCTAATTCACCAGTCTCATAAATTTGTGCAAGCGTGTAACTCGCTTGAGCATAACCTTTATTTGAGGCATCTTCATAATATTTCAGAGCTTTGGCATTATCTTTGGCAGTGCCTTGGCCCATTTGTGTCATATAGCCTAAGTTATAGATGGCTTGAGCATTTCCTGTTTGTGCAAGACGTTGGACTTCTTGAAAAGCAGCAGGATAATTTTTTGCTGCGTATAGCTGCTCAGCCTGTTTAAATACATCGTTTTTAGCTGCAGATGTCGTAGTGTCTGCTGCAAATATTGATGAACTTGAAATGGCAATTAGACTGGCGATAAGTAATTTCTTCATTTCTTTTTAACCTTTTACTTTGTAGCTACATCATTCCATCGATGTATTAGCTCAATTCAATTTCTCATCATAAATATTGATGGCCGAAAGTAAACAGCCGATTTGTATATAAAACGATGTCTATAAAGCAAACTGTGGAGAAAAATAATACGCCACTCTACTTAAGAGAGGGGCGTATTGGATTATTTTACTGACTGTAATAATGCTTCAATCTGTTTTGCATCACTTGGTACGCCAGAGATTCTTTGACCATCTTGTAAGAACAGAGTTGGTGTGCCATCTATATTTAATTTCTGGCCTAAAGCAATATTTTTCTGAACTGGACTTGTACAGCTTTTGCCAGCCGCTGGCAATTTACGGTTAAGCATATAATTTGTCCAAGCTTCTGAAGAGTTTTTAGAGCACCAGATTTGATTAGAAACCTTTTCAGCATTTGGATGTAAGCTGGTCAGCGGATATAAGAATACATATACCGTTACGTTATCCACCCCAACCATATTTTGTTCTAGACGCTGACAGTAAGGGCAATCAGGGTCACTGAAAATATAAAGAGTACGCTCTCCTTTACCTTTGACGTATTTAATTGCCTGATTTAATGGGAGACTTTTAACATCAATTTTACCCAGTTCGGCAATTCGCTCTTCTGTCATATTTTTTTGTTGTTTGATATCAACTAAATTGCCTACAAAAAAGTATTTTGCATCTTGATTGGTATAAACAATACGACCACTTGTATAGACTTCATAAATTCCAGCGACAGGTGACTGATAGACACCTTTTACAGGGAGGTCTGGATAATTTGTCTTCAGATTTTGTTCAAGTGTTTTAACATCAGCATGAGCAGAACCGAAAAAAGCCAAACTCAATATGAGTGTAGCAAGTTTAGTTTTCATATTTTTTCTCTTAGATTACAACATGGATTATGATGGCATAGAAAACTTAAAAAATTGATGCCCTAATTTAATGAATTCATTAGAATTTTGTATCTACAGAAAAGCCCGTAGATTTATCCACGGGCTTTTAATTTATTAAATATAATTATTGTGGTCTAGCAACATCACCACTTAAAGCTTCTGGTAAATCTAAAACTTGAAGACCTAATTCTTGAAGGGCGGCGGGTTTCGCAACAACTAAGGCAATATAACCGTCAGTAGTTTGGGTACTATTAACCACTTCTACGTCATTGTGCAGTTGAGTTGCTGGAGCAGGTGCATCACCTGTACCTTGAACTAAATGCAACCAGTGTTTTGGTTTTGCTTTAAACCAAAGGCGCGCCACAATTTCTTGACCTAAGTAACAGCCTTTATCGTAATTGACGCCTTCGCGTTGATGTAAACGTAATTCTTGTGGCTGAAACTCATGTTCAGTCGCTTGAGCAATCCATGCTTGACCTGTCATGATGGCTTGTTTTTGCCATTCGGAAATATCAGTTTCTGTAGAGCTGAACTCAGTATGGCCATTCACAACTTTTGGGAATACAGCACCTTGTTCACTTAAGGTCATTTTTGAAAAAGCACCATATTTTTTAATGTGCTTCGCGAATTCTTCAGCTTGATCTTGAGTGACAATAATGTCAAAACTTTCTGCATTATTCTTTTTTAGCCACAAGCCAAAATGGATGCGGCCCTTAAGATCACAAATGGCTGTATAGCGTGTTTCATTTTCAGCTAAACGTTCAGTATCTACAGTCACTTGGCCTTGTAAAAACTTTTGTGCATCTACACCGTTTAATGCATATGAGGAGAAAGCGAGCAGACTCATGATTAATCTCAAATTCAATATGTTTCTTTATGATTGCTGACTATTTTGCTCCATTTTTACTAAAAAATCAGCCATAGTTTTCGTAATTTACTTTTGTATAAAACAATAGGTTTAGGTCAAAAAAACACCAAAAATATACGTTAAAAGAAATTCTACGGTTTAAGCTATTCAACATAATTTTTATAACTTAAATGGACTTAAAATAAGGAGAAGACAATGGCAACAGGTACAGTAAAATTACATCGAGTGTTTAAGGCACCAGCTGAACGAGTTTATCGTGCTTTTCTTGACCCAGATGCTTTAGTTAAATGGATGGCACCTCACGGTTTTACCGCAAAGGTTCATAGTTTTGATGCAAAAGTAGGGGGCTCATACAAAATGAGCTTTACCAATTTCTCAACTGGGTCAACGCATTCATTTGGAGGTACTTATGTTGAGCTCGTTCCCAATGAATTAATTCGTTATAACGACCAATTTGACGACGCAAATTTACCAGGCACGATGCAGGTCACCATTACATTAAAAACAGTATTGGTCGGCACAGAAATACACATTACCCAAGAAGGAATACCTGAAGTTATTCCTGTGGAAGCATGCTATTTAGGCTGGCAAGAGTCTTTATCTTTATTGAAGTTGTTAGTAGAAGCCGACATTCCAGATCAATAATTGTCTTTTTAAATTGAGATTTAAATAAAAAGTGAGTAGAAAAACTACTCATTTTTTTATTTTTAAACACTATCAAAAATGAACAAAATATTGAATGATCATATGAAGCTCAATGAGTTAAGCCTTCTTGTGAGATAAAGATATGAACATACAAATTAAAAGAATTTATGAGGATGTAAGCGGTGATGATGGAAAGCGAATTTTGGTTGACCGACTATGGAGTCGAGGGATTAGCAAAGAAAATGCTCATTTAGATTTATGGTTAAAAGAAATAGCTCCTTCAACTGAACTTCGTAAGTGGTTTCATGCAGAGTCCGCAGAACATTGGGTTGAGTTCAAACAACGTTATTTAAAAGAACTAGAAACCAACCCCGCAGTTAAAGAGTTATTAGAAATCGTTTCACATCATAAAGTCACACTTTTATATTCGGCTAAAGATGTGGAACATAACCATGCGATTATTTTAAAAGAATATTTATTAGAAAAGAGCAAAAGTTAAATATATAAATTTTTTTTTGGTAAAAGTCTTTTATTTAAAACTTTAAAAAATGAGTCATATCTCGCATAATATACTTTTTGAGATTTTTTTATGTCTTTGCCAAACTGTCCAAAATGCCAATCAGAATATACATATCAAGACGGCGATTTATTAATTTGTCCAGAATGCTCACACGAGTGGAAAGAAGGGGAAGCTTTAGTAACTGAAGAGCAAGAAGTTATTAAAGACGCTAATGGAAACGTTTTGGCGGATGGCGATAGCGTTACTGTAATTAAAGATTTAAAAATTAAAGGTTCTTCTTCAGTTGTTAAAGTCGGAACAAAAGTAAAAAGTATTCGTTTAGTTCCAGACGCAAGTGATGGTCACAATATTGACTGTAAAATTGATGGTATTGGTCAGATGAAGTTAAAATCTGAATTTGTAAAAAAAGCTTAATTTGTTAATTTTAATTACATTTTGGTAGAGATTGCAGGCGTGATCTCTACCTTTTTACATTTCAACATCCTTATAATTTTATTACGATAATGTATAAAAAGTAGACTATCCAAAGCTTAAGAGCTCATTTATATTGTCATTAAGAAGAATTAACTTTCGTCCAGAATAATAACGAAAGTCATACCCACACCAACAAAAAAACGAGGTTCATATGGCAGGATGGTACGAAATTACACAAGCGAATGATGGACAATATCGCTTTGTACTTAAGGCTGGTAATGGCGAAATTATTTTAAATAGTGAGCTATATAAAGCGAAAGCATCAGCAGTCAATGGTATTGAGTCAGTTCAAAAAAATAGTAGTGACGATGCGCGATATGATCGTTTAACTGCAAAAAATGGGAAACCTTACTTCAATTTAAAAGCTGCAAATCATCAAATTATTGGTTCGAGCCAGTTTTATGCCAGTGAAGCTTCACGCGATAAAGGCATTGAATCGGTTAAAAACAATGGATCTTCCACAACCATTAAAGACTTAACAGTTCAGGTGTAAAATTAAATTAAAAAAAGCAGCTTCTAAAAGCTGCTTTTTTTATTTATGTATTTATTAACGCGCTAATTTAGCTAAGAGTTCTTCTTTAGTTAAATTGCTCGCTTCAGCATCACGGCGACCTTTATATTCAAAAGTACCCGCATCAAGACCTTTTTCACCAATCACAATACGGTGTGGAATACCCATTAATTCAAGGTCAGAGAATTTAACGCCTGGACGTTCGTTACGGTCATCAAGTAATAAGTCAAAGCCTTGGGCTTGAAGTTCTGCATAAAGCGCTTCTGCTGCTTCAAGAGTACGTGGTGATTTGTGTGCATTCATTGGAACAATTGCGATTTCAAAAGGAGCAATCGCTTGAGGCCAAATAATCCCTTTGTCATCGTAGTTTTGTTCAATTGCAGCTGCAACTACGCGTGTCACACCAATACCATAACAGCCCATTGTTACTGTAAATGGTTTGCCATCTTCACCGAGAACTTTACATCCTAAAGCTTCAGAGTATTTAGTACCAAGTTGGAAAATATGGCCCACTTCAATACCGCGTTTAATTTGTAGTGTACCTTTACCATCTGGAGATGGGTCACCTTCAACCACATTACGCAAATCGAAAACTTCAGTAATCTGTGCATCACGTTCCCAGTTTACGCCTACAGCATGTTTGTCTGCCTCATTTGCACCAGCAACGAAGTCAGAAAGAACAGATGCAGCACGGTCAACAATTACAGTGATGCCTTTTTCAACTAAACCTTGTGGACCAGTGAAGCCAGCAGTTAAGCCAAATGCTTGAAGTTGTTCTTCTGTGGCAAACGCGAGAGGAGCGGCCACTAAAGGATGCTTCTCGGCTTTAATTTCATTAAGTTCGTGGTCACCACGTAAGAATAGGGCAACGACAGGTACATTGCCTTTCTCATCAGCAACGCCTTGAACCAATAAGGCTTTTACAGATTGTTTAGGGTCAGCATTTAAGAACTGGCAAACATCAGCAATTGTTTTTTGATTTGGTGTTTCAACCAATTTAAATTCTTGTGTAGGCGCTGCACGCTCACCCACTAAAACAGCTTCAGCCATTTCAACGTTTGCTGCATAATCAGACTCAGTTGAAAATGCAATGTCATCTTCACCGCTTGCAGCTAATACGTGGAATTCATGTGAAGCTGAACCACCAATTGAACCTGTATCTGCTTGTACTGGGCGGAAATCTAAACCTAAACGAGTGAAAATACGGCTATAGGTGTCATACATCACATCATAAGTTTCTTGTAATGATTCTTGAGTTGCATGGAAAGAATAAGCATCTTTCATGATGAACTCGCGTGAACGCATTACACCAAAACGAGGGCGGATCTCATCACGGAATTTGGTTTGAATTTGATAGAAATTTACAGGAAGCTGTTTATAACTTTTTAGCTCGTTACGTGCTAAATCGGTAATCACTTCTTCATGTGTAGGACCAAGCACAAACGGATTGTCGTGACGATCTTTGAAACGTAATAATTCAGGACCATATTGTTCATAACGACCCGATTCTTCCCACAAGCTTGCGGGTTGAGTTACGGGCATGAACACTTCCATAGCACCTGAACGGTTCATTTCTTCACGAACAATGGCATCAACTTTTTTAAGCACACGTGTTCCCATCGGCAGCCATGTATATAAACCAGATGCCAATTTACGAATCATCCCCGCACGTAACATGAGCTGATGTGAAATCACTTCAGCATCGTTTGGGGTTTCTCTCAACGTTGCAAATAAAAAGCGGCTTGCGCGCATGGAAAAAGTCCTAAAAGTTAAGCGTTATAAAAACGCGGATTATACGATAGTCGCTGCATTATGACATGAATCGTCGGGTTTGACGCAGCATAAAGTTTTTCAAGTCATCCAGATAAGTGAAAATGACGGGGACAACCACAAGAGTCAATAAGGTAGAGGTAATGACACCCCCAATTACAGCATGAGCCATTGGTGCACTTTGTTCACCACCTTCACCTAAACCTAGAGCTAATGGAACCATACCCATCACCATCGCACTTGTTGTCATCAAGATTGGGCGTAAACGGGTTTTGCCTGCTTGTAAAATAGCATCATAACGACTTATCCCATCTTCCATCGCTTTTTTAATAAAGTCGATAAGCAAAATCGCGTTTTTGGTTACCAGCCCCATCAGCATAATAATGCCAATAATTGAAAATAGATTTAGGGTACTCCTAAATAAGAATAAGGCCAGGAAGACACCAATCAGGGACAATGGTAAAGATGCCATAATCGCAGCAGGGTGAATAAAACTATTAAACTGAGAACCCAACACAATATAAATAAATACAATCGAAAGGGTAATTGCCGTTAACGCATAACCCGCAGATTCAGCCATATCGGCATTTGCCCCTTGAGTATCAAAGGTATAACCAGCTGGCAATTTGAATGCTTTTTGCATTTTATCGATATCTTGACCGATATCCCCACTTGGACGTCCTGAAGTGTTTGCTTCAATTAAAACTTCACGTTCAAGGTCACGTCGGTTAATTTGCGAAGCTCCAAGTTTTTCTTGGGTTGTGGCTACGGCGCTTAATGGAACTAAAATATTTTGCCCATTTGCATTGGTTTTATTCGAGTTGAGATATAGGTTCTGAACATCTTGGGGAAGCACACGTTTATTTTCATTTAAACGGATATTCACATCATAAGTTTCGCCGTCACGATCTTCCCATGTTGTGACATTGTCACCTGCAATGAGTGGTCGAATCGCATTCGCAATTTGAGAAACAGATAAATCTAAATCACTGGCCAGTACACGGTTAATATGTACACCTAAAGTCGGTTTAGGTTCTTTTAAAGAGCTTTCTAAATCGACCACACCATCAATTTTTTCCATTTCAGCCATGAAACGATCCGAGATTTTTTGTAGTTCATTTAGATCAGATCCTTTAATAGAAATCATGATTGGCTTTTGACCACCAGACACTGAGTCTTGAGCAGCAGCGACTGAAGTCACTCGGATGCCAGCTACACTTTGTAAACGATCACGGAATTCATTGTTGAGTGTTGTCAGGTCTGCACTACGTTCTTGTTTTGGTTTTAGGGTGACTCCTAAACCTGCATGGTTTTTACCGGAGTCGACTTCACTGTTAACCACTCCATAAGTAGAAACGACATCAGGGAATTGCCTAATAATCTGATCAACCTGATGTAATTTTGCTTGGGTATATTCTAAAGAAGAATCAACAGGGGTTTCGAACTGAATACGAATTTCACCTTTATCTGGTGTAGGTACAAATTCGGTTCCGATCATTTTTGATAAGCCTAATGCCACAACCAATGAAACAATTGCAATAATGACTGTGATGAAACGAAAGCGTAAGGCAAGCTTTAAAAGCTTTTCATAGATGTGCGTTAGGCCATCTAATAGATTAGAAATATAGTTAAAGAAACGTTGCAGTCGACTTTCTTTTTTCTTTATAGGATCTTTCCAGTGTGCGGAAAGCATTGGGTCGAGTGTAAAGCTGATGAACATGGAAATAAGAACAGCCGTACTTACAGTTACCCCAAATTGATAGAAGAAACGCCCAATTAAGCCTCCCATAAAGGCAACTGGTAAAAATACCGCCACAATGGTGAGTGTGGTTGCAAGTACTGCTAACCCAATTTCTTTAGTACCATCTAAAGCCGCAGTGACATGATCTTTGCCGAGCTCTGTATGTCTGACAATGTTTTCCCGAACCACAATCGCATCATCAATTAATAGACCAATACTCAGTGACAGGGCCAACAGTGTCATCATGTTAATGCTAAACCCAAACGCCCAGATGAATGTTAATGTGCCAAGTAGGGTAATCGGTAAGGTTAAACCTGTAATAACAGTAGATCGGAAGGAACCCAAAAAGAGTAAAACAATTAAAACCGCTAAGACCGCTCCTTCAATAATGGTGCGAACAACGTCTTTAATTGAAGCACGAATACCTTTAGAGCTGTCGGCGACAACTTTATAATTCAAACCCGCAGGCATTTGAGCTTTTAGCTTCTCTAAGGTCTGATAGGTCTTGTCAACAACCTGAATTACATTAGCATCGGAACTTTTTAAAATATCGACAGAAACCGCTGTTCTTCCATTATAAAAAGCACTTGATTGCAGTTCTGCTTGAGTATCTTCAACGGTTGCTACTTGTTTTAGAAAAATAGGGGAACCATTTTTATTAGCAATAACTAAATCACCAAATCCAAGAGGATGGATGACTTTTGATTGAATCTGAACAACCAGTTCAGAATTCTTTTGTTGTAAGGTTCCTGCAGGTACTTCTATATTTTCATTTTTTAGGGTGTTAATGACCTGATCAATACCAATACCATAGCTTTGTAATTGTTCAGGATGAACCTTAATCCGAATTTGACGTTTAGCATCACCTAGTAAATTGACATTACCCACACCAGAAACAGTTTTAAGCTGAGGCACAATTTTTTTGTCTACATAGGAGCTTAATTGAGCCAAGCTCATGCTGTTCGATTCAAACACGACTGACATAATGGGGCTAGATGATGGATCGTAGCGTTGTACAATCGGCGTATCTATTTCATCGCGGAATTGGGCAATAACTGGAGCAATTTTGTCGCGAACATCTTGTGCTGCAATTGCCGAAGACGTATCAAGATTAAACTCTGCAATCACCATCGAAAGCCCTTCACTTGAGCGTGAAGTAATTTGTTTAATACCCGAAATGGTATTGATTTGATCTTCGAGTTTTTTGGTAATGTCCGATTCAACTGCTTCAGGTGAAGCACCCGCATATTGCGTAGTGACAACTACGAATGGGAAATCAATATTTGGAAACTCTTCAACGGTCATACGTTTCCAAGATGCTAACCCGAGTACCATTAGACTGAGCATCATCATGATGGTAAAAACGGGGTACTTCACACTAATTCGGGTAAACCACATAAGCTATTTGCTACCTTATTTATTTTTTTCGGTTGTAAGCGTCACTTTTTTATTGATATCAGAATCTTCAAACTGGATACGACTTACCTGATCTGTACTTTGTAAACCCTGAACTAAAGCGATATTTTCGTTGTATCGTTGTTCAACCACTCGAATTTTGACTTTCTGAATCGTTTGATTGCGTATTACCCATACAAAAGGATCATGTTGCAGATTTTGAATACTATCTAAAGGAATGGTTTGTCCCTGATTGCTATCATTATGCAAAATAATACCGTTAATGAACGCACCAATACTTAATGAATCAATCGCTTCTTTAGGGCTCGCAAAGAATTCAATTTGTCGGCTATCTTGATCTGCTACAGGTGAGATACGAGTCAGTATGGCATGTAATTGTTTCGAGTTACCCTGAATCTGATACTGGATAGAGCTACCTACTTTTAAGGCAGATTGTTGTTCAATAGGTAGTTTCGCTTGTATTTCTAATTGATCCGGATTAACGATTTCAAATAATGTTTGTCCAACCGAAACGGTTTGTCCCGGTTCAACTTGTCGTTTTGTAATAACACCTGAAATGGGGCTGGTAATAATACCGTCTCGATCAGCTTTTTTAGCAATATCCACATTGGCTTGTTGAGCTCTAACACTTTCAAGTTGACCTTTATAATCCACCTGACTTTGCTCAAACTCTACACGGGCAATAAAGCCTTGATTGAGTAATCTTTGTTTTCGATTCATCAAATTACGTGCAAGTTCTGCTTGTGCCTGAGCAGAAGCAAGATTAGCCTGTGCCTGAGCTAAGCGTGCAGCGTTGTCTTGATTATTTAATCTAACTAAAACTTGGCCTTTTTGTACCTTTTGACCTACATTGGCTGTAACGGCAGTCGCTGTTGCACTAACTTGGGCTTGAATAGAACTTTGTTGTACTGCACGAATAGTTCCTGTAAAAGCGGTTTGAGCGGCGAGTGAGCCTTCTTTTACAGGAATTAAATCTTGAGGAATGAGTTCAATTTTTTTAGGTTCAGATGCTGTTGTTTTTGGTACTTCTTGCTGGTTACATGCAGCTAAGATTAAACTCAGACTGATCAAGCTTAATTTAAAAAAAGTAGAAGGGGTAAGATGCGTTGTGCGCATACAGCATCATCCTGTAATTCAAATTTTATTTTGCCCCTATTCTTGATAAAGCTGTAACCTTATTCAAGCTTTTTTAAACGTTCGATAATATTTTCATAATCTTTATTGGTGCGATTATAGGTTTTCGAAAGTATTTCAAGTGTTTGTTTAACCTTATTAATATTCATAAGATTGTTTTCAATCAAGGTTTTATGTCTTTCGGGAACTTGTTCACCCTTACGAAAATATTCCATTTCTTGCCGTTTAAATAAAATTTTGTCTTGTTGTAATTGACTCAGTTGGTCCTGCTGATAATTTATTTGTTTTTTAATTGCCAATAATGCTTGGTCTCTTTTAATCGTCGCAGTTTTACTATTGCTATATGCTCTTTTTAATTTGTTATCTTCTTCTCTATATCGAGCTGATAATGCACGCTGTGAGGACTGATTTAAATCGGCTTCAGAATTATAAGGATGATTTCTTTTAATGACCTGCATATTCTGATCGAGTGCTTCATATCCATAGCGAATATGAGCCGGCGTTACGGATGTACTAATATTCGCAATACCATGCTGATCATAATAACGATACCAGACAGCTTTAGGAGCAGCATTTGCAGCCAACGTTGGGGAAGAGAAAAACAGTGCTCCGCAAGAGGCAATGCCTATAGATACAGACAAGCAGTTCCTATAAAAGGCATATTTCATCCGCTTATTCATAAAATTCCCCAAAAAAGAAAGGTAAGTCACTTATTTTTAAATAATTAATCTTAAATATATTAGTTATTATTTAACTGAATAAAAATATCAACATTATAAAAAAAATGATAATTTTTTTGAAAGTGTGATGAGGTTAAAAGTTATTGTTTATAAATGAGAAAGTAGACAAAAAGCTTACATTGAAAATAGAAGTATAGATATGTTAAAAATGCGTATAAATCTGTAAAAACAAATTTAAGTTAAATTGCATTTATATTTTATGTTATGGGGATGGAAGATTAAATGGAAGATGCATTCCAAAATCTGAAAGTAATGGTTATTGATGACTCAAAAACTATACGCCGTACCGCAGAAACTCTATTGCAACGCGAAGGTTGCGAAGTGATTACTGCTGTCGATGGATTTGAAGCTTTATCTAAAATTGCTGAAGCGAATCCGGATATTGTTTTTGTAGATATCATGATGCCTCGTTTAGACGGTTATCAAACTTGTGCTCTGATTAAGAACTCTCAAAATTATCAGAACATTCCCGTTATCATGCTCTCTAGTAAAGATGGTTTATTTGATCAGGCAAAAGGGCGTGTGGTAGGTTCAGATGAATACTTGACGAAACCTTTTAGCAAAGATGAATTGCTAAATGCGATTCGTAATCATGTAAGTTCATAATAAGTAATTTGAGGGCAAAAGAAATGGCACGTATTCTCATTGTTGATGACTCACCAACAGAAACTTTTCGTTTTAAAGAAATCCTAACTAAGCATGGCTATGACGTACTTGAAGCATCTAACGGTGCAGATGGTGTGACTTTGGCAAAAGCTGAGCAGCCTGACTTGGTATTAATGGATGTGGTCATGCCAGGTGTAAATGGTTTTCAGGCAACGCGCCAGATTACCCGTGATGAAGACACGAAGCATATTCCGGTGGTGATTGTGAGTACTAAAGATCAGGCAACTGACCGAGTATGGGGTAAACGTCAAGGCGCAATCGATTACTTAATCAAGCCAATCGAAGAAAAGCAATTAATTGATGTAATTAAACAATTTCTAAATTAACTCATCCATCCATAAAAACATAAATAACGGGATAAATACGCCCGTTTTATAGGATCGAGTATGGCAGCGAATGGATTTATCGAGTTACTTCGTTTGTCTAAACGGGGTAATAAGAATTACGCTTCAGTTCAAAATGAAGCACAGCGATGGTCAGGAATTGCTTTTGAAATGAGAGGGCAATACTTCGTCGCACCACTTGGGGAAGTGTCAGAAGTTATCTATCCACCGAAATATACACCAGTTCCAAATACTCAAAGTTGGGTCAAGGGATTGGCAAACATTCGTGGAAGGTTACTTTCGGTATCTGATTTGGCTCATTTTATTTCAGGGCAGCGGAGTTCATTTTCGTCTACCCAAAAAGTGCTGTGTATTAGCCATCATGACCAATATGTGGGGTTGGTTGTGGATCAGGTTTTGGGGATTCAGCACTTTAATAAAAAAAGTTTTTTTTCTGAGAGTTTAGACTTAGGGGAAAACCTAAAAGAATATTGCCAAGGGTATTTTCACCAACACAATCAACATTGGCATGTCTTTTTATTTAGTCGGTTATTGCAAAACCCACACTACATGAACGCATCGACAAAATTTATAAACTAATTTTTATGCTGTGAATGAACAGCGTATTTTTCTGGGGAGAAGCTGTATGGGCTTTAAACTTAAAAAGAAAAGTGGCAATCGCGGTGCTACCGGAAAATCGAGTGTCAATTTTATTGCAAAAATCCAGTCAAAAATTGAGCAGTTTGCCAGTTTATTTGGGGAAAGTGAAAAGTCCAAGCCTATCCTTTATGCAGCGCTGTTATGTTTAGTATGTGCGTTAATTTCATTAGCTTATCTATTTTATAATGTACCTCGTCATAACCAGTTAATTCGAAGTCTTGGTGAGTTACGTCTGTTATCTCAAACCATTTCTAAGCAAGCAACTGAAGCAACAGAGTCGGGTTCTCAAGAGGCGATCACAAAGCTACAGCAATCTAAAAAAGACTTTGATGAGAACTTACTTGAAATTGAAAATATTCACGGTAAGTCGACCGATGAATATCAAAAAGTTGAGAAAATATGGGGTGAGGTTTCAAAAAATATTGATTTGATTTCATCACATCAACGAGTTCTTAACCAGTTATATGATACCAACATCTCGATTAGTGAAACGGTTCCAGAGATTCAGGCAGAATATAACTTGATGGTCGACCAAATGGCTCGCCAAGGTTTGCCAAGTAGTCAGGTAATTATTGCTAAAAACCAGGTATTTATTGCAGAACGTATTTTACGTTCGATTAACTCGGTGTTAAGTGGTACAGACGGAAATGTATCAACTAGTGACTTTAGTGTCGATATTGAGACTTTTGGTACCTATTTAAATGCTGAACTGAATGGTAATGCCGAGTTAGGTGTTGATCGTATTGCTGATCCGGCTTTACGTGAATCTTTAGAAAGTATTAAGTCTGAATATGACAAAGTCTTAAAATCTGCTGCTGCAACGGTATTAAAAAATGGTAGCCAGATTGTCAATGTTCGTCAGGCTTCTTCTCAGATTTTCTCTAAATCGGATGTAATGTTGGAAAGTCTAGGACATTTATCTGATGTTGCAAGAAAGAACTGGCTCACCTTATTTTTAGGTGCTGTTCTTATTCTTTCATTAGGCGGACTAATTTTCTCTGTATTCAAGTTAATTACACTACGTAGTGTAATGGATAAGCAACGTGTTGCTCGATTACAGGAAGAATATGACCGTAACCAGAATGCGATTTTACGTTTACTTGATGAAATTGCCGATTTGGCGGATGGTGACTTACGTTCATATGCAACTGTATCTGAAGACTTTACGGGTGCCATTGCCGACTCGATTAACTTCGCAATTGACCAACTGCGAGATTTGGTTTCACGAATTCATGAAACCTCTCAGGAAGTTGCACGCTACACACAAGATACGCAAAGTATTACTAACCAGTTAGCAGAGGCATCAGAACATCAGGCACAAGAAATTGCAGGTGCTTCTACTGCCATGAATGAAATGGCACAGTCAATTGACCAAGTATCTGCCAACGCTTCTGAATCTGCGGAAGTAGCACAGCGTTCAGTACAAATTGCATCAAATGGTGCACAAGTGGTAAATCGTTCAATTGAAGGTATGGATACTATTCGTGAGCAGATTCAGGAAACTTCTAAACGTATTAAGCGCTTAGGTGAGTCTTCTCAAGAAATTGGTAACATCGTATCGCTCATTAACGATATTGCAGACCAAACGAACATCCTTGCATTAAATGCAGCAATTCAAGCATCTATGGCAGGTGAGGCTGGCCGTGGTTTCGCCGTGGTTGCCGATGAAGTACAACGTCTTGCTGAGCGCTCAGCATCTGCAACCAAACAGATCGAAACACTGGTTAAAACAATTCAGACCGATACCAACGAAGCCGTTATTTCAATGGAACAAACAACGACGGAAGTTGTACGTGGTGCGAATTTGGCAAAAGATGCGGGTATTGCACTGGATGAAATCCAAAAAGTATCGGGTGACTTGGCAAAACTGATTGCGAGCATTTCCGACGCAGCAAAACTTCAGTCAGCATCTGCGAGTCACATTGCAACCACCATGACGGTTGTACAAGAAATTACTTCGCAAACAACAACGGCAACGTTTGATACTGCTCGCTCCGTATCAGAGTTGGCGAATATGGCAGAGTCATTACGTGAGTCAGTAACGGACTTTAAATTACCTGACTAAATTGGGGGATAAGAATAGCTATTCTCATATCGCTATTCTTTTAAAAGTATGAGCAGCGCCAGACAAATATTGGGGAGATAGTTATTTTTCTGGTGTTGACTCTGTAGTTTTCCCCACTCAGGGGGTAAGCAAAAGAAGCCTTTGCTATGAAAGAAATATTAAAAACTTTAACTGAAGCAATGACGCTACCTGAAGATAGCTATTCTGAACAAG
Organism: Acinetobacter baumannii; assembly: GCF_009759685.1. Classification (NCBI taxonomy): domain Bacteria; kingdom Pseudomonadati; phylum Pseudomonadota; class Gammaproteobacteria; order Moraxellales; family Moraxellaceae; genus Acinetobacter; species Acinetobacter baumannii. The sequence continues at coordinate 662,065 of NZ_CP046654.1, read as the reverse complement.
ATGCTGAGTTTCTTGAGATCTTCATTGAAGAAATTGAAGAGATTTTTGTTGATTTGCAACCTTTGATAAATAAATGGATGCAGTCTGAGAATATTGCTAAGCTCACTGAAATTCGTCGTCATTTCCATACCTTAAAAGGTTCCGGAAGAATGATTGGCGCTAAATCTTCAGCTGAACTTGCCTGGACAGTCGAAGATACACTCAACCGGGTAATCAACCAAAGCTTACAATTAACGCCAACTATCCAGAGCTATGTGCAGTTAGTATTTAAGTTCTATTTCCTTAAATTAGTAGATAATTTTAAGCAAAAAAGAGCACATACCTTAGATTTCAGACCTCTTATTTTATTAGGTCAACAACTACAACAACAGCAAAGTTTAGAACCAGCTTTAGAAGAGCTTTTACAACTTTCAAATACGCTTACGGCCGAAACAGTGACTGGTCTTGAGCTAGATTATATTGAACAAGATTCGTTAGCCGAGCCAATCATTCAAGCTACTCATACTGAAATTGAAATAAATCTAGATGAAACTTTGACCTTATTTATGGAAGAGGCGGAAGAACATTTAGCCACGATTCATCAATTTTTGGATCAAGAGTTACATCAGTATGACAGTTACAATGCTTTAATACGTGCTTTACATACTTTGCGTGGTAGCTCTGCAATGGCGCAGGTCGAAACAATTTTCGAGGCCAGTACCAAAGTTGAGCATTTATTTAAAATACTACTGCAAGAAGAGTTATCTTCTCACTCTGAAGAAATTTTATTATTACAAGAATATCGTGAGTTTGTTCGAGATAGCTTGGAACTACTATCTAGATATAGTTCAAGTGAACAGCTCGAAGCGAGATTGCAGCAATTTAATCAATCTTGGGATGCATATGTTGAGCAACATGGTGACCGAACAGATCCGTTAATGCCTTCTCATGGCTTGGTATCGCAATTATTACAATTAGATGTTTCTGAATTACTGGATGCAGAATTAGATTTTGAGAAGGGTATTCGTAATGAGTTTCCTGATTATCTTGAACGCCTAAGAGAACAGGCTGATTTATTACTGCAACATACACATTCTCAAGCAATGTTGGGTTTACATGAATATACCAGCCAACTGAAAGAAAGTTATGAAGTGCTGCTTGATAAACCTGCTTTATTACAATCGGACTATATATTTGAAATTTATCAAAAAGCGCATCAACAACTCATTCAATTATTTGATGCTTTAGCTGCTGGTCAGCGAGTCGGTGTTGTTAAGCAACACCAAAGTATTTTAGAAGAATTAAAACTTTATACGCAGTACACTCCAGACATATCAAATGACCTGCCTCAGCAGGATTCGACATCTTTTGAACCAATATCCAATATTGAACCAGAGCCAGAAGTAGTAGCTACTGTAGAGAATTTCTCAGACTCTGCAGACTGGGCGGTATTAGGTCAAAGTGTGCAGCAAGATCGACAATATATTTCATCTACACAAGTGAATCGAAATTTTGATGCTGATCTTTTAGATATCTTTCTTGAGGAAGCTGAAGAATTACTTGAGGGAATTGATACCGATCTTAATATTTGGGTAGGTGAGCAAGAAAACTTTGCAGCTCTGAACAACCTAATGCGTTATTTGCATACCTTGAAAGGGGGAGCAAATATGGTTCAGGCAACGTATCTTGGTTTGATTGCCCATGAATTAGAAAGCATTTATGAGCGTTTAATTCAAAAGCAATTAGTAGCAACTTCAGATTTAATTGATTTTATTCGTTTGGTTCAAGATGACTTGGCTGATCGTTTACAAATCATGCGTGAACAACAACTAGATTATGCAGCTCCTTACACAATTAACGCATTAAAACGAGCGGGTCAAAACTCTAACTTCCAACCTGTATCAGTGGTTGAGGCATTTGATGCTGAAAGTGAGGTATTCTCTGAGCAAGAGGTGATATCTGAAATAATAATAGATGAGATACCAGTAGAACTTGAACCTGCTCTTGCAAAGCTAGAAACTCATCACGATCAGGTATTCGATACAGCGGTTACCGAGTTAGCTACTCCAGTTGAAGTAATTACCTCGGTTACATCGCAAGAGAATGAAGTTGCAGCTGATGAACAGGACATTGATGCTGTTGTTGAACAGACCTTCCTAGAAGAAGCTACTGAATTGTTAGAAATGGCTGAGTCGCTATTAAAACAATGGTTTGAACAGCGTACAAATCGTAGTATTTTGCTTCAGCTACAAAGAGCCGTGCACAGTTTGAAAGGTGGTGCACGAATGGTGGGTTTAGAAGCCGTACAAGCAATTGCCTACCAACTAGAAAATGCTTTTGAACAATTTGCGTTGCATCACTTCAATTCAAATATTTATGATCATTTATTAGAAAGTGCAATTGCATGGTTAAAAGATGCAATTTTCAACCACAATTATCAGCATTTCGATGGATTACAGCAAAGTTTAGAAAATATTCAATTCTTTGAAACTACAATCCAGATTCCGACTAAGTTAACTAGAGCGGACTTGTTTAGCTCAGAACCAGTGATGACCTTTATACAAGGTGATGGTACAGAGCCTCCACCAATGATGGGAGCGTGGGAGCAAACAGAGCGTCTGGATCAGAATAATGAAATGATCCGTGTCTCAGCCGACTTAATCGAGAAAATGATTGATTTGTCTGGTGAAAATTCCATTAACCGTTCACGAATTGAAATGGACCTAAGTCAGTTTAGCCATACACTAGTTGAAATGGAGTTGGCGATTCAACGACTTGCCGATCAGTTACGACGAATGGAAGGTGAGTTAGAAACACAGATTATTGCTAAACATGGAATTGAACATTCTCGTTATACCGACTTTGATCCGTTAGAGATGGACCAGTATTCATCTTTAAATCAATTGTCGAAATCGCTTGCTGAATCTGCATCGGACTTGGTCGACTTTAAAAATACGTTATCTGACAAAATCAGAGATACCGAAAGTTTGCTTTTACAACAATCACGAATTCAAGCGGAAATTCAAGAAGGTTTAATGCGGACACGTTTGGTCCCATTTTCGCGTTTATTGCCGCGTTTACAACGAATTGTTCGTCAGACGTCTACAGCATTGAATAGACCTGCTGAGCTTTTCGTAAATAATACGGAAGGTGAGTTGGACCGCAACATTTTAGAACGGTTAGTGACTCCGCTTGAGCATATGCTCAGAAACGCAATTGACCATGGTTTAGAAGACCGAGCGCAGCGGCAACAAGCAAATAAACCGGAAACAGGGCGTATTGAGCTTAATATTCAGCGTCAAGGTACGGATGTTGTGGTTGTCTTTAGCGATGATGGTCAAGGTATTGATGTTGAAAAAGTACGTCAGAAAGCACTCCTTGCCAGATTGATCAAGCCAGAACAAGACTTAGAACAGCAAGACATACTGCAACTCATTTTCCATCCAGGTTTAAGTACAGCAGAGCAAGTCACTCAGATTTCCGGACGTGGTGTAGGTCTTGATGTCGTGCAGAGTGATATTAAGTCTTTGGGGGGACATGTCAGCGTTGAATCCGTCTATGGGCAGGGAACAACATTTACGATTCGCGTACCGACTACAGTAGCGGTAAGTGATGCCTTAATGGTGAAAGTGGCAGATCAACAATTTGCGATTCCACTCGCTCAAATCGATCGAATTATTCGAGTGTCACCAGCCTCTTTAGAGCAGTATTTTGAAAGTCCTCAAGAACTATTTGAGTATGAAAATAAACGTTATCCATTACGTTATCTTTCTGAATTTGTTGGTAACCAACCCATACCACGTTTAAATGGTGTGATGTATTCATTACCTGTGTTAATGATTAAAGCCAATAATGGCCAAACTGTGGCACTACTTGTTGACCAGTTAATTGGCTCTCGAGCACAAATTGTAGTGAAACCAATTGGTCAACAGTTCTCTAGCATTGGAGCAATTGCAGGCGCCACAATTTTAGGTGATGGACAGGTCTGCTTAATTTTAGATGGACAAAATATTGCGCGACAAATTCAGTCAACTCAGCGTCATAAACAACTTAGTGAAGCAGTGTATAGACACCGAGAGTCTGATGAACGCCGCCTCATCATGATTGTAGATGACTCAGTAACTGTGCGTAAGGTCACTTCCCGATTACTTGAACGCCAAGGCTATGATGTGGTTACGGCTAAAGATGGTGTTGACGCCATAGAACAGCTAGAAAATATTAAGCCAGATTTGATGCTACTTGATATTGAAATGCCACGTATGGATGGTTTTGAGGTTCTCAATCTTGTACGACATCATGATATGCATCAATACATGCCAATTATTATGATTACTTCCAGAACAGGCGAAAAACATCGTGAACGAGCATTCTCGTTAGGTGTAAGTCAATATATGGGTAAACCTTTCCAGGAAGAAGAGTTACTAGAGAATATCGATGCTTTACTTGTAGCGTCTGAAAGTGAGGTCAAATCATGAAAGGTAGTGTAAATACATCATTGATCGCTAATATGGACCAACAAGAGCTACAGCATCTTATTACAGTTTCAACTGGTTTTATTGACGCTTATATCATTGAATGTAACGATCAGGTACCTATGCTATTGCCACAAAACATTGTGTTGTCTGCCATGGATGTAAAAAATGGCGTAAAACATATTGAATGGCATGATGTGAAGCTACCGGTCTACTCAGTACATAACGCAATTGATCAACATGCAGTAGCATTAGTGATTGAAGGGGAAAATATTAGCCAACGTTTTGCATTAATCTGTAAAACTATGCCAGTTTCTACTCGTCTGCGTATTTCTGAAATTGTCGATGAAATGGATGAGCATGAGGCTGAACAATATCCAGCAGTATTTAAATATGTGCGTATGCAAGATCAACGCTACTATATACCTAACTTAAAATATATTGAAAAATCACTTGGCTTATAAAGGAAAAAGGAACTCTTTTGAGTTCCTTTTTTATTTTATTAAGCTAATAAATTTTCTAAAATTTGCTCATAAATATCAGTTAATGGATCAAGATCATGTACATCAACATGTTCATTAATTTGATGGATAGTAGCGTTTAGAACACCGAGTTCTAAAACTTGTGCACCTGTTGGCGCAATGAAACGCCCATCAGATGTACCACCACTTGTTGAAAGCTCAGTCTCAGTACCAGTCACATTTAAAATAGCAGTTTGAGCTGCGTTAACTAATTCACCTACTGGAGTTAAGAACGGTAAGCCAGACAAATTCCAGACAATTTCATACTGTAAGCCATGCTTGTCTAAAATTTCATGAACACGTTGTTTAAGTTGTTCTGCTGTAACCTCGGTTGAATAACGGAAATTAAAAGTAACTTCTAAAGTACCAGGGATCACATTGGTTGCGCCAGTACCTGCATGGATATTTGAAATCTGGAATGAAGTTGCAGGGAAATACTCATTGCCATTGTCCCAAACTGTTTGACACAACTCAGCTAAAGCTGGCGATGCTTCATGAATTGGATTACGTGCCAAGTGTGGGTAAGCTACATGACCTTGTTTGCCTTGAACCTTCAATACAGCATTAAGAGAACCACGACGGCCATTCTTAACAATATCACCTAATTTATGAGTACTTGATGGTTCACCGACTAAACACCAAGTAATTTTTTCATTACGCTTTTCCAGTGTTTCGATGACTTTAACTGTACCGTTAACAGCAGGACCTTCTTCATCTGAAGTAATTAAAAAAGCAATTGAACCTTTATGGTTTGGGTGTTTTGCTACAAAACGTTCAGATGCAACTACCATTGCAGCTAATGCAGTTTTCATATCTGCTGAACCACGACCATATAATTTGCCGTCGCGAATTTCTGGTGCAAATGGGTCTGAATTCCAAGCGTCTAAACGTCCTGTTGGTACTACGTCGGTATGACCAGCAAAACAAAATACAGGGCCTTCGGTTCCACGTCGAGCCCATAAATTATCGACATCTCCAAAGCGCATAGGTTCAATATGGAAGCCAACTTTAGCTAAGCGGTCAGCCATAATAGTTTGGCAAGTATGATCAATAGGAGTAACAGAAGGCTGTTGTAAAAGTTCTAAGCTAAGCGAGAGAGTGTCTGAGTGGTTCATACCGGAAATTGCGTACTGATGAGGTGAAATATAGTCCGATATAATAGGCGAATCTCTAAGGGATGGGTATTTAAAAATAAAAAAACCTTATCGAAACGATAAGGTTTTTAAATGTTAAGCATAACTTACATTTTATTTTCAGTTTTTTGTGCGGTGTTAGTTACAGCATCACCAGCTTTAGAGACATCTTGACCAAAACCCTTGAACGTATTACAACCTGTTAAAACAAATGCCACCATTACAGATGCGACTAAAACTTTTTTCATCATTTTCTCCGTATAAATTTAATAATGAAGTAAATTTAGATTAAAAAACAAACGGAAAAAGAAACATGATTGTTTAATAGTAAAAACGTTATAAATTGTTTCTATAAGGACGTGGTCTCTTGTAAAACACCGTTATTTTTGATGAGAGAAGGTTTTAAGCTTAGTAAAGCAGGGTGCCTGAACATATAAAATCGGGTTTCATTAATATTTTGACAATATAGGCCATCAGTCCACCAATAAGCAGTGTTTGAACTCGCTTTTTGATGAGGACAAAGCCATTCATGTCTTTCTAAGCGGTAAAAGTCAGATTTAGGGATTTCTGTACCCCAAGTACCTAAGCGACGTTTTAAATTTATCCATTCAGGAATAGGCTGTTCTTGAGGTAAATTTAGAGGAAGATAAAGTTGTCCTTTTAAGACAGCGAAACGTTGTTGAACTTTAAACCCTAAAGCTTCTGAAAATTGAAATTGTTTGTCAGTAAAGTGGTAAAGCTTTTTACTTAAAGTATCTTGTCTATTTAAACCAATCCATTGTTCTAAATTTAATTGACCTTCACCTAGGTAATATTTTAGAGCAACTTCCCAATGTTCAATTTCTTGAGTATTTTGATTTAAAACTAAAAAATCGAGTTCACCTAAAGTTTTTGCTCCATCAATTTTTTGAATGCTATGGCCTAATAACTGATAAGGATGATATTGATCTTCTTGTAGCCAAAACCAAAGTAAATTTTCAAAACGTAAACCTAAGCGTGTGCTCTTAAGCCGAGACATAAATTGAAGTAAAGGTTCTGGTGCTTCATCAAGCTGCTTTAGGCGGGGTAAGTAATTTTGAAAATGTTGTTCCCAATTTTTATCTGTATGTAATTGAAAACTATGTCGAATAGTAAGGCTGCAGGGAAGTTGGCTAAGTAGATTCGGGCTGGCAATTGTAAAGGCCAATTGTCTTACCATTGGGTGACTGAACTGTAACCATGGCTCAAAATAGGATGTTTTAATTGAGGCAATATTCATACGTTGAGTACTCGAAATAATTCATCCAAATTTCATGGTCAATCAACAAAACAATACCAGAAAAACACTTTATACTACGAGTAACAATAGCTTAAGGTTTATATATGCGAACATTGTTTTGGCGAACTCTGGTCGTGATTTTTATCACGCTTGGTATTATTGGAGCAATTTTACCAGGCATGCCGACAACAGTGTTTCTTATTCTGGCTGCTTGGGCGGCCTCAAAAGGGTGGCCTCAGATGGATGCGTGGTTGTTAAACCACCCCAAGTATGGACCAACCCTGCGGGACTGGCGAGCAAATGGGACAGTACCGCGTAAGGCAAAGTGGATTGCAACCATTATGATGACCGCAAGTGGTATTCTGATGCTGTTTACTTCGGCGCCGTTTTGGGTCAAGGTTTTTACCGATACTACCATGCTTGTTGTTGCAATTTGGTTATGGCTACGTCCTGAGCCAAAATTAAAAGATTGATAATCTTTTAATTTTGGCGCAAGACAAGCTTCCCCATAATTTTTCATTAAAGCTCAAAATAGTTGAGTTGATATAAGAGAAGAAATTCGATGTCCCAATTTAAACTTGAAGATGCAGATATTCTTATCGATTTAGCAAATCAAACTTTAAGCTTACCTAAACATAATAAGTTTTACGTGGTCTCTACTGGCAAAAATGGAATTGGGGAACAAGAAAATACGGGTAAAACCCCACGTGGATGGCATCGGGTTGCTAAGAAATTTGGTATGCAATCTCCCAAAAATGCAGTTTTTATTGCACGGCAGCCCACAGGTGAAGTTTATAGCAGTGAATTAGCCGCACAATTTCCTGAGCGAGATTGGATATTGTCACGCATTCTTTGGTTAGATGGCTTAGAAGAGGGCTTTAACAAAGGCGAAGGCCATGACACGATGCAACGTTATATCTATATTCATGGTACGCCTGATAAAGAACCGATGGGGGTTCCAATGTCACATGGGTGTATTCGAATGCGTAATGAAGAAATCATTGAATTGTTTGATTTAGTCTCTGAAGACGCATTAGTTTATTTGTCTGAACAATCTTTAACCTAAAATAGGATTTTAAAGATTATTGTTTAATTAGCCGAATGATCAAAATATTAAAATAAGTGCTTAAATAAAATACAAAAAATTGTTTTTTACTTAATAATGACTTATTTTTAATCATTCATTCGCATTTTTTTGAAAAGTTGTCGAAAAGCGTTTGACACCTGTTAAAGATTCTCTATAATGCACCTCACAAACGATGAAGACGTTAAGGGCGCTTAGCTCAGTTGGTAGAGCGTCTGCCTTACAAGCAGAATGTCGGCGGTTCGATCCCGTCAGCGCCCACCAAGCCTTTACGTTAAGATCTCAAGTGCAGCGGTAGTTCAGTTGGTTAGAATACCGGCCTGTCACGCCGGGGGTCGCGGGTTCGAGCCCCGTCCGCTGCGCCACTTAAGACTTAACATCGTTTACCCCACAATTGCGATATTGTGAAAGTGCAGCGGTAGTTCAGTTGGTTAGAATACCGGCCTGTCACGCCGGGGGTCGCGGGTTCGAGCCCCGTCCGCTGCGCCACTTTTATAAAACGCTTTTGCAGGGCGCTTAGCTCAGTTGGTAGAGCGTCTGCCTTACAAGCAGAATGTCGGCGGTTCGATCCCGTCAGCGCCCACCATAATTTGTGACCATACTTTATTTTTAAAGTATTGCAAGTGCAGCGGTAGTTCAGTTGGTTAGAATACCGGCCTGTCACGCCGGGGGTCGCGGGTTCGAGCCCCGTCCGCTGCGCCATTCTCTTGATTCCCTGATCTAGAGGATGTAATGTATAAAGACTGCGATTGTTGTCTTTTTCAATCAGGGCGCTTAGCTCAGTTGGTAGAGCGTCTGCCTTACAAGCAGAATGTCGGCGGTTCGATCCCGTCAGCGCCCACCATAATTTTTTCAAATTTAAAAAATTAAATACACTAATTTATTTGGTGTTTTTTGCGTTTCTGCTCTTCCTGTTTTTTATCTATCTATTTTATCTCTTTTTTAGTTAACCCTCTCTTTTCCATACTTAATTTTTGAGTTCAAATTATTATTACTATCGAGTTTAACTAAAGCTGCCATGCTATAAAGCGATAGCAGCTTTCTGAACCAAGATTAATACTCGTTTAGAAGCCAGCCACTAGCGTACGCAAAATATTCACGTAGCCAAGCGTTGTAGCGAGTAATTAAAGGTGTTTCTGCAGCGACCATATAAACCTGTGTATAGCCTTGTTTCTTTGCAATAGCTGCAGCTCGTGGTGTATGGAAGTCACTTGTAACAATTGCAATAGGTTGATTAACACTAATATGAGCTTGTTCAAGTAAAGGTTTACTATTTTTAAGATTAAGTTCTGTACTTGTGCTTTTGTCTTCAAGGATCATTCGGTCTTTTGTTATATGAAAATGTTGTTTCAAGTAGCGTGACATGACTAATGCTTCAGGTTCTTTTTCTGAAAAGTCCAAACCGCCTGTTAAAATAACCTTTGCTTGCGGTTGTGAAAGGGCAACTGGAGCTGCTGTGTCAAGACGCTTTGCAAGAATAGCTGAAGGCTCTCCATTTTCGACACCACTTCCTAAAACAATAATTGCTTTAACTGCGGGGAGATTTTGACTTGCGTCTTTATTTTCTTTAATAAAATTAAAAAAATAGCCTAAGCCAATTAACCAAATCCAGAAACACAACCACCCAAAACGCCAAAGAGTATGAAGCCGATAGTGATAGAAGAAAAACCGTTCTAAATGATAATAAAATAATGCATAAAGACAGAAGAATGCTCCTAAAACTAAAGGAACAAGTGTGCCTACATGAATTTTATTTAGAAAAGCTAGAAATAAGCCATCCAAAAATAAAATTGAACCAATGACTGCTAAGAAAATCCGAATCCACTTACTGACTTGCATTGTGTTTAAAGCTGCAATTTAAATTGCAGACAGTGTATGCAAAATCATTCCAAATTCAATGCTGATTGTAATAAAAAGCCGAGTAAAGCATTTTGGCTATTACTCGGCTTTGTTATTTATTGATATTTAATAAACATCACGGCGATAACGGCCTTGTTGTCTTAACTCATCGACTTGTTCTTCGCCTAAAATATGAATAAGTGCTTGATCGACTCCACTTGCCATCCCATCAATACTGCCGCATACATAGAGTACTGCACCGCGTTCAATCCAGTTGACTAACTCTGCTGCATTTTGTCGGATGATATCTTGAACATAAACACGTTGTTCTTGATCACGTGAAAATGCAAGATCAAGTCGTTTTAACATTCCCATCGTTTGCCAAGCTTCAATGGTTGATGCATAGAAGAAATCATGAGCACGTTGGCGTTCACCGAAAATTAGCCAGTTTTCAGTATAGTTATGGCGAGTTCGTGTATGAAGTAAACTCATTAAACCCGCGATTCCCGTTCCATTACCAATACAAATAATTGGACGATTATCATCAATCAAATGAAAAGACTCATTGGTACGGATACGCAGTGCAACATTTTGATTAATTTCTGTATGTTGAGTCAGCCAACCTGATCCTAAACCTAAATTACCAGACTCATCATATTGTTGACGAACAACTAGACGTAATACTTGCTGAGAAGGGATGCTAGCAATGGAATATTCTCGCGTTGGTAGGGTAGGGAGTTGTTCTAGTAAATGGTCCAGATTGGCAAACGGTTCAATTTCACCAGTTAAATCTTTATTCCAAAGTGCCTTTTCAATAGAAACCTGTAGCGAGTCTACCACTGCATTTTTAAGAATGTGATGATGCTGTAAAAACTTATTAATACGTTCAGGGCTGTTACCTGGTTGTATTTCAGCAATGTCTCCAGCTTGCCATATAGCTTCATGACTGGCAGTAAGTTCAATATTGTAGGCAGGCTGACCTAGACTATTTGGATTGAGTAAATCACGTTGTTGTAATGTCCAATTATCAAACACTTTTTCGATATTAACAGCATGCAAATCTAGTTTGGTTGCTTTTACAAGCGCCTGATTCCAGTTTTGAATATCTGCCGGATTTGCATTATCTACTTCTATAATATCGAAGAGGGCTTTGGCACCATTGTTTTTAAGCCATTCATCTACTGTGTGGCCAAAACTACAATAAGTATCCGGATATTCCTTAGAACCTAAAGCTAATACTGCATATTTGACATGTTGAAGTTCTAAGTTGGTTTTTAATAACTTTTTAGCAAAATTAGAAGCTAAGTCAGGTGCTTCTCCAGTACCATAGGTGCTAATCACAAATAATATTTGTTCATGTTGCTGTAAATCAGCTTCGGTTAGTTGTTGTACAGATTTAACCTGAACTGGTTGATGCGCCTCTTGTAAGCTCGTTGCCGTACTCCACGCGAGTTGTTCCGCAACTCCAGTTTGGGTGGCATAAGTGATTAACCAAGGCTTAGCATTTTGATCGATATAATGGCCTGCTAAAGACTGGCGAGCCGCTTGAGTAAGTTTTTTCTGCTTACGGCGTTTAAGGTAAAGCATCCATCCGGTAACAAAGAATAATGGCATGGCTAAAGAAGCAAGCATCGCCACAAATTGATAAACTGGTCCGAAGAAACTACCTCGGTGCACAGGTAACATACTGCTCATAATTTTTTGATTAAGCTTTTTATCTTCATAAAGCTCCATTTTTTCAATATTGGCAGTTTTATAGTTATAGACAGCTTGGTTACGTGCACGTTCATGTTGTGGCGTTGCATCTACAAAACTTAATTCAATTTTTCCATCATCTTTTTTAGGTAAGTTAACTGTTAAAGTCGAATAATCACGTCCAATCTGATTATTAAAACCACTCCAAGTTTGGTTAAGTGCGGTAATCAGTTGAGCATTATCTAGTTGAATTTTAGGCAATTGATCTTTATTTCGCCCAGATCCACTATGGCCTTGCATTTTAGGTTGTTCTACACCTAATACTTTGAACATACCACTACGCCACCAGTCATATGACCAATATAGACCTGTACATGCAAAAAGAAGATAAAAAACAATAACCCATGTACCTACAACAGCGTGTAAATCCCAAATAAAATTTCGACCTTTAAGTTTGGGCTTAACAGCAAGCCATTGACGTGCAGAGTGCTTTTTCGGCCAGCGTAAATATAATCCGCTCAAAACAAAATATATGAGCATTAGGGCACAAGCACCGGTAATTTGTTTACCGAACTCACCAGCAGTTAAGTTTCGGTGAATTTGTTGTATTAATAAAAGTAGTTTACGACCTTGTACCTCTGGTAATACTTGAGCTGTATAAGGGTTAACCATCATATTGTAGCCGCGTCGTTCGCCTTCTTTTTCAATGTTTACTACAGATGAGGCGGTAGGATCTTTGGCAATTGTAATGCTATTAATTTTAATTTCAGGCTGGATTGTTGTGAAATGCTGGTAAAGCTGAGCAGGGGTAAGCTTAGGTGAGCTTTGTGCTTGCACAACATAACTATCTGTGTTTACCCATTTTAAAATTTGCTGATCATAAGAATAAATTGCGCCTGTAACACCCATAATGGATAAGATGAGGCCAGCACTAATACCCAGAAACCAATGAATTTGAAATAAAAACTTTTTAAACATGGTCGAATAATGTAAATATGATGGAGATCTTGTAACGAAGTATAGCCGAAGATTGAGTAGATAATATGGATTTTGGAGATAATATTAATTTTCATTATCATTTATTTTTAGCATAATAAAAAACCTCCTGTAAAGGAGGCTTTTTAAAGAGGTGAAATTATAAAGTTTTCGGTTCACCTACACTTTCTTTCAAATGCTTACGAATTGTATTGAAAGAAAAGTTTTTAGAGTCCATACGTTTAGGCAATATATATGCACCTTGTTGTTCCTGACCTTTAGGATCTTTTACTTTAAAGTTAACTAAAATAAAGTCAGGGGTGTTGTACCATTCATAGATATTTTTCCATCCGATAGTTCCAACGCCTTCTTGTAAGCCCATTTGCTGGCGCATTACGATACCGTGAGGTTGTACACCTAAGCGAATACCTTTGATTTCCTGCACAGGAAACTCATTCATCTTACGCTTAACGTACCATTCCAAACCATATTTGCGGCCTAGGTAATAAAGTACTACACAGACAATAGCAACCCAGCAAATCACTGTAGAGTAGTTCTTGATAAAGATAAGACCTAAAATCGCAAGGGCTAAAATTACGCCCATAATCGCCCAGATTTTTGTGCTGATTTTATTGGTGCTGCGCCAGATAAGAAGTTGTGCATTACGTTGCTCAGCTTCTGATACCTCGTAAGGAACAGGCTGAAGCGTATAAGCATATAAAGTTTTCGCGGTCATAGTGCAAATAACAAATTGTAAACTGTTTTAAGTTTAGCATTAATTGGCATAAGTCAGGAAAGGATATTATGCCAATTTCATACTAAATTCTGACTCAAATTTATAATGATGCAAGTTCGCTAGCATCATTATCCAGATCATGACTTAGCCGTTGTTTTAACATACTAAATCGATTTAATACACTGAGCATCAGCGATAATTGCTGTAAAATAATGAGCGATTTTTGGTCATCTTCATCATTTTGGCTTAAGCGCTGACGTATCGTCTGTAGCATATTTTGTGCCGTAAGATCAGGCATTTCATCTCTTAACAAAGCACCTTGTATATCATCTAAAGCTTGATCTAATACGTTAAGAACCGCTTGATCCTGAATCTTTTCTCGATGTGCTCCAAGTGCTGCGATATAACTTAAAAATGTATGATTGAGGCATAAAAATTCAAATATATCGGATTTACGAGTAGGGTCGAAGTCTGGCTCTGTTGCTAAAGTAGAAATAAGCGAAGCGACTTCTGCATCGGTATTATGTGCTGCTCGGCGGACAATACGGTAATTGAGGGCATGATTATGTCCTTCATGATATTGTTTTACCACTTCAGCTAAATAATTACATTGTGCTTGTAAGGAGCGTCGAATACTGCGTGGGAGGCGACGGAATTTCCAGTCAGGCCAAATAAAGGTCACGCCAAACCATGCTAACGCACAACCAATTAGGGTATCAACAAACCTAGGAATAGCTGCAGCGACTGCTGAACCGTCCAGATTAAAGTTAATTAATGCCAAAATAGTAATAAAAGCGGTTGCTTGAGCATATTGCTTACTACGTAACTCGAAAAACAGTACGCCACTCAAAATTAGCATGACTAATTGCCCTTCCACAGAAGGTACTAAAAATACTATGCTAAGGCCGACAATAATCCCGACTAATGTACCTACAATACGTAAACGTAAGCGACGTTTTGTTGCGTTAAAGTTAGGTTGGCTAACAAATAAAGCAGTCAACATAATCCAGTAGCCATATTCGATATGGGTCATTTGAATAAATACATATCCAATAAAAAGAACAATCGAAACTCGTATGGCATGACGGAATAGTACAGATTCAGGTGTTAGATTTTGTTTTATTCGGACAACAATATCATTCCAACCTTTTAGATCATCATCTTTAAGTTGGTTTTCAGCCTGCTTTACTTTGTCAGACTGAATATGCTGTTCCGTTTCTAAGTTGAGTAATTGTGAGTCAATAGACTTTAAGTTTCGGTATAAGGCAAAAAGAGCATTTACCCACAATAAGTCATACTGCTGATCATCTCTTAACTTTACTAAAGATAAGCGTAAATTCTCGAAACTCTGCTTAAAGCGTTTGTTATGGATATAGGGTTTACGCTGTAAAATACATTCATTTAGCTCTTGGCAAGCTTTACCCTGAATTGCCAAAATGCGCTGAAACCTAAATAAAATATCACTGTGCTGGAAAATTTTAGCTAATTTTTGATAGTCGATATGGGCAGAATCTGCACGTTCATGGATATCTTGTGCGACAAAATAATAATGTAGGCTACGGCGAGTACCTTTTTGTCCACGGTCACCCTTTAAACGGGTTAAAAGGGCGGTTTTAAGATCATTAAAAATCGTTATTAATTTGCCATTTTCTAATGAAAGATCAATCATGCTTTGCTGATAACTCGCAGGAGTCATATCGACATCAAACAAATTAGATTTGGCAAACAGAAAGTCGCCTAATGAAGCATAAGAGGCCGCAAGTTTATCTTGGAGCTGGCGAACCGGAAATAATAAAAAGCTAATGGTTGCAATAAGTCCGTACCATGCTGCTCCTGCAACCAAAAGCGCTGGCTGAATATACCACTGGTCAAATAAATGAACTCCCAACATGGTATAAACTGAAACAACCAGACATCCATAAGAAATTGTTGCGTAACGGCGACCTAATGACCCGAGTAAAATCCAGCCAATACAAGAGGCAATCAGCCCTAGCGCAAAAAGCATTGGATAAGGGAAAAGTAATTGCACGGAAGCTGCGGTAATGAAGAAACCAATATAGGTGTAAATCAAATTCATGATTCGCACTGAAAAGCGATCATCAATATCACTTAAACCAGCTGCGACCACACCTAAAGTGAGGGGAATAGTTGCTAATTGATGTCCTAGAAAATAAGGCACGAACGCAGTTCCTGAAAAGGCAATCAGCATCCGCACGTTATACATAAATGATGTGTTATAAGTCGCTCTTTTTAGGCGTTTAAACCAAGATTTCAAATGAAGTCCTTGCTGATCAACCTGAGTGATAAAGGATTTGCGTATTTCTACACCAATGTTGCACAAATCATACGATAGACAGTGTAAGCTTGTCTGTATGCAAATGATTGAAAAATGAAATATCGTTATGTCTGAACAAACAGCCCAGCGTCAATATTCTATTGGCTGGATTATGTTGCTCGCTTTACTCACGGCTTTAGGGCCATTATCCATTGATATGTACTTACCTGCGTTGCCTCAAATGGCCCATGATTTTGGGGTGAGTACGCAAATGGTAGCAAACACATTGCCAGCTTATTTTTTTGGTTTAGCCATTGGACAACTGGTATATGGACCTTTAAGCGACCGTATTGGTCGAAAAAAGCCTCTTTATTTTGGGCTTGCGCTTTATGCAGTTGCAAGCTTGTTCTGCGTGCTCGCTACAAATGAATGGAGCCTAATTGCTGCCCGTATTTTACAAGCCTTAGGTGGTTGTGTGGGGGTGGTTATGGCTCGTGCTGCTATACGCGATAGATTAGATGTCCAAGGCTCGGCACAAGCTTTTTCAAGCATGATGATCGTAATGGGCTTGGCACCTATTTTGGCACCGATGATTGGGGCCTGGATATTAATCTGGTTTCCGTGGCAAGCGATTTTTATTGCGCTTTCAATTGTAGGGGCAATCTGTTGGCTATGTGTACATTTCTTTTTTAAAGAAACTTTGGCAATGGATAAGAGGCTCAAGTTATCTCTATATCAAGTGGCTACCTTATATGGTGCTATTTTCAAAGATGCAAGCTTCCGTTTACCTATGTTTGCAGGATGTTTAACAGGTGCAGCATTATTCTGTTATATCAGCTCAGCTCCAGCCGTTTTTATGGATCAATATGGCTTAAATCAGCAAGAGTTTGCTTATGTATTCGGGCTCAATGCTTTTGGCATTATGTTAATGTCATCTTTAAATAAGCACCTAACCACACGTGTTGAAATCACTAAGCGCTTAAAAGCAGGTTCAATGGTACAAGTGACAGGTGCAAGCATTGTGTTGATTGCTGGCTTAATTTCTGCAGCACCTTTATGGCTAGTAATGTTAGGACTGTTCTTAGCAATTTCAGGAATTGGTTTAACTGGACCAAATGCTATGGCTCTAGCCATGTCAAAGCAAGGTGCTCGTGCAGGAACAGCCAGTGCAATTATGGGCAGTATGCAATTTGCTTGCGGTTTATTGGGTGGAGTACTGCTTAACTTCCTTATTTGGTCTGCATCACTCAATATGGGAGTGATGATGGTGTTATTTACATTAAGTGGTTTTATTGTTGTTTTAAAAGCGATTCGACAAGCAAAAAGCCAATCACTCTCTTGATTTTAAGAGAGTGATTGGCTTGCATCTTTAATCAAGAAAAACTGCAAAATTCTCAACAGGCTCTCTAGGCGTAATAAAGGTATTCACAATATGTTCAGGGTCGGCATGACCTAGTGCAATTGCACATACCAACTCTTCGTCATCTGCTGCGCCTAAAATATCTAACACTAGCGGATGGAAATGGTTCCAAGCTGCTTGAGGACAGGTGTCTAATCCCCGAGCCTTGGCAGCGACCATGACATTTTGAATCATCATGGCGATATCCATTTTGGAACCAATTCCCATTGCTTTATTGACTGTAAAGAAAATTCCGACTGGAGCATCAAACAGTTCGAAGTTACGTAACTGCTGAGCAGCCATTTTTTCTTTTTCACCTTTTTTAATATCTAACAAACCGTAGAGTCCCCAACCATTTTCACGGCGGCGGTCAATAAAAGGAGAGACCCATTTTTCAGGGTAATATGCAAAAGTTTCTTTATATTGCTCTGCAAGTTCGGGATTTTTGGAAACCTCAATCTGTGCTGCACAAACACGCTCTACCATTTCATCACGTTTATGACCTGTGACTACATAAACTTTCCATGGTTGAGTGTTGGTACCGGAAGGTGCTCGACTTGCGACTCTTAATATATCTTTAATGACTTCTGGCTCAATGGGAGTGCTTAAAAAAGCACGGACAGAATGTCGAGAGGTAATTGCTTCGTCAACAAGGCGGACTTGTTCCAAATTCATGAGTACTCCTGATCTTTTCCCTCAATATTTAATACTTTTTGAGATGCAATTTCATCTGCTGAAATTGCTGTATTTATAAGCAAAAAATATTAGAAAACAGATATCCTTATATATATGATTAATGACTTGGGTAAGACATGATGTCTGCTCAATGATAGTTCGAATATGCCACTTTAGGCTTAAAATGGTAAAGTGGTGTGACTTTGATAGTCATTCAATTAAAACCAAAATAAGGGTTGAGTAAAAATCGCTCAATTAGAAAAAAGGTATAATATGTTTAAAAACAGTACAAAACAGATGTTTTTGTATAAAAAATAATCTTAAGTTGCATAAACTTTTAATGAAAAACATACACAAAATTTTAAATTTCTGCATAATACCGACTTTTTTACGCAGGTATGATTTCTCCATACTCACGTTAGGAAAAAAGTAGTGGCTGCAAATAAAATACTTTTACAGAAAGGATTTTGTGCAGAAATGGAGAAATACACGAGGTATAAGGAGCTTTACATGAGTTTACCGCTCATCAACAAGCAGTTCATGAAACAAGGATTGGCGATTACCATTGCAACCATGAAAATGAACGTAACTCACGCAACTACTGAGCCACAAGAAATACAACAGCTTGGTAAAGATCTCGATGCACTCTTCTTTAATGAAAAAGAAAAGGGCACAGATAGTCGTGTTATGACCATGGCTTGTTACAGTCTTTGAAATTTAAATCCAGTTTAGACATTCGCCCAAAAGTATATGTAAATATGCTTATTGGCTTAAATCCAGTTTTTATAACTCGATTAATTGATGGGAATCATTAAACGAGCTGATTTAGCGGTGGTCATTTGTTAGTTTCCAAGTTTGTAGCCGAGTCGATGCATTCTGTTCACCCAAATGGGAATATGTTCAGTGGTGCGATGAATTTATTTTATCTGAAGGGTGCTTTCTCTCATGTAACCTTCAAAGGCTTAGTGCTGGGCATGATGTTGCTTAAACTTGTGACGGTAATTGCTATTCAAGTGACATTAAAAGTTTTTCCTTAAATGTACTGAAGAAGTCCCTATTTTTAGGGGCTTTTTTGTTTATTGCAGTATTTTGGCTTGTGCTAATAGCACATTAGCAAGAACGTAAGCGGACCGAGTATGAATGAACAACTCAATGCCACACTGATGTCGTGGGTACAATTTTTTAATGAACCTTTATGGGATTTTCTGGTTATTTTCTTGCTGGCCGTCGGTATTTTTTATACGGTCTTAACAGGAGCAGTGCAAATTCGCATGTTCTTGCAAAGTATTCGTGTTATGAAAAGCAGCCGTACAGAAGGCGAAGATGAGCATGGCCTTACACCTTTCCAAGCGTTTGTAACAGGTCTTGCGAGCCGTGTTGGGGTGGGTAACATTGCTGGTGTGGCAATTGCGATCGCAATTGGTGGCCCAGGCGCCGTGTTCTGGATGTGGGTAACCGCTGTACTTGGTATGAGCTCTGCTTTTATCGAATCTACTCTTGCTCAACTTTTTAAGGTGAGAGACAGTAATAGCAAGCAATTCCGCGGTGGTCCAGCCTACTATATTACTCAAGGTTTACGTAGTAAAACTTTTGGTGTGATCTTCGCATTAGCATTGATCTTTACTTATGGTTTTGTATTTAACTCAGTTCAAATCAATGCAATTGCTAATGCATCTTCACATGCTTGGGGTTGGGATAAAGCTAATCTTATTGCGCATTTAGGTGGTGTTGATTTAGAAATTTCATGGGTTGGTCTTGCTCTTGTTGTGATGGTTGCATTAGCAATCTTTGGTGGTATTAAACGTATCGCTAAATTCGCAGAGATGTTTGTTCCTTTAAAAGCAGGCCTTTATCTCTCTGTAGCGTTATATATTGCATTAAGCAACTATGCGATTTTACCTGATGTTTTAAAACTGATTGTGACTGAAGCTTTCCACTTTAATGCTGCGGCAGGTGGTTTCTTCGGTGCTGCTGTATCAATGGCAATGATGCAAGGGATTAAGCGCGGGTTGTTCTCAAACGAAGCAGGTATGGGTTCTGCACCAAATGCGGCGGCTGCGTCTGATGTAAAACATCCTGTAAACCAGGGTTTGGTACAAATGCTTGGTGTATTCGTAGATACATTCATTGTATGTACAAGTACAGCAATCATCATTTTAGTTTCTGGTGTTTACCAAGATGCTGGTTTCGTCGGGGTTGAATTAACCCAACGTGCACTAGAGACTCAAGTGGGGCACTGGGGAGCTGACTTCTTAGCTGTTCTATTATTCTTGTTCTGTTACTCAGCTGTATTAGGTAACTATGCTTATGCAGAAAGTAACGTACAGTTCATTAATAACAACCCGAAAGTCATGTTCATCTTCCGTATTTTTGTATTGGTGATGGTGTATTTCGGTGCAATTGGTAGTGTGCCATTAGTATGGTCAATGGCAGACTTGTTTATGGGTATTATGGCTACCATTAACTTGGTCGCAATTTTACTCTTAACACCAATGGCTCGTACTTTATTGAAAGATTACCGAGCGCAATTGAAGCAAGGTATTAAAGAACCTGTATTTAAAATTAATAAATATCCAGAGTTGAAGAAAAAAGTCGATTCAGATATTTGGTAATTTTGTAAGAAAAGCCTCTTAGAAATAAGGGGCTTTTTTTCGGCATAATAAAAATGCTTGAGTATAAAAATTAAACATGACAAATTAAATAAATTCACTACAGCATTTCACAAAACGAGCAACTAAAATTGCAATTCGAAAATTAACGTCATAGTGCAAAGATGGGCCATGAAACAGCTTAAATTGTGGGTTCTCGGACTTTCTATGGTGTTGGCCGGGTGCCAAACCACCTCACACTTATCTGCCTTAAAACCGCAAACGGCAGAGGCATACTCACGTTTCGTCGATCAGCCTTTTGCGCAGCTTAAGAAGCAGCATAAGAAACCAGTAGTCGCATTAGTACTAGGTAGTGGTGGTGCACGAGGATATGCACATATTGGTGTTATTGAAGTTTTAGAACAGCATGGTATTCGTCCTGATTTCATTGTTGGAACCAGTGCAGGAAGTATTGTTGGGGCAATTTATGCGAGTGGAAAAACGCCTGATGAACTTCGCGATACTGCATTGAAAATGAAAGCTGCAGATGTTCGTGACATCAGTATTGGTTTAAAAGGTTTTTTTGATGGCAAAAAAGTTGAAGACTACGTAAATCAGCAAGTAAATAACTTGCCGCTCGAAAAAATGAAAATTCCGATGTATGTAGTGGCAACAGAGCTAAGGCATGGCACCAAAACCGTATTTAATTATGGCAATACGGGACAGGCCGTGAGAGCATCAGCCTCAATACCAAGCATGTTTGTACCGACTAAAATTGGTAAATCTGAATATGTAGATGGCGGTTTAGTCAGTCCGGTACCTGTTGAAGTAGCCCGTGATTTAGGAGCCGATGTCATTATTGCTGTCGATATTCTGGCTCAACCCATTTATACGGAAACCTCAAATGTATGGGGACTCTTTAACCAGAATATTAATATTATGCAAGGACGTTTGGCTGCCGAAGAACTTCAATATGCAGATGTAGTAATTCAACCGGATTTAAGAGAAAAAGCACATATTTTTGATGTAAAAGGCCGTGAAGCAACCATGAAGGCAG
The DNA here is from genome assembly GCF_009759685.1 of Acinetobacter baumannii. Taxonomy (NCBI): domain Bacteria; kingdom Pseudomonadati; phylum Pseudomonadota; class Gammaproteobacteria; order Moraxellales; family Moraxellaceae; genus Acinetobacter; species Acinetobacter baumannii. The sequence goes on along the minus strand of NZ_CP046654.1, from coordinate 640,379 downwards.
GCATAGATGCAGCAAATGCAAAACTGTCTGATATTCAGTTTGCGATTGATGAAAAAATAGCTGAACAGAATCTATCTACTGACGGTTTAAGTGCGCAAACGCAATAAATTGAAAGCAAGTATATGAAAAATTAAGTAAAAGCCCGCTAAGGGCTTTTTTGTTGAAAAATAAAAGATTTGTATGTGCTGACAAAAATTTTTGTATAGTGGAGCTATGCTGAAAACTACTCATGACACATATGAGATATTCATGCTATTTTTCAAAAAAATAATTGATTTGTAACATATTGAGGCCAGCTACTTAGATGATTCAGCAACAGGTAAAAAATGAGTTTCCAACATTAGAAGATATACATGCCGCTGCAGAGCGTTTAGATGGTTTAGTTGTTAAAACACCTTTTGTTTTTTCAGAAACCATTTCTAAAACCTTAGGGGCTGAAATGTGGCTGAAATTTGAGAATCTACAGTTTACGGCTTCGTTTAAAGAAAGGGGCGCATTAAATAAACTTTTGAGCTTATCTGAACAAGAAAAACAACATGGTGTAATTGCAGCTTCAGCTGGTAATCATGCGCAAGGGGTCGCTTATCATGCACAGCGCACAGGAGTCACGGCAACTATTGTTATGCCAAAATCGACGCCCAATGTGAAGGTGCAACGAGTACGTGAATACGGTGCGCGTGTTATTCTGCATGGACAAGACTTTTCGGAAGCTGCTGCTGAAATGCACCGTGTGGCACAAGAAGAATCTTTAACCATTATTCATCCATTTGATGATGCTGAAATTATTGCGGGTCAAGGTACTATCGCGCTCGAAATGCTGGAAGCTGTTCCTGATTTAGATATCTTGGTCGTACCTATTGGAGGTGGTGGTCTCATTTCTGGTATTGCGATTGCTGCAAAATCAATAAATCCTAAAATCAAGATTATTGGAGTTCAGTCGGTTGTTTATCCAAGTATGGCGAAACTGCTTTGTAACTATCAACTCGCGGTTTCAATGGGTTCAACGGTAGCTGAAGGTATTGCGGTTAAAACTCCGGGTGAGCTGACCACACAAATTGCTAAGCATTTTGTAGATGATATTGTGGTAGTCACTGAAGATATGATTGAAGAAGCGATTGCGCTATTACTCAACATTGAAAAAACAGTGTGTGAAGGAGCTGGCGCAACTGGAATTGCTGCAATTATGTCTCGTCCCGATCTATTTTTAGGTCATAAAGTTGGTGTGGTGTTATCTGGTGGCAATATTGATACACGCGTAATGGTTTCAGTATTACAGCGTCACTTAACTCGTACTGGCCGTATGGTTCGTATTCGCGTTGAATTACCAGATAATCCGGGTGCCTTAGCGCGTCTAACAGCAATTATTGCGGAGCAGGGGGGTAATATTTACGAACTTCGACATGAACGCTTTGCAGCAACAAGCCGTGCTAAAGAAAGTGCGGTGAGTGTCGATATTGAACTAAAAAGCGCTCCAGATCTGGAACCATTAATTCAGGCTATGCAACTTGAAGGCTATATTGTTCGTAAAGAAGAGATTTAAACGTACATATGGCTGTGATATAAAAACTGTATATGGCTCTTAGGGGAGCCATATACAAAGCAATTTAAACGGATTAAATTGCATAAAGGGATGAATTTACAAAAAAACGATCAAATCCTTCAATGAAATGGGAAAAATTGACAATTCTCTAAACTTTAGCCTTCACAATTTTAAGGTTTAGGTTTTAGTATTCCTTTCATTGTAAATTTGAAGAAATATAGGGATATCAACACTCAATGTTCAAATCATTTTTTCCATCACCACGATATTTCTTTATATCTGCGGTTATTTGGCTCGCGCTAAATATGGTGCTCTGGTATACAGGGGGAGATCACTGGGGACAGTATCTTGGCTTTCCTCAGGGGTATGCAGATGCTGAGTTGCCTATTGGGGTAAGTCGCTTCTGGTCGCCTGCTTTTTTATGGTTTTACCTCTGGTTTTTAGTCTCCACAGCACTGTTTGCTAGCTTTTGGAAAATTATATCGAATAACCCATGGCAGCGTTGGTCTATCTGGGGCTCGGCTTTTATTTTATTTAATATCTGGTTTAGTGTTCAGGTCAGTGTTGCCATTAATGCATGGTATGTACCATTTTGGGATTTAATCCAACAAATGCTTTCAAGTGGAGGGGGAGATCTCTCTGCACTTTATAGTGAAACTCTAGTCTTTCTTTACATTGCAATGGTTGCTGTGACTTTAGCTGTGATTAATGCTTTTTTTACAAGTCACTATGTATTTCGTTGGCGTACGGCAATGAATGAATATTACACGGAGCATTGGGAAAAGCTTCGCCATATTGAGGGTGCTTCACAGCGTGTACAAGAAGATACCATGCGCTTTGCAACAATTTTGGAAGACTTAGGGGTTGAGCTGGTCAAAGCTGTTATTACATTAATTGCTTTCTTACCAATTTTATTTCAGCTTTCTAAACATGTTCCAGTTTTACCAATTGTCGGCGAGCTAGAACACTCCTTGGTATGGGCCGCAATTGTATGGTCAATTTTTGGTACTGTCCTACTCATGGTGGTTGGTATTAAATTACCCGGTCTACAATTTAATAACCAAAAAGTAGAAGCAGCTTACCGTAAAGAATTGGTTTATGGTGAGGATCATGCAGATCGTGCAAAACCTGCTACTTTACGTGAGTTATTTAGTAATGTACGTAAGAACTATTTCAGACTTTACTTCCACTATGCCTATTTTAATATGACAGCGATTTGGTATGGACAGCTTGATATTCTCTATAATTTGGTTGTTCTTTTCCCATCGATTGCTGCTGGTAAACTCACATTAGGTTTAATTCAACAAATTGCGAATGTATTTGGACGCGTACGTGAATCATTTCAATATTTAATTACTTCTTGGAAGACGATTATTGAACTACTTTCAATTTATAAGCGTTTAAAAGCTTTCGAATCGATATTACATAAGTAAAAAGAGCCCGCGAAAGCGGGTTTTTTTATGATTATTGATTTAATGGGTTGCATTATAAAAATTAAGGATAGGGCCAACTAGAAACTGCTGCGACTTATCTAAGGTGACTTGAATCTCTTTATAGTTAAAAGTGTCTTCATCATCATACTTGGCAATACCATGGGTTTTATTGTTCACTTGAGGAATTTGGTAGCTAAAAAAAGCGACTTTTTTAGAGGGATGAACAATATTGATAAGGTTTTTAGGGTCTTTAAAACCACCATATTCATTTTCAAGACTTTCTTTTAATAGTTCAGGAAAATAAAGCGTTGCATTGGGTAATCCACATCCAACGCAAAATGAAGAGTCATAAAGCTTTATCGCTTGCTTCTGATCTGGACTCATGATTAGAGCAAAACCAGTTCCATTTGCCCCTGCATTTGCTTGAACATCTTGCCAGTTACGTGGAACAAGTACTAAACCTACTTCAGGTAATGCAAGAAGCTTTAATTGCTTGGCATGTTGAGCATCAAGTTTAAAATTAAAACTACAGCTTTTAGGCGTGCATTTTTCAAAACTTTTAAGTAAACCATCTTCTATTGGGTTTTGTGCCGTAACGCCATAAAAAGGGACTGCAACGCCGTTTAAAAATTTTGCCTCTCCAAGAGCATAGAATTGATTGTCTGCTTTGCGGGTTGTAGCAGAGCTATAAAATTTGGGGAAATGAGGAGTAAAGCTTTTTACTTCTGCATAAGCGGTTGAATTTAGGCTGATTAATATTGCCCATAATAAAAAATTTAGTTTTTTCATTTTTAGAAAGTAATCAATTTAAATCTTATATAAATCTAACATATTCTTTTAAACTAGACGGTAACTCAAAATTTAACACTGTTGTTAGCTTCATAATAAAACAGACGTGTAGAGACATGAAAAAATGAAAAATATACTTTCAATTTGTTGTTTGGCAGTAATAAGTTCTTATAGTTTTGCTCAAGATATAAAAGGTATTTCATTTTCTCACCAAGAGTGGGAAATCTCTTGCAGTAATACGGGCACCTGTAAGGCTGCAGGGTATCAAAACGAAGAAAATGGTGATAATCCAGCTTCAATTTTATTAACACGTAAAGCAGGCCCAAAACAACCTGTGCAGATTGAGTTTGCTTTGTCTGACTATGAACAAAGCATACCTGCAAACCAGCTTAAAAATATCCATTTTTATATAAATGGCAAAGATTTAGGTATGGTGGGTGTAGATGGTACTGAGCTGCCAATTATGGGTAAGCTAAACAGCTCGCAAGTCAATGCTCTACTACAGCAGTCCAAACAGAAGACTGAAATAGTATTTAAAAATGCGCAGCATAAATGGAAAATTTCCGATGCTGGGATGACTGCCGTATTATTAAAGATGGATGATTTTCAGAAGCGTATAGGGACTATTGGTGCTTTGGTTAAAAAGGGCAGCGCCAATGAAACTAAAGTACTTATGCCGGAGCCAAAACTACTTGTTAAACGTATTAAGACTTCAAACAAACCTTATTTAACTTTACAGCCTAAAAATAAACAGTACCAAGCAATACACCGTAGTTTGATAGCTGCTAAACCGAATCCGAAAGAAGATGGCTTTTGTGAAGGTATTTATAGTGGTAACAGTGATGGGGCTGAACCACAGAAAATTGAGCTATATAAACTAACCAATAAGAAAGTTCTGGCGACTACATTGTGTTGGAGAGGGGCTTATAACGAAGGGTATGGGGCATGGGTACTCGATGAGTCTTTAAACGGTAAGGCCGCGTTTGTAACTGAGTCCGCCTCAGATTTTGATAGCGGTATTATTAGTAGTGCCCAAAAGGGACGAGGCATTGGAGATTGCTGGGCAAGTGAAGAATGGGTATGGGACGGCAAGAGTTTTGTGCATACTAAGGATATGTGGACGGGTATGTGTAAAGGCTTGGCAGCAGGTGGAGTGTGGGAGCTTGATCGCATTGAATCAGTCATAAAGTAAGTATTTTGCGGTTACAGAGTCATAACAGGTAACTTTAGTGACTCTGTGATAAAAAGAACAGATTGTTTATTGGAGCTAGACCTATGTCACGTCATCTTTATGCTATTGCTCGCCGTAAGTTTTCACATCTGAGCCGTTCAATATGTGTGGCGGCGACTGTACTGGGCGCAACACAAATTGCGATGGCTGGTCCAACAGTTGATCAGCTCAGTGATTGTTTAGTTAAAGCAACAACAGCTTCAGATAAAACTACGGTGCTCCAATGGACATTTACAGCTTTAGCGGCTCATCCAGATTTAAAAGCATTTAGTAATGTAACGCCTGAGCAAAAAGACCAGTTAGATCAAAAACTGGCTCAGGTTTTACAGCGGATAATTGTAGAGCAATGTTCTGCTCAGACCAAAGCTGTAATTCAGGCTGAAGGTGTGAAGGCAGTTGGGGAGGCTTTCCAACAGTTAGGTCAAAGTGCGGGTGAAGATATTGTTAAAGACCCAGCCGTTAAACAGCAGTTGCAGGGCACATTACGCTATATCGATTTAAATAAATTGGTGACAACGTTTTTAACACCAGAAATTTGGAATAAATTAGGAATTACAAGATAAAAATCTAGTTTCCTATTTTAGTAATAAAGCCTGCTATCTAAATGCAGGCTTTATTGTATTTGGGATGAAGAATCTTATTTAGATACTAATCTTAGCGCCTAAAACTTTCACAAATTGTGCTAACCAAGCTGGATGTGCAGGCCAAGCTGGAGCAGTCACCAAATGCCCATCGGTAACGGCATCAGTTACAGCAATGTCTGCATATTGCCCACCTGCTAATTTTACTTCGGCTGCACATGCTGGATAAGCCGAGCAGAGGCGGTCTTTTAAAATGTCTGCCGCAGCGAGTAACTGAGCACCGTGGCATACGGCTGCAATTGGTTTTTTCACTCTATCGAATTCACGTACAATTTCGATAACACGTTCATTCATGCGTAAATACTCTGGCGCACGGCCACCCGGGATGACTAAACCTATATAGTCTTCGGTATTAACGGCATCGAAATCATAATTAATCGCGAAGTTGTGACCACGTTTTTCGCTATAAGTTTGCTCACCTTCAAAATCATGAATAGCTGTTGCAATATGGTCACCGTTCTTTTTATTCGGGCAAACAGAATGTACGGTATAACCTAAACCAGTTAAAAACTGGAAAGGAACCATGGTTTCATAGTCTTCTGCATAGTCACCGACCAACATTAAAATCTTTTTAGACATGATTTATCCCTCTTTTTAAAATATAAGTGATTTCAATTTTTAATTTAAATTAGCACAGCCGTTATGTGATTTTTTAGAAAAAAGAATATTCTTTAGTCGAAGTGTATCTTGTAGGTCATATAAAAAAGCCCCGATAAATCGAGGCTTTTTTGTTGAGTTAGCTAATGGAATTAACCAATCAACTTTTTCATTAATTCATTGACTTGAGCAGGGTTGGCTTTACCCTTAGATGCTTTCATGACTTGACCAACAAGACCGTTAAAGGCTTTTTCTTTACCAGACTTGTATTCTTCAACCATTTTTTCATTGGCTGCAAGTACTTCTTTAATGATTGCTTCAATTGCACCTGTGTCAGTTTCTTGCTTTAAGCCTTTTTCCGCAATAATGTCATCGGCAGATTTACCTTCCGATTCCCACATAAAGCCAAAGACTTGTTTAGCAATTTTACCGCTAATGGTGTTGTCAACAATACGTGCAATCATGCCGCCAAGCTGTTCAGCAGAAACAGGTGAGTCTGTTAACTCTAAGCCCGCTTTGTTTAAAGCACCAGAGAATTCACCCATTACCCAGTTTGCAGCAATTTTACCTTGCTTCGCACCACCAGCCGCAGCGACAACAGCTTCATAGAAGTCCGCCATTTCGCGTGAGAGCGTAAGTACGTGTGCGTCGTATTCAGTTACACCAAAGTCTGCAATAAAGCGTGCACGGCGTGCTGCTGGCAACTCAGGCATAGTTGCTTTGATGGCCTCAATTTGCTCATCTGGAATAATTACTGGTAACAAGTCTGGATCAGGGAAGTAGCGGTAGTCATTCGCTTCTTCTTTAGAACGCATAGAACGCGTTTCCATTTTATTTGGATCGAACAAACGAGTTTCTTGATCAATTTCGCCGCCCCATTCCAAAATTTCCATTTGGCGTTCAATTTCAACATTGATCGCTTGCTCAATGAAACGGAATGAGTTGAGGTTTTTAAGCTCACAGCGTGTGCCAAATGGTTGTCCCGGACGACGTAAAGACACGTTACAGTCCGCACGGAATGAACCTTCAGCCATGTTACCGTCAGAAATACCTAACCAACGTACTAGTGTGTGAATTGCTTTGATGTAGGCAACTGCTTCTTCAACCGAACGCATGTCTGGTTCAGAAACGATTTCAAGCAAAGGCGTACCAGCACGGTTTAAGTCAATGCCAGACATACCTTCAAATTGGTCGTGCACAGACTTACCCGCATCTTCTTCAAGGTGAGCACGAGTTACGCCAATGCGTTTAGTCGTTCCATCTTCAAGCTGAATGTCGATATGGCCCAAGCCCACAATCGGATTGTCCATTTGGCTAATTTGATAGCCTTTTGGAGAGTCAGGATAGAAGTAGTTTTTACGTGCAAAGACTGAAGCTTGGTCGATGTAAGCATCAATCCCTAAACCAAAGCGAATTGCGAGTTCAACCACTTTTTCATTTAAAACCGGCAATACACCCGGCATCGCCAAGTCTACAAGGCTCGCTTGTGTATTTGGGTCTTGACCAAATTCAGTTGATGAACCTGAGAAAATTTTAGAATTGGTTGCAAGCTGAGTATGAATCTCAATACCAATAACGACTTCCCAACCGTCAATCAATTTCAACTTTTGAGCTTCAGCCATTATGCATTCTCCTCAGCAATTGCCGCACGTTTGGTGTGCCAGTCAGTGTTTTGTTGGTATTGGTGAACAATCGACAACAATTGTGATTCTGACCAGTAATTACCGATTAACTGTAAACCTACTGGTAAGTTGTCTTTATCAAAACCAACAGGAGCATTAATCGCTGGCAAGCCTGCTAAGTTCACTGCGATGGTATAGATATCGCCTAAGTACATTTCAACAGGGTCTAAAGATGCACCAATTTTGTAGGCAGTTGTTGGTGCAGCAGGTGCTGCAATTACATCTACATTTTCAAAAGCTTTTAAGAAGTCTTGTTGAATTAAACGACGTACTTTTTGTGCTTTTACATAGTAAGCATCGTAATAACCCGCAGAAAGAGCGTATGTACCAATTAAAATACGGCGTTGAACTTCTGGACCGAAACCTTCTGAACGCGAACGTTTGTAAAGATCCATCAAGTCAGCTGGGTTTTCACAGCGGTAACCGTAGCGAACACCGTCATAACGTGACAAGTTAGAAGATGCTTCCGCTGGCGCGATGAGGTAATACGTTGGTACATAAGCTTCAGTCATGTTGAGGTCGATTTCAACAAGCGTTGCGCCCATTTCTTCAAGCTTTTTCAAAGACTCTTCAACACGTGCTTTTACGTCCGCATCTAAACCTGCAACGTTAAAGTATTGTTTAGGAATACCAATGCGTAAGCCTTTTACAGATGTGTTATTTAGGTTCGCAACGTAATCATCGACTTCTTTTTTAACCGAAGTTGAGTCTTTAGCATCGTGACCTGCAATTACATTCATTAGGTAAGCACAGTCTTCAGCAGAGCGTGCCATTGGACCTGCTTGGTCTAATGATGATGCATAAGCAATGATCCCGAAACGAGATACACGACCATAAGTTGGTTTTAAGCCTGTTAAACCACAGAAAGAAGCAGGTTGGCGAATTGAGCCACCTGTATCGGTACCTGTAGCAAATGGTGCTAAATCAGCTGCTACAGCCGCAGCAGAACCACCAGATGAACCGCCAGGAACATGGTCAAGTGCCCAAGGGTTACTCGTTGCACCTACATATGAACTCTCAGAAGTTGAGCCCATCGCAAACTCATCCATGTTCACTTTACCTAAAGTAACCAGACCAGCTGCTTTAGTTTTTTCAACAACGGTTGCATCGTAAGGTGAAATGAAGTTATCGAGCATTTTTGAACCAGCAGTGGTTTTAATACCTTTGGTACAAAAGATGTCTTTGTGGGCAAGAGGAATACCCGTTAAAGCAGTTGCATTGCCAGCTTTTAATACAGCATCGGCAGCATCGGCTTCGCGAAGTGCCTGTTCTGGAGTAACCGTCACATAGCTCTTAACTTGCGGGTCAATTTTAGCAATACGTTTTAAATAATGTTCAGTCAATTCGCGAGATGAAAACTTCGCTTGGCTTAAGCCTTCAGCAAGTTCGCGAATTGATAAGCGATGTAAATCAGTCATGAGTAAAATTTCTTTACATTCAAAATAGGGAAGATGGGTTGATTGATTAAAAGTTATTCAATCACGCGAGGAACAAGATACAAACCATCTTGAGTTGCAGGTGCAACTGCTTGGTATTCGTCCCGATGATTGCTTTCAGTTACCACATCAGCACGTAAAGGTTGAGGATTGTCAAAAGGACTCTTTAAAGGTTCTACGCCTTCCGTATCAATGCCTTTTAAGGTTTCCATCATGCCTAAAATTTTATTTAGACTTTGAGCATATTCAGCAGATTGCGTATCATTGAGCGACAATCGAGCAAGATTGGCGATTGCTGAAACTGTTTGTGCATTTAAATCTGCTGAATGCTGTGCATCCGATGTAGACATAACATCACCTAATCAGTATTAAAAATTTTCAAAATATCGTGCGTTATAATAAGCGATTGACTTGTTCAAATCATCACATTTAGTTTAAAGTTGCCACCTTGCATCCACATGAAAGTTTAACTGAGAACGAACCGTGATTCTAAAACGACTAATTGGCTTGTTTTCGCCGGATCTAGCCATTGATTTAGGTACAGCAAATACACTTATTTATGCACCAGGCCGCGGCATTATATTAAATGAACCAACAGTTGTGGCAATTCGTCACAGTGGTTCACAAAAAATTGTTGCTGCTGTAGGTCTAGATGCTAAGCAAATGCTAGGCCGTACACCTGCGAATATTTCTGCAATTCGTCCAATGAAAGACGGTGTAATTGCAGATTTTGAAGTGACTGAAACCATGTTGAATCAGTTTATTGGTAAAGTTCACGAAAAACGTTTGTTCCCACCTGCACCTCGTGTAGTTGTATGTGTACCATGTAAATCAACTTTGGTCGAGCGCCGTGCAATTCGCGAAGCCGTATTTAATGCGGGTGCTCGTGATGTACGCCTAATTGAAGAGCCAATGGCTGCTGCAATTGGTGCTGGCATGCCAGTTGAACAAGCATGTGGTTCTATGGTTGTGGATGTTGGTGGGGGTACAACTGAAATTGCAATTATTTCATTGCAAGGTTGTGTCTATGCTGATTCTTTACGTATTGGTGGCGATGTATTTGATGAGCAAATTATCAATTATGTTCGTAAAGCTCACGGTTGCGTAATTGGTGAAACCACAGCTGAAATTATTAAAAAAGAAGTTGGTATGGCTGTTTCTGATGGTACGACATTAGAAATTGAAGTACGTGGCCGTAACCTTGCAGAAGGTGTACCTCGTGCAATTACCGTAACTTCTGACGAAATTACTCAAGCAATTTCTGACCCGTTACAAAGTATTGTAAGCGCGGTGAAATCTGCACTTGAACAAACTCCTCCTGAACTTTCTTCTGATATTGCTGAGCGCGGTATTGTGTTGACAGGTGGTGGAGCGTTACTTCGTAACCTTGATAAATTATTAGCTCAAGAAACCGGTTTACCAGTTGTTGTTGCTGAAGACCCTCTTACTTGTGTAACCCGTGGTGGTGGTAAAGTATTGGAATTCTTCGACAACCCGAACCATGACATGCTTTTCGTCGGTTAAGTTTAAGGATTAGGCGGTGCAACCGAATATTTTTTCAAGACAGCCGCCATCTTTCCGCTCGTTCATTATTGCGGTCATTACATGCTTGGTGGTGCTGTTCTTTGATTGGCGCATGCCTTATGTAATTCAGCCAGCAAGGGATGTCTTGTACGCTGCATATAATCCAATTTATGCACTTGCAAGTTATCCGGTACTGTCGAGAGAATGGCTGAATCAACAAACTAAATCTGAAACACAACTGCGCCGTGAAAACACTGCAATGCAGGCTGAGCTATTACAGGCTCAGGTCCGCTTGCAGAAGCTGTCTGAATTATCTGCTGAAAATACCCGCTTACGTGGTTTACTCGATACGCCATTAATTATTGACGGTCGTATGGAAATTGCGGAAGTAATTGGGACAGATGCCGATCCACTTCGTCACATTATCATTATTAACCGTGGTGCAATGGATCATCTTAAAGTTGGTCAAACGGTTCTGGATGATAAAGGGATTATGGGGCAAATTATCAATGTATATCCTCATAGTTCACGTGTGATGTTGCTTTCTGACAAAGAGCATTCTCTATCTGTTCGTTTAGAGCGTACAGGGATGCGTGCAATTGTCTCGGGTACTGGTGATTTAGGCCGTTTAAAAATGGAATATGTGCCAACGAGTGCAAATATTCAGGTCGGCGATAAAGTATTAAGTTCAGGCTTAGGTGAGCATTTTCCAGCAGGTTATGCCGTGGGTACGGTGGCTAAAATCCGTCGCCATAATTCAGGTGAGTTTGCTGAAATTGATGTTACACCAGCAGCACAATTAGCAACTGGTCATCATGTTGTTGTACTTTTCTCTGACTCATTAGCGAAGGAGCAACCATATGCCGATCGCTAAGTTGAAACGTGAGAAGCGTAAAGATCCATTATGGGGAATTATTCTCTCTATAATCGTGGGGTCTGTCCTCATGATCTATCCACTATCTTACGACATCTCGGGCTGGCGACCATTATTCATGCTTATGATCATGTTGTTTTGGGTTGTGTGCCAGCCAACATGGTGTGGGGTGTGGTTCGCATTTGGTATGGGGATTTTTACAGATCTATTGCTTGATGCACCTTTAGGATTAAATGCACTGAGTTTTGTTATTGTCACGTTTATTACCCGATTTTTAATACGCGAACGCCGTATTTTGACTTTTGGTAATTTATGGACGATTGCTACATTGGTGATTATTGCTCACTTAGCGTTTATGTGGGTGACTCAAACGATGGGGGGCATTCATTTTTCGATTGCTCGACATTGGCAACCATTGATGACAAGTATCTTAACCTGGCCTGTTGTCTATTATTGTTTAGCAAAATGGCGCATTTAGTTTTAGCTTCTAGTTCTCCGCGTCGGAGAGAGTTGTTGCAACAACTGGGCTTAAATTTTGAAATCTATAGCCCTGATATTGATGAATCTGTTCATGAAGGTGAGCTGGTTCACCAATATGTAGAGCGGTTAGCGAGAGAAAAAGCCCAAGCTGTATTAAACATTTTTCCAGATTCAGTGATTATTGCAGCAGATACGAGCCTTGGTCTGGATGGTCAGATTATTGGTAAACCTGACTCAAAGCAGCATGCCTTTGACATCTGGAAACAATTATCTGGTCGTTGGCATGATGTATTTTCCGGAATTTGTATTGCAACACAGCAACAAATCTTAAGTCAGGTGGTGCAGACCCAAGTTGAGTTTGCATCTCTAACTACGCAAGATATGGAAGATTACTGGGCCACAGGAGAACCTGTAGGGAAGGCCGGTGCATATGCAATTCAAGGAATTGCCTCACAATATATTCCCAAAATTCAAGGAAGTTATAGTAATGTGGTAGGGCTTCCTTTGTACGAATTTTCACAGTTATTCAAAAGAGTGAAGACATAAGGGGTTGTTGATAATTCTTGATTGAATTGCATTGTCGATGAACAATGGACAAAGCTACATTAACAGTCCCTCTGACTCTTTAATAAAAATTTTATAATGCTTTGAGTTTATGTATGTCAGAAGAACTACTTATTAATGTCACACCTATGGAGTGTCGGGTGGCATTAATCGAAAATGGAACTGTTAATGAGCTGTATGTTGAACGTACAGTTAAACGTGGACTTGTCGGCAATATCTACAAAGGTAAAGTTGTACGTGTGCTTCCGGGTATGCAAGCAGCCTTTGTTGATATCGGTTTATCCAGAACGGCCTTTTTGCATATTAATGATATGGTTTGGCCACGTTCACAGCCAACTCCAAATGTGTTTGAACTACTTCATCCAGGGCAGATTCTTACCGTTCAGGTGATGAAGGATATGCTCGGTACTAAAGGCGCTCGCCTGAGCACAGATCTTTCAATTCCTTCTCGCTATTTAGTTCTTATGCCATATGGTAACCATATTGGTGTTTCTCAGCGCATTGAGTCTGAAGAAGAGCGTGATCGGCTACGTAATATTATTGAGAGCATTCAGGCGGAGCATAATTTACCCGGTAGCGTAATTGTTCGTACTGCTGCTGAAGGGGTAGATGAAGCCGAAATTGCACAAGATATGTGCTACCTCAGTAAGTTATGGGAATATATTCAGCGTAAGCAAGTTGATGTGGCAGTACCTTCCTTAATTTTTGAGGAACTACCGCTACCGCAACGAATTATCCGTGATCTGGCAAGTGAAGAAACCGCAAAGATTTATGTCGATTCGAGAGAGATTCATGGAAAACTGCGTGAGTTTGTAGATGAGTTTGTTCCGAATATGCAAAGTCGCCTGATCCATTACCCGGGTGAGCGTCCATTATTTGATCTTTACAACGTTGAAGAAGATATCCAAAAAGCACTGCAAACACGCGTTGCTTTAAAGTCTGGTGGTTATTTAATGATTGACCAGACTGAGGCGATGACCACAATAGATGTCAATACAGGCTCTTATGTTGGTGGCCGTAGCCTTGAAGACACTGTCTTTAAGACCAACATGGAAGCGACTCAGGTGATTGCGCGTCAGCTTAGACTACGAAATCTAGGCGGCATTATCATTATTGATTTTATTGACATGCAAGAAGCGATTCATCGTGAAGAAGTGATGCGTCAATTTGAAAAAATGCTTGAACGTGATCATGCCAAGACCAAAATCACGCAGGTTTCTGAACTTGGTCTGGTAGAAATGACACGTAAACGTACACGAGAATCATTAGAACACTTGTTATGTGAATCGTGTCCAACATGTCAGGGACGTGGTTTTGTCAAAACTGCAGAGACAGTGTGTTACGAAATATTTCGAGAGATATTACGCTACACCCGTGCATTTGAGTCTACGAGTGGCTTTACTGTCGTTGCTCATCCATCCGTGATTGACCGATTATTAACAGCAGAAGCACCTGCAGTGGCGGATTTAGAGCATTTTATCAACAGAGTTATTAAATTTCAGGTCGAAAATTTATATACGCAAGAGCAATACGATATCATTTTAAGTTAAAGTTGTAACAAGATATCGCTTAATCCTTGTTACAACTGAAATTTTACTTTCATTCATGAATTTTAAATACTACTTACATACAGTAGCCCTAGACGTTCTCCCTATTAAACGTCTTAGCAAACAATAAGAGGTATAACCCATGAATGTAAGTGAAAACTTAATTAGCAACGGTCTTAAACATGTTTTAGAAAGCACGCCAGTCAATAGCTGCTATATGTTGAATGACCAAGGTAAAGAAGTACCAATCACAACTGCAATGATTCGTTCAGTATGTCATCAGTTGCTTAACCAGTGCCGCGCAATTAAAAAATAAGGGGCCATTTTAAAGCCCCTTAATTTTTCCTAACTCGCTGAATGATGTTTCAGCTGTTTCTCTTCAATAATTTCTTCGAACCGTTGAATCTCATCTTCAAGATGCGTTAAAAGGTTTTGCATTTTAGGTAAAGCATTTCGACATGCTGTTAAACCTACTTCAAGCTTATCCAGATAGCTTGTCATTGTAATATTGAGCGCTTGCCCGTCCATGACAATAGAAGCAGGGTAGAGTGCATCTAATTTCGCCCCATTCCAATAAAGCGGCTCACGTGGGCCAGGTACATTGGAAATCACTAAATTGAATGCCTGACGCTTAGGAAGCATCCCAGACATGATGTTAAGTCCAGCTGGACCATAAACAACAGCGCTATAGTTTAAAATCTCATTCGCGGTCATGCGGCTAAAGCGTTGCTTTGAATTTTGCATACTACGACGAATGATCTCGAGCCGCTCTAGAGGCTGGTCTTTATGAGTTCCTAAATTTGCCAAAATCATGGTAATACGATTGCTCACGTCAGAGTCATCTGTGCGTAGGGAAGCAGGAACCATGGCAATAAGAGGCTTTTTAGGCAGGCTGTTATGACTAATCAGATATTCACGTAATGCCCCAGAACACACAGCAAGTACGACGTCATTGATCGTTACACCGAGTGCTTTAGAAATCTTTCTAAGGCGACTTAATTCAAAAGATTGGGCTGCAAATCGACGTGAAGCACTTACACGTTGATTTAAAATCGAAACAGGAGCCTGAAAGGTAGAGACGTAATCAGGATTTTTACCCATTTCTTTAAAAATGGTTTGCGATAATTCCTGCATGACTTTAGGGGTCACCTCAAGTTGTGATTTGATACCACCTAAAATACTTTTGATTTTACTTGTACTTGGTTTTGGTACTTTTAAGCGTTTTGTTCTTTTACTTTCTACACACCAAAGTGGAACCACATGTTTTTCTTGTGGTGTTTTTGACAGAGACTTCTCAATTAAGCGCATGCCTGCAACACCATCAACCATGGCATGATGAATCTTAAAGTACATCGCGAAACGATTGCCTTCGATCCCTTCAATAATGTCACACGTCCAAAGTGGTTTTGCACGATCAATTAAAGAGCTGTGCTGCTGGGAAATATAAACCAGTAATTCACGAATTCGGCCAGGATGAGGCAAGGCAATATGGCGAAAATGGTGGTCGATATCGAACTCTTCATCTTCATCCCAAAATAGACCATTTAAACGGTTATTGAAGGGTGGGACAGGAATACTTTTAGATTGGCGAATTTCTTCTACTAAATCATGAACGAAAGTTTCAGGGGCATTTTCAGGTATTTCAAATAAAAACAATCCGCCAACATGCATCGGTTGTTGTCTTTTTTCTAGTGATAGAAAAATAAAATCAATAGGGTGTAATGGACGCATAACTCGTTGTGCCTCATGCTTTTTTCTAAGAAGCCCTTAACTGAGCTCTTATTAGAATTATAGAACCGTAAATTTAGTATATAGCGTTTATTACAGATTAAATATGACTTTGTGTACGAGATATAACTGTAAAAAAAACCACTGATTCATCAGTGGTTTTTTTATACCGAACTATTTTTTCAAGTTACCTGCATGTAAGCCACATTCTTTTTGTGTTGCTTCTTCCCACCACCAACGGCCTTCACGTTCATGTTGATTTGGAAGTACTGGACGTGTACATGGCTCACAACCAATCGAAACAAAACCACGCTCGTGTAGAGGGTTATATGGAATTTCCATCATGCGGATATAACTCCACACATCGGCGCTAGACCAGTTCGCAAGCGGATTATACTTAATAAGTTGCTTACCCGGACCAGAGAAGCCTGCATCAGCTTGTACCACTGGAATTTCAGTACGTGTACCAGGGCTCTGATCTTTACGCTGACCTGTAATCCAGCCATCTAAGGTCGCTAGTTTCTTACGTAAAGGTTGAACTTTTCGAATGCCACAGCATTCTTGATGTCCATCTTTAAAGAAACTAAATAAGCCTTTTTCATTCACCATGCTTTGCACAGCTTCCGCATCAGGGAAACAAATCTCGATATTAATATTGTAGTGCTTACGAACAGTTTCAATAAATTGATAAGTTTCAGGGTGTAGACGGCCTGTATCAAGACTAAAAACACGGAAAGGTTTACCTAAACGTGAAGCCATATCAATTAAGACTACATCTTCTGCTCCAGAGAACGAAATTGCGATCTCACCTTGTTGGCTTAATGCAAGTTCTAGAATCTCGCGCGGACTTTTAGCTGCATATTCAGCCGCGAGAGCATCAACGATATCAATAGTCGGAATAACGGTCATGGGTGTTCCTGGCAAAAGGCTTGGGCGCATTGAGTTATGAAAAATATTCTAAAGGATAGTGAATAAATTGCTTAGCACTTTAATTTCGATCCTTATGAATAAAATTGATTTGATCAATAACAACGCAAAACTGAAAATCTTAATGGTATGATACAGCAATTTTTAACCAACGTTGGAAGCATTCATGGAAATCGTATGCCTAGATCTTGAAGGAGTTTTAGTTCCTGAAATTTGGATCAATTTCGCAAAAAAAACAGGGATTAAAGAACTAGAAGCAACAACTCGTGATATTCCGGATTATGATGTTTTAATGACTCAGCGTCTGAATATCCTAAAACAACACGGTTTAGGCTTAAAAGACATCCAAGAAGTTATTGCCGAGATGGGGCCACTACCAGGTGCAAAAGAGTTTGTTGAATGGGTGAGCAATCATTTCCAGCTGGTCATTTTGTCGGATACTTTCTATGAGTTTGCTCATCCTTTAATGAAGCAATTAGGCTGGCCAACAATTTTCTGTCATAAATTAGAGACAGATGAAAATGGTATGATTACCGCTTATAAACTTCGCCAACCTGACCAAAAGCGTGAGTCGGTTAAAGCACTACATGGTTTGAATTTCCGTGTGATTGCAGCAGGTGATTCATATAATGATACAACGATGCTTGGTGAAGCCGACCATGGTTTCTTGTTTGATGCGCCTGCAAATGTTATTGCGGAGTTTCCTCAGTTTCCTGCAATCAATGGTTATGATGCATTAAAAGAAGCAATCCGTTCTGTTTCACAGCGCAATATTCCTGCTTAAGCAAGAAAAAATAGACAATAAAAAAGGCGCTTATAGCGCCTTTTTTATTTAGATTGGTTTTTAAAACTTAGAATTTATAACCAAGTTTTAAACCGTAAGCGATAGCATTGTTATCAGAGAAGTCTGCAACATATTCATCGCTACCTGCTTGCGCGCCTGTTTGAGCTTTGGCATCACCCAACCAGAAGTATTTTACGCCACCAGCGATGAAAGTTTGTGGAGTAGGGCTATATTGAACACCTAAACCTACGTTCCAGTAACCTTCTGTTGGTCCTAATGTTGTTACAGGATTACCTGCACCAGAGTCCCAACCTACAGAAACATTACCAGCCCATTTATCATTAAGTTTACGGCCTACACCAGCGTTCACAGACCATTGGTCATCAGAATATTCAACTAGGTTGAAGCCATTTGGACGCCCAACAAGACCACCTACAGCTTCTGAGACTTTGCCAAATTTATATGGTTGAATTGAGAAATCTTTCCAATTCACCCAGCGTACATTGGCAAACGCAACTGTATCCGCCATGATACCTGTCTGAAAATCAAGGTTAACAGACTGTGGTGTTGTGATTGTAGTTTTACCAGATGAATTAATTGCTTGAAGTTTAGATGCTGGAACGTCTAAACCAGCCAATACTGAAGTAAGACCAGGGAAATTTAATATAGATAAATTTTCATCAATATTTACTTTGTGATCAATTTCAGAACGATAAGTTACAGATGCTCTAAGTGCGATTTCAGGAATCTGATAAGCAGCACCTGCTAACCAACCAGCACCAGTAGTTTCTTTAATACTTGCATCATAACCATTATAAAGGCTATAAGCTTGACCTCGTAAACTTACATTACCTTTAACGGTTTGTAATACAGGGCCTGCATAGAAGTTAAAGTTTTTAGTTGGTTGATAACCAAATACAAAAGATAAGTTTTGTGTATCTACCTCTACTTTAGTTCCGCCAGTACCTAAATAATTATTTGCTACAGCAAGAGCACCAGCAAGTTGTTGAAATTGAGGACTTGCTAAAACTTGGCCTTTTGCTATTGCTAAGGTTTGATCATTTACAGGTAAACCTTGTGCTACTAAAGCCTCTTTTGCTTTTTTAGTAACAATCCCGTCAATTGCACCAGCTGATAAAACTGAGTCAGACCCTGGGTTTGAAACAAATGCATTATTACCTGTGTATTCTGCATCTGAACCAAATGGTTGATCGTAAAGTAAACCAAAAGAAAATTTATCGTTAAGTTGTAATTTTAAGGCTGCACTTGGGAAAAAATAATCATCAGCCATATCGCCAATGTTACGACTTGTTGTGCTTGATCCTGCTTCTTTACCTGCTACATCTGGGTCTAGAATAGAAATACCAGCTTCAAAGTAATTACCAGGTTGGAAGAACGCAGACATTGACTGTCCAGAGCGATCTAAAGCTGCTGCAAAAACCCCAGTTGCAGGCAGCGTTGCTAAAATCATTGCAGTGCTCAGATGTTTTAATTTCATTTTTAATCTTTCCTTGAACTTCAAGACATTTTTTAAAAGTAATAGAGTTAAACCGTTTAAACTGTGTTGCCTTCAGTGCTTTGAATTACAAGTTTCAAAGCATTGATAACTCCATGTAACAAAAATAGCATAATTACACTAAGAGTAAATCTGTTCTATGAACTGCAGAGTACTCACTTTTTATACAAAAAATGACAATAATAAATGAAATATGAAGGAATATTTTTGTTGTTTAATTAATTTAAATAATTGATGTTTATATCTTTTATCTATTATTAAAGTTACTTGTTTTTATGACATTTTTGTCATAAATCCAAGAAAAATGGTCAAAGATTTTTTTGTAAAAATATGAATTGATTGATTATGAAATGAGTATTAGTCATCATTTTTAATGGATAAGTCTAGTTTCTCTACACATGTATATTATTGATTCAGTTTTATATTGTTATTTGCTGGATAAAAATTGAGAGTATTTTCTTTACTATTTGGTCAAATTTTTTGAGGAATTAATTGCTGGATTTAAGCTTGCTTTATTTAAGGGATAACCGAAATAGAAAAGAATTCGGTTATCGCGCCTTTTAGATTTAAAACATAGCATTAGAGGGGATATAACTTTTCATCAAATTCTTCAAGTTTAGGAAATTTTAATGGTTCAAGTTGGTCAAGGTGAGTGAGATACGTGACATAGTCCTCAAGAATAGTTTCACGCACTTCTTGGCTAATGTAAGGTACATGGTAGGCAATGAATGGGGGAAGAACTTCAAAGCCAGTATAAGCCAAAGTACCGCGTTGAATCGGTGATAGATAATGTTCAATTGGTCCGTGAATAGAATTTTCCCCAAACATATGTGTTCTACCACCGAGTGTTAAACAGAGCATTGCTTTTTTACCTGCCATGCCACCATGGTTGTAAAACCGCTTACCACCATAAAAAAGTCCAGAGACAAATACACGATCAATCCAGCCTTTTAAAATTGCTGGAACAGAAGTCCAATAAAGCGGAAAGTTCAAGATAACTAGATCTGCGCGTTTTACTTTGTCAATTTCTGCTTGAATATCAGGAGCCAAAAGTTGTTGTTTTGTGGCATTTCGCTGTTCTAATGCATAGTTAAAATAATCAGGTTGATTGAGTTCTAAAAAATCTTCCTTAGAGGCCACAGGATTAAACTGCATTGCATATAAATCGGAAATTTCTACTTGATGGCCCAATTTTTTAAAGGTTTGCTGTGCTGTCGTTTTTAGGGAAGTTGTAAAAGACAGAGGTTCTGGATGAGCATGAACAATCAGGATATTCATAATGTCTTTACTCTTAAAGATAAGATTAGTTTTTAGTGGAATGTCGGAGAGTTAAGTCAGTTTGTCTTAAGTGACTATGCCTGAATTTAAAAGCATGGCATAGTTCAAGAACTGACAGTTTTTACCATTTAACGCCACAATTACGCTTTCTAATGGGCCGCTCATGACTCCAGAATTACCCGGAACTTATATTAATTTATTAGCTGAGATCGTTAAGCGCAGAGGTATCTCTTGTGAGCAGTTTTTAGAGGGTAGTGGAGTAACACCGGAACAATTAAAAAAACCGTATTGGTATGTTGAGTTTAATACCTTAAATAACTTACTTGAACATGCGATTCAACTCACTCATGAGCCAGCATTAGCGGGTTATTTAGCATTGGAAATGAAAGCTTCTTGTTATGGTTCTGTCGGTATGGCAGCCATGGTGTCTGCAAATCTTGAAGAGGCTTTAAAAATACTTGAACAATTTATTGGTTCACGTTGTGATGCCTTTAAACCTGAGTTAAAGCAAGAGCAAGACGATGTTTACTGGTCTATTCATCAACCTTTAAAAAGTTTTCAATTAAGTTCAGATGCGACTATTTTTTTGTTGTTAGGTTTTGTTTACATCGCAAAACATCTAACAGGGTTATCTTCTTTAGGTACAGTGCAATTGAATATGCCCGAACCACTAGGTTTTTCAAAAATAAAAGATAAATTAGGCGTAAGTTGTTTATTTGAGCAAAAACATAATATTTGGATTTTTCCAAAAGAATATTTAATGCAGCCTGTACTCACGGCTGATCCTATGCTGACACCTTTACTGAAAGCACAGTGTAAAAAAGATATTGATAAATTGAAGTTACGAAGTGGATGGAAAGCAGAAATTAGCCAAGTAATAAAAAAATTATTGATCAATAGTCAGGGGGAAATATTAAAAGTTAAGCAAGTTGCCCAAATGATGAATATGTCAGAACGTAGCCTACAGCGGTATTTGGCAATAGAGAATACAAGTTTCTCAGCATTAGTTGATTTAACTCGAAAGCAATATGCACAAGAACTTTTGCAAAATAGTTTAATGTCAATTGAATCTGTGGCATTAAGTTTAGGCTATGCCGATACATCCCATTTCACCCGCGCTTTTAAACGCTGGATGGGTGTAACACCGAAGTATTATCAAACTCAGTTGAAACTAAAAAATTTAGATATAAGTGAATAATCAAGAAGACCACAAATTTGAAAGTAGTCTTCTAACCCTATTTTAATTTGTTAACTCTTGTTTTGATGAAAGTGTATGAATTACTTCAAAATAGCTCGGTGGAGTGGGCACATGCCCACGTTCTCTTAATATTTTGTGCATACGCGGTAATTTAAAATATGGAACAGACGCCATTAAATGATGTTCCATGTGGTAATTGACATGAATAGGGGCCACAAAGCTTCTCGCAATCCAACC
Source organism: Acinetobacter baumannii (assembly GCF_009759685.1). Lineage (NCBI taxonomy): Bacteria > Pseudomonadati > Pseudomonadota > Gammaproteobacteria > Moraxellales > Moraxellaceae > Acinetobacter > Acinetobacter baumannii. Next base: position 618,373 of record NZ_CP046654.1, on the reverse strand, counting down.
TGCACGTGTGGTACGAGTATTGGTTAAAGCAGTATTGCTGGTTTGCATACCTGCATGTTCTGCCATTGAACGAATTCTTAAAAATAATGGAAATGGTGTCAAATAAGCCAAAGGCCATAACCAATAAAAACGTTGTTGACCACATGCTTTTAAAACACCATAAAGTAATAGGTTGGTTGCAATAGCGCCTGTACTGTTTTTTGCAATACTCTTTGCATAGTCAACAAATTTTTTATCACTGCGGTCTAACCAGATTTGATCATTGGCTACAGTCCATTTCATGACATCAAGGTCCATCAACACACGGCCTAAGCTAAACTTTAATCCTGTTATACCGGTTAAGTCGCGTAAGAATTTACGAGTAAGAGATTTTTTACTGACAGGAAAGCCTGCAACTAAAGAAAGATCTGGGTCATCTGGTGTAGATGTTTTTGCGTGATGACGAACATGGTGTACACGATATTTTTGTAGGTCGTTCCAGATTGGGCGGGCACATAGCCACTCTCCAACGAAATCATTTATTTTCTTATTTTTGAATAAACTTTTATGGGATGCATCGTGCATTAAAATTGCGAGGCATAACTGACGGCCAGCTAAAACAGCTAGAGCAAGCATACATGCTAATAATTTCCCCCAACTCGGTAAGTAATCCCACATCATAATTAAGCTGGCAAATGTTCCTCCAATAACAGCCCATGTGCTAGCAACGGCCCAAGCGCCATATGCATCTGAAGGTTCTGTAAGCTCTTGTATTTCTTCTCTGCTAAATAGATCGGTAACACTCACCTGTGCATTCATTTTTATTCTCCCAAATTAGAGTTTGGTATCCATATTTTATATTACAAATATAGTCATAAAAATTTAAAAAGTGAAATATTTGTTTGTAAAAAAATAAATCAGATGGCTATAAATTTAATTCCTGTTCATATATTTTTTTCCAAAGTTTCTGGCCAATTGCATCTAGTTGCTGTACATCTTGAGCAAATTGATTACGAGCAGATTCATTTACAAATGGTGCGGGTAATAATGGGTCATTCATGAGTAAGGCAATTGTTTCCCTTCCTAAAAGAAGTGCCTTGACTGCTGCATCGTTTAAAGGGGAGTGAGCATAATTTTCAAGCCAGTGTGTAATATCTCGGCTATACATTTCATAATTTTTTTCGAGTTGTTTGGTATCCCATAAAGAAAAAATTTGCTTAAGCGTTGTTGAGTCGACATGTTGAATAATACAAATTTTTGCTTCTTTCTCTAGCCCTGCTAAAACAAGCTCATCACAGGTTTTTTCAAAGCTATAGGCTAAATTGTCTGGGCGGATGTAAATACCAGTTTCCAGCTCTTTAAAACCAAATTGACGAAGTGCACGTTCCCGTTTTTTTAGTGCTGTTCGGTCTATGCGGCCTAAGGTTCCTGTAAATACGGCAAGATAATGCTGCTGCCATTCTTTAGTTTGTTTAATTCCATTTTTACGATTGAGAATAACTTTTGCCCAATCTTTTGCAGATGGAGAAAGTTGATAGATTCCGCGTTCTACGCTCTGGATCATACCTTCATTTAACAAGCGTGTTGTCGCAACTCGAATACCATTTTCACTTAAGTTAAAAAGTTTAGCTGCAACCAAAATTTGTTTGATACTGAGCTGAGGATAAGCGGAAGAAAGAAAGAGGTCGATAATAAGATGACGTGCGTTAATTTTGGTATTTTTCATTCAGTCTGAATTTTTGATATGAGTTGTATTTAATTGGAATAATAACATGTTTTTTTAAGGACTTTTTAAGATGATTTTCTAAACTCATCTATTGTAAAAGACTTATCTATAACAAAAGAAAATTTGGCCATTTTTAACCAAGTTTTATCTTTTTACGATAGTTAACCTAAGTTTGTCATTATGATGTGATACATTATCGCACTTTAAATAAACTGCCTTTCACTAGAGGCAATAACCACAAATGCTAGAAATGATCTGATATTGAACACATGTTGAGCTAAATAAAAGGCTAACTGTGGCGATAAAATAAATTTTAGATCGTTCTAGTGATTAACTAACTTTCTTTGAGCAAGTTATGGAAAATTTTGAAGTTATAAAAGCACTGTTTCTAGGCTTTGTTGAAGGCTTAACTGAATTTTTACCTATTTCGAGTACTGGTCATTTAATTTTATTTGGTCATATTATCGATTTCCATTCAGATGGCGGTCGTGTCTTTGAAGTAGTGATCCAGTTAGGTGCTATTCTGGCAGTGTGTTGGTTATATCGTCAGAAAATCATTAACTTAATCAAAGGTTTTTTTAGTGGTGATGTCGAGTCACGCCATTTTGCCATTAGTGTCTTAATTGCTTTTTTCCCGGCAGTGATTATTGGCGTTTTAGCTGTAGACTTTATTAAAAGTGTTTTATTTAGCCCAATTGTGGTTGCGATTGCTCTGATTGTCGGCGCGCTTATTATTTTCTGGGTTGAATCTAAACAATTTGAACATAAAACGGATGATGCGACCAAGATCACGTTTAAACAGGCGCTTTTAGTTGGTCTGGCTCAATGTGTTGCGATGATTCCTGGGACTTCTCGTTCTGGTGCGACAATTGTAGGCGGGATGTTTGCAGGCTTGTCTCGTAAAGCTGCAACAGAGTTTTCGTTTTTCCTTGCAATGCCGACCATGCTGGGTGCAGCAACTTTTGACCTAATTAAAAATGCTGATGTGTTGACTTCAGACAATATGGTTAATATTGGAGTGGGTTTTGTTGCGGCATTTATTGCTGCTTTATTGGTTGTAAAAGCACTCGTACTCTTCGTTGAGCGTCATACATTACGTGTATTTGCGTGGTATCGAATTGTATTAGGTGTAATTATCCTAATTGCTGCTATGTTCTTTAACTTATCTGCTTAATAGTCAGGTTAAGGATAAAAAACCTAGAGAAATCTAGGTTTTTTATGCCTAAAAATAGCTTTAACTTGCTTATTTATACAAAGTACTACCAAGAAATACTTTTTCCTTTTAGTTTGATTGATATAGTAAATCTTAAATAGCCCGTAAAAAATAAAGCAATGCAACAGAATGACTTGACGAAAAGTTTGGTAGAGGCTTTTTTGTATTTGGCTCCTCAAGAGGGGTTATATCCCACTCATATTTCAAATATCACCCTGATGAGGGTAGATCATTCCACACAGCCGGTTGCCGTATTGCAAGAGCCTTCCATTGTTTTAGTCATTCAGGGTGTAAAACGGGCTTATATTGGAAAAGATATTTTTAAGTTTCAACAAGGCCAGTGTTTATTTATCTCAATTGCTATTCCTTTTGATTGCGATACCTTGGTTGAGCGTGAACCAATGCTTGCAATTGCGATTAAATTTGAACCTCAAATGATGGCTGAGCTGGCGACTAAAATGGATAAAGAGCAGCGACCACTTATAGAAGATTTTGATAACAAAGAGATAAAACTGAGCTGTGGTTTAAATATTATTGAAATAAACTCGGTTATATCTGATGTTGCTTTACGCTTGTTGAACTTACTTCGTTCCAAGCAAGATACTGCAATCTTAGGAGAGCAGGTGAAACGCGAACTTATTTATCGGGTTTTACAAGCTGGCGGTAGTGATTTTATCCAGAACCTTTCGGCTATTATGAGCCGAAGTGGAGTGATTTATACGATTTGTGAAATTATTCAAAGAGATTATTATCGTAACTTAACGGTTCAGGAGTTGGCTAAACAAGCAGGAATGAGCGTTTCGCTTTTTCATCAAGCTTTTAAGAAAGTTACCAACTATTCTCCATTACAGTACATCAAAATTACTCGGTTACATAAGGCACGTGATTTAATCCTAAATAACCAAATGGGCGTTGCAGAAGCTGCCTATGAAGTAGGATATGTGAGTGCCTCACAGTTTAGTCGAGAGTTTAAGCGGCTGTTTGGAGTCCCACCTAAATTATCAACAAACTAAAGTAAATCAACACGTCTTAAATATAAACCAAACATGGAGCATATCAATGAATCTTCCGACAACCATGAAAATTGTTGAAATTACGGTTCCTGGCGGACCTGAGGTTTTAAAACTTCAAGATTCAAATGTTCCGGTACCTCAAGCTGATGAGGTTTTAATTGAGGTTAAAGCTGCTGGAATTAACCGCCCTGATGTCTTACAGCGTATGGGGTTATATCCAATGCCTAAAGGGGTTACTCAAATCCCTGGACTTGAAGTCGCTGGTGTCGTGGTTGCTGTGGGTGAGCAAGTGCAACAGTTTAAAGTCGGGGACAAGGTTTGTGCTTTAACCAATGGTGGCGGGTATGCAGAATACTGTGCGGTAACTGCAACTCAAGTATTACCAATACCTGAGAATTTATCATTTACTCAAGCTGCTGCGATTCCAGAAACATTCTTTACGGTTTGGGCAAATCTTTTTGATATTGGCCGTTTAAAGAAAGATGAAACTGCACTGATTCATGGCGGTGCAAGTGGGATCGGAACCACTGCTTTAGCGATTTGCCATGCTTTAGGTATTAAAACTTTTGCTACGGTTGGTAGTGAAGATAAAGTTGAAGCACTCTCTAACTTAACCACAGCAATTAATTATAAAACCCAAGATTTTGAGCAGGAAATTTTGAACCATACTCAAGAACAAGGTGTTGATGTTATTTTGGATATTGTGGGTGGTTCTTATTTTCAGAAAAACTTAAATCTATTAAAACGTGATGGCCGACTTGTCATTATTGGCTTTATGGGAGGTCGAATTGCAAAAGAATTTGATTTACAAAAACTGATTTTAAAACGCGCAACGATTACAGGCTCAACGATGCGAGCGCGTAATAGCCAAGAAAAAGCACAGATTGCTCAATCTTTACATGAACATGTATGGCCGTTATTGGAGCAAGGCAAGTGTTTACCACAAATTTATAAAACGTATGCTTTTTCAGATGTACAAAGTGCTCATGCATGTATGGAGCAGGGCGACCATATTGGAAAGATCGTTTTAGAGATGAATGCTTAATCTTATCTGTGACAGTTTAGGTGAATGACATGTTTGCCTAAACTGAAATTTTATAATTATTAATTGTGCCTATTTCTATATAAAAATTGCCAAATTCTATTGGCTTGTTGCACCTGTTTCTTGATCTGAATATACATTTAATAAGGAATAATAACTGTCTTAAAGCTGTTATTTCGCTCTTCAATTCTAAAGGATGGTAACCATGAATACCCCAGCATCAAATGATAAAAATCCAACTCCAGATTTAGCTGAAGATAATGCGTTCTTCCCATCACCATATTCACTGAGTCAATATACTTCTCCTAAAACAGATTACGATGGCACAACCTATCCAACGCCGTATGCGGGCAATAAAAAGGTTTTAATGATTGCAACTGATGAACGCTATATCCAGATGCAAAACGGTAAGTTCTTTTCTACCGGAAACCATCCAGTAGAAATGCTTTTGCCAATGTTCCATTTAGATAATGCTGGTTTTGAAATTGACGTTGCGACACTTTCAGGTAATCCAGCCAAACTTGAAATGTGGGCAATGCCAAAGCAAGAACAAGTAGTATTAGATACTTTCCAGAAATATGCAGATAAATTAAAAAATCCGTTAAAACTTGCCGATATTTTAGAAAATGTAGTCGGTGAAAACTCTCCATATACGGCTGTATTTATTCCGGGTGGGCATGGGGTATTAGCGAAGATTCCGCATAGCCTTGAAGTGAAGAAAGTTCTTAAATGGGCAGTTGAACAAGACAAATTTATTATTACGTTATGTCATGGTCCAGCTTCGTTACTGGCTGCCGCAGTAGATGAACAGCCTGAGAATTATATTTTTAAAGATTATCAAATTTGTGTATTCCCTGATTCGTTAGATAAGGGAGCGAATATTGATATTGGTTACATGCCTGGAGCTTTACCGTGGTTAGTCGGTGAAAACCTTGAAAAACTCGGTGTAAAGATTTTGAACACTGGCATTACTGGTCAATGTCATCGAGACCGTAAATTGTTAACGGGCGATAGTCCGCTTGCTTCTAATAATTTAGGCAAACTTGCAGCTGAAACATTGCTGGCTGAAGTGAAGGATTAATTCACTAAAAGTGTGCGCCCTGCGGGACTCGAACCCACGTCGGTCGCTTAGGAGGCAACTGCTCTATCCAGTTAAGCTAAGGGCGCATAATTTTCTGATTATAAACAAAAAAGCCATTGCCGAGGCAATGACTTTTTATAGTTTTAAGTACAAGCTGTTAGATTACTGTTCTTTGGCATTGAGTACTTTAAACAAAATAAACATGAGAATGATCCAAATAGGAATCATCATCACTGATTCTTTAAAGCCCTGACTCCACATAATGTAGAGTACTACAGCAATAAAACCTAAAACCAAATAGTTACTAAACGGTGCCCAAAGTGCAGGAAAGTGAGTTTTTTGACCGAGTTTTTTCATTGCTGATTTAAACTTAAGGTGAGTCATACTGATCATCGCCCAGTTCAATACCAGTGCTCCAACAACAATGTACATTAAGTGGCTTAAAGCATCTTCTGGTACAAAGTAATTTAAAAGAACACAGCCAAAAATGAGTAATGCCGATAGCAAAACTGCTGGTACAGGTACACCTTGTTTATTTACTTTCTTGAAAATTTTTGGTGCATTGCCTTGTTGAGCTAAACCGTAAAGCATACGGCTATTTGCAAACATCCCACTGTTATAAACAGAGAGAGCGGCGGTTAAAATAATAAAGTTCAGTAAGTGTGCAGCCCAACCAATACCCATTTGACTAAAAATCATAACAAATGGACTTTTGTCGAGACCGCCAAGATCTAATTGGTTCCATGGCACTAATGAAAGTAAGATCGCTAGTGAACCGATATAGAAAATCAAGATACGGAAAACGACTTGGTTAATTGCTTTTGGAATCGTTTTTTTCGGATCTTTTGCTTCTGCTGCGGCCATACCAATCAGTTCAATACCACCAAAGGCGAACATCAAGAAAGCCAACATATAGAAGAGGCCGCTAAAGCCATTTGGAAAAAATCCACCATGAGACCAAAGGTTACTAAACGAAATGCTTGAACCTACATCTGCTGTAAATAGCAAATAAAGGCCAAAAACAATCATAGAGATAACCGCAGCAACTTTAATAATAGCGAGCCAGAATTCGGACTCACCATAAAATTTGACGTTTGTTAGGTTAATTGCCGTAATCACGACAAAGAAAAATAAGACAGAAGTCCATGCTGGAATATGAGGCCACCAGTAATTAATATATTTGGCTACCGCGGTGAGTTCACTCATCGCAACCAGAACATAGAGCATCCAATAATTCCATCCAGCTAAAAATCCGGAAAATTTCCCCCAGTATTTATACGCAAAATGGCTGAACGATCCTGCAACAGGTTCTTCAACAATCATTTCTCCCAGGTGGCGCATAATTAAAAAAGCAATTAAGCCACCAATGGCATATCCTAAAATAATGGATGGTCCCGCAGATTGAATCACTTGCGCCGAGCCTAAAAATAATCCGGTACCAATTGCTCCACCCATAGCAATTAATTGGATATGTCGATTTTTTAGTCCTCGTTGAAGTGTAGAAGATTCGTTGGTCAAAGGTCTTCACTCACAATGAATAAGTAAATTATTCTAATAGATGGATTTATTTTAGCCTAGACTACAATTGAACAAGGGATGACTGTAAAGTAACCATAAAAAATATTTAAAATCATAAACTTGCTTTTAATCATGTTAAATTGGTTGAAAAATCTTCCAAAAATATATTTTTTGATAGACTTTTTTTCTTATGATTTTACTTTATTCGGTCATTGCAGGCATGAATTGAAATTTCCAAAATAAACCCGCGTCAATACGATTGATGTATGAAAGTAGAGTGCTATCTCTTGATCATAAAACGATTTAAGATGAAGCGAATGACTAAACAAGTCTGCTTGTTTTGAGATATAAAAACACAATAGTAAGGATAACAGTTGATATGAGCTTCGTACCGCAAATTAAAATTCCAGCAACTTACATGCGTGGTGGAACCAGTAAAGGTGTATTCTTTAAACTTGATGATTTGCCGGAAAAAGCTCAAGTTGCAGGTCAAGCAAGAGATCAACTCTTGCTACGTGTCATTGGTAGCCCAGACCCTTATGGAAAACAAATTGATGGAATGGGTGGAGCGACTTCGAGTACCAGTAAAACCGTTATTCTCGCTAAAAGTACACAGCCAGACCATGATGTCGACTATTTGTTTGGGCAGGTTTCAATAGATCAGCCTTTTGTAGACTGGAGTGGTAACTGCGGTAATTTGACAGCTGCAGTTGGTTCATTTGCAATTTCAAATGGTTTGGTTGATGCCGATCGTATTCCTGAAAATGGCCTCTGTACTGTTCGAATTTGGCAAAAAAATATTCAAAAAACTATTATTGCGCATGTACCTATCACCAATGGCCAAGTTCAAGAAACCGGAGACTTTGAACTAGATGGGGTAACTTTCCCTGCCGCTGAAGTTCAAATTGAGTTTTTAGACCCTGCCGATGATGGTGAAGAGGGCGGTGATATGTTCCCGACAGGGAATGTTGTTGACCAATTAGATGTTCCAGAGATTGGTAGTTTTCAAGCCACATTTATTAATGCCGGTATTCCAACCATTTTCTTAAATGCAGAAGATTTAGGCTACGAAGGTACTGAATTACAAGATCATATTAATGGTGATGCAGCAGCATTAGCACGTTTTGAAAAAATTCGTGCCTATGGTGCAGTTCAGATGGGCTTAATTAAAGATATTTCAGAAGCAGCCGCACGTCAGCACACACCAAAAATTGCTTTTGTCTCTAAACCAAAAAATTACACAGCTTCAAGCGGTAAAAACGTTTCAGAGAAAGATGTCGACTTACTCGTTCGAGCTTTGTCGATGGGCAAACTTCACCATGCCATGATGGGAACAGCAGCGGTAGCAATTGGTACAGCGGCTGCGATTCCAGGCACTTTAGTAAATTTAGCGGCTGGTGGTGGAGAACGTGAAGCAGTACGTTTTGGACATCCATCTGGAACATTACGTGTTGGTGCCCAAGCTGAACTTACAAATGGCCAATGGGTGGTGAAAAAAGCCATTATGAGCCGTAGTGCGCGTGTGTTAATGGAAGGTTGGGTACGCATTCCGGGTGACAGTTTCTAAAAGTCATTTAAATGAAAAGCCTCTCTACCCTAGAGAGGCTTTTTTTACTTCTGACATCCATAACTCATCACGCACTTTTTACAGTGAATCGTGTATGATGTAGCACATGAATGTTTCATCACATTCAATAAAATTTTTCTACTGATTTTACGAGGCGACTGTGTCATCACTCTCTCAAGTTAATGCGGATGTTTTAAAACAAGCTCAACAACGTATTCAACAAGATTTATTGACGACACTGGCTGCATTCTCAATTCCCGAACCTTTAAAAAGCGCTGTACATCATGCAGTTATGCTCGGTGGAAAACGTGTGCGTCCGGCTTTGTGTTATGCTACAGCTTCTTTACAAGATAATCCAAATTTTGCGGCTGCTCGCCGTGCTGCAGTTGCTGTTGAACTCATCCATTGTTATTCCTTAGCACATGATGACCTGCCTTGTATGGACAATGATTTGCTTCGCCGTGGTCAGCCAACGTGTCATGTTGCATTTGGTGAAGATACCGCGTTACTTGCGGGTGACATTTTACAATCGATGGCATTTGAAGTTTTAGGTAGTCGTTTGTTTGATGAGCAAGGGCAGGGAACGGATGCTGCAATTGTCTTAAAGCAAATTCAAATTTTAGCTACAGCTAGTTCTAAAATGGTTTGTGGACAGGTCTTAGACTTACAAGCCGAAGCTAAGCAAATTTCTCAAGACGAACTAGAAAATATCCACCGTAATAAAACGGGTGCGCTTATTCAGGCTGCCATTATGATGGGGGCAGTGACAATTTTCTCGGGCACAGATCAGGCAATTCCAAAACTACGTCAATACGGACAAGCAATTGGACTGGCTTTTCAGGTCCAAGATGATATTTTGGATATTACGTCGAGTACTGAAACTTTAGGCAAAACCGCTGGTAAAGACGAACAAGTACAAAAATCGACTTATCCTGCTCTAATGGGACTAGAGCAAGCACAAGTATATGCCAAAGAATTGCATGATCAAGCTTTCGAAGCTTTAGCGCATTTCGGTGAAAATGCAAAAGAATTAGTTGAGATTTCACAATTCCTGTTAGCTCGTACTAATTAATAAAAATATAAATCAATCTTCCTACTTCTATTCAGACTTAATGAATACAGGAGAAAAGAATGAATGGTGAACAGCTTCATCAACTCGCAATAGAGGCGGCGCGTAATCTCCCTTTTAGTGAGCAAACTCATCCATTTGGTCCAGAGTATGAAGTTTTTAAAATTTTAGAAAAAATGTTTATGCTGACAGTGGAAGTGTCTGGCGTAAAAATGATTAATGTCAAATGTGACCCTTATAAAAGTCAGGAATATCAGGAACTCTATCCATTTATTATTCCCGGCTATCACATGAATAAAAAACACTGGATTTCGATTAAACCGCATAAAAATTTAACAAGCGATTTTCTCCGAGATTTGATTCGCGACTCTTATGACTTGGTCGTAAAAAAGCTTCCTTTGAAAGATCAGAAAAGATTAAACAACCAATAATATAAAAGAAAAACGGCGACATGATTGTCGCCGTTTTGATTTCAATGGCTTATTTGAAGCAATTAAATTAATTATGCTTTCCCATAATGCCACGAATTGTATTTAAAACATCTGCAGGTAACACAACAGTTTTAGCATTGCTTGATTTCGCCATCTCTTGCATTGCTTTGACGTATTGTTCACCTAACAGGTAAGCAACAGGAATTTCTTTATCACCTACGGCACTTGTTACCATTTCAATCGCTTTTTGAGAAGCTTCTGCTAAAACAACCTGCGCTTCGGCATCACGGCGAGATGCTTCTAAACGACCATCTGCTTCTAAAATTGCAGCTTGTTTCTCACCATCAGCTTTGGTAACTGTAGCACGACGTTGACGTTCAGCAGCGGCTTGAGCTTCCATGGCAGCTTGCATGGTTGAAGATGGCTGAATATCTTGAATTTCTACTGTTTTTAAAGTGATACCCCAATCTGAAATATCATCAGAAATCGCAGCTTTTAGTTTAGCTTTAATGTGATCTCGTGAAGATAGGGCATCATCTAGATCCATTTCACCGACAATTGAACGTAGTGAAGTCTGTACAAGGTTTTGAATGGCCCATGTATAGTTTTCAATACCGTACACCGCTTTTTCAGGTGTAGTCAGATTGATATACGCCACGGCATTCATGAGTAATACAGCATTGTCACGGGTAATGACTTCTTGTGATGGAATATCAAGCACAATATCTTTAGTGGTGACTTTATAGGCCACGTCATCAATATAAGGAATAACGAAGTTAAGCCCCGGATTAAGCGTAGAATGATATTTTCCTAAACGTTGAACAATCCATTTATAACCCTGAGGAACAATACGTACCCCTTTAAAAATGGTAACAGCAACAAAAGCCAAAAAGGCTAAAACAATAATAGTACCAACTGGCATGAAAATAACCTCTCTTTATCTTTAATGTTTATGAAGTGCTGTGGGGCTGAACAATTAAGTCATTACCCGAAATATCAATGACTCGAACCCGATCACCGACTTTAACAGGGGTGGTGCTTCGACAGTTCCATTCATCGGCCCCTAAAATAGGCATAGGGAAACGAACAATAATTTGGTCATGAGCAAGTCCGGTCTGAATCACCATACCAATTTGCCCAATCGTCGCTTCTCGAGGTAAACCTGCTTTAGTTTTATCAATAGATAAAGGCTTAATAAATTTAAACCAGAGAAGGGTACATAGCACCGATAACACAATCCACAGCACTATTTGAGTAGTAAGGCTGATATCTGGAAATAACCAATAGAGAAAGCAAACCATTATGGCTGCAATACCAAACCAGAGAGCGGCAAAGGCAGGGAGAATCAGCTCAGAAAGAATAAGTAAGATACCCAATACAAACCAGTGCCAAGGTTCTACAACAAACTCCATAGATCTGCTCTTTTATATGTCTTTATGATGGGTAAAAGTGATTTCATATCACTTTTACCACTGTAGCAGATGATGGAGAGTGTGGATAGAAAAAAACCACCTCAATTAAAATTTAGGACGTGGCGCAGGCTTAAATGCAGCTGGAGATTTTTTGAAGTTTGCAATTGCAGTTTCAATTTGGCGAATTTGACCTTGAGCAGCTTTTTCGCCTTCTAAAATAGCTTCATTACTTGATTTTAAATCGAGTGTACCTAAGTGCCCAACTTTAGGCTGAATCACCACGTTAGCTTGCTTTAACTCTTCATTAATACTTTGTTGACCCATAATATTAATGGTTTGATCAAGCAATCCCCACATATTCGCAGGTCGGTTTCCTGCCGGACGTGCAGAAATATCAACTGCAATCACAATATCAGCACCCATATCACGTGCTGTTTTGACCGGAATTGGGCTAACCAGTCCGCCATCTACATATTTCTGCTTACCAATGGTTGCAGGTACAAACACATTTGGAATACTGCATGAGGCGCGAACAGCTTGTCCTGCATTACCTTTAATAAAGTCTGCTTTTTGGCCATTATCAAGACGGGTTGCTACCGCTGCAAAACGAATTGGGAATTTCTCAATAGGCTTGTTACCTACGTTACGGTTAACATAGTCCTGTAACTTTTGCCCAAGAATAATACCTTGGCGATTCAGGGTTAAATCGCGAATATCAGACTCTTGCAATTTAAGCGCAAGATTTTGGAGTTGATAAGGCGTTTGTCCACTGGCATAGATACTGCCTACAAAGCTACCGGCACTTGTACCCGTAACAATTTTCGGTTTAATACCATGTGATTCTAAAACCTTGATAACACCAATATGTGAAAATCCTTTTGCTCCACCGCCACCCAATGCAAGTGCAATCACTGGTTCGCGCGCTTTAACTGAAGTGGTCGGTGTTGGTGTTTTGCTGAACTTATCACAGCCGAATAGGGCTAAAGAGATAAATCCGATACTGGCAAATTGAGCAATTTTCATCTTTGAAAAACAATCTATGGCAAGATAAATTAAGATGGCCCATCAGACCAGATTCGTTCAATTTTTGCTAGGTTTTTTTCACAAGATTTTGTAAAGGCTCTGCAAGCCAATTACGATTTTTCGGTGATATTTTTCCTTCATAACGTTCAAAAATCTTGGCGAGATCTTCATCATAATTTCCGCTTGGAGTTAAATAGCCTAAGCAGTGAATAGTCTTACGGTCATAATCAAAAGAAAACATCACAATAGGAATATTGGCTTTTGCAGCAATATGGTAAAAACCACTCTTCATTTTTTTTGCTTTCTTACGTGTGCCTTCTGGCGCCATTCCAATCCAGATCTTGTCATACTGTTGAATAGTCGCAACGACTTGTTCAGTCAGACCATTGGCCGAGTCACGTTTTACAGGAATAACGCCCGCCCAATCTAAAACCCGTTTAAAAGGTGGCTTAAATAAACTGTCTTTACCTAGCACCGTAATTTGAATACCGAGTCCAAAAATGGCAAGAAAACCATACCAGCCATCAATATTGGAGGTGTGGGGAGAAATAATGGCTACAGCTTTAGGAAAGTTGGGAACTTCACCTTCTATAGTCCAGCCTTGTGCCAAAAAGAGTTTTTTAAATAATGCTCGACTTAAAGCATTACCACGTTGGGGAACCTGAGACGGTAGATTAGGGAAATGTTGTTCCATATTTTTAAGTTTTAAATCATCCTTTGTTTTATCTTAATCTTTTGAAATCTGCGCTTCATTGGCAAAATGTAAGACCACGCATGGTATTTCATGTTATTACCGCACAAATAAATAAAAGTAGGTATATATGTTCCGACAGCAAAATCTTTATCTTTTGCTCTTTTCCTTATATTGGGCACAAGGTTTGCCTGTAGGTTTTATGACGCATGCCTTACCTGTCATATTAAGAGCTCAAGGTGTATCTCTTGCCCATATTGGTGGTTTTGGGCTGCTCATGTTGCCTTGGTCAATCAAAATATTTTGGGCGCCGTGGGTAGATCGACATGCCATCTCGCATTTAGGTCACTATCGTAGCTGGATTTTACCTGCTCAGTTTTTGACGGTGGGTGTACTTTGTATTTTATCTTTTTTCCCTATACAAGTTTTAGATCAGCCTCTTTATCTCTTTATTTTTTTTATTACGCTGTTATTTATGAACTTAACAGGCACAACTCAAGATATCGCGACCGATGCTTTGGCGGTCAATTTATTGCAACACGATCAGCAACATTGGGGAAATACTTTTCAGGTTGTAGGTTCACGACTTGGTTTTATTGTAGGCGGGGGAGCCGTGTTATGGTGCCTAGACTGGTTATCATGGCAACCAACTTTTCTATTATTAGCCGCTTTAGTCTTTATTAATACCTTACCTATTTTACTATTTAAAGAGCCATCTCATACTTCTCATTCACCTCATCAATATAGCCAACCAAGTCTAGTTACAAAGATTAAAGCTTACTTGGGGTACTTCTCTCAAAATAAGGAACTTCGTTCTTGGTTAATCGTCCTTATAACTTTTAAGGTTGCAGATGGTTTAGCCGGGCCATTACTTAAACCTTTAATGGTGGATATGGGTTTAAGTTTTACTCAGATTGGTATTTACATCACCATGCTTGGGGCTGTTGCTGCTTTATTGGGGGCACTTAGTGCTGGCTGGATGTTAAAACATATTTCTAGGTCTACAGCATTAATGGCTTTTTCAATATTAAAAATTATGAGTTTAGGGGGCTATGCGTATTTGGCTTATGCTTATGAACAAAAGGTAAAGATAAATGTATGGCTTATCTATGCCGTAAATGCCCTGGAAGATGCCTTTGCTGCCATGCTACTAGTTGTGATGTTAACTTTGGTTATGGATTACAGTCGAAAAAACTATGCGGGTACCGATTTTACTTTTCAGGTTTCAGTCATGGCGACAGTCAGTGGTGGTCTTTATAGCTTTAGTGGAGTCATTGCAGATGCGTTTGGTTATTTCCATTATTTGATAGCTATTGTCAGTATTGCGGTATTCTTTTTAATTCCTATTTACTTATGGAAAGCTGCCAAAACTGTATAAAAAATAATATTAAGTAGATGAAATAAAGAGACTTAAATATAACTAAGCTGCACTAAAAAATCATACTTATATTTTTAGCCAATCTTTTAAAAATGTATATTTTTGGCTATTTAAATGGCTTATTAATTGTGCCATCTTGTTTGGAAAGCAAAAGGAAGCTGCAAGGAGAAAAGTGGATGCGAATAACAAGAAAAATCATGTGAATCAAATAAGACTGGCAAAAAAATATTCATTTAGATTGGATATTAGCCTAAAGTCTAAAAAAGAATAATGAAATAATGATTTAATCATTCTATAAGATAAGAGAGTTGTGTAGGATTCGTTACAACATGAAGTTAAGGTAAAGGTTCTGTAAACCAAAAAGTAAATGCTGATTCTTTTGGACCGGAATTTTTAATCTTACCCAGCGTTAAAATTGGTTTTGATTGCGGTAATAAAATTAATGCAATCAAATTTGGAGGATGGTTGATTCTTTAGTGCTTAATGGTCACACGAATCAACTTGGCATGGACAGGCAGCATAAAATATATTTTTAGGAGTCTTTGATGGATCTATTCCTTAATCGTAAATCGTTTGTTGTTAAAAGTTTAGCTATTACAGTAACAGCTTTAATGATGAGTGGGGCAAATGCGGCAACTTCTGATAAAGAGGAAATTCGAAAACTTCGTCAAGAAGTTGAAGCATTAAAAGCATTAGTTCAAGAACAACGTCAAGTACAGCAACAACAGCAACAAGTACAGCAGCAACAGCAAGTACAGTTAGCTGAAGTAAAAGCACAACCTCAACCTGTGGCAGCACCAGTGTCTCCATTAGCAGGATTTAAATCTAAAGCTGGCGCTGATGTGAACCTTTATGGTTTTGTTCGTGGCGATGCTAACTATATTATTGAAGGTGCAGATAACGACTTTGGTGATGTAAGTAAGTCAGACGGTAAAACACATGATAAATTACGTGCGACTGCTAAAACAACACGCCTCGGTTTAGATTTTAATACACCTGTTGGAGACGACAAAGTTGGTGGTAAAATCGAAGTCGATTTTGCTGGTTCAACCACAGATTCAAATGGCTCATTGCGTATTCGCCATGCTTATTTAACCTATAACAACTGGTTGTTTGGTCAAACGACTTCAAACTTCTTATCTAACCATGCACCAGAAATGATCGACTTCTCGACAAACATTGGTGGTGGTACTAAACGTGTACCTCAAGTACGCTATAACTACAAACTAGGTCCAACTACACAATTATTTGTTTCTGCTGAAAAAGGTGATAGTACTACTTCGGTAACAGGTGATAGTATTAAGTATAGCCTACCAGCATTAACTGCTAAAATCACTCAAGGCTATGCAGAAGGCAGAGGTTCTGCTTCAGCTCGTGTTCTTGTAGAAAATTATAAATCACAACTTGCTGATGATGATAAAACTGGTTGGGGCGTTGCAGTTGGTACTGACTTTAAAGTGTCTGATCCTTTAAAACTCTTTGCTGACGCATCATATGTTGTGGGTGATAATAGTTACTTGTATGGTAGTAACTCTCCATACGCAGTAGATGGGAATTCTATTGAGCAAAATGAATTTGTAGCAGTACAAGTGGGTGGAACTTATAAGATTTTACCTAACTTACGTTCTACTTTAGCGTATGGTGCTCAGTTCTCTGATGATGGCACTGATTATGCGAGATTAAATGCCTCTGCAAATGAAAAAGTTCAACAAGCATGGATCAACTTTATCTATACGCCAGTTAAACCAATTGACTTAGGCGTTGAGTATGTAAACGGTAAGCGTGATACATTTGAAGGTAAGTCTTACAAAGATAACCGTGTTGGTTTAATGGCTAAATATAGTTTCTAAGAACGATTTTTAGCTAAAAATAGAAAAGACGAGGTTAAACTTAACCTCGTCTTTTTTTATTTGTTAAATTTAAAAAATAATAATGAAATAAGGCCTCTCAATTAGATCATTTTTTATTTAAGTCATTTTTAAGTTTCAATTTCTACATTAAAGCATCATAAAAAGATTGTAGTCACTCACGATGCTGAATTTTTTTTCAACATTAAGAAATAAACAGATTTCCCTGTTTATGTTTAATCTCATTATAGCCATTTGGCTAGGTGCAATTTTAAATATTGGTTTTTATCATCAAGTTCATACTTTAACTCCATATTTTGGAGTAAAGGCTATTTTGTTTTTAGCTGCTACTCTCGTAATTCTTGTTGCTACCTATTATGCGGTTTTACAAATCTTAAATTGGAAATGGACTGCCAAAATCTTTGCAATTTTATTGATATTTATTGGTGGCTTTAGCTCTTATTTTGTAAACACATTGGGTGTCATTATTTCACCTGACCAAATTCAAAATATGGTGCAGACCGATGTTTCGGAAGTTACCGATCTAATCTCTTTACGCTTTGTTTTATGGACAATTTTTTTTGTTATTTTACCCATTTTTTTAATTACTCAAGTTAAATTTAAACAAGAAAAAGTATCACGGTTGTTATTGAAGAAAGTATTCTCACTGGTAGCTTCATTTGCAGTGGTCGGTGTTTTACTTTTTACCTACTATGTCGATTTCGCTGCAATATTTCGTGAGCATCGTGATTTAAAAGGGATGATTTCACCGCAAAATAGTATTTCATCGCTTATGTCTTACTATCATAAGAAGGCTCCGAAGAAAAATCTGCCTCTTGTGATATATGGACAAGATGCTCATCAAGTTCAGCGCGTCCAAAAGAACCTCCCTAAGTTAATGATACTTGTTGTAGGTGAAACGGCGCGTGCCGAAAGTTTCTCATTAAATGGGTATGCAAAAAATACGAATCCGGAGCTTTCTAAACAAGATATTTTCAACTTTTCGCAAGTGAGCTCATGCGGTACGGCAACAGCGGTTTCTGTACCATGTATGTTCTCGGGTATGCCACGTGTAGATTATAATGAGCAATTAGCCAGTCACCGCGAAGGTTTACTAGATATTGCAAAACGTGCGGGTTACCAAGTGACTTGGATTGATAATAACTCTGGTTGTAAAGGTGCATGTGATCGCGTTGAACAATACCAGATTCCAGAAAACTTAAAGAAAAAATGGTGTAAAGATGGCGAATGTTATGATGACATTCTCATTGACAGCTTAAAGCAGTATTTGGCTACTATTGCCAAAGATGATGATCGCCCACGTTTGATTGTTTTGCATCAGGTGGGTAGTCATGGACCTGCATATTACAAGCGTGCGCCTGAAGCATATCAACCCTTTAAACCGACTTGTGATACGAATGCGATACAGGGCTGTTCGCAAACAGAATTGCTAAATAGTTATGATAATACAATCGTATATACAGACCATGTATTAAGCCAAATGATTAATACTCTAAAAGAAATATCAAAATATCAGACAGGTTTATGGTATTTATCTGATCATGGCGAATCAACCGGAGAACATGGTTTATATTTACATGGTTCACCTTATGCAATCGCACCGAGCCAACAAACACATGTACCAATGATTATGTGGTTCTCTGAAAGTTGGAAACAACATAATCTTGCTCAAGTGAATTGTTTAAGCCAACAAACTAAACAAAAGTTAAGTCAGGATAATTTATTCCCAAGTTTGTTAAGTTTGCTGGATGTAAAAACTCAGGTCATCAACCCTCAACTGGACATGTTGCACTCTTGTGCCCATGTAAACTAAAGCGAGCCTAGAACATGACAAAAATCTTGATGATTGAAGATGATTTTATGATTGCAGAATCAACGATCACGTTGCTGCAATATCATCAATTTGAGGTGGAATGGGTCAATAACGGTTTAGATGGTTTGGCTCAATTGGCGAAGACTAAATTTGATCTTATTCTTTTGGATTTAGGATTGCCTATGATGGATGGTATGCAAGTTTTAAAGCAGATCCGTCAAAGAGCAGCAACACCAGTATTAATTATTTCTGCTCGAGATCAATTACAAAACCGTGTCGATGGTTTAAATTTGGGTGCAGATGATTATTTAATTAAACCTTATGAGTTTGATGAGTTGCTTGCCCGTATTCATGCATTACTACGCCGTAGTGGAGTAGAAGCTCAACTTGCGAGTCAAGATCAACTATTAGAAAGTGGCGATCTGGTTTTAAATGTTGAACAGCATATTGCGACGTTTAAAGGTCAACGCATTGATCTATCAAATCGTGAATGGGCAATCTTAATTCCACTTATGACTCACCCAAATAAAATCTTTTCTAAAGCCAACTTAGAAGATAAGTTATATGATTTTGATAGTGATGTGACCAGTAATACTATTGAAGTATATGTTCACCATTTAAGAGCGAAGCTGGGTAAAGATTTTATCCGAACCATCCGAGGACTGGGCTACCGTTTGGGGCAATCATAATTTAAAATTTCGGGACTTCATAAAAGTGCATTATTCATTAAAAAAACGACTGATTTGGGGCACCTCAATTTTCAGTGTCATCTTAGGTTGTATTTTAATTTTTAGTGCTTATAAGGTTGCACTTCAAGAAGTCGATGAAATTCTAGATACTCAAATGAAGTATTTAGCGGAAAGAACAGCTGAGCACCCTTTAAAAACTGTAAGCAGTAAGTTTGATTTTCATAAAACTTACCACGAAGAAGATCTGTTTATCGATATCTGGGCTTATAAGGATCAGGCCCATTTGTCTCATCATTTACATTTGCTGGTTCCACCTGTTGAGCAAGCGGGATTTTATTCTCATAAAACCGCTCAAGGTATAGTCAGAACTTATGTTTTACCTTTGAAGGATTACCAGATTCAGGTCAGTCAGCAAGAGAGGGTTCGTGAAGCTTTCGCTTGGGAGCTTGCGGGCAGTATGTTTATTCCGTATTTAATTATTTTACCTTTTGCAATATTTGCCTTAGCAGCCATTATTCGTCGTGGTTTAAAACCAATAGATGATTTTAAAAATGAGTTAAAAGAACGCGATTCCGAAGAACTCACCCCAATTGAAGTACATGATTATCCTCAAGAGCTTTTACCTACTATTGACGAAATGAACCGTCTTTTTGAGCGCATTTCTAAAGCGCAAAATGAACAGAAGCAATTTATTGCCGATGCTGCTCATGAATTACGAACACCTGTGACTGCACTGAACTTACAAACCAAGATTTTGCTAAGCCAGTTCCCTGAGCATGAATCATTGCAAAACTTAAGCAAAGGTTTGGCACGTATTCAGCATTTGGTGACTCAGCTTTTAGCATTGGCAAAGCAAGATGTAACTTTAAGTATGGTCGAGCCTACTGGATATTTTCAACTCAATGATGTGGCATTAAATTGTGTGGAGCAGTTGGTCAACTTGGCTATGCAAAAAGAAATCGATTTAGGTTTTGTTAGAAATGAACCCATCGAAATGCATAGTATTGAACCTACTGTACATTCGATTATTTTTAATTTAATTGATAATGCAATTAAGTACACCCCGCATCAGGGTGTCATTAATATTTCAGTTTATACCGATCCAGATCACTACGCATGTATTCAAATTGAAGATAGCGGTGCAGGAATAGACCCTGAAAATTACGATAAAGTCCTTAAGCGTTTTTATCGCGTGCATCACCATCTTGAGGTGGGAAGTGGTCTAGGTTTATCTATTGTAGATCGTGCAACTCAAAGGCTTGGTGGGACTTTAACTCTCGATAAGAGCTTAGAACTTGGCGGTCTTTCTGTATTAGTGAAATTACCTAAAGTCTTACATTTAAATGAAACAAGAGCGTGATTACGTAAGCTCTTGTTTCACTTGTTTTTCGAACTCAAAACGATGAATACAAATCGCATAAAATAAAATATTTATTGCCCAAACGACCCAGCCTGTCCATAAGTTATGGCTTAGGAAATGTGCTCCTCGCATCATTTGCGCCCAACCCATCATGAAACCTAATAAAATACCGGAGAATAAATAAAAGTAAGCACGTTTAGGTTGTTCAAGACGATAAACAAAATAACCTGTCATTAAAATAAAACCTGCACTTGCATGACCGCCTGGAAAACAATGGCCATGTTTAGCGCTAAAGTCCCAAATATAGCTTCCTAAAGTATTAGGGTGAACCATATTCCAAGGGCAGGCGTGAGCAGATTGCGACTTTATTAGGCCAACTATACTGCTACCGAGCATACTGACAAAAAACATATAGCCATATTGCCAGCGATAAGGTTTTAATTTTTTTAATTTAAATGACGTAAGCCATAAGCCAAAAAAGATAACATAAACGGCGGTGATGATTTGTTTTACAATTTCATGATTAAGTCTTTCTAGATACCAATTGTCCCGATTGAAAAAATGACCTGTTGAATCAATCCAAGGCTGGATGAGGTACATATCAATTTTCCCACCCACTGGAAAAACAATTAAAAGCAGAAAAAAACTGAAAAACAGAAGAATGATATTAATCTGGAAAAATTGTTTTTGCTGATTCATGCCATGCAACATCAATTAGATTGTGAGTAAAGGCATTACATAAAATAAAACTTAAATTGCTCTTAAACTAAATTTAATTTCGTGACCAAAATGATAAGTGAGTGTATCCATTCACAACCTGTTGAGCATAAGAAGTTTAAAGTTTTTGCAAACTATTTGAATAGTAATAAACAAGGAACAGGTTTTGTGAATGGAAATGGTTTTGGTTACTTTTGCCGAAACAAAAGTAACGTAATTGACTGATGTTATTTGCTATTACAGAAGAAAAGACTCTGTCGTGCCTACACAGAATTAAAACATACCTTCTTCAGAGTTTGCTGAGATCTTATGAATAGATAAGTCTGCACCACGGAACTCATCTTCTTGAGATAGGCGAATGCCAATGGTCGCTTTAAGGATGCCATAAACAATGAAACCGCCAGCCAGTGCAATGGCAATCGCGAGTGCTGTACCGATGAGCTGAGAGAGGAATGATACGCCGCCTAAACCACCTAGCCATTTTTGACCAAAAATACCTACGGCAATACCACCAAATGCACCGCATACACCATGTAGCGGCCAGACACCAAGAACGTCATCAACTTTGAGTTTGTTTTGGGTATAGGTGAATAGATACACGAACATGGCACCCGCTGCACCACCAATCACAAGAGCACTGACTGGATGAACAATGTCAGAACCTGCGCAAATAGCGACTAAACCCGCAAGTGGACCGTTGTGTAAGAAACCAGGGTCATTTTTCCCAATCGTATTTGCTGTAATTGTACCGCCAACCATTGCCATAAGTGAATTAATCGCAACGAGACCGGAGATTGCATCAACACGCTGTGCACTCATCACATTAAAGCCAAACCAGCCGACAATTAAAATCCATGAGCCAAGTGCCAAAAATGGAATAGAAGAAGGTGGGTGAGCACTTACACGGCCATCTTTCTTATAACGGCCAGAACGTGCGCCCAATAAAATGACAGCAGCAAGTGCTATCCAACCGCCCATGGCATGAACTACGACTGAACCCGCAAAGTCATGAAAAGCTGCGCCAAAAGTTGTTTCTAACCATTTTTGCAGACCGTAGTTGCCATTCCAGACCATTCCCTCAAAGAACGGATAAACCAGCGCAACCAATGCGAGTGTGGCAATCGCTTGTGAACGCATTTTTGCGCGTTCTGCAATACCGCCAGAAATAATGGCGGGAATGGCCGCAGCAAAAGTGAGTAAGAAAAAGCAACGCATGAGGTTATAGCCATGATCATTGGATAAAACCGTACCATCATGAAAGAAGTGCTGACCATACGAAATATAGTAGCCAACAAAGAAATATGCGATTGCGGAGAGGGCAAAGTCAGTCAGAATTTTACTAAGCGCGTTCACCTGATTTTTGTGGCGAACTGTACCAAGTTCCAAGAATGCAAAACCTGCGTGCATGGCAAGAACCAAAACTGCACCAAGTAATAAGAAAAACAGATCTACATTTTGCATAGCATGCTCGAAAAAAGTGCTAAATTCCATTTTGGAACAAATCTGGGTCTGTAAATTGCACCAAAATAGATTTAAGGAATCTAAAAACCTAAGTTTGTCGAAACAAACTCAATTGCATAAAAGTGAATATGCAATAAGCGCACCAATTTGGATTGAAATAGAGGATTTTGGCGATAAATGGTGCGTTGTCTTATTCAAGACAGGGCAATAAGGGCGCTTTTTACGTTACAAGTCATCTAATATGTTGATAAATCGACCTGAAAGAGATCATTATTAAATTTTTAAAAAGTATCTATATTTAATTAATGATCAGACCAAACCTCTTGAGCAACTTCTATAAATGCTTTTACGGCTGGACTGATGTGTTTCTGGTTTTTTACTGCAAGACCAATAGAGCGTTTAAGGTTTGGTTTAAATGGTCGTTTAACTACGTTTGGATAAAGCGAGAGTAACTCTTTGGTGATCACCATATCAGAGACAATCGAAATCCCTAACTGGTTGTGGACCATACTGACGATACTTAGAATTTGTGACACATAAAATTTGATATCTGGTTTGACATTAAAACTTTTTAAAATTAATTCGACCTGATGTCGACTACCCGCCATTGTCATAATGAAAGGGCAGTTTTCTAATTGTGCTGGATCAATATAGAGTTGTTGGGCGAGTGGGTAACCTCTCGGAATTAAGGCAACAAAACGATCTTCAATTAAGGGAAATGTATCAAAACGCTCATCTGGCATAATCAAAAAACCAACTTCGATGCGTCGCTCTAATAACCACTGAGCAACTTCTTTATCTTCACCTTCATCGATATAAATTTCGATTTTTGGGTAGCGTTGCCGAAAGGTTTCTAAAATTTCAGGCAATAGATAAATAGATGATGAAGCTCCAAAAGAACCAATACGTAATGTGCCTTCATTTAAACCATGAATGGCAGCTACTTCTTTTTCTAAGGTATCGGAAATACTCAACAGCTCTTTTACATGGGTTAATAACTGCTGACCTGTCGTCGTCAGCTCAATATCGCTTTGAGTTCTTGAAATCAGGTTAATGCCCCATTGTTGTTCTAATGATTTAAGCGCATGGGAAACTGCCGACTGTGAAATTCCCAGCTTTTCTGCTGTAGCAGTAAAGCTTTTTAGTTCAGCAATGAGTGCGAAAATTTCAAGCTGGGTAAATGTCATGTTGTACTTATTATGAGTAAAAACTCATTTTATCATGAGTTTTCATTATCTTTAATATATGAGTAAGCCAAGTTAGTTCCCAAACTAGCAAGCCTCAACAAAACTCGAGTAAAGAAATGAATAGTATTGTTTTATCTCTTTTTCCTTTAGTTGCATTAATTGCATCGGGATACTTATTTAAAAAATATCGTTTTTTTAGCGATGAGTTTTGGGCTGGGGCAGAGAAGCTGAATTATTATATTTTATTCCCCGCTTTGCTTTTTAGTACGCTATCGACCGCAAAAATTGACTTACAAAGCTTGAGTACAGCCATCATTGCGATGTTGGTTGTGGTTTTAGCAGTCACCATCTTTTTATACATCCTCCGAATATTTTGGCACATACCACCTGCACGTTTTGGTGTGCACGTACAAGGCATGGTTCGCTTTAATACCTATATCGGTTTGGCTTTAGTCACTTCGCTTTTTAAAAGTGAAGGAATGGCAATTCTGGCAATTTTATTAGCACTTTGCATTCCGCTTGTGAATATTATTTCGGTGCTTGCTTTAACTTCTAAAGAACACATGGCAATTAAACCCGTTTTGATTGCACTCCTTAAAAACCCTTTAATTGCATCATGTGTGGTCGGAGCCGCAGTCAATGCGCTTCATATCCCGATTTGGGAAGGCTTTACCCAGTTTATTAAGCTTTTTTCAGTGTCGAGTTTGCCGTTAGGTTTGTTATGTGTTGGCGCAGCTTTACAGTTTATGCAAATTAAAAAAGACATTATGGTATTGGCAGCAGATACGTTTGCTCGACTTTTAGCAGTACCTGCTTTGGCTTATACGGTCTGCATGTGGTTTGATTTACCAAGTTTGCAAACGCAAATTTTAGTTATTTTCTTTGCGCTACCGACTGCTTCTGCTTCATACATTTTAACCAAAGTTTTGGGGGGTGATAGTCAGCTTATGGCAGCCGTGATTAGCTTTCAAACCTTATGTGCTGCCGTGACTTTGCCACTAGTGATTTGGTGGATTTCTTAAGATATAAATCTTTAGTCTGACTCATATTTAAAGAATGCTTGGCTACCTTCCTCATCTGATTATTGCTACACTTTTTTCTTTTTCAGGTGGATGAGTATGTCCTTTGATCTCAAAGTGAGCTTGCAGCAAAGGTCTGAACCGTCTGCACAGCAGAAAAAACTGAATCGCCTGATTGATAAAATAGAGCAACAAAAAGTTAGCCTGAGCACATGGCAAAATGCACAAGCTGAGATTCAACAGTACATTCGGCAAAAACTGATGCCTGTATATAGCGATTTGCATGAAGTGCTATTTCAGCAGTTAGAGCAACTTTGGAATATGCTGCATAGCCATGAGTTTTCCAAAGCAGACATGCAACAACTAGACGAAAAAATTGCCCAGCTTGCACAAATGTTGAAGCGCTCCAAAATGCTGTCTGCTGAACAATTGGATTTAGTGAAACAGATCGATACCTTTTATCAGCAACATGCAGGGGAATCGGTAAAAAAGAATAGAAAAGCTCAGTCAATAAAATCTGGATACGATGAAAGTGCTGAGCAAAGTGTAGAGTTAGAAGAAGACTTTGAGCAGTATGCTGCTGAGCAACAACAAGCGAGAGAACAAGCCAAGCAGCAAAGACAGCAACAAAAACGTGAACAAGCTGAGCAAATGGCAGCCCAGTCACTCAAAACAGTTTATTTAAAAATTGCCGCGATGATTCACCCAGACCGTGAGCAAGATGAAACTAAAAAATTAGAAAAAACCGAGTTGTTTCAACAAGCAAGTCAGGCCTACGAAAAGCAGGATTTGTTTTATTTACTCAAACTCCAGTTACAGCTTGAACAGAATAAAGGGCTAGGTGCTAAAGACTTATCTGCCGAGCAGTTGCGGTTTTATAAACTGGCTTTAGATGCACAAAGTCAGCAACTTGAAAGTCAAATTGGTGAGATTTTAGATTCGTTTCAGTTAGCAAAGAATGTAAAAGCAGAGCATGTACATATTAGTGATGTGTATAAAGCTATAGATGCTGATTGTGCTGAGTTAAAACAACAGTTGAAGTGGGAAAAAGAGCGTTTAAAGCATATGAAAAAGGTGAGTGGGGTGGAAATGCTGTTGGGGCATGGGGTGCTTTAATCAGTTTCTAGGTTTTATGTGCAGCCATGAGACTACCGATGATTTGATAAGGTATAAATTCTGAAATAGGAAATCGTTGAGATTGGATTTTTTATAAAATATAGTGTGGAAATTATAAAAATTAAAAGATCGGATTTATGAATGAAAAATTTATTCAATTATCAAAAGAACTTAAACATAGACCTATTTTAGAGAAGGCTTTAGGTTATTTTCCTAACTTACCTTTAGTTGCTATCGATTGTGGCTGTGGCGCTGGCAATGAATCTGCTTATCTACTCTCAAAGGGATTTAATGTTCATGCTTTTGATATTTCAATTGATGCGCAAAAAGTCTGTACTGAGCGATTCAAAGATGACTCTAAATTTATTTTCTATCATGAATCTTTTGAAGACTTTAATTTCCCGTCTGCAAGCTTAATTATTGCTTCATCAAGTCTGTTCTTTTGTAACCCAAGCTATTTTTATAGCGTAATTAAACGAATGATAAATGCTCTTTCTGAAGGTGGAATTCTTGTAGTTGATTTATTGGGAATTTATGATGAGTGGGTTATTAGAGAACCTACAAAATTTATAGGATTTACTTATCAAGATATAGCTGATTTATTCTTATGTGATTTTAATCTGCTGTTTCATAAAGAAATGAATGAAAATTTACCTTTATTGAATGGTTGCATAAAAACATGGCATCTTCATATGCTGATTCTACAGAAAAGTGATTTTTAAATATAGAAAACCCAGAACCTGCTTGCACAGATTCTGGGTTCATTTAACTAATTAAATTAAAGCGCAGCAATTTGCTCCATATTCGCTTTAACTTTATCTAACTGCGCAGCAAACTCAGCAAGCTTCGCTTTTTCACCTTCAACAACCGCTGCTGGTGCTTTAGATACAAAGCCTTCATTTGCAAGTTTGCCCGCGATTTGATCGTGTTGCTTTTGGATTTTATCCAAGTCTTTTTGCAAACGAGCAAGCTCAGCTTTAGGATCAATTAAGCCCTTCATTGGTACAAATACCGATGCATGACCTACAACACTTGAAGAAGAAAGCGGTGGTTCTTGATCTTTACCTAAGAACTCAATACTTTCAACTTTAGCCAATGCTTTGAACAACGCTTCAATACGAGTAATTTGCTCACGTTCAGCATTAGAAATGTTTTGAAGTAATACTGGTAATAAACGCGCATTACCTAAGCCCATTTCACCGCGAATGTTACGTACCGCACCAATCAAACCTTGAAGCCATTGCATATCTGCTTCAGCTTGTTCATTGATTTTTGCTTGCTCAGGAATAGGGTATTGAGCAGTCATAATCGTTGGGCCGCCTTGACCAAGCATTGGTGCAAGAGTCTGCCAGATTTCTTCTGTCAAATATGGCATTAATGGATGAGCCAAACGTAATGAAGCTTCCATGACTGCAAGCAATACACGGCGTACTTCAGCTTTACGCTCTTCTGAAACTTCTGCATCGTTTAGAACTGGTTTAGTTAACTCAACGTACCAGTCACAGTACTCATTCCAGATAAAGTCGTAAATCGCTTGAGCAGCAAGGTCTAAACGGTAAGTTGCAAACGCTTGGTGTACAGCAGCTTCAGCTTTTTGCAGACGGCTGATAATCCATTGTTCTGGAAGTTCCCAAAGATCAGGACGAGCGTCGGTACCAACAGTTTGGCCTTCAACATTCATGAGAACGAAACGAGTTGCGTTCCAGATTTTGTTACAGAAGTTACGGTAACCTTCAACACGTTTTAAGTCGAACTTGATGTCACGACCAGTGTTTGCAAGGGCACAGAACGTGAAACGAACTGCGTCAGTACCATAAGCATTAATGCCTTCCGGGAATTCTTTACGCGTTGATTTTTCAATCTTCGCAGCATCTTTCGGGTTCATGAGGCCAGTTGTACGTTTTGCAACTAAGCTTTCTAAATCAATACCGTCAATCAAGTCTAATGGGTCAAGAACGTTACCTTTAGACTTCGACATTTTCTGACCTTCACCATCACGTACCAAGCCGTGAACGTAAACCGTCTTAAATGGAATTTGAGATGAACCATCTTCATTTTTCATGAAGTGCATGGTCATCATGATCATGCGGGCAACCCAGAAGAAGATAATGTCAAAACCGGTCACCAACACATCTGTTGGGTGGAAAGTTTTGAGTTCTGGAGTTTGTTCTGGCCAACCTAAAGTTGAGAATGTCCAAAGTGCAGATGAGAACCATGTATCAAGTACGTCTTCGTCTTGTTTAAGCTCAACATCGGCCGCGATGTTATTTTTCGCGCGAACTTCTTCTTCGCTACGGCCAACATAGATGTTGCCATCAGCATCGTACCAAGCTGGAATACGGTGACCCCACCAAAGCTGACGTGAAATACACCAGTCTTGAATGTCACGCATCCATGCCATGTACATGTTGCTGTATTGCTCTGGAACAAACTTAATACGACCATCTTGAACCGCTTCAATTGCAGGCTCAGCAAGAGGTGCAATTTTTACGTACCATTGGTCAGTCAATAATGGTTCAATGATCACACCTGAACGGTCACCGCGTGGCGCTTTTAAGTCATACGGTTGGATTTGGTCTAACCAGCCTTCAGCTTCCGCTTGAGCAACTAATTTTTTACGTGCTTCGAAGCGCTCTAAACCAGCATAATCTGCAGGTGCAGTGATGGTTTTAGAAATTTGTTCGCCAGCTTTGGCAATATATTCAAACTCACCTAAAACTTCAGCGTTTTTGTTGAAGATATTGATGATTGGCAAGCTATTGCGTTTACCTAACTCATAGTCGTTAAAGTCGTGAGCAGGAGTGATTTTTACACAGCCAGTACCGAAGTCTTTTTCAACGTAGTCGTCAGCAACGATTGGAATTAAACGACCAGTAATTGGCAATACAATATTTTTACCAACAAGGTGTGCATAACGCTCATCTTCTGGGTGAACAGCAACAGCAGTATCACCAAGTAAAGTTTCAGGACGAGTCGTTGCAACTACGAGATAGTCTTTGCCATCTTGAGTTTTAACTGATTTATCTTCAAAGAAATATTTAAAGTGCCAAAGTGAGCCTTTTTCTTCTTTGCTTTCTACTTCAAGGTCAGAAAGCGCAGTTTGAAGTTTAGGGTCCCAGTTTACTAGGCGCTTACCGCGGTAAATTAAACCGTCTTCGTGCAATCGAACGAATACTTCTTTAACGGCGTTTGATAAACCTTCATCCATCGTGAAGCGTTCACGTGACCAGTCTACAGACGAACCTAAACGACGAATTTGTTTGGTAATTGTGCCGCCAGATTGCTCTTTCCATTCCCAAACTTTTTCGATGAATTTTTCACGGCCTAAATCGTGACGAGTGATACCTTGTAAGCCAAGTTGACGCTCAACAACCATTTGAGTTGCAATACCAGCATGGTCAGTACCCGGTTGCCACAAAGTGTTTTTACCCATCATACGGTTATAACGGGTGAGGGCATCCATAATGGCATTGTTAAAGCCATGGCCCATGTGCAAACTACCAGTGACGTTTGGTGGTGGAATCATGATACAGAATGATTCACCGTGACCAGAAGGTTTGAAGTAACCTTGTTCTTCCCACGTTTTGTACCACTTCTTTTCGATCTCGGTTGGATCGTAGGTGGTGGCAATATTTTGAGCGGTTTGAGCGTCAGTCATAGTAGCTTAGATCGAATATGCATAAAAAATTGCATCTATTGTAGCAAAAAATTGCCTCGAAATTAATGTGCTGAAAACAGATAAACGGTTTTGTATTTTTTTCAAAAAACGGTAGATTTATGAAGCATGGATCACAATTTAATCGTGTAGCGGCACGGCAGAAAAATTACAAAAGAATTGAAAAGGGATGCGACATATGAGCTACAAAGTTTTTTTAAAGATTTCCGATTCAACCTATACCCAATTTGCTTCAATTCGAGAGAAATTACATGCTGGGGTAAGAGAAAGCCAGTCGAAAGTATTGGGGGACGTTCTTTCCGATTTGTCGTGTGAAATTATTGAGCAAGTTTTCTCTGTATTGTTAAAGGATGAGCAAGACAACTCTACTATGACTCAAAAACAGCGGTATGAGTCCGAGAAAGTTCTTCAGCAAATTTTAGATACTTTCCGAAAATATATGCCTTGGTCAGTCTCTTTTTTCGGTAATGAAAGACTTTTACCTTTAGTTGATTATATGACCTCACTCATGAAAGAACGTGAGCAAGAGGTTTATATTACATACCCGATCACACCTCAACTTGTACAACAGGCCCAAACACTGACGGAACAAATACGTGAGGGCAATATGCAAAGCGTAGAAAAAGCTTTTCAGACCTTAATTCAAATTGTGGATTTAGGTGTAACAAGCCTAGTACGTGAACCTAAAAAACGTTTAAAATTTAATTTGGTTGTCGATAAAACCCTAAATGGGGTCATTAATATGACAACGCATTTGGGCTATAAACGTTTGGAAAAATTGGGGACGCAGGTTGATCAAACGACTGCAACTCACTATATCAACCACTTTTTGGCCTTCATGCATCAAGCAGCATAATTTAAAAAGATAATAGGAAGTTAAAATGGCCAAACTTGATACTTTGCAAAATAAAGTGGTGTGGGTTACGGGAGCATCTTCTGGTTTAGGTAAAGCTTTAGCTGGTGAGTTTGCTTTGCAAGGTGCTCAAGTTATTTTAACTTCGCGTCGCTTTGAAGAGTTAGAAGAAGTTCGCGTTGGTTTACTCCATCCGGATCAGCACTTGTCGGTAGTTGCAGACATTACCAATCAAGAGCAAGTTCAAGAGGCTTATGAGCAGATTTTAAAAGCAAAAGGACGAATTGACTGGCTTATTAATAATGCGGGTTTAAGTCAGCGTGCTCTTATTCAAGACACCACAATGGCAACAGAACGTGCCATTATGGAAGTCGATTATTTCTCACAAGTCGCATTAACCAAAACTGTGTTACCGACCATGCTTAAACAAAAGTCTGGCCGAGTTGTATTTGTGTCGAGTGTAGCAGGGCTTTTAGGTACGCAGTACCGTGCGAGTTATTCGGCTGCTAAAGCTGCTATTCATATGTGGGCCAACAGTTTACGTGCCGAAGTTGCCGATCAGGGTGTTGAAGTTTCGGTTATTTTCCCGGGCTTTGTAAAAACTAATGTTTCGTTTAATGCACTAAATGGTGCAGGGCAACCTCAAGGCCACCAAGATGAAGCAATCGAAAATGGACTAGAAGCCGATGTTTTTGCAGAACAGTCAGTTAAGGCATTAATGCAAGGACAGGAATATATTGTAGTGGGCGGTACTAAAGAAAAATTAGGCGTGATGGTTTCCCGTATGTCACCGAAACTACTCTATAAAATGATCCGGAAAACAAAAGTGAAATAAAAAAAAGATTTCGCCGTGCTAAATTGATGGAAAAACCCGCATAGAAGGTTCGCCATGGATCAAGACTACCATCGTATTTTAGAGGTCATTACGCGTTTTCAATTGGTTTTTGACCAGAAAAATTGGGATGCGTTTGATGAGTTGTTGGCCGATCAACTTGAGGTGGACTATTTGCAGTTTAGAGGGGAACCTTTATGTGTGGTGTCTTGTCATGAATATAAAGGTTCACGGCAACAAGCTTTGTCACATTTGCGGCTACAGCACAATTTAAGCAATCCTCTTATTCGGATTGAACAAGACCGAGCATGGTTAGAATGTAATTATCAAATTTATCGTTTTTCGGAAAATGATTATTTTCATTCTTTTGGTCGCTATTATTTTACTTTGGCAAAACAACAGGGCATATGGAAAATTACCGGAATTTGCCAACACTTAACTAAAAATATTGGCAATCCGCGTATACATTTTTCTGCTATGGGGCAGTGTTAATCTTTGACTGCTGTTCCGTAGGCAAATACCTCTACCATTCCACCTTGCATACCCAGTTCGGTTGTACTCAGCCGAACTCCCATAATGTGATTGGCACCGACACTTTGAGCTTGTTGTTTTAGTCGTACGATAGCCTCGCGGCGAGCACGTTCAACAATACTTTCATAACTGGTCAGCCGACCACCTAAAATATTTTTTATGGAGGCCAGCACATATTTAAAGTAGTCATGCGAAATAACCACATTACTGCTAATAAAATGACCCAACTGGTCGCTTGTGGCAAAACGATTGGTATCAATTCTGATATGGGCAAATTGTTGCTCTTTTTCTAGAAGTTCATTTAAATGTTTTCGTTCAATATGGCGGCCAAAAGCCCAACCAATACTGAAAAGAATGAGAAAAATAACAAGCTGAAAAATAAGATTGTCCATTTTCTACCTATGCATTAAATGGATCGGGCAGATGAGGTGCTTGAGGCTGCACAACCACTGCTGTGCCATATACGAATAACTCAGAAGCACCTTGGGCAATATTTGAGGTAGAAAAACGAATACCAACAATTGCATTGGCACCGAGTTGTTCTGCTTTAGCAATCATACGTTGCATAGCCTCTTGGCGAGATTCTTCTAATAATTCGGTATAACCCGTAAGTTCACCACCTACAATATTTTTTAAACTTGCCATCAAGTCGCGACCCACATGCTTACTACGGACGGTACTTCCGTAAACGACATCAAGCTGCTTTAAAATTTGATGGCCTGGAACACTTTCTAAATTACTTAATAACATTGTTTTTTATCAAACTAAATTTCTTAAGCTTTCAAGATAAAAAATATTCAGATGAGTTGCAATAAAAAAGCCCACCGAAGTGAGCTTTTATAAGAAAGTGATTTAAAACTTATTGCTTTTTAAGTTCAGCACTAGATGGTTGGTGTACCACTGTATCTGAAGTATTTGCTTTTAAACCACCACCTAGAGTTTTGTATAACTCGATTTGGTTGTTTAAGTTTGCTTGTTGAAGCAATAACAAACCTTGTTCAGCTGCATATGAAGAACGCTGTGCATCAAGAACAGTCAAGTAACTATCAATACCAGCACGGAAGCGGGCATTTGAAAGTGTGTAGTTGCGGTTAGTTGCTTCTACTAGACGTTGCTGAGCTGTTAAACGCTCGCCAATGTTGGCACGAGTTGCAAGCGCGTCATTAACTTCACGGAACGCAGATTGAACTGATTTTTCATAATCAGACAATGCAATTTTCTGATCAGTTTCAGAAATTTTTACATTGGCACGACGTGTACCCCAGTCAAAGATTGGTAAATCTAAGCTTGGACCAACTGACCAGACAAAACCACCAGACTTAAATAGATCACTTAAGTCAGTTGATGCATAACCAGCCGAACCCGTTAAGCTAATGGTTGGGAATAAACGTGCTTTTGCAGCACCAATATTCGCACCCGCAGCGCTTAAGTTGTATTCAGCAGCTTTTACATCTGGACGGTTATTTAACAAGTCACTTGGTAAACCGGCAGTAAATACATTTTGTTGAGCAATGCGTTTTACAGGTTGTGTAGGTAACAAGTTTTGTGGAACAGGTTGGCCTACAAGCAAGTTCAACAAGTTTTGTGCTTGAGCAATTTGAGTTTTGTAGTTCGCTACATCATTACGCGCAGTTTCTACAGAAATCTGTGCTTGACGTAATGGAACTTCACTGTCAATACCTACATCAAAACGTTTTTTGTTGAGATTGTAAGAATCTAACTGTGCTTTAAGCGTTTGTTCTGCCAGTCTTAAGTTTGCTGTTGCAAACGAATAATTTAACCATGCTTGAGCAACTTGGCTAATCAGACTGATTTGAGTCGAATCACGAGCACTTTGTGTTGCAAGATAACTATCTAAAGCAGCATCTTTAAGGCTACGAACACGACCCCAGAAATCTAGCTCATAAGCAGTTACACCCAAACCTACTTGATAAGTAGAGTAGGGGTTATTCGGATCACGGCTTTGAGAAACCTGACGAATTGCACTACCACTTGCTCCGATTGTTGGAAGCTGGTTGTTCTGTGTAATCTGATATTGCTGTTGAGCACGTTCAATATTGAGCGTTGCTGTACGTAAGTCACGGTTATTGGCAAGAGCCAAATCAATCACTTCAAGCAAACGCGGGTCAGCAAAGAACTGTTTATAACCCTGTTCAGCAATAGACGTACCAGAAGCGCTGTTATATGCATAGCTTTGTGGTATATCGGTTTTCACGACTGGTTCTGGGCCGCGCATGCTTTGACAAGCTGCCAAAGCAAGCGCAAGTGCAGATACCGCAATGCTACGACCTGAAATAGACCATACTTTTTGCATCACGATTTATGCTCCTGAGTGTTTATGGTTTTTGGTTTGTACTTAAAGATACTACGAATCCACACATAGAATACAGGGATAAAGAAGATACCTAAGAACGTCGCGCTGAGTACGCCACCAAGTACACCAAAGCCTACAGAGTGCTGACTTCCTGCACCGGCACCTGTTGAAAGTGCAAGTGGAAGTACACCGAAACCGAAGGCAAGGGTGGTCATGATAATTGGACGTAAACGCATTTTTGCAGCATGTAAGGTTGCATCAAGTAGATCTTCACCTTTTTCCTGCAATTCTTTTGCGAATTCAACAATCAAGATCGCATTTTTTGCAGAAAGACCGATAACCGCAATAATCGCTACCTGGAAGTAAATGTTATTTGAGAGATTTGGATCTCCTTTAATAATCATTCCCAAGTAGGTCAATACGATTGCACCAATGACACCAAGTGGTACCACAAGTAAAACCGAGAACGGAATTGACCAGCTTTCATATAGTGCAGCCAAGCAAAGGAATACGATTAACAATGAAAGTGCGTATAAGAACGGCGCTTGAGCACCAGACTCACGTTCTTCAAGTGATAAGCCTGTCCATTCATAGTCGAAACCTTGTAAGCCCATAGATGGTAACTTACCAATAATTTCTTCCATTGCTTTCATGGCATCACCAGAGCTCACACCAGGTGCAGGTGTACCTTGAATGTTAACCGATGACACGCCGTTATAACGTTCGAGACGTGGAGAACCATACGTCCATTCGCCTGTAGCAAATGCCGAGAATGGAACCATCTCACCTTTGTTATTACGTACATACCATTTGTTTAAGTCTTCAGGCATCATACGGCTGCCCGCATCACCTTGAACATAAACTTTTTTCACACGACCACGGTCAACGAAATCGTTAATGTATGAGCCACCCCATGCAATACGCATTGTATTGTTGATTTCGGCAATACTAACGCCCATAGCACCAGCTTGAGCCTGATCTACATTAATTTGATACTGAGGAGTATCTTCCTGACCATTTGGACGCACCCCTACAAGACGTTTATCTTGTGATGCCAAACCTAAAATCGTGTTACGAGCTGCAATCAGTTTCTCATGGCCTTGACCACTTGAATCTTTAAGCTGCAAGTTAAATCCGGCAGTTACACCAAGTTCAGGCATTGCTGGAAGCTGTAATGGCATAACGTATGATGCATCTTTAATGATCATATTTAATGCCATACCACGCTGAATCAATGAACCAATTTGAGTTTCTGGTGTCGTACGTTTGCTCCAGTCTTTCAACTTAACGAAGCCAATACCCGCGTTTTGACCAACACCTGTGAATGAGAAACCAGAAACAGTGAAAATAGATTCCACGGTATCTTTTTCATTCATAAAGAAGTTAGTCATGGTATCAATCACTTTACCGGTACGGTCAAGCGTTGCATTTGGTGGTAATTGTACAAGTGTCATGACCACACCCTGATCTTCTTCTGGTAAGAATGAAGACGGGAGTTTTTGGAACAAGAAGACTAAAAGGGCAACTACAACAGCATAGAGCACGCCAGAGAAGATTTTGCCTTTAAGCATGCGGCTAACACCATTTTGGTAGCTATGCGACATGCGGTCAAAACCATTGTTAAAGCTTCTAAAGAAACGCGCAAAGATATTATTGCTTGGTTCTTTATTAGGATCATGCTGTTTCAAGATAGTTGCACAAAGTGCCGGTGTGAACGTCAACGCTACAATTAACGACAGAACCATTGCAGTTACAAGGGTAATCGAGAACTGGCGGTAAATTACACCTGTTGTACCACCAAAGAAAGCCATTGGTACGAATACCGCTGTCAATACGCTGGTAATACCTACTAACGCACCAGAAATCTGCTGCATTGAGCGAGAAGTGGCGGTAACCGGATCGGTATGATCTTCACTCATCACACGTTCAACGTTTTCGACTACAACAATGGCGTCGTCGACCAGAAGACCGATTGCCAATACCATAGCGAACATGGTTAAGGTATTAATTGAGAAGCCAAAGATATTAATGACCGCAAATGTACCTAATACAACTACTGGAACTGCAAGCGTTGGAATAATCGTTGCACGCCAGTTTTGTAAGAATAGGAACATGACAATGAATACCAAAATCACGGCTTCAATTAATGTGTGTACTACACTTTCAATTGAAAGACGGATAAATGGAGTCGTGTCATAAGCCAGTTTATCTGCAAGACCTGTTGGATAGTTCTTACGTAGTTCAGATAAACGTTGTTCAACTGCTTCGGCTGTGTCGAGTGCGTTAGCACCTGTTGCAATTTTAATTGCAAGACCAGCTGCCGGTTTACCGTTAAACTTCGAGTCGAATTGATAGTTATCCGAACCTAATTCTACGCGAGCAACATCTTTTAATCGAACCTCAGCACCTGATGCTGTGTTCTTTAAGAAGATATTTTTAAACTGCTCAGGAGTCTGCAATAAGCTTTGTGCATTTACTGTTGCGTTAAGAACTTGACCTTGTACAGCCGGAGCACCACCTAACTGACCTACAGCAACTTGCGAGTTCTGCGCTTGTAAGGCAGTTGCAATATCACTAGGAGTAAGTTGATAGCTTGTTAATTTAGCTGGATCAAGCCAGATACGCATTGCGTATGAACCACCGAAGACCTGTACCTCACCAACACCGGCAACACGGCTAAGCGGTTCTTTAATTGACGAGTTTACGTAGTCTTTAATGTCAGAGTCTGACAGGTTGTTATCTGGTGAATAGAATGCAATAACTTGCAAGAAGCTCGCACCAGATTTAGTAACTGTTACACCTTGACGTTGTACATCTTCAGGTAAAAGCGCAGTTGCAGATTGCAATTTGTTTTGAACTTGAACCTGTGCAATATCAGGGTCAACACCTTGTTCAAAGTTTAATTGAATAGATGCCTGACCATTACCAGCACTGTTAGATGAAATATAACGTAAGCCATCAAGACCATTCATTTGTTGTTCAATGATCTGGGTTACAGTATTTTCAACTGTTTCAGCCGATGCACCAGGATAAGTCGCAGCAATCGTTACGGTTGGTGGTGCAATCGTTGGATATTGTGCAATAGGCATTTTTGTTAGCGTAAGAATACCTGCCAACATAATGACTAATGCAATCACCCACGCAAATATGGGGCGATGAATAAAAAATTGTGCCATTCAATCTACCCCTTATGCATTTGAAGCTGCTTTCTGTTCTGCTTGAGGTTTACCTGATTGAGCCGGTTTCGCAGCATTTGGTGCTGCACCTTGAGAGTTTGCTGGTTGAGCTTGATAAGGTTTTGCTGATACTTCTTGCCCTTCTTTAACTTTGGCAACACCATCAACAATGACTTTATCGCCGGCTTTTAAGCCGTTAGTCACAATCCAGTTTTGTCCTTGAACACCAGAGGTTTCAACAGGACGGCTCTCAACAACCCCTTTAGCATTAACAAGCATCGCTACAGCTTGTCCTGTAGGTAAACGAGTAATGGCAGCTTGAGGAATCAGGTAAGCATTTGGAACAACGCCCTGAACAATTTGCGCAGTGGTATACATACCCGGAAGCAATAAATGATTCGGGTTAGAGAATACGGCACGTAATGTAATTGTTCCTGTATCTTGGTTTACAGAAGCGTCAGAGAAAGCAAGTTGCCCTTCGATTGGATAGGTAGAACCATCTTCAAGCTTTAATTTTACTTTCGTGTTGTTACTGTTATTTAAACTGCCTTTACTTAGTTGTTGACGTAAACGCAATAACTCAGCACTAGACTGATTAATATCAACATAGATAGGATCTAACTGTTGAATCGTTACCAACGGGTCAGTCTGGTTTGCAGTAACCAAAGCACCAGCCGTTACTGAAGAACGACCAGATTGGCCAGAAATAGGAGAGCGAATTGTAGAATAACCAAGATCTACATTTGCATTTGTTACTTGAGCCTTAGCTGCTGCAACTTGTGCTTCTGCAACATTGACTTGACCAAGTAAGTCATCATATTCCTGTTTAGACACAGCATTACTAGAAACAAGTTGTTTATAACGATTTAACTTGGTACGTAGTGAAGCTAGATTTGCCTGTTGTTGTAGGAGTGATGCTTTTGCATTTTCTAACGTTGCACGGTTCGTTCTAGAGTCGAGCTCATAAAGCGCCTGACCTTCACGAACATAGCTTCCTTCAGCAAATAAGCGTTTTAAAATCACGCCACTTGTCTGAGGACGAACTTCAGAAATTTGATATGCTGAAGTACGGCCTGAAAGCTCAACGCTTTGTTCAACACTTTGTGGTTGAGCAACAATAACACCTACTTCTGCAGGCGGCATTTTCTGAGCAGCAGCAGCTTGCTGTTTCTCATCGGAGCCTTTGCTACAACCAACAAGCGCGATACTTGTTGCTAATGCGCAAGCAGTAAGGGCTGGTGCCCAAAGCTTAGCCGACATCATTGTTCCACCTCGTTTAGATAAAATCTAAAAATATATTTGTTTTCTACTTAACCTACTTTGTGTTTGTAATAACCAGAGCCAAAGCAGTGCAATCCAAATAAAACCAATGCCCCAACCAGCGAGTACGTCTGTTGGGAAATGAACTCCTGCATATATTCTTGAAAGCCCCATACACACAAACCAAAGACAGGAGATCAAAACAATATAAGGAGAGTTAATGTTGTGCTTATGGCATAACATAATCATTGCCAGACAAGCCAGTGTTGATGCATAAACACTATGTGCACTTGGGAACGATGCACCGTAACTTTCAACAATATGATATGCCTCAGGAGGTCTAGGCCGGTTAACACACCACTTGAGCA
Source organism: Acinetobacter baumannii (assembly GCF_009759685.1). NCBI lineage: Bacteria > Pseudomonadati > Pseudomonadota > Gammaproteobacteria > Moraxellales > Moraxellaceae > Acinetobacter > Acinetobacter baumannii. The sequence continues at coordinate 578,990 of NZ_CP046654.1, read as the reverse complement.
GCCAACCCATGGTGATACTGCCAATAACTCCCAAGCTAATGAAAATAACAGTAATATATTTTTTATACCATGCTAAATATATACATACTAGAAAGGATAAAAAACATACAAAAGGCATGCCGCCTACGCGTGCAAGAAAGGTGGTTATAGTATTAAGATAATCTAAACGATGGTGACTCAATGTTTGAACGGTGAGCAAGTCCAAAGATTGAAGACTTGGTACAAAAAGACCAAGAACACCTAATCCTAAAAAAACGCAACCAATACAAAGCAATAGATAGGGCATAAACACACCTTTGCTTATTCATATAGTTTTTCACTATTGAACGCCGTTGAAAGTGTACTTGCCAGTACACTTTTTTTCAAGCCTGATAGATCATCGTAAATTCATTTTGAAATTTTTTTAACATTTGGAAAAACAATCACAACAAAATTGACGGACATCACATTTTGTGTACAAAGCAAAACATTTAATGTTCTGCTTTTTTTCCGCTATTGGCTTGGGCATTTTCTTCTAATTCTAGAGGCTGTTTCGGTGGCCAAAAGAAGTCACTTGGTCGGGTAAGAAAATGGGTCATGACCAGTTTAGCTAATGGCTTCCATTGTTCAAAGCGAACTCGACGTGCACGTAATGCCACAATAATAGTGAGTGTGAAACTCACAAATAAGTTGGTGAGACCAATACAGAGTACGCCTAAAAATGAAACTATAATCAAGCCAATATCAGGGCTACCATTAATAGTCATTAAACCTTGAATGAAGTTCGCTGAAGCAAAAGCAATGTGACGAATATCTAGAGGTAGGCCCAAAATAAAGCCAATTGTTCCCATACTTCCTAACATTACGCCAAATAGGAAATTACCTGCGAGCGCCCCTAAATTACGTTCAATATATTCTGCAAAACGGTTCAGGCGTTCTTGTCCAAATAAGTTTCTTAAACGTCGATGTGCTTTTAAACGGGGTCCTACTTTTCTATAAACTGCCATGTTGTCGAAGTAGCCCGCAATTAGGCCAGATAAAAACAAACACACCCCAGCAATCGCTGCATGCGGAACGGCTAATGACGTAAAAGGGTTTAGGCTGTGTAATAGATAAGTTGCCTTGGTATGAGTTAATAAAGGCTCATCAAGATAGAACTGCCAAGCAAAGGTAATAAGAGCGGCAGTAGGAATTGCAATCGAGATATTACCCAAAATAGCAATAAACTGAGTTCGAATAATATTGATAATAAGTGCGGCTAATTCTGCAATTTGTGCAGTTTTAGAGCCTTTACGTTGCTGTACAGTTGCAGCGAGGGCAGCGGCTGTCATTGCGGGTTGTTTTGTTGCAACAGTAAAGTGCAATACATGAATCAGAATAAAGCCAAGTGAATAGTTCATACTGAACGTAAAGGCTTGCATGAGCGGAGCCATAGTCATACGTGCAGCAAGAATTTTTAATGAGGCCATACAGGCAATAATCACACCTGCACCAGCAGCGGCTTTATACATGCCCCAAAAGCCTTTGGTGTCTGTACTTACATAATGTTCGCCAGTACGGCTTGCATTCTCTGTGACTTGAAAGGCAATAAGCTCACTGGTCGTGCTGAGTAACGAGCGGACACTTTTTTCACTATAATGTGCTTTAGTTAAGTCTGAAATTAAGTTTCCTAAAGAAACGTAGCGTCCCTCGCTATCGTCTACAACTAGATAGAGTAATAATTCAATCCGATCTAAACACTGTTCAAGTAAAGACAAAAGATAGGTCAAACTTAAACTAACACCGATTCTTTTGGTCGCTCGACGTATTTTTAAAACGACGTCTCGACACTGCTCTAGCATTACAAATGCTTGAGAGGCATCAGGTGGTGGAAGCACAGCAATGTCGTTGCTGGAAATATCCTGTTTTTTGTACTTCTCTATAAACTCAATAATTTCACGGTTTTGTACCAAAAATGGCGATTCATATTCGGTTAATTCAGGTTGAGCGTTAATAAATTCAGGATAAAGACCGATACCACTAATACGGTAAGATAAGACAGTAATTGCCTTAATCATTTCTCGCTGAATGGCATGCTTTTCATCGACATTACTGTTACTTTGCCCAATAAGTCCGAACAAAGTTGCCCAATCCTTGTCATCAACATTGTTTAACCAGATTGAATCACTTTCTAAATAGAAAATTTTTCCAATCAGAATTTTTAGCTGGCTTGCATCTTCAATAAGTGGCAGAAAATGGCCGCCAAGTCTTTGCCCAAGCTGGTTCCAGAAGCCATCTAAAGACAAAATACCGCTATCTGCATATAAGCTGACTTGCTTATATTGATTAATGAGGCGTAATAAAAAGGTTTGTAAAAGGGCTGGAGCGGTAGGAGTAAGTAATAGGCTATCAATAAAGGCTTGTATTTTTTGCTCTATTTCATCCGTATCTTGGGGATCGGATGGCCGTAAAGCATTGACCAGGTCAATGAGAATATTTTCGTCAATAACAGCTTGAGGGTTTTCAAGCTGTTTCTGGATTTTAAAAAAATGTTCTGAAAAATTTATATGCATAGGCAAAATAATATCTATTGTATTCGATGTAATGCAAGCCGAGTTAAATTAATCAACGCTTGACGATAAGGTGTATCAGGCAAGATTGATAAGGCTTGCAGTGCTGCTTCTGTTTCTTCTTGGGCACGGCGCTGGCAATAGTCTAAAGCACCAGACTTTTGCACAATTTCAATCACTTTAGGTAATTGGTCAACACCACCAGTCGCAATACTGCGTCTAATAATGGCATGCTCTTCACCGGTTGAATGTGCTAATGCTGAAATTAACGGTAAAGTCGGTTTACCTTCCATTAAATCATCACCAATATTTTTACCTAATGTTTCAGCATCTGAAGTGTAGTCTAAAATATCGTCAATAATCTGGAATGCATTTCCGAAATGACCTGCAAATAATCTTAAAGGTTCGCGGTAAGCTTCTTGCCCAGCTAAAATAGCTGCACCTTCGGTTGCAAGTTCAAATAAACGAGAAGTTTTCCCGTGAATAATTTTTAAATATGTTTCTTCGGTTGTATCCGGTTGATGCTGAGATTGGAGCTGTAATACCTCACCTTCAGCAATTTCACATGTACCTGTTGAGAAGTCTTTTAATAAGGTCATGTTGTTTAAATCAACCAAAAGGTCAAAAGCGCGGGCAATAAGGAAGTCACCAACCAATACGGCCGTTTGATTGTTCCATGTTGCATTTGCAGTAGGACGACCACGGCGAAGTCCAGATTCATCAACTACATCATCATGCACTAAAGTTGCGGTATGAAGCATTTCAATAATAGCTGCCAGACGCTGTGCATTTTGCATATTGTCGAGGCCGCAAGCGCGTGCTGCAAGTAAACACATGATTGGGCGCATACGTTTGCCGCCAGCTTCAACTACATGTTTACTCACTGACATGACCAAGCCGACTTTTGAGCTAATTCCTTCATTAATCAAGTGATCCATCGCAGCAAAGTCTGTAGCAACAGGAGCGAGAATGTCTTGCTTAAAATCGATGACCATATGAAGAAAAACCCCGTATTGGTAGATAAGTGGCGTTAGTGTATCAATTAAAAGTGCATTAAACAGGGAAACAAGCAATTGATATTAATCATTTGTATGTTCATGAAGAGTTCTTTGTTCTTTATTTCGGCAAAACGATGTGTTTCCGACAAAACAATAAATTTTAATAACGTCAACATGAATACAGCTTGTTCTTGTTGCAAGTTGTGTTTGGAACTGTATTTTAAATTCCATTCAGAATCAATGAAAAGTACTAAAATCAAATTGAAGCTATTTTTATTATGTAAGAATGATGGCTTCTGTTGCTTAGTTAAAGATAAAGCACTTGTCGTTTGATCAAATTTCACTTAAAATCTGTCGCCTTGTATAACCCCAGTGGCGTTCGTTTTAAGATCGATATATCCCTTTATCGGCACGACGACACGGGCTGATTGGAGTACGTTATGTACGCAGTAATCCAAAGCGGTGGTAAACAGCACCGTGTAGTTGAGGGTGAAACCCTTAAAGTTGAATTATTGAAGGCTGAATCTGGCGCAACTATTACATTTGATGATGTATTAATGGTTGTAAACGGTGACAACATTCAAATCGGTGCTCCAGTTGTAGCTGGCGCTAAAGTAACTGCAGAAGTGATTGGTCATGGTCGTCACGACAAAATCCGCATCATCAAAATGCGTCGTCGTAAACACTACCGTAAACAACAAGGTCACCGTCAATGGTTTACTGAGTTGAAAATTACTGGTATTTCAGGCTAATCACGAGGAGTAAGAGACATGGCAACTAAAAAAGCCGGTGGATCGACGAAGAACGGTCGTGATTCAAACCCAAAAATGTTAGGTGTTAAAGTTTACGGTGGTCAAACTGTAACTGCTGGTAACATCATCGTTCGTCAACGTGGTACAGAATTCCACGCTGGTGCAAATGTTGGTATGGGCCGTGACCATACTTTATTTGCTACTGCTGACGGCGTAGTAAAATTCGAAGTGAAAGGTCAATTTGGCCGTCGCTACGTAAAAGTTGAAACTGTTTAAGTTTTAGCTTAAGAAAAAGCCCACATTTTGTGGGCTTTTTTTATGGAAATACATCAATATTGTCTTCATGATGATGAATGAAATTCTACAAACAACATGAATAACATAACAAAATATCTTATTTTCTCAATGATTAGCACAAAGTTTGTCGGTTAATATAAGTCTTGAATGAAGAGCTTGTTTAGCTGGATTAATTGAAAGGCTAGCAAGTTATCTTACAGCAACTAAAAAGGTGATGACATGAATATGCTTCGTAAAACCATGTGTGCTATTACACTCAGCGCCTCAGTGCTTGCTCCTGTAATGAGTACTACAGCGTTCGCTGCACCCGTAGCAGCACCGGAGCAACAGGCAATTGGGAACTTGGTAAATCAGTTATCAGGCTTACAGCGTTTGACTGCCGATTTTGAACAGATAACGAAAGCGAATACAAAAACTGTAGCACAGAAAAAAGGCTTAAGTGCTCAGCATATGAACCAGACATTTAAAGGTTCAATGAAAGTTGAACGTCCGGGGAAATTTTATTGGGAAACTGTAAGTCCCTCTAAGCAAACTATTGTAACAAGTGGAAAAACAGTCTGGATTTATGATCCTGATCTGCAACAGGCTGTGCGCCAAAGCCTAGATGATCAGGTCGCTGATACACCGGCTTTATTACTTTCTGGTAATACTAACCAAATCATGAAGTCTTACCGGGTAACTCAGCCAGATAAATCTAAGTTATATTTCACTTTATTCCCTAAAAAAGAAGATGGCGCTTTCCAAAGCTTAACGATTAGTTTTGGTGCCAACAAAGCACCTACACTCATGGTATTGCAAGATTCTTTAGGTCAAACAACTTATGTTCGTTTCAAGAATGTTAAAGTAAATGCCTCAATTCCGGCTTCAACTTTCAATTTTACGCCTCCGAAAGGTACCGATATTATTGATCAATAAGTCTGATTATTTAGAAAGCCATCTTTACGATGGCTTTCTTTTTATATATCAAGCCTAGATACATTTTTTAACCCCGTCTTAAACCTACGCTTTGTATAGTGGTAGGAGTGAATTTACGGGGATTAACATGCAACTTTACGATAAAAAAACTATTTTCATTCTTCCAATGTTAGCTGCCATGGTTGCGGTGAGCGGTTGTCAGCCAAAATCTACGGCTAAAGATGAACAACCGGCTTCTAGTGCTTCAGTAAAAGAGCAAAAGCAAGCTGAAGTCCCTGTCATTCAAGCAAAAGTTGTTCCGGTAAAGCTGCCAAAACCAAAAGTTTGTCTTGAAGACGGCTGCACTGAATATGATTTTCAGACCGTACAGACCAATCAAAAATGGATTAATGATTATTTTACGAACCGTATAAAGAAAGCAGACCCGAATGCTTTTGCAAATTTGGCTGATAAACCTGTTGAGGTACCAGAAGGGGAGCCGAGCTCAAGTCAGAGTGCAATCTATGTCCGTTATTTAGGGCAAAATTATAACCTTGCAACCTTTGCATTCCAGACATATTCATACTCTGCGGGGGCAGCACATGGTATGTCACATCAAGAGTTTGTAAATTTTGACTTGCTAAATAAAAAGCACATTACCGTTGAAGAACTTATTAAGCCAGATGTTGAAAAACAGTTGGTTGATGCACTTTTTGATGCAAATACTAATTGGCTTCAAGAGCACAATATTAGCCGCGAAAAACTGCAATTAAGTGATAATTTCTACTATGGTGCAAATGGGATTGTTTTTGTCTATCCAATTTATGAATTAGCTTCTTATGCAGAAGGTATGTCTGAATTAACCTTGCCATATTTTGAAGCAGCTAAATATATTAAACCTGAGTATTTACCGAGTGTACCGAACTATAACTTATAAAATATAAGATCTATTCTAAGAATTGTGTGAAAGCTATTCGTTATGAAGATGATCACTATATTTTTTAGTGTTAAGGGCTTACACTATAGCCAGTTTTTTACCCATATTATGATTGATTATGATCGACCCTAAGTTACTCAGAAATAATATTGAAGTCGTTAATGCAGCTTTGGCAAAACGTGGTGTTCAGTTAGATGTTCAAGAATGGGCATCTTTAGAGACTCGCCGTAAAGACTTGCAATCAAAAACTGAAAAGTTACAGGCAGAGCGAAATGCTGGTGCTAAACAAGTGGGTCAGATTAAAAAATCCGGTGGTGATGCTTCTGAAATCATGGCACGTATGCAAGCCATTGGTGATGAAATTAAAGCTGCCGAAGTTGCTTTATCAGAGCTACAAAACGAGATTGAGCAAAAAGCGCTTAGCATTCCTAACTTGCCGGACGAATCTGTGCCAGCTGGTAAAGATGAAAATGATAACGTTGAAATCTCAAAATGGGGTACACCTCGTCAGTTCGATTTTGAAATCAAAGATCATACTGATTTAGGCGAGTGGATGGGTGGACTAGAGTTTGAAACTGCCACTAAACTCACAGGCTCACGTTTTAGTGTGTTGAAGGGGCCTTTAGCGCGTCTACAACGTGCTTTAACTCAGTTTATGCTCGATACCCATACTTTAAAGAATGGTTATACCGAAGCGTATGTGCCTTATTTGGTAAATGCTGATTCATTACGTGGGACAGGTCAGTTACCAAAATTTGAAGAAGATTTATTTAAACTTCAAGGTGAAAAAGAATACTACCTCATCCCTACAGCAGAAGTTCCAGTCACTAACTTTGTCCGTGATGAAATTATTGATGCAGATCGCTTACCATTAAAATATGCGGCTCATACTCCATGTTTCCGTAGTGAAGCAGGTTCTTATGGTCGTGATACACGTGGTTTAATTCGTCAGCACCAATTTGACAAAGTTGAAATGGTGCAAATCGTTAAGCCTGAAACATCTATGCAGGCACTTGAAGAGCTTACTGCACATGCTGAGGGCATTTTACAGGCGCTTGGTTTGCCTTACCGCAAAATTTTGCTCTGTGGTGGTGATATGGGCTTCGGTGCGACTAAAACTTATGATTTAGAAGTTTGGGTTCCAAGTCAAAATACTTACCGTGAAATTTCAAGCTGCTCTAATATGGGTGATTTCCAGGCACGTCGTATGAAAGCACGCTACCGTATGGATCAGAAGAAGACCGAATTGGTGCACACTCTAAATGGTTCAGGCCTTGCTGTAGGGCGTACTTTACTTGCAGTAATGGAAAACTACCAACGCGAAGACGGTTCAATTGAGATTCCAGAAGTATTACGCCCATATATGGGTGGTGCAACGTTTATTGATTAAGCTTTGCATCTAAATTGTGCATGGTTTTTGCTTAAACATAGTCAGATGATTGATGTAGAGGTTTAAGGTGGATATTTTTCCAATCTCTTTGAAGTTGCAGCAGCAACGTTGTCTGATTGTGGGCGGAGGGCATATTGCTTTACGCAAGGCAACCTTATTAGCTAAGGCAGGAGCAATAATTGATGTTGTTGCTCCTGCAATTGAAGATCAGCTTCTGCAATTAATTAAAACAACAGGCGGCGAGCCGTTTATTGAAGCTTTTGCTGAAAAATTTTTAAGTACACCCTATCGTTTAGTTATTGCAGCGACCAATGATGCAGAAGTAAATAAAATAGTTTTTGAGCAGTGTGAAGCACGCAATTTACTTGTAAATAGCGTCGATGATATTCCACATTGTCGTTTTATGGTGCCTGCGATTATTGATCGATCTCCATTAATTGTTTCTGTGGCCTCAAATGGAACATCTCCTGTTCTATCTCGTCAAATCCGTACGCAGTTAGAAACCTCTATTCCACATGGCATGGGCAAGTTAGCTGAGTTTTCAGGAAAATGGCGCAATCAGGTTAAAGAAAAAATTTCTAATCCAGATGAGCGCCGTATATTTTGGGAAAACTTGTATGCAAGCCCCTTAAAAGAACAAGTTTTTAATGACAATCTAGATGTTGCCGATAGCATGCTTGAACAAGCACTGCAGGAGTGGAAAGCACCTAAAGGCGAGGTTTATTTGGTGGGTGCAGGTCCAGGTGATCCTGAACTCATTACTTTAAAAGCTTTACGTTTAATGCAGCAAGCTGATGTGGTCATTTATGACCGTCTTGTTTCTGCACCTATTTTAGAATTGTGCCGTCGAGACGCAACAAAAATATATGTTGGTAAAGCGCGTTCTAACCATAGTGTTCCTCAAGAAGGTATTAATGCATTATTGGTTGACTACGCGAAAAAAGGTAAACGTGTTTGTCGTTTAAAAGGGGGAGACCCTTTTATTTTTGGCCGTGGTGGCGAAGAGATCCAAGAGTTATTCCAAGCTGGCGTCCCATTTCAAGTTGTTCCCGGTATTACTGCTGCGTCAGGTTGTTCAGCTTATGCAGGTATTCCGCTTACCCATCGTGATTATGCCCAGAGTGTCCGCTTTCTTACAGGCCATCTAAAAGAAGGTTCTCCTGAGTTACCGTGGAACGAACTGGTATACGAAAACCAGACATTAGTACTGTATATGGGGTTGGTGGGATTAGAGCGTATTTGTGAGCAGCTGATTGCGCATGGACAACGTCCAGATATGCCAGTTGCATTAATTTCAAAGGGTACGACACCTGAACAGAAAGTTGTGGTGGGGTCACTTGCTGATATTGCATCTAAAGTGACAGAACATCAAATTCATGCGCCGACACTCACAATTATTGGTGAGGTTGTACGTTTGCGTGAACAGTTACAGTGGAATTAGTAGGCTTATTGATATCTGCAAAAGAGATGTAATTATTGCCTGAGCTAACCAATAAGTAATTTAAGTGAGTAATTAAGTGATTCATGTTGTTCTATACGAGCCAGAGATTCCTGCTAATACAGGTAATATTATTCGTCTATGCGCGAATACAGGCGCTCAATTGCATTTAGTTAAGCCTTTAGGCTTTGAACTTGATGATAAAAAGCTTAAACGTGCAGGGCTTGATTATCATGAATGGGCAAGAATGCAAATTTGGGACAACATAGAGCTTTGTCTTGCGGACTTAAAAGCAAAAGGTGTTGAGCATGTTTTTCCTTTAACTACGAAAGGTTCTGCTACGCCTCATACAGTTGATTTAAATAGACCTGTGGCTTTATTGATGGGGCCAGAAACACGCGGCTTGCCTGAACATGTTCGTCTGATGTTCCCTCAAGAACAATGGATTCGTTTACCAATGGCAGAAAACTCAAGAAGTTTAAACTTATCTAATGCAACTGCCGTAATTGTATATGAAGCATGGCGTCAGCAAGGCTTTAAAAAATTAGGTTAATTTCTTAAGTACTAAATAAAAATAAGGCCCTTAGTGGCCTTATTTTTATTCAAGCTTGCTCTAGCACTTTTTCATCATAAGTCATTTGGGCTGCTAAAACCTGTTCAATATTGGTTTCGGCCCATTCCTTTAATTGGAACGCCATTGAAGCGACATTTTGCCCCAGAGAAGTGAGTGAGTAATCAACACGAATAGGAGACGTATTCTGAATTTTACGCTCAATAAAACCATCTCTTTCTAGCATCTTTAGTTTTTGTGATAAGACTTTAGGAGAGATGCCTTGTATATTCTTTTTGAGCAAATTGAAGTGCTGAGTTTCCTCTTCAAGCACATTTAAAATCAATAAAACCCATTTATCTGCAATTTTTTCAAAAAATAAACGAGCAGGGCAATGTTGTTGAAAAACATTATATTTTAGACCTTCATTCATACTTTTTACCTGCTAATTTCTTAAAAAATTACCATAGTTACCAGTTAGTAACTAATTGACACCTAGTATCTAAAATATATCATTAAATGGAATTTAATAAAACATAGGTTTTCTTCCATGTCTAATTCTAATATTGCGGTTGTATATTTCTCAGGTTATGGCCACACTAAAGTAGTGGCTGAAACTTTTGCTAATGAAATTAATGCTCAACTTATCCAGATTGATCAGGAAGGTAATATCACTGAGCAAGATTGGGAAACATTGAATAATGCAAAAGGTATTGTGTTTGGTGCGCCGACCTATATGGGTACAGCACCATGGCAATTTAAAAAATTTGCTGATGCAACTTCAAAGGTTTGGTTCACACGTGGTTGGCAAGATAAAGTATTTGCAGGCTTTACGAATAGTGCAAGTTTAAATGGGGATAAACAAGTTACGCTTATCCAGCTGCAAACTTTAGCATCACAGCATGGTGGCATTTGGGTGAGTCTGGGCTTATTGCCAGCGAATACAAAAGATGCAACACGTGAAGATGTAAATAACTTAGGCGGTTCGGTAGGGCTTTTAGTTCAATCGCCTTCGGATGCAAGTGTAGATGAAGTCCCAACAGGGGATTTGGAAACAGCTAAAGTTTATGCAAAACGTGTACAAGCCATTGTAAATAAAATATATGGTTAATGAGTCCATAAAAAAGGCGCTTTTAAGCGCCTTTTTTATTATTCATGCTCATTATGTTGAGGAGCATTATATTTAAAGCCTTTGGTTTTATAGGCAAGATAACCTACCCCAAACACTGCCCAAGCTAAGCCAATTTGCAAAGCAAGCTTGTCAATTTCTAACCACATTAAGAACACACTAGCAAAGCCAAGCGTTGGTACAATAATGTAATTAATAATATCTTTGATAGATTTGTTTTTACCATCTCTCAGCGCGTAGCGCGAAATCACCGAGAAGTTTACAAAACTAAAAGCAGTTAAGGCCCCGAAACTAATTAAGTTAACAATATGTTCAAGGTCTAAAAAGCCAGCAGATAATGCAACCACACCAACAATAAGAATGTTGTAAGTCGGAGTATGCAATCTTGGGCTAATATGACCAAACAACTTTTTATTGATAACCCCATCACGACCCATTACATACATTAAGCGAGATACACCAGCATGTGCTGAAATACCGGATGCCATTACTGCAACTACAGCAAAATATAAAACTAATGTTTTAAATGCAATGCTGCCAATTGCTGCAACCATAACAGGTTGTGATTCATCTAACGGTTTAAAATAGATGTTTGGGTTGCTAGGGAAATACAACTGGATAAAGTAAGTGCTTACGATAAAAATAATACCTGCAAGCAATGCTGTTGAGAAAATCGCTTTTGGAAGCGTTTTTTCAGCATCTTTAGTTTCTTCTGCAAGTGAAGATAAAGCATCAAAACCTGTAAAAGAAAAGCACAGTACTGTTGCACCACCAATCAAAGCACTAATAGAAGTCATATCATTCCAAAAAGGAGTTAATGACCATAATTCGGCTTTATCGGGATTAAGCGTACCATCAGCATATACGCCTTGGGTAAGGAGAATATATACTTGATAAACAAAGTAAAAAATAACACCAAGTTGAATAACCACAATTGTACTGTTAAAACGCGCGACAAAGCGTGCGCCAAATAAGTTAATCACAGTCATTAATGCAGTTAAGCCAATAACCCATAGCCAATTATTTACTTCTGGAAATAAAGCTCTTAAATAAATATCGGCCAAAATGATATTGACGAGTGGTGAAAGTAGATAGTCTAGCCAAGATGACCAACCCACCATAAAACCAACATTAGGGTGAATTGACTTTTGGGCGTAGGTATATGCTGATCCTGAAGAAGGATAGCGTTTGATCATGTGTCCATAACTGATCGACGTCAATAAAATTGCAACTAAGGCAAAGATATAAGAAGTAGGTACATGTCCACCACTTCGTTCTGATACTAAACCAAAAGTATCAAATAAAGTTAATGGCTGAATATAAGCTAAACCAATAATAATGATGTGCCAAAGCACAAGATTCTTTTGAAGTTTAGCTGTTGGTTTAGTCCCAGATAAGTTTGTCAACGGCGTTATCCTCATAATCGTTGATCAAGGATCAGCTTGGTGTTAAGGATCGTTTGAGACGAACGATCCCCCCTACATAAAAGATAAAGTGCGCCAATCTATCCTAAATTGATGCAAATTGTCAGTACTTTCGTGGATTTTTTAGCAAATTTTTTGCCATATTTCCAAAGAAAATGATGAATAAAAATTCATAGATATAAAAAAGGTCTGATTTGTCATAAAAATCAGACCTTTAGCTTTTTGCTTTAGATATCTAAATCTTAACTTACCAAGCTTTTTGTAAGATCTCTCGTAGATCTTTTAAGCTTGCTTCTTTAGGATTATAAATAATTGAGCCATCATTTAGTGCTTTCTCTGCCACTTCATCAAGCTGTGCTTCAGTAACTTTACCTGTTTCACGTAAGGTACGTGGTAATTTGGTTAAGCTAAATAAACGATCACGCATTGCTAAAATAGTTGCGATTGCTCTGTCTGCACGCTGAGTAGCAGGAGTCTGGGCATAAATATCGGCACCTGCAAGTGGTAATAGCAACTCGCCAATTTTCTGACCATTGACTTGTTTATTGTACTCAAGCACATAAGGTAAGAATAAGTTCATGCACAGCCCGTGGGGCAGGTGAGCAACTGCACCTAATGCATGTCCTAATGAGTGTACAAGACCTACCATCGAGTTAGAGAATGCGATACCTGCCATTGTAGAAGCTTGTGCAAGTTCTAAACGACCTTGTGAGTCATTTGGATTTTCTAAGACATTAAATAGATTTTCGCTAATTTTTTTAATACCTGCACTTGCATAGGCATCACTAAGCGGGTTAGCTGCCATACAGGTGTACGCTTCAACACAATGTGTTAACGCATCCATACCCGTCATTGCAGTTAAGTGAGGTGGTAAAGTTAATGTCATGCGTGGATCTAAAATCGCAGCATGTGGCATTAAGTAATATGAAGCAAATGCCAGTTTAACATTCTTTTGTGTATCAGACACAACAGCAACCATGGTCACTTCAGATCCCGTACCTGATGTAGTCGGGATGACGAAAAATGGTTTTAATGGTTTTGGTAGGTTGTGTGCACCAGAATATTGAAGAAGATCATCTCCACCTTCTGATACTAAAATGTTAGTTGCTTTAGAGGTATCGATAACAGAACCACCGCCCACAGCAATAATCGCATCACATTTATTTGTGCGATAAGCTTCCGCGGCAAGTCGAACAACTTCAAGACTTGAGTCTGGTGGAACATCATCAAAAACATGACCAATGACTGCATCAGTTGTGCTAAAAGCAGCTTCAATAGGGTTCAACAAGCCATTTGCACGAACGCCTTTATCGGTAATGATAAGAGGGCGTTTTGCACCTAAAGTCGCAAGTTCAAACGGAATATGTTCTAAAGCAGCATTACCGGCAATGACTTTTACAGGACAAAAGAATTCGTAATATGGTTTAGCCATGTTATGCGCTCCGCTTGAAGTAAGACTTAGCTACTTTTAAATAAATATTTGCAGCTTGGTTGAATTTTTCTTTTAGGGTAAGTTCAGTTGGGTATTCTTTAACAGCGAGTGAAGCCACCAATTTCGGTAAAATGAGAGACTCCATTTTATTGAGGCAGCGAACTAAACGAATTGCTGCGGATACATCACCATCAGCAATCATACGGTCATTTGCAAAGGCTTGAGCAGTACTTTCCTGAAAAGAGAAAACCAAAAAAGCATGAGTTACATGCTTAAACGTAATGGTTAAATCAGGCTTTTTTTCCGCTCTTTTCAGCAGTTCTAATTGTTTATCTTCTGTCACTCGTGCAAAAAATGCTGGTCCATTTGGGAAGACATTCATTGAAAGTACAAAGTGAACAGGAAATTTAGACACTTCCTCTTGTATTTCACTATCTACTTGACTCGCCATGACTAAGCCTCGACCAACAACGTCCATCATGAGCTTAACGTAGGCAAGTTGCAGAGTGGGCTTTACAGCTTTTGTCGAAATCACTTGCTATCCCTTCTTAAAATTATGCAAAAGCAAATTTAGAGTAATTACTCTAATATATTTTTATTCCATCTCAAAATCATTTATTCAATTTTGACTTCTGGGTCATTAAAGTACCCAGTAGCTTTAATATACTCAATAAAGTCCTGACAAAGTTGTTCAAATGATGGATATGGAGTCACTAAATCTTGTATGCGGACCATTTCTAGCCCTGCATAACCACATGGGTTGATGGTTTGAAAACCAGTTAGAGCACAGTCTAAGTTTAGGGCTAAACCATGATAACTACGTCCACGGCGAATTTTGAAGCCTAATGAACCAATCTTTCTGCCATCCACATAAACGCCTGGTGCATCAGGTTTTGCATATGCTTCAATGTTATATTTCTTTAAAACATCTATCATAAATTGTTCAGCAAAACTGACCAATGTGCGTACATTCCATTTCAGTCGATTAAGGTCAAACATAAAGTAAGCGACGAGTTGACCAGGACCATGCCATGTCACTTGTCCACCACGGTCAGTTTGTACCACAGGAATGTTTGATGGAATCAGAATATGTTCTGGTTTTCCTGCCTGACCTTGAGTTAGTACTTTGTGATGCTGGAGTAACCACAGCTCGTCTGCTGTATTTTCATCACGTTGATTGGTCAGGTTCTTCATCGATTCGAATTTGCTTTGATAATCTTGTAAATCGTTCCACTGACGAATAATCAAAGTGGGTTTATCAAGGCTCATTAAACATTTTCCTGTGCATGGTACTTAACAGAAGGGAAGTCTCTCAACTTTAAATTATGAGAGTATGCTTTTGATGAGTTTAAAGTATTTTGCCTAAACGGTTCTAAATATTTGTAATTATTTCTATAAAGATTGGTATAAATAAAAATGCCATGACATTAAAATTGTCATGGCATTTTAAAATTAAAGCGCAGTTCTTATTTGCGGACAAGCAGCCAAGTCTGCATATAAAGCATGCACTTGTTCCAATTCATCAAAGCGTAATTGCGCGGTTAATGAATGGTATTTGCCTGTACGTGATTCTTGTACTTTTAACGTTGTTTGGTCAAAGTCAGGAAAATGTTTCACTAGAATATCAACGACAGCTATACGTAATTCTTCACCCGCATCGCCAATGAGTTTAATTGGATAGTCCATTGGAAATACCCAAAGGTCTTCACGGAGTTCGCGAGATGGAGTGCGGTCTAACATAAGTAACCTCATCATGTGAAACGCCTGCATCATCGCAGGCGTTTATAGCTCTTTCTATTAAATGGGGACTAGTCTCGAAATTTCAAGATTTCAAAAATTAGTCATTCTCTAGGAAAGAACGCAAGTGTTCGGAACGAGAAGGGTGACGTAATTTACGCAATGCTTTTGCTTCAATCTGACGAATACGCTCACGTGTTACATCAAACTGCTTACCTACTTCTTCTAAAGTATGATCGGTTGGCATATCAATACCAAAACGCATCTTCAATACTTTTGCTTCACGTTCAGTTAAGTTTTCTAAAACTTCACGAGTTGCTTCTTTTAAGCCTTCTGAAGTCGCAGCATCAATTGGAGAAGTGATGTTCTGGTCTTCAATAAAATCCCCAAGATGCGAATCTTCATCATCACCGATTGGAGTTTCCATTGAAATTGGTTCTTTCGCAATTTTAAGAACCTTACGAACTTTAACCTCATCCATTTCTAAGCGTTCACCTAACTCTTCAGGAGTAGGTTCACGGCCCATTTCCTGTAATAATTGACGCGATACACGGTTAATTTTGTTAATCGTTTCAATCATGTGTACAGGAATACGAATTGTACGAGCCTGATCGGCAATAGAACGGGTAATTGCCTGACGAATCCACCAAGTCGCATAAGTTGAGAATTTATAACCACGACGGTATTCAAACTTGTCTACAGCTTTCATCAAACCAATGTTCCCTTCTTGAATCAAGTCAAGGAACTGTAAACCACGGTTGGTATATTTTTTCGCAATCGAAATTACCAAACGAAGGTTGGCCTCTACCATTTCTTTTTTCGCACGACGAGCTTTGGCTTCACCAATTGCCATACGTTTAGAAATATCTTTAATTTCACTAACGTTTAGGCCAAGCTCTTTTTCGATATCTGCAATTTTTTGCTGGAAGGCTAAAACATCAGGACGAACTTTTTCCAAGTGAGCCTTGATTTCAGCTGGAGCTTTAGCAATTTGTTCATCTAACCAAGCAGGATTAGATTCCTGTTTCGGGAAAGATGTACGGAACTGGTTACGGTCCATACGGCCACGACGTACTGCATAACGCATAATTTCACGTTCATTGGCACGAATTTGTTCATGAGTTCCGCGAATCATTTCTGAAATGATGTCAAATAAACGTGGAGTAAATTTAAACATCATAAATACAGTTGCTAAAGACTCAAGAGCTTCATTTGCTTCAGGGCTATTACGGCCATGTTTTTCAATGACAGCTTTAGTTTGAGCCCATGCAGCTTCTAATTCAGCAAAACGAACTTTTGCAACTTCAGGGTCTGGACCTGAATCACCTTCAGAATCATCATCACCTTCAGACTCTTCTTCTTCATCGTCATCATCAAGCTTAACTTCTTTCGTTGACTTTGTAGATGATTCGTCTTCTTCCTCAAGCTCTTCAACGTCTTCTAAAACTTCAGGAATATCTTCATCAGTTTCAGGGTCTAAATAACCAGATAAGATATCGGCAAGACGGCGTTCGCCAGTTAAAAAATCATTATATTCTTTTAATACAACTTCAACAGCATTTGGCCAGTAAGCGATTGAGTTCAAGACATCACGAATGCCTTCTTCAATACGTTTAGCAATGCTGATTTCACCTTCACGGGTTAACAGTTCTACTGTACCCATTTCACGCATGTACATACGTACAGGGTCTGTCGTACGTCCAGGCTCATTTTCAACAGATGCAAGTACGGCAGCAGCTTCTTCTTCAGCAACTTCATCAGTTGCATCAGCTGATTCGCCGAACATGGTATCGTCAGATTCAGGTGCACGCTCGTGTACAGGAATACCAACGTCTTGAAGCATCTGGATGATGTCTTCAATCTGTTCGCTTTCAGTAATCGAGTCCGGCAGATGATCGTTAACCTCAGCGTAAGTTAAGTAACCTTGTTCTTTGCCTCGGCTAATCAGAGCCGCTACTTGAGAAGTAGGGGAATGCATATCGCTCATCTTTGCTTACTCTTTGTTGAATCTGTGGCAGTGAAAAACCGTGCATGATAGCACAATTTGCTTGAAATGTTTGGGCTTTGATCGGTGACCGTTAAATAAAAAATATCTTTGAATTCACGACTATTTTTTGAATATTGGGCTAAAATCATTTTTTTCAAGGTTAAATCATAGAAAAATTTGTAGAAATCTTCGCTTATCAAAAGATTGTTCTGTTTTATAAATACACAATTTTTTGGGTGAAAAAAAGTACAAATGAGCAATTAAATGAAAAAAATATAAATAAAACTTGACAAGGAAAAGTAAGACAGATAAATAGCGGCTAGACCCATTCACATTTTTTCATTATGAGGTAGTTTTAGTGTCTTCTACAGATTTTGAACTAGATGATAACTACGGCGATGATGATGATGTCGGTTTTGATGAGTCATCAGGCAAAATCAGTGCAAAAGAATCGTTGGAAAAACGTAGATTAATTGATGATCTATTGGCACAGCGCCGTTTAGAGCGTGAGTTAAAAGATTTCGATTATGATTTAGACGATGATGATCTTGATGACGAAGACTAATCAAAACTAAATAGGGCATCGTCAGCTTAAGTGCTATGCTATCGTCAATTTCTTTTTAAAGTCAGGTAACACACAATGAGTGCATTAGATTTAGACCAATTAAGTGAATATCTAGATGGAGACCACAATGAGTATGGTCTAGACTTTGCTGCAACTCATGGATTTTTGTGTGCAATTGCAGTAGGTCCTCAGTTTGACCGTTGGTTAGATGAATTGTTCGAAGGTAACCAGAAAAAGGTTCCGGCTGAAATTATTCAACAAATCAAGGTTTGGCTAGAGTCGATTCGTCAAGATTTAGCAAATGAAAATGGGATTGAATTTCCATTTGAAGTTGAAGAAGCTGACGTTGAATCAAGCCTAGGTGATTGGAGTGTAGGGTTTGTTGATGCAATGTTCTTAAACGAAGAGGCATGGTTTGCCCCTGAGTATGAAGAACAATTGGTTGATTTGACTTTACCGATCATGGTTTTTAGCGGAATTGATGAAGAAGATCCACAGATGGAATCTTTCCGTCGCAATGGACAGTTAATGGATGAACTGGCAGAAGAAATCCCAGATAATTTGAATGAGTTATATTTGATGTACCATACTCCAAATTAATTTATTAGAAGAAATAATAAATAACGTCCTTTCTAGGGCGTTTTTTATTGTCAGAATTTATCTATATGAATTAAAAAAGGCATTTAGAAAACTAAATGCCTTTTTTGAAAATCTATTAAATCTTATAGACGTTTACGTTTAGCGGCAGCAATTTGTGATTGGCGCATACGGAAACCAGCTTTTTGTTTTTCAGTGGTTTTATCAATACAATACAAGCAAGAAACACCATGTTCATAGCTTGGTAGCGCAGACTCTTCAGGAGTTAAAGGCCAGCCACAAGCATGACATTTAATGTTTGCACCTTCTTCAACACCATGCGTTACAGCAGTACGTCCATCAAATACGAAACATTCGCCTTCCCAAAGGCTTTCATCAGGAGGAGTTTCTTCTAAATATTTAAGAATACCGCCTTTAAGGTGGTAAACCTCTTTAAAGCCTTCTTGAAGAAGTAAAGAAGTTGATTTTTCGCAGCGAATACCACCCGTACAGAACATCGCGATTTTCTTATCTTTATGTTGTTCTAACTCTTTTTTTACATATTCAGGAAATTCGCGGAAAGTTTCTGTTTTTGGGTCAATCGCCCCCTTGAAAGTTCCGGCTTTATATTCATAGTCATTACGTGTGTCGATTAGAATCACATCATCACGTGCAATAAGCTCATTCCATTCTTTAGGATCAAGATAGTGACCCACTAAATCACGAGGTTTTACTTCAACGCCTAAAGTCACGATTTCTTTTTTAAGCTTGATTTTCATTTTACGGAAAGGTTTGTCAGAACTATGGGATTCTTTATATTCCATAGCGTTAAAACCTTCGTTTAACAAAAATTGATGAATCGTATCAATTGCCTCACGGTCCCCAGCAACGGTGCCATTAATTCCTTCACCTGCTACAATCAGAGTTCCGCAAAGGTTAATTGTTTTCACTAAGTCTAAAAGACGTTGTTGAAGATCAGCTGGATCTTGAACTTCTTTAAATTGATATAGTGCTGCAACAACCCAACCCGCGGTCGCTTGCTGTTCTACAGGTGCAAGCTGTTCTACAGTAGCGTTCATGGAAAACTCCAAATGTATTAAGATAGAAATTTAAGGCGCATATTTTAGCGCGAAAATTCGTAATAAGCGAGAAAACCATAAAAAGTATATGGTTTATTTAAGGAGTCTGTTTTGAGTAGTGATCATCGAATGCTCTCTCTCACCCCATGTGCAGGGCGTTGTTCAACAGTTTTTGGTGATCAGGTATGTCGTGGTTGTCGCCGCTTTAACCATGAAGTAATTCAATGGAATACCTATACGGCAGAGCAGCGTTTAGCTGTCTGGAAGCGTTTAGATGATCAATTGGATCAGATTTTGGTACCTATGTTGCCGCAGGCGAATCTACAGCATGTAGAAGGATTTATATTAGGTAAACGTGTCAGGTTAATGGAAGGGGCGAGTAAAGGGCGTAAACTCTACCATGCCTTAAAAATATGTGAAAAGAATAAGCATTTAGCTCATGACAGTGGTTTAGGGATTTCAGAAGCGCAAGTTAAACAAGTATGGACTGAGTTTGAAAGACGTATTTTAGCTTTGGCCAAAGCAAGTTATGAGTTGGCTTGGCTAAGAGCTGATGGTATTAGTCATCACTTATTAAATATGTTTGAAGAAGAATAACTTTTAAAACTTATTTATAAAAAAAAGCTGCCATTAGGCAGCTTTTTTACATTAATATTCTTTCGAATATTAACGCTTGATGTCACGTTGCACTTCACCAGTGTAAAGCTGACGAGGACGACCAATTTTGTAAGGACCGCTGTGCATTTCTAACCAGTGACTGATCCAGCCAACTGTACGTGCAAGAGCGAAGATAACGGTAAACATTTCTGTTGGGATACCAATCGCTTTAAGGATGATACCAGAGTAGAAGTCTACGTTAGGGTAAAGTTTACGTTCAACAAAGTACGGGTCGTTCAATGCAATACGTTCAAGTTCCATAGCAAGCGCTAATTGAGGATCATTGATACCTAATGCTTCAAGAACTTCGTCACAAGTTTGCTTCATCACTTTAGCGCGTGGATCGAAGTTTTTGTAAACGCGGTGACCGAAGCCCATAAGTTTAACTTCTTTGCGTTTAACTTTTTCCATGAACTCAGCAACATTTTCAACGCTACCGATTTCATCAAGCATTTTAAGAACTGCTTCGTTCGCACCACCGTGTGCAGGACCCCAAAGAGCAGAGATACCAGCAGAGATACACGCATATGGATTCGCACCAGTAGAACCAGCAAGACGAACTGTAGAAGTAGACGCGTTTTGTTCGTGGTCAGCGTGAAGCGTAAAGATACGATCCATTGCACGAGCAAGAACAGGGTTTACTTTGTAGTCACGGTCTGCAGGAGTTGCAAACATCATGTGTAAGAAGTTTTCCGCGTAATTTAAGTCATTACGTGGATAGATGAATGGCTGACCTACAGTATATTTGTAGCTCCAAGCAGCAAGCGTTGGAATTTTAGCAATCAAACGAATCGCAGTAATTTCGCGGTGGTTGATGTCTTCAATGTCAAGGTTGTTGTGATAGAAAGCAGATAATGCGCCTACTACACCAACCATGATTGCCATAGGGTGAGCATCACGACGGAAACCATTGAAGAAACGGCTAACTTGATCATGAACCATAGTATGAGCACGAACTTTCGCATCGAACTCAACTTTTTGTTCAGCAGTTGGTAACTCGCCATTTAATAATAAATAACAAGTTTCAAGGTAGTCTGCTTGAGTCGCTAACTGGTCAATCGGGTAACCGCGGTGTAATAAAATACCTTTGTCACCATCGATAAATGTGATTTTAGACTCGCATGAAGCTGTCGCCATAAAACCAGGATCAAAAGTAAAGTGACCTGAGGCCAATACATCTTTAACGTCGATTACATCGGGACCTAATGTGCCACTGTAAATTGGTAATTCAATTTCTTTGCCATCAAGATGTAATACGGCTTTTTTGCCAGTTGCTTCAGACATTCAATAGATCTCCTGTCCTGGTGAATGATTATCTGACTCGAAATCCTAATTTTCTCATGTGCGAATCAGACGGTGTCAAAATTTGCTATAAGATTAGTGAGTACTGAAATTTTGTCAATTATACTTATGGATAAAAAATGACGTTCCCACAGAGAGTTAGTCATCAAGACCCGAGCAAAAAAAGTCAGTAAAATCACTGCATCGGGATGGTATCATAAGTCAATTCAAGAAGAACGTGCAGAAAAAAATGAAGCGTGAGTACAATTGTAAGCAAATTTTTAAATAAAAATTAAGAATAGGGTAACGTTATAAAATGCCAATCCGATTAAAAAAATCATAAAACTCAGACTGTAATTTTAAATTGTGATTCAAAAATCGCCACATTATCACTATTTGATAATTCCAAAAGTTGTCTTTTTTTTAAGTTTAATTGTTTAAAAAATAGCTCATTGAACGGTCTAGAAAAAATTAAAACTCATTTTTTGTAAAAATAGTGATCATTGTTAACAGTCAAGTAGCACTTTATTTCTTTTGATATAAATACGGATAATCCCTCTTTATAGATAAAACCGAATAAAATTAGCAGGTAAGAAGTAGTTTTATTTATATTTTTGTCTTGAGTTGATGATTTATTAACTTTATCTTTAGTCTAAAATGCACTTATTTTAAATAAAACTGTAGAAAAGCAATTTTTTATAAAAGATGAGATTAAACAAGCACATGTTTTGTTTAATCTTAACTTCGGGATAGGGAAGGATGCTGTTTGGCTATGTGAATGATTCTTATTTGATGAGTTTTTGCGGAAAAGCCAAAGTCGATTGTTTGTATTTTGATATTTCGCGTTTTATAATTCAGTGTCGTTTATAGGTTAGGCATGAGCTGTGCTTGCCTAACAATGCCAGCTTTCCTTGGAATTAATTCAACAAACTCCGGTCGGAGTTTCTACCTACAGGATGCCCGCTGTGAAAAGCAACAGACCTGTCAATTTGTCCATGGGTCAGGTGTTAGCGGTAAATTTACGCTCACCCGTGGCTATTGCATCAATTTTACACCGTTTATCAGGTGTCATCGTTTTCTTATTAGTACCAGTTCTCTTATGGATCCTAGATAAATCATTATCTTCACCAGAAGGATTTGACTACGTTAAAAATGTCGTTTTTGGAAATATCCTCGTACGTTTTGTTGTGTGGGTATTTGTAGCCGGCTTGATTTTCCACTTTATTGCTGGGGTTAAGCATTTGCTTGCAGATCTAGGTTTTGCTGAAGAACTGCAAAGCGGTCGTATTGCAGCGACAATTTCATTGATCTTATCTGTGGTAGCCATTATCGCAGCCTTTGTATGGATTATGTTCTAATGAAAAGTGCTACAGGTTTAACAGGTTCAGGTTCTCGTGATTGGTTTATCCAGCGTGTAAGTGCTGTGGTATTGGCAGCTTATACTGTTGTTCTTTTTGGTTGGATCCTCTGCAAAGGCGGATTTGACTATCAACAATGGGCTGGCTTCATGATGACATTACCAATGAAGATTTTCTCTTTATTGGCAATTTTGTCGCTTATCGCACACGCATGGATTGGTATGTGGCAGGTTTTTACTGACTATGTCACTACTCGTCAAATGGGTCCTTCAGCGAAAGGTTTACGCCTTGTACTGACTACGGCTGTCATTATTGCAGTGTTTGTGTACGCAATCTGGGGTATCCAGATTTTCTGGGCGAATTGATAGGAAGATATCATGGGCGCGATAAACCCTAAAGAAGATTATTCAAATATTCAAAACCTCACTTTCGATGCTGTTATCGTTGGTGGTGGTGGTTCTGGTATGCGTGCATCTTACCAACTTGCTCAAGCAGGTTTGAAAGTTGCAGTACTTACTAAAGTTTTCCCAACACGTTCACATACAGTTGCTGCTCAGGGCGGTATTGGTGCGTCGTTAGGTAACATGCAAGAAGATAACTGGCATTTCCACTTTTACGATACAGTAAAAGGTTCTGACTGGTTAGGTGACCAAGACGCAATCGAATTTATGTGTCGTGAGGCGCCAAAAGTTGTTTATGAACTTGAACACTTAGGTATGCCGTTTGACCGTAACGCTGATGGTACAATTTACCAACGTCCATTCGGTGGTCACTCTGCAAACTATGGTGATAAACCAGTTCCACGTGCTTGTGCTGCTGCCGACCGTACTGGTCACGCTTTATTGCACACGCTTTATCAAAGCAACGTGAAAATGGGTACTCAATTCTTCGTTGAGTGGATCGCTCTTGATTTGATCCGTAACGAAGCAGGTGATGTACTCGGTGTAACTGCAATTGACCAAGAAACTGGTAACATTGCAGTGTTCCAAGCAAAAGCAACATTATTTGCAACTGGTGGTGCTGGTCGTGTTTACCGTGCATCAACAAATGCTTATATCAACACTGGTGACGGTCTTGGTATGGCTGCTCGTGCTGGTATTCCATTACAAGATATGGAATTCTGGCAATTCCACCCTACAGGTGTTGCGGGCGCAGGCGTATTGTTGACTGAGGGTTGTCGTGGTGAAGGTGCGATCCTTCGTAACAAAGACGGCGAACCATTCATGGAGCGTTATGCACCAACTTTAAAAGACTTGGCTCCGCGTGACTTCGTATCACGTTCTATGGACCAAGAAATTAAAGAAGGTCGTGGTTGTGGTCCAAAAGGTGATTATATCTTGCTTGATATGACTCACTTGGGTGCTGACACAATTATGAAGCGTTTACCATCTGTATTTGAGATTGGTAAAAAATTCGCAAACGTGGACATCACTAAAGAACCAATTCCAGTAGTACCAACAATCCATTATCAAATGGGTGGTATTCCTACGAATATGCATGGTCAAGTGTGCTTACCAGAGCCTGGTACAGACAACTACACTAAACCTGTAAAAGGTTTCTATGCAATCGGTGAGTGTTCATGCGTATCAGTACATGGTGCGAACCGTTTAGGTACTAACTCACTTCTTGACTTGGTTGTATTTGGTAAGGCTGCTGGTGAGCACATTATCGATTACGTAACTAAGCATCATGGTGATGAATATGCGCCGCTTCCAACAAATGTATTAGAGCAAACTTTAGCTCGTGTACGTAAATTGGATGAATCAACTTCTGGCGAAAATGCTCAAGAAGTTGCTGATGCAATTCGTGATATCGTTCAAGACCACGCAGGTGTATTCCGTACTCAAGCATTGCTTGATAAGGGTGTTAAAGAGATTCTTGCTCTTGAACCACGCGTGCGTAACATCCACTTGAAAGATAAATCTAAAGTATTTAACACTGCACGTGTTGAAGCGCTTGAAGTTGAAAACTTATATGAAGTTGCAAAAGCTACATTAATTTCAGCTGCTGCGCGTAAAGAATGTCGTGGTGCGCATACGGTAGTTGATTATGAATTACCAGCTGATCACCCAACTTATTCATACGGTCGCCGTGATGATGAGTGGATGAAACATACTTTATGGTATTCATCAGATAACCGTTTGGAATATAAGCCAGTGCGCTTCAAGCCGTTAACTGTTGATCCAATTCCACCAGCACCACGTACATTCTAATCGGGAGTATAAAGATGAGTAGAGGTACTCGTACATTCGAAATCTACCGCTATGATCCTGATAAGGATAAAGCGCCGTACATGCAAACTTTCAAGCTTGAATTGACTGATAAGCACCGTATGTTGCTTGATGCATTGCTTGCTTTGAAGGTTCAAGACGAAACTTTAACATTCCGTCGTTCTTGCCGTGAAGGTATTTGTGGTTCTGATGGTGTGAATATTAATGGTAAAAATGGTTTGGCTTGCTTGCAAAACCTTAACGATTTACCAGAGAAAATCGTAATTCGTCCATTACCTGGTTTGCCGGTTGTTAAAGATTTGGTTGTTGATATGAACCAATTCTATGATCAGTATGACAAAATTCAGCCATTCTTGATCAATAACCAACCTGCTCCACCTAAAGAGCGTTTGCAATCTCCTGAAGAGCGTGAACACTTAAATGGTTTGTATGAGTGTATTCTTTGTGCATGTTGTTCAACTTCATGCCCATCATTCTGGTGGAACCCTGATAAATTCTTGGGTCCTTCAGCGTTGTTGAATGCATATCGTTTTATTATCGACTCTCGTGATACTGCAACTGCAGAACGTTTGGCTCGTCTTGACGATCCGTTCAGTTTGTTCCGTTGTAAAGGTATTATGAACTGTGTGTCAGTATGTCCTAAAGGTTTGAATCCAACAAAAGCAATCGGTCATATCCGTAATATGTTGTTAGATCAAGCGGGTTAATTCTGCGCAAATAGAGAACGCACATCCTTGATGTGCGTTTTTTTTTAATTTTATAATACGTGTCTTATACTTTAGTCGGTAAAAGAGGGGTTTTTATATAAAGCACCATATATTAATAGATAAAATTGGATATGTATTTCGCCAATTTATAGATGGTATGTGTCAAAAAAATCAATCGTTCGTTAAGAACATGATACGATTTGCCACAAAGTTATAGGTGAAAAAAGCGTATACTAGTGAAATTAAATTAAGTGGCACGATCTTAGATCTGTGCTTAATTTTTATGGTTAAAGTCATTTTAGAAAAGTTAATTTTAAAGTTAATTTTTCTAAAAAGATTTGCAAAAAATTGCTCGGTTTTTTATCGAGTATAAGGTGAGTGATGATGCCATTGAGGGCGTTGTGATTCATTAATTACCTATGGAGTTTTCTCTCTAGGTAGTATGACGCCCCATGGTCTTGAAGACCTGTTGGGTAAGTAGTGTCATTTTTACCAATTTGACATTATGCATCATGGGTATGCTTAAAAGGCAGCCTGTAATATTTTTTGCAATAGGAAATGGGTCCACAAATGCAAGAAGTTGCTGACGCATTGCGTCTTGACACTGAACTTTCCGCTGATAGTGCAGCGTATATTGAAGAACTTTACGAGCAGTACCTGACTTCCCCAACCTCCGTCGCTGAGGACTGGCGCCAATATTTCGATAAATATCCAAAGGGTGACCAACCACACAGCGCTGTGCGTGAGCAATTCCTATTACTAGGACGTAATGCTAATCGTGTTCAACCTGTTGTACAAAGTACTGTAAGTACTGAACATGAGCGTCGTCAAATTGGCGTTTTACAACTCATTGCTGCTTATCGCAATCGCGGACATCAAAAAGCTAAGTTAGATCCGTTAGGTCTTGCTAAGCGTGAAGATATTCCTGATTTAGATCTTTCAGCACACGGTTTAACCAAATCAGATTTAGACACAGTATTCAACACAGGCAATCTTGAGATCGGTAAAAGCGAAGCAACGCTTGCTGAGATGATTGAAGCAATGGAAGCAATCTATTGTGGTTCGATCGGTGTTGAATATATGCATATCGTGGACACAAAAGAGAAACGTTGGATTCAACAGCGTCTTGAAAGTGCCCGTGGTAAATTCAATTTCTCAAATGAACAAAAGAAAGGCTTCTTAGAGCGTTTAACCGCTGCTGAAGGCTTAGAAAAATATCTCGGTAATAAATACGTCGGCGCTAAACGTTTTGGTGTTGAAGGCGGCGAATCTTTTATTCCTATGGTAAATGAGATTATCCAGCGTGCTGGTGCCGTAGGTTGTAAAGAAGTTGTTATCGGTATGCCACACCGTGGTCGTTTGAACCTTCTTGTTAATATTATGGGTAAAAACCCTGCGGACTTATTTGGTGAGTTCGAAGGTAAAGCACTTCATAAGAAAGGTTCTGGTGACGTTAAATACCACCAAGGTTTCTCAAGTAATGTAATGACTCCAGGTGGTGAAGTTCACTTGGCATTGGCATTTAACCCATCTCACTTAGAAATCGTTGGTCCTGTAGTCGAAGGTTCTGTACGTGCGCGTCAAGTACGTCGTAGAGACATCGGCGGTGATGACGTATTACCAGTTATTGTTCATGGTGATGCTGCATTTGCAGGTCAGGGCGTGAACATGGAAACCTTCCAGATGTCACAAACTCGTGGCTATACGGTTGGTGGTACAGTTCATATTATTGTGAACAACCAAGTTGGTTTCACAACTTCTGATCCACGTGATGCGCGTTCGACAGAATACTGTACAGACGTTGCTAAAATGATTCAGGCTCCTATCTTCCATGTAAATGGTGATGATCCTGAAGCTGTTATCTTTGCTACTCAATTAGCACATGATTTCCGTCACGAATTCCGTAAAGATGTAGTCATCGATTTGTTCTGTTACCGTCGTCGCGGCCATAACGAAGCAGATGAGCCATCTGGTACACAACCATTGATGTATCAAGTGATTGCTAAGAAAGCAACTACTCGTACACTTTATGCTGATCAATTGGTACAAGAGAAAGTACTTGACCGTGCTGAAGCTGACCAAATGGTTGAAGATTATCGTGCTGATTTAGAAGCGGGTAATCATGTAGCGAATGCTTTGATTCTTGAACCGAACACTAAAATGTTTGTAGATTGGACTCCATATTTGGGCCATGAATATACAGACGATTGGGATACTTCATTTGACATAAACCGCCTTAAAGAATTAGGCGAGGGCATGAGCAAGCTTCCTGAAGGGTTTGTAATGCAGCGTCAGGTTCAAAAAGTAATTGAAGACCGCGTGAAAATGCAAACTGGTGAAACTCCATTGAACTGGGGTGCAGCAGAAACTTTAGCTTATGCAACTTTATTAGATGAAGACTATCTAGTTCGTATTACTGGTGAAGACGTGGGTCGTGGTACCTTCTCACACCGTCATGCAAAATTGCATAACCAAGTTGATGGTTCAACTTACATTCCTCTTTGCCATGTGAAAGAGAACCAACCACGTTTTGCGATTTACGATTCTCTTTTATCTGAAGAAGCAGTTCTTGCGTTCGAATATGGTTACGCAACTACAATTCCTAAGAGCTTGATTATTTGGGAAGCACAATTTGGTGACTTCGTAAACTGTGCTCAAGTTGTGATTGACCAGTTTATTGCTTCTGGTGAGACTAAGTGGGAGCGTGTTTGTGGTTTAACAATGTTGTTACCACACGGTTTCGAAGGTCAAGGTCCAGAGCACTCTTCAGCTCGTTTAGAACGTTTCTTACAGTTATGTGCTGAAGACAACATGCAAGTGATCACTCCAACGACACCTGCACAGATTTTCCATGCATTACGTCGTCAGGCTGTACGCCCAATTCGTAAGCCATTAATCGTAATGTCACCGAAATCTTTACTTCGTCATAAACTTGCGACTTCTACTTTAGAAGAGCTAGCACATGGTTCATTCCAAACTGTAATTGACGAAATCGATCAAATTAACAAGTCAGATGTAACTCGTCTTGTACTTTGTGGCGGTAAAGTTTATTACGACTTACTCGAAAAACGTCGTGAACAAAACTTAACTAATGTTGCAATTGTACGTATTGAACAGTTGTATCCATACCCAGAGCAACGTCTTGCGGAAATCTTGGCTGCTTATCCAAATGTGAAAGAACTCGTTTGGGCGCAAGAAGAGCCGAAGAACCAAGGTGCTTGGTTGTTTATCGCACCGCGTTTATATGACGATATCTTAAAATCTGGCAAACAAATCCGTATCAGTTTTGCAGGTCGTGAAGCTTCTGCTGCACCAGCTTGTGGCTCACCGTACTTGCATGCAAAACAACAAGCTCAGCTAATTAATGATGCATTGGCAATCGAAGCTGAACAATCAGGAGATTCTCAATAATGGCAACCGAAATTAAAGCACCGGTATTCCCAGAGTCTGTTGCAGATGGAACCATCGCAACTTGGCATAAAAAGGTGGGTGAACCTGTATCACGTGATGAAGTAATCTGTGATATTGAAACCGACAAAGTTGTTTTAGAAGTTGTTGCTCCTGCAGATGGTAGCTTGGTTGCAATCATTAAAGGTGAAGGCGATACAGTTCTTTCTGACGAAGTTATTGC
Organism: Acinetobacter baumannii; assembly: GCF_009759685.1. Taxonomy (NCBI): domain Bacteria; kingdom Pseudomonadati; phylum Pseudomonadota; class Gammaproteobacteria; order Moraxellales; family Moraxellaceae; genus Acinetobacter; species Acinetobacter baumannii. The sequence goes on along the minus strand of NZ_CP046654.1, from coordinate 549,412 downwards.
TCAATTCGAAGCTGGTGCTGGCGCAGCGGCTGCTGCTCCTGCGGCAGTAGAACAAGCAGTTGCTCAGACTCAAGCTGGTGCTGCTCCTGTTGTTGAGCGTAACGAAACTGTATCTGATCAAGCTCCTGCAGTACGTAAAGCGTTAACTGAATCTGGCATTGCTGCTTCTGACGTACAAGGTACTGGTCGTGGTGGTCGTATCACTAAAGAAGATGTTGCGAACCATCAAGCTAAACCAGCTGCTAACGTTACTCCATTAAGCGTTGCTGTTGGCGAACGTATCGAAAAACGCGTTCCAATGACTCGTTTACGTAAACGTGTAGCTGAGCGTCTTCTTGCAGCTACTCAAGAAACAGCAATGTTAACTACATTTAACGAAGTTAACATGAAGCCAATCATGGAATTACGTAAGCAATATAAAGATGCTTTCGAAAAACGTCATGGTGCTCGTTTAGGCTTCATGTCATTCTTCGTTAAAGCAGCAACTGAAGCGCTTAAACGCTACCCAGCTGTAAATGCTTCAATTGATGGCGATGATATCGTTTATCACGGTTACTACGACATCGGTGTTGCAGTATCTTCTGATCGTGGTCTTGTTGTACCAGTATTGCGTGATACTGACCGTATGAGCTATGCAGAAGTTGAAGCAGGTATTGCTGCTTACGCTGCTAAAGCACGTGATGGTAAATTATCTATCGAAGAAATGACTGGCGGTACTTTCACAATCACTAACGGTGGTACTTTCGGTTCATTACTTTCAACTCCAATTTTGAACCAGCCGCAAACTGGTATCTTGGGTATGCATAAAATCCAAGAACGTCCTATGGCGGTAAATGGTCAAGTTGAAATCTTGCCAATGATGTACTTAGCGCTTTCTTATGACCACCGTATGATCGATGGTAAAGAAGCTGTAGGTTTCTTGGTAGCAATCAAAGAATTGTTAGAAGAACCAGCTAAACTCATTCTTGATCTTTAATTTCTTCGAATAAATACCTACCAGGGTAGAGTAATCCTCTATCCTGGTTTATGGAGATAAAAATGTCTCAACAATTTGATCTTGTTGTCATTGGCGGTGGTCCTGGTGGTTATGAAGCTGCGATTCGCGCTGCTCAACTAGGCTTCAAAGTCGCTTGTATTGAAAAACGTATTCACAACGGTAAGCCTTCTTTAGGTGGTACTTGCTTAAACGTAGGTTGTATCCCTTCTAAAGCTTTGCTTGATTCTTCTCATCGTTATGAAGATACAGTGCATCATTTAGCTGATCACGGTATTACAACTGGTGAAGTGAATTTCGATCTTGCAAAACTTCTTGCTCGTAAAGACAAAATTGTTGACCAATTAACTGGCGGTATTGATCAATTGCTTAAAGGCAACGGTATCGAGTGGTTAAAAGGTACAGGTAAATTACTTGCTGGTAAAAAAGTTGAGTTTGTTCCACATGAAGGTGAAACTCAAATTTTAGAACCTAAATACGTAATTCTTGCGTCTGGTTCTGTGCCTGTAAATATTCCTGTAGCTCCTGTAGATCAAGATATTATTGTTGATTCAACTGGCGCATTAAACTTCCCTGAAGTACCTAAGCGTTTAGGTGTAATTGGTGCAGGTGTAATCGGTTTAGAACTTGGTTCAGTATGGCGTCGTCTTGGTGCAGAAGTTGTTGTATTTGAAGCAATGGATGCATTCTTGCCAATGGCTGATAAAGCACTTTCTAAGGAATATCAAAAAATCTTGACTAAACAAGGTTTAGATATCCGCATTGGTGCAAAAGTATCTGGTACTGAAGTAAACGGTCGTGAAGTGACTGTTAAATACACTCAAGCTGGTGAAGACAAAGAACAAACGTTTGATAAGTTAATCGTTTGTGTTGGCCGTAAAGCTTATGCTGAAGGTTTATTAGCTGAAGATTCAGGTATTAAATTAACTGAACGTGGTTTAGTTGAAGTAAATGATCACTGTGCAACTTCTGTAGAAGGTGTATATGCGATTGGTGACTTAGTGCGCGGTCCAATGCTTGCTCATAAAGCAATGGAAGAGGGCGTAATGGCTGTTGAACGTATCCACGGTCATGCAGCTCAAGTAAACTATGACACAATCATTTCTGTTATCTATACACACCCTGAAGCGGCGTGGGTTGGTTTAACTGAAGAGCAAGCTAAAGAAAAAGGTCATGAAGTAAAAACTGGTCAATTCGGTTTTGCTGTAAATGGTCGTGCTTTAGCTGCTGGTGAAGGTGCAGGTTTTGTTAAGTTTGTTGCTGATGCAAAAACTGACCGTTTATTAGGTATGCATGTGATTGGGCCTGCGGCATCTGATATCGTTCACCAAGGTATGATCGCACTTGAATTTGTATCTTCTGTTGAAGATCTTCAGTTGATGACTTTTGGTCACCCAACATTCTCTGAAGTTGTTCATGAAGCTGCACTTGCTGTAGATGGTCGTGCAATTCACGCGATTCAACGTAAGCGTAAATAAAATAAAGAGCGGTCCTCCGCTCTTTTTCACATTCGATGGTGTGATTAAAAAATCATCAAGTTGATAGACGTAGACAGCAATTTGCTTATACAACATGAGAATGTTGCGCAAATTGAAGACAACAAACAAAGTTAAGTAGGTAACTAAATGAACTTACATGAGTATCAAGCTAAAGCGTTATTGAAAGAATATGGTATGCCGGTACAAGAAGGTATCTTGGCAACCAATGCAGACGAAGCAGTTGCTGCATTTGAACAGCTTGGTGGTAAATTCGCTGTAATGAAGGCGCAAGTTCATGCTGGTGGTCGTGGTAAGGCTGGTGGCGTTAAAGTTGCAAAATCTAAAGAAGATGTTATCGAATTTGCAAACAATATCATTGGTACTCGTCTTGTAACGTATCAAACAGATGCAAATGGTCAACCAGTAAACAGCATCATTGTTGCTGAAGACGTATATCCAGTTGAGCGTGAGCTTTACTTGGGCGCGGTTGTAGACCGTTCTAGCCGTCGTATTACTTTCATGGCTTCTACAGAAGGTGGTGTAGAAATCGAGAAAGTTGCGGAAGAAACTCCAGAAAAAATTATCAAAGTTGAAGTTGATCCATTAGTTGGTTTACAACCATTCCAAGCACGTGAAGTTGCATTTGCTTTAGGTTTGAAAGACAAACAAATCGGTCAATTCGTGAAAATCATGACAGCTGCTTACCAAGCATTTGTTGAAAATGATTTCGCTTTATTTGAAATTAACCCACTTTCAGTTCGTGAAAATGGCGAAATTTTATGTGTAGACGCGAAAGTAGGTATCGACTCTAACGCGCTTTACCGTTTACCTAAAGTTGCTGCTTTACGTGACAAATCTCAAGAGAATGAGCGTGAGTTAAAAGCATCTGAATTTGATCTTAACTATGTTGCTTTAGAAGGTAACATTGGTTGTATGGTTAACGGTGCTGGTCTTGCAATGGCAACTATGGACATCATTAAACTTTATGGTGGTCAGCCTGCAAACTTCCTTGATGTTGGTGGCGGTGCAACTAAAGAGCGTGTAATCGAAGCGTTCAAAATCATTCTTGCTGATACGTCTGTACAAGGTGTTTTAATCAACATCTTCGGTGGTATCGTACGTTGTGACATGATTGCTGAAGCAATTATTGCAGCGGTTCAAGAAGTAAATGTAACTGTTCCAGTGGTTGTTCGTTTAGAAGGTAACAACGCTGAGTTAGGTGCGAAATTACTTGATGAATCTGGTTTGAAATTAATTTCTGCGAACGGTTTGTCTGATGCCGCAGAAAAAGTTGTAGCTGCAGTTAAAGCGTAAGGGGAGTATCAATCATGAGCGTATTAATTAATAAAGACACTAAAGTATTGGTACAAGGTTTTACTGGTAAAAACGGTACTTTCCACTCTGCACAAGCTTTAGACTACGGTACAAAAGTTGTTGGTGGTGTTACTCCAGGTAAAGGTGGTACAACTCACCTTGACTTACCAGTATTCAACACAATGAAAGAAGCTGTACGTGAAACAAATGCAGATGCATCTGTAATCTATGTACCAGCTCCATTCGTTTTAGACTCAATCGTTGAAGCGGTTGATTCAGGTGTTGGCCTAATCGTTGTGATCACTGAAGGTGTTCCAACAATCGACATGCTTAAAGCAAAACGTTATTTAGAAACTAACGGTAACGGTACTCGTTTAGTTGGTCCTAATTGCCCAGGCGTGATCACTCCGGGTGAATGTAAGATCGGTATTATGCCTGGTCACATCCACCAACCAGGTCGCATTGGTATCATCTCACGTTCAGGTACATTGACTTATGAAGCTGTTGCTCAAACAACTAAGCTTGGTTTAGGTCAGTCTACTTGTATCGGTATCGGTGGTGACCCAATCCCAGGTATGAACCAAATTGAAGCTCTTCAATTGTTCCAAGACGATCCAGATACTGATGCAATTATCATGATCGGTGAGATCGGTGGTACAGCGGAAGAAGAAGCTGCTGAATTCATCAAATCTAACGTGACTAAACCTGTAGTAGGTTACATCGCTGGTGTAACTGCGCCTAAAGGTAAGCGTATGGGTCACGCTGGTGCGATCATTTCTGGTGGTCAAGGTACTGCTGAAGAGAAATTCGCTGCATTTGAAAAAGCAGGTATGGCTTACACTCGTAGCCCAGCTGAGCTTGGTTCAACTATGTTGCAAGTATTAAAAGAGAAAGGTTTAGCTTAATTGCTTCCTTGAATCTTTAAAAAATACCGCATCTGAAAAATGATGCGGTATTTTTTTTGTATTATTGAAAAGTTAAATAAAATTGATACAAGGAATAATTTGGTTAAAAAAAGACAAAAAAATACGCAATGATTGGGGTGATCACTGCGTAGAACAACGAATCTGTTAAAAACAGTTTCGGCTTAAGGAGAAATGTCGTGAGGTTCATATCAACCTACTCAAGTTATATTAGTGACGCATTCTTATTTGTTCATTAAGGTTCACGTTAATTAGTGTTACTTCACGTTAAAAGGGTAAAAGCGTGTGAATCATAATAAATATATAGAAATTCTAAAAAATTAAATTGTTGAATCTAAAAATAATTATAAAAAAAGCCCCGTAGGGCTTTTTTGATTTATATCTTTAATATAAAAAATTAGAACTTAAATAAGCCTAAGCCATCTTTAACTTCGTCTAAAGTCTGCTGGGTAATGATTCGACATTTATCAGTACCTTGGCGTAAAACATCCATAATGTAGTCAGGATCTTTAGCAAGTTCTTCACGACGTTCACGTATAGGTGTAATTAATTCTTTTAGTACACCTTCAAGACGTTTTTTAACTGTACCATCACCAAGACCACCACGGCGGTAGTGTGCTTTTAGCTCTTCAACTTCTTCTTTATTTGGGTCAAATGCATCTAAATAAGTAAATACAATGTTTCCTTCAACTTGACCCGGATCTTCAATGCGAAGATGATTTGGATCGGTATACATCGCATTTACAGCTTTTTTAATGTCTTTGTCAGAAGCATTTAGAACAATGGTATTGCCTAATGACTTAGACATTTTCGCTTTACCATCAAAACCAGGTAAACGAGCCATATTAGAAAGCAATGCTTTACATTCAGGTAAAAGGTCTTGACCAATTTGACGGTTTACACGACGCACGATTTCGTTAGTTTGCTCAATCATTGGAATTTGATCTTCGCCTACTGGTACTACAGTCGCTTTAAAAGCCGTAATATCAGCTGCCTGTGCTACAGGGTAGCAAAGGAAACCGGCAGGAATATCACGTTCAAAACCACGCATTTGAATTTCAGATTTGATGGTTGGGTTACGCTCCAAACGAGCTACAGTTACAAAGTTAAGATATAACATTGTAAGCTCATTCAGTGCAGGCAAGCATGACTGTACACAAATTGTGGTTTTAGTTGGATCAATGCCTACCGCTAAATAGTCTAGAGCAACTTCTAAAATGTTACGGCGTACTTTATCTGGGTTATCGGCATTGTCTGTTAACGCTTGTGCATCTGCTAATAAGAGATGTTGATGATGGCTATCCTGTAGACCTACACGAGAACGCAAAGAACCGACAAAATGCCCGAGGTGAAGTTGTCCGGTTGGGCGGTCGCCTGTCAAAATAATTGGACGCTGATCAACATTACTCATTATTTATTCCACTATGGTATTGGCTTAATCAGGGATAATAAGCCCTGCAATATAAAAGATTGGCATTATTGTACGGGAAATAAAATTTTTTCGTCAGCAATTGGGTAAACTTTTCTTAAAATAATATTGTGAATTTATTCAGTAAAATTACAAAAATTGAAAAAAATCATCTTACAATAGTTTAATAAATACAAACCTGGATAAGAAATGGCAAGTGGCTTACTTTTACTACTAGATGATATTGCAACAATTTTAGATGACGTCGCCTTAATGAGCAAAATGGCAGCAAAAAAAACTGCTGGTGTTTTAGGTGATGATTTGGCTTTAAATGCACAACAGGTTACAGGTGTCCGTGCTGATCGCGAATTACCGATTGTGTGGAAAGTTGCTAAAGGCTCCTTTGTTAATAAGCTCATTTTAGTTCCTCTAGCTTTATTAATTAGTGTGATTGCTCCTTGGTTGATTAATCCTTTATTAATGCTTGGCGGGCTATTCTTATGTTATGAGGGTGTTGAAAAAGTTCTTCATACCATTACCCATAAAAAAGCCTCAACCTCAGAAGAAGCACAAAAAGAGTTTGATAGTGAAGAGTTAGACTTGGCAACTTTTGAAAAAGATAAAGTGAAAGGAGCTATTCGTACAGACTTTATTTTGTCAGCTGAAATTGTGGTTATTTCTTTAGGTACTGTGGCAACTGCAACTTTAATGACTAAAGTTAGTGTCCTCAGCATTATTGCAGTTGTGATGACGATCGGCGTTTATGGTTTGGTCGGCATGATTGTTAAAATTGATGACTTGGGTCTATATTTAACAAAACAGGCTGCTTCTTTTAAACAAACTATTGGTCGCGGGCTGCTTGCATTTGCGCCACTTTTAATGAAGTTATTGTCTATCGTCGGCACTATTGCGATGTTTTTGGTAGGTGGAGGGATTATTAATCATACGATTCCTTTACTCCATCATGTCACTGAAAATACAGTTGACCATGTGGAAACTATACCTGCTGTAGGCAACATCATTGGTGCTTTAACCCCAACGCTTATTAACTTTGCAATAGGAATTGTTGCTGGTGCAATAGTATTGCTTGTTGTTAGCTTGATACAAAAAATGTGGCCAAAAGCTTCTAGTTAATCAGGCCATCTACAAAGAAGAGGGAAATTATGCGTTGGAGAGATCGTCGAGTCAGTACCAATGTTGAAGACCGTCGAGGCGGAGGCGGTGTTAGGGCAGGTGGTATTAGTATTATTGGTTTGGTTGTGGCATTTGTTGCATGGAAATTTTTTGGCGTTGACCCCCAACAAGCATATCAGGCAACGCAGCAGGTTACTGCTTCGCAACAATCAAATGCAACTGCACCCGAAAGTTTAACCGCCGAGCAAAAGGAAGCTTCTGATTTTGTTGGAACAGTATTAGCCGATACAGAGGATACGTGGACACCTATTTTTAAACAGTTAGGTAAAACTTATACGCCACCAAAATTAGTCTTGTTTAATGGGATGATTCAGTCAGGCTGTGGCACAGCTCAGTCTGCAATGGGTCCCTTTTATTGCCCGGCAGATCAGAAGGTTTATATCGATACAGAATTCTTCAAAGATATGCGTGAGCAGATGGGAATATCTGGTGAACAAAATCAGACAGAATTATCGAGACAAGATCAGGCAGGGGACTTTGCCCAAGCTTATGTGGTTGCCCACGAAGTAGGACATCATGTTCAAACTTTGCTTGGTATTTCATCTCAAGTGCAACAGGCTCGTGCACAAGTCAGTCAAAGAGAAGGTAATCAGTTATCTGTACGTCAAGAATTACAAGCTGACTGTTTAGCGGGTATCTGGGCCAATCATAATCAACAGCGTACTCAGTTTTTAGAGCAGGGGGACGTCGAGGAGGCAATGGATGCCGCGCAAAAAATTGGAGATGACTACTTACAAAAACGAGCAACAGGACAAGTCGTTCCGGATAGCTTTACTCATGGTAGTAGTGAACAGCGAATGCACTGGTTCCAAGTCGGTTTAAAAACCGGTGATATTAACCAATGCGATACTTTTAATAATTCTATCTAAATTTATAAATAAGATGAGTTTACAAGGTGTTTAAGTAGGCTCATCTTTTTAATCATCCCTTCTACATAATTAATGTTAAGAAATTTAACTAATTGATAGAATGATTAACGTAATTCGTTAAACTTGTATTCCAACTTTTTAATTGCTTGGGCACACATGAGGTGTCTATTTTCTCGTTCTGTTCAGTTCAGCTGTCTAGATTTTTTATTTGGTCATTGACCCAGAAGAAGGGTGTTCATGGGTAATTTTTTCTTATTACAAGCATTTACGGTTGTATTTGCCTTATCAATTGCGACCACCATATTTAATAAACGTATTTTGGGCTTTCCTCAGGCTATCGGCGTACCTCTTGTTTCTGCGATTTTTGTCTTCATTTTGCAATGGGGAGCCAGTCTTTTAAATGGTAATCAATTCATTACGATCAATATTCATAATATTGAGGAAGCAGTACGTCACATCGATTTCTATGATTTTTTAATTAATGGTGTTATTTGCTTTATTCTGACATCTTCAGCACTTAAATTTAAAATTTCAGATCTAAGAAGCTATTGGAAACAGATTAGTATTTTGGCCACTATTGCCTTGGTAATCTGCGCTGTATTGTTTGGTAGCTTACTTTACGGTTTCCAATTGTTAGTTGGGCATCATGTACCAATTTTGGTTCTTCTATTATTAGGTGCAGCATTAGGTGCAACAGACCCGATCGGTATCAAAGGTGTTTTAAGTTCAATTCGTGCTCCTCATCATCTCATTGTTAAATTAGAAGGAGAATCTTTATTTAACGATGCGATGTGTATTGCCTTATTTATGACATTACTGAATGTTTTACAGGGTGAACATTTTTCATTGGTTGCGACATTAGAAGCTTTGCTTTATGAAATTGTGGTAGCTGTTGGTATTGGGTGGGCATTTGGGATAGGTACTTTACGCTTATTACGTGGTAAACACGAAATGGAATCCCTGATTTTAACAACTGCATTACTTGCAAGTGGAGCATATTTGGTGGCTCTATTTGCCCATGCATCTGCACCGATTGCCTGCGTCATTGGTGGTTTAATCGTCGGCAATAAATGGAAAGAAATTCGTGAAGAGCGTGAGATCAGAGAGGTTAACCATTTTTGGCATACGGTAGAAGGGATTATCAATTCATTCTTATTTACTTTAATTGGCCTTGAGTTATTTATTCTTGACTTAAACTTTAGCCTGATTTTAGGTGGAATAGTTGCTTTCTTTATTCTGCATATTTCTCGTTTTGCCGCCAACTTTATGTCTTTTGCTTTCTTCCCAACAATGCGTAAGACCAAAAGTTACAATGGTAGTTTAACTATTTTATCTTGGGGTGGTGTTCGAGGAGGGATTTCACTCGCTTTAATTTTGGCGGTCGCGAATATTCCGGCGCTGAGTCCTTATAGTAGTATTCTGATTGGATATACCTTTATTAGCGTATTGTTATCTGGTGTAGTGTGTGGACTTGGCCTTCCTGCGGTAATGAATGCGTTTTATTACAATCCTAATGAAGAAACGGAAGGGCTTAAAGGCTTTTATCAAAAGCTATGCCATAAAATGAATCGCCGTGGCTTTCAATATATAGTTGGAGAAGATGCATTAGGAAGAGAAACAATTACTATCTTTAACCCAGATGTTATTGTTGATCAAAAAACAGAAGACGGGATCGCAACCATGCATGATCCAAATAAGTTACAAGAAGTAAAACGTTTTGAAAGTCCCGATAATTTCTAAAAGTAAATAAAAAATAATTTTTATTTGAATATAAAAATGAGGCTTTAGTGTAATAGTAAAATATTATATAAAGCCATTTTTTTTTCTATATATATCATTATTAATATATTTTATTTTATTGAGATATTAAAACTTGTTATATAAAAATTTAAATTAAAATAATTTTCAATGAATGTTCAATAATAAGAAACTAATTTTGTTTTATATATAAAACAGTTAATAAGCTTGTTGAATAAATTATAAGTAGAAAAATCAGATTTTTATTTATATAAAATTTGTATTAATTAATTTTTTTTCTTTGAGTACTTTAGTATTTGTTTTTTTTATTTTAAAGTGTTTAATGTAAAAATGATCACATTACTTAATGTTTTTAAGTTGTAGGTCAAAAACTCGAAAACATTAAGTAAAAAGAATTATACATAAAATCATTTAAATCAATAATATAAAAGGAATATAGATATGCCTGAGATACAAATTATTGCCAAGGATAATCATAAAACCTTGGTAACCACAGAGGGAACTTCTGCAAAACTTTCAGAAGCGTCAGTTGTGTTGGTGAAAGTGGCTGCCAGTGATGTATTGGTAGTGAATAGGGAGGGTACCAATGCAGTCATACGTCTGAAAAATGGCGAGACTATTGTTATTGAAGGCTTCTTTAGTGGAACAGCTGAGCCTAAAGATAACAGTCTGGTTTTCCAAGATGAAAATGGACAGTTGATTTGGGCAAAATTCAAAGATGCTGAAAATGATGCAGATGCTGATAGTGATGCGGATGCAGATGCTGACAGTGACGTGGAACCACAAGCACTTTTAGGTGAAGATTTACCAGCAGCTCTACCAGCAGAAGCTCCACAAGAGTTGGTATCTGATGTTATTTACCAGCCTATTTCTTCAATTGAGCCTCTACTTTATCATGATGCAGGCGTGAACCCATGGTTATGGGCTGCTATTCCACTAGTTGCAGGCGGTATTATCGCTGCAGCATCAAATCATGATAGTAATGATGATTCTTCAGTACCTGCTGACACCACTCCACCAAGTACCGATGGCGTAACTTTCTCGGTTGACCCTGTTACTTCTGATAATGTGATTAATGCATCAGAAGCATCAGGTAATGTCACCATTACAGGTGTTTTGAAAAACATTCCAGCAGATGCGGCCAACACGGCCGTTACAGTTGTTATTAATGGGGTAACTTATAATGCGACTGTAGATAAAGCAGCAGGTACATGGACAGTAAGTGTACCGGGCAGTGGCTTAGTTGCGGATGCAGATAAAACAATTGATGCCAAAGTAACGTTTACAGATGCAGCAGGTAATAGCAGCAGTGTTAACGATACACAAACTTATACACTTGATACCACTGCACCAAATGCACCAGTGATTGACCCAGTTAACGGGACAGACCCGATTACAGGTACAGCAGAACCTGGTTCAACAGTGACTGTGACTTATCCGGACGGTAGTACGAAAACTGTTGTAGCAGGACCGGATGGTACTTGGACTGTGCCAAACCCAGGTTTGAATGATGGCGATGAAGTTACAGCTGTAGCAACAGACCCTGCTGGCAATACATCAGGACCAGGAACAGCTATTGTTGATGCAGTTGCACCGACAGTAGCGCTTAACGATGTATTGACCAATGACAGTACACCAGCACTTACTGGTACAGTGAACGATCCAACAGCAACTGTGGTTGTGAAGGTGGATGGTATTGACTATCCGGCAGTAAATAATGGTGACGGTACATGGACGCTTGCAGACAATACCTTGCCTGTATTAACAGACGGTCCACACACCATTACCGTGACTGCAACAGATGCAGCAGGCAATGCGGGTACAGATACAGGTGTTGTGACAGTTGATACAGCTGCTCCAAATACAGCTGGCGTTACCTTTACGATTGATTCAGTAACAGCTGACAATGTGATTAATGCATCAGAAGCAGCAGGTAATGTCACGATTACTGGTGTTCTGAAAAACATTCCAGCAGATGCGACTAACACGGCCGTTACAGTTGTTATTAATGGGGTAACTTATAATGCAACGGTAGATAAAACAGCAGGCACGTGGACAGTAAGTGTGCCGGGCAGTGGCTTGACTGCGGATGCAGATAAGACGATTGATGCCAAAGTAACGTTTACAGATGCAGCAGGTAATAGCAGCAGTGTTAACGATACACAAACTTATACACTTGATACCACTGCACCAAATGCACCAGTGATTGACCCAGTTAACGGGACAGACCCGATTACAGGTACGGCAGAGCCTGGTTCAACCGTAACAGTAACCTATCCTAATGGTGACACAGCAACAGTTGTAGCAGGACCCGACGGCAGTTGGTCAGTACCAAACCCTGGCCTTAATGATGGTGACGAAGTTGAGGCAATTGCTACAGATCCAGCAGGCAACCCATCTTTACCAGGTACAGCTACTGTTGATGCAGTTGGTCCAAATACCGATGGTGTTAACTTTACGGTTGATTCAGTAACAGCTGACAATGTGATTAATGCATCAGAAGCGTCAGGCAACGTTACTGTTACTGGTGTATTGAAAAACGTTCCGGCAGATGCAGCAAATACAGTAGTAACTGTTGTGATCAATGGCCAGACGTATACTGCAACTGTAGATAGCACAGCAGGCACATGGACAGTAAGCGTACCAGGTAGTGACTTGACTGCGGATGCAGATAAGACGATTGATGCCAAAGTAACGTTTACAGATGCGGCAGGTAATAGCAGCAGTGTTAACGATACACAAACATATACAATCGATACCACTGCACCTGATGCACCAGTAATTAACCCGGTTAACGCGACAGACCCGATTACAGGTACGGCAGAGCCTGGTTCAACAGTAACTGTGACTTATCCAGATGGCAGTACAACAACAGTTGTTGCAGGACCGGATGGTACTTGGACAGTACCAAATCCAGGTTTAAATGATGGCGATAAAGTTACAGCAATTGCTACAGATCCAGCAGGTAACCCATCATTACCAGGCACAGCTATTGTCGATGCAGTTGGCCCAAATACAGATGGTGTTAACTTCACGGTTGATTCAGTAACAGCTGACAATGTGATTAATGCATCAGAAGCGTCAGGCAACGTTACTGTTACAGGCGTATTGAAAAACGTTCCGGCAGATGCAGCAAATACAGTGGTCACTGTTGTGATCAATGGCCAGACGTATACTGCAACTGTAGATAGCACAGCAGGCACATGGACAGTAAGTGTACCGGGCAGTGGCTTGACTGCGGATGCAGATAAGACGATTGATGCCAAAGTAACGTTTACAGATGCGGCAGGTAATAGCAGCAGTGTTAACGATACACAAACATATACAATCGATACCACTGCACCTGATGCACCAGTAATTAACCCAGTTAACGGGACAGACCCGATTACAGGTACGGCAGAGCCTGGTTCAACAGTAACTGTGACTTATCCTGACGGCAGTACAACAACAGTTGTTGCAGGACCGGATGGTACTTGGACAGTACCAAATCCAGGTTTAAATGATGGCGATAAAGTTACAGCAATTGCTACAGATCCAGCAGGTAACCCATCATTACCAGGCACAGCTATTGTCGATGCAGTTGGCCCAAATACAGATGGTGTTAACTTCACGGTTGATTCAGTAACAGCTGACAATGTGATTAATGCATCAGAAGCGTCAGGCAACGTTACTGTTACAGGCGTATTGAAAAACGTTCCGGCAGATGCAGCAAATACAGTGGTCACTGTTGTGATCAATGGCCAGACGTATACTGCAACTGTAGATAGCACAGCAGGCACATGGACAGTAAGCGTATCAGGCAGTGACTTGACTGCAGATGCAGATAAGACGATTGATGCCAAAGTAACGTTTACAGATGCGGCAGGTAATAGCAGCAGTGTTAACGATACACAAACATATACAGTTGATACGGTTGCACCAAATGCACCGGTGCTTGATCCGATCAATGCAACAGACCCAGTAAGCGGTCAGGCAGAGCCTGGTTCAACCGTGACTGTGACTTATCCTGATGGCACCACTGCAACAGTGGTAGCAGGCACAGATGGTAGCTGGTCAGTACCAAACCCGGGTAACCTGGTGGATGGCGATACAGTGACTGCAACAGCGACTGACCCTGCAGGCAACACTTCATTGCCAGGTACAGGCACAGTTTCAGCAGACATCACAGCACCTGTGGTTGCGCTGGATGACGTGTTGACGAATGACAGCACACCAGCACTTACTGGTACAGTGAACGATCCGACTGCCACTGTAGTTGTCAATGTGGATGGCGTTGACTATCCGGCAGTGAACAATGGTGACGGCACCTGGACGCTTGCAGACAATACACTTCCAACACTCGCAGACGGTCCACACACCATTACCGTGACTGCAACAGATGCAGCAGGTAACGTAGGTAACGATACTGCAGTGGTGACCATTGATACGGTTGCACCAAATGCACCGGTGCTTGATCCGATCAATGCAACAGACCCAGTAAGCGGTCAGGCAGAGCCTGGTTCAACCGTGACTGTGACTTATCCTGATGGCACCACTGCAACAGTGGTAGCAGGACCGGATGGTAGCTGGTCAGTACCAAACCCGGGTAACCTGGTGGATGGTGATACAGTGACTGCAACAGCGACTGACCCTGCAGGCAACACTTCATTGCCAGGTACAGGCACAGTTTCAGCAGACATCACAGCACCTGTGGTTGCGCTGGATGACGTGTTGACGAATGACAGCACACCAGCACTTACTGGTACAGTGAACGACCCGACAGCCACTGTAGTTGTCAATGTGGATGGCGTTGACTATCCGGCAGTGAACAATGGTGACGGCACCTGGACGCTTGCAGACAATACACTTCCAACACTCGCAGACGGTCCACACACCATTACCGTGACTGCAACAGATGCAGCAGGTAACGTAGGTAACGATACTGCAGTGGTGACCATTGATACGGTTGCACCAAATGCACCGGTGCTTGATCCGATCAATGCAACAGACCCAGTAAGCGGTCAGGCAGAGCCTGGTTCAACCGTGACTGTGACTTATCCTGATGGCACCACTGCAACAGTGGTAGCAGGACCGGATGGTAGCTGGTCAGTACCAAACCCGGGTAACCTGGTGGATGGCGATACAGTGACTGCAACAGCGACTGACCCTGCAGGCAACACTTCATTGCCAGGTACAGGCACAGTTTCAGCAGACATCACAGCACCTGTGGTTGCGCTGGATGACGTGTTGACGAATGACAGCACACCAGCACTTACTGGTACAGTGAACGATCCGACAGCCACTGTAGTTGTCAATGTGGATGGCGTTGACTATCCGGCAGTGAACAATGGCGACGGCACCTGGACGCTTGCAGACAATACACTTCCAACACTCGCAGACGGTCCACACACCATTACCGTGACTGCAACAGATGCAGCAGGTAACGTAGGTAACGATACTGCAGTGGTGACCATTGATACGGTTGCACCAAATGCACCGGTGCTTGATCCGATCAATGCAACAGACCCAGTAAGCGGTCAGGCAGAGCCTGGTTCAACCGTGACTGTGACTTATCCTGATGGCACCACTGCAACAGTGGTAGCAGGACCGGATGGTAGCTGGTCAGTACCAAACCCGGGTAACCTGGTGGATGGCGATACAGTGACTGCAACAGCGACTGACCCTGCAGGCAACACTTCATTGCCAGGTACAGGCACAGTTTCAGCAGACATCACAGCACCTGTGGTTGCGCTGGATGACGTGTTGACGAATGACAGCACACCAGCACTTACTGGTACAGTGAACGACCCGACAGCCACTGTAGTTGTCAATGTGGATGGCGTTGACTATCCGGCAGTGAACAATGGTGACGGCACCTGGACGCTTGCAGACAATACACTTCCAACACTCGCAGACGGTCCACACACCATTACCGTGACTGCAACAGATGCAGCAGGTAACGTAGGTAACGATACTGCAGTGGTGACCATTGATACGGTTGCACCAAATGCACCGGTGCTTGATCCGATCAATGCAACAGACCCAGTAAGCGGTCAGGCAGAGCCTGGTTCAACCGTGACTGTGACTTATCCTGATGGCACCACTGCAACAGTGGTAGCAGGACCGGATGGTAGCTGGTCAGTACCAAACCCGGGTAACCTGGTGGATGGCGATACAGTGACTGCAACAGCGACTGACCCTGCAGGCAACACTTCATTGCCAGGTACAGGCACAGTTTCAGCAGACATCACAGCACCTGTGGTTGCGCTGGATGACGTGTTGACGAATGACAGCACACCAGCACTTACTGGTACAGTGAACGATCCGACAGCCACTGTAGTTGTCAATGTGGATGGCGTTGACTATCCGGCAGTGAACAATGGCGACGGCACCTGGACGCTTGCAGACAATACACTTCCAACACTCGCAGACGGTCCACACACCATTACCGTGACTGCAACAGATGCAGCAGGTAACGTAGGTAACGATACTGCAGTGGTGACCATTGATACGGTTGCACCAAATGCACCGGTGCTTGATCCGATCAATGCAACAGACCCAGTGAGCGGTCAGGCAGAGCCTGGTTCAACCGTGACTGTGACTTATCCTGATGGCACCACTGCAACAGTGGTAGCAGGACCGGATGGTAGCTGGTCAGTACCAAACCCGGGTAACCTGGTGGATGGCGATACAGTGACTGCAACAGCGACTGACCCTGCAGGCAACACTTCATTGCCAGGTACAGGCACAGTTTCAGCAGACATCACAGCACCTGTGGTTGCGCTGGATGACGTGTTGACGAATGACAGCATACCAGCACTTACTGGTACAGTGAACGACCCGACAGCCACTGTAGTTGTCAATGTGGATGGCGTTGACTATCCGGCAGTGAACAATGGTGACGGCACCTGGACGCTTGCAGACAATACACTTCCAACACTCGCAGACGGTCCACACACCATTACCGTGACTGCAACAGATGCAGCAGGTAATGTAGGTAACGATACTGCAGTGGTGACCATTGATACGGTTGCACCAAATGCACCGGTGCTTGATCCGATCAATGCAACAGACCCAGTGAGCGGTCAGGCAGAGCCTGGTTCAACCGTGACGGTGACTTATCCTGATGGCACAACTGCAACAGTGGTAGCAGGACCGGATGGTAGCTGGTCAGTACCAAACCCGGGTAACCTGGTGGATGGCGATACAGTGACTGCAACAGCAACTGACCCTGCAGGCAACACTTCATTGCCAGGTACAGGCACAGTTTCAGCAGACATCACAGCACCTGTGGTTGCGCTGGATGACGTGTTGACGAATGACAGCACACCAGCACTTACTGGTACAGTGAACGACCCGACAGCCACTATAGTTGTCAATGTGGATGGCGTTGACTATCCGGCAGTGAACAATGGCGACGGCACCCGGACGCTTGCAGACAATACACTTCCAACACTCGCAGACGGTCCACACACCATTACCGTGACTGCAACAGATGCAGCAGGTAACGTAGGTAACGATACTGCAGTGGTGACCATTGATACGGTTGCACCAAATGCACCGGTGCTTGATCCGATCAATGCAACAGACCCAGTGAGCGGTCAGGCAGAGCCTGGTTCAACCGTGACTGTGACTTATCCTGATGGCACAACTGCAACAGTGGTAGCAGGACCGGATGGTAGCTGGTCAGTACCAAACCCGGGTAACCTGGTGGATGGCGATACAGTGACTGCAACAGCAACTGACCCTGCAGGCAACACTTCATTGCCAGGTACAGGCACAGTTTCAGCAGACATCACAGCACCTGTGGTTGCGCTGGATGACGTGTTGACGAATGACAGCACACCAGCACTTACTGGTACAGTGAACGACCCGACAGCCACTGTAGTTGTCAATGTGGATGGCGTTGACTATCCGGCAGTGAACAATGGTGACGGCACCTGGACGCTTGCAGACAATACACTTCCAACACTCGCAGACGGTCCACACACCATTACCGTGACTGCAACAGATGCAGCAGGTAATGTAGGTAACGATACTGCAGTGGTGACCATTGATACGGTTGCACCAAATGCACCGGTGCTTGATCCGATCAATGCAACAGACCCAGTGAGCGGTCAGGCAGAGCCTGGTTCAACCGTGACGGTGACTTATCCTGATGGCACAACTGCAACAGTGGTAGCAGGACCGGATGGTAGCTGGTCAGTACCAAACCCGGGTAACCTGGTGGATGGCGATACAGTGACTGCAACAGCGACTGACCCTGCAGGCAACACTTCATTGCCAGGTACAGGCACAGTTTCAGCAGACATCACAGCACCTGTGGTTGCGCTGGATGACGTGTTGACGAATGACAGCACACCAGCACTTACTGGTACAGTGAACGACCCGACAGCCACTGTAGTTGTCAATGTGGATGGCGTTGACTATCCGGCAGTGAACAATGGTGACGGCACCTGGACGCTTGCAGACAATACACTTCCAACACTCGCAGACGGTCCACACACCATTACCGTGACTGCAACAGATGCAGCAGGTAACGTAGGTAACGATACTGCAGTGGTGACCATTGATACGGTTGCACCAAATGCACCGGTGCTTGATCCGATCAATGCAACAGACCCAGTGAGCGGTCAGGCAGAGCCTGGTTCAACCGTGACTGTGACTTATCCTGATGGCACCACTGCAACAGTGGTAGCAGGACCGGATGGTAGCTGGTCAGTACCAAACCCGGGTAACCTGGTGGATGGCGATACAGTGACTGCAACAGCAACTGACCCTGCAGGCAACACTTCATTGCCAGGTACAGGCACAGTTTCAGCAGACATCACAGCACCTGTGGTTGCGCTGGATGACGTGTTGACGAATGACAGCACACCAGCACTTACTGGTACAGTGAACGACCCGACAGCCACTGTAGTTGTCAATGTGGATGGCGTTGACTATCCGGCAGTGAACAATGGCGACGGCACCTGGACGCTTGCAGACAATACACTTCCAACACTCGCAGACGGTCCACACACCATTACCGTGACTGCAACAGATGCAGCAGGTAACGTAGGTAACGATACTGCAGTGGTGACCATTGATACGGTTGCACCAAATGCACCGGTGCTTGATCCGATCAATGCAACAGACCCAGTGAGCGGTCAGGCAGAGCCTGGTTCAACCGTGACTGTGACTTATCCTGATGGCACAACTGCAACAGTGGTAGCAGGACCGGATGGTAGCTGGTCAGTACCAAACCCAGGTAACCTGGTGGATGGCGATACAGTGACTGCAACAGCAACTGACCCTGCAGGCAACACTTCATTGCCAGGTACAGGCACAGTTTCAGCAGACATCACAGCACCTGTGGTTGCGCTGGATGACGTGTTGACGAATGACAGCACACCAGCACTTACTGGTACAGTGAACGATCCGACAGCCACTGTAGTTGTCAATGTGGATGGCGTTGACTATCCGGCAGTGAACAATGGCGACGGCACCTGGACGCTTGCAGACAATACACTTCCAACACTCGCAGACGGTCCACACACCATTACCGTGACTGCAACAGATGCAGCAGGTAATGTAGGTAACGATACTGCAGTGGTGACCATTGATACGGTTGCACCAAATGCACCGGTGCTTGATCCGATCAATGCAACAGACCCAGTGAGCGGTCAGGCAGAGCCTGGTTCAACCGTGACGGTGACTTATCCTGATGGCACCACTGCAACAGTGGTAGCAGGACCGGATGGTAGCTGGTCAGTACCAAACCCGGGTAACCTGGTGGATGGCGATACAGTGACTGCAACAGCAACTGACCCTGCAGGCAACACTTCATTGCCAGGTACAGGCACAGTTTCAGCAGACATCACAGCACCTGTGGTTGCGCTGGATGACGTGTTGACGAATGACAGCACACCAGCACTCACTGGTACAGTGAACGACCCGACAGCCACTGTAGTTGTCAATGTGGATGGCGTTGACTATCCGGCAGTGAACAATGGCGACGGCACCTGGACGCTTGCAGACAATACACTTCCAGTGTTGGCAGATGGTCCGCATACGGTAAGTGTGACTGCAACAGATGCAGCAGGTAACGTAGGTAACGATACTGCAGTGGTGACCATTGATACGGTTGCACCAAATGCACCGGTGCTTGATCCGATCAATGCAACAGACCCAGTGAGCGGTCAGGCAGAGCCTGGTTCAACCGTGACTGTGACTTATCCTGATGGCACAACTGCAACAGTGGTAGCAGGACCGGATGGTAGCTGGTCAGTACCAAACCCGGGTAACCTGGTGGATGGCGATACAGTGACTGCAACAGCAACTGACCCTGCAGGCAACACTTCATTGCCAGGTACAGGCACAGTTTCAGCAGACATCACAGCACCTGTGGTTGCGCTGGATGACGTGTTGACGAATGACAGCACACCAGCACTTACTGGTACAGTGAACGACCCGACAGCCACTGTAGTTGTCAATGTGGATGGCGTTGACTATCCGGCAGTGAACAATGGTGACGGCACCTGGACGCTTGCAGACAATACACTTCCAACACTCGCAGACGGTCCACACACCATTACCGTGACTGCAACAGATGCAGCAGGTAATGTAGGTAACGATACTGCAGTGGTGACTATTGATACTAGTTTGCCAGTTGTATCTTTAGATGATTTAACTACTAATGACACGACTCCTGCTTTAACAGGAGCTATTGATGATCCAACAGCAACCGTTGTTGTAAATGTTGATGGTATCGATTATCCAGCGACTAACAATGGTGATGGTACCTGGACGCTCGCAGACAATACACTTCCAGTGTTGGCAGATGGTCCGCATACGGTAAGTGTGACTGCAACAGATGTGGCAGGTAACGTTTCAACTCCGGTAACAGGTACAGTGACTGTTGATGCGACAGCACCAACACTTGCGATCACGACAGATGACCTTGCACTTGCGGCAGGTGAAGATGCCAACATTACCTTCACGTTCAGTGAGGCAGTTGCAGGCTTTGATGTAAGTGACATCACGGTTGTAGGCGGTACATTGACTGGCCTGACTACAACGGACAACATCACCTGGACAGCAGTGTTCACACCGGATGGTACAGGCACAGCACCAAGCATTGCCGTGGCTGATGGCAGCTACACAGATGTTGCAGGTAACCTTGGTACAGGCGATGTACTTGACGGTACAGACGGCTTTATCGTTGACCTTGTAGCACCGGTAGTAACTTTCGCGGATGTATCGACTAACGATACAACTCCTGCATTGACCGGTACGATTGATGATCCTACTGCGACAGTTGTAGTGACTGTGGATGGCGTGGATTATCCGGCAGTGAACAATGGTGACGGTACCTGGACGCTTGCAGACAATACACTTCCAGTGTTGGCAGATGGTCCGCATACGGTAAGTGTGACTGCAACAGATGTGGCAGGTAACGTTTCAACTCCGGTAACAGGTACAGTGACTGTTGATGCGACAGCACCAACACTTGCGATCACGACAGATGACCTTGCACTTGCGGCAGGTGAAGATGCCAACATTACCTTCACGTTCAGTGAGGCAGTTGCAGGCTTTGATGTAAGTGACATCACGGTTGTAGGCGGTACATTGACTGGCCTGACTACAACGGACAACATCACCTGGACAGCAGTGTTCACACCGGATGGTACAGGCACAGCACCAAGCATTGCCGTGGCTGATGGCAGCTACACAGATGTTGCAGGTAACCTTGGTACAGGCGATGTACTTGACGGTACAGACGGCTTTATCGTTGACCTTGTAGCACCGGTAGTAACTTTCGCGGATGTATCGACTAACGATACAACTCCTGCATTGACCGGTACGATTGATGATCCTACTGCGACAGTTGTAGTGACTGTGGATGGCGTGGATTATCCGGCAGTGAACAATGGTGACGGTACCTGGACGCTTGCAGACAATACACTTCCAGTGTTGGCAGATGGTCCGCATACGGTAAGTGTGACTGCAACAGATGTGGCAGGTAACGTTTCAACTCCGGTAACAGGTACAGTGACTGTTGATGCGACAGCACCAACACTTGCGATCACGACAGATGACCTTGCACTTGCGGCAGGTGAAGATGCCAACATTACCTTCACGTTCAGTGAGGCAGTTGCAGGCTTTGATGTAAGTGACATCACGGTTGTAGGCGGTACATTGACTGGCCTGACTACAACGGACAACATCACCTGGACAGCAGTGTTCACACCGGATGGTACAGGCACAGCACCAAGCATTGCCGTGGCTGATGGCAGCTACACAGATGTTGTGGGTAACCTTGGTACAGGCGATGTACTTGACGGTACAGACGGCTTTATCGTTGACCTTGTAGCACCGGTAGTAACTTTCGCGGATGTATCGACTAACGATACAACTCCTGCATTGACCGGTACGATTGATGATCCTACTGCGACAGTTGTAGTGACTGTGGATGGCGTGGATTATCCGGCAGTGAACAATGGTGACGGTACCTGGACGCTTGCAGACAATACACTTCCAGTGTTGGCAGATGGTCCGCATACGGTAAGTGTGACTGCAACAGATGTGGCAGGTAACGTTTCAACTCCGGTAACAGGTACAGTGACTGTTGATGCGACAGCACCAACACTTGCGATCACGACAGATGACCTTGCACTTGCGGCAGGTGAAGATGCCAACATTACCTTCACGTTCAGTGAGGCAGTTGCAGGCTTTGATGTAAGTGACATCACGGTTGTAGGCGGTACATTGACTGGCCTGACTACAACGGACAACATCACCTGGACAGCAGTGTTCACACCGGATGGTACAGGCACAGCACCAAGCATTGCCGTGGCTGATGGCAGCTACACAGATGTTGTGGGTAACCTTGGTACAGGCGATGTACTTGACGGTACAGACGGCTTTATCGTTGACCTTGTAGCACCGGTAGTAACTTTCGCGGATGTATCGACTAACGATACAACTCCTGCATTGACCGGTACGATTGATGATCCTACTGCGACAGTTGTAGTGACTGTGGATGGCGTGGATTATCCGGCAGTGAACAATGGTGACGGTACCTGGACGCTTGCAGACAATACACTTCCAGTGTTGGCAGATGGTCCGCATACGGTAAGTGTGACTGCAACAGATGTGGCAGGTAACGTTTCAACTCCGGTAACAGGTACAGTGACTGTTGATGCGACAGCACCAACACTTGCAATTACAACTGATGATCTGGCTCTTGCAGCAGGTGAATCAGCGAACATTACCTTCACATTCAGTGAGGCAGTGGCAGGCTTTGATGCGAATGATATCACCCTAGTAGGTGGTACATTGAGTGCATTGGTTACGACTGACAACATCACCTGGACAGCGGTGTTCACACCGGATGGTACAGGCACAGCACCAAGTATTGCCGTGGCTGATGGTAGCTACACAGACCTTGCAGGTAACTTAGGTACAGGTGATGTACTTGATGGAACTGATGGTTTCGTTGTAGACATTGTTGCACCGGTAGTTGGTTTCACAAATGTAACTACTAATGATGATACACCACCATTGACTGGTACGATTGATGATCCTACTGCGACAGTTGTAGTGACTGTGGATGGCGTGGATTACCCAGCAACCAACAATGGTGACGGTACCTGGACGCTTGCAGACAATACACTTCCTTCATTAATTGATGGTCCGCATACCGTAAGCGTAACTGCAACCGACCCTGCGGGTAATGTATCGATTCCGGCAACTGGTACGGTAACGATTAGTTCTTCTAGTATCTTGGCCTTTGACAACACTGACCATGCAGTTCTTAGTCCGCAACCATCTCTTGTGGGTGATGATGTAAGTCTAGGCAGTACTTCTTATTTAGTACTTACATCTGTAGCAGGCTTAGACCTTCAACTTGGTGGTAATTCTCTAGGATTTACTGTCGCTGCTGGTCATGAAGGTGATGTTACTTTCCAATATAGTGGCTTAATCGACGCAGCTGTACTTTCTGATTACAAGTTAGTAGTTCAGAAGTTCAATACAACAACTAACCAATGGGAATCTATACATGGTGATGCTAATTCATCATTAATTAGCTTGCACTTGTTAGGTATTGGTACAGGAAATGTTCCTGGTGCAGTCCTTGATGGTTTAGATGCGGGTCAATACCGTGCCTTCTTAGCCTACGACGGACTGTTAGGATTGGGCGTGTTAGGCACTCTTTCTGCCACTATGGATGATTATGATTTGTCTGTAGCAGGTGGATATGAAATTGGTAATGCTGAAGGTAACGTGATTACTGATCCAGATCCAACAACAGGTCAGGTCGATCAGGTAACTGCAAATACTTATGTTTCATCAGTGAATGGTCATCCGATTGATGCTGATGGAGAGACATTTGCAGGTACTTACGGAACAATTACTTTCTATCAAGATGGTAGTTATGTGTATGTACCAAATGCAGATGGTTCTGGTGTAGGTCAAACTGATGTATTCACATATACATTAACTGACTCAGTAACTGGAGCAACAGGTCAAGCTAATCTTAATATCGTGTTTGATTCGATTCGTGCAGCGGATAACCTTGTTGAGGTTGAACTCAATCCACAATATCAATTGGTGGGTACAGAGACTGATTCAGCATTCTATGGCGTTCTATTGAATGTTGGAAATATTGTTGACCTACAACTCCTCACAGTAGATACGGTTGACTTTACTATCGGTGCTGGTCAGGAAGGGGTTGCAACATTTAACTTCAATAGCTTGATTGGTGCATCTGCTTTAGGTGACTACAATGTTGTGTTGCAAAAATACAATGATGTAACAGGACAATGGGAAGCAGTGAATGGTACAGGTGATCGTTCATTACTGAACTTGACCTTGCTTGGTAATACGCCAACTGCGCAAATAGGCGGGCTTACAGAGGGTGAATATAGAGCATTCTTATCATTCAATGGCTTGGTAGGCGGAGCAGTAGCTGTAACATTAAACGGCAGTGTAGATGTCTATAACCCAGCGGTTATTACTGGTTACGATGTCGTAGCAGCTCATGGCAACCTAATCTCTGATCCAAATACGAATGGTGATGTTGATATCGCTACACCTAACAGTATTATCAGTGAAGTCAATGGTGTTGCAGTAAGTGCATCTCCAACTGAGATTATTGGTACTCACGGTACTTTACTCATCTATGCAAATGGTGATTATACCTATACGCCAAAT
Source organism: Acinetobacter baumannii (assembly GCF_009759685.1). Taxonomy (NCBI): domain Bacteria; kingdom Pseudomonadati; phylum Pseudomonadota; class Gammaproteobacteria; order Moraxellales; family Moraxellaceae; genus Acinetobacter; species Acinetobacter baumannii. The sequence goes on along the minus strand of NZ_CP046654.1, from coordinate 524,297 downwards.
GCTGATAGTGCTGGATTAGGTCAGGTTGATCAATTTACTTATACCTTGTTAGACCCAGCTTCTAATACAACTTCACAAGCTACGTTCTATGTACATCTAGATAGTAAAGTTGTGGATATGAATTGGGATGCAGCTGATCCACCACAACCTGCTACTGTAACGATTACAGCAGTGGATGACGCTGTAAATGCTGCAATTGCTGCTGAGCCTCATCTCATCGAAGATGACAGAGCATTGGGTAGTGCAACTTATCTTGCATTGTTATCGTTGGCTGGCATCAACCTACAAGCTCCTTTACCATTCGTGAATAGTACTGTGGAGTTCAATGTAGGTGCTGGTGAAACTGGAACCGCAACCTTTAAATACAGCAGTTTAATTAATGAAGGAGCACTCGGTGATTACCAACTTGTAGTACAGAAATTCAATACTGCTACAAATCGTTGGGAATCAATTACCGGTAGCAGTGAAGCTTCTTTACTGAACTTAAGTGTATTGGGTATAGGTGTGAATGCGACACCGGGAGTGGTTGTTGAAGGGCTTGACGAAGGTCAATACCGTGCCTTTATGACATACAACGGCCTCTATGGTAAGAGTATCCTTGGTACATTGTCAGGTACGATGGATGTTTACGATCCAAACCAAATTGACTTTACTGGTTTGGCATCTGAAGGCAATGTCATTACTGGTCTTGGCGTAGGTACAAATGCTGATGCTGTAACTGGATACACAATTGTTGATTCAGTTACTGTAAACGGTGTGACTACGAATGTTGATCCAAATACTGGAACAATTATTCAGGGTCAATACGGTACGCTTCAAATATTCGCGAATGGTGATTACATCTATACGCCGAATAATACGAATGCCAACCTCGGTCTAGTCGATCACTTCACTTATACGTTGGCTGATCCTTTGGGCGGCAATATAAGTGCAAGTCTAGACTTCACTATTGGCAACAGTACGCCAGTGATTGCCGTAGACGACCTTGCTGTAGCTGTTGTTAATCCAGAATATCTGCAAATTGGTAATGATGTTGCGGTAGGTAATACTACGTATCTAGCATTATTAACATTGACTGATAATTTTGACTTCCAAGCTGGCGGCCAAAGCGTTAACTTCACTTTGACTGATGCGACATTAAATGATGTAACGTTTAACTACAGTGCGCTTATCAGCGCAAGCTTGTTAGCTGATTATGTTCTTGTGGTACAAAAATTTGATACTGCAACCAATCAATGGGTAGCTGTAAATGGCACTGGAGATGCGGACTTACTCAGTTTGGCAGCCTTTGGTGGAAATTCAGTGACATTGGAAGGTCTAGCTGCTGGTCAATATAGAGCCTATATGACTTATGCTGGTAGTGGTGTTGGAGTTAGCTTATTAGGTACATTGTCAGTTCAGAAAGATGTATTTGATGCGACAAATATCACAGGCTACAGCACTCAAGTTGCAGAAGGTAATGTTATTCATGATGTCGGCTTAAATGGACACGCAGATACTGCTTCTGGTTTTAGCACAGTAACTAGCGTTGAATTTAACGGCACAGCATTTGCGGTTAATGCAACAGGTGTCACAACCATTGTCGGTGACCATGGTACATTGTCAATTTATGCTAATGGTAACTACAGCTATCAACCAAATGGTGAGGCTGCAAGCCTTGGTCAAGTTGATCAATTTACTTACACCTTGTCAGATGGTCTAAATACATCGCAAGCGACCTTGTATCTCCATATTGATAGCGATGCAGTCGACATGACTTGGAATACAAGTGATCCATCACAACCTGCTGTCATCACAGTTACTCCTGTAGACGCGATTGATAACGTTGTTTCTGCTGGTGTAGATATCGTTCCTCAAGGTGAGCTTGGTGTAGCTGTAGGTTCTGCAACTTATCTAGCATTGGTGGGCATTACAGAGAACTTAAATGTTTCCTTGTTAGGAACACCAAGTGTTGCATTTACAATTGATGCTGGACACGAAGCTGATGTGACATTCGCATATGCTCCAGTGCTTTCATTATCATTGTTTAATGACTATAAAGTTGTATTACAGCAAAAAGGTGCTGATGGTGCTTGGCATAATATTGACGGTGGCTCAAGTACTGGCTTACTCAATATTGGTTTACTAGGTAACGGTGGAATTGGTGTTACTGTTCCAGATCTAGGCCAAGGTGAATACCGTGCATTTATGGTGTACACCGGTTTAGGAGTAGGTATCTTAGGTACAATGAGTGTAGTGAAAGATGACTTTGATTACACAGTTGCGCCTACCAATACAGCGGTTGTTGCAGATGGTAATGTATTGACTGATGACGTAACTACGTTAACTACTCAAGTTACCACTGTGACATCTGAAGTAGTGGGTGCTCTACCACAAACTGTCGGAACAGATACAGTTATAAACGGTGCATACGGTACATTGGTGATTTCTACAAATGGTCACTACACCTATACACCAAATACAACTGATCTGAGCGCGATTGGTAAAGTGGATTCATTCACTTATACAATTCGTGATGTATTAACAGGGGCAACAGATACAGCGACATTACATGTTCAGGTTGGTTCACCAGACGTAACGATCGCATGGGATGCTGCTAACCCAGCAAATGATGGCGTAGTACAATTAACTGCTAATCCTGATCATGTGGTTACAACTACAGACTTCTCAAATGCTGCTGATCTACCAGTAGATGTGGCGAGCCCTGTGGTTTCTGTAAACCTCATCGGTTCTAATTCAGTAGTGTCTGATCAGTTTGTAGTAGGAGCTGGAACTGTTGCTAATATTGATCTATCAGCGGTTTATACAGCACAACCTCTAGCAAGTTTACTACCGACAGTAAGTTATGTGATCCAAAGCTGGAATGGTACAGCATGGGTGAATACAATTTACTCAGGTTCTCAAACTGCTCTAGGAAGTGTGGCAACTATTCAAGCGGGTAGTGTTGCATTCCAAGACACTGTTGAGCATTTAGCTGCAGGTACCTACCGCGTACAATATACGCTAACAGGTGTTTCACTTGGTGCGACTTCACTAGATACAAATGTTTCTACAACGACAGTTCATCTAGATACTTATCGTTCAGATTGGATCAGCGGAAATGTGTTGGCAGGAGACAACATCGGTGGAGTAGCGGATACAGGTATCTTGTCTCATGAAGGAGCTAAACTCCAAGTTTGGGATAATGCGCAAAATGCTTATGTTGATGCAGTTGGACAAACAATCAATACCGGTAACGGTGTATTGATTATGCAATCAAATGGTGAATATGAGTACCGTCCAAATGATGTGACTACAACCACACAATTGGCGTCTACTGACAGTATTAACTATAAGATTGTGTCCGTAACTGGTAATGTTGAATCTCAATCTACCTTAACGATTGATTTAACACATAATGATTACAATCTGCTTTACACAAGTACTTCTGCGAATGACACATTCACAACAGGTACGGGTTCAGATACTGTGATTTACCAAGTGTTAAATAACGTTGCTATAGGCAATGGAGGTAATACTGGTGGTAATGGCGTAGATACTTGGACTGACTTCCATGTTGGTAATGTTGCTACAGACAAACAGGCTGATCTGATTGATATCAGAGGATTACTCGATGGAGCCCAAACAGACGCCAATATTGGAGAGTATTTGAATGTCACAGTAAGTGGTGGTAATACAACAATCCAGATTGACCGTGATGGGTTAACAGGTCTATTCCCTGCAAATAACTTCACTACATTGTTAGTCTTACAAGGTGTTACTACAACAGAGACTGAATTACTTAACAATGGTCAAATTCTCTATTAACAGATAATTGACTCATCAGAAAAAGAGAACCCTAGGGTTCTCTTTTTTTATTTTTAAACAATACGTTAACCTAGCTTTGCAAGAGTTCATGCTATGATGCATTGAGAATTTTATAGAACAACAAATAACGGATAGGGACTTAATTCGAGTGGCGGTATTTTTAGACTTCAAAAGACAGCTCAAGCTTTGGTTAGAACATATCGTTCACCATGTTTCAGACCTTCAAGAAGAAACTATTTTATTTATATCATTTGGCCCTAAAGATCACAGATGTAGCGTATGGCATAGTGAAAAAACAGTGCTTACACAAGCAACTCTACAATTATTTGATTTTATTGATGATCAGTTTTCGCCAGATCAACTTCCAGACTACATAAAAATTGATGTTGCGTACAATTTAGAAAAGCAAAGTTGGAACCAAATAGAGCAGCAGGTTCATCACCAATTTCACAATAATCATTACCGCAGAGGTATTGGATTTGATGATTCCTGTTCGGTAGCTTTTCTGGAGCAAGAAATATATGGAAAAGCCATTATTCGGGGCTTAAGTTATGACAAGCCGAACTTTTTTGATGAAACAAATCTGAACTATGCAATTAAACAAAAATATCGTGCGGCAAAGCCGGAAATTAGACTTCAGTCACTACAAGAAGTGTGGACTTTTGATACCTATGCAACTTTTTATGAAAATGGACAATTTATTAATTTAGCGAGTCGTTACGACGCAAATGGCATTAGAGCCATTACCAGCAATAAAAAACAGCACTTTAGAGACCTCATTGAGAAGAATGCAGCGTTTTTGCAAAGCCAGATTCAAGAAAATGGCAAATTCATTTATGGATATTTTCCTGCTTATGATCGTGATATACGGAACTATAATACGGTACGTCACTGTACTTCGCTTTACGCGCTTTTAGAGACTTTTGAAGTACAAGATAAACCTGAATACTGGCCTAAAATTGTTGCAGCAATTCAATACGCACTTACTACTTTCTATAAAGAAAAAGATCCAATAACTGCGTTTATGATTGATGGTAAAGAAGGGGAGCTAGAAATTAAATTAGGTGCAAATGCCGCAGCTATTTTAATGTTAACGAAATATCAAGAAATCACAGGAAAAGATGATTATTTAAAATATGCAGAGAAACTTGCTCATGGTATTTTAGAATTAGTAGATCCAGATGGATTAACTACTCATGTATTAAATTATCCAAATTATGATTTAAAAGAAAAGTTCAGAATCATTTATTATGATGGAGAAGCAGCATTAGCTTTATTAAGGTTATATCAAATTAATCAGGATAAAAGATTATTAGACACAGTTAAGTTAATGTTTGAAAATTTTATTCATAAAAGATATGAAAAATATCATGATCACTGGTTAAGTTATTGTACCAATGAGCTTACAAAAATATGTCCTGAAGAAAAATATTTTATTTTTGGTTTAAATAATTATTTAAAACATTTTATTTTTATTCGAAATAGAAAAACAACATATGCCACTTTATTAGAAATGCTAATGGCAGCCTATAAAATGGTAAATCGTTTAAAAGAGCAAGGCCATAATGCACTTTTTGAACAAGCATATATGTCTGAGTTAAAAAAACTGATTACGTTTCGAGCCGAATTTCAAACCACAGGTTTTTTCTATCCGGAAATAGCCATGTATATGGCTCGACCAGATAAAATATTGCATGCTTTTTATGTACGGCATGACCGCTTTAGAGTAAGAATTGATGATCAGGAACACAACCTTTCTGGTTATATTGCCTACGTAAAAGATTTCGAAGGAGGGGAGATATGAGTTACCCTCTATTTGAAATTAAGCTGCTAGCTGCTCTTGATCATGCTCAATTTGAAGAGGCAATTTGGGCATTTGAAATTGATGGAGACATTTCTACATTATTACTGATTGATTATGCATTAGAACAATTTCATCAAAAAAAAGTTCAAGCTGATGAAGTCTATCGGGTTCCTGAACAAAAAATTAAGAAAATTGGTAAACAAAATTTAGGTCTAGAAAAAAATGAGTCATATACATTTGCCGAGCTCTTACAATTCTTAATTTTTACTCAGGCAAATGATGTTAAAGATGCTTTAAGCAATATGCTGTTTGGCTCTATTGAGCAAACACAATTGATCTTGTCTAAAAGAGCAGAAGATCACCAATTAGCTTTAAGAGCACCTAATCAATTAAAAAATCTATTTTTATTGGTAAAACACATTTATAGCTATCCAGCTGAGCTGAAAAAACTTTTCTTTATTAAAACACTTTCTTTTAAAAATAAAGTATATCAACCGATTACGCCTTTGCTTGCTCATCCGGTACTCACTTCGGTTTTATATATCTCACATACCTTTAGACAGATTTATATCACTTATTCCGAACATAACCGGAGCATTGGTTTTTTCTCTTTTCTGGATGATATTCACCGTCTGGAGCATATGGTTCCTTACTACCATTATTTTCAAGAGGAGCATGTGGAGGCCAAAAAATATTCTTCTCAAACAGGCATTATCAATATTCTTGGAGATACCTATTTTGGTGAAATGTATACCGAAAAGCGTAAGTCTAGAGGGCAAACAGATGCCTTACAGCAATATGGATATCATTATTCATTTGAAAAAATACAGCCCTTTTTAGGTAAAAATGACATCAACATCGCTAACTTTGAAGCAGTATTTTCTTTAGAAAATCAATCGCCGTTAAAAGATAAAAAGCCATTTGTTTTAAAAGCAGATGCTAAAAAAACATTAGAAGAATTTAAGAGCATTCATCTAAATTATTTGGTCTTAGCAAATAACCACTTGAAAGATTACGGTGAGCAAGGATTAGCCTATACATTACATCAGTTGGATCAGGCGAGTATTTCTTATATTGGCGCTGGACTGAACCAAAAAGATGCTCACAATTACTTTGAAATCACTTTTGAGACTAAGCACTATGCGATTTTTAATGGTTATTGGCATAGAGACACGGCCTATCTGGATTATGACTTTTATGCGATAGGATCAAGAAGTGGAGTAGCTTGCTTAAATGGCGTTTTACTTGAACAAATAATGCGTTATAAGCAGGCTCATCCAGAACGCAAAATTATTGTTATTTGTCATTGGGGTGTCGACTTTAAGCCTATTACAAAAGACCAAACTAAACTCGCGACTATTCTTACTCAAGCAGGAGCGGATCTGATCGTTGGTCATGGTGCTCATACTATTCAGCCAATCCAGATCATCAATCAAAAGCCTATTGTTTTTAATATAGGCAATGCAGTGTTTAATAGTGACGGTGAATATGAACAGCAAAATGCTTTGCCATTTGGCTGTATAGCTAGACTTGATTTGGCAAAAGATATCATTCGCCTTTACCCCATTTACACCAATAATTTACAAACATTTTGGCAGCCTTATCCTGTAGATACTGAAGACTTCTCAAAGGCCAGTATTTATATGACATCTTTACTGACCCCTGAGAATTACATGGCATCCCAAGATAAATTAGGGAGATATCTTGAAGTTAAATTTTAAGGATATTGGTTGTAAGTCGATAAAATGGTTTGCAGTTGTACTGGAGTAAACCCTAAATTTCTTAAGCCACCACTGCCTAATTTACATTCGGCACTTGTCATAATATTGGTTGGAGTACGTTTTGTAGCCTTCGGGGCACAAACATGTTTTAGACCAAATACATGCCCCATCTCATGCACACTACCAGCCTGAATATTATAATTTAGACGGTTCCAATCTAATAAAATAAAAGGTTTGCCATTATTACGAAATGCTCTGCTTGTTACATCTTCAAATTTCCATTTTGTTGAGTAGGCATCATAAATAAAAACAATGACTTCTTTACTTACAGTGCGCTTAGGAAAACATGTATTTACACTGGCAGGAATAGTTTCAGTAGAAATGGGATAAGGCTGGTTAATTTGCTGTTTCAAATCACAATGTAACTTTGAGAACTCTTCATAAGGGATATAACGGTGTAATTTAAATTTGAAAATCTTATTATTTTTATCATCTACATAATATTTATTTAAAATCTTAATTTCCTTACGCATTTGTTGATAATTATCAAATTTTGTAGCCTGAGGAGTATTGGTAGTAAAAACAAAAGTGACGGGAACAATAGGCCGACCATCTGCAGATATACTTGGACCTCTTTCTGAAAGCAGAGGGGGACGAGTAGTACAAGAAACACACAGTAAAGTTCCACTGATCAACAGCAATATTTTTTTCATGCGATTTTCCCTTGAGCTCATCTTAGAGTAGGTTTAATTTTATTCAAAAATTTTTATATGATATGAATAATGTCAATGTTTATGGATTCCATTTTGACAACTCAGTATGAACTACATCGACAAATTTTAGAAGTCATCGCTTTGATTCCATATGGAAAAGTTGCAACTTATGGCCAAGTTGCTCGTATGGCAGGTTTACCTAAACATGCCAGATTAGTTGGGTATGTGCTTAAACATCTTGAGGCAGATCATCAGGTCCCTTGGCATCGTGTTATTAATTCGCAAGGTAAAATTAGCCTAAGTAAGTTTAATGAAAAGGGCGAAAACGTTCAGCAGTTAAAGCTTGAAGCAGAAGGAATCTATTTATTAAATGGCAAAGTAAACTTAAAGCAATTTGCTTGGCAGCCTTAAAAGTATTTTAAAAATTGCCTGCCTTGCTACATTAAGCTAGACAGGCTTTTTAGTTTTAACGAACTATTAAAACCGGGATATGACTTTCACCTAAAACCTTTTGCGCAACACTTCCTAATACAAGTTTTCGTACACCTGTGCGGCCATGAGAACCCATCACAATCAGATCAGCATTAAGCTCTTGTGCAGCTTGAATAATTTCTTCGTGAACAACAAAACCTTCAAGTAATTTGGTTTCTACACTAAGTCCTTCTTGCAAAAATTGTTGCTTGGCTTGCTCTAAAATATCTAGCAAATATGTTCTAGTACGCTCAATCAATTCATTGGTTTGCCCCGTCTTAACGTAAAGGTCAGCAATAATCGGGTCAAGTGCCATAACTTGTACAACCGTAATTTTACTGTTTAATGCTTTCCCAATTTTGATCGCTTCCTTCATAGCAACCATAGAAGTTTCAGAACCGTCAATTGGTACAAGAATATGTTGATATAACATGAGTTTATTCCTTATTGTAATGATGATTATTTATTCAATACTTTATACTTCTTTTCTTACGATTGAAATTCGAGCACGTAATCATTTGTGTTTTTAAGCAAGAAATTCTTGCAAATATATTTTATTCGCTCTGTAATTTTTTAAGATGTACTGTTAATGCATCTATATCATCCGTTTGTAAATATTCCCGCATTTTTAAAACTTGTTTTTCATCTAAATCATAAATTTTTAAAGCAAGTAGTTTTTCTATTTGCTCCTGAGGAAAACGGTATTTAATAATTTTTGCAGGTACGCCACCAACAATTGTATAAGGAGGGACATCTTTAGTGACCACAGCTCCAGTTGCAACAACAGCACCTTCACCGATTTTTACACCTTGCATAATCATTGCACGACTTCCAATCCAGCAGCCATCTGCAATTATAGTGTCACCAGCGGCTAAAAAACTTCGGGTGTCAAAGGGGAATGTCGATATCCAGTCTGGCCGATGAAGTTGGTTACCACCCATCATAATCACGCATTCAGCGCCAAAACAAACAAAATTACCAATATAGAGCTGATCAATTGGCTTGTCAGGAGTAGAAGGCTTGTCATGTAGATATCGCACTACACAGCGTTCAAAACCTTGATCCCAATATGCCGAGTAGTAAGAGTAATTCCCTTTAATATGGATATTTGGATTTTTCACAGTTTTGGAAATAAACTCAAATTCACACCAATGGCGGACTGGTGTGTTAATTAGAGGAGTATCCATAATTTATTATCCAAACAAAAATGAGCCAAACCATATTAAATAAAAACCCCTCATGAAGAGGGGTTCAAGTGTATTACCTTAGAGGTATTCTACACTTACAACTTCGTATTCCACTTCGCCTTGAGGAGTGGTAATTTTTACTTCATCACCTTCATTTTTACCCAAAAGGCCACGTGCAATTGGCGAATTTACTGAAATTTTATTGATTTTAAAATCAGCTTCATCATCACCAACAATCTTATAAGTCTTGCGTTCTTCAGTATCAAGGTTTTCAATCGTTACCGTAACACCGAATACAACACGACCGTTTTGTTCTAAGTCTTTAACATCGATGACTTGTGCAGCACCCAATTTTCCTTCGATATCTTGGATACGGCCTTCACAGAAACCTTGCTGTTCACGAGCAGCATGATATTCTGCATTTTCTTTTAAGTCCCCATGTTCACGTGCTTCAGCAATCGCTTGAGTAATACGTGGACGTTCAACAGTTTTCAGATGTTGTAATTCTTTCTCTAAGGCGATTTTACCTTCAGGGGTCATTGGATAACGTTGCATTTCGGTCCCTCTTAAGTTGAGAAAACACAGTTAAAAAAATGAAAAAGTCCCGCCACCGATAAGGTGGCGGGACTTATCGGAAAAAAATTAACCTACAGTTAAATCTTGCAAGCGGTATACATCCATTGGCAATTTCACAGCAAAGGCTTGGCAAACCGCTTCTGCGCCATTGATAGTCGTTGTGTAATACACTTTGCCTTGTAGGGCAGCACGACGAATCATTGCAGAGTCATATTGAGCTTGTTTGCCTTCAGTAGTATTGACAATAAGGTGTATTTCACCATTTTTCAAGCGGTCAACAATATGTGGACGGCCTTCAGTTACTTTATTTACAGATTCACATTCTAAACCTGCTTCTTTAAGTACCTGATATGTTCCACCTGTTGCTACAAGTTTGAAGCCATATTCAACTAATTTCTTAGCAATATCAGCGATGTATTTCTTGTCTGACTCACGAACAGATAAGAACGCATGCTTTACTTCACCTTCAGTTGGCAAGCCTGGTAAGCGGTCATTTGAGCCTAAAACAGCCTTATAGAATGCTTCACCAAAGGTTTGACCAACACCCATTACTTCACCTGTAGATTTCATCTCAGGACCAAGCATTGGGTCTACGCCAGGGAATTTTGCAAATGGGAATACTGCTTCTTTTACTGCGAAACGATTTGGAATAATTTCTTTAGTAAAACCTTGAGACTCAAGTGATTGACCCGCCATACAACGAGCAGCTACTTTTGCTAAAGATTCACCAATACATTTCGATACGAATGGAACAGTACGTGATGCACGTGGGTTTACTTCAAGAACGTAAATATCGTTGCCTTTCACTGCGAACTGAACGTTCATTAAACCAACTACACCAAGTTCTTTTGCCATAGCAATTGTTTGACGACGCATCTCATCCTGAATCTCTTTAGAAAGAGAGTAAGGAGGAATAGAACATGCAGAGTCACCTGAGTGAATACCTGCTTGTTCGATGTGTTGCATAATACCGCCAATCACGACATCTTTACCGTCAGATACGCAGTCAACATCAACTTCAGTTGCATCATCAAGGAAGTGGTCAAGAAGAACAGGTGCTTCATTAGAAGCCTGTACTGCTTCACGAAGATAACGTTTAAGCTCATCTTCGTTATAGACGATTTCCATTGCACGGCCACCTAATACATAAGATGGGCGAACAACTAATGGATAGCCAACTTTCGCAGCTTCAGAGATACCTTCTTCAGCAGATTTTACAATGCTGTTGTTTGGTTGACGAAGCTGTAAACGTTGAATCATTTGTTGGAAACGTTCACGGTCTTCTGCACGGTCAATTGCATCTGGAGATGTACCGATAATTGGAGTACCAGCTTCTTCTAAAGCACGTGCCAATTTCAGTGGAGTCTGACCACCGTATTGTACGATTACGCCTTTAGGCTTCTCTGTACGTACGATTTCAAGTACATCTTCAAGTGTTACAGGTTCGAAGTATAGACGATCAGATGTGTCATAGTCGGTAGAAACAGTTTCAGGGTTACAGTTCACCATGATTGTTTCATAACCGTCTTCACGCATTGCTAAAGCAGCGTGTACACAGCAGTAGTCAAATTCGATACCTTGACCAATACGGTTTGGACCACCACCAATAACCATGATCTTGTCACGATTTGATGGGTTAGCTTCACACTCTTCATCGTAAGTCGAGTACATATATGCTGTACCAGATTCAAACTCGGCAGCACATGTATCAACACGTTTGTAAACAGGGTAAACACCCAAGTTCCAACGTTGCTTACGGAATTGCTTTTGAGAAATACCCATAAGGTTCGCAATACGAAGGTCAGATAAACCTTTACGTTTGAACGAACGGATATTTTCAGCAGTGAGATCACCAAAACCTAAAGTTTTTACTTGAGCTTCTGTGTTGACGATATCTTGAATTTGGATCAAGAACCAACGGTCAATTTTAGTTGCTTCAAATACATCATCTAAAGAGAAGCCGTGACGGAATGCATCTGCTACGTACCAAATACGTTCAGGTCCCGGAACTTTAAGCTCTTTTAGAATAGTTTCTTTTACATTTGTTGCACCAGCTTCGATTTTCTCATCGAAACCGCTTACGCCAACTTCAAGACCACGTAATGCTTTTTGTACAGATTCCTGGAAGTTACGACCAATAGCCATGACTTCACCAACAGATTTCATCTGAGTGGTTAATACAGGTTCTGCTTGTGGGAATTTCTCGAAGTTAAAACGAGGAATCTTTGTTACAACGTAGTCAATTGATGGTTCAAAGCTTGCAGGAGTTACGCCACCAGTGATGTCATTTTTCAATTCATCAAGGGTGTAACCAACAGCAAGTTTGGCTGCAATTTTTGCAATTGGGAAACCAGTTGCTTTAGACGCAAGCGCAGAAGAACGAGATACACGTGGGTTCATCTCGATCACAACCATACGGCCGTCTTTCGGGTTAATACCGAACTGAACGTTAGAACCACCTGTCTCAACACCAATTTCACGAAGAACTGCAACTGAAGCATTACGCATCAATTGATATTCTTTGTCAGTTAAGGTTTGAGCCGGTGCTACAGTGATTGAGTCACCTGTGTGAACGCCCATTGGGTCGAAGTTTTCGATCGCACATACGATAATACAGTTGTCGTTTTTGTCACGAACAACTTCCATTTCGTATTCTTTCCAGCCAATTAAAGATTCATCGATCAATAATTGGTGAGTAGGAGAGAGGTCGAAACCACGTTCACAAATCTCTAGGAATTCTTCGCGGTTATATGCAATACCACCGCCTGAACCACCCATAGTGAATGACGGACGGATAATTACTGGGAAACCAAAGCGAGATTGAATTTCCAATGCTTCTTCCATTGTTTCAGCAATGGCAGCTTTTGGACATTCCAAGCCGATTTTGCGCATTGCTTCATCAAACAATTTACGGTCTTCAGCTTTTTCAATTGCTTCTTTTGTTGCACCAATAAGTTCTACGCCGTATTTTTCTAATACACCATTTTCATCAAGTGCAAGTGCGCAGTTAAGAGCAGTTTGTCCACCCATAGTAGGGAGTACTGCATCTGGGCGCTCTTTTTCAATGATTTGAGCAACAGTTTGCCAAGTAATTGGCTCAATATAAGTTGCATCAGCCATTGAAGGGTCAGTCATAATGGTTGCTGGGTTAGAGTTAACCAAAATAACACGATAGCCTTCTTCACGAAGTGCTTTACATGCTTGAGCACCAGAATAGTCAAACTCACAAGCTTGACCAATGACAATTGGACCAGCACCAATAATTAAGATGCTTTTAATATCCGTACGTTTAGGCATTATTCGCTCCTTAATTACTGTTTAGATGCTTCAATAAGTTCGATGAAATGATCGAACAAAGGTGCACAATCATGTGGACCTGGGCTTGCTTCAGGGTGACCTTGGAAGCTGAAAGCTGGTTTGTCTGTACGATGAATCCCTTGTAGAGTGCCATCGAACAATGATTTATGCGTTGCTTTTAAGTTAGCCGGTAATGTTTCTGCATCTACAGCAAAACCATGGTTTTGAGATGTAATCATCACTGTACCATCTTCAAGATTTTGTACAGGGTGGTTCGCACCGTGGTGACCATGATTCATTTTTACAGTTTTTGCACCAGAAGCGAGTGCCAAGATTTGGTGTCCTAAACAGATACCAAATACAGGTAATGTTGTGGTTTCAACAATAGTTTTTACAGCTTCGATAGCGTAATCACAAGCAGCTGGGTCGCCAGGGCCGTTTGAAAGGAATACGCCATCCGGATTAAGTGCTAATACTTTTTCAGCCGGAGTTTCAGCAGGTACAACAGTGAGTTTACAACCGCGGTCTGCAAGCATACGCAAGATGTTGGTTTTGACACCATAATCGTATGCAACCACATGGTATTTTAACTCAGGTTGAGTAAAGCCTTTACCTAATACCCATGAACCTTCAGACCATTCAAAGCCTGTCGGATCACAGCACTCTTTTGCGAGGTCTAAACCATTTAAACCACCAAAAGCGCGAGCTTTAGCAATTGCTTCTTCTTCAGTAATATTTTCGCCGGCAAGGATGCAACCATTTTGTGCACCTTTATCACGTAAAATACGAGTAAGTTTACGTGTGTCAATATCAGCAATTGCGACAACATTGTGCGCTTGCAAATATTCACTTAATGATTGCTCAGAACGGAAGTTGCTATGTAATAGTGGAAGGTCACGAATAATTAAACCATTCGCCCATACTTTATGGATACGACCAGATTCAACGTCTTCTTCGTTGCAACCAGTGTTACCAATATGAGGGTAAGTTAATGTCACAATTTGTTGTGCATAACTTGGGTCAGTCAAAATTTCTTGATAGCCTGTCATGGCTGTGTTAAAAACGACTTCTCCAGTCGTACTTCCCGTTGCGCCGATTGACGTTCCTTTAAAGATCGTTCCATCTGCGAGGGCTAAAATGGCGGGGGTGCTCAAACCAAAGCTCCTGAATTTCGGCTGTAAAAAAGCGAGTAGACCTAAAAAAGATAGGCGATGTTCTAAAAAAACATGCCCCTCCTCACTGGTCTGCTCGCTTGTAACTTAACAGCGCATTATACGCATGGAACCTTAAAAAGTCTATTTATTTTCTATTAAAAAATTTAATTCATTGCTTGCTTTTAGCAAAAAAATTCATCCACTTGTCTGAAATTGATACTTTTAGCAAATTGTCTGACAATCTGGCTGCTGAAATTATCTAATTCCTCTTATTGTAATGTTAGTTAAAAAATAAACAATACGAGGAAATAGCATGAGCGATAACCAAGTTTCAAAAGACATAGCTGAGAATACTTCATCAGTAGCAGAGACTGTAAAAACAGAAGTAGCTGAAGCTAAAGAGGCCGTAGCCAAAACGACGACTCGGGCTAAAAAAGCGGTTAGCACTAAAGCTACACAGGTAAAAGAAGTTGTAGCTGAAAAAACAGAACAGGTCAAAGAAGTGGCTCACGAAGCGACTTCGCAAGTTAAAGAAGCTATTGCAGAAACACAAGAGCAAGTAAAAGCTGTAATTAATGAGACCGAAGAAAAGATTGAAGCTGAAACACAAGAATTGAATCAGAACATTCACAATCAATTTGCTCAGATTAAACAAGATATTTTACAGCGTCTTGATGTGATTAAAGCTCAGTTCAATACTTCACAAGAAGGATTGAATGAATTAAAAAATACTTTAAAAGCTGAAATCAATGCATTAATTGAAGATCTAACCAAAGTGACTAAGGAACTTAAAGGTGACATTAGCCAAATTTCTTTAAAACACAAAGACTCTTTAACTGAAAGCTTAAAACGCACTAAAAATAATGCGGTTGAAGCTTGGAACAAAGCAAGAGATCACTAAAGATTTAGCATTAAAAGTTAATAAAAAAAGCGAGAATTAATTTCTCGCTTTTTTGTTTTTTAAAACTCATGCAGCCAATCACGTTTATTGTGAAAATCAGCATGTTTTCCACTATGCTGCATTGCATAGTACTGCATACCATCTTTTGTTTTTAAAACAGCAGTCAAACCTAGATAAAGGTTTGCCCATTTTAAGCGGTGCTGTTGCATAAACTGGCTTAAGTCAAGACTTACATTTAACCCATAGTGGGTACGTTTGAGATGATTCAATTCGATATCGTAAGCAACGAGGGGAGGCATGCTTTCCGGATAGCGATATTCTTCAAACTGGTAAGTCTGCCATGCTTGAGAAGGGGAAAGATTAATTTCCCGGTAGAAATCTTCATCATGCACGCCAATGAAAATTTCAAAACAAGTCTCTTCCCACAAAAAGTCCTGGCGAGGATGAGCTGCGACTTCTTGGGGCCAGATAATTAGTTGGTTTGGATCACGAATCCAAAAACCCACATTTAATGTATATGGGGCTTGCTGTTCAATTGCGCCAACAACAGAAACAGCATGAAAACGATCAAAAGCTGAAAGTTCGTAACTTGCCATAAGTAGTCAATAAGTTAGTTTGCTAAGTGTGCGTGACGAACAAGGTTAGATAAATGTTGATTTTGCTTAGCTGCTTTTTTATAGAGTAAAACAATTTTACCAATTTTCTGTACAGCTTCAGCACCAGTTGCTTCTACAATCGCATCAATTACTGCGGCACGAGCTTCACGGTCTTCACCAGCAATTTTTACCTTGATGAGTTCATGATCGTTTAAAGCACGAAGCGTTTCTTCAATAACAGCGTCTGTTAAGCCTTGTCCACCAATCATGACAACCGGATTAAGCACATGACCAATTTGACGTAAACGTTTACGTTCATGAATAGATAAAGCGGCCATTAAAAATACCTGATTTTAAAAACGACTTAGTATAGCAAAAAACTTAAAATCAAATGTACGAAAAACTGTATAAATAATCGATCAACATTATTGGAAAAAAACTGTAAAAGTTATTGAGATTACGTTACATCCGTACTGTAATGAGAGTAATTTTCACGTACAATGAGCAATCAGAAGTTTTTTTGATATTTAGTGAGTTATGGCAACACGCATCACCAACCAAAAATTGTCTAAAAGTAGTCGTGCGTGGATGAGGGAACATCTAGACGATCCTTTTGTAAAAAAAGCACAAAAGGAAGGATATCGTGCACGAGCAGCGTATAAACTTCTTGAAATTCAAGAAAAATATAAGTTGATCAAGCCAGGCATGACAGTGGTGGACTTGGGAGCAGCTCCTGGGAGTTGGTCACAAATCGCTGGGAAACTCGTTGGTAGTAAAGGATTGGTTATTGCTTCCGATATTTTACCTATGGATGCTTTGCCAGATGTCACTTTCTTACAAGGCGACTTCAGAGAAGAAGCTGTATTTGAAAAATTGTTAAATATTTTAAACGGAAGACAAGTAGACATTGTAATTTCTGATATGGCCCCCAATACATCAGGTAATAGGGCTGTTGATCAACCTCGACAGATTTACTTGTGTGAACTTGCTTTAGACTTTGCTCAGAAAGTCTTGGGTCCAAATGGACAGTTTGTTGTTAAAGTGTTCCAAGGCGCAGGATTTGATGAGTTTCGTAAACAAGTCGTTGATAGTTTTGATGTGTTAAAAACAGCAAAACCAGCAGCTTCTCGGGCACGATCTAAAGAAGTTTTTTTGGTTGGACAAGGGCGTAAGAAAGCATTGCAATAAAGTTTACTTGCCAAGCTCCTAAAAATTGTGCATTTTGTATCTTTTAGGTTATCCGCAAGCAAGACAATTGCTGTTTTTAAGACGATCGGCCAAGTTTGGGCATGATCAAATTAGATTGATATGGGAATAAAGCTTTGAGCGATTACTTCAAGAATGCCGTATTGTGGCTAATAATACTTGGTGTTCTGATTTTAATTTTCAGTAATATCAGTGACCGCAATAAGCCAACTGCAATGAAATATTCAGATTTTGTTGCAGCGGTGAATGCTGGCCAAATTAAGCAAGTCACGATTGACGGTTTAAATATTAGTGGTGAAAAAACTAACGGATCTCAGTTTGAAACTGTTCGTCCGCAAGTTGAAGACACTGAACTTATGCCAAGCTTAAACAAGCAAAATGTTGTTGTAGAGGGCACAGCACCACAACGTCAAGGCATTTTGATGCAACTTCTCATTGCTAGTTTCCCTGTACTGTTAATCATTTTGTTATTCATGTTCTTTATGCGTAACATGGGTGGTGGTGCAGGCGGCAAAAATGGTCCGATGAGTTTTGGTAAGTCGAAGGCAAAAATGCTTTCTGAAGACCAAATCAAAGTGACTTTTGCTGACGTTGCCGGTTGTGATGAAGCGAAACAAGAAGTTGTGGAAATTGTAGATTTCTTAAAGGATCCTGCAAAATTCAAACGCTTGGGCGCTACTATTCCACGTGGCGTGCTTATGGTTGGTCCTCCAGGTACTGGTAAAACGTTATTAGCCAAAGCAATTGCTGGTGAAGCAAAAGTTCCATTCTTTAGCATTTCTGGTTCTGACTTTGTTGAGATGTTTGTGGGTGTGGGTGCGTCCCGTGTCCGTGATATGTTTGAACAAGCAAAACGTCATGCGCCATGTATCATCTTTATTGATGAGATTGACGCAGTAGGTCGTCACCGTGGTTCAGGTACAGGTGGTGGTCATGATGAACGTGAGCAAACCTTAAACCAAATGCTCGTAGAGATGGACGGTTTTGAAGGTAATGAAGGCGTAATCGTTATTGCTGCGACTAACCGTGTTGACGTATTAGATAAAGCATTGTTACGTCCAGGCCGCTTCGACCGTCAAGTTATGGTTGGTTTACCTGACATCCGTGGTCGTGAACAAATTCTGAATGTACATTTGAAAAAATTGCCTTCAGTTACTGGTGTAGATGTTAAAGTTTTATCTCGTGGTACACCTGGTTTTTCTGGTGCTCAGTTGGCAAACCTTGTAAATGAAGCTGCTTTGTTTGCTGCTCGCCGTAATAAGAACACTGTCGATATGCATGATTTTGAAGATGCAAAAGACAAGATCTATATGGGTCCTGAACGTAAATCAATGGTTTTACGTGAAGAAGAGCGTCGTGCAACTGCTTACCATGAAGCTGGACATGCAATTGTTGCTGAGATTTTACCAGGCACTGACCCTGTGCATAAGGTAACAATTATGCCGCGTGGTTGGGCTTTAGGTGTAACTTGGCAGTTACCTGAACAAGATCAGATTAGCCACTATAAAGACAAAATGCTAAATGAAATTGCAATTTTGTTTGGTGGACGTATTGCTGAAGAAGTCTTCATTCAGCAGCAATCGACTGGTGCTTCAAATGACTTCGAACGTGCTACAAAAATGGCTCGTGCGATGGTAACGAAGTACGGTATGTCTGACAAAATGGGTGTGATGGTTTACGAAGATGAAAACCAAAATGGATTCTTCGGTAACGTAGGTAGCCGTACAATTTCTGAAGCGACTCAACAACAAGTTGATCAGGAAGTACGCCGTATTTTAGATGAACAATATAAAGTTGCTCGTGATATCTTGGAAAATAATAAAGATATCGCACACGCAATGGTTAAAGCGTTGATGGAATGGGAAACTATTGATCGTGACCAAATCCGTGACATCATGGAAGGCCGCGAACCTCAACCACCTAAAGTTTATATTGCTGAAAATCCGGTATCAGCATTTGAGCCACCAAAAGATGGTCCATCTACTCCGCCGCCATTACCAGCGATGAATTAAGTTAATTAATAAAAAAGCCACAGTCATGTGGCTTTTTTATTTGTCTTAACTTTGGATAAAGCTGAAAAGAAATCGACAGCATGTAAAGCTTACTTGCTAAAATAGCCGCTGATTTTGAACCGGAGCTTTTTATGCAGTTAATATCTTTACCAAAGCAGATTTTACAGTGTGGACAGCTTCAATTAGATTTATCTCAGCCCCATGTTATGGGTATCTTAAATGTCACTCCTGATTCTTTCAGTGATGGTGGCAAACATAACCAATTAGACCAAGCGGTTGACCATGCACTTAGTATGATTGAGCAAGGCGCGACTATTATTGATATTGGGGGGGAGTCTACCCGACCTGGTGCTTCAGAAGTTGCAGTAGAAGAAGAAGTGCGTCGTGTGGTACCTGTCGTCGAGGCTTTATCTCACCATAACGTTATTTTGTCGATCGACACGAGTCAGCCAGAAGTTATTCGCGCAGCAAAAGCAGCAGGGGCACATATCTGGAATGATGTTCGTGCCTTAACACGTCCCAATGCTTTAAAAACTGCCGTAGAGTTAGATATACCTGTAGTAATTATGCATATGCGCGGTGAACCAACGACAATGAATCAGTTGGATCAGTACACTGATGTAACACTCGATGTGATGCAAGAGCTGCAACAGCGCATTGATGAGGCTTTGGCTGCTGGGGTAAAAAAGCACAATATTATTGTTGATCCTGGATTTGGCTTTGCGAAAAATGCTCAGCAAAATTTAAAACTATTAAAAGAATTTTGGAAACTTAATGAACTTGGTTATCCAATTTTATCTGGCCTTTCTCGTAAACGTTTCATAGGTGAAGCTTTACAAGGCGCTCCTGCAGATCAACGTGCTGTGGGAAGTGTAACTGGGCATTTGCTTAGTATTCAGCAGGGATCATCCATTGTAAGAGCACATGATGTAAAGGAAATGCATGAAGCAATTTTAGTTTGGAAAGCGGTGCAGCAAGCTTAAATAATGACGTTATAAAATTGGACTCACTCAGTGCTCATTAAAATAGAGTGGATGAGTGAGTCGGGTAAATATCTCGTGATTTTTACGAAAATATGTTATAAGCGGCAAGTTTTTGCTGTTGTGTAAACTTTTGTATGTTTGAAGACTTACTTCTCCCAATGTTTGATGATGAATATTATCCAGATATTTTGGTCGCTGAACTCAAGCAGCTTATTGAGCAATTTGCTAAAAAAGTTCAAAAACCTGCTTTAGCTGAGCAAGATATCTATCGATATGCTCATCAAACTGTAAATGAAATTAATGAAATGAAGCCACAGTTCGAAGATCTAGATTCATCGCTTGATGATAGTGCTGCTGATTATATTGCTGAGGCAATGATGATGGTGGTACAAGATGCAGGATATTTAGATCTGGAAATGGAAGAGTTGGTAATGAATCGAGAGTGGTGATTACTCTCGATTTTCAGAATTTTTGAGAGCTTCTAATAAATGACATGTCTCGCCTAAATGAACTTCGTCTATTTTCTCAATTTTTAAAATTAAATTTCCATTCTGCTGTTCATTTACTTCTGCCAATACGCTGACCCAATAGTTTTTTTGTTGCTGCTGTAGCTCTTTAAATTGAGTAAATATCTCTTGAGGGGCTTCAATTAGATAGTCATCTTGAGTAATAGAGCAGCGTACAAAGTGCCAATCATTATTTTTGAACAAGATTGTACCGTTAAATATATCTTCGGCATTTGCAAAGGGTATAAAAAAGAGTAGAGCGGATATAAATATTAATATTCTGATCATGGCATTATTTTCATCAGGCATAAAAAAACCAGCTTACGCTGGATTCTTTATGGCACCAAATTCAATAGTTGAAAATGGTGCCCGGGGCCGGACTCGAACCGGCACGCTTTGAGGGCGGGGGATTTTAAATCCCCTGTGTCTACCTATTTCACCACCCGGGCATGTGCGCAATAATAGAGGACAAGTGCGCGATTGGCAAGAGAAAAACAGAGAGTTTGCTTTATTTTCAATCAGTTCTTATCAGTATTTCTATAAATTAACCAATTTATGTCATGATTTGTTCATCAAACTGAGATCAGTTGTTCATCTTCTCTACTTAAGTTTAAGACACTCATTGCTTAAAACTTAGGTAATTTTATGTCAGAGAAAATTTCACGCCGAGAATTAATTCAAAAAAGTCTACTCGGTTTTGGGGCTTTATCTATACCTGTTGCTTTTACAGGTTGTAATGATGGCTCAGATGATGAAAGCCCAGAAATACAAGTAGATTTTCTTCATGGTGTTGCAAGCGGAGACCCACTACAAGATAAAGTTATTTTGTGGACACGAGTAACACCGACAGACTCTGGGGTGCGCTTAAAAGTTGTATGGGAAATTTCAACCGATAATCAGTTTAAACAAAATTTAAAGACGGGAATGGTTGAAACAAGCAAGACTGATGACTTTACAGTGAAAGTTGATGCAGCTGGGTTACAAGCAGATACGGTGTACTACTACCGTTTTAAATTTGGTAATAAAGTTTCACCGGTTGGGCAGACGAAAACATTACCAACATCCACCAATAAAGTGAGCTTTGCAGTATGTTCTTGTTCTAACTATCCTGCGGGTTACTTTTATGTTTATCGTGAAATGGCAAAACAGAATGTTGATGTCATTATTCACTTGGGTGACTATATTTATGAATATGGGGCAGATGGCTATGCGACAGAAGATGCAACCAAGTTAGGCCGTAATTTACCTGCCGATAATAATAAAGAAATTATTAAATTAGATGATTACCGCAAACGTTATGCGCTTTATCGTCAAGATAAAGATTTGCAAGCAGCTCATCAGCGCCATCCTTTTATTGTGATTTGGGATGACCATGAGTTGGCAAATGATGCTTGGCGTGAGGGGGCGGAAAACCATCAAAGTAATGAAGGGGCTTTTTCGGACCGTAAATTAGCTGCTCTACAGGCTTATTTTGAATGGATGCCAATTCGTCCAGTTTCTAGTACAGATCATTTAAATATTTATCGCCAGTTTAATTTTGGCTCTCTTGTTCAGTTAACCATGCTAGATACGCGTATTATTGCGCGTGATAAGCAGCTTGCATATGCAGACTACATGACAACTACAGGTTTGGATATTGCAAAGTTTCAGGCAGATTTAACTAATCCGGTGCGTACTTTGATGGGATATACGCAAAGAGATTGGTTGGTCGATAAATTAAAGCAATCTACAGCAACATGGAATGTAGTAGGGCAGCAAGTTTTAATGAGTAAAATGTGGATTCCAGCTGAGTTGTTGGCGTCTTTAGGGCAAATTACTTCAGGAGGAACTTCGCCTGAGGCGCTTGCTAAGATGAATGCACAAATTACCGAGTTGGTCGCTTTAAAACTTCGTTTACAACAAAATGATCCGACATTAACAGCCCAAGAAAAAGCAAGAATTATGACGGTTTCACCATATAATCTCGATGCTTGGGATGGTTACTATGCTGAGCGAGAGTTTGTGTACGATAAATTGGCAGAGTTTAATAAAAAGATCATTGTGTTAGCCGGGGATACACATAATGCATGGGCATCTTATTTATATAGCCAGAAAGGGAAATATGTTGGAGTTGAATTAGCGACGAGTTCTGTATCGTCTCCAGGTTTGGAAAAATATTTAAGTATTCCACTGACTCAGCTTCAACAGTTTGAATTTGCTTTTACTACATTAATTGATGAATTGGTTTATTGTAATTTAAATCAACGAGGATACTTGTTGGTTACTCTAGATCAGGCGCAAGTTCATTCTGAGTGGAGATTTGTAGATTCAATTAAAAATACCGAATATCAGATAGATTCAAGTAGACAAAACGATATTGTATTGGATCTGAATTTGATGCCGTTAAAACAAGGTCAAAAGACGGCTTAAAATTAAAAAATAGAGGGTTACATAGTAGCCCTTTTTTTAGGCATAAAAAAACCAGCTTACGCTGGATTCTTTATGGCACCATATTCAGTAATTGAAGATGGTGCCCGGGGCCGGACTCGAACCGGCACGCTTTGAGGGCGGGGGATTTTAAATCCCCTGTGTCTACCTATTTCACCACCCGGGCTTTACCAAATTTGGAGGCGGAGGTCGGAATCGAACCGGCGTCCACGGAGTTGCAGTCCGCTGCATGACCACTCTGCCACCCCGCCTGCATTTGGTGATGCACATATTAGCAACCTTTACAAAAAAAACAATACTGTTTTGAGCGAAGATGCACATAAAAACAACATCTAGAATAAAATTGTCGAAATTATCATGTATTATTGGCACATTAAATTCATGTCTACCTTGGAGATGTGCTGTGGCATTGGTTTTAGACGGTCGTGCATTAGCAAAGCAAATTGAAGAAAATTTGTTGGTACGTGTTGAAGCTTTAAAAGCGAAAACAGGTCGTACCCCAATTTTAGCGACTATTTTGGTTGGGGATGATGGTGCTTCTGCAACTTATGTACGTATGAAAGGGAATGCCTGCCGCCGAGTAGGTATGGATTCATTAAAAATCGAATTACCACAAGAAACCACAACAGAACAATTATTAGCTGAAATTGAAAAGCTTAATGCCAATCCAGATGTTCACGGTATTCTTTTACAGCATCCAGTTCCTGCACAAATTGATGAGCGCGCATGTTTTGATGCGATCTCTTTAGCAAAAGATGTAGATGGCGTAACTTGCCTTGGTTTTGGCCGTATGGCAATGGGTGAAGCTGCATATGGTTCAGCGACTCCTGCTGGCATTATGACGATTCTTAAAGAAAACAATATCGAAATTGCTGGCAAACACGCGGTTGTAGTTGGCCGTTCAGCAATTTTAGGTAAACCAATGGCAATGATGTTGTTACAAGCAAATGCGACAGTAACGATTTGTCATTCACGTACACAAAACTTACCTGAGCTTGTGAAACAAGCTGACATTATTGTTGGTGCTGTAGGTAAAGCTGAACTTATTCAAAAAGACTGGATTAAACAAGGTGCAGTTGTTGTAGACGCTGGTTTCCATCCGCGTGATGGCGGTGGTGTAGGCGATATTCAATTACAAGGTATTGAAGAAATTGCTTCTGCTTATACACCAGTACCGGGTGGTGTTGGTCCAATGACCATTACAACTTTGATTCGTCAAACTGTAGAAGCTGCTGAAAAAGCTTTAGGTTAATTTAATTTATTCACGGCGGCGTCCTACCGTTTAACGCAAATGTTAGGAGCTCGTATGTTACTTTTCTTTCGGGATGAGTAGCGAATGCTACGCAAGACCAAAACGGTTGCACTAATTAAAGCAGTGGAATTGAACTAACGTATTTTTAGTAACTAGCCACTATCATGCTTTAAGCTACTGTTTTAGTCTTGCTCGCGATGCAGATGATCAAATAGTAATTATAAATTGTTGAGCTTATTTATGAGCTGCACCTTTCAACTGTCCAAAGCCCCTGAACATTTACTTCAAGCCTTACATGAAGTCATTCCTCATTGTGAATTAATGGCACAACAGTTGCCAGAAACTCCAATTTCTTTATGGTTGATTCCACCTGTTTTTCCAACTGATCGATTGGATGACGAAGTTATTCGCCGTATCTGGAATGACACGCCGTATTGGATTTTCTGTTGGGCATCAGGCTTGGCGATGGCTCAGTGGATACTTGCAGAGCCACACCATGTTAAAGATAAAGTGGTGTTAGATTTCGGAGCAGGTTCTGGTGTAGTGGCAATTGCTGCAAAAATGGCAGGAGCAAAACGCGTAATCTGCTGTGATATTGATCAGGTTAGTTTAAATGCTTGTCGTGAAAATGCTTTACTTAATGATGTAGAACTCGAATATTTGGATGATTTATATAAGGCTGAACAAGTCGATATTTTACTTGCTGCCGATGTGTTATATGACCAATGTAATCGCTTTTTCTTAGACGAATTTTTAAAATTTGCACCAGAAGTATGGGTAGCAGATAGCCGTGTTAAAAACTTTAGTCATCCAAAATATGAAAAAATTGAAGAAAGAAGTGCAACAACTTGGCCAGATCTGGATGAAGCGAAAGAATTTAGAAATGTAAGTTTTTATAAGACGCTGTAAGAGAACAGCGTCTTTTTTTATGTTATGAACAAGTATAACGAACGACTTTTAATGTACTTGGACGTGCTTCAAGTGCTTGGCGTGTCGCATAATCTTCACCATTATTTAAGCTAGGTGTATTTGATAAGCCAAAAGAAGCGCGGGTTTCACCTAGTTGAATTCCGTAATGCTCATCTTTAGCTGGATTAGGAATTTCATTGATGCTTAAAATTGATAATTTATAAACTTTCTGAGCACCTAACACATTTTGACAAGCGCGTTGCAATTTACGCTCATCAAGTTGCTGGTTACTACGACCAGCTAAAGTGTAAGCTAAAGTCGCTGAAGTTTTTGTTTGGTTTTCAATCTGGTAGCCAGTTGAACCATTATATTGTCGAGGCGTAGTCTGACATGCAGTTAAAATGAACATACTACTTAATGCCAAACATAGAATACTTTTATTCATCAGTATCGTCCTTATTTTCTTATATGAAGTATCTCATAAAATAGAAACGTTGTTGGAGCTTATTCACTAAGTTAGAGCTAACATTCACTTATGATATTAGCTCTAATTGAAGGATTTTAATGTTCTTTAATTTTTGAATGATGCTTGGTGTCTTTCATGAAGATATAAATCAGCAATGAAATGAAAATCATGATACTGACGTAAATAAAGAACCAAGATTCGTGCCCGGCTTCTTTAAAACTTAATGCAAAAAACTCGGCTGTACCACCAAATAAAGTATTCGCAATTGCATAAGGTAATGCGACACCTAAAGCTCGAATATGTGCAGGGAAAAGTTCAGCTTTCACTACAGCATTAATTGATGTGTAGCCGGTTACCATAACCAGTCCACCTAAACATAGCCAGAAAGCAGTCCAGTAGTTATGCGTGTTTGCAAGTGTATCAAACAAAATATAAGTGAATAAAACACCTGTAACCCCGAAGGCGATCATAAGCGGTTTACGGCCAATTCGATCTGATAAGGCACCTGCCAATGGCTGTAAGCACATAAAGATGAATAAGGCTAAAGTGGTAATTTGAGTAGCCTCAGGCTTGGTAAAACCAGAAGTATTCACTAAATATTTCTGTAAATAGGTGGTGTAAGTATAAAAAGCTAAAGTACCACCAGCAGTTAGGAATAATACAGTGAAGGCTTCTTTAGGGTAATGTTTAAATAAAGCAAACATTCCTGATTTCGGCTGATCTGTTTCTGCTTGAGCGTTTTTAAAGGATTGAGTTTCCAATAAGCCACGACGAATACGGAACACTACAATAGCTAAAAGGGCTCCGATGAAAAACGGAACACGCCATCCCCAGTCATGCAGTTGTTCTTCGGTGAGTATCATTTGCAAGATGAGTAGTACGCATAAAGCTGTAAGCTGTCCTGCAATTAAAGTGACATATTGAAAGCTTGAGAAAAAACCACGTCGATCTTTTTCTGCCATTTCACTTAAATACGTTGCACTTGCGCCATATTCACCGCCTACACTTAAGCCTTGAATTAAACGTGCAATAACCAAAAGCAATGGAGCAAATACGCCAATACTTTCGTAGGAGGGGGTAACAGCAATCAGTAGCGAACCGATACACATTAAAGTAACGGAAAGCGTAAGGCCCGCTTTACGTCCTTTACGGTCAGAATAGATCCCCATAATCCATGCGCCAATGGGACGCATAAGGAAACCCACTGCAAAAATAGCTGCAGCTTGAAGAAGTTGTGCGGTTTGACTTCCTTTTGGGAAAAATGCATGAGCAAAATAGAGCGTAAATGCGGCATATACATACCAGTCGTACCATTCGACAAGGTTACCGGCAGAACCGCCCAAAATTGATTTTAGACGGGTTTTTGTATCTAAATTAGAATGTGGAGTTGTTGCGGTAGAAGGTTGATCAACCATGATTCGCTCCATGTTTCGCTTGGGTTGAATGCTAAAAAAGAGAAGATTTATTCCGTTTTTACATATTATCTACAGGAGTATTTCACTTTATTTTTTTTATGTCTGTAAAACAATGTTTATTATTTAAGCAAAGGAATAAGTTGAATATTTATGTGATTTCAAATTAGGCGATCAGCATATTTTTATCTTCTAATTTCAATATTTTTCTTATTACTTTTTTCCATGCAGTAAAAAATTGATAAAGAATGGGTAATGTTTGGACGAAGAAACCCTATGCCACTTAAAAATAATGATATATTCCAAAGAAAATTTTAAATAAATACAGTTAGGCATGATGTTTTTGCATTGTGGGCTAGATGTGTGTGGAAAATGAAAGGGACATTCAGATGTCAAATTGCCCGAAAAAATATATTGTCGCTTTTGATCAGGGAACAACAAGCTCAAGAGCAATTGTTTTAGATCATGATGCGAACGTTGTCAGTATTGCTCAAAGAGAATTTACCCAGATTTACCCTCAGCCAGGTTGGGTTGAGCATGATCCTATGGAAATTTGGGCAACTCAAAGTGCTGTATGGGTCGAAGCATTGGCTCAAGCTGGCATCAAGAGTGAACAAGTTGCGGCAATTGGAATTACAAACCAACGGGAAACCACTATTGTCTGGGACAAAAAAACAGGAAGGCCTATTTACAATGCGATTGTTTGGCAAAGCCGACAAACAACGGAAATATGCAATCAATTGTATAAAGCAGGTTGGCAAGAATATATCCGTAAGACCACTGGTTTAGTCATTGATCCATATTTCTCGGCCACAAAAATTAAATGGATTTTGGATCATGTTGAAGGCAGCCGTGAGCGTGCTGAACGAGGAGAGCTATTATTCGGTACGGTGGACACCTGGCTCATTTGGAAACTAACTAATGGTGCTGTTCATGTCACTGATTTTACCAATGCATCTCGAACCATGCTGTTTGATATCGAAAAGCTTGAGTGGGATGAAAAACTTTTACAAGCTTTAGATATTCCTAGAGCAATTTTGCCGGAGGTTCGTAGTTCATCTGAAGTTTATGGATATACACATACCATTAGTGGACAAGAAGTAGGGATCCCAATTGCCGGAATCGCGGGTGATCAGCAGGCTGCGCTTTTTGGTCAAATGTGTGTTGAGTCGGGACAGGCTAAAAATACCTACGGTACTGGCTGTTTTCTACTCATGAATACGGGTAAAAAGATTGTCCGTTCAGAGCATGGATTACTCACAACTATTGCCTGTGGTGCGAGTGGTGAGGTGAACTATGCCTTAGAGGGTGCCGTATTTAACGGTGGTTCTTGCGTACAGTGGTTACGTGATGAATTAAAGGTTATTAAGAATGCTAAGGATTCCGAGCTTTATGCAACACGTGTAAAGGATAATAATGGTGTATATGTAGTACCTGCTTTTACCGGATTAGGAGCACCGTATTGGGACCCGACAGCTCGCGGCGCAATTTTTGGTCTGACACGTGGGGCTAGTATTGAACATATTATCCGCGCAACTCTAGAGTCTATAGCCTTTCAAACTCGGGATGTTTTAGATGCCATGCAACAAGATGCAGAAGAAGAGCTTCGTACACTCCGTGTCGATGGAGGAGTAACGGAAAATAATTTCTTGATGCAATTTCAGGCCGATATTTTAACGACACCGGTAGAGCGTCCAATAATGAAAGAAACTACAGCATTGGGTGCAGCTTTCCTAGCAGGGTTGGCCACTGGTTTTTGGCAAGATCTTCATGAGTTAAGAAATAAATCTGCCATAGAAAAGGTTTTTGAACCGAAAATGCCTTCTGAACAAGCTGAACTCATTTATAAAGGTTGGCTAAAAGCAGTTAAGCGTAGTCAAAATTGGGCAGAGGATTGAACTTTTTCTTAATTAATTGAATTCAACAGTAGGGTAGTCAATGGATAGTTAAATGCTAGAGGATGCAAAATTGATTATTCTACTTTTTTGATTGTTGTTTCATCAATTTGATGTTTTAATTTTTATAAGATCAACAATAAAAAGAACATGAGAAATGAAAGTACAACCTAATGATTATTCAAAAATATATGATATTGCTGTAATTGGTGGCGGTATTAATGGTGTTGGTATTGCCAATGATGCAGCAGGGCGCGGATTATCGGTATTTTTATGTGAAAAAGATGATTTAGCCAGCCATACCTCATCTGCTAGCAGCAAATTAATTCATGGCGGCCTACGTTATTTAGAACATAAAGAATTCAGGCTGGTCAGAGAAGCATTAGCAGAGCGTGAAGTATTGCTAGCTAAAGCGCCACATATTATTAAACCAATGCGTTTTATCATGCCTCATCGACCCCATTTACGCCCTGCATGGCTAATTCGAGCAGGTCTATTTTTTTATGATCATTTGGGAAAACGAGAAAAATTATTAGGATCAAATCTCATTTATTTCAAAGAAGACAGCCCTTTAAAACCAGCGATAACACGTGGTTTTGAATATTCTGACTGTACTGTAGATGATGCGCGTCTTGTGGTGTTAAATGCACTACAAGCTAAAGAGAAAGGGGCAAAAGTCGTTACACGTACACGTTGTGTTAAGGCTTATAGACAACAGGAATTGTGGCATCTGGAGTTACAAAGCGGAGCTGAGTTTTATCAGATACGTGCGAAAGCTATTGTAAATGCGGCGGGACCTTGGGTTGAAGAAATTATTAGTGAAAATCTGGGATTAAGTTCGCCTTATCAAATTAGGCTTATACAAGGAAGTCATATTGTTGTGCCAAAATTATATGACTGCCATAAGGCCTTTATTATGCAAAACGAAGATCGACGGATCGTTTTTGCAATTCCTTATTTAGAAAAATATACCCTCATTGGTACAACAGATCAGGAATACACAGGTGATCCACAAAAAGTAGAGATTACTGATGTGGAAATTGATTACCTTTTGACAGTGACAAATTCACATTTTAAAAAGCAGTTGACGCGAGCTGATATTGTAAGTCAGTACTCGGGTGTGCGTGCTTTATGTGATGATGAGTCGGATAATCCATCTGCAATTACACGCGACTATACTTTGGCTCTACAGGCAGAAGATAAAACCACACCATTGCTCTCAGTGTTTGGGGGCAAGATTACAACTTACCGAAAGTTAGCCGAAGCTGCTTTAGAACATCTGGCTCCTTTTTTTAATGACATGGCAGAGGAGTGGACTGCAGATGAAGCATTACCTGGCGCCGAAAACTGGACAACCCTAGAGGATTTAATCAATCAGATTAAAACACGTGTAAGTGGAATTTCTGACTCACTTGCCAACCGTTGGGCTCATGCATATGGCACAAGAGTGTGGAATATGCTTAAAGAGCGAAATGCTGTAGAACAATTGGGTCAACATTTTGGCCATGATTTGTTTGAGTGTGAAGTCAGATATTTGTGTGAATATGAATGGGCTCACACAGCAGAAGATATACTTTGGCGCAGATCTAAATTAGGTTTGGCATTTGATGAAAAACAGGTAAAAGTTTTAGAAGCTTATTTATCAGAACGTCGATTAAAAGATGATGCCGCATAATAAAAAAAAGGTCGCACATGGCGACCTTTTTTATATAGAGCAATTAGAAGCCAGTTTTTACAGCTTCAAGTAAAGCTGCTTGACGTTCTTTTAATGCTTTAGGTAAGCGTTCGCCAAGTTTATTGAATAACTCAGTGTGGCTTTCAATTTCAGTAACCCATTGGTCTTTATCTTGATTTGTGATGAGGTCAAATTGTTCTTTAGTGAACTCAGTACCTTCCCAATTCAAGTCTTCATATGTTGGAACAAAACCGATAGGTGTTTCAACAGCGTTCGCACGACCTTCACAACGATCAATGATCCACTCAAGAACACGCATGTTTTGACCAAAACCAGGCCATACGAAGTTGCCTTCCGCATCACGACGGAACCAGTTTACGTTGAAGATTTTTGGTAATTTGTTGCCAGAAGCTTCAGCTTTTTCACTTACTTTCGCACCAAGGTTTAACCAGTGGTCAAAGTAGTCAGCCATGTTATAGCCAGCAAATGGAAGCATCGCGAATGGGTCACGGCGAACAATACCTTGTTGACCAACAGCAGCAGCAGTAGTTTCAGAACCCATAGTTGCCGCTTTATATACACCGTCAACCCAGTCGAAAGCTTCAGAAACTAAAGGTACTGTATCTGCACGACGACCACCGAAGATGAATGCAGAAATTGGAACACCTGCTGGGTTTTCCCAATCAGCATCGATAGATGGACATTGACCTGCTGCAACAGTGAAACGAGCATTTGGATGTGCTGCTTTTTCGCCGTTTACGTGAGGTTGACCTTTCCAGTTAGTTAGGTTGGCTGGAACTTCTTTAGAAAGACCTTCCCACCAAACTTGACCATCGTCAGTTACTGCTACGTTTGTATAGATAACGTCTTTGTGAAGAGTTGCCATACAGTTCGGGTTAGTTTTGGTATTTGTACCAGGTGCTACACCGAAGAAACCAGCTTCAGGGTTAATCGCATATAAGCGACCATCTTCACCTGGTTTAATCCAAGCAATATCGTCACCTACAGTTTCGATTTTCCAACCTTCATAACCTGCTGGTGGAATTAACATTGCAAAGTTTGTTTTACCACAAGCAGACGGGAATGCAGCAGCGATGTAGTGTTTTTCACCTTGAGGGTTAGTTACACCAAGAATAAGCATGTGTTCAGCTAACCAACCTTGTTCGCGTCCCATGACAGAAGCGATACGAAGAGCTAAACATTTTTTACCAAGTAACGCGTTACCGCCGTAACCAGAACCGAAAGACCAGATTTCGCGAGTTTCTGGGTAATGAACGATATATTTCTCTGGGTTACAAGGCCAAGCAACATCTTTTTGACCTTCAGCAAGTGGAGCACCTACTGTATGTACGCAAGGAACAAACTCGCCATCTGTACCTAATACGTCATAAACTGCTTTACCCATACGTGCCATTTTGCGCATGCTAACAGCTACATAAGGAGAGTCAGTTAATTCGATACCAATGTGAGCAATATGGCTACCTAAAGGACCCATAGAGAAAGGAACAACGTACATGGTACGGCCTTTCATTGAACCTTCAAATAAACCATTTAATTTTTCACGCATAACAGCTGGATCTTCCCAGTTGTTTGTCGCACCAGCATCTTCTTTATTTTGAGAGCAGATGTAAGTACGATCTTCAACACGCGCAACGTCAGATGGGTCAGAATTTGCAAGATAAGAACCAGGATGTTTTTCTTGGTTTAATTTCTGCATGGTGCCGTTAGCGATCATCAAGTCGATTAGACGTTGATACTCTTCTTCGCTTCCGTCACACCATTCGATTTTTGCTGGTTTGGTTAAGTTTGCAATTTCTTCAACCCATGCTATAAGCTTAGGATGACGAACGAATTCTGGTGCGTTCACTGTGGTCATGGTGAGGCCTATTCAAAATATGTACAACGTACAAGTCATTCATTGGGATACAATGAAAGATCAAATAAAAAAGTGGCTGTATTAAAGCATAAAATCATAAAAAAAATAAGACTAAAGACTAACTAGCAGATATTTGGAGTTTTCTTTATTTTTTAATGAAAATCATATGTTTATATGTTTTTATAAGGTTTTTGCTTTTATATTTTTATGTTATATGTATGTTATTTATCTAAATTATTTTGTTTAAAATCAATGAATTAGTCTTGAAAAATTTTTTTGAGAATTATTATTGATTATACAAATGAAGCTCATTCAAAATTTACATAAAGAGACTTTTAATAGGCGATTTTATATACAAAATAGAATAAAGAACTGACTTTACGATAATAAAATGCGGCCTTTGAAACCTCTTTCAATCATCTATAACGAAAAATCAGGATTTCATGCTTCAAAACATGAAGACGTCTATGAGCAGCTCATGACTGTATTTACAGAATATGGTTTTGAAATACAAGTATTTGAATTAAATGAAAATACATTATTTGATGATTTGATAAATAATGTTATTCATCGACATTCACAAAATGAAAATACAGGAGTGGTTGTTGCGGCAGGAGGAGATGGTACTTTAAATGCGGTTGCAACTAAACTTAAAAATACTTCTATTCCCATGGGAATTCTGCCTTTAGGGACTTTTAATTATGTTGCTAAAGTTTTAGAGATTCCGTTAGACCTTTTAGAGGCAGCAGAGGTTATTGCAACAGGTAAACCTAGGTCAGTACATGTAGCAGTTATTAATGATCATATTTATCTAAATAATGCCAGTTTAGGTTTATATCCTCTTTTTATCAAAAAACGCGAACTCTACAATAAATATTTAGGAAGACTGCCTTTACATGCCTATACCTCAGCTTTAGATGTTTTATTGAGAGAAAATAAATCAATGAAGCTTTCTATAACTGTAGATGGCAAGAAATACCCAGTTAAAGCGCCGCTTATTTTCTTTGGAAATAACCAATTGCAACTATGTGATATGAAGCTCAGAATTGCAGAATGTGCAGCACAGGGAAGAGTTGCTGGAGTTGTAATTACAAAAAGTGATAAGCTGAGTTTACTAAATATGCTTTGGCAATGGGTTCAAGGTAAAGTTGAAGATGCACAAGATGTATATAGTTTTTGTGCTGATCATGTCATTGTTGAATGTGCAAAGAAAACCAAACTCACAGTGGCCTTAGATGGAGAAATCATAGAGATGAAACCTCCTTTAAATTTCACTGTAGAAAAAAATGCTTTAAATATTATGGTGCCGAATGTTACTACATCTGTCTGATTTACACTTTGGGACAGAAAAAAAAGAGTGTTTAGAGGCAATAAGTGATTTTTGTATTCAGCAACAGCCTGAAGTGATTGTTGTGAGCGGCGATATTACTCAACGCGCCAAATATGAACAATTTTTTAAATGTCGACAGTATTTAGATAGCCTCAATATTCCTTATCTTGTGGTGCCTGGTAACCACGATATACCTTTGTATCATGTCTGGAACCGTTTTTTTTCTCCATTTACCCGTTATCGATATTTTTTTGGTGAATTAGAGCCGACTTTAGAAACTGAACATTTTTATATTGTTGGGGTGAATAGTATACGTCGTCGTTATCATACGCGTGGGCATATTTCGATTGAACAAATTCAAGCTACTTATGAGCGCTTAGACAGAGGACCTAAAAATAAAATAAAGCTAGTTGTTTTTCATCAACCCTTTTATACGCCCCCTGATAATAAGCATGGAATAAAAGATTGTCCGGTTCTGGGTAAAATCGCTTTAGAAAAGTGGAGTACAACTGGTCTATTTGGAATGTTACATGGGCATCTCCATAAAACAGCTATATATGATTTAACTCAGATTTATTCTCTAAAAATAGATCATCCTATTTTTGATATACATGCAGGTACAGCAACTTCTACTCGCTTATATCATCATAATCCAAATAGCTTTAATACAATTTCAAATGAAGGAAAAATTCAACATTATTGGTTTAATTACGATTTAAAGATTTTTCAATTAATTTAATTTATAAAAATTCTATAGGACACTTAACTTATGAGTAGATTGATAAAATTTTATCCATTACAATGCTTAAGCTAAAAATTCTATATATGGGGAATAGGAAAACATTTTAAATGTTTTATCATTTTAAAAAATAATATTAATACATAAAAAGATTTTGACTATATAAAAAGCCGTGCTTTTTAACTAGCTACAATATGGATTTAGTTTTTTATGTTCTTTAATAATATTTTATTAAAATGAGTCTCTATTTGACTTAATATTTTAGAAAAACTTAATAATTATTTAAAATTTCATGGTGGAAAAATGGTACAAGTATCATTAATGGCAAATAATGCTTCAAAAAATAATACAGTTGATATTAATGTTGGCCAAACAAAAAATATTGTAGTAGATCCGAAGGTAATCGCAAAAATTGATATTAATCCAGAAAGAATTGCTTCAATAACAAGAGATGGTAATAGTGCAGTTATTCATCTAAAAGATGGGACTGAAATTGTTTTAGAGAACTTTTTTATTAGTGAAAATCCACAAATTCTTTTAAATGAAGGGCAGACTTATTGGACTGCTAATTTAGCTGAAGATGCTACAGGACAGACCACTGTTAATTATTTAGAATTAAAAGAGATACCAAAATATATAGATGCTTCATCTTCTGTACCTATCTGGTCTTGGGTTGTTAGTGCTTTAGCTGGTGCAGGGACAGTTGCATTATTATCTCAGCAAGACGCCAAAGATAAAACACCTCCGGAACCAGGTAAATTGTCTTTCCAAAATCTTTTAGATTCAGGGGAGTTAACACAAGATCAGATCACGAATGATAACAAGTTTAATTTAAAACTCAGCGGACAGGAAAAGGGAAGTAGCGTAACGTATTTAATCTCTACCGATGAAGGTAAAACCTGGCAAGAGACGACATTAAATCAAAAAGATTTAGCTGACGGTATTTATCTTTATAAAGCTGTAGTGACAGACGCTGCTGGCAATACCTCGGAAACGGCTGTACAAAAAGTGGTTGTGGATACTACCGCGCCGCAAGCAGGTGAACTGGCTTTATCTGACTTGAGTGATACAGGTGTTTCAGTAACAGATCAGATCACGCAAGATAAAAACTTCAATTTAAAGCTTGAAGGACAGGAAAGCGGCAGCCGAGTAACATATTTAGTTTCCACTGATGAAGGAAAAACTTGGCAGGAAACCACGGTAGTCCAAAAAGATTTGGCTGACGGTGTTTACCAATATAAAGCTGTAGTGACAGACACTGCCGGCAATACCTCGGAAACGGCTGTACAAAAAGTGGTTGTGGATACTACCACACCACAAGCAGGTGAACTGACTCTATCTGACTTGAATGATACAGGCGTTTCAGTAACAGATCAGATCACACAAGATAAAAACTTCACTTTAAAACTGGAAGGACAGGAAACTGGTAGCCGAGTAACATATTTAGTTTCTACCGATGAAGGAAAAACTTGGCAGGAAACCACGGTAGCCCAAAAAGATTTAACTGATGGTGTTTACCAATATAAAGCTGTAGTGACAGACGCTGCTGGCAATACCTCGGAAACAGCTGTACAAAAAGTGGTTGTGGATACTACCACACCACAAGCAGGTGAACTGACTCTATCTGACTTGAATGATACAGGCGTTTCAGTAACAGATCAGATCACGCAAGATAAAAACTTCAATTTAAAGCTTGAAGGACAGGAAACTGGTAGCCGAGTAACATATTTAGTTTCCACTGATGAAGGAAAAACTTGGCAGGAAACCACGGTAGTCCAAAAAGATTTGGCTGACGGTGTTTACCAATATAAAGCTGTAGTGACAGACACTGCCGGCAATACCTCGGAAACGGCTGTACAAAAAGTGGTTGTGGATACTACCGCACCGCAAGCAGGTAAACTCACTTTATCTGATTTGAATGATACAGGTGTTTCAGCAACAGATCAGATTACGCAAGATAATAGTTTTACTTTAAAGCTAGTTCAACCGATTGTGATTGGGGAACAAGCCGCTTTACTAGACCACTATGAAGTTTCAAAAGATGAAGGAAAAACTTGGCAAGAGACAACAGCTGATCAAAAAGATTTAGCTGATGGTATTTACCAATATAAAGCTATAGTGACAGACCTCGCAGGCAATATCTCAGAATCTGCTATACAAAAAGTTGTTGTAGATAATTCCTTAAATGTTGAATCAACCACAGTGATTGTAAAGCCGATTACTGAAGACAATACAATAAGTCTAGTTGAAAAAGATCAAGTTATTTCTATAAGACTTGAAATAGCTAATTTACCCACAGATTTAAATAGCTCACTGACATCAGTAAATACGACATTAGACAATGTTACTTATAATTTTCATTTTGATGAAGTCACGCAAGAATGGGTTACTGAAATTCCAGCAGAGTTTCTTTGGTCAGTAGAGCCGCAAACCAATATATCAATTGATATTAGTCTTACTGATCAAGCTGGCAATACAGCCATTATCACACATACCCAAAATTATAATGTGGATCCTACTCCGAATTCACCAACCCTAGATTCATTGACTTTCAACAATATAGATGGAGCTATCATTTCAGGTAGTGCATATAAAGGAAGTAAGGTCGATATCTACAATAAAAATGGTGATTGGCTTGCAAGTACAATAACTAATGAAGAAGGTAAATTTACTTTACAAGATCTTTCAATTAACTCAAATCAAGAAGTTTACGCAGTCGCTACTTATAATGGTTATAGCAGTGAAAATTCATCAATTGGGTTAGTTACTGAAGTTCCAGCTATTAGTATTACACGAATTAGTCCAGAAGGCGTGATTAGTGGTTATGCGACTGAAGGTAGTCATTTTATTGTAAAAGATCAGAATGGAAATATTTTACAAGAATTTAATTCTAATGTATTTGATAGCTCTGGTATTACACCATTTAGTGTAATGGCATTAGGCGAAGTAAGACCATTTATTTTGTCCCTCGATCAGCCTTTAGAGGAAGGGGCTCAAATTATTATCTCTACAGATAAAGATAATATTTCAGGCCATCCACAATATATTACTGCAGACTATACTCCAGCAGTATTTTTAGAAACTCCACAATTTGATATTAGTGGTGAAACTTTATCAGTACATGTTAATGAACCTAACAG
The DNA here is from genome assembly GCF_009759685.1 of Acinetobacter baumannii. Classification (NCBI taxonomy): domain Bacteria; kingdom Pseudomonadati; phylum Pseudomonadota; class Gammaproteobacteria; order Moraxellales; family Moraxellaceae; genus Acinetobacter; species Acinetobacter baumannii. Next base: position 486,242 of record NZ_CP046654.1, on the reverse strand, counting down.
CTTTATTCGTGCATTTTCTGGAGAAGGCAATTTAATTGCTACAGGTTTTACCGATGAGCAAGGCTTTGCAAGTTTACAGGTGTTCCAATTTTTAAAAGAAGGCGAAACGGTTACTGTACAAGTAGTAGATAAAAATCAAAATACGAGTGAAACCCTAATCGAGGTTCCAAACTTTGCTTATATTCCACATGTTGAACGTATTACACAAGAAGGCTTAATTTCTGGAGTTGCTGAAGATAATAGTACGGTAATTGTACGTGATGCTGATGGCAATGAATTAGGAAAGGTTACATTAGGTGATGATAATAGTTGGAGTGACTTTAGTCATTTTAGCTTGAGTGTAAACCGCCCTTTAATTGATGGAGAGAAAATTTCCGTTCAAATTATTGATAATAAAGGGTTAATGAGTCCTGAGCAAAATATCATCGTAGATCTGACTCCTCCATCTGCTCCAACGGAGTTAAATTTCAATGATGCTGGTGATTTAGTTTATGGTCATGCAGAACCTTTCTCTGAAATTTTAGTTAAAGATGGGCAAGGAAATATTCTTAATAAATGGTTTTGGAATAACTGGACCGATGAGAGTGGAAGTTTCTCAATAGAACTAGGTACATTTTTAACAAATGCTGAGACAGTTTATGTCACGGCTACCGATGTAAATGGAAATGTAAGTTTAGCAGCTCAGATACAGGCGCCTAACTATGCTTTTGCCCCCCATGTAGATAGCTTTACTTCGGATGGCGTGATAAGTGGGCAAGCTGAAAATAATAGTACTCTCACTGTTAAAGATGCCAAAGGTGACGTTGTAGCTGAAATTAAAGTTGGTGAAGATAACGGTTGGAATGGATCAAGTTATTTTAAACTCCAGCTTGATCGTCCTCTTGTCGATGGTGAGCAGTTTTTCTTATCAATTAAGGATGCACGTGGGCAAGTAAGTGCTGATACTGTAATTACCGCTGATACGGTTGCTCCTACACCAGCCAGCAATTTAGTTTTCTCAGAAGATGGTTCATATCTTACGGGTGTAGCAGAACTGAATACTACGATTCAGGTTTTTGATCATAATGGTCAGCTAGTGAATATATGGAATAACACCATTAACTCTGACGGTACATTCACTATTTACTTAGGTAGTAACAATTTACATGGAGAAGCATTCACAGTCACTGTTAAAGACCAAGCCGGAAATGTGAGTGAGGCTATTTCAATAAACGCGCCACTTGACGATATTGCACCGAATCCAATTAAAAATATTTTACTTGATGCAAATGGCCAAAACTTTACAGCACAAGCAGAAGCAAATAGTCAGATCGAAGTTTTTGATTCATTGGGTAATCAGACAGGTTGGGGTTCTACAGATAGTGCAGGTAATGCTTCTGGTTCTTTCAATCAAACTTATTTACACGGTGAGGAACTCACTTTTGTTGTTATAGATCGAGCAGGTAATCGCAGTATCGAATTTAAGCAAAATGCTTTAATTGATACCATTGCACCAAATCCGATTGAAAATATCATCTTCAACGAAAATGGCCAAAGTTTTACAGCTCAGGCAGAAGCCGGAAGTTCTATTGATGTATTAGATCAGACTGGAAATAAGATTGGTTTTGGTTACACCGATAGCTCAGGTAATGTATCTGGTTATTTTCAACAAGTTTACTTACACGGTGAGGAACTTACTTTTGTCGTGATCGATCGAGCAGGTAACCGCAGTGCAGAGGTCAAGCAGAGTGCTTTGAATGATGACGTCGCACCAAATCCGATTGAAAATATTGTATTAGATCTCAATGGCCAGAACTTTACAGCTCAGGCAGAAGCAAATAGCCAAATTGAAATCAAAAATAATAATGGTGACGTCGTAGGTTATGGATCAGCAGATAGTGCAGGTAATGTTTCAGGATATTTGTATCAAGTGCATTTACATGGCGAAGAGCTCACTTTTATTGTAGTTGACCGAGCGGGTAACCGCAGTACAGAGGTCAAGCAGAATGCCTTGATTGATGATATTGCGCCAAATCCGATTGAAAATATTGTATTAGATCTCAATGGTCAAAACTTTACAGCACAAGCGGAAGCGAATACTCAAGTTGAAGTTAGAAATGCTGCAGGTGAGGTCGTAGGTTCTGGTTATGTAGATGGCGCTGGTAATGTGTCAGGTTATTTATATCAAGTCTATTTACATGGAGAAGAGCTCACTTTTGTTGTCGTTGACCGAGCGGGTAACCGCAGTACAGAGGTCAAGCAGAATGCCTTGATTGATGATATCGCACCAAATCCGATTGAGAATATTTTACTTGATGCGAACGGACAGAACTTTACAGCTCAGGCAGAAGCAAACACTCAAATTGAAGTCAAAAATACTGCTGGTGAAGTCATAGGATCTGGTTCAACCGATAGCATGGGTAATGTTTCTGGTTACTTCTATCAGGTCTATTTACATGGTGAAGAACTCACTTTTGTTGTAGTTGATCGAGCGGGTAACCGCAGTACAGAGGTCAAGCAGAATGCCTTGATTGATGACATTGCTCCGAATGCGATTGAAAACATTATCTTTAATGAAAATGGTCAAAACTTTACAGCGCAAGCAGAAGCAAATAGCAAAGTTGAAGTTAAAAATGCTGCGGGTGAGGTTGTAGGTACTGGTTATGTAGATAGTGCTGGTAACGTCTTGGGTTACTTGAATCAAGTTTATTTAAAAGGTGAGGAACTCACTTTTGTTGTGATTGATCAAGCCGGTAATCGCAGCGTTGAAGTAAAACAAACAGCCTTTCTCGATAATACAGCACCAGAAAATGCGACTAATTTAGTATTTAGCGAAGATGGTTCATATCTAACTGGTATGGCTGAGCCAAATGCTACGATTCAAATATTTGATCAGAATGGTCAATTATTAAATCTTTGGAATAATCATGTTAATTGGGATGGAACATTTAGCGTCTCATTAGATACTAATTACTTGCATGGCGAAGAATTTAAGGTGGTTGTAGTAGATCGGGCTGGTAATTTGAGTAGCGCGGTTACTGTAAAAGCGCCACTTGATGATACTGCTCCTGTAGCTGCAAGTAATCTGGTCTTTAGTGAAGATGGTTCATCCCTTTCGGGTGTAGCAGAGCCAAATACCTTCATCCAGATTTTTGATCAAAATGGTCAACAGGTGAATACGTGGAATCAGAGTGTAAATGCTGATGGTACATTCACTATTTCTTTCGGAACTTACAATTTACATGGTGAAGAGTTCACAGTCACTGTTAAAGACCGAGCTGGAAATGTGAGTGAAGCTGTTTCAGTTAAGGCGCCGCTTGATGATATTGCCCCAAATCCGATTAAAAATATTGTATTTGATGCAAATGGCCAAAGCTTTACGGCACAAGCAGAAGCAAATAGTCAGATTGAAATTTTTGACTCATTTGGTAGTCAGATAGGTTGGGGCTCTACCGATAGCACTGGTAATGTGACGGGTTACTTCTATCAAGTGTATTTACATGGAGAAGAATTAACGTTCGTTGTTATAGACCGAGTAGGTAACCGTAGTGATGAAATGAAGTTAAATGCTTTGATGGATACCATTGCACCAAAGCCGATTGAAAACATCATCTTTAATGAAAATGGGCAAAATTTTACAGCACAAGCAGAAGCCAATAGTTTTATTAGTGTCAAAAATGCTGCGGGTGAGTTTGTTGGCTATGGTTATGTCGATAGTACTGGTAATGTGTCCGGTCACTTCAATCAGGTTTACTTAAAAGGTGAGGAACTCACTTTTATTGTTATAGATAAAGCAGGTAATCAAAGTATTGAATATAAGCAAAATGCTTTAACTGATGATATTGCACCAAATCCGATTGAAAACATCGTCTTAAATAAAAATGGACAAAACTTTACAGCGCAAGCGGAAGCCGATAGCCAAATCGAAGTTAAAAATACTGCGGGTGAGGTCGTAGGTTCTGGTTATGTAGATAGTATTGGTAATGTGTCAGGTTCTTTTAATCAAGTCTATTTACATGGAGAAGAGCTTACTTTTGTTGTAGTTGACCGAGCAGGTAACCGTAGTACAGAGGTCAAGCAGAATGCTTTGATTGATGATATCGCACCTAATCAAATTGAGAATATTGTTTTTGATGTAAATGGTCAGTACTTTACGGGGCATGCTGAAGCAGATACTCGAATTGAAGTACTAGATCAATTTGGCAATCGCGCTGGTTGGGGATATGTTGATAGCCAAGGTAACGTGATAGGTTATTTCAATCAGGTTTATTTACATGGAGAGGAATTAACTTTCATCGTTGTAGATATAGCTGGTAACCGAAGTGTTGAAGTTAAGCAAAATGCTTTAATTGATAATGTCGCACCGCCAGCAGCAGCAAATATTACATTAACCTCAGACGGATTGCTTTTTGGTGAGGCGGAGCCAAACTCAACTGTTGAAATTATTGATCAATATGGTGCAGTTATCACAACAACTTATGTTTGGTACGATGGCACATTTAATCAATGGATTAATCTGAGTCAATACCAGACACAAAATTTAAGTATTGTTGTCAAAGATCAAGCAGGTAACCGCAGTGAAGTTGTACATGAATTAGTACCAGTATTTACCAACTCACCAATTGCTGCAACAGAGCTAAAACTGGATATAGATGGTCATATTCTGACAGGTAAGGCGACAGTAGGAATGTCGGTTGTTGTTACATCTACTGATGGTCAGACCATTAACGGAGGGTGGAATAATGCTGTGAATGAAGATGGTAGTTTTGCTATTCAGTTAAATGATTACTATCTACAGGGACAGACATTACAAGTTCGAGTTTATGATCAGAATACGAATCAATATAGCCTAATCTCTGAAATTATTGCGCCTTTAGACAATATTGCTCCAGTAATTAATGAAGTGGTAATTAACAATGATGGTTATGGTATTACTGGGCAAACTGATTCAAAAGCAATCATTCAGGTAATGGATGCGGATGGAGATTTACGAGCAGAATTTCAAGCGGATGAGACTGGATATTTTAACGCTAGTATTTATCCACCTATATTACGTGGAGAGCAGTTATTTATCACTGCGATAGATTTAGCCAAAAATATAAGTAAGCCATTTAATATTACTTTTAATGCAGATACTAATGCACCGCCATCAGCAGAGCATATTGTGGTATCTGAAAATGGTTTTTTTATTGAGGGAACCGCTGTAGCAATTAGTACTGTGCATATTTTTGATGTGCATAGTAACCATGTTGCCACTAATGTTGCAGATGAAGCTGGAAACTTTAATATTCAGTTGTATCCACCTCTAGCGAGTGGACAAATTTTACGCATTGTTGTGGAATACAATGGGTATCAAAGTGCTTACACCGAAATTACGGCACCTATAGACACTGTCGCACCAAATGCAGCAACTCAGCTTCTCTTAGAAGATGGAAATGTACTTTCAGGACAAGCGGAAGCATATTCAATTGTTAATATTTTTGATGCTAATAATAATTTGGTTGGTCAGACTAATGTTGGAAGTGATGGTGCTTTCTTAACACACCTATGGTATGAGTATTGGCATGGCGAAACATTAACGGTAAAAGTAGTTGATGCCAATCAAAATGTGAGTGTGGGGACAACGATTGTTGCTATAAATGATACGGTAGTTCCAGATGTAGTTACGCAGCTTGCTATAGATGAATGGGGTTCGCTCACAGGGAGGGTAGAAAGTTATGCTACTGTTGAGCTTACCTATCATTTTACTGACCAACCGCTTTCTGTAACGAGCACTACAGCATTGGCAAATGGAATGTTCTTTATCTATCTGGATAGAAATGCAACTTCACTTGACCTTACTGTTATTGATCGTGCTGGAAACCGTAGTGAAACCATTAGCCAAATAATTAGTGATTTACCGACTGTTATTATTGATCACTTTAAAGGTGATGCTACAGATAATACTTATAACATTGATACTATAGATGATTTTGTTCAAGAATATATTGTTGAGCCGTATGCAATATATAAAGACGTCTGGATTGATAATAGCTATATGTATTCAGATTGGGTCATTGAAGGCCATTATGAACAGATATGGTTTGTTGATGGATATTATGAATCGCAATGGGCCACAAGTGGTTATTCAACTGTACAAAATATTTATCAAAATCAAAATGGTATAACTTATATTGATAATGGCACGGCAGATAGCGATTATAGTCGATATGAACAACAATATTATGATTTCGTGAATGGCCAATGGCAAGAAGGCTATGAATTAACTTATATACGTTCAGAAGAAGGATGGGTTGATACAAGTCATTATGAAGATGTTTATATTGATACAAGTCATTATGAAGAGGTTTGGGTAGATACTAGCCACTATCAAGATATTTGGGTAGAAAATAGTTATTGGGAGAGTCAACTTGTTGAATCTGGCCGTAGAGATGTGGATTTAGGCGGGCATGATAAAATTATCAGTTCTGTTAATTATAGTTTGGTTGGTTTATATCAAACAGTAAATGATCCAACGACTGTAGATTCGTTTTTGGAAAGCGGTCGTTATGTAGAAGACTTGGAACTGGTTGGTTCTGCTCATCTCAATGCAACAGGTAATGCTTTAGATAATCTTTTAACAGGTAACTCTGGTAATAACATTTTGAATGGGCGTGAAGGTAACGATACCTATATCACTAATGAAGGTACTGATACCATTCTGTTCCAATTGCTAAATAGCCAAGATGCGACTGGCGGGAATGGACATGACACGGTGTTAGATTTTACTTTAGGTGATATAAGAACTAACCTTCAAGCTGACAAAATCGATTTAAGTGAACTATTAATTGACTATTCTAAAGATGTAAGCGCATTAGCTAAATTTATTACTGTAGAGCAAGATGCTGGGAACACGACTATTAGTCTTGACCGAGATGGCGAAGGTACAATGTTTAATAGTGTGTCACTGTTAACTCTAAATCAAGTAAATACAACATTAGACGAATTACTAAACAACCAGCAAATTATTGTTTAATATGAATATTTAACTTTAGGAAAGAGGCTATGAAAATAGCCTCTTTTATTTTGTGCTTTAAATTTAATAAAAACTCTTCACAACCTGTTAAAAAATGACCAAAAAAATAGAATTTTTTTTCATTTTCCCCTTGAAGCCATTTTTTTCATCCCCACAAAAGTGACATCTAAATATTTTGTTATTGCTCTGGATTAAAGCAATAACGATTAATCAAAAAGACTAAGTCTGATGGAGTTAATTATGAGCAACATTCGTCCATTACATGATCGCGTTGTGATTCGTCGCGTAGAAGAAGAAACCAAAACTGCTGGCGGTATTTTATTGCCAGGTTCTGCTGCTGAAAAACCATCTCAAGGTGAAGTAATTGCAGTAGGTAATGGTCAAATCACTGATAACGGCGTACGTGCTTTGGATGTTAAAGTTGGTGACAAGGTGTTATTTGGTACTTATGCAGGTACAACAGTTAAAGTAAATGGTGAAGAACTCTTAATCATGAAAGAGTCAGACATCTTAGCTGTATTAGAAGGCTAATCGATCCATAACTCAATTCATTATCAGATTCAGTATTTAAAAAGATTCGGAGTTTAATATGTCAGCTAAAGACGTAAAATTTGGTGATTCAGCTCGCTCAAAAATGATTGCAGGGGTAAACGTACTTGCAGATGCGGTTAAAGTGACTTTAGGTCCTAAAGGCCGTAACGTTGTGATCGACCGCTCCTTCGGTGCGCCGCACATCACTAAAGACGGTGTAACTGTTGCAAAAGAAATTTCATTAAAAGACAAGTTTGAAAACATGGGTGCTCAACTTGTTCGTGAAGTTTCAAGCAAAACTAACGACATCGCAGGTGACGGTACAACAACTGCAACTGTACTTGCTCAAGCAATTTTAAATGAAGGTATCAAATCAGTAACTGCTGGTATGAACCCAATGGATTTAAAACGCGGTATCGACATTGCAGTAAAAACTGTAGTTGAAAATATCCGTTCTATTGCTAAACCAGCTGATGATTTCAAAGCAATTGAACAAGTAGGTTCAATCTCTGCTAACTCTGATACTACTGTTGGTAAACTTATTGCTCAAGCAATGGAAAAAGTAGGTAAAGAAGGCGTAATCACTGTAGAAGAAGGCTCTGGCTTCGAAGACGCATTAGACGTTGTAGAAGGTATGCAGTTTGACCGTGGTTATATCTCTCCGTACTTTGCAAACAAACAAGATACTTTAACTGCTGAACTTGAAAATCCGTTCATCCTTCTTGTTGATAAAAAAATCAGCAACATTCGTGAATTGATTTCTGTTTTAGAAGCAGTTGCTAAAACTGGTAAACCACTTCTTATCATCGCTGAAGATGTTGAAGGTGAAGCGCTTGCAACTCTTGTTGTAAACAACATGCGCGGTATCATCAAAGTATGTGCTGTTAAAGCTCCTGGTTTCGGTGACCGTCGTAAAGCAATGCTTCAAGACATTGCGATCTTGACTGGCGCAACAGTTATTTCTGAAGAAGTTGGTATGTCTTTAGAACAAGCAACTCTTCAAGATTTAGGTACAGCGCACAAAATTACTGTTTCTAAAGAAAACACAGTTATTGTTGACGGTGCTGGTGATGCTGCTGCTATCGCTGAACGTGTTCAACAAATCCGTGCTCAAATCGAAGAATCTACTTCAGAATATGACCGTGAAAAATTACAAGAACGTGTTGCTAAGTTAGCAGGCGGTGTTGCTGTAATTAAAATCGGTGCAGCAACTGAAGTTGAAATGAAAGAGAAGAAAGACCGCGTAGACGACGCACTTCACGCAACTCGTGCAGCAGTTGAAGAAGGTGTTGTTGCTGGTGGTGGTGTTGCTCTTGTTCGCGCTGTAAATGCTCTTGAAGGCTTAAAAGGCGCTAACGAAGATCAAACAGCTGGTATCAACATTTTACGCCGTGCGATTGAAGCTCCACTTCGTCAAATCGTTGCGAATGCTGGTGATGAGCCATCTGTAGTTATCAACGCTGTTAAGAATGGTGAGGGTAACTTCGGTTACAACGCTGCAACTGGCGAATATGGTGATATGTTAGAAATGGGTATCCTTGACCCAGCTAAAGTAACTCGTTCTGCACTTGAACACGCTGCTTCTGTTGCTGGCTTAATGTTAACTACAGAATGTATGATTACTGACATTCCTGAAGACAAACCAGCTGCTCCAGATATGGGCGGTATGGGTGGTATGGGCGGAATGATGTAATAACGCATCAACGCTTTAACCCCAAAAAAATCCCTGCATTCGCAGGGATTTTTTTATTTTTCCAGTAATTTTAAGAATAAGTTAAGTTCAGAACCCTAAAATTAAAACAGGAACAGCAGCTAGAAGTTCCTCTTTTGTTACAACCATGCTTATCTATTTATAAGCATGGTTTTTTTTATCCAAATAAAATAATAAGCCAAGTTGCGACAATAATAGAAAGTGCAACAAACTGAGCGGCACTACCCATATCTTTCGCATTTTTGGAAAGTTGGTGTTTCTCGAGTGAAACTCGGTCAACCACTGCTTCAATGGCAGAGTTGAAGAGCTCAACAATGATGGCAAACAAACAGACAATAATCATCAGGGCATGTTCGCCGCGAGTTACATCAAGGAAAAAGCTGACAGGGATGAGTACAAGATTAATTAAAACAATTTGCCGAAATGCAGCTTCATTTTGGTAAGCAGCTTTAAATCCTGAAATTGAATAACTGGTGGCATTCAAGATGCGCTTTAGGCCACTTTTACCCTTATAGGGAGAATAACTATCCATTCACTTATATTTTTGACACTTTTCATGCATTATATAGTGCAGCCCTTAAAAAAATATTAAATCTTTTTTAAAGATTTTGACTTTATAACTCCATAGAGAAGAAGAGATGAAAAAACTATTTGTAGCCTTAGGACTTATCATGGGTAGCTTGCATATAAGCTATGCAGAACCAGCTTCAGCTCAACAAGTACCCGGATATTACCATCATCAATTTGGTAATTATCGGATAACTTCCTTGCTCGATGGCACTATTTATCTAGATCCTAAATTGTTTAAAAATTTAAGTCCGGCTGAAAAAACTAAAATTTTAACGAAATATGCTGCTGTAAATGAGAAGGGGATTCAGACTTCAGTAAATGCTTTTTTAGTTGATGATGGTAAAAGTTTGACGCTTGTTGACAGTGGAGCTGCGAGTTGTTTTGGTCCACAGTTAGGTTCAATTGCTAAAAATCTTGAATTAGCGGGCTATCAACTTGCTAATGTGAAAACTGTTTTATTGACCCACTTACATCCAGACCATGCGTGCGGTATTGCTCAAAATGGAAAAGCCGTATTTCCTAATGCAACCATCTATGCTCATGAGCGTGAAGCAGATTATTGGTTAAATCCAGAAAATGAAAAAACTGTACCAGCGGATAAAAAAGAAAATTATTTAGGTACTGTTAAAAACGTAAAAGCTGCACTTGCACCTTATCAAGCAAAAAAAGCATTCAAAACCTTTAAAGATGGTGATGTTATTCAAGGTTTTGAAGTGATCAATACACAAGGGCACACACCGGGTCACCATAGCTTCCGTTTGAAGAGTAAAGGGCAACAAATTGTCTTTGTTGGTGATATTGTCCACTCACATTCTTTACAGTTTGATGCTCCAAAAACTGGAGTAGATTTTGATGTAAATTCAGAGCAGGCAATTAATACTCGTTTAAAAATGTTTGCTGAAGTTTCAAATAAGCAACAATGGGTAGCTGCCCCGCATTTACCGTTCCCAGGAATTGGTCATGTGTATAAAGTGAATGCTGAGCAGTATCAGTGGATTCCTTTATATTTTAATAACAGTCTTGATAAATAAAAAAACAGGGCATTCATTGCCCTGTTTTTTTATGAAGATTGAATTATTTTGCTGCTTTTTCAAAATTAGTGACAGCTTCGCGACCGAGTGCTGGGTCATCGGTAAAAACGCCATCAACACCTGCCTTGAAATAGGCTTCAAACTCTTTTAACGCACCAGATGGACAACGTTCAGCAGGTTTATCTGGGCTGCACTTTAACGGCGCTGGTAAGAAGTTATTTTCTGGTCGGAAAGTATAAGGATGTACTTTTAAGCCAGCCGTATGTGCATCAGAAATAAACGTACTAGTTTTATAAGAGCCATCGTTATTAAAGGTCAGTATGTAACCTTTACTTGGTCCTACACCATTTGCATATTTGGCAACATCTTTTAACCCTTGTGCTGTGGCCAAATCAGCATAAGTTTTAGTGTCACCAGACTCTACGAAGTCTGCTGGTCGAGATGTTTTTGAATCGTATAGCTGAATAATTTGTGCATGTTTAAGCGTCTTATGAAGATCAAGCTCATTTTTTAAATATTTTAAATTACTCACTTCAAAAGACTGTAAATAGACAGGTGCAATATCACGTGTATATTTATATTTGGCTAAGGTTTCTAGAAGAGTATCTTCCATTGCCAGATTTTGATTTTTAAAATAAGTCGGATGTTTCGTCTCAATATATAAACCTATAATTTTCCCCGTCTTTTTATAGTTAGCTTCGGCAAGCTCAATGATTTGTTCTAGAGTTGGGACAGGGTAAAGGTCATTATAAGCTGTGTTGGCTGGTCGAAACTCAGGAATACGTTCACGCGCTTTAAGCTGCTGTAATTCACTTAAAGTGAAGTCTTCCGTGAACCAACCGGTTAAGTCGACGCCATCAATATTTTTTGTTTTTTTACGGTCTGCAAACTGACTTAAAGTGCTTACATTGGTTGTTCCACCAATCTCATTTTCATGGCGGGCAACCAATACGCCATCTTTTGTAGAGACTAGATCCGGTTCAATGAAATCTGCGCCGTCATCAATCGCTTTTTGATATGAAGCTAAAGTATGTTCAGGACGTAAAGCGCTAGCGCCGCGGTGTCCTACTACTAGAATTTTAGGAAGTTGATATTCTGGCGTGGTTGGCGTCGTTTCAGTTTTATCGTCATCATTACAACCAACCAAGCTAATTAAACTTAAGCATAAAAGTGCTTTTCTAAACATAATTCTACTCATATTGTTTTAGTTGAAACGACTCAAGTTTCGGTGCCTTGTTTGACATGATCATGAAGAATTCATGAATTTTAAGTGACACTCGTTAACTGGTTTTTTATTGGTTTGTTGGAAATATTCAATCACGCTTTGTTTTTGTCTTAATTACATTTATTGTTTAATTCTACTTGTCTTTTTTATACCTCTCGTTGATCATCACAAGGTCTCGAAGCGGCATTTACTTCTGTTAATTAACGACATCATACCGAGCAGCCATGCTATCTAAATTTTTTATTCAACGCCCCATTTTTGCCAATGTATTGGCGATCATTGTTATGGCTTTCGGTATTTTTTCGGTCATGAATTTGCCTGTAGAACGGTATCCAGACATTGCTCCACCTAAAATTACTGTGTCAGCCAACTATAGTGGTGCAGATGCTCAAACGGTTGAGCAAAGTGTTACTCAAATTTTAGAACAGCAAATACAAGGGATTGATCACTTACTCTATTTTAGTTCATCGAGTGACTCATCTGGACGTAGCCGAATTACTATAAGTTTTGATAACGGAACAAATCCGGATACTGCTCAGGTCCAAGTACAAAATAGTATTAGTGGCGTAATACGTCGCTTACCTGATGAAGTTCAACGCCAAGGTGTTACGGTAAGTAAGTCACTGGGTGACACTTTTATGGTAATTGGCTTATATGACTCGACAGGTAAAACAGGAAACATTGAGCTATCGGACTATTTAACTACGCATGTGGTAGATAACCTGAACCGTATTGAAGGGGTGGGCGAAACTGATGTATTTGGTTCACAATATGCCATGCGTATCTGGTTAAATCCCGATAAATTAAAGCAATATAATTTAATGCCAAGTGATGTAGCGAATGCAATCACCGCACAAAATACTCAAGTCGCCGCTGGGGCAATTGGTGACTTACCCGTAATTGACGGTCAATATTTAAATACAAAAGTCACAGCAGGTTCTCGCTTAAAAACAGTTGAGGATTTTAAAAATATTGTCGTGAAGTCGAATAAAACAGCGAGTTATGTGTATTTAAAAGATATTGCCAGAGTTGAGCTAGGTGCAGAAAACTATCAGTCTTTTAACACTATTAATGGCTATCCTGCAGCAGGTTTGGGTATTTCTTTATCTTCGGGTGCAAATGCAATTCAGACCTCTAAGCTCATCCACCAAACTCTAGATCAGCTTACAACGAAACTACCAGCGGGTTATAAAATCGTTTATCCACGAGATAATACGCCCTTTGTTCAAGAGTCAATTAAGGAAGTAGTAAAGACTCTGGTAGAGGCGATTATTCTGGTTATTTTGGTCATGTTCCTGTTCTTACAAAGCTGGCGTGCTACGCTCATTCCGAGTATTACCGTTCCAGTTGTGATTTTAGGAACTTTCGCTGTCTTATATGTGCTTGGTTTTAGTATTAACACCTTAACGTTATTTGCGCTGGTACTCGCGATTGGTTTGCTAGTCGATGATGCAATCGTGGTCGTGGAAAATGTTGAGCGGCTCATGCATGAACAGCACTTATCTCCTAAAGAAGCTGCTATTGAGTCGATGGGGGAAATTAGTGGTGCCTTAGTCGGAATTACGTTGGTTTTAACTGCTGTTTTTATTCCAATGTCCTTTTTAGGTGGTTCAATTGGGGTGATTTACCGTCAGTTTTCTATTACTTTAGTTGCCGCTATGGCGTTGTCGCTTATTGTTGCGCTCATTTTAACACCGGCTTTATGTGCATTAATTTTAAAACCAAACCCTCAACCTCAGCGTTGGGCCGTATGGTTTAACCAAAAGATTGAGCAACTTAAAAATCAATATATCAAGCTTGTTCAGACGAGTATTCATTACAGTAAATCAGTTATTGTGATTTTTGTGGCTTTAATTGCCGTTTTTACGCTGTTCTATAACGGTTTAAAAAGCGGTTTTATTCCTAAAGAAGACCAAGGAATTTTAAGTGTTCAAATTAAGCTCGTAGACAGCGCACCAATTTCTCAAAGCCAGAAAATTGGTGAGCAAGTCCGCCAATATTTCTTAACTCAAGAAGATAAAAACGTAGATTTGGTTTTAATCCGCTATGGACGAAATTATTCGGGCACAGGACAAAACTTGGCACAAGGGTTTATTGCTCTAAAACCGTGGGATGTCCGAACAGGAAAAGAAAACTCGGCTGAGGCTATACAAAAGCGTGCAATGAAATACTTTAGTCATTTTAATAATGCACAGATTAATGTGACTTTACCTGCCTCAGTTAATGGCTTAGGTCAAACAGATGGTCTGGATTTATGGATTCAGGATTTGAATGGGCAAGGGCAAGATTTTCTAGATAGTGCCTTCCGCCAATTGCAGGCTCAAAGTAAAAATTATTCAACTTTCGAAAACTTTGATAAGCAGTCAACCAATAGTAAGGCAAATCTTAATATTAAGATTGACCAGAAACAGGCACTAGCAAATGGACTACAGCTATCGGCAATTAATAATACTTTATCTAGCGCATGGGGCGGAACTTATGTAAATGACTTTATTGATCGGGGCCGTATTAAACGTGTCATGATTCAAGGTGATGCCGAGTTTAGATCTAAACCGGAAGATTTATATAACTGGTCTGTACGTAATGACCAAAATGAAATGGTTCCGTTTAGTTCATTTGCCACCTTTAGCTGGGGCGGGGCACCGGAAATTGTAAAACGCTATATGGGATATAGTGCTTTACAACTACAAGCAGATGTTGCGAGTGGCAGCAGTTCTGGCCAAGCGATGAAAGATGTAGAACAACTTGTTAACCAACAAAAAGATATTGGTTTAGCGTGGACAGGTTTATCTTTTGAAGAACAGAAGTCGACTAATCAGGCGGTGTGGTTATATTTAATTTCGGCTGGATTTATTTTCTTATGTTTAGCTGCTTTATATGAAAGCTTAAGTATTCCTGCCGCCGTAATGACATCTATTCCGCTTGGTGTAGGAGGAAGTGTGATTTTCTCTTATATTTTTGGTTTGCCAAATGACGTGTATTTCCAAATTGCGCTATTAACGACTATTGGTTTGTCATGTAAAAACGCCATTTTAATTGTTGAGTTCGCGGCCTTAGCGCAAGAAAAAGGTAAGAATGCCATTCAGGCGGCCTTAGAAGGTGCGAGCTTACGATTAAGACCGATTCTAATGACCTCTTTAGCCTTTGGGGCAGGCGTAATTCCGCTTGTGTTTGCTCAAGGTGCTGGTGCGGTTAGTCGTCAAGAGATTGGTATTAGTATTTTAGGTGGCGTGATGTTTGGTACTGTGCTGGTTCTGTTTTTTATTCCGGTCATGTACGTATTATTACGTTCACTGTTTAAATCGAAAGCTTCAACCTAAAAGTAAACAATTTAAAAACGGGCATCAAATCAAGTATATTAAGATTAACTTTTCTTCTTATATTTGATTTTGATGCCTCAAGAAAAAAAATTAACACAGCAGCAGGTTATCGCCCTAGAACGGGATCTTGCCAAGTTCGCAACCATGATGGATAGTGCGGTCCGTATTCCTTTTACAAAGCAGGGTATTGGCGCTGATGCTGCCTTAAGTACTATTCCAATTGCCGGTGATGTCGCTGGGTTCGCACTGACGTGTTATGCCATTTATAAGGCTAAACAAATAGGTGTGCCTCAGCATAAGCTCACTCCAGTGATTAAACTTGCTGTAGTCGATGCCGTAGTCGGTTTTGTTCCAGTTGCAGGGACTATTTTCGATATTTTTATACGTCCCAGTCGAAAAGCATTAGATGTGGTGCATACGCATATACGTGAAGAATATGCGATTCAGAGTGATATTCATGTCATTCATCCGTATTTACATGAAAAGCTCGAAAAGAAGCAACAACAGTCGGCATTCTGGCGTAACCCTGTTGTGAGTTGGTTATGGTTGCACATACCCGATTTATTAGGTGCGTTTATACTGCTTTTAATTGGCTTAGCTGTGTGGTGGGGTGCAAGTTACCTTTGGGGACTTTATCAAACTATATAATCAAAAAATAAAGCCTCCATTTGGAGGCTTTATTTTTACATTAAACGTTTTATGGGCAATCTAATTGGTGTAGAGCTGCCACACGTTGTTCAATTGTAGGGTGAGTTTGGAACAATGCAGCTAAACTAAAGCCTTGTTCTTTACCTTCCGCAATTGCGAACGCTTTCATTTCTTTTGGCATTTGGTCAGGTAACTCTGTTTCAGCTTGCAAACGTAATAAAGCAGAAATCATCGCTTGTTTACCAGCTAAACGCGCACCGGCTTCATCTGCACGGTATTCACGGTAACGAGAGAACCACATCACAATGGCAGAGGCAAGAATACCGAACACGATATCTAGAACCATTGTAATGATGAAATAACCCATACCTGGGGCTTCATTGTCTTGACGACCAAAGACATTACGGTCAATAAAGTCACCTACTACACGAGCAAAGAACATAACGAAGGCGTTTACAACACCTTGGATGAGCGCCAATGTGACCATGTCACCATTTGCAACGTGGCCGATCTCGTGCGCCAGCACAGCACGTAGCTCATCTTTGTTCATACGCTCAAGTAGACCGCTTGAAACGGCAACTAAGGCATCATTTTTATTCCAGCCTGTTGCAAAGGCATTAGACTGATATGAAGGGAAGATACCAACTTCTGGCATATTAATACCAGCACGTTGAGAAAGTTCAGCGACTGTTTGCAATAACCAGCTTTCAGCTTGGTTACGAGGAGCATTTGGGTCAATCAGTTCTGTACCAGTAGTTTTCTTAGCCATCCATTTGGACATGAATAGAGAGACTAAAGAGCCCACCATACCGAACACAAAACAGATGACTAAAAGGTTGCCTAGATTTAAGCCACCCGCGCCATGGTAACTACCGACACCGAAGAGTGACAAAATAATGCCAGCTACAACCAGTACCGCGAGGTTGGTAAGCAAAAACAAACCAATCCGCATCATTGAGAAAATCCTCTTATAAATAAAATATTATCTGATTTATAAATTATAAATCACTCAGCTAATATGCGGCGCTTAGGGGAAAAATTCAAGAAAAAAATAAGGAATCAATACATTCTTTGCGATCAAAGAATGTATTTAAATTAAACAAGTTATTAGAAGGCCCCTCTGAACATGACAGTGGGGGTAATAGATCATTACAATTTTTTGACAATAGAACCCGCTAAATAAATAACCGTAAGGTATTAGGCCTTTTAAGCTTACTCAATCCGGATATGTGCAATAGCAGTTGCATTATTAGTGACATAAGTTCCCGTAGGTGCGTCTGTATATGTACCATCTGGCAATGTCACGATTTGGCGCGAAGAAGAATACTTTATAGGCTGAGCAGAGACTTGCGTCGAAGTACTGTGCGGTATGGCTGGTTGGTTTATCGCTTGGGCAGAAATACTTGAATTGCTAAAAGAAGAAAGGCCTACACCAGAAGAATATAAGTTTTGGTAGCGGCTAGTGACTCGGCGAACATAATCTTGGGTTTCACGGAATGGGGGAATACCGCCATATTTATCGACGTTTCCTTCTCCTGCATTATAAGCGGCAAGCGCCATTTGCGTATTACCGTTAAAACGTTTGAGCAACCAACTTAAATATTTAGCACCAGCGAAGATATTTTGCTGAGGATCATAAGCGTTAGATACGTTAAAACGACGAGCAGTAGCCGGCATAAGCTGCATTAAACCTTGGGCGCCAACCGGAGAGCGGGCATTTACGTTAAAGCCAGACTCGGTATGCATAACGGCTTTGATTAATCCTTCCGAAACGCCGTGCTGTTGTGCTGCCTGCTTAATAATATGGTCAAAAGCATTTTTGTTTTTGCTATAGCTTGGTAGAACCGAAGCCTCTGAAGTCCCCCAGTTGCTATAACTATGAATATTACTATCCGGGTAGTAGGTGACTTTTACTTTTTTGAGTGAATGGTCATAACTTTTACGGTTAGTCAGTAAAGTACTGCCGTTTTTGTCTTGGTAAATGTACATCTGACCTGCTGAAGTCGGCGTTATACCTACCGAAAAAGTGGTCATCCCCAGTAAACAAGAAAAAAGATATTGAACCGAATTTTTCATTTTATGTTATTCACAATTTTAGGGTCTCAAAACTTGTCAAAGAGTTTATCAAAAAATATTACTTAAAGAAGTTTTGTGTAATTTTTTTTATTTTGACTCTTTGAAAAAATCAAGCAGTTTTGCTCGAATGATCATCAAAAAAAATTAAAAAAAAATTTTAAAATGATTCTATTGACTTGAATAACTATTTGAAAAATAAAGGTAAAAATCATTGGTTAAAAAATGATCAATTTAAATAAAACCCTTAACAGAAGGTCAAAACAGTTTGTCAAGTATTAAGAAATCCACAATTTTATCCACAGGTTTTGTGGAAAACTGTGGAAAAGTCCAAAAAGTAAGCATTTTGCGCAAAAAATGAACTCATCGGTCAAAATAGCGCACTGCTTTTGCATCATGCCTGAGCATTATGACGACTTCAAGAATTGAAACTATTCTTTTGATGCGATTCTCATCCGAATCATATAAAATTGCGCGGTATTTTTATTTATGGGTATATCTCGTCTATGTACGCGCCAGTTGAGTCCAACGAAGGATTTAATTTTAAGCCTGAACTTCCAACAAGCTCGGCCTATTATCGTTTGCTTAAGAAGCTTCGCCGTCAAGTTGGACATGCCATCCGTGACTTCAATATGATTGAAGATGGTGACAAGGTCATGGTGTGTGTGTCTGGTGGTAAAGACAGTTATACCTTGCTCGACATTTTGTTGCAGTTCAAACGTATTGCACCAATCAATTTTGATATTGTTGCGGTTAACCTTGACCAAAAGCAGCCTGGTTTCCCTGAAGATGTTTTACCACGTTATATGGAAGAAAATAACATTCCGTATTACATTTTGGAAAAAGACACTTACAGCATTACCAAACGTTTAACTCCTGAAGGTAAAACGTACTGTGCTGTGTGTTCACGTTTACGCCGTGGTTCGCTTTATGGCTTTGCTCAAGAAATTGGTGCAACCAAAGTTGCGCTAGGGCATCACCGTGATGACATCATTGCTACTTTCTTCTTGAACTTATTCCATGGTGGTAGCTTAAAGGCAATGCCACCTAAGCTTTTATCGTCAGATAAGAAAAATATTTTGATTCGTCCTTTGGCTTATGTTGAAGAAAAAGACATTATCAAATATGCAGAGTTACGTAAGTTCCCGATTATTCCGTGTAACCTTTGTGGTTCACAAGAGAACTTACAACGTGCCATGATCAATGAAATGCTTCGTGAATGGGACAGACAGTATCCAAAACGTTTACACAGCATTTTTGGTGCGTTACAGAACGTTTCACCTTCACAACTTGCTGACCGTGATTTGTTCGACTTCGAAGTTCTTGACTCGCAGCGCGAATTAGACTTTAAAGATCCAGAAGAACTGAAAAAACGTTTAGATGTAGTGAACTTAAGCTTTGCTGCTGAATAAAACGAATTAATAAGTCAATTGAAGGCACTTTATAAACAAGTGCCTTTAATGTATCAAAATACTAAAAAATGAATGTTCCGTACAAAAAGTCATAGCTCAACCTTAAAATTACATGCTATAACAACGCTCAAGCAGAAGTGCTTCACACGATGTTGTCTGGATAGGCAACACTAGAGAAATTGAACAAATAAATTTGAGGAAGAATCATGCCTGCATTTTTAACTGATGATTGGTTTGCGACTGTCGAAAAATTAACTGCTGAAGCAGGTGATCTTAATTTGCCACCAGCTCTTGCGAATTTGGCAATTAATTTAGTAGTTACAGATGCTTCTGGAAATACCGAATTAGCGTTAGATGGGGGTAAAATCCAAAAAGGTTTGTCTTCAAATGCCAAAACTACATTAAACATGGATGCTGAAACTTTACGTAAAGTATTCCTTGAGTTTGATATGGCAGCTGCTATGCAGGCATTCATGACTGGTAAAATAAAAGTTCAAGGCGATATGTCTCAGTTAATGGCTTTACAAACAGCTAAACCAAGCCAAGAACAAAAAGATTTGTTCAAAAAAGTATTAGAGCAAACTGCTTAAACTGAAAAAGAATTCATATAAAAAGCTTACCCGAGAGGTAAGCTTTTTATTTATACAAACAATGAATTTATCAACTTTTAGATGATAAAAACTAGATATTAATTCGCGTTTGTGCCGTTTTAATGTGCTCAAGATAAGCACGTATACGAGTCACATACTGAACTGCTTGTTTGTATCGACCATTGCGAGTTTTGTTACTCTGCAAATAATTATAGAGATTAACCCATTGGTTCGGGTCTTTCCCTTGGGCTTGCAAGCGCTTTTGAATCTGGTTCACCGCACCCGGTCCCATATTGTAAGCCACAAGTGCATACCAGTTGCGATCTGGGAAAGGAATATCATCATACTCACTTAACATGAGATCATAATATTTCGCACCGCCCTGAATACTCTGTGCTGGATCGTTACGGTTACTTACACCCATTGCCCGAGCTGTACTATTGGTTAACATCATTAACCCACGTACACCTGTTGGTGAAACAGACTCTGGCTTTAGGTACGATTCTTGATAACCAATCGCTGCAAGCAAATGCCAGTCTAAATCGTACTGAGCAGCACTTTGTTTAAAGCTTGCTTTGTAAATCGGTATACGTGCACTTAAGTCACGTTGAATCGTAGACCAAGCTTCTGGTTTTACAACATTACGGTTATAAAAAGAAGCAAGTTGCTGAGTTAGACCATTTTGTTTGCTTTGACAAACAAAACCGCTTGCTGTTTGTGTAAGCGGGTCATCTGCTTGTTTAAACACCCAGCTTAGATTCGGATTTAATCCATTTTTTTGCAAATTTACGATATCACCACAACTTGCAGAAAAAGACATTAAACCTTTGTTCTCGATTGAACTTAAGCTTGCGGTTGTCATGGCAAGATTTGCTTTACCTTGCTGAACCCACTTAAGCGCCGTGGCATTATCTGTCACGATTTTGAAGTCCAACTTTACATTTAAGCTTTGTGCATAGTTACGCGCTAAGTCATAACCGAAGCCGTGTAAAAACTGGTCTTCTTTAAAAACAGTCGTTGGGCTTTCTACGGCAACCACTGTTAATGTGTTTGTGTTAACTACAGTATTGTACTGTAGGGTTTTTCCTGCATTGATACTATGAAAGGGAAAAAACATAGTGCTGAGCGCAAGAACTTTCAATGGGAGAGAAGAAAATAAAGAGCTAAGGCCAAGCCTCGACCCAGAACTTGAATTACTGTGCATGTTGTCTCCGCTACAGGTAATTTATGCCCTAAAAGTCAGACAAAAAGCTGCCATAACTTCTAAAAGTTGATAAATTCAATAAGGGGTGGGCAGTCATGACGTCATTCAAAATGACATGAAATGAAAAAAGCAAACTGTGTAGAAAATCTACATAGTTTTTGAGTGGGTTAAAAAATACTCAACATTTAAGATGCGCGCATCATAATATTGAAAAAAAGTATTGTCAAATTTTGTACAATTAAATATCCGATATATCATCATAACAACATGAATTTATTAAGGAAGAAAATTTATACACTTCTGATGTGAGAAAATAGGGTATAAAATGCTACATCTTGTAACCCTTATGTTGTTAATCAGTGGTTTTTAATCATGAAATCTAACTTAATCACTCGGTCAGGCCATGACAAATTAGTTGCTGAATTAAAACAACTTTGGCATGAAGAAAGACCAGAAATTACGAAAAAAGTAAATTGGGCTGCAAGCCTCGGTGACCGTAGTGAGAATGCAGATTATCAATATAACAAGCAGCTCCTTAGAAAAATTGATCGACGAGTACGCTACTTAGGAAAGCGTTTAGAAGAGTTAAAAATTGTTGATTACTCACCTGAGCAAGAAGGCAAAGTTTACTTTGGTGCTTGGGTCGACATTGAAAATGAAGAAGGGGAGCAAAAAACTTTACGAATTGTCGGGGTAGATGAAATTTATGATCACCATCCTCAGCATATTTCAATTGAGTCACCTATGGCACGTGCACTCTTGAGTAAAGAAGTCGATGATGAAGTAGAAGTACACACGCCTCTGGGCAAAAAGCTGTGGTATATCAATGCAATTCGCTATGAAAAACCTAAAAATGATGAAATTTAGATAGATTTGTTTTTATTTTGAGCGTTTGAATTAAAAATTAAATAAAAGATTTGCCAACTTGCATTTTTGTTTATATTATAGCGCTCGTTGGAAGCGTGGCAGAGCGGTTTAATGCACCGGTCTTGAAAACCGACGAGGGTGTGAGTCCTCCGTGAGTTCGAATCTCACCGCTTCCGCCAAAATTCTTAAAAAGCCCTTGTTAATGACGAGGGCTTTTTTTTATGCATATAAATTACTAAAAAATGATCGTGTTCCCTTCTACATATTTCTAAGTATAGTCTCTCCCGTTCGAGGGTTCGTTAAAGTGACATTTTCCAGCGCCTGAATGTACCAAGAATGATTCTTCTGGGTGAGCACAGTAAGAATGAGAGTATCAAT
This sequence comes from Acinetobacter baumannii, assembly GCF_009759685.1. Classification (NCBI taxonomy): domain Bacteria; kingdom Pseudomonadati; phylum Pseudomonadota; class Gammaproteobacteria; order Moraxellales; family Moraxellaceae; genus Acinetobacter; species Acinetobacter baumannii. Next base: position 463,688 of record NZ_CP046654.1, on the reverse strand, counting down.
CTGATGAGGCCCTTGAGGATGAGCTACGCCCGCAGTGAGGCGGCTCCAAAAATGTGAAATACATATATCTTCACTCATAGGTGTGAGGTCTATCAGCTCATTCTTTAGTGTTGAATCACGATAAATAGTTTCATGAATAGGTTGATGCATTGCAATAATTTCATCAACTCCTTTAACGTAGTGACCGAAACGGTTAACGAAAGTCGCCTCTTTATCAAAAAGAGCAGCAAAGGCCTGCATATCATGCTTATTCCAAGCGGTTTGAAATGCTAAAGGTATTTCTTTTGGGGTTATTATGTGTTGACTCATACCAGCACCACTGTTTAATTTTTTAAGTCCATTTTCAAATATTATAAATAAAGATACTTCGTCATGCTTAAATGAAACAGGTGATCTTAGCTCGCCTTCCAAGAGTATCTTTGTTTAACCCACACAACTCAACACACCAAATAGGGTCGGTTGAGTTATGAGGAAAGTAGATAAACATCTGCTCGCTCAATCCGCTTAATGGAGTTAACTTTTTATAAAATCCAGATAAAGATATAAGTTAAAAAGAATTGATGCATACAAATTTAATATAATGTTAATAATCAAACATCATGCATAAATTTAAATATACTCTTTTATTTTTTAAGAACTCTTTTAATAATTCAGAGCTAAACAATTAAGTTTAAAATATGGAGAATTTGTATACAGGATGGCTTTTATTAGTTTAATTAAAATGAGAACTATATAAATCTTGTGAATTCTAGTTTTTTACTTCATTAGTTTTGTACGTTTTTATCTTAAAGATAATCATAAAATTTGAATAATAATATTAACTATTTGATTTTTATTTATAAATTAAAATTAACAGCTAAGGTTCTTACTGTGTTGAATAAACATCAAAACTAAAAAATTTAATCTTGCTTTAAGTTCTCTTAATTAATTTATGGCCTATCTAGATTTCGTTAATGGGTCAGAAAAATAAATTATGACTTCATTTAAGCCAAATCAGAAAATTAAGAGAGTATAAAAATGAACCAGTTTGTAACGAACACGAAAAATGTAATTCGTGGAAAGTATCATCCGGAATTTTTGCAGAATGAAGTCTTAGCCGATATTTTTGCTCATACTGCACAAACTCTTCCTGATAAAACGGCTTTAATTGAAGCAGATAAAACGCTGAGTTATGGTGAGCTGTATCAGCAAGCCTTAATTATGGCTCAACATCTGGCTTTAAAAGGGGTAAAGCCAGGTCATATTGTAGGGGTATGGTTGCCGCGTGGTATTGAGCTTTTAAAAGCTCAACTGGCCATTTGTTTAAGCGGTGCAGCTTGGCTTCCTTTTGATATGGATACGCCCGCGGACCGTATTGCGGTATGTCTTGAAGATGCCGAAGCAGTAGGAATGATTACTACAGATGAATGGTATGAACATTTAGCTGAAGTGCCACAAACAAAATGGACCAACACCGAGCTGCAAAAACCACTAAGCGAAAGTGTAAGTTTAGCGAAAACCACTCCAGATCAACCTGCCTATATTATTTATACCTCGGGTTCGACAGGTAAACCCAAAGGAATTGTGATTACTCAAAAAAATATTTGTCACTTTTTACGTAGTGAAAATAGTATTTTGGGTATTCAAGAGCAAGACAAGGTCTATCAAGGCTTTTCAGTCGCTTTTGATATGTCGTTTGAAGAGATTTGGCTTTCTTATTTTGTGGGCGCAACGTTGTGGATTGCGCCGAAGTCACTTGTCAGTGATCCTGAGCGGTTATGCCAAACCTTAAAGCAGGAACAAATTACAGTACTGCACGCTGTTCCAACATTACTTGCTTTATTTCCTGAAGACGTACCTAATTTAAGAATTATTAATTTAGGTGGGGAGATGTGTCCGGACTCACTGGTTGACCGCTGGGCATTACCTCATCATCAAATGTTTAACACCTATGGACCAACCGAAACCACGGTTTCTGCAAGTCTTGAGTTATTAGAACGCGGCAAACCTGTCACCATTGGCAAACCCTTACCAAACTACGGTATGTTGGTCATTAACTCTGAAAGAGAGTTGCTCGAGCAAGGTGAAACAGGGGAGTTATGTATTTTTGGTCCAAGTGTGGCACAAGGCTATTTAGGACGTCCTGATTTAACCGCAGATAAGTTTATTGAAAACCCTTGGGCAATGAGTATAGAGGAAGAATTACTCTACCGTACTGGGGATTTGGCTAAAATTGATGAGTTTGGTCAAGTACACTGTTTAGGTCGTGCCGATGACCAAGTTAAAATCCGTGGTTTCCGTGTAGAGCTTGGCGAGATCGAAGCTGCGCTTTGCGATATTGACGGAATTGGTACGGCAGCCGTTATTCTTCGTCCTGAAGACGGCATTGATCAACTTATTGCGTTTATTGCACCAGAAATTGATGCAAAGCAAGCTATAGAAATTAAAGAACTACGCCATAACTTGAGTCAGCGATTACCGCCTTATATGGTGCCAAATCGTTTTGAGATTATTGAAGAAGTTCCACGTCTATTATCTGGGAAAATTGACCGTAAAGCTTTAAAAGCAAGACCGCTCACAAGTGTGGTAGACCGCAGTGAATCTGACCAGCCACAGAACCCGGCCGAAGAAATCCTATTTGAAATTTTGAATCGCTTGTTCCCAAACATGCCGATTAAACTCGATTCCGATTTCTTCGATGATTTAGGCGGGCATTCACTACTCGCCGCTGTTTTAATTTCAAATCTGCGTGAGCATGCGGAATATAGCCATCTGACCATTCAAAACTTATATCAAGCGAGAAGAGTAGGCGCGATTGCTGCACTCATGTTAGAGCAGCCTGAACCTACTTTATTTGATAGCCAAATTGGACAAGATAACCCTCGTAATCAGACCTATAAATGGTTATGTGGTATTGCACAGCTCGTAACTATTCCGGTTTTAATCTCGATTAATATTTTGCAGTGGTTAGCGCCATTCTTTACCTATCACTACTTTACCGGTGGAACCCGCGACAGTATTCCGTATGCGATTGCGTTGTCTTTATTGGTGTATGTCACTGTTATTATTAGCAGTTTTGTACTGTCGATTACGGTAAAACGACTATTAATGTTAGGAATTGGCGCAGGGCGTTATCCATTATGGGGATTAACCTATTTCCGTTGGTGGCTAGCAGACCGTATTAGTAATATTTCACCTGTCTATCTCTTGTCGGGTTCGACTTTACTTAACTTATATTTGAAAGCACTGGGCGCGAAAATCGGCCACGACGTTACCATTAGTTCCGTACATATTCGTATGCCATCTTTACTGACTATTGAAGATGGCGTGAGTATTGGTTCTCAGGTGAATTTAGAAAATGCCAAAGTTGAACATGGTCATTTGGTATTAGGTTCAATTCACCTTAAACAAGACTGTTATGTAGGTTCGTATGCTGTATTAGAAGAAAATACAGTGTTAGAAAAACAAGCCCATGTAAATGCCTTAACTTCAATTGAATATGACACGGTTGTACCTGAGGGCGAAATTTGGGATGGAACACCTGCTCAGAAAATAGGGCATATAGATGAGCAATCTAAATTGCCAGAGCGTCCTAAACTATCGTTTATACGTAAAATTGCTGAATATGGATACTATGGCGTTAGCGCATTAATTATTGCCTGTCTTTTCTTTATTCCAATTTTTCCAAGCTTCCTTTTGGTCGACTGGTTAGATGTAAATGTATTTAATATTAACCCGAACAACCATTTGCAAATCGCGCTTTACTATTTCATTTTAGCGATTCCGGCTAGTGCAATGATGATGATGATTACTGCGGTGATTTCTTCAGGTCTGCGTAAAATTGCATTGCCGCGTCTTGAAACCGGAACCTATGCGGTTCATGGCAGCACGTATTATCGTAAATGGTTTGCGGCCCAAATTTTAGAAACCAGCTTGCAAACCTTACATGGCTTGTTTGCCACTATTTATGCGCCTACATGGTTTCGTATGCTGGGAGCAAAAGTAGGTAAAAATACCGAAATTTCTACCGCAACTGGCGTTATTCCAGAAATGCTAACTTTGGGTGAAGAAAGCTTTATTGCCGATGCGGTAATGCTGGGCGATGAAGAGATTAAAGGTGGTTGGATGTCTTTAAAAGCAACCAAAATCGGTAACCGTAGTTTTGTGGGAAATAGTGCTTATATTGCTGATGGGACAGTGTTACCAGACAATGTTTTAATTGGCGTGCAATCAAAAACACCAGATAACCGTGAAATGTATGACGGACAAACTTGGTTTGGTTCTCCGGCATTGCTGTTACCTGCACGTGAAGCTGCTGAAAAATATCCTGACCATTTAACCTTTAAACCAAGTATTAAGCGCCGTTTAATGCGTGGTTTTATTGAAGGGCTTCGTATTGTATTGCCGGCCGCACTTGCGATTGGGGTGGGTTATATGATCGTACTAGACGTTATTGATGTGATTAATAACTACAATATTGAGACAGGACTGGTTGCATTAACGCTCGCAGGGCTGCTTTATGGCGTTGGCTGTTTTCTTATTGTTGCGCTATTAAAGTGGATTTTGATTGGTCGCTATCAACCGCGTTCGGCACCTATGTGGACCATGTTTGTATGGTTAAGTGAAGGGATTACCAGCCTATATGAATCAGTTGCGATTCCTAACTTCTTAAACTACTTAAGAGAAACACCAATGTTGCCATTCTTCCTGCGTATTTTAGGGGTTCGTATTGGTAAAGATGTTTATATGGATACGGCTGATATTACCGAGTTCGACTGTGTCAGCATTGGTGACCGTGCCGAGTTTAATAGCTTTTCAGGCCCGCAAACTCACTTGTTTGAAGACCGTATTATGAAAATTGGGCAAGTGAACGTGGGGCATGATGTAGTGGTCAATGCGCGCAGTATTATTTTATATAACGCAAACGTGAGTAACCATGCTGTGTTAGGTCCATTAACATTGGTCATGAAAGGTGAAAATATTCCGGCTAAATCTGCTTGGATTGGTTCACCAGCCGTGCCTTGGGTTCATAAATAATTAAGTGTTGAATTGAAAAAAAAGCCTCTGTAGAACAGGGGCTTTTTTGTAGTTAAGCTATGGTTATCGTACTCAGTTTTGGTTTATTCAGAAGGATATAATCGAATTAATTCATATTTTAGATAAATATCTATTTCTTTAAATCCTTCTTTGCAATTATAAGAAGTTGAGTCAGTGATTGATTATAGTATTTATATTCTAATTCATAAACTTCCCATAAAGGATTTGAGCGTTGATCTAAAATCTCTCTATTACGTAACTTTACTAATACATTCACGGCTTCCTCAGATACATAAAGAGTTGCTAAGTCTGTCGCTCTATATAGTTTCCTTATGCCATCTGAATACTTCTGTCTTAGGTCTGTAGCTCGCTCGTCAGAAATAAAATCATCTTGTCCATAATCTTCTTTATAAACTTTATAAAATTGTATCATGTCATAAAGTGCGTTAATTATTTCGGTATAAGCTTGCTCTTTTCTGTCCCACCATTTTTCTGTATAGAACTTTTTCATAGTCCAGATTGAGGTCAGATACGATGAAACTATTGCAATAACGGTTCCAGATACAATACTAATTAGTAGATTTTGGTACATTTTATATGTCTATCAAGTGCATAATATAAATAAGAAATTTTAACAGTATGAGTAAATAAAGCTCTTATTTTTTTTTAAAAAATAAAAGATGCTAGTAAAGCAAGAGCGAAAACAGGAACAAATTTACTAAAACCTACCAAATCGATAATTCTTTCAAAGATATTAACCCAAATAATCTCAAACATAATAAATGTGAGAATCCCACAGATAATTTTACAGTTACGTTCCAAATTCTTCATTTTATTATCTTATATAGTTTTAAACTTAAACAGTAATCATACTATGAAATATTTGTATAGATTGAAATTAAAACTATAAATTACTGGCATCCTATTTTTTATACTTTTTCTGTAGAATGGTGGAATAAGGGCGAGGCAACCTATTAGATGAAAATTATTAAACAGAAAAATAAGACAGATTCCTTTACAAGGTATCTTTTAACAAGGTTTTTGTTTTTAGGTGTTTGATTATATTTAGAAATTATTGTAAATATTTGGAATAACTCAAAATAAACTATATTCTACTTTGTTGTGATTTGTGTGGATAAATTATTGAATTTTAATAATAAATAAAATAGAATTTTGTAACAATTGTTTTTGAGACAGGACCTATGCTAGACGGCTACTCGGCAAAACATTTTGCAAGAGCTTTTAAAAAAAATGATATCCAACGATTCCAATTATCAGGTATTGAAGTTGAGGATTTTTTTAAAGAGTTAGTACAAAGATGTCAGAGTAATAAGTTTAATATTAATGGTCTAAAAATATCAAAAGATAAAAAAATACATTATATCCATAATGATTATCCGCATGAACATTTAATGGCTAGACATTGTAGTAATATATTAATAAATTTACACAATGTAAGTATTCCTGATAGAAAAAATTTAATTACATTACTAACAAATATTATAAAAGATAGCCTTAAGACTAATTATATAAGTATACATAGATTTGATATAAAATCTTTTTATGAGTCTATAAAGTTCCATAATGTTGAACATATAATAAATGATAGTCGTTTAGAGGGTAGTATTAGAACTACATTGAAATCATTATATAAAAATAAAAATAAATTATTTCGTGGAGTATCGGTAACAGCAGTATTATCTGAAATTTATATGAAAGAATTTGATTATAGAATGAAGTCAAATAAAAATGTTTTATATTTTTTTAGATATGTGGATGATATAGTTTTAATAGTCAAAGAAGGAATTAGTGAAAAGGAAGTTTTAAATTTAGTAGAAAGTAATTTGCCAGATGATTTGCAGTTGAATAATAATAAGCATAGTTATGTAATTATAAAAAATAATATGATTTTGACACAGAAATGTGAAAAAAGAATTAGTAGTGGTGTTTATTTCCCGAGTAAATTGCAGAATGAATGCTTTATAGATTTTTTAGGGTATAAATTTATTTTTATTATAAAGGATAAAATAGAAGTAGAAGTGGGTATTTCGGAAGTTAAAAAAAGCTTAATAAAGAAAAAGGTTTTAAGAAGTTTCTTTAAATATAGAAAAGAAAATGATTTTAATATGTTGGTTTACCGATTAAATTATTTGTGTTCAAATGTTAGGATTTTATCAAGTAGACGCCTTTATTCTGGTATTTACTATAATTATTCTTTAATTGATTTTGATATTAATAAAAAATGTGGGGTAGGGTATAACGATTTGTGTGATATTGATAATTTTATAAAATCTATTATTTATAGTAGTAATAAACATCCAGCAGTTAGAGGTATAAATTTTAATAAACAACAAATTACAGAGTTAAAAAAAATTAGTATAATTTCAGGATTTAATGATAAAAGAATACTAAAGTTATCAAATGAAAAAATATCAAAAATTAAAGGAGCTTGGTATAATGTCTAAAAAAATCCATAAAATTAAAAGTACTGAAGCAGAAAGTATCTTATCGAGTGAAGTTTTACCTTTTGAAACTTTAATTTTTTTTGATAATAGAAATTTAATTAATTTTTTTAATGAGGAGGTCAGCTTTCTAGGAAAAGCATTTAGGAAAGAATTTACTATCGCTTATGATTATAAAATTAAACAAAATGGGAAAATTAGAGCCTTATCTATTATGCACCCGATGACTCAACTATCTTTTGTTGAGTTATATAGAAAATATTATAATCAAATTCTATATCATACTAGTATTAGTAAGCACTCATTAAGGAAACCAATAGCTATTTCTAAAACTTACTATACTCCTAAAATGATTCAAAAGATAAAACGCATTGATGATGAAAACTTAGAAGGTTATGAAAATACAAGTTTTTTTAGATATGGTCCTATGCGGTTAGCTCATAAGATTTATGATTCTGAGTTTCTTTTAGAAATGGAAACTAGTTATAAATATATGAAGAAAATGGATATTTCAAAATGTTTTTATAATATCTATACCCATTCAATTGTTTGGGCTATACATGATAAAAACTATGCAAAGAATAATACAGGTATTAATGATTTATTTGGTAATTTTTTTGATAAGAAAATGCAAAATTCTAATCATAATGAAACTAATGGTATATTAGTAGGTCCTGAGGTTTCTAGAATTTTTGCAGAAATTATACTTCAAAAATTTGATGTTAACTTGGCTTTGAATATAGAATCAAACTGTAGTTTAAAGATTGGTTCAGATATTGATTTTTACAGATATATGGACGATATTTTAGTTTTTTCAAATAAAATTGAAAATTTGGATTTAATAAAGGATATAATATCTGACGAATTATCTTTTTTTAAGCTGCATCTCAATAATTCTAAAGAGTCTCTTATTGAAAGACCATTTTGTACTAATTTGTCTTCTTTGAAAGTTAAAATATCAGAATTTATTAATAATTTTGTTAAAGATAATTTTCAGAAAAGTAATTTGGAAAAATTGATTGATAATATTGATTATGCTTTAAATAAAGATAGATTCGATTTTGAATTGTTAAAAAAATCTATTAAAACTTCTAAGAGAAATAAAATTATTGATAAGGATTTTAATTTTTCTGTAAAAAAAATTGATAAATTATATATAAAGTTTATTTCTGATATTCGTGCTTTGTGTTCACTTTATGAAATGAAAGTTGAAGAAATTAGTTATTATATATTAAAAATTTTAGATAAAAAAATATTTGAAATACTTCGTAGCGTTAGATATTCTGAAAATGATAAGTTTAATATTTTTAATATTTTTGTAAGAATTTATTTTTATTTATTTAAGATAAACCCTGAATATAAAAACTTTCTTTGTATTGCGAGGTTTTTACTTTTTTCTATAGATTGCTTTAGCGAAAATTTTAAAAGAGATGTAAAAAAGATATTTTCTATCCAAATTGGTAATTTTCTTAAAGACTATAATGGTGATGATGTGGTTTATTGTAATTTAGTTATTTTGACATCTTGGATGGGTAAGAAATATGAAATAAATGAAGATTATTTGAAGAATATATTAAATAAAAATGATTATTTTTGTGTGATAACTGGAATTAATTATTGTAGGAATATTAAAGCTAGAAATAGTCTAAAAATTAAATTTTTAGAAAATGCTTTAAATATAATAGAAAAATATGAAAATCCTTTATTATCTTCCGAAGCACTAATGTTGTGTTGTGATATTTATAATTGCAATTATTTGGATAAAATGGATAAAAATATAATAATTGAATTATTTTGTAATAAATCTATTTTACATGTTAATAAAGGGATGCCTATATATTTAAATCCTGAGACTTTTAAGAATAAATCCAAAGGATTAAATTTTTTCCAATGGAATACTGGGAAAATAGCAGACTTAAAGAAAATTGTATTATCAAAACAGTTGCTAAATGTTTATTAATTAATATAATTGCTATGCCCTCTAAGCATTACTTGGTAAAAGTAAGTTCTTTGTATCAAAGTAACTTTTATCTTGTAATGAGGCTAATTGGTAGAGTCAAAGGTAAAAGATTTTCTAGTCGAAAACCTAAGAAACTATCAAAATCCTCAATAACTCTTCTTATATTCACCATGTGAAAACGCAGTAATGTGTAGAAGTAGTTAAAAATGATTGTTTTTTGAGCATATCATATACACACGATAGAGGGCACTTTTTATAAGAAAATTTCTCACTGAAATCCCCTATATTCAATATGTGTAAAGGAATTATTAAATTCTAATCTCCTTCTAAACAATGATCCTTTACCACTTTATAAACCCGCATTTAACAATAATCATCTCATTATTTATCCTTACTTTTTAATGATCTAAATTAAAACAAATGTCATTTTGTGTGCTTGACTGTAAAAGAACAGGGCACTATTCTTTGCCTGCTGGCCACATTGCCAGTCGGTCGTCGCAGACCGCATAATAACTCCCGCATCAGAGTCATTCCTTCTGAGGAATAGTCTTGTGTGGTAGCTACTCGTCCCTTTCCCGTAGCGGTAGGACGGGAGAGGGACACCTACGGGTGTGCTAGTTTGAGTTATTACTAGTCTGCGAACCCTTTCTCGTTCTGCCACCATAATTTTAATGCTTTGGCAGAACTCCCAATAAAAAGGAGTTGGCTTTGCACATCCATTATTTCTTGGCTCTCAATGCCAAAAGCTATAACGACACCACATAAACTTTAAAGCAGTTTGAGGGCCATTAGCGCTTTCAGGCTTTAAATCGTCACGACTAAAAACTTGCAGCAACAATAAAACTTGAGATGTGCCAAGCACAGTCTTTATAGGCTTTGCTGTGCCTTTTTTTCTCCCAAAAAAGTATCTCATTTATAAACAACAAGAATTTATAATGGTAAAACTATGCCAAATTTAGCTCTCCCAACACGTGCCTTATATGTTGTAAATAAAGCAATTGATCTGTTTCATCACCGTGGGTTCCACCTTATTGGGGTCGACAGAATAGTGAAAGAATCAGAGATTACAAAAGCGACTTTTTATAATTATTTTCACTCTAAAGAACGGCTTATTGAAATTTGCCTGATGGTGCAAAAAGAAAAGCTCCAAGAACAAGTAATCGCAATGGTCGAATATGACTTAGGCACTCCTGCCATCGATAAACTCAAAAAGCTTTACTTTCTACATACCGATCTAGAAGGGCCGTATTACTTATTATTTAAAGCCATTTTTGAGATTAAAAATAGCTATCCCAACGCTTATCAAACCGCGGTACGGTATCGAACATGGCTAAAAAATGAAATTTATAGCCAGCTTAGAACGCTTAAATCTGATGCTTCATTTAATGATGCCAAACTATTTTTATATATGGTGGAAGGCACCATTATTCAGCTTTTAAGCTCTGGTGGGGTAGATGAAAGGGAGAGATTATTAAATTGCTTTTTGGGGCAGTTTATAACCGAGTCAAAGTCAATTTTATAATTAATGCCATATTAAAGGCTTTCATCTATTTATGATAAAAACAACAAATAGAATGAAAGCCTAAAATTTGAATTACAACTTAGAATGTATTTTGAATAATGACGTCATCGTAAGGAAGTTTACCTACGCGCGGGTAAGGTTCAGAAGCTGCTTTACCAACCGCAATCATTAAACACACCACATGGTCTTCAGGTAAGTTAATAAGCTTTGCCATTGCATCAAAGTCAAAACCATCCATTGGACAGCTATCTAAACCATGCTCTTGAGCAAGTAACATAAGGGTTTGAGCAAAGATGCCCGCACTACGCATCACTTCGTCACGTTGGGTTTGTGGGCGGTCACGGTAATACTGGTCGATTGCACCAACCATAATATCTTGAACTTCTGGAGAAGCTCCATCCCATACACGTTTAGCGTCAACTTCCCATGTATTTACTTTGGCACATAACACAATCAGTAATGATGACTCTGTTACTTGTGGTTGGTCCCAAGCAATCGCGCGAATTTTTTGTCTTAACTCTGCATCTTCAACAATGACCGGACGCCAATGCTGCAAGTTAAAAGCGCTTGGTGCATTTGCTAAAACTTCTTGTAATAACTGCTTCTTGTCATCTTCAGAGAGTTGAAAAGCAGGGTCGAAGCGTTTAACTGCACGGCGTTTGCGGAGAGCATCAATAACATTCATAAGATTTTCCTACTTGAGAGTTGGGTAGCCGTAGTCGTTAGTTTTTATAACGTTGGGCTACTTCAGCCGAAGAGAAGTTTGGTAATAATGTCATACGCGATTTTTCAAAATTATTCCATTGATTTTCATCTTTCAGCACAGGAATTGTAATTGTTTCTTTACGATCAAAACCAATCAGGGCTGCATCGACCAAATCATTGACGTCCATTAATGGCGGAACTTGGCTTAAATCTATACCTGAACGTTCCCAAATTTCGGTTTTAGTGGCAGAAGGTAATACAGCTTGAACGTGTACCCCATGATCTTTTAGCTCTAAATGTAAGCCTTGGCTAAAAAATTGGATGAAAGATTTACTTGCGCCATAAATGGTAGAACCAAATTCAGGCGCTAAGCCAAGTACAGAGCCTAAATTAATAATGGCGCCTTTACCTTTGCGTATAAGGGATTGCGACATTGCATGAGACAACCGCACCACCGCAGTCATATTTAAAGTTAGAAGTTTTTCAATCTCATTACGATCTTGAGTTAAAAAGTTTCCGTTCAGTGCAATCCCAGCATTATTTACCAAAATTTCAATATCAGCATCGTTTTTGAGTACATCTTCAATTTTGCGAATGTCTTGATCATTTGATAAATCGGCTTGAATGAACTCGACCTGTACGCCATATTTTTCTTGAAGATCTTTTGAAATTTTATCTAAACGGTTGGTGTCTCGTGCTACCAAGATTAAGTGATAGCCACGTTGAGCAAATCGATCTGCATAAACAGAACCAATTCCTGACGAAGCCCCTGTAATAAGTACTTTTGATTGAACTGACATGTGATGTCTCCACGCTTTAATTTTTAGATTACGATCATAATCTAAAATATACAGGTTTTGATGTCAATCATAATCAATGTATAATAATGACGAGCAGGGTGAATAAAAGTGAGCGCACCAACATGAAAGTCAGTAAAACTCAGGTAAAAGAAAACCGAGATAAAATTGTTGAAAAGGCGACTCAACTGTTTCGTAGCAAAGGTTACGACGGGGTGGGCATTGCCGAATTAATGTCTAGCGCAGGCTTTACTCATGGTGGGTTTTATAAACATTTCAGCTCGAAAACAGACCTTGTTACTATTACTGCCAAATATGGTCTTGAGCAGGTTTTAAAAAGAATAGAAGGTTTAAACTTAACCCAATTTATTCAAATGTATGTGTCTCGTACACATCGGGACAACCGTGATCAGGGCTGTACCTTAACAGCGCTATCTTGTGATGCCGCAAGACAGCCCGACGAAGTAAAAGTCGAGTTTGAAGAGGGCATTGAGCAGCTTATTGAGTTCATTATGAATGAACGCGCAAAACAAGTTTCTTTAGAAACAGAAGAGCTGAGAAAGCAAGCTATTAATATTCTTGCTCAGTCAGTAGGGGCAATTGCATTGTCTCGTGCATGCCCAGACCAATCAAACCTTAGCGATGAAATCTTGGAGAGCTGTAGAGAGAGTCTTTTAAAATTAGCCGATTAGGCTTTTTTATCATTTAAGCTGGTTTGGCTAAACTGAATTAATCTCGCTATATCGACTGTTCGCTCATAAATGAGTTCTGCTGCATGTTCGCAGGCGTGTTCTAGGGTGATGGGACCATTGGCTAGTGAGAAAGCAGCGCTTACACCGTGCTCATAAAGTGCTTGGTAGTCTTCACCTAAAGTCCCTGCAATCACAATGACCGGAACATTGTGGGCTTTGGCAATTTGGCTTACCCCAAAAACGGTTTTACCGCTTAAGGTTTGTTGGTCAAATTTACCTTCCCCCGTAATTACCCAATCTGCGTTAGAAATTTTATGCTCAAGCTGATTCAGTTCAGCCACAACTTTAACTCCAGCTTTAAAGTCTGCATTTAAATAACTTTTGGCGGCAAAGCCCAAACCACCAGCAGCCCCAGAACCCGCTTCATCTCGTTTGTCGAAACCTAAAAGCTTAAGCGAGACATCGGCAAAATGGGCAAGGGCTGCATCGAGTAACTGGACTTGAGCAGGAGAAGCACCTTTTTGTGGGCCAAAAATATGTGATGCGCCATTTGGACCGCAAAGTGGATTGGTTACATCGGCAGCCAATAAAAACCGTGTGTGCTGAATACGTGAGTCGAAATGTGTTAAATCAATTTTGGATAGGTGGCTAAGGGCAAGGCCGCCAGCGGGTAAAACGTTTTGGTTAGCATCGAGTAAAACTGCGCCCAAAGCACTGAGTAAGCCTGTGCCGCCATCGTTGGTGGCGCTGCCGCCCACAGTTAAAATAATATCTTTTGCACCCGCGTCTAAGGCATCCAAAATAAGCTGGCCTGTTCCAAATGTTGTGCTGTGGCAGGCATCACGCTCAGAAGGGGGAACTAACTGTATGCCGCTTGCTTGAGCCATTTCAATCATGGCAATTTTTTGTTTTTCTAACCAACCCCATTTGGCCTGAACAGGCTGACCTAATGGTCCAACCACAGTTTTTTCACGCCATTGACCATCGCAGACTTCTAAAACTGCTTCAATGGTTCCTTCACCGCCATCTGCCATGGGGCACAAAATCGTTTCTGCATCGGGAAAAACCGCTTGCCATCCTTGGGCAATGGCTTGAGCTACCTTTAAAGCCGATAAGCTATCTTTAAATGAATCAGGGGCGATCACAACCTTCATAAATGCTCTAATGCAGATAAATTTTTAATTGTTTTATACTGCTTAATGCGAAAAAAACATAGATAAAGTCGTGTAAGTGTCAATTTTAAAAGGCTTTCAGTCTGTTAAAAATGCAACCCAATAATGTTTTTATCTGTAAAAGATAGAATTAATATCTATTTAACTATTTGATTTATATGTTTTTATATAAATAACGTGGTTGGCTTGAATTATTGTAATTGTAAAGAATATGGCACATATTATAAGAACGGTTGAGCCGGCTTTTAGCATAGTGGCAATAATATAAAAAGTGGACTCTACTCATGGGTAAACAGCGGGTAGCTTTGATAAAACCATAATTAAATTGTGATTTCACTGAGCCTGTTGAGTGTAAAAAAGATAAGAGGATGAAAAAGTGGATAATTCAGAAGAACAAAAGCACATACAGGAAAATAACGGTTTTGCGCGAATTGAGCCATATACTCATCCTGCTGGCGGGTGGGGCGCACTGCTCAGTGTTGCTCGAAACTTAAAGCGACAAGATATTTTAGGTAAAGGTTCAATTACCTTACTCAACATTAACCAGCCTACAGGTTTTGACTGTCCCGGCTGTGCATGGCCAGAAAAGAAAGATGCTCACGCATTTAACTTCTGTGAAAATGGTGCAAAGGCGGTTGCCTTTGAAGCGACTAGTAAAACCGTCACTCCTGAATATTTTGCAGGTCATACCGTTAGTTGGCTATCAGAACAAAGTGACTTTTTTCTAGAAGACCTAGGCCGCTTAACAGACCCAGTTCGTTATGATGCTGCAACCGATAAATATGTGCCTATTTCATGGGACGATGCCTTTAAGCTCATCGCTCAACATTTGCATGCGCTAGATCATCCAGACCAAGCGGCATTTTATACCTCGGGCCGTGCCAGTAACGAAGCAGCATTTTTATATCAATTATTTGTACGAAGCTTTGGTACAAATAACTTTCCAGATTGTTCGAACATGTGTCATGAAACCACAAGTGTTGGTTTGCTCGACTCGATTGGTTTAGGAAAGGGCACAGTCACCCTAGAAGATTTTGATTTAGCCGACGCCATTTTTAGTTTTGGGCACAACCCGGGAACCAACCATCCACGTATGTTAGGTACTTTGCGTGAAGTGTCTAAACGCGGCGGCAACATTATTGCGATTAACCCTATTAAAGAGCGAGGTCTCGAACGTTTCCAAGACCCGCAAGCACCGCTTGAAATGATGACCAATGGCAGTACGCCAATTAGTCGCTATTATTTCCAGCCTAAAATTGGCGGCGACTATGCACTGATGTTGGGTATTTTAAAGCACTTACATGAGTGGGATAAAAAGGCCCTTGCATCAGGTAAACCAAGCGTTTTTGACCGAAACTTTATTGCAGTCAATACCGTTGGTTTCGACGAAATGATTGCGGAGGTCGAAAGAACAGAGTGGGCAGATCTTTATAAGCACTCAGGTCTGTCGCCTGAACATTTAGAAAAACTGGCTAAACTCTTTTTAGAGTCAGAGCGTTCAATTTTCTGTTGGGGTATGGGGATTACCCAGCATCGTCACGGAACTGCTAACGTACATATGCTGGCAAATTTATTGTTGGCACGTGGTCAAATTGGTAGACCGGGTGCAGGGCTTTGTCCGGTTCGTGGGCACAGTAACGTGCAAGGCGACCGCACTATGGGCATTAATGAACTCCCTAGCCCGAAACTTCTCGACAATATTGACCGTGTGTTTGGTATTAAATCACCAAGAAAAAATGGATATGGTGTGGTTGAAACCATTAAAGCCATGGCCGAAGGTGATATCAAAGTCTTTATTGGTTTGGGCGGAAACTTTGCCGTTGCAACACCTGACACCGCTTATACACAAGAAGCGCTTAGAAAATGTAATTTAACCGTACATGTGGCAACCAAGTTAAATCGTAGCCACTTGGTGTGTGGTAAAGATGCGCTTATTTTGCCATGTTTAGGCCGTACCGAAATTGATGAGCAGCTTCATGGACCACAAGCTATTACAGTTGAAGACTCAATGAGTAATGTCCACTTGTCGGCAGGGCGTAATACTCCAATTTCTAAAAATATTTTGTCTGAACCCGATATCGTAGCAAGAATGGCTGAGGCCGTGCTGCCAGAGAGTCAGATTAAATGGAAATGGTACATTGAAAGTTATGACCGCATTCGTGACTCAATTGCCGATGTGTTTGATGAATTCCATGATTTTAATTTACGCGTTTATAAACCCGGCGGTTTCCATTTAGAACATCCAGCTAATCAGCACATCTGGAATACAAAGAGTAGTAAAGCGCAATTTCTAATTACGCCACTTGAAGAAGTCTATGCGGATAAAGAAAATCAGTACGCTGCCGCATATACCGAAAGTAAGGTTTATACCTTAATGACCACCCGATCTCACGACCAATACAACACCACTTTATATGGTCTGGATGACCGTTACCGTGGGGTTTTTGGTCAGCGCCGTGTGTTGTTTATGAACCAAGCCGATATTGATGAAGCGGGCTTTGAAGCAAATCAGTGGGTTGATATTGAAAGTGTTTTCTCGGATGGTGTGAAGCGTATTGTGCATAGTTTCCGTATTGTGCCGTACAACATTCCACGCGGCAGCTTAGCGGCTTACTATCCGGAAACCAATCCTTTGGTGGCCTTAAGCAGTCATGATAAATATGCCAAGATTCCGGCTTCTAAAAGTGTTCCTGTGATTTTACATCCCGGAAATGCGCCAGAGCATTTTAACTTGGCAACAGCCGTTGACCCTGAAGATGCCAATAAGAAAGTTAGCAGTCTTTAAGTGAATCTGATTTTTTAAAATGAAATTTAAGCAAAAGGCGCTCTAAACAAGCGCCATTTTGAAGTAAAGGAAATAATTTTGACACCACATGCTTATGGGGTTGAAACATTGCCAGTACAGCGGTTTAACAAAACCGAATCTGAAAATGTCTTAGATCATATTGTGCAAGAGTACCCAATTGCCTTGGTATATAACGGTATTTCGCATGCGGTGATGATGGCGACACCGACTGATGTCGATTTATTTGCCAAAGGTTTTAGTCTTTCGGAAGGAATTTTAACTGGCTTAAAAGAGCTCTATGCCCTTGAGGTGCATCAAAATGAATTAGGCATTACGGTGGAAATGACCATTTCATCAAGAGCATTCGCCGCCCTAAAGGAACATCGCCGTATGATGGTAGGCCGTACAGGCTGCGGTTTATGTGGAATTGAAAGCTTAGAGCAGTTTCAGTTAGACGTGCCAAAAATTACAACGCATGCATCAAAAATATGGCTTGAGCAAATTCCGAGTGCTATTTCCCATTTAAAAACTCAACAAGAAATTACTGCTTTAACGGGTGGGGCGCATGCCGCAGCGTGGGTAGTTGACGGTCAAATCGTGGCTTTATTTGAAGATGTTGGCCGCCATAATGCCTTAGACAAATTGCTCGGTTATTTAGCGCAAGAAAACTACGACACCAGTTTAGGTTTTGTGGTGATGACCAGTCGGGCAAGTTATGAACTGATACGAAAATGTGCTCAGCTCAATATTAGCTTGCTTGCTTCAATTTCAGCACCTACCAGTATGGCCATTCAGTTAGCCAAGCAATCAGGCCTGACTTTGGCAAGCTTTTGTAGGGGCGATGGATTTGTTTTATATACGGAAATATAAAATATATCTTTTAATGTGAAGGAATTAGGGCTGGGTTCATTCGATATTCCTTTCACTTTTAAGCTAAGGTTAGTTTTTATAGATTATTATAAAATTCTAAAGGTTCAGAGTCTGTCCAAATGTCTTGGGTACAATCAATAAAAGAATGGGCAAAACGTCTAAAAAAACAAATTATTATGCTTTGGTTTGCCTCAAGGCATCCTCAAATGCCGTGGTTACCCAAAATTATTGCTGTGGTGGCGGTGGCTTATGCGTTTAGTCCAATCGACTTAATTCCAGACTTTATTCCTATTTTAGGCTTTATTGATGATGCGGTTATTTTACCCATACTGATTTGGTTAGCAGTTCGTTTTACGCCTCAACAAGTCATTTTCGATGCTGAACAACAAGCTAAAGAATGGCTAGATGAACATGAAAAGCGGCCAAAAAACTATTTGGTTGCCGTACTTATTATTTTAATTTGGCTCACACTTGCCGTGATGGCTTACTTTTATTTTGGCGGTGGTTTGTAAGTGAACTGAGTCTTGAAACCCTGTGCGAATTTAATACCCTTAACATTGTACTTTGCCACAACTCAAAGGATAATAACGTTTTTATAAGCTATGGGTTGCAGACCATGAAAATCGTCGCAGATGAAAATTTGGCGTTTACCGATTACTTTTTTTCAGAGTTTGGCGATATTCAACATAAAGCAGGGCGCACCTTAACGCATACAGACGTACAAGATGCTGAAGCTTTATTGGTTCGTTCAGTCACCGCAGTAAATGAAAGTTTAATTCAAAATACCGCCCTAAAATATGTGGGCAGTGCCACAATCGGGACCGATCATTTAGATATTCAAGCTTTAGAAAAGCAGGGCATTACATGGGCCAATGCCGCAGGTTGTAATGCACAGGCGGTTGCTGAATATGTGATTACAGCTTTACTGCATTTAGATGCTAGCCTTTTAGAACAACAAGAAAAATTTACGCTAGGTATTGTGGGTCTTGGCAATGTTGGTAAGCGCTTGGCCTATATGGCTCAGTTGCTTGGTTGGAAAGTGATTGGCTTTGACCCCTTTGTACAGTTAGATTCAATTGAAAATGTAAGCTTTCAAATCTTGTTGCAACAAGCTAATGCAGTTTCAATTCATGTACCGCTGACCAAAAAAGGCGAACATGCGACGTATCATCTGTTTGACGAAAAAGCTTTTGCAGCGTTTCAACCGAACACGATTTTAATTAATAGTGCACGCGGTCCGGTCGTAAAAGAAGCCGCTTTAATCGAAGACATTCAACGTACCCAGCGTAAAGTTGTACTTGATGTATTTGAGCATGAGCCAGTGATATCTGAAGAGCTTTTAAATATGTTGGCTTTGGCGACACCGCATATTGCAGGTTATAGCTTGGAAGGAAAAGCGCGTGGTACGCAAATGATTTATGAAGCGTTTTGTCAAAAATTTGGATATGACATTAATAAGCGTTTCGAAACCCAGTTACCTGCATGTGAAGACTATTTTTCAGGACATGATTTAAAAGCAGTGTTAAAGCAAAAAATATCTCAAATTTATGATATTGCTCAAGATGATGCCAACATCCGTGCCTGTGTTAAAGAGGGCAAGGTAGAGCAAAAAGCATTTGATTTATTACGTAAGAATTATCCGCTGCGCCGTGAATGGGCAGCTCACGGGGGACCACAGGCATGAGTTTAAGTTATCAACCTACTTGTTCAATTGATGCTTTAAAGGCTCGTGCCAAGCTCTATACCCAAATCCGTCAGTTTTTTGCAGAACGTGGGGTCATGGAAGTTGAAACACCCGTGGTTTCACAAGCAGGTGTGACTGACGTACATTTAGCCTCGGTTCAGGCTTTACGTCATATCAATGGCAAATTGCAGACTCAGTATTTACAGACTTCGCCTGAATTTGCCATGAAACGTCTACTGGCAAGTGGCAGCGGACCGATTTATCAAATCTGTAAGGTTTTCCGAGACGATGAGCACGGGCGCAAACACAACAGTGAATTTACCATGCTTGAATGGTACCGTCCGGGTCTGGACTTAAAAGCGTTAATGCACGAAACAGCCGATTTATTACAAACCTGTTTGCAGCATCGTTTTGGCGAAGTTCGTCCATTTATTTTAAGTTATAAGCATGCTTTTCAGGACCGTTTAGATATTAACCCGTTGCAAGCGACTTTGAAGCAACTTAAAGACACAGCAAATCGTGTTGGGTTAAATCTCGACTTGGGCGATGACCGTTTAGCTTATATGGATTTGTTGTTTTCTCATTTTGTTGAACCAAGTTTAGGGTTTGATGCACCTGTCTTTTTAACTGACTTTCCTCCAGAAATGGCATCTTTGGCAAAAGTGAAATTAGATGAAGATGGTGAAGAGGTCGCAGCGCGTTTTGAGGTTTATATCGAAGGCTTAGAGCTTGCCAATGCCTATGATGAATTGCTCGATTCAGACGTGTTGCGTTCTCGCTTTGAAGCAGATAATGCAGAGCGAGCTAAACAAGGACTTCATGTCATGCCATTAGATGAGCACTTGTTGGCTGCGTTACCTCATATGCCTGAATGTTCAGGGATCGCTTTAGGAGTTGATCGATTACTCATGGTTGCAACCGATCAACTTAAAATTGAAAAAGTCATCGCATTTCCAGCCGAAATTGCCTAAAAACAATGAAATAAAAAAGCCACAATAATGTGGCTTTTTTATTTAGAAATTATTTAAGTTAGGCTTGTTGAATACCTGCAACAACCCAATCTTGCTGTGAACCAACAGGTTTTACAAAGTGCCAGATTTCAGTAAATGGCTGTGGCAAGCTGTTTAAATCTTCACTTACTGTACCTGTGAAACGTACGCTCACAATGTATTGACCATTTTCAGTCGCACTGTCTACAACCATTGCATTTAAGTTACTAAACTCAGCAACGTCCTGATCTTGGTTCTCCATGATGTCGTTATACATAGAGTTGTAAAGTTCAGGGGTTAAGTAACGACGAATTTCTTCAATGTTACTTGCACTATTGATTGACTGAATGTGGTTAAAACGCTGACGGGCAACGCGTAAGAAAGAAGCAGGCTCACTACCATCTGGTAATTGGTTACCGCTATTCGTCGTTGCGCTACCAAAAGGAGCTTGTGTTGCTGCACCGCCACCTACAGATTGACCAAAGATATTGGTATTGTCACCTGTATTGGTTGGAGCTGCCGAGCGGCCAAATGGGTTTTGACCGCCATTATTTGGTGCATAAGGGTTATTAGCTGCTAATTTTTTTTTTGATCCCAATTTACGGAATACAAAGAAAGCTACAGCAGCTGCAAGTAATACCCAAAGCCAGCCAGGAATACCACCTTTTTTCTCTTCTTGGGCTTGAACAGCTTGTTCATTACCCGGTTGAGTTACTTGGTGTTCAGCTGATGTTGATTTGTCATCTGCTAAAGCATTTGCTGCAACAGCACCTACGGCAGCACCAGCCACACCAGCGGCAACCATTGAACCAACACCCGGACCAGATCTCTGAGGTGCTGTAGCAGGTTGTTGAACTGGAGTCACTTGACGAGGTTGTTGATAAGACTGGCTTGAAGTAGTAGAACGTGCCATACCGTGGCTTTTACCACCACCTGCACGTTTAGCTTCAGCAAGCGGAGAAATTGCTAAAGCAGCCATTAAAATACCGGTAATCAAGCCACGCTGGTGTACTTCCATAGGAAATTCCTGTTTAAAGTTAATTTGTAATAGTATTTATGCAGGTATTTACTCTAAATTTCAACCTTAAAAGTATGTTTTTTTATGTCAATTCATCACTAAGTTGCATCGCCTCAGTCAAGGCTTCATGCAGGCGGGCAACAGCAATCACTTGTACGCCCGGAATTGCTTTTTGCGGGGCATTACCTCTTGGTAAAATGACGTATTTAAACCCATGTTTTGCTGCTTCTTTTAAACGTTCCTGACCATTAGGTACAGGGCGGATTTCACCTGAAAGCCCAACTTCACCAAAAACTGCAAGCTGCTGAGGTAAGGCTTTTGTTCGCAAACTCGAAGCACATGCAAGTAAAACAGCCAAGTCCGAACCTGTTTCGGTAATTTTTAAACCACCTACAATATTGACATACACATCTTGTCCGGTGGTTTGTACACCCCCATGACGATGCATAACAGCAAGCAGCATGTTTAAACGGTTTTGTTCAAGACCAAGTGCAACACGTCTTGGTTGTCCTTGAGCATCATCGACTAAAGCCTGAACTTCAACTAAAAGTGGGCGAGTTCCTTCACGGCTAATCATGACAATTGAACCGGGAATGGCTTCGTCATAACGACTTAAAAAGATAGCAGAAGGGTTAGCCACTTCACGTAAGCCTTTATCGGTCATGCCAAATACGCCAAGCTCATTGACTGCACCAAAACGGTTTTTCACTGCACGAATCATTCGATAACGTGAGTCTGATTGGCCTTCAAAGTAAAGTACGCAGTCCACCATGTGTTCTAAAACACGAGGACCTGCCAATGCACCTTCTTTGGTCACGTGACCAACAATAAATAGCGCTGTGCCACTATTTTTTGCATAACGGGTTAATAACGCAGCAGATTCACGAATTTGTGAAACCCCACCCGGCGCAGATTGAAGCGTTTCTGTGTAAAGCGTTTGGATAGAGTCCAAGATTGCGACAACAGGACGTTCTTGTTCTAAAACTTCACAAATGCGTTCGACACAAGTTTCAGCCATGACTTTTAGCTGGTCTGTTGGCAGGTCAAGGCGTTGGGCGCGTAAGGCAACCTGTGACAGCGATTCCTCACCCGTAATATAAAGTGCAGAACTTTTTGCACTTGCCATGTGAGTTGCTGTTTGTAAAAGAATGGTCGATTTACCAATACCCGGGTCACCACCAATGAGTACTACAGAACCTGTCACCAAGCCACCACCAAGCACACGGTCAAATTCGCTAATACCTGTTGGTAAACGGGTTTCATGAGAAACAGAGACTTTATTAAGCGTTGTAATATTGGCGACTTGACCCGCATAACCCCCAACTTTAGGACGTGCACGATGAGCAGTGGTGGATTCTAGTTTGACTTCATTAAGACAATTCCATTCACCACACTCTGAACATTGACCTGCCCATTTTAGATGATCGGCACCACATTGCTCGCAACGGTAAACGGTTTTGACTTTGCTCATATTCGACTTCAGTGAGATAACTTCATAATCATTAAAAGCAGAGTATAGCAAAAAGCCCAATAGAGAACTTAATCGATATGGAATACATTTTGCTTAAGCTTCGGTGAGCAAAATTAAAGAGTAAATGTCATGTTTTAAAAATAGAGAGATAACGTAGTAGTCAGTCAAATTTCGAGAAAGTATTAGAAGCTCGAGAGGGAATTGGTAGTTAAAAAGTTGATCAATTGATATGGCTTTTTAATTTAAAAATCAAAGTAGTTCAAGTCTTAATTTTAGACTGAAAAGTGCGTTGTATTGCTAGGTTCTTGTGCGTATTATCGGATTTAATTGTATGTATCTTGAAATTATCAGCAATACAGACAAAAATTGGTTAGCTGAAAAGTTGTCAAAAAATATACATTTAAAAGATACCTGCAAATGGTGCGATATCGTCTTTTTGATTTGATTTTAGCTAACGGACTAAAAAAATTACTGGAGTGTATTCATAAAATGTCGAATCAAAATCTGAGCGACCCTCATGAACAAGGTGAGCTCCATCGTAGTCTCTCTAATCGGCATTTACAGCTGATCGCGATTGGTGGTGCCATCGGTACCGGATTATTTATGGGTTCAGGTAAAACAATTAGTCTTGCCGGACCTTCTATCTTATTTATTTATATGATTATTGGTTTGATGGTGTTTTTTGTCATGCGTGCGCTTGGCGAACTTCTTCTGTCAAATTTAACCTATAAATCATTTATTGATTTTTCTACCGATTTAATTGGCCCATGGGCTGGTTACTTCGTGGGTTGGACCTACTGGTTGTGTTGGATCACGATTGGTATCGCCGATCTGTCTGCAATTATTTATTACTTACAGTTCTTCAATAATGGCTTACCTTTCTCGCCTGTTGAAGGCGCAATGATTAGTGTTGCCGCGATTGTGTTCATTATGGGATTGAACTTATTAACAGTTCGATTGTTTGGTGAATTAGAGTTCTGGTTTGCACTTATTAAAATCCTTGCGATTATTATTTTAATTGCAGTGGGTCTGTGGATGATCTTTACAGGCTTTACGTCTACTACAGGTGAAGTCGCTTCATTTACTCATCTTTGGGCAAATGGCGGTTTCTTCCCAACAGGTGTGCATGGCTTCTTGGCTGGTTTCCAGATTGCAATTTTTGCTTTCGTGGGTGTTGAACTTGTGGGAACAACAGCCGCGGAAACTAAAGACCCTGAGCGTAATTTGCCTAAAGCGATTAACTCAATTCCAATCCGTATCATTATTTTCTATGTATTGGCGCTACTCATTGTAATGTCAGTAACACCATGGAACAGAATTGATCCAGCGATCAGTCCATTTGTAAACCTGTTTAGTCAAGCAGGGGTAGCGGCAGCCGCGATTTTGATGAACTTGGTGGTATTGTCATCAGTCATGTCATCCATGAACAGTGGTGTATTCTCAACAAGTCGTATGTTGTTTGGTTTATCTCGTGAAGATCAGGGGCCAAAAGCTTTTGGTAAGCTTAACAGACGTGCAGTACCGGCAAATGCATTGTATTTCTCTGCTGCGTGTTTATTGTTAGGTGCAGCATTACAGTATTTTGTACCAAATACAGTTGAAGCATTTACGCTTGCAACAACACTTTCAACGATTCTCTTCATCTGCGTATGGTTGCTTATTATCTGGAGTTACATCCGTTATTACACCACGCGTCCTGAACTGCATGCCAAATCAACATTTAAATTGCCAGGTGGCTTATTTACATGTTGGATCACGATTATTTTCTTTATTGGTATGATTTACGTATTGTCTTTAGAGCCAGACACCTTTAAAGCGCTTAAAGTCAGCCCAATTTGGTTTGTTATTTTGATCATTGGTTATTTCTTCTTCTATAAACCACGTCATAAAAAATAATTAAATTTATTTGGTTATGATCAAACGCTGGCTGAAAAGCTGGCGTTTTTTATGCATATTGTTTTTCTATTCAAGTTTACTCTTTAGCCGCTTGCCTGATCACGGTATACTGCATCGAATTGTTTAAATCAGGTGCTCAGATGCGTCGTGTCATTTGCCTCATCAGTTTATTGAGCAGCAGTATTTTGCTTAGCGCTTGCGGTCAGTCAGGAGCATTGCAGCTACCTTCTGATCCAAATTATGACAAACGTGCAAAATACTTGCTCTATCGTAATAAAGAACAGAAACAAGTTGTGCAACAAGATGAACAGGCTGAACAGTCAGTCGAATCATCAGCCGCTCAACCACAAACTACATCACCTTAAGCTTTGAAATAAGGACACCTTCATGAGTTTCACCCGCATTAATGGAGTATTGCATGCAGAGCAATGCTCTCTAGAGCAGCTTGCGCAGCAATTTGGCACACCGTTATATGTTTATTCAAAAGCAGCTTTTGAAAAACATTATTTAGATATGGATCGTGCCTTTGACTTTATTGATCATCAAATTTGTTTTGCGGTGAAGTCGAACTCAAATATAGCTGTTCTTAATGTTTTGGCAAAACTTGGTGCGGGTTTTGACATTGTGTCTGGTGGTGAGCTAGCACGTGTTTTAAAAGCAGGTGGCGATGCTTCTAAAATTGTTTTTTCAGGTTTAGGTAAAACTGAAGCTGATATTGAAACGTCATTAAATGTAGGTATTGCCTGTTTTAATGTCGAGTCTTATGCAGAGTTGGACCGTATTCAAAAAGTAGCAGCTCGCCTAGGCAAAAAAGCGCCTATTTCTTTACGTGTAAATCCTGATGTCGATGCAAAAACGCATCCTTATATTTCAACAGGATTAAAAGAAAATAAATTTGGTATTCCAAGTGATGCAGTTTATGAAACTTATCAATATGCTGCATCTTTACCTAACCTTGAAATCGTAGGTATTGATTGCCACATTGGTTCACAGCTCACTGAAACTAAACCATTTGTTGATGCTTTAGACCGTGTCATTGTGATGATTGATGAGTTGAAAAAACTAGGCATTAATCTGAAACATATCGATATCGGTGGTGGTTTAGGGGTTTGTTATAAAGATGAAACACCGCCAAGTGTTGAAGAATATGCAAACTCTATGAAGCCGGCTTTAGAAAAATTAGGCTTGAAAGTTTATATGGAGCCGGGTCGTAGCATCAGTGCAAATGCAGGTGTACTTTTAACCAAAGTTGATTTGCTTAAACCAACGACGCATCGTAACTTCGCGATTATTGATGCAGCAATGAATGATTTAATTCGTCCTGCTTTATATGAAGCTTGGATGGATATTCAACCTGTTGTACCACGTACAGATACCGTAGAAAAAACTTGGGATTTGGTTGGTGCAATTTGTGAGACAGGTGATTTCATTGGTAAAGACCGCTCACTCGCATTACAAGAAAATGACTTGTTGACTGTACTTGGTGCCGGGGCTTATGGTTTTGTCATGAGCTCAAATTACAACACGCGTGGCCGTGCAGCAGAAGTCATGGTATCAGGTGAAAAAAGCTATTTAATTCGTGAACGTGAAACGGTTGAGTCGCTTTGGGAAAAAGAACGTTTATTGCCTGAGGAGTAAATGAGATGTTATTAGAATTTACCAAAATGCATGGTTTAGGCAATGATTTCATGGTGGTTGATCTAATTAGCCAAAGAGCTTATTTAGATACTGCAACAATTCAACGTTTGGCAGACCGACACTTTGGTGTGGGGTTTGATCAGCTTTTAATTGTTGAACCACCAGATGTACCCGAAGCTGATTTTAAATACCGTATTTTCAATGCAGATGGTTCTGAGGTTGAGCAATGTGGTAATGGTGTGCGTTGTTTTGCCCGTTTTGTCCACGAACGTCATTTAACCAATAAAACCAACATTACCGTACAAACCAAAGCGGGTATTGTAAAGCCAGAGCTTGGGCAAAATGGTTGGGTGCGTGTAAATATGGGTTACCCAAAGTTTCTACCAAACGAAATTCCATTTGTTGCCGAAGAGCCAGAAGCTTTATATACCCTTGAGCTGGCAAATGACCAAAACATTAGTATTGATGTGGTCAACATGGGTAACCCACACGCGGTCACTATAGTTCCAGATGTGCTTACTGCTGATGTAGCAGGTATTGGCCCGCAAGTTGAATCACATAAACGTTTCCCTGAACGCGTTAATGCTGGTTTCATGCAAGTGATTGATGACAAGCATGTTCGCTTACGTGTATTTGAACGTGGTGTGGGTGAAACACTTGCGTGTGGTACAGGAGCTTGTGCTGCTGCGGTAAGTGGCATGCGCCGTGGTCTACTTGCGAACTCTGTAGAAGTTGAACTTGCTGGCGGTAAGCTACAAATTGAATGGCAAGAAGGCGATGTGGTCTGGATGACTGGTCCAACAACTCATGTATATGATGGACGTTTGGATTTACGTTATTTCCAAGGTTAATTACGATTTTTTTTAGGGGAAAGATCTTAAAATAAGGTCTTTCCCCTATGTTTTTACAAGAATAAATATTGAGAGAAAAATGCAAAATAAAATTAGAGGAGCAATTTATGGTTTGCTGATTGGTGATGCAGTCGGTGTACCATATGAATTTCATTCAGATTTGCAGCTTCCACTTTACTCACATATTGATATGATTCCACCTAAAGATTTTAGGCGGACTTATCCAGATATTCCAATTGGAACATGGTCAGATGATGGAGCTCAGGCTCTATGCTTATTGGCATCACTATTACATTGTCAGAAACTCGATAGTATCGATTTTGCTAACCGTCTTCGCAATTGGTACCGTTATGGTTATATGGCGGTTGATTATCAAGTGTTTGATATTGGAGTGCAAACTGCTCAGGCGTTACAACGTTATGAAGCTGGGGTGTCTGTAGAAGAGATGGCTAATACAGATGAACATTCGAATGGTAATGGAGCGTTGATGCGCACATTGCCTTTGGCATTATGGTATAGGGGATCTGATCAGCAATTAGTTGAGTTAGCCTATCAGCAGTCTCATTTGACCCATGCTCATCTTCGATCAAAAATTTGCTGTGCTTTATATTGCTTATGGGCAAAGTGTTTATTAAAAGGACAATCAGTTAATAATGCTTGGAAATCTAGTATTTCCATACTGATGCAACTTTATAAAAATAGTGTTAATGAACAACAAGAACTCAATCATATTATTGATTCAACACATGAGAAAAAAATATCGGGCAGCGGTTACGTAGTGGATTGTTTACATTCAGCTCGTTTCGCTCTGCAACAAGATAATTATGAAGATGTCATTAAAACAGCTATTGCTTTAGGACAAGATACTGATACAACCGCTTGTGTTGCAGGAGGATTGGCAGGAATTGTGTTTGGATATGAAGGGATACCACAAATATGGTTACAGCAGTTAAGAGGGAAAGAAATACTAAAACCATTATTAACCCAATTAGAAGAAGCATGATATGAATTTAATTTTCTTACCCGGTGCATCAGGCAGTACGACATTTTGGCATCCCCTAATTGAAAAATTACCTCAGCAGTATCGTGCAAAAATTATTGGTTATCCCAGTTTTGGAGATACACCAGAATCCTTAGAAGTCAAAAGTTTTGAAGACCTAACAAATTATGTGGTCAATCAAATTCATGATGAGTCTGTAATTATTGCTCAATCTATGGGGGGAATTTTTGCAGTTACCGCAGCGTTGCAAAAACCTCAATTAGTAAAAGGGCTGGTCTTGATTGCAACTTCTGGTGGAATCAACCTTGAACCATTTAATGTGCAAGACTGGCGTGAAGCATACCGCCAAGCATTTTTAAAATATCCAGATTGGTTTATTACCACCAATGCCAATTATGAAGAATTTTTGTCAGATATAAATATTAAAACTTTATTAATCTGGGGTGATAACGATCCGGTGAGTCCAGTTCAGGTAGGTCAATATTTAAATCAAAAGTTTGAAAATTCGACTTTATATGTTGTGAAAGGTGGTGACCATCAATTAGCAGAAAAATATGCCGATGAAGTTGCAGTTCAAATAAAAAATTACTTAAAAGGCCTAATGTAAGTTTTTAAGTATTATTTAGCGTGCTATGTGTTAGCACGCTTTTAAAAATTTACCTTTTACTCAACGCTAATTTCAAAGCGAATAGAACAAAAATACTGCCCGTAATTCGGTCCATATATTTTACAAACTTGGGTTGCTTTAGATAGCGCGAAAGTGGCTGCATAGCCAGAATTAATAGACTTGACCATAACACGCCAATCACCACATGAATCATTACTAGTCCCATTACCCAAGTAACAGCCGATGCTTGCGCTGGAATGAACTGGGGAAGAAATGAAATATAAAAAATACCAACTTTTGGATTGAGCAAGTTGCCAAAGAAACCTTTAATAAACCAATTCTCTGAAGTAGAGCGATTTGAATGATTGTCTTGTATATCTGCGAGCTGACTACGAGGTTTTAAAATCATATTTAAACCCAACCATGCTAAATAAGCGGCGCCCATCCATTTCAATATATTGAATGCTAAGTCGGATGCCATCAGTAGGGCACCTAGACCGCATGCCACGACAATTCCCCAAGCAATACAGCCAAGACTAATTCCTAGAGCTGCTTGAAACGCTTTAGATTTTCCTTCAAGTGTTGCAGTACGAATAATTAAAGTTGTATCTAAACCAGGGGTAAGGGTAAGTAAAGTAATGGCAATTACATAAGGAATGAGTATAGCGGTCATGGTGTAAGGTCCAACGGATACTTGGTATAAATTGTAATATATAAGTTGGATTCATTATGCTGTGCGATATCAAATTTTCCTGATTAAATAGTTTTTGGTACACTCAAAAAAATGGGCAAATAAATGGAGAGCAATTTGGATTTTGCATTACAACTGCTCTCAATGTGGTTAAAAGAAAGAAAAATTCAAAACCAGTCTGAGCATACAATTACCGCTTATGAGCGAGATGTTAAAAGCTTCCTTGAATTTTGTGAGCTTAAAAAAGTTGATTTAAGAAATGTTGAAGCTTCAGATTTGCGTGAATATTTGGCTCAACGTGTTGAGCAAGATCAGTTAAGTTCAAGTAGCATGCAACGTCATCTTACTTCTATTCGTCAGTTTATGAAGTGGGCTGAACAGGGCAAATACCTAGAAATTAATCCTACTGACGATTTTAAATTGAAACGTCAGCCTAGACCTTTACCGGGCATGATTGACATAGAAACGGTTAATCAAATTTTAGATCAACCCATGCCTGAAAAACCAATTGATCAGCAGCTTTGGTTAAGAGATAAAGCCATGTTGGAACTACTGTACTCAAGTGGTTTACGGCTCGCTGAACTGCAAGGCTTAACGATTAAAGATATTGATTTTAATCGTCAACTCGTTCGTATCACGGGCAAAGGAAATAAAACCCGTATTGTACCGTTTGGGAAAAAGGCAAAAGAAAGCTTATTGAATTGGCTAAAAATTTATAACATCTGGAAAGGACATTTTGACCAAAATGCTCCCGTTTTCATTTCACAGCGAGGCGGTGCATTAACCCCTAGGCAAATTGAAAAGCGTGTAAAACTTCAGGCACAAAGAGCGGGTGTAAATGTCGATTTACACCCACATTTACTTCGACATTGTTTTGCTAGCCATATGTTATCAAGTAGTGGTGATTTACGTTCAGTTCAAGAGATGTTAGGTCATAGCAATTTATCGACTACTCAAATTTATACACATATTGATTTTGATCATTTGGCCCAAGTGTACGATCAGGCCCATCCACGAGCCACTAAGCATTAAGCCGCTTTAACTGGATTAAAAAGCAGAATGTAGAGATCATTTGTATTTTTTTACAAATTTGTTTAAAAGAAATCGATGAAATTACCCAATTGACCATTTTGATCTTTGCACATTTTGTCGGCATATATAGTCTAAAAACTATAAATTTTGATTCATTTTTGAGAGTCTTATGCCTCTGACTAATAAGGTAAATAAGATAAAAAGATAATAAAAATCAAGGTATAAAATAGACTTTAAAAAGAATAAAATAGGAGTTAGATATGTATAAAAATTTTTTTATGAACTGATGATTTCATTTTTTTTGCCCCGTTCCAGAAAATTGTGACTTGACCGAAATGCCAAACACATTGCAAGATAGGGTACCTAAAAAATTTTAATCGAAGAGTTAATATACTTTTCTCAACATTTACTTTTGCTAGAACAGCCGAGGATTACATGAAGGCTCTTGTTGCTGTAAAACGTGTGGTTGATGCCAACGTTAAAGTTCGTGTTAAGCCGGACAATAGTGGGGTTGACCTTACCAACGTTAAAATGTCAATTAACCCATTTTGTGAAATCGCAGTGGAAGAAGCGGTTCGCTTAAAAGAAAAAGGAACAGTATCAGAAATCGTTGTTGTTTCTATTGGTCCTAAAGAAGCTCAAGAACAAATCCGTTCTGCAATGGCTTTGGGTGCAGACCGCGGTATTTTAGTTGAAACTACTGACGAAATTGGCGCTCTAGAAGTTGCTAAAATCTTAAAAGGTGTTGTTGACGCTGAAAAACCAGAACTTATCCTTCTTGGTAAACAAGCAATTGATGATGACTCTAACCAAGTAGGTCAAATGCTTGGTGCATTATTAGGCGCTGGTCAAGGTACGTTTGCTTCTGAAGTGAAAGTGGATGGCGGTAAAGTACAAGTGACTCGTGAAATCGACGGTGGTTTACAAACTGTTGAACTTGCACTTCCTGCAATCATTACAACTGACTTGCGTTTAAACGAGCCACGTTACGCTGCATTGCCTAACATCATGAAAGCTCGTAAAAAACCGCTTGATACAAAATCTCCTGCTGATTACGGTGTTACAGCTGGTACTAAGCTTAAAACGATTAAAGTTGAAGCGCCTGCAGAACGTAAAGCTGGTGTACAAGTGAAATCTGTAGATGAGCTTGTTGAAAAATTGAAAAATGAAGCGAAAGTGATCTAATACGGAAGGATAAAATCATGAGTATTTTAGTTATCGCTGATCACAACAACCAGACACTTAACGGTGCTACTTTAAACGTTGTTGCTGCAGCTCAAAAAATCGGTGGTGATATTACTGTATTAGTTGCTGGTTCAGGCGCTCAAGCAGTTGCTGACGCTGCTGCTAAAGTTGCTGGTGTGAGCAAAGTATTACTTGCTGACAACGCTGCTTATGCAAACCAATTAGCTGAAAACGTAGCTGGCTTAGTTGCTGACTTGGCTAAAGGTTACAAATACGTTTTAGCTGCTTCTACTACAACTGGTAAGAACATTCTTCCACGCGTTGCTGCGCTTCTTGATGTAAGCATGATCACAGACATTATTTCTGTTGAATCTGCGAACACATTCAAGCGTCCAATCTATGCTGGTAACGCAATTGCAACTGTTCAATCTGACGAAGCAATCATTGTTGGTACTGTTCGTGGTACAGCATTTGATCCAGTTGCTGCGGAAGGTGGTTCAGCTGCTGTTGAAACAGTTGGCGAAGTAAAAGATGCTGGTGTTTCTAAGTTTGTATCTGAAGAAATCGTTAAACTTGATCGTCCAGAATTAACTGCGGCTCGTATTGTAGTTTCTGGTGGTCGTGGTGTAGGTTCTGGTGAGAACTACCACAAAGTACTTGACCCATTAGCTGACAAGCTTGGTGCAGCACAAGGTGCTTCACGTGCAGCAGTTGATGCAGGCTTTGTACCTAACGACTTCCAAGTTGGTCAAACTGGTAAAATCGTTGCACCTGAGCTTTACATTGCTGTAGGTATTTCTGGTGCGATCCAGCACTTGGCTGGTATGAAAGATTCTAAAGTTATTGTTGCTATCAACAAAGACGAAGAAGCACCAATCAACAGCGTTGCTGACTACTGGTTAGTTGGTGATTTGAACGCTGTAGTACCAGAGTTGGTATCTAAGCTTTAATCTTTATTGATTAAAGTTAAAAACCCCTAGTTTTGAACTAGGGGTTTTTTGTTTTTACAGTCTGAAGTTAGAAGTAAAAATTAGAAAATTTATGCTTTGGATGTTTGATTTTTATAAAATAAAATTCACATAGTTTTGATTAGGCATGAAGATAATGATTGCAGCTAAAAGAGTAGAATAATATGCAATTAAATTATACAAATATCACCAGATTGGCAGTGTAGATTCCGCACATTACAAAGCGCTTTTATGCTATAGTATACAGCTATATTTTTTTCGATTTTAGTTCACTTTCCGGAACTAAATTTTTTGCAAGATCAAGACATATAAACGGATAGAAATATCTATCTGTAAGAAGGAGTATGCATGAGCGTATCGGAAATCCGACCGATTGCCATTGAGGACGAACTCAAGCATTCATATTTAGATTACGCGATGAGTGTAATTGTATCTCGTGCATTGCCGGATGTGAGAGACGGTCTTAAACCTGTTCACCGTCGTGTGCTTTATGCCATGCACGAATTGGGCAATGACTATAACAAAGCCTACAAGAAATCTGCTCGTGTCGTTGGGGACGTAATCGGTAAATATCACCCGCATGGTGACTCAGCTGTTTATGAAACCATTGTTCGTATGGCTCAAGACTTTAGCTTACGTTATTTATTGGTTGATGGTCAGGGTAACTTCGGTTCGATCGATGGCGATAGCGCCGCGGCAATGCGTTATACCGAAGTCCGTATGACTAAGCTGGCACATGAGCTTCTTGCAGATTTAGAAAAAGACACAGTTGACTGGGAAGATAACTACGACGGTTCGGAACGTATCCCTGAAGTACTTCCGACACGTGTTCCAAACTTGTTAATCAACGGTGCTGCGGGTATTGCTGTAGGTATGGCAACTAACATGGCACCACACAACATGACAGAAGTTGTGAATGCTTGTTTGGCTTATGCTGATAATCCGAATATCTCGATTGAAGGATTGATGGAATACATTACCGGTCCTGATTTCCCTACAGGCGGTATTATCTACGGTAAATCAGGTATTGTTGATGCCTACCGTACCGGTAAAGGTCGTTTACACATTCGTGGTAAATACCATTTCGAAGAAGATGAAAAGACAGGTCGTACAACCATCGTCTTTACTGAAATTCCATATCAAGTAAACAAAGCAAGAGTTATTGAACGTATTGCCGAGTTAGTAAAAGAGAAAAAGCTTGAAGGTATTTCAGAACTTCGTGATGAGTCAGATAAAGAAGGTATGCGTATTGCAATTGACTTGAAACGCGGTGAAAACGCAGAAGTCGTTGTAAATAACTTATTCTTAAATACCCAGCTTGAAAACTCATTCAGCATCAACATGGTTTGTCTAGACAATGGACAACCAAAATTGATGAATCTAAAAGATATTATTGCGGCATTTATTCGTCACCGCCAAGAAGTTGTGACACGCCGTACCATGTTCGAATTACGTAAAGCACGTGAACGTGGTCATATCTTGGAAGGCTTGACAGTTGCTTTAGCCAATATTGATGAAATTATTGAAACCATCAAAACTTCTGCAAACCCTGCTGAAGCGCGTGAGCGTTTACTTGCGGGAGAGTGGGCTGGTGGTGGCGTTGTTGCACTACTTGAAAAAGCTGGTGCAATTTCTGTTCGCCCAGATGAAATTGAAGGTGAAGATCCAAATCGTCCATTTGGTTTAAGTGATTCAATTTATCGTCTGTCACCAACACAAGTAGGCGCAATTTTAGAATTACGTTTACACCGTTTAACTGGTCTTGAACAAGACAAGTTACATGCGGAATATACTGAAATTTTAGGTCAAATTGCTGAACTTACTGCAATTTTAAATGACTTTAACTTGTTAATGGGTGTTATTCGCGAAGAGTTGGCACAAGTTTTACAACAATATGGCGATGCACGTCGTACCGAAATTGTTGAATCTCGTGTGGATTTCTGCCGTGAAGATTTAATTCCTGAAGAGCAAGTGGTATTAACGGTTTCGCAAACGGGTTATGCAAAAACTCAACCACTTTCAGACTATCAGGCACAGCGCCGTGGTGGACGTGGTAAGTCTGCAACCTCAATGAAAGATGATGACTTTATTCAACATCTGATTGTGGCATCGAACCATGCGACCGTACTTTGCTTTACCAATGTGGGTAAAGTGTATCGTCTGAAAGTATTTGAAGTTCCTCAAGCATCACGTGGGGCAAAAGGCCGTCCAATCGTGAACTTGTTACCTCTAGATGCAACAGAAACCGTAACTGCAATCTTGCCGTTAACCGAGTTCCCGGAAAACCACTATGTGTTTATGGCGACAGCTTCTGGTACGGTTAAGCGTGTTGAGTTAGAACAATTTGCAAACATTCGTTCAAATGGTCTACGTGCTATTGAACTTAATGAAGAAGATACCTTAATTGGTGTTGCGATTACTGATGGTAATCAGCAAATCATGTTGTTCTCTAACGAAGGTAAAGCAATTCGTTTTGCTGAAACTGACGTACGTGCAATGGGTCGTACAGCGAAAGGTGTACGTGGTATGCGTGTAAGCTTTGCAAGCAGCACCTTAAGTGAAGAAGATGCAGATGTAGAAAATGATGATTCAGATGATAATGATGATTCAGCAGATTCAAGTCTAGTAAGTCGCATCGTATCGCTTGTTGTTGTGCCTGAGACAGGTGAAGTACTGTGTGCGAGTGCCAACGGCTATGGTAAACGTACTCCAGTAAATGACTTCCCGACCAAGAAACGTGGTGGTAAGGGTGTTATTGCGATCAAGACAAGTGAACGTAACGGTGAGCTAGTTGGTGCAGTTTCTATTGATGAAACCAAAGAGTTATTATTAATTTCTGATGGTGGTACGCTTGTTCGTACGCGTGCTGCAGAAGTTGCAATGACAGGCCGTAATGCTCAAGGTGTTCGTCTGATCCGTTTAAGCGAAGAAGAAACGCTCGTTGGCGTAGTTTCAATTGAAGCTGTAGAAGACGAAGAAGAACTTCTTGAAGGTGAAGTAGATACGACTGAAACTGATAGCGAAGAAGCTGTATCTAATAATGAAGATACTTCTGAAGAGTAAAACGTTTTAAAATAAAAAAAGGAAGCTTCGGCTTCCTTTTTTTATTTCTGGTTTATTTCGAGGGATGGAAAATAAACACATCATAGTTTTTGTAATGCAAAGTTTTTACTGACGGGTCTTTAGTTGCAAAATTATGAGGTTGACTTATCACGATCAGATCTTGTTTTTGCATTAGAGCATCTTGAAGCTGCTGTTCGCTCCACAAGTACTTTTTGAGTTGCGGTTCAAATAACAAACCATCTTTAATTTCTAAAGAGGCACTATCTGAATGTACAGTATCCCATTGGTTTACGATATAAACGGGCTGCTTAAGTTTTAAAAGGAATGGAACATCATAGAAATAATAATTGTAGAAAACGATTTTTGTAGATGGGGCAATGTACTCAGCAAAATCTGTTTGGCCTACATTGTTTTTGGTATCTAAAATACGAACAGCAAATGGGACTGCACTACATAGAACAATTAAACTTATAAAAATATAGGTCAAATATTTCAATTTCTGTTTTTTATATAGCCCAACTAACACAAGTGGAAGCACAATTAATAAGGCACCAATGAGATAAATAAATATGGCTTGGTTTTGGAAAAAAGGCTGATGTGCACGAATAAAATGTGGTATTGCACTAACGCCAATTCCAACAAGTATAGTAAATACAGGAATACCCCAAGTCTGCAATCTGGTTTTATTACTGCTTTCAAGAACCTTATTCATCACAAGCGCGAAGAAAATGGCAAGAGGCGGAACAGCAGGTAAAATATAGCCTGCTAGCTTAGAAGGCGGAATAGAGAAGAAAACCGTAACAGAAACAAACCACCATACAAATAGGGCAAGTAAAGAGCATGATTTATAATCTTTAAAAATGGTTTTTATAGACGTAAATCTACTCGCAAAAAGCCATGGTAAAAAACTGACAAATAAAATCATAAGATAAAAGCACCATGGCTGTTTGTTATTAAACTCTTTTGAACTAAAACGATTAAATTGTTGATCAATAAAAAATAGTGTAAAAATTGAGGATATTTACTTTGTACTAAGTAGAGCCAAGGACTAACGATGAGTAGAAATAACAAGATAGCCAATGGATTAAGAAGAGAAGGTATTTTCTTCCATTGCTTGGTGTAAATTAACCACGGTAAAAGAATCATCCCGGGAATTAAAATCCCAATTAAACCTTTGCTTAAGAAGGCTGCTGCACCAGCGATATAACCTAAAAATAAAATAGATTTCTGTGCAGAAATGGTGAAGTCAACAAAACATAAAACACTAATGGTGATCCAAGAGGCGAGCAGTAAATCATGGTTAATATATTGGCTACTACCAAAAAAAAGCAGGTTAGTGGCTAAAATAATAACGGTAAGTTGTGCAACGCTTTCTGAAATATGCTTTTTTACGAATAAAAATAATCCCACTAACATGAGGGTACCAGCCAAAACAGGTACTAAACGTAACACCCATACATGCACACCAAAAAGCTCCATAAACATAGAACTTAACCAATGTAGTAAAGGAGGCTTATGCATGAAAGGTAAGCCATCGATTCGTGGAGTTAACCAGTCTCCAGATTCGAACATAGTACGGCTAATATCTCCGTAGCGGCCTTCATCTGGTACAGATAATGGTCTAATCCAAGACAAAACAAATAGCCAAATCGGTAAGAATATTAATAAAAATTTGGAACTACGAAGCCATTGCTGCATACATAATCCTTAATGTTGAAATGCAAAAAAACGGTTAAGTAAAAAAGTCACCATAGATGTCAGAACAATTGCAGTACACACTAAGGTTGAAACAGGTACGTTAAAATAGAGGTTTGAAAGTAAAAGAAAACTTTCATTAAATAAAAAACCTAAGCCGGCAACCAACGTGAATTTTGGGAGAGTCTGCCGATGCGTAAGATGTTGCGCTTTAAACGTAAAAACGCGGTGCCCAAAATAGCTCACCCAATAGGCGAGTAGAAAAGCGCATAAATTGGCATATTGCAGTGCAACATGTTTCTTAAATAGAAGCATGGCTATACTATAATGAGTAAGTGCTGCTGCGGTCCCTGTAGTAGTAAACCGCGCAAACTGAAGAATATGAGCAAACATTAGAAACTAGAGAACGTATTTTCTTGGTGGGCGATTGAATGTTCCTGCTTAGTACGAGAATGTTCGGTAGAAATAATATATTTTGGGCGGTTTTTAACTTCAGCATAAATGCGGCCAATGTATTCACCTAAAATTCCTATGAATAACAATTGTATGCCACCTAATAGCGTCATACCTGCCGCAAGTGTTGCCCAGCCTGGAATAGAAATTCCCTCAATCAAAGTTTTAATGATAATCCACACTCCGTAGCTCATCGCACCTAAGGCCAGAATTGCACCTAAGTAAATACATACGCGTAAAGGTAAATCAGAAAAACCCGTTAAACCTGACATGGCCAAGTTAAAAAGAGATTTTAAGTTGAAGCTAGAACGGCCATGTTGACGTTCTTGCTCAGAAAAATTAATGCCTATACTTTTAAAGCCAACCCAAGCATATAGACCTTTCATATAACGATTTTTTTCTGGTAACTGTTTGATGGCTTCAACAACTTTTGCATCAAGAAGTCGGAAATCTCCAGCACTTTCTGGAATATCAATAGGTGAACTTAAGTTTAAAATACGGTAATAAGCTTGGGTTAAAACACGTTTAAGCCATGATTCGGTTGTACGATTACGAATACCATAGACCATGTCATAACCATTTTTCCAAAGATTAATCATGGTTGGAATTGCTTCAAATGGATGTTGAAAATCAGCATCAATCAGTAGAGCGACTTCACCAGTCACATGGTCTAAACCGGCACTTAAAGCTGCTTCTTTGCCAAAGTTCCGTGAAAGCTCCAGCACAACTAAAGGATAATCCTCAATCATTGTTTGTAAAATTGGAATGGTATCGTCTTTACTTCCATCATCTACCACAATAATTTCATAGCTAAGATTTTGCTGTTTTAGACTATTTGCTAAAGCAGGAATAAAGGTTTTTAAATTCTCTGCTTCGTTGTAGGCTGGAACAACGCAGGATAAAAAGGGTTTTATATTCATTGCATTGCCCCTAGTCTGGTGAGCTGGATACCGTATTGTTGACAATCAAGTTGGAACTGATCCGAACTGAAGTATTGATATTCTTGAATTCGGGCGTGTTGAATTGGATCTTGATCCTTTGATTGTGCAAGTGCTGGATGGCACATAATCAGTAAATGGTCTTTTGCATTCGCAAGCCAATATTGATTGAGTTCGCCATAATTGGTCAGTTTGAAATCATAGATGCCAGCAAATTGGCCATTTTGATTAAAGTGATATGTCTGGCAAGCTTTTGCCAAAGAGTTAGAACCTAATGCTGAGAGCATACGAGCTTTAAAACGGTAATGAGGGGGATTGATCGGTTGTTGTAAATTTCGAATCCAACCCGTAAATTTTTTCTCTTTTAGTAATTGCAGCAAAATATCACGTATAAATGGAAATTGATGAATGTGTTGATGACCATCTATAAAGTCAGGTTGTTTTCCTAATACTGAAACAAATAAGTCCCATTGCTCCTCAATACATTGAGTGATTAATTCGCGATTAAGACTTGCAGACCATGCTCGGACTATAAGCATAGGTAAGGGAAAAACCAGATTACCCGAAGCGAAAGCATGGGTAAGATTTAGATGTAAACCGAAATCAACTCGATCACTAAACGGTTTTAATTTGGCAGCAGCAGTTTCCCATAAATCAGATTGGGTCATACATGAGGTGGCTTGAAGCGCACCTTGTTCAATAAGTTGAATAATTGCGTCAGATATTTCTGCATTCATTGCAAAGTCATCTGCGCAATAGCACACCTTTGCCATATTTAAATTCCACCATAGGGCAGGGTTACAGAATTATTCTGCTTAGCTGCTGAAAAACTATACGTTTTTTAATATGGAGAAATTTCCTTAATTCCAACTTAAAGTTTTCTTAAGGTTTTATGACAATTGATGTAAATTAATTTATTGAATTTATTTGATTTTTTATAAAATTTAAGTCAATTTTTTTAAGAAATAAGCTTTAACTATAAGATTTTATAGTAATTAAAAATATAATTTGTACACTTTGATTAGCCTATGAATAAGTTTATTTAGATACTTTTAAACGTGAATAGGCAGTAATTAAAAATATAACCCCAATAGTCGCAAGAAAAATTAATTTCGGGGCCACGACATTTAAAGGAACGCCCATTTGATTAAGTTGTACAAACATCTGTACGGCGTATGTAGAGGGTAAACACCAAGCAAACCATTGCAACCATTCAGGCATGGCTTGATGAGGCCAGGCGGCACCAGTTAATAAGAAAAGAGGAACTGAGCTAAATACAATAATATGTCCAGCACGTTCCGGTATATCTAAAAGTGAGCCAATCAGCATACCTAATCCAATTACACAGCTAATAAAAATAGGAACGGCGACTAGCAAACCGACAAAGTTTCCACCGTGTGGATAGTCATTGAACCACAAGGTAAAACCAAAAAGATAAAAACTTCCTAAACAACCAATTGTAAAGATACTGGCAAAAATTCCTGCAAAACGAATAGGGGTAATTTTTTCATGTTGTTCGCGGTAACTTGCAACCAGCATGGCCAGACCTAACACAATTGTTTGGTGAATAATAAGTGATGCAACTGCAGGAAAAATATAACTACCGTAGCCTGAAAGCGTATTAAATAAAGGCATTTGGTGAATAGAAAGAGCAGGCTGGAAGTGTGTACGTTGTCCAAACCTTTCAATATATTCCTTTAAGGTTGCTTCAATAGAAGTGGCAAGACCTAACCCAATTTCTTTAGTTTTTAAAAAGTTGGTTGTGCTTAAGTATAAGCCGATTCCGCCAGTTTCTCCGCGGCGTAAGCTCTGCGTTAAATTGCTTGGTAAAAGTAAAATACCATCGGCTTTTTGTTCGCGAACCATTTGTTCAGCTTCAAGAAAATTACCAGTGACATCAACAATTTTAACGTGAGGGCTATTGGCTGTTTGACCAATGACTTGAGAAGTTAAAAGACTTTGTTCTTCATCAACAATGACAATTGGAATTGATTCTGCGCGCTCAGCTTTATAGGCTGTCGGATAAAAAAAACTATAAAGAATGACGGATAAAATAAGTGTTGTGAAAACTGAACTGTTACTCACAATATCTTTAAATGTTTGAACGTAAGCCTTTAAAAATTCCTTCATGGTGTTGCTCCTTGAACCAGTTTTTTAAGCAGCAAACAACTTAAAAAGAAATAAATAAGGCAGTAGCCAATAAGTATTAAGAAAGGAGACATTGAAATGAAAAGTGGACTTCCAATCACCCATTGTTCGGTCTGGAGCTTTGCATAAGGGGTGTACGGAATTATCAATGACCAAAATTTAGTGAAAATCGGTGCATTATTTAAAGGTAGAGTAACGCCTGCAAAACTTAAAGAAGATCCGCCATATACTGCAATAAAACCAAAAGTTTTACTTAAATTTTTGGTCGCGAGAATGACGGTACTACTAATTAAAGCATAGGAAAAATAAAGCAAGAACTGAGCAGCTAATAAGAAACTTAGTGAACCTGCTACAAACCAGCCTCGAATTTCAACCAGCCAAAACATCCATAACCAAGTCCAGAAACAGAAAATAAAGCTATACAGCAAATTTTTAGCCAATAAGCCTTGAATAAAACTTTCTCGGTTCACCCACTGTGTTAGTGTGCCGCGTTTAATTTCTTGTCCAATGGCAAATGCCACACAGCAACATAGTAATAAATGTAATACGGCTGGAACCATGAAGGGTTCTAAATAGAACTCATAGCTCATACTCGGGTTATAAAGCGTTGAAATTTTGACGTGTGCTGTAGGTACATCTATATAGGGAATATTATTTGCAAGATAATTCTGGCCAGCATAGTCTGCTAAAGCATTGAGAGTGCTGACTAACATCGCCGAGGAAATCGTGTTCCCGACACTAAAAAAAGATTGGTTAAAAGCAATACTGATTTGAGCATCTTTAGCTTTCACAAAACGTTTTTCGGCACCATCCGGAATAAAAATATAACCCCATATTTTGGTTTCATTGAGTAATCTCTCGGCTTCACTTGAGCTTGTAGTAATTGTTTTTACATCGACTGTATGATTTAGCGAAAGATACTTTCCAATATTACGGCTCAGTTCACTCTGGTCTTGATCAATAATGGCAATGGGTAAATGTTCAGCTTTACCTGCATAAAACATGCTGCTAAACAAAAAAATGATAAAAGCAGGGATGAGTGTCACCATACACAAATCCCATTTATTGCTTCTTAAATAGTTTAGTTCACGTAATATGCTGGCAAACATGTTTTATTTTTCTTCTTTAATTTTAAATAGAACACTCATGCCAACTTTTAAGTCTTTGACAGGACGTTCAGGCACCAAATGTAATTTAAAACTACGAATGTCATAACCACCGGTCTGACGTGTGGTTTTAATGGTGGCAAATTCACCTTCGGCATCAATATTTTTCACTTTAAACATCACAGTTTGATTCAGCGCAGGAATGAAACCTTCTAGCGTTTTGTTTTTATAAACAGAAGCGTATTGGTTTTCACCGACATTTAAACTAACCCACAAATCATCATCTTCTAAAATGCTGACAACAGGTACACCCATAGCAACAAGTTCAGAAGGTTTGCCATAAGTTTTTGAAACTGTACCTGAAATAGGAGCAAGTAAACGAGTTTCTGCCTCAAGTGCTTGAGCTTCACTTACCGCGGCTTTTGCAATCTCAACTTGTGCATCCGCTGTAGATTTCTGCTGACTGGTACTTCCGCGCTTTGCTCGAGCATATTGTTGATAAGCTGCTTCACTTAACTCTTGAGCAGAAGTCTGTGCGGCTAACATCTCATCTCTTCTTTGACGAGAAATAACACCTTGTCTATATAAATTTTCTCCACGTTGATAAGTGGTTTTAGCAAGGTTTGCCTGTGCTTTCATACTCTGCCAATTGGCATAAAGAGTATCAATATTTTCCTGTTGAGAGCCTCGGTCTACCGTAGATTGAAATGCCAAAGCCGATTGTAGGGTGGCTAAGGCTTGTTGTTTTTTAGCTTCTATTTCAGGGCTGACTAAACGAACAAGGGGCTGACCTTTGGAAATTTTCTGCCCCTCTTGCACATAAATTTCTTCAATACGGCTCGGAACCTTAGTACTGACATGAACTGTTTCAGCCTCAACTCGGCCTTGTAATTCAATAGGCTTAGGTTGATAGCTTTTCCACAAACCGAAAATGATTAAACCTAATAGAGCAATAACCACGACCACAATAATTAGTTTAATTTTCGAATTTTTAGGAGGTTGAGAATCACTTTTACTCGTTTTTACTTCTTGAGTATTGTCGGTTTGAGTATTCTGCTGATTTTGGTGATTTTCTGCCGTATCCGCAACAGGAGAATTTTGTTCTGAATGAGCTGAGTCTTGATTCATGTTATGCCCCCATTAGCGGATATAGTCAGTGTGTGGTTGAGTCACATAAGCTTTAAACTGGTCCATAGAACCATGGCTTTGTAATAGCGTTGCGAGCGACATGACATATTTATAAGCATTTAAAGCCATTTCTGTTTTTAAAGCACTTAATGCATTTTGTGCATCGATCACTTGAGTCGCTGTACCCATGCCTTCTCGGAAAGAAAGTTCCTGAATACGTAGGTTTTCTTGAGCTGCGCTGATATTCCTTTGCAATAGCGTATGACTTTGCTGTGCTGAATTGAGCTCGTTATAAGACTTATTCAATAATGCTTCAATCTCTTGTTTAGTTCGTTCAGTCATGAGTTCTGAAGCATAACGTTTTAACTCGGCAGCATGAATATTCTTATTTTTATCTACGCCAGAAAACAGATTGTATTTTGCCATAACACCTACAATCCAGTTTTCATTTTCATCGA
This sequence comes from Acinetobacter baumannii, assembly GCF_009759685.1. Taxonomy (NCBI): domain Bacteria; kingdom Pseudomonadati; phylum Pseudomonadota; class Gammaproteobacteria; order Moraxellales; family Moraxellaceae; genus Acinetobacter; species Acinetobacter baumannii. The sequence goes on along the minus strand of NZ_CP046654.1, from coordinate 419,688 downwards.
GTGAATACTCACCAAAAGCGAAAAGACTCGGTTTTTTTGCTGCTTGTTGAGCCTGAATATTTGCATTTGCCAATTGAGTGTCTAACTGCATTTTTTGCACAAGGCTAGATTTTTGAGAGTAACTGCTTAAAAGAGATTCTAACGATTGGCTACGAACAGTATTTACAAAAAGAGGAGTACTTAAATCAGCATTATTTTGCTGGTGCAAAAGATTGTTTAAATTAAATTGGCTAGCATTCAGATTTGCCTGCGCATTTTGTAGAGTTCGTTCGGCATTGTTACGAGCAACTTCAAACTGCATACGTTGCCCTTTACTAATAAAACCTTGCTGTTCGAGCTTTAACGCATTGCTGTAATGTTTTTGCATTGCATTAAAGTTAAATAGACTACTTGCGACCAGTTGTTGTTGTAATTGCACATTAAAATAACTTTGTACGACTTCGAAGCGCTGGATATCTTGTTGTTGTTGGCTTGAAAGCTCGGAGCGTTGAGCCTGAATGTTGGCTATTTTTTTGGCACTAGTTGTTAAGCCCCCTGTGTAGAGCGGCATCACCACTGAAATAGATGGTCGGACTACTTGGTCTTCTACAGTCAAATTAGCGTAGTCAGGAAAACGGTTTATACCGTCATGTATGATTTGGTTTGAGCCTTCTTGAACTTGACCTAAAACATCTGATGGAATGACATTGTTCCACTGGGATAATTTATCATTGAGTCCTTGGCTTAAATCATTTTCAAGTTTTTGTTTAAAAGAGCCTAAGGGTACATCTGTTTCACTATGAAAAGCATATGCTCTCACATTTAAATCAACTCTGGGGAGTCCTAAACCTTTTACCGCTTCGGCTTCTAACTGAGAGGCTTGTTGTAATGCTTGGTTGGCTTGAGTGCTGTATGAGCTTTTTAAAGCCTGTTGTTCTGCTTCAGCATAACTTAAACTTTGCGCATAAATAGGCGTTGCAATTAATACTCCCAATACCAACGCAAGGTAATTGGGTTTAAACAAAAAAGGACGTTTAGACTGTCGATATTGATGTGTTGGCATTTTATATAACAATTTTTGATCATCCCTTATAGTTTAAATTTCTTGTTATTAAATTCAATTATCATATTGTTTATTATACAATTGTATAAAAGCACAAAATGATTTTGAGTTTATTTTTGCTTGATGGAAAATCATACAGCAAGTTTTTATATGTTTATCACAGTATGGGAAACTATATTCACAAGTCAAGTTGAACTTTATTTAATAAAACTTATAAAAAAAATAAGTGAAAGCAAGGAAATAAATAAAATAGTTATTGAAAAAATAGGCCTAAATACGCCCTAGCATTGAAATATTTACTAGAGAAGCTGCTGCAACCTTAAGCAATCTGTGGTTAAATGCCTTTTTTTATTGTGTTTCACTTTTACAAGGGAAAAATCATGCGCGCGTACAATTTCTGTGCTGGTCCTGCTGCATTACCTACTGCCGTTTTAGAAAAAGCTCAACAAGAATTGTTGGATTGGCAAGGTAAGGGTCTATCCATCATGGAAATGAGTCACCGTAGTGCTGACTATGTTGCTGTTGCGGAAAAAGCTGAAGCAGATTTGCGTAAGCTCATGAATATTCCTGAAAACTATAAAGTGCTATTTTTACAAGGTGGCGCGTCATTACAATTTTCAGCAATTCCTTTAAACCTGCTTGGAAAAAATAACAAAGCAGATTATATCCATACTGGAATTTGGTCTGAAAAAGCTTTAAAAGAAGCAAAACGTTATGGCGATATTAATGTTGTAGAAGCTGGTATTAAAGTAGACGGTAAGTTCGCCATTTCTGAGCAAAGCGAATGGAACTTGTCTGACGATGCAGCTTATGTCCATTATGCTGATAACGAAACAATTGGCGGTTTACAGTTTGCTGGTGTTCCTGATGTTAAAGCACCACTGGTATGTGACTTCTCATCAAGCATTTTATCTGCTCCACTTGATGTTTCGAAATTTGGTCTCATCTATGCAGGTGCGCAAAAAAATATTGGTCCTGCTGGTTTAACAATTGTTATTATCCGTGATGACTTACTGGATCAAGCTAAAGCAGAAATTCCAAGCATTTTAAAATATGCTGATCAAGCCAAGAATGGCTCTATGGTAAATACACCATCGACTTATGCTTGGTACTTGTCTGGTTTAGTATTTGAATGGTTACTAGAGCAGGGTGGGGTAGATGCTATCCATAAAGTTAACCTTGAAAAAGCTCAGTTACTCTATGGCTATATCGATTCAAGCGACTTTTATAATAACCCGATTGCTATTCCAAATCGTTCAATCATGAATGTACCATTTACTTTGGCAGATGAAGCTTTAGAAAAGCAATTCTTGAAAGAAGCTGAAGCAAATCACTTATTGAACTTGGCAGGTCACCGCTCAGTAGGTGGTATGCGTGCAAGTATTTATAACGCTGTACCATTAGAAGGCGTTCAGGCGCTTATCCGCTTTATGGATGATTTTGCTAAACGTAATGGTTAAGTCATAAAATGAATAAAGCCCTCAAAAAGAGGGCTTTATTTTTATATAAATGATCAATTAAAAAGGCATAAAACCAAATTGATGTATCATAATTGCGGCTAAGAACATACCTAAAACGAAAAAGCAAAACGCACCAGTATCGACCCTTATACGTGGGTTACTAGTTTGAATGAGGCTGGTGGTTTGTTCAGGTATAATCTTCATTCAATAGCCTAATTTTTAAAATATTAGTGAAATTCAATTAGTTTCACTATTTTTAGCATAAATATTCGCCTGAATCCAGATATTGCCACGAATATATTCACCAATATTAAAGTTTTTGTACAAATCATTTTTTGTAGCAATGCGCACTAATATGGCAGGAAGGTTGTCTTCTAAAACTAAAGTGACATCATAAAGGGTATATTCTGCACCCATAAATGACATTGAAGTTTTACCGACAATATTACCTTGGAACCAAGCTTCATCTTCTTGACCAAGATTTTCTCCATATAAATATGCAACCATTTTAGAAAAATCAACCGTTACAGGTTCTTGATCTTCTTTAGTTTTTGGTTGCCATTCATTAATCAGTTCTTGTAGGTTTTCGGGTGCAATTCCATTATGCTCAGTTAAAATCGCATTTAATGCACGGTGATGTTTAATTGACGCTGGATCATCTACGACAATTGTTTCTCCCGCAGGCACTGATTCTAATTCATAGGCCCATGCATTAAATTGGACTTGATAAGTTTGGGTTTTATCATATTGGCAACGATTAACGCTAAATAAATTATCAAATGCATAAATCGTTGTACTTTTATTTAATTTTAAACTTAATACTGCTTGAGTAGCAGAGTCACAAGTAATGATGCGCTCAATTTGGGCATTATATTGATAGGGACTATCAAAACTCGGGAAGGCAGTTTTTAAAGCGCGAGGTTTTTGATTTTCAACTGCAATAATTTGATTAATGGTGACCTTCTGACCTTGTGGGCCTTGAATGAGCCAAAAAGATTGATCCATTTCGTCTTCATTTTGGCATAAACCCATTGGCATTACAGGAGCATCAAGCGCTAGTCCAAGCCATTTTGGTACATCTGTCTCTGGATGGGAAGTCAGTAGATTCCAATGCTCTCCATGACTACCAAAATTTTGGTCGTTTACCGTAATAACTTCTGGACTGTTTTGATTTTTCATAGGTACGATTGATGTTGGGTTTATCTCACTTGATATATTAAATCGAGGGTAATTGCTATTTTTCAAGTCAACATATGTAAATTCTCTTGTAAAAGCACGTATTTAGTTATTAAAAAGTTCTCCATCTAGCAAAACATGTGTTGTTAAGAGTGCATATAAATAATCATTAACGTATTGTTCAAATTAAATTTAAAAAACAAGTTTTATATTTAGCGCTATTCTCTAATGAAATGCATCTGTTAGACTTATATTTTTAGTGGAAATAGAGAATAACGTGCTGCCATTCAAGTTGTGGGTAGACGCAGATGCATTACCTAAAATTTTGCGTGAAGTCATTTTAAGAGCTTCGGATCGTTATCAATTAGAAGTGATTTTTGTAGCCAATCAAAATGTCGGTATTACCCCTTCAGTGCGTATTAAATCTCTGCAAGTTTTAAGTGGAGCCGATCAAGCCGATCAGGAAATTGTGAATCGTATGTCTGAAAATGACATTGTCATTACGCAAGATATTCCACTCGCAGCTCAAGTTATTGAGAAAGGTGGTATTGCGATTCACCCACGTGGTGAGGTGTATACCACAGCGAACGTAAAAGCACGTTTGCACTTACGTGATTTTATGGATACGCTGCGCGGCGCAGGAGTACAGACGGGTGGTCCACCACCTATTTCAGAACGTGATAAGCGCGAATTTTCTAGTGCACTCGACCAAACGATTTTAAAGCAAAAACGTAAAACTGCTTAGTGAGCCTCTTATGCCATCCCAAACCAACTTGGCTTCAACTTATGTCTTGCTTGTATTTATCTGGGCAACGACACCTTTAGCCATTGTATGGAGCGTATCTGACTTACATGTCATGTGGGCTTTACTGTTACGGTTTTATATAGCTTTGCCTCTGTCGGTTATTGTTTTACTTGTTCTAAAAACTTCTTTTCCAACTCATAAACAAGCTTTACATAGTTATTTTGCAGGGTCTTTTAGTTTAATCGGCTCGCAAATTTTTACCTATGCTGCGACCCAATATTTAAGTTCTGGCATGATTGCCTTGATGTTTGGTCTAGCGCCTATTATGGCTGGGTTGATTGGTCGTTTTGCTTTTGGTCAGTATCTTTTTAAATTGCAGTGGCTAGGTATGGTTGTTGCTGTTTGTGGACTAGCGATCATTTGTTTAAATGGTTCAAATCAACATGTGCATCCATTTGGCATTGTCTTAATGTTGGTCAGCGTTTTTGTTTATTCATTTTCTATATTTTGGGTAAAGAAAGTGAATGCCAAAATTCAGCCAATGGCTCAGGCGACTGGTTCGATCTTGGTTTCTTCAATTTTGGCAAGCTGCCTTATTCCATTTATTTGGCAATATGCACCGACTCATTTACCACAAGCTAAATCTTTATTTGCATTAATTTATACAGTTCTGATGGCTTCACTTGTGGCTATGTTCTGTTATTTCAAACTTGTTCAGAATATAAAACCGACCACTTTATCGTTAACGACAGTCATTACACCAATGCTAGCAATGATCATTGGAGCTGTTTTAAACCATGAACAATTGTCGATTATGGTTTTTGTGGGAGCTTTCATTATCTTATTTGGTCTATTTCTATATTTTTATAAAGACATTCAAGCAAATCGTAATTTTGCTCAACATATTAAGTCTAAGTAGGAGAAGATGAGGGTAATTTGTTGAGCTTATTCATTAAATTGTTCTAATTCGTAGCTAAATGCATGATCAAATTGATCTCATATCTTAAGTAGTAGAAAATAGCGCAGCAATATAATATTAGGATTGTTAAGGATAGATCAGAACTTACTGATTTTTAAGCCTTAATACAGCATCTAACGATATGGCTAAATAAGAAGTGTGAATGAACACTTCTCTTTTTCCATCAATGACCTTGGATTTAGAAGGTATGTTTAAACCAATCTCACTGTATATAGGGTTGAGATATACTCGCGCTCGACGCAGTAATCATTTTATTTCTTTTATTGCATTGGTTTCGATGGTCGGTTTGACACTTGGTGTCGCTGTACTAATTACGGTACTTTCTGTAATGAACGGTTTCGACCGCGAATTAAAAAATCGTGTTTTGGGAATGGTACCGCAAGCGACAGTTTCATCGACGCAAATCCTTACGGATTGGCCTGAACTGGTTAAACGAGTTGAAAATCATCCCCACGTGACTGGAGTTGCACCTTTTACCCAATTGCAAGGTATGTTAACTGCTCAAGGGCAAGTGGCAGGTATTATGGTGACGGGTATTGACCCTAAATATGAAAAGAATGTCTCTATCATTCAAAATCATATTGTTGCCGGTAGCCTCGACTCACTTAAAAAAGGTGAATTCGGTATCGTACTTGGTAAAGACATGGCCGATTCGCTTGGCTTACGTCTAAACGATAGCGTGACATTGGTTTTACCTGAAGCGACTCCATCTCCAGCTGGTGTTGTACCTCGTTTTAAACGCTTTAAAGTGGTGGGTATTTTCAGTGTAGGTGCTGAAGTTGACTCGATGGTTGGATACATTGCTTTATATGATGCTTCAACTTTATTGCGTTTACCTGATGGCGCTCAAGGCGTTCGTCTAAAATTAGATGACATTTTTGCCGCTCCTCAAGTTGCCGATGACATTGTGAAGAATTTGCCAAGTAATTTCTACGCAACAAACTGGACCTATACACATGGCAACTTATTTAATGCCATCCAAATGGAAAAAACATTAGTCGGTTTATTGCTTGTACTAATTATTGTAGTTGCTGCATTTAACATTGTTTCGTCTTTAGTTATGGTCGTGACTGACAAAAAATCAGACATTGCAATTTTACGTACTTTAGGTGCATCGCCATCTATGATTACTAAAATCTTTATGGTGCAAGGTACGGTTATTGGTGTGATCGGTACAGTTGCGGGTACGGTTTTAGGGGTTATTCTGGCACTTACGATCAGCGATATTATTTCTTGGTTTAATAATGTTCTCGGACTTAATCTGTTCGATGCCTATTTTGTACATTACTTACCTTCTTACTTAAGATGGCAAGACGTGACAATCATTGTGATTGTTTCTTTACTCTTAAGTTTCTTGGCAACTATTTATCCGGCGCTTCGTGCAGCCAAAGTTCAACCTGCCGAGGCATTGCGTTATGAGTAAAGTCGTTTTAGAAGCAAAAGATATTTATAAACATTTTGATGACGGTAAATCTAAGGTTGAAGTCATTAAAGGTCTCTCTTTACAAGTGGAAGCAGGGCAGTTTGTATCTATTGTCGGAGCAAGTGGTTCAGGTAAAAGTACTTTGTTGCATGTACTTGGTGGCTTAGATCAGCCGACTAAAGGACAGGTATTTTTGAATGGTCAGCGCTTTGATAACTTGGGTGAAGCGGAACGTGGCTTTCAACGTAACCAATACTTAGGTTTTGTTTACCAGTTCCACCATTTATTACCTGAATTTACCGCTCTTGAAAATGTAGCGATGCCTTTAATGCTTCGAGCAGACAGTCAATATAAGTCGGTAAAGGCGCAGGCTGAATATTTGCTAGATCGAGTTGGGCTATCTCATCGTATGGACCATAAACCAGGTGAACTTTCAGGTGGTGAGCGTCAACGTGTTGCACTTGCTCGTGCATTAGTGACTAAGCCTGCGGTAGTACTAGCTGATGAGCCTACGGGTAACCTAGATCGTAAAACAGCAGTAGGTATTTTCGAGTTGCTTACCGATCTTAAGAAAGAACTAAACATGGCAATGTTAATTGTGACCCATGATGAGCAATTAGCTCAGGCAGCAGATTCAATCTTACATATGGAAGATGGGCTGTGGGTAAACGGTTCTTAAAAAAATTGTCATTAAATCACATTGTTAAAGCCCACTGAGTTGGGCTTTAATTTTGCCCCTAAAATGATAATGACTAGATTTTCAATGTTTAAGATTATTCTATTGGGGTGGATTGGCGGTATTGCATTGATGGGAATAGATTTCCCTTTAATCATGCAATATGAAAAAGTGGGCAAGGCTCTACTGTTACTTGCCTTTATTTTTTATCTTTATAAACGCCCCATGTTCGGTGATCGACCATTTTTAAAGGCAGTGTTTTGCTTATTATGTACAACAAGTCTTTTTATGGTTGGTTACCACTATGCTGAAAAAGCACTGATTGAACGATTAGAACAAAGAGAAACAGATACCCGAAATCTCGACATTATTGTTTATATAAACCGTTTAAGTGAAGAAAAAGATAATAAGGTTCAACAAACTGCACAAGTTCTAAATCTTTCTAAAGAACCGGTGAATTGGTTGCTATATTTAAAAAGTAATAATCAAAATTTATTAAAGAATAATCAGAATCTTGAATTAGGTCACTATTATCGAATATCTGGAAAAACAAGACCTGCGCATAGTTATGCCACCCCAGGAGCTTTTGATCAGGAAAAGTGGTTTATTCAGCGAAATATTATGTCTGGTTTTAACGTGAGATATATTGAGCCTTTAAGCCTTGATGAAATCTATCGATTAGGCTATCAGCAACATTTAAAAGAACAACAGTCTTTTTCCAATAGTTTTCGTTTAAATATAGAAAAACTTCGCTTAACTTTTAGGCAAATATTAAACAGCTCATCTTTACAGCAAAAGGGTTTAATTTTAGCTTTGCTGACAGGTGATGAAAGTCTTTTATCAGATGAAACTCAACTACAGTTCAAACAATTAGGAATTAGTCATTTATTGGCGATCTCAGGCCCACATGTGCTCATTTTTGCCATTATGTTATCTTGGGCATGTCATCAATTTATTAGTCGTTATTATCCTCAAATTTATTTATGGAAACCGAAACAGGTTTTGATGGCTGTACCATGCTGCCTTGGTGTTTTAATTTATACTGCATTTGTAGGTTTCGAAATTCCTGCACTACGAACATTATTATCAGCATTTATATTTATTGGTTTTCTATTATTAAAACAACCTATTAAACCTTTTACATTACTCGTATATAGTGCAAGTCTACTGTTGCTAATGGACCCGTTTAGTGTGCTTTCTGCAGGTTTTTGGCTGTCTTATGGGGCATGTTTTATTTTATTAAGAATTTACCAAACTATAGCGCAGCTACCTGAGCAACATTTTTTGAGTCTGAGTTCAAAAATGATTTTTATGAGTAAGGTGTTAATTGAATCTCAAGGCAAAATATTTATTGCATTGAGTCCTTTAACCTTACTTTTCTTTCAACAAATTTCTTGGGTTGCTCCATTAACCAATATTATTGCCGTGCCTATTGTTGGGGGTGTTATTGTCCCTTTAAACATCATGGCTGCTTGCGCATGGTTTGTAATAAAACCATTTGGAAATATGCTTTTTCATTTCAATGATATGTTGCTCAGCATATTGCTGAGTTGTTTGGGCTTATTAGAAAAACTCTCTTTACCATTACAAGGTATAAGCTTGACGCCACTGTCTTTATTAGCGATTAGTTGTGCCATTATTATTTTATTTTTACCTAAAGGAATTCTGCCCAAAACTTGGGGAATATTATGTTGTTTACCCTTAGTTATTATGAACAAAACGAGTCAGCAAATTCAGCTTAATATTTTAGATGTTGGGCAGGGGCAGGCTATTTTTCTACAACATCCCGAACAAAACTGGTTAATTGACACAGGCGGTTCTTACGATGAAAAAATATTTAGTATTGGACAAAATGTTGTAGTGCCTTTTCTACGTCAGCAAGGCGTAAGACAACTAGATCATGTTGTGCTATCCCATCTTGATCAAGACCATAGTGGCGCGTTTCCTCTTATTCAACAAGAGATTCCTGTAAAGCAGCTTATTTCGAATGAACAATTACCAAATGATTTAAAGCAACCATTCCAATATTGCTATCAAGGGCAACAATGGCATTATCCTGAGTTAGATATTCAAATTTTATGGCCTAAAGAAAAAGATCTGGCTTTTGTTGCTTCTAATCAGAATCAATATTCTTGTGTTGTATATCTTCAATTTAAAAAAGTTGGTGGTTACCAAAATTTTCTTATTATGGGCGATGCTGGATGGGAAGCTGAATACGAGTTATTAAAAGATTATCCTAACTTGAAGATAGATGTGTTGGTGCTAGGGCATCATGGAAGTAAGCACAGTTCGGCTTATGATTTCTTGGCGACCTTAAAACCTAAACTGGCCATTGCATCGGCAGGGTTTGATAACCGTTATGGCCATCCTAGCCAACAAGTTATAGCACGTTTAAAAGCTCTACATATTCCGCTAAAAAGCACTGTGGAACAAGGAACCTTAAGTTTTGTGTTGGAAAACCACAAAATAGTTTTACATGACCGACGTTTGGATAGGCTCTGGTTGAGTAGAGGTTTTTAAAGCTTCTGCTTTGAGCCTATCTACAATTTTAAGTGCTTCTGTCGGATCGATATTATAGATATTGTCTAAAGCAGGGTTCGCTTTAAAACGTTTATAGCTCCAGTGATAGTGTTCTGGATATTGATAAATGAGTTGCTCAATCGCTTGATGGATGACATACGTTCCATCGTCCGCAGTACCCTCATAGATTTTCTCATCCATTGGCTCGATATGCATGGTAAAGCCATCGTTTTCGTTACGGATCGCATAAAGAAACAGAGCTTTTGCTTTAGTTTTCTGGATGAGTTTTGCGCTTAAATTACTTGAGGCAAGTGGAACACCAAAATAGTTCACCATATCTCCACCCACATTAGGGGTATGATCCGGCAAAATTACTGTCGTTTCACCTTGTTTTAATGCTTTAAAAATTTGTCTTACACCGCTTTCATCGGTAGGGACGAGATTCGCTTGTTCACGGCTACGGGCTTCTCGCACAAAACGGTCTGCATCAGCATTTTTAACGGGTTTATATAAAATGGTCATTGATGTGAATTGAGCACACCATGCATTCATGACTTCCCACGTACCAAAATGTGGAACAATAAGAACTACACCTTTTTTTGCAGCTAATGCTTCATGAAAAAAATGTTCACCTTCAATACGGTGAATGCGTGAGATATTTTTACTATTTGATGAGCCCCAAATACTTAAAAACTCAAAATATGAAGTTAATTCGTTTCTTACAGCTTTTTCTGTAATCGCTATACGCTGCTGAGGTGTTAAATATGGAAGCGCAATTCTTAAGTTAAGCTCAATACTTTTTGATGTTCTAGTAATTTTTAGAGTATTTACAAGTCCTGCTAACAGACGAGCAAGAAAACGCCCAAATTGAATGGGTTGGCGGCTAAATGTTTTGAGTAATTGATAGTTCATGCTTTTTGAATCTGGTCTAGTCATCTATAGCAGTAAGTAAGGAAGAAACAACAAGTAAAAAAAGACAAAAATATTATAAATGAAATCATATTATTTAGACAGTTTTTATCAAATCAACGTATATAATGACATCATTTCGATTGATTTGGATTGGAATTTTATGTCCGATTGGCCACCAAAACCACAAAATGAACCTATAATCCCTAAACAGAACGGACCGGAATGGCAAATCCTTGAGAAAGCTGTACTGGCTTCTGTAGAAGAACAACGCCGTAGTCGTCGCTGGGGTATATTCTTTAAAACACTTACTTTTATTTATCTATTGTTCATTATCGTCTTAATGGGCAAAGGCTGTTCGACCACTAAAGATGGCTCTACAGCAAGTAGTAGCAGTGCTCACCTTGCAGTGGTTGATATTATTGGAACTATTGATGCTTCAAGCAATCAGGCTGTGAATAGTGAAGATACAAACAAAGCGCTTAAACGTGCTTTTGAGGCATCGAATAGTAAAGCAATTGCCCTTAATATTAATTCTCCTGGTGGTTCACCTGTTCAGTCAGATGAAATCTGGCAGGAAATTCGCTATTTGAAAAAAGAGCATCCTGACAAGAAAGTCTATGCGGTAATTGGCGATATGGGTGCTTCGGGTGCTTATTATATTGCTTCTGCTGCCGATGAAATTATTGTGAATCCATCAAGTTTGGTAGGTTCAATTGGTGTCATTATGCCAAACTATGGCATTACTGGTTTAGCTCAAAAACTAGGAATTGAAGACCGAACTCTTACAGCGGGGACGAATAAAGACATTTTAAGTATGACAAAACCGATTAATCCTGTACAAAGACAACATATCCAATCTGTACTCGATAATGTTCATACTCACTTTATTAACGCGGTCAAAGAAGGGCGTGGGAAACGCTTAAAATCTAATGATCCTGCTATTTTCTCTGGTCTTTTCTGGACTGGCGAGCAAGCAATTCAGTTAGGCGTAGCTGACCGTTCAGGTAACATTACAAGCTTGATGCGTGAACTGAAGCTTGATAATAAAGTTGACTACACGATTGAACGTAACCCATTACAATCCATTCTAGGGCGAATGGGATCAGAAATGGGGAAAGGTTTAAGTGAGTCGGTTGCTGAACGCTTACAAACAAGTCAGGACGCAAAACTACAATAATTTAAGCAGGATAGCGGTATGTCAGTAAAACCGGTTATACACTTTGCGCATGCCAACGGCGTGCCATCTATGGTGTATCAAAAATTGTTTGATCAATTAAAAGATGAGTATGACGTAATTTATGTTCCACTCATTGGACCTGACAAACGTTATCCGATTACCAATCATTGGCCTTTTTTGGTTGATCAGGTAATTGATAGTATTGTACGTCAAGCGAAGGGGCGAAAAGTGATTGGACTGGGCCATTCACTCGGTTCAGTTTTAACTTTAATGGCCTCTTTTAGACGGCCTGAGCTGTTCTCACAAGTGATCATGTTAGATCCGCCTCTTATTTTGGGTAGATATTCTTTTGCTTTTCATATGGCAAAATTATTTAAACCCAAAATAGTTGATGATATGACACCAGCGGGTTTATCTGCACGTCGTCGCGAGCATTGGGAATCACGTGAGCAAGCAGCTGCATTGTTACGCCCAAAAGGTTTTTATAAAGACTTTGATGAAGACTGCTTTCAAGCCTATATTGACTATGCTTTGAAAGAAGACTCGGTACGTGGTGGTGTAACATTAACTATTTCCCGTGAAGATGAAGTTGCGATTTTCCGTAAAAACCCTTCTTGGTGGTGGTTACCCATGCCAAAACCGAAAATGCCAGTACATTTAGTTGTAGGAAAAGAGAGCGCCTTTTTAAAAAGAGGTTTTCCTCAAATGGCAAAACGCAAAATGGGGATTCCATTTAGTGTTGTTGAAGGAGGGCATATGTTCCCTCTAGAGCATCCGATTGATACAGTGAATTATATTAAGGAACTTATTCACCGTAATTCACGCTAATAAAGCTTTCGCAAAAAAAGGACATGCATGCATGTCCTTTTTTAATTGTTGTTAAGCAAACTTTTACCAAGATGCAAAACGGATAGGGTGTTCAAGAATTTTATTGCGGAAATAGGCTTGTCCATTTTTCCATGTGAGCTGGCCATTACATAACCACTCTGCAACTTGAGGATAAATAAAATGCTCAAGTTTATGTACACGTTCGGCCAAGGATGCAACATTGTCATGTTCTTTTACTTCAATGGCAGATTGAGCGATTGCTTGACCAGCATCAAGTTCAGAAGTCACAAAGTGAACGGTACAGCCATGTAATCGATCCCCCGTATTTAATACACGTTGATGTGTATTAATGCCTTTATAGGCAGGTAATAATGAAGGATGGATATTAAGCATTTTACCTTGCCATTTATCGACAAAGTCAGCAGTTAAAATACGCATAAAGCCAGCTAAAATAACCACGTCAGCTTGCCATGCGATAAGTTGCTGATGCATAGCTTCATCAAAATCTTCACGACTAGGAAAGTCTTTGTGAGAGATTACGGCTGTCGCGATATTGGCATTTTGAGCACGCTCTAGGGCATAAGCATCGGCTTTATTAGACAGTACACCTACAATTTGCCCTGATAGATTTGCATCTATCAAGGCTTGTAAGTTGCTGCCGTTCCCAGAGACTAGAACAGCAATTTTCATCATTCAAAGATCACACGAATTTTTTCGTCTGCACCTTCCACTGATTCAGCATTTTCTTGGATATGTCCGATTTTCCAAGCTTTTTCACCTTGAGCATTAAGCACTTCAATTGCTTTTTCTGCATCATTTGCATCAACAGCAATGACCATACCTACACCACAGTTAAAGGTACGGTACATTTCAAAACGTTCTACATTGCCTTCGCGTTGTAAAAGTTTGAATAATTCTGGCCATTCCCAAGAAGCTTCATTAATTACAGCTTGAGCACCATTTGGTAATACACGTGGTAAGTTACCTGGTAAGCCGCCACCAGTGATGTGTGCCATCGCGTGTACATCAACTTGTTTGCAAAGCTCTAGAACTGGTTTTACATAAATACGTGTTGGCTCCATTGCTACGTCTGCAAGAGGGCGACCATCAATTACTTGAGTTAAGTCTACATTCTTAACATCTAAGATTTTACGTAGTAATGAATAACCATTTGAGTGAGCACCGCTTGATGCAACACCAATAAGTACATCACCAGATTTTACTTTAGAGCCATCAATAATTTTGCTTTGCTCAACTACACCTACGGCAAAACCAGCAAGATCGTAATCTTCGCCTTCATACATGCCAGGCATTTCAGCTGTTTCACCACCTACAAGTGCGCAACCTGCAAGTTCACAACCTTTACCGATACCAGTAACTACGTTTGCAGCTACATCGACATTTAAGTGACCAGTCGCATAATAGTCGAGGAAGAATAGTGGTTCTGCACCACAAACCAAAAGATCGTTTACACACATCGCGACAAGATCTTGGCCGATTGTGTCATGACGATTAAGGTTAAGTGCTAAACGTAATTTAGTACCTACACCGTCAGTTCCAGAAACCAAAACAGGTTCTTCGTAACCTTTAGGAATTTTGCATAGTGCACCAAAGCCACCAAGTCCGCCCATTACTTCTGGACGAGTTGTACGTTTAGCGACTGACTTGATACGATCGACCAGTGCGTCGCCCGCTTCAATGTCAACACCCGCATCTTTGTAGCTTAAACCGGTATTTGGGGTAGAAGTTGAGTTGCTCATAAATGAAGTCTCCGCATTGGCGGCAGATTATAACCTGAATATACGAAACTCTTATGTTATTTATGCTCGAAAATGCTATCTTTAATAAAAATATTTTTCCATTTATAACGATTAAATCAAAAAAGGCTAGATTTTATGCAAGATCGTATACTGCGCCGTATTTTCTTACTCGCAGGTATTGTATTGCTGGTATGGGTATTATACTTGCTCAAGCCTGTGGTCATCCCATTTATTGGTGCTTTTTTCCTGGCTTATTTATTTAGTCCACTAGTCGAAGTTCTAGTAAAAATTAAGATACCTCGCTGGTTGGCAATTAGTATTGTTTTTATTGGTATAGGTGTAACTTTAACCGTTGCATTATGGTACCTGGTTCCACTGATCTGGAAACAACTTGTTTACGCTCGAGACAGTATTCCAGCGGGGATTCATTGGATTAATGCAGAGCTATTACCATGGATTTCTTCGACCTTCCATGTCCAGCAAATGGAAATTGATACCGATCAAATGTCCAAAGCTGTGATGGATTATGTTCAGACCAATTACAGTGCCGATAGTATTCAAGCAGTTTTATTAAAGCTTGCACAATCAGGACTTAATTTTATTCAAATTGGTGGAACAGTTGTTTTAATCCCAATTATTGCTTTTTACTTCTTATTAGACTGGGACCGTATGTTACAAAACTTACGTCGTCTCATTCCACGGCCATATGAGGCTACGACCTTACAAATCGTCCGTGAATGCCATAGCGTGTTAGGAGCATTTGTTAAAGGTCAGTTCCTTGTTATGCTTTTGCTCGGTGTAGTTTATGCAGTAGGCTTACAATTAATTGGATTAGAGGTAGGCCTAATTATTGGTATGGTGGCAGGTCTTGCCAGTATTATTCCTTATCTAGGATTTGCAGTCGGGATTATTGCAGCGGTTATTGCAAGTTTGTTCCAATTTGGAATGGACTGGACACACTTATTACTTGTTGGCGTAGTCTTTATGATTGGGCAGGCAGTAGAGGGCTATATTCTGCAGCCATTCCTACTCGGTGATAAAATTGGTCTTTCACCTGTTGCAGTTGTATTTGCTGTTTTAGCTGGGGCTCAATTGGCTGGCTTTTTAGGAATGTTAATTGCATTACCTGTGGCGGCTGTCATTGTGGTGCTCTTAAAACACCTCAGAGAAAATTACGAACGGAGTTCATTCTATGCTCCATCTTCTACATTATTAATCCAAGAGGGTAATATTGAGCAACTTCATGTAGAAACTGAAAATACTAAACTTGATCTTGAAGTTAAAAAACAGCAAGATACAGATACCCCGAATCTTTCAGATCAGAAATAATTTCAAGGCCAATTCATTATATGCGTCAACTCCAACTGGATATAGAACCTCAACTTGATGCCCGAATCAGTGATTTTTCGGGACCAGGTTGGGGGCATGTAGTGGATGCAGTGCGACAACTACATGCGGGTCTAGTAAATAGATTTTATATCTATGGTGGCGCAGGAACAGGCAAGAGCCATTTGCTTTCAGCGATTTGTGATTCTTATTTAGAGGTCGGTAAATCTGCAATTAAAGTTTCTTTGCTTGAACTTCTCGATGCTCCAATTGAGGCAATTACTTGCTTAGAGCACTATGATCTGGTGGCTTTAGATGATATTGAGTCAATTAGTGGGGTGCCTCACTGGCAAAAAGCTGTTTTTCATTTAATGAATAACCATGAAGGACAACTTGTTTTCTCTTCACGTGTTGCACCGATTGAATTAAAACTAGAGTTACCAGATTTACAATCGCGACTTACACAAGCAGTGAGTGTAAAAGTGCCGAGCGGAAGTTTATATGCTGACCGCTATGCTTTAGTCACTTCTGTAATGGCTAGACGTGGGATCCATTTTGATCAGCAGATTGTAGACTATTTACTTTTACATGGGCCTCATCAAGCTTCTATTCTATTGCAAACCGTAGCACAATTAGAAAAACTCCTTAAAGGTGAGAAGACTAAACTTTCAAATGCAACGTTAAGACAAATCTATGCTTTAATTGATGAATATCAACAATAATAATTTTCTAGCTTCTGGACTTTTAATTTATTAGCCTAAGTAAACTTTCCTTACTATAAAAATCATGAGCTATTTATTCTTTTAACCTTGAAAAATACTTTTAAATTTTTATAAGTAAAATTTTCATATATCAATAGATCTTTAATTGTACAAATATTTAGAAAGTTCCCTATCGAAAATGACGCTATAGACCGATCAAAACATCTTGAGAAATTCTGATTCCTGTGACAAAGTACGCACAAAGGATGCGTTTGCAAAAGTGGAAACTTTGCAATATTGACAAAGAAAAATGAAAAAAATAGGTAAGGAGAAGGGTATGCTCAAACGGAGCATTGCTTTTGCATTATTGGCTGCTGCTGGGCATGCTTATTCTGCTGATATTGAAGTCACAACTACAATTGATGAAGATGTCGATAATACAGTATGCTCATTACGTGAGGCTGTAGAACTAATAAATAAGCGTAATTCAAGTGATTCTACCGTGGTTGCCTCAGTAAAAGATGGGTATCATGGCTGCGGAAATAAGGACGCTTCATCAAATATTATTTTACAGCGCGATAAAGAATATACGTTAAATAGCAGAATAACGATTACAGCACCCCTTACAATTAGTACAGCAAAAAATGATTCTACATTAGTTGATACTGATCAGCCCGGTTCTCATAATGCAACTATCAAAATGGCAGGTACAGATCAGCTATTTAAAATTGATGATGAGAGTGTTGAAAAAGCATCATTTTCGGTTTTGTTGAGTGATCTTAACTTACAAGGGGCAGGTGCAAACTCTAAAGTGTTAACAGGTGGTTTAATTTTAAACCATGAAAAATTGACTATTCAAAACTCTCGTTTAACAGGTGGATATGCGAATCAAGGTGGAGTGATTTACAATCAAGGGTTTGCCTCAAAAAGTGATAGAACCTTTGGTTTTGTTTATATTGTAAATAGCCTTATCCAGAATAATAAAGCAGCCCAAGGTGGGGTAATCTATAGTGAGCAACCCTTATTTCTAATTACTCAATCGGTAATTCGTGATAATGAAGTTAGTAATACAAGTGGTTCACTCTTCTTCAGTCAAGATTCATTTGATGATGAAAGTACTGGAGAATATGTAGTTCAACGTGCTATAGGATTAAGCAATAGTACGGTCTTTCATAATAAAGGTGGTTTTATTACGAATGTTCGAGATGGGATGTTTGTTAATAATATTACGATGATTAAAAATGACAAAGGATTATTCCTTGAAGCTCCACAAGGCAATGCTTCAATTTCAAATAGTATATTAGTTGGAAATACAATTAATTGTCAGGCTAATTCAACTGATAAAGCAATTATCCAAAGTAATTTAGTGACTACAGAATGTAATCGTAACGCTTCAGTAAAAGTTCCAAATATTCTTTATCCTGCCAATCAGAAATTAATTGCTGGTAGTACAGATGAGGGAGTTTGTGATGTAGCTTCAAAGGATGGGTTGTTATGTCCTTTTAATACGCCAAAGGATAGTTTCTTGGGCTTTTTTAAGCCACGGTTACTTGAAAGTTATAATACTTTAGCTGATTCACTTATTATTAATAAAGGCCGTTTGTACAGTGATGGTACTTCTGTAGGCTTGGCAAGTTGTGAAACTTTAGATCAGCGTGGAAAAAGACGTACTGGTTATGATGAGTTATGTGATTTAGGCGCAATTGAATATATCCTAAATAGTGAGATCTCTTCAGTTGGTCAGGATATTAGATATGGGCAGGTTGCAAAGTTTAGTATTTTAGGCTCATTAAGTGAAGCAGACTTGGTTACACCTGCCACGTGTAAGCGTTTATTCGGTGAACGTCCTGATGGTAAAGAATGGCAACCTGGCTGTTTGAAAATAAAACAAAGTACTGATACACCTGTTTCGAAAGGTACCGTAACTATAGATCAGAATGGAAATGTAATTTATACACCAAATGGTAATTGGCATGGTGCAGATATTTTTAGTATTCAGGTAGTTACAAGTATTTCAAGATTTAATGAAGGAGTCGAGTTCCAATACATTACTATTCCTACAAGAATTGTACAGGAACCTTTGTCTGGAATTGAAGATAAATCTGTCAGCTCTGGTGGGGGAGGAAGTATAGGGGCTGGTTTTATTTTAAGTTTACTAGGGTTGGTTGCGTTACGTCGCTTTAAGTCATAATCAAGGATGAAGACTATGAAAAATTATAAAAAAGCATTATTGGCGTTATCTATACTTGCGACCATGCCATTGTTTGCTGATAGCACAAATAAACGGATTGAGGTTACAACTTTTGCTGACGAAGATGGTGAAAATCCAAATGCGTGTTCATTACGTGAAGCAATTAAAGTGGCAGCTACACGTAAATCAGACTATGGATGCACTATTTTTAGCTTAGATGATAATCAGGCAATTCAGTTAAAAGCAGGGACTTATACTTTAAATAAAGAATTAGTACCAAATGCAAATATTTCTATCTATGGTTATGGAGAGCGAGGAGAAGATAAAAATTGGACAGAAAAAAACCCTCTAACAAATGATTATCCTGCTCTACCAGAACTTAAAACACGTATTAATGCTGCGGGTAAGTCACGCATATTTAATACTGCAGAGAATAAAAAGGCTTTAACTTTACAAAATATTATTTTAGAAAATGGTATAGCTTCAACCCAAGGCGGGGCTATTTATGCAGGTGGTAATGTCACCTTGTTAGATTCCCAAATTTTAAATTCTCAAGCTCCAAAAGGTGGTGCCATTTTTCTGGGTGGGAGTGGGGTAAACTTATCAATAAGCCATTCATTACTACAGGGTAATCAAGCAGTTACCGGTAGTGTTTTAGCGATGAGTTGTAAAGAAGAACCAGCTTATGCTAAACGTGATATCACTATAACGTCTTCAAGTATTTTCAAAAATGGTTCGCTTAACTCTAAGAGTACATTTGAATTTTGTGGTGAACCAAACGCCATATTGACAATTAATACGATTGCAAAAAATATCGCTGATAAGATAAATGGTAGTATTCTAAAATTTACTGGAGATGCCGTTCCTGGAAGTACAACTAATCCCTCAACTATACTGAGCGGAAGTAGTAGTTTAAATTTACAGAATAATACGATTGTTGAGAACACTGCACATACTACCTTCTTATATGATAGTTTGGGTATAAAAGAATTAAGGTTTAATTTAATAGGGTACAATCTAGGTAGTTACGCTTGTCGTTATTTAGTGGGACCTGCTGCGGACCTAAAAAATTCTGGTTTTACACTATCATTTAATGCATTAAATTTAACGAATAACGTTGAAAAATGTGATTTACCAACAGAAGCACTTACCTCATCTAATAAGACTATTGATATTGCGAATATTCCTTTTAGTTCGTTATTAGAACCGCAAAGTTCTGCTTCGCCAGAAACAGGCTTTTTACCTGTTTATTACCCATTGAATAACACCTCATCTCCACAAAATGATTTGATAGATGTAGATCCTGATGGTAAAGATACTTGTATAACTCTAGACCAACGGGGGCTTATTAGATCTGTAACTAATAAGTTATATTATCAGTCAGGTATCAAAAATAGTTGTGATATTGGTTCGATTGAGCTAATGAAACTGACTGCTGGAGATATAAAAGATTTAGGCAATGATTCTTTTACTGATCGAATTTCTACATATCAGACTCGATATGATAATGTACAAGAAAATCTTAAGAACCAAGCTTTTTCATATTTATGGCCAGTATTAAAAATAAGATCGGTAGAATATAAAAATCTTCTTGATCAAACTAAAGCAAATGCAAAGTATCGTGCTATTTATATAGATTTGAAAGCTAAAGGATTGCCTTTACCTAATGAGGGTGCTAATCACACATTAAAATTCTTTAATACAACTGATTATAATATTAATGTTGAAACTATTGGAACAGGTTTAATAGACGATAAAGTTTATAATATTAAGGATAAAGAAGAGAATATACTTAAATGTGAATGGAACTCTGCTTTACAGCAAATTATATTTTATCGTTTAGATGACAGAATTACCCAAGCAGGTGATTACAACTATTGTAAATATACAGTAAGTACTAAAGATGGTTCTATTCAATCGACAGGTTTATTAGAGGCTCGTTTTGATAACATTGCTCCTGTAGCTACTGATGAAACAGTTTCATTTAAATATTTGGCTAATGAAATTATCCCTATAAATTTACTTAAATATGCAAATGATGATGGGGACGGACCAGCGAATACTCTTCAAACAAAACCTAATAAGCCTCAATTTTGGGTCAATGATAAAGGCGTTGAGCTACCAATTTATCTTCCAAGTAAAAGTTCAAAAGATGGTATTTTTAAAGTAGTAAAAGCGGATCGAGAAGGTCCATGTCCTAATAATGATAAAGATAATACTTGTTATGGCGGTAATATCTATATTCAAGCTAGTAATGTATTTAATACCTTCAACGATACCTTAACTTATTATGTATATGATGCTGATGGTAAAATCTCAAATGAGGGTACTATTAAGTTGATAAGTACAGCAACCACAACTGATGATTCACGTGGCGGTGGAGGTGGCGGAAGTATTGGAATCCTTTCTATCGCATCACTACTAAGTTTAATTGCTTATAGACGTTATCGTAAGTGATGAGAAAAATAAAAAAGCCTCCACTAGGAGGCTTTTTTATTTGTTAGTAACTTTTTATTTTTAAAAAAGATAAATGTTAAATACGGTTTTTAGTGCTCTAAATATTTATTTATATATTCTTCGCGTATAGCAGTTCTTTCATCAGCACTTGCTTTGAGCATGCGTTGACGTAAATCATTACGCTCTTGTGTACTCATTTTTTGCCAAGCTTCACGCATTTTTTGCTTTTCTGCATCTGGAAGCTGGTTAAACCAATCCATACGTTGTTGCAAGTTAGCACTTTGGTTGGATGGTAATTCCTTTAAGCTTTGATAACGTTTAATTACGGCTCGTTGCTCTTCTTCAGATAGAGCATTCCAAGTATCATCTACTTGCGTATTGGCATCTTTCGAAAAAATCCAGAAACGTTCGAAACCTGCAAAACTTGTTTGCAAGAAACTTAATGAACAAAGGATAAGTGCTAACTTTTTAGCTACCATGTTGAACTTTATCCTCACCCAACACCATAAGCATTTCTAAATCTTCTACCATTTGTGGCGATAATTTAGGATTTACAACGACTTGATTTTGTGGCTTATCAAGCATATCTACTGAGTTTGGTAAAATAACAAAACCAGTAATCGCTGCTGCGAGTGCAAAACCAGTCATTTTCCAGACACTATAATAAGAGGCTGGTTTTTGCTGGATATGGTCAAGCACATGATTCATCACCACTGTTTTATTTTTATGGTGATGGGCCAAACTATCGAGTTTGGATGTCACCTTTTTAGTGAAATCATCATGATTCATTGGAACCTCCCATGGGATTTAAATGCGCTAAATACTCTCTAAGTCCCTGAATTGCTCGATGATAATGGGTTTTTACACTACCTTCGGTGCAGTTCATAATTTGCGCTGTAGTATGGGTATCAAAACCTTCCCACGCACGTAACATAAAAGCTTGTTGTTGACGAACAGGTAGTTTTGCAATCGCTTCCTGGATCTCTTCTATGGTCACTGCTTGATCTAGAAAATCTGCTGGATTGATTGCTTTTTCATCGACAATATCAATGATTTCTTCATCATCATTGTCTAGACTAACTTTTTTGAAGAATGAAAATGGGTTTGCCCGACGTGCTTCTTTGCGGCGCCAATCCTGAAGTTTATTATTTAGAATAGTATAAAATAGGGGATACCATTCTTCAGTACTTCGATCGGCGTAAGACTTGTGTAAAGCAATAAATGCTTCTTGAACCAAGTCCATAGCAATGCCTTGTTGTCCTTGGGTAGCACTTTCCATCATCACTAAAGCACGACCAGTAACATCTTGCATGAAAACCTTTAGGCGTTGCTCAGCCGTGCTGGCATGAGCACTAGATGCTTCCGATCGAGACTTTTTCGGTGCTAAATCCATGGAGATGGAAAATCCTGTCATTGGACGTACCCACCTTATCTTCAATATATCTCTTATATAACGTTGAAAAGAGGTGGGAGGTTGACAACAATCGGCTATTTTTTAGTAGTGTAAATGATTTTTTTCACAAATATGAGCGATGTAAAATAAATTAACGTTTTATTGGCGTTGGCGAACCATTTCAAAAAAACAAATTGATCCTGCAATGGCTACATTTAATGACTCTTGACCACCGGGCTGCGGTATAGTCACTGATTGTGCATGGTCTAAAGCATAATCACTTGCACCTTGTCCTTCATTGCCTAAAATCCAAACACATGGTTTTGAAAGGTCTTTTGAATAAAGACTAGTCGAGCGATGAGAGCTTGTAACGAAAACAGGAATATCGAATTTAGGAAGAATATCGGTCAATTGAAAGTTTTCAAAACAAGACAGGCTAAAATGTGCCCCCATACCTGCTCTTAAAACTCGTGGAGACCAAAGTGAGGCAGAGCCTTGTGTGCAAATAATCTGTTTTATATTTGCTGCTGCCGCTGAACGTAACAATGTACCTACGTTACCCGGATCTTGTACATTTTCTAGAATTAACGTATCTACGCTATAGTCAATGGTTGATGCAGTTTTCGGTAAATCGATAATAGCCAAGCAAGGAAGAGTATTACCTAAAGTACTTAAATCTTTATATAAAACTTCGCTAATAATAAAGACATGACCTTGGTGAAGTTCAATGATTTTCTTTAAATCGGGATGTTCTAAGGCTTGTTCAGTCGTAAACAACGAAAAGAGTTTTTTCTGTTGTTGTAACCAAGCTAGACAAAGGTGGGTACCTTCAAGAACTGTTTGTTGATGCTTTTTTCGGGCGCTATTGAGTTCAATTAAACCACGCAAATGTTTAATTTTTGCATTGACTTTTGATTCTAAAAAAATAACCGCCATAAGGGAATATCCAAAAGGGCGTCATCATACTATGACGCCCTGTGTAATTTAAATTATTAATGATAGCTTGTTACACGTTCAACTTCATTCTTAGAACCGATAATCACAGGAACACGTTGATGAAGTTCTGTAGGTTCAATCTCTAGAATGCGTACACGGCCAGTAGTTGATGCGCCGCCTGCTTGTTCAATGAGCATACTCATTGGGTTGGCTTCATACATTAAACGTAAACGACCAGCTTTTTTCGGGTCTTTTAAGTCATATGGGTAAAGGAAAATACCACCACGGCATAAAATACGGTGAACATCCCCCACCATACATGCGACCCAACGCATATTGAAGTCTTTTTCACGTACAGATGTTTTACCTGCAAGTAACTCTTCAATATATTGTTTTACTGGTTGTTCCCAATGGCGTTGGTTAGATGCATTAATAGCAAATTCTTGAGTATCTGCTGATACTTGAACATTCTCTGTAGTAAGTAAGAATGTTTGTGTTTCTGGGTCTAACGTAAAGAAAGCTACACCGTTTCCAACTGTTAAAGCCATCATAGTTGATGGGCCATATAACACATAGCCAGCAGCAACTTGTTGAGTGCCTGCCTGCATGAAATCTTGTGCTTGTGTAACCGCATTTTTGGCAGGAAGAATCGAGAAGATTGTTCCGACACACATGTTGATATCAATGTTGCTTGAACCATCTAATGGATCAAATAGAACCAAGTATTCGCCGTTTTCTTGTGCTGGTGTAAAATCATCAAGTTCTTCAGATGCAAGACCACCCACGTGAGGATGGACTTTTAAAGCATCGATTAAATAGTCATTAGAAATCACATCAAGTTTTTTCTGTGTTTCACCTTGAACATTTTCGTTACCTGCGCTACCCAAAATTCCAGCCAAGGCACCTTTTTGTAAGGCTTGATCAATGGTTTTACAAGTCGCAGCAATTGTGTCGATGACTTGAGCCAACTCAGGTGTAAGATTCCCTTTTTCTTGTTGTAAAAATTGGGACAATGTGAGGTTGGACATAAAAAAACGCTCCTGTGCGCAAGCATCAAAATGAGTCAGATAAATACGTGGCATATTCTAGATGAGAATGCCGAAAAATAAAAATTATCTTACTTTATTTGTGTTGCATTTATGCTTACAAGCCCCATTTTACGTGGTATGTTGTTTGCATAACAAAGGAATGTAGATTTAGGAGAATCGAAATGACAACTAAGAAGTTTGATGCGACCCCAACAGCAGGTGAACCAATCAATTTAGAAGAAATTTCGAAAGAAAGTGTTCAGGAAGCTTGGAAAGATTATGAGGCAAAACCTGAATATAAAGCTTTTAATAAGCATGATTTGATTGAGTCAATGCAACATTCAGAAGAAGAGCAAAATAAATCTTCTTAAAGTAAGAATGTAAAAATAAACGCCCATATTTGGGCGTTTATTTTTTGGGATGTTTTATTTTAATAGAGGAGGAACCGCTTCATAGTTAATTTCAACGCGGCGGTTTTCTTTCCAAGCTGATTCATCATGGCCAGGATTAACAGGTGCTTCTTTACCATAACTTACAGCTTCAAGTTGCTGAGGATTTACACCACTGGTAATAAGATAATTCTGAACTGCTTTTGCACGGCGCTCACCCAAGGCCATGTTGTATTCGCGTGTACCGCGCTCGTCCGTATGACCAGTTAATGCAACTTTTGAGTTTGCATTTGCCATGAGGAACTGAGCATGAGCCTGAAGTGTTTGGTAATCTTCAGTAGATAAATCACTACTGTCATAATCGAAGTGAACGACGCGTTTCGCTAGGGCAGCCTTGTTTGCCTCAGTTACACCTTTTGAAGAAGCACCTGCTAGATTTTGAGCATTTAATGCAGCATCTTCACTTAAGCCTGTCGTATTTACTGTGCTTGGGTTAGTTGTACCTGTAGTTGCCGTTGTTGCTGGCTTACGACTTGCACAACCTGTCATGACAAGTGCTGCACTAAGTAGAGGAAAGGCCAAATATTTAATTGATTTCATCATCATCTCCATCAATGGAATAAAAAGTTATTTAGGTGCCCAGGCTGGTTCACGTACTTCACCTTGCTCACTCGGTAAATTCATACGGAAACGACCATCAGTGGACATGATAGACAGTAAACCACGGTTCCCTTCACGAGTTGCATAAACCACCATTTGCCCATTTGGTGAGAAACTTGGTGATTCATCTAAACTGGTTGGGGTAAGAATATTGACAATGCCTGTATTAATATCTTGGATCGCAACTTTATAGTTACTACCACTTGGTCGATGCACAAGTGCAATTTTTTTACCATCTGCACTTAAAGTGCCACGAGCATTAAATGACCCTTTAAATGTTAAGCGTTTTACTGAGCCATTCCCAAAATCATAGCGATAAATTTGAGGAGAGCCTCCACGGTCAGATGTAAAAATAAAAGCTTTTCCATCTGGTGTGTAACGCGCTTCAGTATCAATTCCCGAGTCATTTGTCATGCGTTTGACTTGGCGAGTTGATAAATCCATTTGATAAATTTCAGGGTTACCATTCATCGATGCTGTAAATAGCATTGATTTGCCATCTGGTGAAAAGCTTGGTGCACCATTTAAGCCTTTAAAACTCGTAATTACTTCACGTGTTCCAGTAGAGAGATCTTGTAAATAAATGGCTGGACGTTTAGTTTCAAAAGAAACATAAGCAATTTTTTTAGCGTCAGGAGTCCATGCCGGAGACAAAATCGGGTCACGTGAAGAGAGAACAGTTTTCGGTTGTTCACCATCTGTATCGGCGATTTGTAAGGTATAACGTTCAGCAGGAGTGGCAGGATTACGTAATACATAAGCGATACGACCACTAAAATCGCCTGGAATTCCGGTTAAGGCCTGATAAATAGCGTCACTTACCATATGTCCTGCTTGACGTATGCGTGAAGCAGGAACATTTAACAATTCATTCAGAAGATATTGCTGTTTTTGTACATCATAAAGTTGGTAATGGACTTCAAACCCGTCAGCTGTTTGCTTAATTTGTCCAGTAACAACATAAGGAATACCCGCAGCTTGCCAATCAGATGCTTGAATCTGGTTAATAGCAGCATTTGCAGGTAAATTTTTTGATGAACTTGTAAAACGTCCTGAGCGGTTCAAGTCAGTTTCAACAATAGGATAAAGTCCATTGTCGTTATTAAAAGGCACAATAGCGATTTTAGGCGCCTGATCAGGTGCTTTTGCAATCTCTAAATGTAATTGAGCAAAGGCAGCTGTTGGTGCAAGAGGACTTAATGCTGTAAGTAGCGTTAAGGCTAGAAGGTGTTTGCGGCTCGTTTTCATAGGTTTAAAGTCATTGAAGGTATTTTTGTGACTGGTGATTTTGTAGCATAGTTACATGCTTCAAACTATTTAAAGCATGTAACTCTTACAAAATTATTGTGCTCTGAAAGTAGAGGTAACGCTTCGCGCTTCTCGTCTTGCATCAGGATCCGATGGCATTGGGTAAGGAGCAGACGCCTGAATTGCAGCTTTGATACTTGCATCCAATGCATCATCTCCACTTGACCGTGTAATAACAATCGAGCTAACACTACCTGAGTCAGACAGGGTAAATCTAACGCTAACAGTTTTACCACTGCTTCCTGTAGGAACATCCCAAGCACGACGAATTTTCTGCTCAAAATCACGTTTAGCCGAAGATGCAATTTTTTTAGCTTCACCTTTTTTCTGGGCAGCTTCTTCTTGAGCTTTTTTAGCAGATGCAGCTTTTTCTTCGGCCTCAATTTCGGCTTTACGTCTAGCATCTTCTGCTGCTTTTTGTTGTTTGGCTTTTGCATCAGCCTCAGCTTTACGTTTAGCGTCTTCTGCTGCTTTTTGCTGTTTAGCTTTCGCATCAGCCTCAGCTTTACGTTTAGCATCTTCAGCCGCTTTTTGCTGTTTAGCTTTCGCATCGGCCTCAGCTTTGCGCTTAGCATCTTCAGCTGCTTTTTGCTGCTTGGCTTTTGCATCAGCCTCAGCTTTACGTTTAGCATCTTCAGCTGCTTTTTGCTGTTTAGCTTTCGCATCGGCCTCGGCTTTACGTTTCGCGTTATCAGCTGCTTGTTGCTTAGCCTTAGCATCTGATTCAGCTTTACGTTTGGCGTCTTCGGCAGCTTTTTGCTGTTTGGCTTTAGCATCTGCTTCGGCTTTTCGTTTAGCTTCTTGTTGTGCTTGAAGTTTAGCGTTTTCAGCTTTTTGAGCTTCACGTTTTAGTCTTGCTTCAGTCTCAGCTTTACGTTTAGCTTCCTCAGTTACTTTTTGTCTAGCTTTCGCATCGGCCTCAGCTTTTGCATTTTGTTCGGCTTTTCGTTTTTGTTCAGCTTCAGCTCTCGCTTTAGCCTCCGCTTGACGCTTAGCTTCAGCCTGTTGCTTTTGTGCTTCCTCTAAACGTTGTTGCTCTGCAGCTTGCTTTACTTTAGCAGCTTCTTCAGCTTTACGCTTTTCCTCAGCTAATTTTGCTTGTTGTGCCTGCTCAGCTTTTTGCTTTTGAGCAGCAAGTTGTTGTGCTGTTGGAGGAGGAGGGGCGGCTGGAAGATTTTGAGGAAGAGTTTCATCCACAATCGGGCTTAGAACTTCTTCAGCCTGATTTTCTGCTACGGTTGGTTGCTCAACTTCTTTTGCCAAAGGTGGTGGTAAATCTTCTGGTTTAACTAAAACAGTGGTGAGCTTTTTTGGTTGTTCAGGTGGTTTACTCAAGCCTAAAAAAAGCAAGCCAACAATGGCAATTGCATGAACTCCAAGGGTGAAGCTCAATGCTATTGCATTTTGTTTAAAAGGAGGCTTTTGATTTTTATTCATAGCTTATTTTAAAGGCTCTGTCAGAAGGCCAACTTGAGTTAAACCTGCTTCTTGTAAACTTGCCATCAATGATACGACTTCTCCATAAGGGCGGGTCTTATCACCATTCACTAAAACTGTAAGTTGTTTATTTTCCTGCTCAGCTTGTTTTTGTGCTTCACTTAAAACAGACTCAAGTTTTTCAAGAGAAAGTGGCTCATTATCTTTGTAATCTTCATATTGAAGATAAATATTGCCATCTTTACCAATCGTGACCATGGCTGGCATATCTTTTGATTCAATTGGATGATTATTTGCCTGAGGTAAATCGACTTTAATACCACTGGTAATCATGGGAGCAGTCACCATGAAAATCACTAAAAGTACCAGCATCACATCGATATAAGGCACGACGTTCATGTCACTTTTTAATGGTTTTTTTATGCGCTCAAAGCGCCCTGAACGTTGAATGGCCATTATGCATCTTCCTGTGATGAACCCACAGATTGACGTTGCAATAAAGCAATCATCTCTTCGGCAAATAATGCACGATCAGAGTAGACACTTTCGCTTTTAGCCGTAAAGTGGTTAAAAGCCAATACCGCAGGAATTGCAGCAAATAGACCAATTGCAGTTGCAATAAGGGCCTCGGCAATACCTGGCGCAACTGTCGCTAACGTCACTTGGTCAACAGCAGCCAAACCAATAAAAGCATTCATGATTCCCCAAACAGTACCGAATAAACCGATATATGGGGCAACCGAACCGATACTTGCTAAAGTACCTAAACCATATTCCAGACTACCCTGATCACGACTTAAACCTACACGTAAAATACGTTCTGTTCCTTCGATCATTTGTGAGGTAGGAGCTTGGCGTTTTTTGAGTTTAAAAAACTCACTCAATCCTTGATAAAAGATATCTTCAAGGCCTGAGCGTTTTGAATTGAGTTGTGCGTTGTTGTAAAGCGTATTGAGTTCAGCACCAGACCAGAACATTTTTTGGAAATGTTCATCATCTTGGCGTGCTTTTTTATAACTCATATGTAACTTGGCAATCAGGTACCAACTAAAAATTGATGCTAACAATAAAATCAGCATGACCAACTGGACGACTGGACTTGCTTGTAAAATAAGGTCAGAAATATGCAGGGTTGATTCAATGTTTGTTGCCATAGTTACATATGCCGGTTGTTTTTTTAGTCTTGTTCCAATTCTTTACGAATAAGATCACGTATTTCTTCCGGAAGACGACGTGGCATTAGATCTTTACTTAAACATGCCAACTCAACCTCACCAGAAGCAAGCAAGATTTCACCACGATAAATATTTTGTTGCAACACAAATGACGCAGCTTTACATGAAACTACACGCGCTGTAACAGTAATTAAGTCATCCATTAAAATAGGACGCATATATTTTACGTCAATTTTATATACCACAAAGTTGTAGTCTTTTTGATGCCAGTAATGGTCAACGCCAGCAGCGCGGAGCCATTCTGTACGGGTACGTTCCATATAGCGAATGTGGTTGGCATGGTAAACAATACCACCTGCGTCCGTATCTTCAATATAAACACGAATGTTGAATTCAAAATGATTCGCCATGAGAGTATTCCGTTTTAGTTCACTATAGAGCTTTATATTTAAAATATGACTGTTGAATAAAATATCAGTTCTATCCAAAGCCATACATCTGCTTTTAAATACGGGGCAGTTTAGCAGATTGCATACTAAGTCCTATGGCACAACCTTTCAATCGCGACTGCTGTCTTTCTTCTTTAAAACGGAACACTCTATGGTGAGCATATTGTTAAGTTAAGACTGTTTCCATGCAGCCTGAACTTGTTTAGCGATATTCGGATAGTCTAAAACGAATCTTATATGTAGCTCGGTTCCTGTCTTTAAGGCCTTATCATCTACTATAAAAGAAGGGTTGTGATTTGGTGCAGCTTGGCTTAAGTCCTGATTTTCAGGTGTTGCTCCTAAGAAAACGAAGAAAGAGGGCATTAATTTCCCATAATAGGCAAAATCTTCACTTGCACTTGCATTATGGTCCAAAACATGAAGATTCGAATCTCCAACAGTTTTGGCTAATGTTGGCTGGATAAGTTGAGTAAGAGCTTTATTATTCATGGTTACTGGAGCATAAGGCGCAATTTCAACTTTTGCTGTTACATCATTAGCTTGAGCGTTATTTTCCACCAGAGTTGGTAAGCTCTTTAGGATATTTTCTCGGATCTGTTCGTTATTGGATCGAATAGTACCGATCATATTGACCTGTTCATGAATCACATTTCCAGCTGTACCGCCTTGAATATTGCCAATACTAATAACGCCCATACCTTGGGTTAGGTCGGTTCTTCGGCTAATAAGACTTTGTAAATTATTAATCATTTGAGCTGATGCATAAATTGGATCTCTGCCTAACCAAGGGGTTGAGCCATGAACCTGTTTGCCGTTAACTTGAATCCGTAAGTGATCGGCACTGTTTAAAATAGCACCATCTTTATAATATAGATGTCCGCTTTTCATGCCGGACATGACATGCATGCCAAAAATGGCTTCTGGTTTGTAGTCTTTAAATGCACCATCCGCAATCATTTTTCTTGAGCCGATTTGATCACCATGCGTGAAGTTATCGATATCCGCTCCACCTTCTTCAGCTGGCTGAAATACAAAAACTACAGTGCCTGATATTTTATCTTTATTGGCCGCCAGAATTTTTGCTGCACCTAATAACATTGCAGTGTGTGCATCGTGTCCACAAGCATGCATCACATAAGTTTCTTTACCTTGATAAATTGCCTTTTGTTTACTGGCAAATGGCACACCACTTTTTTCTTCCATAGGTAGCGCATCCATA
Organism: Acinetobacter baumannii; assembly: GCF_009759685.1. Lineage (NCBI taxonomy): Bacteria > Pseudomonadati > Pseudomonadota > Gammaproteobacteria > Moraxellales > Moraxellaceae > Acinetobacter > Acinetobacter baumannii. Next base: position 388,321 of record NZ_CP046654.1, on the reverse strand, counting down.
TCTGCTCTAAGCGCAATAATAGGGCCGGGGTTATTCCCTTTTAAAATGCCGATTACCCCTGTTTTTGCATAACCTGTTTTGACTTGAATGCCATAAGACTTTAATTCTTTTTGAATCAATGCAGATGTTTTAAATTCCATATTGCCTAGTTCAGGGTACTCATGGATGTGTTGTCTTAATTGAATGACCTGATTTTCATTTTGTTGTGTAGCATCTTTTACCCAATCCGCTAGGCTCAATTGACTTATTAGGGCAAGTGGAAAAATTAAAGCGGTTTTTTTGTACATATCCTTATCCTAAAAATATTATTGTTCAGAAGATTTAATATCTAGATTTCTTATAATTCAGTTTTTAAAAATATTAAAAAATCAATAAGGTATAAAGAAAGACTTAAAAGGTATAGAGTGGCTAATTTATTGATAAGACAATTTTTATTTGAGTTAAAAAGAATAGTTAAATAAAAAAAGGAAGAGAAAATTCTCTTCCTTTGATTAGTTTTTAGGCTCAGGTGGCGTCATGCCAAACTGCAAATAAGATTGGTTGGTTGCAATGCGACCTCGTGCAGTACGCATAACATAACCTTGCTGAATTAAATAAGGTTCAATAACATCTTCAAGTGTTCCGCTATCTTCAGCCATAGCAGCTGCAAGGGCTTCAACACCAGCAGGTCCACCATCAAAACGTTCTAACAACATACTTAAATAACGTCGGTCTAAGGTATCTAAACCAGCTTTATCGACATTAAGCATATCAAGCGCACGTTGTGCCATTTCATGGTTAACTTCGCCTGTACCTTTTACTTGTGCATAGTCACGTACACGGCGTAATAAACGATTGGCAATACGCGGTGTTCCGCGTGAACGGCGTGCAACTTCTTCTGCACCCTCAACTGTAATGGGTACATCCATGAGGTTTGCAGATCGTGACACGATGTGAGTTAAGTCTTCTACAGAATAGAATTCAAGACGTTGCACAATACCGAAACGGTCACGTAGAGGCGAGGTGAGTAAGCCGGCACGTGTGGTCGCAGCAACAAGTGTAAAAGGGGGTAAATCTAGTTTAATTGAACGGGCAGCAGGGCCTTCACCAATCATGATATCGAGTTGGTAATCTTCCATTGCCGGATACAGAATTTCTTCAATCACTGGTGAAAGACGATGAATCTCATCAATAAATAAAACATCGCCTTCTTCAAGGTTAGTCAGCATTGCAGCCAAATCACCCGCACGCTCTAAAACAGGCCCTGAAGTGGATTTGAGATTGCCACCCATTTCACGCGCAATAATATTGGCAAGCGTAGTTTTTCCTAAGCCCGGTGGACCGAAAATCAGTGTGTGATCGAGTGCTTCACCACGACCACGAGCCGCACCGATGAAAATTTCCATTTGCTCGCGTACGACTGGTTGCCCGATATAATCGGCAAGTGAAGTCGGTCGAATAGCCCGATCAAAATGATCTTCAGGTTTTTCTGTTCCACTGATTAGACGGTCTTGCATAGGTGTGTTTACTTCATCATTGATTTAAGTGCAGCACGAATAATATCGGCTGATTCAGTGTAATCGGCTTTAACCGCCGCAACAGCTTTTTGTGCTTCTAGAGGTTTATAACCTAGTGACTGTAATGCTGCTTCTGCTTCTGCAACAGGTGAGTTCGAAACAAATTGAATCTGAGGCAGGGCCGCAGCGCTAGAAGTTCCTTGTGCCAAAGTTTTAAAACGGTCACGAAGTTCGATCATTAAACGTTCAGCCGTTTTTTTGCCTACACCCGGAACTTTGACCAAAGTATTCACATCGTCATGTTCAATTGTGTGTACCAGCAATTCAACACTTAACGTAGAAAGAATACCTAATGCCATTTTTGGGCCAACACCATTTACTTTTAGTAAGGTGCGGAAAATAGTTTTCTCTTGAGCATCACTAAAACCATAAAGCTGCTGAGCATCTTCACGGACGACCAAATGCGTCCATAGCGTAACTTTCTGGCCTTTTTGTAATTGGCAAAATGTTGAAAGCGGTGTATCAATTTCATAGCCCACGCCATTTACATTCAGTAAGACAGTTGGGGCTTCTAGGGCAAACACTTCGCCAATTAAACATCCGATCATAGCGTAATTTCACTTATTCATAACTGTAAATCTGGTCGTTTTAAATGTATTAAAACGACACTAGCTGTATTTCTTTCTATATTAAGGCAGCTTAAAACAAGCCGATTTTATTACCTTGTAGCTCTTGAGCCAAGCTATAAGCCTGATGATCTGAAAACTTACTGATAATATCGAGTACCTGCATGATATTGCTGTAGTGGTTATTACTAAAGCGAGCACCGTACAAATTAAGAATAGACATCAAGCGCTGTTCTTTAAAGCTTAAAGATTTATGCGGCATCGTTAAGGGAACAAATGCATCAAGAATAGTTTGCAAACTTTGGTGAGCAATAATTTCTAAACCAGACTTTTGTGGGTGTTCAAAGATTTTTTCACGTGCCAGATTTTTGGCTGTTTCAATACCTGCCGCAATATCAGGCGAACAGTACTGTAAAAGACTACCTTTGAGCTGACCAGTAATAATTTCATAATGATGTTTGGCAAAAGCTGTAGTGACTTCATCAACCAGACGCTTCATAACACGGCCACGCAATGCCGAAATTTTTTGTTGCCATGTGCTACTTGGGAGTGATAGCTCTTCAGGTTGGCCATAATCTGCAATCAAGTTGAGAAAAATTGGTTCAACCTCTTGGTAATTCAGCATATTTAGAATAATGCCATCTTCTAAATCGATGAGGGCATAGCAAATATCATCAGCAGCTTCTAATAAATAGGTAAGTGGATGACGGCAGTAGTGATATTCACCTAATTGAATAAGTCCGAGCTGCTCAGCAATTTGTTTTAAAATTTCTTTTTCAGATTGATAACAACCAAATTTCGCTCGTTGGTGGGATGGACGATCACCTTGAGACGCGATTGTTTTTGAAAGCCAAGGATATTTTAAATAAGCGCCTAAGGTCGCGTAAGTTAAACGCATGCCTCCATCATCTGGATGATAGTCAATACGGGTTAATAAGCGTAATCCTTGGGCGTTGCCTTCAAACTGACGGACATCGGCTTCTTCTTCGGGAGTTAATTTTTTTAAAAAATCATTATGTGAGGCATCGTCAAACCATTCACGAATTGCATATTCACCTGCATGCCCGAAGGGTGGGTTGCCAATGTCATGAGCAAGGCAGGCCGCTTGAATAATTGCGCCGACATCGGCAGGAGAAATCCAGACAGGCAATTCATCTTTAATTTTTTCGGCTGCCAGCATGCCCATGGAACGGCCAATACAGGAAACTTCAAGCGAGTGAGTTAAACGGGTATGAATGCCATCATGCTGTGCTAAAGGATGAACTTGAGTCTTGCGGTTTAACTGACGAAAACTTTGTGAAAATATAATGCGGTCATAATCTTTATGAAATGGGCTTCGAGCCAGCTCTGTGCTGCTTTTTTTACTACCTAAACGAACTGCAGACAGCAGTTCTAACCAACGCATTTGTTCCATTTATCATTATTCAAAACTATAAAGCCTGATCATGCCAAAAAAATGCTAAAAGCACTAGCTTGGTGCGACATAGTTTGTCTTAGTTCAGGTTTTATTATGTTATTGAATAAACATGAAACAATTTATTTTGAGCGAGAATGATTAAAAAAATGATTTTGAACAAAAAACACATCACTTCTTGCAGAATTAGGTTACAGAATACTGATTCTACATCTAGCTGATTTTAGCAAGACACAGTAGAATATGCGCTCTCTCTAAAGTCACATTGCGGTAAGGTTCACAAGACCTGCCCGTGGAGCCAAAATCAACATGTTTATCGTGGCCGGTGCAGCAGCACATTCTTCTTTTAAGAAAGCTCAACTATTAACACGTTTATCGTCAATTAGTTCTGTTCAATCTTTTGACAGCCAATGGGTCTATTTGTTTGATCAAGCGCTCAACGAGCAGCAACATCAATCTGCTTTGCAATTATTAAATGACGGTGAGTCTTTTGAACTTCGTCAACCTGCAAGTGATGAGATTCAGATTTTAGTAACACCACGTGTGGGTACGATTTCACCTTGGTCATCTAAAGCGACTGACATTTTCAAAAACTGTAATACGCCAGTTCACCGTTTAGAACGTGGTCTTTTATTTACCTTAAAAGGTGTTTCTGAAATTTCTAATGAAGTAAAACAAGTACTTCATGACCGTATGACTGAAACTGTTTTTGCACAAATTGAAGATGCAAAAGCACTGTTTTCAGAAACAGCACCAAAACCTTTAAATTCAATTGATATTTTAGGTCAAGGTAAAAAAGCATTAGTAAAAGCCAACAACGAATTTGGTTTTGCGTTATCTGAACAAGAAATTGATTATTTAACTGAAGCATTTACTCGACTTGGTCGTAACCCAAATGACATCGAGTTGATGATGTTTGCACAAGCAAACTCTGAACACTGTCGTCATAAAATCTTCGGTTCTGAATGGACAATTGATGGTGAAAAACAACCATTATCATTGTTCCAAATGATTAAAAACACTTATAAAGAGTCTCCAACTGACGTGTTATCAGCATATAAAGATAACGCATCTGTAATTGTTGGTTATGACACGATGCGTTTTTATCCGAAAGCAGATGAAAACGGTCATTTTGTTTACAAATATAAGAGCCAAGCTGCTCACATTTTAATGAAGGTTGAAACTCACAACCACCCAACAGCAATTTCTCCATTTGCTGGTGCAGCAACAGGTTCAGGCGGTGAAATCCGTGATGAAGGTGCAACTGGTCGTGGTGGTAAACCGAAAGCAGGTTTAACAGGCTTTACAGTTTCTAACTTAAATATTCCTGGTTTTGAACAACCTTGGGAAGAAAACTACGGTAAACCTTCACGTATGGCATCGCCATTACAAATTATGATTGAAGGTCCATTAGGTGGCGCGGCATTTAACAATGAATTTGGCCGTCCTGCATTAAATGGTTATTTCCGTACTTTCGAACAAAACGTAAATGGTGAAGTGAAGGGCTTCCATAAGCCAATCATGATCGCGGGTGGTTACGGTAACATTCGTCCTGACCATGTAGAAAAAGATGCGATTCAACCGGGTGACTTGCTCATTGTATTGGGTGGCCCTGCAATGTTAATCGGTCTTGGTGGTGGTGCTGCTTCTTCAGTAGACAGCGGTACAATGGGTGAAAGCCTTGATTTCGCATCTGTACAACGTGAAAACCCAGAAATGGAACGCCGTTGTCAAGAAGTGATTGATACTTGCTGGCGTTTAGAAGACTTCAACCCAATCGTGTCTATTCATGACGTAGGTGCTGGTGGTTTATCAAATGCAATGCCTGAGCTTGTAAACGATCATGAGTTAGGTGCAGTTCTTAACCTTCGTAAGATTCCTTCATTAGAGCCGGGCATGAGCCCAATGGAAATCTGGTCAAATGAAGCACAAGAGCGTTATGTTCTTGCAATTCGTCCAGAGTCTTTAGAACAGTTCGAATCAATCTGTGCTCGTGAACGTTGTCCATTTGCCGTGTTAGGTGAAGCAACTGAAGCTCGTCACTTAACTGTTGAAGATCCATTGTTCCAAAACAACGCAGTTGATATCCCAATGCAAGTGATGCTTGGTGGTACACCGCGTATGCAACGTTCTTATGAAACAATTGAACGTAAAGGCAACGAATTTGACGCTTCAAAAGTTGATTTGAAAGATGCGATTTTCCGTGTATTGAAAAATCCTACAGTTGCGTCTAAATCATTCTTGATCACCATTGGTGACCGTTCAATTACAGGTATGGTTGCACGTGACCAAATGGTTGGTCGTTGGCAGATTCCTGTTGCAGATGCAGCAGTAACGACTACCAGCTTACAAGGCTTCACTGGTGAAGCAATGGCAATGGGTGAACGTCCACCAGTTGCATTGTTAAATCCAGCAGCGTCTGCTCGCTTGGCAGTTGCTGAAGCAATTACCAATATTGCATGTGCAAACATTGAACAAATTAGCGATATCAAACTTTCTGCAAACTGGATGGCTGCTGCTGGTCAAAAAGGTGAAGACCAAGCATTGTTTGAAGGCGTGAAAGCAATTGGTATGGAAATGTGTCCTGCTTTGGGAATTGCGATTCCTGTAGGTAAAGACTCACTTTCAATGCGTACGACTTGGAACGACAACGGTGAAGATAAAGCTGTAACATCTCCAATGACTGGCGTAATTACTGCATTTGCTCCAGTAGCTGATGTTCGTAAGACTTTAACACCTGAACTTAAGAATTTAGAAGACTCAGTACTTGTCCGTATTGATTTATCTAAAGGACAATTCCGTTTAGGTGGTTCGATTCTTGCGCAAGTATATAAAGCAATTGGTTCAGTCACTCCAGATGTTGATAGTTTTGATGACTTCAAAGCGTTCTTTGCTTTAATTCAAGACTGGAATAACCGTGGCTTGATTCAGGCTTACCATGACATCGGTGATGGTGGTTTACTCGCAACTGTAGCTGAAATGATGTTCGCTTCGCGTTTAGGTGTAGCATTAGAAGATCAGACTACTGCTGGTTTATTTGCAGAAGAAATTGGTGCAGTAGTTCAAATCAAAGCAGCTGACTGGGAAGCTTTACAAGCAGAAGTTGCTGCTTCTAGCTTAAAAGATGCAATTGCAGTAGTTGGTCGCGTAAATAATACTGATCAATTATCTGTAAATGGCTTAACTTTAGAGCGTGCAGAGTTACAACAGGCTTGGTCTGAAGTATCTCATCAGATCCAACGTTTACGTGATAACGTTGAAACTGCTGACCAAGAATTTGCTTTAATTACTGATAAATCACATCAAGGTTTAATTGCAAAACCTACATTTGATTTAAATGAACCTATCGAAGCACCGTTTATTAATAGCCGTCGTCCGAATATGGCAATCTTGCGTGAGCAGGGTGTAAATGGTCATATTGAAATGGCAGCAGCTTTCGATAAAGTTGGCTTTAACACAATTGACGTACACATGAGCGATTTACTTGCTGGTCGTGTGAGCTTAAGTGATTTCGAAGGTTTAGTGACTTGTGGCGGTTTCTCTTACGGTGACGTAATGGGTGCAGGCGGTGGCTGGGCAAAATCAGTTCTGTTCAATGCGAAGTTACGTGATCAGTTTGAACAATTCTTCCATCGTGAAGGTACGTTTAGCTTAGGTATCTGTAATGGTTGCCAAATGTTGTCACAATTAGCGCCACTTATTCCGGGTGCTGAACACTGGCCACGTTTCCACCGCAATATGTCAGAAGTTTTTGAAGCACGTAGCGTAAACGTTCGTGTTGAAAAATCAGTTTCTGTATTACTTGATGGTATGGAAGGTTCAATTTTACCGATTGCTGTAGCACATGGTGAAGGCCGTGCGGTTGCTAGCGAAGCTGATATTGCAAGCTTAAATGCAGCGAATCAAGTTGCATTGCGCTATGTTGACAGCCACGGTAACCCAACTCAACATTATCCATTGAACCCAAATGGTTCACCGGAAGCGATTACGGGCGTAACGTCTAAGGATGGTCGCGCAACGATTATGATGCCGCACCCTGAGCGTACTTTCCGTGCTATCCAGCATTCTTGGAAACCAGAAGAGTGGACTGAAGACGGTGCTTGGTTACGTATGTTCCGTAACGCACGTAAGTTTATTGGTTAATATAAAAAATGAAATAAGCCACCGTAAGGTGGCTTATTTGTATGTAGTACAATGTGAATAGAATAAATAGTAGAGAAGAAAAATGAAGTCAAAAATCCATTTCCGTGAGTTTGCACTTTTGATGGCATTACTCATGTCTATCGTGTCTTTTTCGATAGATGCGGTGTTGCCTGCTTTAGGTGAGGTTGGACGAGTTTTTGAATTAAAGAATAATAATCAGACCCAGTGGGTCATTATTGGTATTTTCTCCGGCATGACAATAGGGCAGTTGATTGCAGGACCACTTTCCGATGCGATTGGACGAAAACGTATTTTATTTACCGGTATTATCATCTACTTTTTGGGAAGTTTATTGTGCTTTACCACACAAAGTTTTGAATGGTTTTTAGTAGGTCGCTTTATTCAGGGTATTGGGGTTTCAGGTCCTTATGTCGCCTCAATTTCCATTGTGCGAGATAAATACAGCGGTGCTCAGATGGCCCGTATTATGTCCTTAATCATGATGGTATTTATGGTCGCTCCAGCGATTGCACCAAGTCTGGGACAACTCATTATTCACTTCTTTGGTTGGCGTGATATTTTTGTTTTATACATGATCTATGCAACTGTCGTTGGAGCGTGGGTCGCTTTACGATTAGAAGAGACGTTACTTCCTGAAAATCGTTTACCTATGCGGTTACAAGCATTTCAAGATGGGTTCAAAGAAGTTGTAAGTAATAAGACCACCATGAGCTATTTGTTATGTGCAGGCTTTTGCTTTGGTGGATTTATTGGTTACTTAGGTACTTCTCAGCAAATTTTTATGCAGCAGTTTGGTAAAACAGGGCAAGAGTTTAGTGCTTATTTTGCTGTGCTTGCTGGTGTAATGGGCATTGCTTCATTTACCAATTCTAAAATTGTCATGAAGTTTGGTATGCGTCCAATCTGTATTTATGGCTTTCTCGGTTTGTGCTTAATTTCATTAATTTTCTTAGGGATTCAACTTATAGGTGTGACTGTAGCATTTTGGATGTTTATGCTTTATGCCTGTATTTTATTTTTATTATTTGGAACTTTATTTGGTAATTTAAACGCGATTGCAATGGAACCTATGGGACATGTAGCTGGTATGGCATCAGCTATTATTGGTGCAGCTTCGTCCGTATTGTCGCTTATTCTTGCCTCTATTATTGGGCAATTATATAACGGCACATTAATTCCAATGACTTGTGGTTTTGTCATTTTATGTGGTTTAGCATTTATGATGACCGTATATGAGAACAGATATTTAAAGGAATCGAATGTTTAAAATGATCCAGAATAATGATAGCTCACTGAATTAGATAAATTTTCTTTAAACTTAAAGTAAAGGTAAGAAAATACGTTTTTTAAGGACTTTAAGAAAATCTATAAGAGTATAGACATAAGTGTATTTAACCCCTTATGCTTGGATTGCTGTTGGTTCAATTTTTGCTTTCTCTGTAACAACGATAAAAATCGGAGATCAAAATGATGAAAAACAAAAATCACATAAGAACGATGTACACAAGAGATAAAGGCTGGCGTTTATTTGGCTTGGCGCTTGCCATACAAATACTTTTTATTGGAGCAAATTATTTAGCAATGATGAGCTGACTTTGATTCGGAGTCTTCTTAAAGGGTATGATTTAAAGCAAATTTACTAGTTTTGAGTCATTCTATTCATGTTAAAGCTGATTTATTACGTACCAGAGTCACATCTTGAGTCGACTAAACAGTCTATATTTGCGGCCGGAGCAGGTGGGATAGGGAACTATGAACAATGTGCTTGGCAAGTTAAAGGAATAGGGCAATTCAAGCCAGTTAAAGGAGCTGACCCTTATATTGGAGAGCTAGGTGAACTTGAGCAAGTTGACGAATGGCGTGTTGAAACGATTGTGCTTGAAGAAAAGGCAAGTGCAGTGGCAAAAGCATTAAAGGCAAGCCATCCTTACGAAGAGCCTGCCTTTGAGTTTATTCAAATCATAGAAGTTGATTTTTAATTAAACTGTGAAAAGTCCGGTTTACGTTTTTGCATAAATGCCTGCACAGCTTCTAGCATTTCTGGTGATTGAACGCGTTGCATAAAGATTTCTGCTTCATGGTCAATACATTCAATAATCTGATCTAAATCATGTTTCATTAATGCTTTGGTTTGTTTTAATGAAGCAAGCGGTAAAGCTGTTAAGTGTTGGGCAGTTGCCTGAGCAGTGGCATAAGCATCTTCAACGATTTCATTAACTAAACCAGCTTGTACAGCAGTTTCTGCATTGAACTTTTTCGCAGTAAACAGAAGTTCAGCTGCTTTGTGATAACCAGCTTGTTTAACCAATAATTGACTTGCACCACCTTCAGGAGAAAGCCCAAGGCTAACAAAAGGAATTTGAAAGAGGGCCGTATTGTCGGCAAAAACGAGGTCTGCCTGTAATAAAATCGTAACACCAATACCAATTGCCACGCCTTTTACTGCAATAATAAGCGGCTTCGATAATCTGGCAGCAGATTTAAGGAGTACAAATGGAGGAACTTGACCTGCTGGACCAGCATTCGGATTTTGTACAAAACCCATAAAATCTTTCATGTCATTACCAGCGGTAAAATCATGTTCGGCACCACGTAGAACGATTACTCGTACATCTTTATTTTGGTCGGCTTCATCAAGTGCTTTGGCAATCCATAAGTAAAGTTCGCCATATAATGCATTTTTTGCTTCTGGGCGATTTATGGCTAAGGTGAGTACGCCACCTTCTAAATTTGCTTGTAAATGTTGATGAGGTTGTTGAATACAGCTAAGTGTCATCGTACTATCCTTGCTTTAAACCACGTTGTTGATTTTTAGGTTCTCATTATGGCGCATATTTTTTGTAATGAGCGTAACTGGTGAGTTCATAAAAAGTGAAAAACTAATTATGTATACATTTGACTATCTCGTTTTTATAGGTCGTTTTCAGCCATTTCATTTGGCACATATGCAAACGATTGAAATTGCACTGCAACAAAGTCGCTATGTGATTTTGGCTTTAGGTTCTGCCCAAATGGAACGTAATATAAAAAATCCGTTTCTTGCAATTGAACGAGAACAAATGATTTTATCTAATTTTTCATTAGATGAGCAAAAGCGCATTCGTTTTGTACATGTGGTTGATGTTTATAATGATGAGAAGTGGGTAAAACAGGTTAAATCATTAGTAAATGGTGTAATAGAACCGAACTCAAAAGTTGGTTTGATTGGCCACTTCAAAGATGAGTCATCTTATTATTTACGACTATTTCCAGAATGGGTGATGGTCGAACTTGATAGCTTGAAAGATTCGATTTCTGCCACTCCAATGCGTGAAGCCTACTATCAGGGCAAAATTAAAACGGATGCATTTCCCAAAGGCACTATTCAATTTTTGGAAGAATTCCAAAATACACCGTTATATTTACAGCTACAGCAAAAGTTTTTACAGGCAGACCATTCAAATATTGAGGAAACCGTGTCGTCTCATAAAGAATGAGTCGATCTAACTAAAGAATCTCTGGTTTTTAAAAGTAGATTGAATTTTTTTGATGCTTTTTTGAGTCTACTTTAAAAACCTGCAAATTGTTGTGTCCAATAGCTTTTTTGTTTAGCAGACTGGTCAGAAGCACATGCAATGGCATATTCGGTATATCTAGGGTTCATAATATTACTGCAATGCAGAGGACTGGCGATCCATTTAGCCATGACCTCATTTAAAGTTTTTTGTCCACTCGCGACATTCTCACCATTGGCTTTACTCAGCATATGATATTTTTTTAATCTCGCTCTTAAATCTAAACCTGTTGAGCCAACATGCCCAAGAAAGTTGTTATTTGCCATATCTTTAGAGTGAGCATTTGCACCTTGATATAAATTATTATTCCAGCTTAAAGGTTTAGCTGCAGAAAAATACTGCTGACCACATTGACGAGAATCTTGTCGAATTTGATTAATTGCATTAAGCACAGCTTGTCGGTAAGCAGGATTTTGTAAATCTTGGCAGCTTATTTCTATCGATGATTTTTGAACTTGTGGTGTAGAAGAGCTCAGTGTAGGAGGAGTGCTTGATGAATTAACGGAGCAGGCAGCAATAACAAGGCTACAAGGCAATAAAGTACAAACTTTTAGTAGATTCATAGCAATGCCTGAGTTCGAGTTATTTTAATATTTTTATCATACGCCAAATTAAAATGGCTGAGCAATTTATGTGCGTGTAAAAAAGCGAGTATTCAACTCGCTTTTTTGTTACCCAAGCTTATTAATTAAGCTGTTTGTAATGCTTTTAAATCTTCTAAAACCTGTTCAGCATGGCCGGCCGCTTTCACCTTACGGTAACTTTTAACTAAGGTTTTATTATGGAAAATAAAAGTAGAGCGTTCGATCCCCATTACTTTTTTCCCATACATATTCTTTTCTTTAATCACATCAAAGTGTTTGCAAAGTACTTCTTCTTTGTCACTAATTAAATCGATTGTCAGTGCCTGCTTTTCTGTAAAGTTTTGATGGGCTTTTACCGAGTCGCGTGATACTCCAAAAATGCGAGCACCTAAAGCATCAAATTGATCTTTTAAACAAGAAAAGCCGACAGCTTGTGTTGTACAGCCTGGCGTTGAGTCTTTAGGGTAGAAGTAAATAATCAGCCATTCATTATCGACTTCAGCCAAATTAACTTCGCCGTGTGTGGTTGGGAAAACCTGATTTGGCAGTTGAATATTCTCAGACATTTCTTATCCTTTAAAAGTTAAATTTGATCTAATTCAAGTGGTAAAAAAGCATATTCTTCATGATAAACAATATCGAGCTTTCTTACAGGAATAGCTTTGTTAAAAATTGGACCATCAATCACAGTGGTATGAAATTCACCACCTTCTCCACATGGATCAATTCCACGGTTTTCAAGTTTCTGTATATATTCTAACGATAACACTTGACCTAAATCTTCCACCTTCATTCCGAGTTTAAGGTTTACAGTCACAACTACACTCTGAAATCCAAGTTGAATAAATTCTTCAACAACTTCACGATGGGGCCGTAGCCAGAGCGGCATTCCTAATTTAAGGCCCACTGTTTTAGTAACACGATCATGCCAACAACCATGTTCCGGCATATCTAAATCACCTGTAACCAGTACCTCAGCACCTTTTTGTTTGGCTTCATTTAATAAGTTGATGAATTTATTTTCATAGTCATTCCAGCTAGAAGATGCCATAAATACAGGTAAGCCAATTGCTTGTGCTTGCGCCCGAATAATATCAAGTGGCATTGCATGTGAACGGGAGCGTTGTCCTTGCTCTTCCAGCATAACGATTAAACCAATTACGTTACCAGTTTGCATGGCATGATAAAGTGCAAGAGAGCTATCTTTACCTCCACTAAAGGAGACAATTGACGGTCTGTTATGTGCGTTAGTTTTCCATTGTTCCTGCATGACTTATTTCGAATGAAGAGATCGGTGTCATTTTAACAGAGCTATAAAAAAGCCTGCATAAATGCAGGCTTAATTTGGAGCAACAAAAGCTTATTTTTTAGGAGCTTGTTGTTGAGCTGCTTTCATTGCTTCTTCAGTTAGTTTCTCAAGCTTAGTTGTTAACTGAGGACCGAAACATGCTTTAAGGTCACGGTTTTGCTGTTGTACAAAAGCTAAAGAACTTGGGCTTTTCTTCGCATTGATTGCGCTTTGAATTTCCCATTTTTGTGCTTCAGTCACTTTACCTTGCGCTTCAACTTGGCAGCTACAGAATTTGCTAACTTCAGCTGAACTTAATTTACCGCCTTTTGCAGTTTGGTCTTTACAAACGTTGATTAATGCACCTTTAACGTTAGTGCTTTTATATGCTGCTTGAACTGGGTTTTCAGCTGCTTGAGCTGAACCAGCCATAAGTGCAGCTGCTGAGAATAAAGATGAAAGAATAAGATTTGATTTTAACAACTTCATAAATTTTACCTACTTATTGCGGTATATAGCGTGTTGGATCGGTAACACCAGCATCGATAAAGCCTTCTTTACGCAAACGGCAACTGTCACATTTACCACACGCACGTCCTTGAGCATCTGCTTGGTAGCAAGATACCGTTTGACTATAGTCTACGCCATGTTCAATCCCTAAACGTATAATATTCGCTTTGGATAAATGTAACAGGGGTGTTTCAAATTTAAGAGGTTTTCCTTCCACGCCAGCTTTAGTTGCTAAACGAGCCATATTGGCAAAAGCATCAATAAATTCTGGGCGACAGTCAGGATATCCTGAATAATCAACGGCATTGATGCCAATAACAATCGCTTCAGCATTGAAAACTTCTGCAGCTGCTAAGGCATAAGAGAGGAAAATTGTGTTACGTGCTGGTACATAAGTTACAGGAATACCTTCTTGTAATTGTTCTGGTACAGCAATGTTATGATCTGTAAGTGCAGACCCGCCTAAATTGGCTAAATCGATATTAATTACACGATGTTCAACACCTGCACGCTGAGCTAATGCTTTTGCAGCATCAAGTTCAGTGGTTGAGCGTTGACCATACATAAAACTAATAGCAATACATTCATAGCGCGCTTGTGCCCAAGCTAGGCAAGTGGTTGAGTCTAAGCCGCCTGAAAGTAAAACAATGGCACGAGGGCGCATATTTTTCTCCATATTCGGAATGATTTATTTTATTGAACGATTAGCGACCTGATTCATCGTTCCAGAGCAGTTTATGTAACTGAAGCTGGAAACGTACAGGCAGTTTGTCGTCCAGTATCCACTGTGCCAGATCACGTGCTAAACGTGGCAGGCCAACAGCACCTTTTTCAACTGCAAAAGCAGGGGAGAACCAGACAGTACTGACTTTGGTTTGCAGTTGATATTGTTCAACTTGTTGTTTTGACCATTCATAGTCTTCACGATTACAAATCACAAATTTGATTTGGTCACGCGGTGTTAAATGGTCAAGATTACTGATGAGATTACGGTGTTCTTCACCAGAAGTTGGAGTCTTTAAGTCGAGGACTTTTGAAACACGCGGATCCACTCTTGATACATCAAGAGCGCCACTGGTTTCTAGGGAAACGTCAAAACCAGCGTCACATAAACCTTGTAATAAAATTAAGCAATTGGGTTGTGCTAGGGGTTCACCGCCTGTTACACAAATATAAGGCGTTTGATATTTTTCAGCCGTTTCAATAATGTGCTCAAGTGATAAGCGTTCGCCACCTTCAAAAGAATAAGTGGTGTCGCAATAACTACAACGTAAAGGGCAACCTGTGAGACGAATAAATACAGTCGGTAGGCCAGAGGCATTTGCTTCACCCTGCAAGGAGTAAAAAATCTCGGTAATGCGTAGACCGGACGCAGGGTCAGAGACAGGAATTGCAGAGGAACGTAAGGAAGCCATTCTAGAAATACCACACTATATAAAAAATAAAATCTCTACGATCAGTGTTGATCGTAGAGATGTTTGATCAAACTGAAATTAGTCAGCGCGTAACAAATCGTTCAAACTTGTTTTTGCACGTGTTTGTGCATCAACTTTTTTCACGATAATTGCAGCGTATAAGCTGTATTTACCATCAGCTGACGGTAAGTTACCTGGTACAACAACTGAGCCAGCAGGAACACGGCCATAATGGATTTCACCAGTCTCACGATCATAAATACGTGTAGATTGACCGATATAAACACCCATAGAAATAACAGAGCCTTCTTCGACAATAACACCTTCAACGATTTCAGAACGTGCGCCGATAAAACAGTTGTCTTCAATAATGGTTGGGTTAGCTTGTAATGGTTCTAAAACACCACCGATACCAACACCACCTGATAAGTGAACGTTTTTACCGATTTGAGCACATGAACCTACAGTTGCCCATGTATCAACCATTGTGCCTTCATCTACGTAAGCACCAATGTTGACATAAGATGGCATTAACACCACATTTTTAGCTTGGAAACTACCACGACGAGCAACAGCAGGAGGAACAACACGAACACCCGCAGCTTTAAATTGCTCTTCAGTCCAACCAGAGAATTTAGTTTCAACTTTGTCGTAGAAACGAAGATCACATGACTCGATTGGTTTATTGTCATTAAGTTTAAATGATAATAAAACAGCTTTTTTTAACCATTGATGAACAACCCATTCACCATTGATTTTTTCTGCAACTCGAAGTGTACCGTTATCTAAACCAGCAATTGCTTCTTCAACAGCTTGGCGAATTTCGCTTGGGCAATCTGCTGCAGTGAAATTTGCGCGGTCTTCAAATGCTTGCTCAATGATCGTAGAAAGCTGAGACATGATCTTCCTTCCATAAAAAATTTTAAAGATTTTACACTAATTTGTGACAAGAATCTTTGAAAAAACGTGTTACGTTTAATTGAGGTATAAATGAGTTAAACCAAAATAAGCTTATTAGATAATCAAGTGTTTTTTACACAAAAATGATTTGAAAATAAAAATTTAACTCAATTTGTATCAAAAAATAACAGAAATCTAGCAGTTTTTGTATAAAAAAGAATCTATGCTCTTGAATATAATTTTTGTCACAAGCTGAATAAATTAAAAACAGAGCCTTTTCTTAAGGAGAAAACGATGAAAGTATTACGTGTTTTAGTGACAACTACAGCTTTACTTGCTGCTGGTGCTGCAATGGCGGATGAAGCTGTTGTTCATGACAGCTATGCATTCGATAAAAACCAATTAATTCCAGTAGGCGCTCGTGCTGAAGTAGGTACTACAGGTTACGGTGGTGCTTTGTTATGGCAAGCAAACCCATATGTAGGTTTAGCATTGGGTTATAACGGCGGTGACATTTCTTGGACAGATGATGTTTCAGTAAATGGCACTAAGTATGATTTAGACATGGATAATAACAATGTCTATCTAAATGCTGAAATTCGTCCTTGGGGTGCCAGCACAAATCCATGGGCTCAAGGCCTATATATAGCTGCAGGTGCGGCTTACTTAGATAATGATTATGACCTTGCTAAACGTATTGGTAATGGTGATACCTTATCAATTGATGGTAAAAACTATCAACAAGCAGTTCCTGGTCAAGAGGGCGGTGTAAGAGGTAAAATGTCTTACAAAAATGACATCGCTCCATATTTAGGTTTTGGTTTTGCTCCAAAGATTAGCAAAAACTGGGGTGTATTTGGTGAAGTAGGTGCTTACTATACTGGTAATCCAAAAGTTGAGTTAACTCAGTATAATCTTGCTCCTGTAACTGGTAACCCAACATCTGCTCAGGATGCGGTTGATAAAGAAGCAAATGAAATTCGTAACGATAATAAATACGAATGGATGCCAGTTGGTAAAGTTGGTGTAAACTTCTACTGGTAATAAATAGTAAAAAAACGAGCTTCGGCTCGTTTTTTTATATCTAAAAATAAAAGAGCTACATAAGTAGCTCTTTTATTTTGTTCTTAAACTTTATTCATCTGGATAGGCAATTTTTTTCAATGCTTTAATGTCAGCATCAGGTGAGCATAAAGAAATAAACTCATAACCATAACCACGTAATAAATGGCCTTTGCGAACAGCAATCCATGTGGTGTTGACACCAAAGATATCAGTTTTAATTTGTTTTAAACGATAGTCACGTTCTGCATCGTAAGCGACATCATTGACAATTCCAACGCCCATGCCGAGTTCAACGTAAGTTTTGATAACATCGGCATCAAGAGCAGACATTACAATATCGGCATCAATTTGTGCATCTTCAAATGCTTTATCGATCTTTGAACGACCTGTAAAACCGCCGTGATAAGTAATCAGTGGGTATTCAGATAAAGCATCAAGATCAATTTTATCGAGCTGTGTAAGTGGGTGATCTTGAGGAGTAATAATGCTGTGCTGCCATTGATAATATGGAATGCTTGCTAAATTTTCTTCAGTTGTTAAAGACTCTGTCGCGATGCCAATATCAGCTTCACCTTGTAAAAGCATTTCTGCAATTTCGACAGGGCTTGCTTGTTGCAAAATCAAATGAACTTTTGGAAATAGTTTCTTAAATTGATTGACGATTGGTGGTAATACATAACGTGCTTGAGTATGTGTTGTTGCAATCGTTAAAGTACCTTCGTCCACTTTATTAAAGTCATCGGCAAGACGTTTAATATTTTCAGCATCTACAAGCATGCGTTCTACAATGCTAAGGAGTGATTGACCGGGTTCAGTTAAACCCAGCAGACGTTTACCTTTACGGACGAAAAGTTGTACGCCTAATTCATCTTCTAAATCTTTAATATGTTTACTTACACCTGATTGAGAGGTGTATAACGCGGCAGATGCTTCCGTTAAATTAAAGTTTTGGCGTACTGTTTCTCGGATAATTCTTAATTGTTGAAAGTTCATTTACACTTTTCCTCAAAAGAGGTGAGGAACGGCTTTAAATACCGCGAGATGGCTCCTCACCAAATAATTCCTTAAGCAACTTGATCTGCAAATAGGTGAAGTTGAGATGCACTTACCCAAACAGTTTGATTTGGTTTAAATGCATGTTGTTTTGCAGCTTCACTGCTCAGAGCAATCTCAATTAAACGTCCATTACGATCTTGTAATTCCGCCACTACTTTTCCAGCAATCCAGACTTCACGTACAAAAGTTGCTTCAATTGTATTTGCCTGTGGTTGCGCATGAATATGTAACTCATCCGGACGGGCAAAAGCAATTACTTTTCC
This sequence comes from Acinetobacter baumannii, assembly GCF_009759685.1. Lineage (NCBI taxonomy): Bacteria > Pseudomonadati > Pseudomonadota > Gammaproteobacteria > Moraxellales > Moraxellaceae > Acinetobacter > Acinetobacter baumannii. Next base: position 369,986 of record NZ_CP046654.1, on the reverse strand, counting down.
TTGCGGTGCCTGAACTGTGGTCGGTAATTCGATACGATCATTGCCAATACGGATAATACCGCTTGCATGTTCACCTTCAAAACGATTTGCTTGACCCAAGAAATCAAATACAAATGGCGTTGCAGGTTTTTCGTAAACTTCGCGCGGAGAACCAATTTGTTCGACGTTACCTTTATTCATCACAATAATTTGGTCGGCTACTTCAAGTGCCTCTTCTTGGTCATGGGTTACGAAAATTGAAGTGATATGCAGCTCATCATGCAAGTTACGTAACCAGCGGCGTAATTCTTTACGAACCTTAGCATCTAGTGCACCAAATGGTTCATCAAGCAATAACACACGAGGTTCCACGGCAAGTGCACGAGCTAAGGCAATACGTTGGCGTTGACCACCAGAAAGCTGGGCTGGGTAACGGTCTGCTAAAAAGCCCAATTGAACCAAATCAAGCAGACGAGTCACACGTTTTTTAATTTCGGCTTCCGATGGGCGTGTGGCACGAGGACGGACACGTAAACCAAAAGCAATATTGTCAAATACGGTCATATGACGGAATAAAGCATAGTGCTGAAAAACAAAACCGACCTGACGTTCACGGACATGTACATTGGTTGCATCTTCGCCTTCTAGTAAGACTTGACCACCATCTGCTGATTCTAAACCCGCAATAATACGAAGTAGCGTCGTTTTACCGCAGCCAGATGGGCCGAGTAAGGCAACCAGTTCACCCTCTGGGAAATCGAGTGAAATATTTTTAAGCGCATGGAATGCACCAAAGTGTTTTTCAATATTTTTAACTTGAATACTCATGATTTCATTCCTTACGAATCAGTTGAATGCGGTTCTGGTTTGTCTTGATGTAGTTCTAACCAGGTTTTTAAAATCAGTGTTAATAGTGCCAAGAAAGCAAGTAGTGAGGACACCGCAAAAGCTGCACTAAAGGTGTACTCGTTATATAAAATTTCGACATGTAGAGGCAGGGTATTGGTCTCACCACGGATGTGGCCGGAAACTACTGATACTGCCCCAAACTCACCCATTGCACGGGCATTACACAAAATCACGCCGTAAATCAGACCCCATTTAATGTTAGGGAGTGTGACTTTCCAAAAGGTTTGCCAACCTGAGGCACCGAGTACAATCGCTGCTTCCTCTTCTTCAGTTCCTTGCGCTTCCATAAGTGGAATTAACTCACGCGCCACAAATGGAACTGTAATAAAGATGGTCGCTAAAACAATGGCAGGTACGGCATATAGAATCTTGATGTCATGTTCCATGAGCCAACCGCCTAACCAGCCTTGAGCACCGAAAATCAGTACAATCATTAAACCTGCAATAACAGGTGAAACCGAAAAAGGCATATCAATAATGGTGGTTAAAATTGCTTTACCTTTAAACTGAAATTTGGAAACAGCCCATGCAGCGGCAACACCAAATATCACATTAATCGGAACGGCAATTGCTGCGGTCAATAGTGTTAATTTCACTGCTGATAATGTATCTGGATCAATTAAAGCTTGAACATAGACTTCAAGGCCTTGTTTAAATGCTTCAACAAAAACCAGAATAAGTGGCAGCATGAGGCAGCTAAGGAAAAAAATCAGTGCAATTGTAATGAGCGTATAACGTACCCAGGTTGGTTCACGTGTCGCGTCACGAGATTGCAATTTCAAGGCAAGTGCATTGCTGTCGGTATGTAGGTTCATGTGACATTTCTCCCTGTACGACGGTTTGCCCATGCTTGAAGTAAGTTAATGACAAATAAAATAATGAAAGAGAGAACCAACATCACTGCTGCAATAGTCGTGGCACCTGCATAGTCATATTCTTCTAGGCGAGAAATGATCATAAGCGGAGCAATTTCAGTTTTAAACGGCTGGTTACCTGCAATGAAAATTACAGAACCATATTCACCTACACCGCGAGCAAACGCTAAAGCAAAGCCTGTAAATAGGGCGGGGAGTAATATTGGTAAAATAATTTTAGTAATGGTCTGCCAACGATTTGCACCGAGTGCGGAAGCTGCCTCTTCAAGTTCAGTTTCAATATCACTTAATACCGGTTGAACGGTTCGAACAATAAAAGGAATACCGATAAACACTAAAGCTAGCGTAATCCCGATAGGGGTATATGCAACCTGAATACCAAGTGGTTCTAAATATTGACCGATCCAGCCTGTAGGCGCATAGAGTGAGGTCAACGCAATGCCTGCAACCGCTGTTGGAAGTGCAAAAGGTAAGTCCACTAAGGCATCAACCAGACGCTTTCCGGGAAAGTTATAACGGACAAGGCACCAAGCTAAAAGTAGCCCAAAAACAACATTAATAAACGCCGCAATTAAGGCTGAACTAAAGCTGAGTTGAAGCGATTTTAAAATACGCTCAGAGGTTAAAATTTCCCATAGTCCGTCCCATCCGATTCCAAATGATTTGATAAAGACTGCGGCTAATGGAATAAGCACAATAAAAGAAACGTAAGCGAGGGTGAAGCCCAATGATAGACCAAACCCAGGCAGCACTCGGGATCGCTGCGACATGATATTTCCTCAAAGAGAAAAGCCTGCTGAAATCAGTAAGCGAATAAATAAAGATAAACGGCGCGGTATAAAGCTAGGTATTAAGCAAATTTCAAAGAGAAATGTGTCTTTACCGGATCAATAGATGAGTGGCTACACATCGAGTCTTCAGGAAGTAGATGATTCAGTAAGTCAGGAAACGGACCGAAGCCTGAAGCAACATTAATATGACCGACTTGTCCAAGGTTAATCGGGGTTAATTGCCAAGATTTCGCAAGCTGTAAAGCATCAAAAAAGTCTAACCATGGATCATTTTCACTAATGAGTAGCGTTGCAGGCACATTAATTTTTAGCTGATGAAAATAATCTTTGTAGTCAGTCAAACTATGACGGGCAAATCCCGCTTCACCAAAACGTGCCGGATTTGCAGGAGCAACCAAAATCAGTTTTTTAACTTGAAGTTGTAACTCTGGATGCTCTGCTAAGGCAGCAACACTAGTTAGGCAGCCGAAACTATGCGCAACAATTTGGACTGGTGCTTGTACTGCTTGAACTGTGTTAACGAATTGCTCAATCCATTCGCTTAATACGGGTCTATCCCAGTTCTTTTGCTCAACGCGAGAACTAGACACGAGTTGACGCTGCAACCAAGATTGCCAATGTTGATGTTCACTTCCACCTACACCCGGAACAATTACAGTGTGTGTCATGTCTGTTCTCCTTATCGTTAGAACAAAGAATTACTTCTCTGCACTATTGATTTTCACGATTTGATCGAAAACACCACCATTATCAAAGTGTTGCTTTTGTACTTTTGTCCAACCGCCAAACTCTTTATCAATGGTGACAAGTTTCAATGGCTTAAATACATTGCTATATTTTTTGAGTACAGCTGCATTGCGAGGACGGTAGAAATTACGTGCTGCAATTTCTTGACCAGCAGGTGAGTACAAATAGTTGAGGTAACCTTTTGCAATAGTTAAGTTGCCTTTTTTCGCTGCATTTTTTTCAACAATTGCAACTGGTGGCTCAGCCAAAATAGATAAAGATGGCGTCACAATCTCAAACTTGCCAGGTTGTTCACGGATAGCTAAATGTGCTTCATTTTCCCAAGCCAGTAATACGTCACCAATTCCGCGTTCAGCAAATGTAGTGGTTGCACCACGGGCACCTGAATCTAAAACTTTGGTGTGTTTATAAATTTGGCGAACAAACTCTTGCGCTTTTGCATCGTTACCACCTGCTTGATGTTTTGCCCAAGCCCAAGCTGCAAGATAGTTCCAACGTGCACCACCAGAAGTTTTCGGGTTTGGCGTAATAATTTCCACGCCTGGCTTGATTAAGTCACCCCAATCTTTAATTTGTTTAGGGTTACCCTTACGAACTAAAAACACGATAGTTGATGTGTACGGAGTAGAGTTTTGCGGTAACTTTTTCTGCCAGTCTGTTGGAAGCAATTTTGCTTTTTCAGCAATTTCATCAATATCAGCAGCAAGTGCTAATGTCACAACATCTGCATTTAAGCCGTCGATTACAGCGCGGGCCTGTTTACCAGAACCACCGTGTGATTGTTTAAACTCAATATCTTGACCGGTACGCTGTTTCCAGTAAGTACCAAACTGTTTATTGAAATCTGTATATAACTCGCGAGTTGGATCGTAAGAAACGTTTAAGAATTCTTGAGCTGCAAACGATGAAACAGAAAGTAATGCAGCAATAACCCCGACTTTTAACTGAGAAAAACGCATGAGATAACCCCTCAAAAAATACGAAATGTTCAAAACATGAACGCAGAATAGCGCTAGTCTTTATTCTAAAAAAATAATAAAAAACGAATTTAATATGAAAAATATAGAAATAATAAAAATGGATAAGTTATTCTTAAATCTTGATATATAACAAGTTTCAAAAGTTTCTCTTAAATCGGTATAATTTTTTAAAATCAGTCATTTATTAATTAAATGAAAGGTGTTGTATTGTTGGGTGGTTTTAAATAAAGGACGGATTAAGCATGTGGTGTTTTAAAAATGGACAACCTGTAGAGACCATTCCTTTATTGGACCGGGCATTTCATTATGGGGATGGCTGCTTTACCACAATTCGTGTTTTTCAAAATAAGATTGAGCTTAAAGCACGGCACTGGGAACGTCTAAAACTTGCTTGCCAAAAATTATCTTTGGTTGCAGATTTTGAGTTAATCGAACAAAGTTTGCAGCATCTCCAAAATCAGAATCTCGTGCTCAACGGGACTTTAAAAATTGTGATTAGCCGTGGTGAAGGTGATCGTGGCTATAGTTTGCCAAAGCATGCGGCAGATATTTATATCTGGTTTTATCCAAAAGCATTGGAGCAGTTCCAGCCAGATTTTATACAGTGTGGTGTTTTAAATCAGGCTTTAGGTTTAACCATGCCGAGTTTAGTTGGGCTTAAATCCTTAAACCGTCTTGAGCAGGTATTGCTAAAAAAAGAAGCAGATCAACAAGGCTGGGTTGAAGCTTTAGTAACTGATGTACAAGGTTATATTGTTGAAGGGGTAAGCAGTAATTGTTTTATTCGTTTAAATGATAGATGGATTACTCCGGAACTTCGCTATAATGGCGTCCACGGTGTGATGCGTGCAGAAATTTTGGCGCGTATGCAGCACTACGGAATTGCCTGTGAAGTCAGAATAATTGAGCTAGATGAAGTACCACAAATACAGAGTCTATTCTTTTGTAATGCTTTACATCCAATGCGAGTAGTTACTCAAATCAGTGAACAAATTCTAGAGTCACAGGCGTGCCTAAATTTATTTCATACTCTTAACTTGAATCAGATTCATTAATATGCCGAAGCCACCTGTGAATGCGAAAGCAAAAAATGCTAAAAAAAAGGGCAAGAAAACAGCATCTAATTTTCCAAAAAAGTTAGTGCTGATTGGCTGTTTTATCGTTTTAATTTCTATTTTTGCTATTTTATGGTCAAGTTTATTTAAAGCTTATCCTATTGAAGGGAAAAAGCAGATGCTATCGATCACATCAGGTGAGACCTATTCTGGTTTTATTGATCGCTTAGCCAAAGAAAATAAAATCCATTTCCCAATTGTACTTAAGCTTTATCAAAAGTTTATGATTCATGACAGTATGAAAGCTGGTGTATATGAGATAGAGCAGGGAATGAGCGTAAGACAAGTATTAGAGATGTTATCTGATGCTGATAATGCCCAGATGAACCGTGTTCTAGTGATTGAAGGAACAACTTTTAAGCAGCTGATTACAGCACTCAAAAATGATAAAAATGTAAAAAATACGATATTGGATTTACCAGATGACCAGCTTATGAAGGCTTTAGGTATTCCTTATCATCATCCTGAAGGTCTGTTTGCACCCAACACTTATTTCTTTGCTAAAGGTGAGACCGATAAGAAAATCCTGACTGATTTATACCATCGTCAAATGAAAGCCTTAGATGCGGCTTGGGCAAAGCGGGCACCGAATTTACCTTATAAAGATAAGTATGAAGCTTTAATCATGGCTTCTATTGTTGAAAAAGAAACGAGCCTCGATAGCGAACTTACACAAGTTTCAGGGGTTTTCGTGCGCCGTTTAAAACTCGGTATGCGTTTACAGACTGATCCAACCGTAATTTATGGTATGGGTGCAAACTATAAGGGGAACATTACTCGCGAAGACTTACGTACACCAACACCATATAATACCTATACAATTAACGGGTTACCGCCAACTCCAATTGCGCTGCCAAGCCAAAAAGCCATTGAGGCTGCGTTACATCCAGATGATTCAAATAACATCTATTTTGTAGCGACTGGTAATGGTGGACATAAATTTACGGCAGACTTGCAAGCACATAACCAAGCAGTGCAAGAGTATTTATCCGTGTTGAGATCGAAGAAATAAGGAAAAGAGATGTTTATTAGCTTTGAAGGCACGGAAGGGGTAGGCAAAACTACACTCATTCGAAAAATTCATCAGCATTTTGAAGAACAAGGTAAACAAGTTGTTTTAACTCGAGAGCCGGGTGGAACACCGCTCGCAGAACAAATCCGTTCGATGCTTTTAGCAGTGAATCATGATGAAAATATGAGTCATGATACTGAACTGCTCTTAATTTATGCGGCACGAGCTCAACACTTACAACAAGTTATTTTACCGGCATTAGAGTCTAATAAAATTGTATTAAGTGATCGTTTTACCGATGCGAGTTTTGCTTATCAATGTTCCGGTCGTGGTTTAAGCCAAGACAAATTACAGCTTTTAAACCAGAACTTCGTTTCACGCATGCCAGAAGTGACTTTTTGGTTAGATGCACCAATTGAACTTGGTATGAACCGTGCACGTGAACGCGGAGCTTTAGACCGTTTTGAACAGGAAAAGTTAAGCTTCTTTACCAAGGTTCGTGAAGGATATGAAACCTTATGGAAAGCTGAGCCTGAGCGTATTAAACGTTTAGATGCTACACAAAGTCCTGATCAGGTATTCGAGCAAGCTTTGCAATATTTAGCATAAGCTATGGGATTAGCCACTCTCATATTTTTGGGGAGTGGTGAAAAATGACAAGAAATCTGGTTTTAAACGTCATAGAAAATATTGGGCAGTATCTTATGCTATTTTAATTACTGTCTAAAATTGAAGAATAACAAGGATGAAAAGCTCAAAAGAAGAAATTGTGGCATTTCTTGAAAAGGAATTCCCACAAAGTTTGGAACATTGCACGATTGAATCAGTGACTTCTAAAGCTGCCGTTGTTTATTATCACGTTGACCAAAGACATCAACGTCCGGGTGGTACTATATCTGGCCCGACTATGATGACTTTGGCAGACTTTGCTTTATATATTGCAATACTCGGTGAAATTGGAATTATTGGTTTAGCTGTAACCACCAATTTTAATATTAATTTCCTGAGAAAACCCGCAGGTGATCAAGACTTGCGCAGTGAATGTAAGCTCATGAAAGTAGGAAAGAGCTTAGTCGTAGGTGAGGTCTGGATTTATTCAGTAGGGCAAGAGGAACCCGTGGCACATGTGACCGCGACTTACTCAATTCCTCCTAGACCATAAATCTTAAGTAATAAAAAAGCACGGCATGAACCGTGCTTTTTATAAAGAGACTATTTATACACTAGTATTCACCAAAGGTTGCTCTACTGCAAAGTTTGGAGGCGTCAGAACCGTTTTACGAATCTCACTCGAAGTTTCCGGATAATCAAGTGTGTAATGTAAGCCACGTGATTCTTTACGGTGCATAGCACAACGAACAATCATTTCAGAAACAAGTACAAGATTACGCAGTTCAATCAGGTTTTTGCTGACACGATAATCTTGATAATATTCAGTAATTTCGCGCTTTAGCATTTCAATACGGTGTAAAGCACGTTCTAAACGTTTTGTGGTTCTTACAATACCAACGTAGTTCCACATGGTCGAACGTAACTCATCCCAGTTTTGTAAAATCACGACATCTTCATCTGGATTGGTTACTTGAGAATCGTCCCAAGTGGGTACTTCCGGTAATTTGAAGTTTTTATCAAACTTACTTTCGATATCTTTTGCTGCACTCATGCCATAAACGAAGCATTCAAGTAATGAGTTACTCGCCATACGGTTTGCACCATGTAAACCTGTATAAGAGGTTTCACCAATTGCATATAGACCTTCAATATCAGTCTGGCTATTTGAGTCAACCACAACACCACCACAGGTATAGTGTGCAGCCGGCACCACCGGAATCATGTCTTTAGTGATGTCGATACCTAGCTCAAGCAATCGTGCATAAAGTGTAGGGAAGTGCTCTTTAATAAAATCCGGTGATTTGTGTGTAATGTCTAACCACACATGGCGAATACCGAGACGCTTGATTTCATGGTCAATGGTACGTGCCACAATATCGCGAGGAGCCAACTCTGCACGATCGTCAAAACGTAGCATAAAACGTTCGCCATCTGGCAAACGTAAGTAAGCACCTTCACCACGCATGGCTTCAGTAATTAAGAAAGAACGTGCTTGCGGATGGTAAAGACAGGTTGGATGGAACTGGTTAAATTCCATATTGGCAACACGGCAACCTGCACGGTATGCCATCGCAATACCGTCACCAGTAGCAATATCCGGATTAGACGTATAAAGGTAAGCTTTCATTGCGCCACCGCAAGCAAGTGCGGTAAATGGGGCAAGGAAGGTATGAACTTTTTCAGTACTTTCATCTAGTGCATACAAACCAATAGCGCGATTCGCTTGATCTGTATGACCCAATTTATGCGACGTGATTAAATCAATCGCAATATAGTTTTCAAAAATAGTGATATTTTTACGTTCTTTGGCGCGTTCAACCAAAGTGGTTGAAATAGCTTTGCCAGTTGCATCAGCAGAATGAATAATACGGCGCTGCGAATGGCCACCCTCACGAGTCAAATGAAGCTGTTCATCTTCATCTAAGGTGAACTGAACGCCTTGCTTTAAAAGGAAATCAACAGAAGGGCGACCGCCTTCTACAGTATGTTGGACTGCATCCATTTCACATAAATGAGCACCTGCAATCATAGTGTCATTAATGTGTTGTTGAATAGAGTCAGTTTCATCAAGTACTGCAGCAACACCACCTTGTGCATAGAAGGTACTTGCTTCAGTTAAAGCAGCCTTAGCTAAAACTGCAATATTAAAATGACTTGGTAACGATAAAGCCAGACTTAAACCAGCACCGCCACTGCCCACAATAATCACGTCAAAGTGGTGAATTGTCTGTTGATTAGGCATGTCCATTCGCATCAATTTAAAACGTCCGCTAATGACACCCCTTTTTACCTAAAAAGGCAAGAGCTTAAGCGCTCTAAGTCACAGAAAAATTGCAATTAGCTTAAAAAATTGCAATGTGTAAAATAAACGTGATGAGGATGCCTTACAAATAAACATATTGTTACGCACAATTCCAAAGCATTGTGATACAAAAGTTTTATTCTTATTCTCGTAGACCAATTGTGGGTGAGCACCGAATGAAATCTCGCTATTTACAACAAGGAATGTATGCAGCGGTATTTACAGTTGCTGCTGTTCAAGCAAATGCTGCTGTTGATTTTTCAAACCTCGTTGAACAAGTTAGTCCGGCTGTGGTGAGTGTAAACGTTGTAAAAAAAATGACTCAGGATGAACTGTTACAACAGCAAGTTCCTGAAATTTTAAAACGTTTCTTTGGTAATCAGGTTATCATTCCACAGCAACAAGGTCCTCAAGAGAAAACCGCATATGGTAGCGCGTTCTTTATTAGTAAAGACGGTTATTTACTTACGAACCACCATGTAATTGAAAATGCTTCCCGCATCAGTATTACTTTAAATGACCGTCGTGAAATAGATGCAACAGTGGTCGGTAGTGATGAGCGGACAGACGTTGCATTATTAAAGGTAAACGGAACTAACTATCCTGCTTTACGAGTAGGAAATGTTGACCGTTTACGTGTAGGAGAGCCGGTTTTAGCAATTGGTTCACCATTTGGTTTTGATTATTCAGCTTCGGCAGGTATTGTTAGCGCTAAATCACGTAACATGAGCGGTGAAACCTCTGTACCATTTATTCAAACCGATGTGGCGTTGAACCCTGGTAACTCAGGGGGGCCATTGTTTAACCAAAATGGTGAAGTTGTCGGGGTGAACTCACGTATCTTTAGTGGTACGGGGGGGTATATGGGCTTATCTTTCTCTATTCCAATTGATGTTGCGATGGATGTAGCTGAACAGCTTAAAACGAAAGGGAAAGTGACTCGTTCATACCTAGGCGTTATGATGCAAGATATTGACCGTAACCTTGCAGATGCCTATAAATTGCCTAAACCGGAAGGTGCTCTGATTACTCAGGTTTCTCCAAATTCACCTGCTCAAAAAGCAGGGCTTAGAGCTGGCGATGTTATTCTAAAATTAAATGGTGCTTCTGTACTGCGTACTAGTGATTTGCTTTATGCATTAAATAAAGTACAACCAAACCAAACTGTTCAGTTTGAAGTTTTACGTGATGATAAAACCCGAAATATCTCGGCAACACTAGCAACTGCACCTGATGAAACACCAGCTACCGGTAATCAAGCCTCTGCTTCTAAAGGTCCAGTATTGGGAATGAGTATTCGTGATCTCGCTGTGCCAGAGAAAAATGCTTTAGGTATAAAAGGCGGTATTTATGTACAAGATGTTCGCCGTGGTGGATTAGCATCATTGTCAAATATCATTCCTGGCGATGTGATTATTCAGGTTAATAATACTCAGATTTTGAATAGTCAGGATTTTGCAAAAGTTGTTTCGAATTTGCCGAAAAATACAGTTGCGCGAGTTGGGATTATTCGTCAAGGACAACGAGCAATGCTTGGTTTACGTATTCAGTAAAATATTATAAAAATGAACCACCCTGAAAATGGGTGGTTTTTTATTATTTGTATTCGGCATAATGTTCGATCTAGCTAATTAAATTTTAGCTTTGAATTTAATGATTAAAGTGGGTGTTTTGTGAGCAGTATTTTCGATTTACATATTCAGGTTCAGCCACAGCATATTGATGCTTTAGGGCATGTTAACAATGTAATGTATGTCCAGTGGATGCAAGACGTCGCTGCTGCTCATGTGGAAACATTAGGGGTAGGAGTAACCAAATATCTAGAGCTAAAACATGCAATGGTTGCGGTTGAACACCATGTGCAATACCGTAAAGCTGCGTTTGAAGGTGAAGAAATTGTACTGCGGACATGGCTAGATGATATTAATGCTCTATATTCATTTCGTCAGTATGCCTTTTTCCGTCCTTCTGATCAGGCAATTTTGTTCGTCGGAAATACCAAATGGGCATGTATTGAAATCGCTTCAGGTCGACCTAAACGTATGTCGCCGACTTTTACACAGGCTTATAAACCTCTTGATTCAAGTATAAATCCTTTAGATTTTACTGTTTCATATGCCCGATAATCAGAAGCATTACTTGTACTTTGAATTATCATTTTTTAAAACATAAGTACAAAGCTCATGAATTTTGGATACTTTAAAATATCCATCTGCTATAATCTCTCGCAATTTGTTAAACCGCTTTGGCTATGTATTAAAACAAGCTACATAGCACTTTATATTTTCTCAAGGTAGCCCATGGCGCAAGCTAAAAAATCCGTTGATATCAAAAATATCCGAAATTTCTCGATTATCGCTCATATTGATCATGGTAAGTCTACTTTGGCTGACCGTTTTATTCAGATGTGTGGTGGCCTGCAAGATCGTGAGATGCAAGCTCAGGTCTTGGACTCAATGGAGCTCGAGCGTGAACGTGGGATTACCATTAAAGCTGCTTCGGTGACGTTGTACTATACTCATCCAAACGGGCAGGAATATCAGCTTAACTTTATTGATACTCCGGGACACGTTGATTTCTCTTATGAAGTATCTCGTTCATTAGCTGCTTGTGAAGGTGCGTTATTGGTTGTTGATGCTGCACAAGGTGTAGAAGCACAATCAGTTGCAAACTGTTATACCGCTATTGAGCAAGGTCTCGAAGTTCTTCCAATTTTAAATAAAATTGATTTACCGCAAGCAGAGCCTGAGCGCGTTATTCACGAAATTGAAGAAATTATCGGTATTGAAGCAACCAATGCACCTACATGTTCTGCAAAAACAGGCTTAGGCGTTGAAGGTGTTTTAGAAACATTAGTTGATGTTATTCCTGCTCCTACAGGTGACCGCGAGGCTCCTTTACAGGCATTAATCATTGACTCATGGTTTGATAACTATTTAGGTGTTGTCTCTTTAGTTCGTATTAAAGATGGTCGTATCCGCAAGGGCGACAAAATGTTGGTTAAATCTACTGGTCAGACTCACATTGTTACATCGGTAGGTGTATTCAACCCTAAACATACTGAAACTGGCGTGCTTGAAGCTGGTGAAGTAGGCTTTGTTATCGCGGGTATTAAAGATATTTTTGGTGCGCCGGTAGGTGATACCATCACGCTTTCAACAACCCCTGAAGTAGCTTCACTTCCTGGTTTTAAAAAGGTTAAACCTCAGGTTTACGCAGGCCTTTTCCCAATTGATGCAAGCGATTTTGAACCATTCCGCGAAGCCTTACAAAAACTACAGATCAATGACTCGGCTTTATTCTTTGAACCTGAAAGTTCAGATGCGCTTGGTTTTGGTTTCCGTTGTGGTTTCTTGGGCATGTTGCACATGGAAATCGTACAAGAGCGTTTAGAGCGCGAGTATGACCTTGATTTGATCAGCTCAGCGCCAACGGTAGTGTATGAAGCTGTTACTAAAAAAGGCGATACGATCTATATTGATAGTCCATCTAAAATGCCGGATGGTTCTGTTGTTGAAGATTTGCGTGAGCCAATTGCAGAGTGTCATATTCTTGTACCGCAAGAGTACTTAGGTAACGTCATGACCCTATGTATTGAGCGCCGTGGTGTACAAAAAGACATGAAATTCTTAGGTAATCAAGTTTCAATTACTTTTGAAATTCCTATGGCTGAAGTGGTTATGGACTTCTTTGATAAGCTTAAATCATGTTCACGTGGTTTTGCTTCACTTGACTATAACTTTATTCGTTTTGAGAGTTCATCTTTAGTTAAGGTTGACGTGTTAATTAATGGTGAGAAGGTCGATGCGCTTGCAATGATTTGTCACCGTAATGATGCTCGTCATCGTGGTATTGCTTTAGTTGAGAAAATGAAAGATTTGATTCCACGTCAAATGTTCGATGTCGCAATTCAGGCTGCTATTGGTGCACAAATTATTGCTCGTTCGACCGTGAAGGCGATGCGTAAAAACGTTTTAGCAAAATGTTATGGCGGTGACGTGTCTCGTAAGAAGAAACTACTTGCGAAACAAAAAGAAGGTAAGAAACGTATGAAACAAGTGGGTAGTGTAGAAATCCCACAAGAAGCGTTCTTAGCTGTTTTGAAAGTAGAAAGATAAGAGAAAAGGCTGGGATGAACTTATATTCTCCCAGCCGCAAGGCAAGCAGCTAAGCTGCGAGTGAGGTCCTGTGGATTTTGATTTTAATTTAATTCTTGTTCCTGTTACGCTGATTTTATTTGCAGTGTGGTTGCTAGATAAGCTTGTTTTTAAACAGCGTGCAAATAAAGGGCGAGAGAACGAAAATTTTGTTATTACATGGGCCTATGACTTTTGGCCGGTTTTAGCTGTTGTGCTTGTACTTCGCTCATTTCTTTATGAACCATTTAATATTCCATCAGACTCTATGGTTCCGACCTTAGAGACTGGCGATTTTATTTTAGTTAATAAATTTGACTATGGTGTCCGTTTACCTATCGTCAATAAAAAAGTGATTGATGTCGGTGAACCGAAACGTGGTGATGTCATTGTATTCCGTTATCCACCACAACCTACTATTAGTTATATTAAACGTGTAATTGGCTTACCTGGTGACCATATTGTTTATGATCATGGACAATTGATTATTAATGGTCAAAAAATTCCTAAAGTACCAACACAGTTTAGTCGCGAAAAAGATGCTTTAGATACACCAACTTCTATTTATCATAAAGAAACAATTGGTGATCATACTTTTACGATGCGTGAGCTTGAAGGCGTAAATGTTGCGCGTCAGGCGCCATTTATCAACTATGTTGATAATGGTAAATATGCAAACCAAGACGGTTTATATTGGGAAGTAACAGTTCCGAAAGGACATTACTTTGCAATGGGGGATAACCGTGATCAAAGTGCTGACAGTCGTTTCTGGGGCTTCGTACCTGAAGAAAATTTAACAGGCCGAGCTTTCTATGTCTGGATGCATAAAGAACCTGGTTTCCACCTGCCAAGCTTTAACCGAAATGGGAAAATAGATTAAAAACAACCATTAGGAAAACAAAAATGCGTAAGGCACAACAGGGTACTTCGTATTTAGCAATTTTATTTGGGGTGGTCATATTTGCAATTGCGGTGAAAGCCGTACTTGCAGTTTGGCCAGCATATTGGGATGATCGTGTGATTAATAATCAGATTACAGAGCTTATGCAACAAAGCTCGGCTGATATCACACCCCAAAAGTTTATGACACAGATGGACCAACGACTGGAAATGAACAACATTCGTGATCTGCATTTTAAAGAGATTGCTGAAGTGTTTAACCAGCCAAGTCTAACAGTCAAAAAGAAATATGAGGTAAGAAAGCCTTTCTTACTGAATATTGATTTAGTTTTAACATTTGAGAAGAGTTTTGACAAAACATCAGTTCAAGCTAAGTGATCCTCGCTTACTCAGTCGAATCGGTTATCAATTTAAGCAGCCTGAATTGCTACAGTTGGCTTTGACTCATCGTTCAGTGAGTCATAAGTATAACTACGAACGTCTGGAATTTTTGGGCGATTCACTGTTGGGGATGATTATCGCCAATTATTTATACCATGCGTACCCTCATGAAAATGAGGGGCGACTAACGCGTATGCGCGCGACTTTAGTACGTCAGGAAGCATTAGGTAAAATTGCAACCGATTTGCAACTTAGTCGATGTTTAATATTAAGCACAGGCGAGTTGAAATCTGGTGGTCATCATCGTGAGTCAATATTGGCTGACACAGTGGAGGCCATTATTGGTGCAATTTATCTTGATAGTAGTGATCTGAACCTACTTAAAGATATTGTGTTAAAATGGTATACGCCTTATTTAGATCATATTGAGCCAACAGATCAACTCAAGGATCCAAAATCACGTTTACAAGAGTATCTACAAGCACGTAAAAAACCTCTCCCTGTTTACGAGGTTGTAGATATTCAGGGTGATGCGCCTCATCAGCACTTTAAAGTCGAATGTTTGGTAGATGGTTTATCAAAAATTCATGGTGAGGGGTCAAGTCGTCGTTTTGCCGAGCAGGCAGCAGCGGCGGAAATTTTAAAGTTATTGGAGCAATAACCTGCATGTCGATGCATTCTGATCAAATCAATCCAGATTCAAACGAAAACCAAGATCCAAACAATCTGATTGATCAATTTTTTAGTTCCAAAGGCGTTACAATTCCTTCGGATTTTAAGAGCGGATTTGTGGCGATTGTAGGACGTCCAAATGTGGGTAAATCTACCCTCATGAACCATTTATTGGGCCAAAAACTCTCTATTACTTCACGTAAACCTCAAACGACACGCCATAAAATTATTGGTATTGATTCGCGTGAAAAAATGCAAGCGGTTTATGTCGATACCCCAGGTATGCATAAGAAAGAAGTACGTGCAATCAATAAAATGATGAACCGTGCTGCGCATTCTGCGTTACGTGACGTGAATTTAGTCTTATTTGTTATTGATGCCCACAAGTGGACTCAAAATGACGATTTAGTTCTTGATAAACTTAAGAATGCTGATATGCCAGTTATTTTGGTGATTAATAAAGCTGATACTTTTGGAGATAAGAGAGAGATTCTCCCTTTAATTCAAGAACGTGCCAAACTTATGAATTTTGCTGAGATTGTTCCTGTTTCTGCACTCCGTGGAGCAAACTTAGAGCACTTAAGTGAAACGATTGAAAAATATCTTCCTTATCAGCCACCTTTATATTCATTCGATCAAATTACGGACCGTTCAGAGCGCTTCTTGGCAAGTGAAATCATCCGTGAAAAAATCATGCGTCAGTTGGGTGAAGAGCTACCTTATGATTTAACAGTACAAATTGAATCTTTCAAAACGGAAGAGGCAACTGTTAATGAAAAAACTGGTCGTTTAAAACCAGCATGTACCTATATTGATGCAACTATTTTTGTGGATCGTCCTGGTCAAAAAGCAATTGTGATTGGTGAAAAAGGTGCCAAGCTTAAAACAATTGGCATGGATGCACGTAAAGACATGGAAAAAATGTTCGAACAAAAGATCATGCTTACCTTATGGGTTAAGGTCAAAGGTGGTTGGTCTGATGATGAACGTGCTTTAAAAAGTTTAGGATATAGTGATATCTAAAAAGTAGGGAATACTGGTATGAAAGCAATTACATCAATATTGATTATCGTTGGATGTACATTGATGTTGCAAGGTTGTGTATATAAGCTTGTAACCGTACCAGTAGGTATTGCTTATAAAACGACTAAAGGTGTAGTGAAGGGTACAGCTGCTGTTGTAGGGGCTGTAATTCCTGATGATGACGATAAAAAAGAAAAAGAATCTGAGGAATAGTTTCTTTTTATGATGCGCAATGAAGTCCTACATGGATATATGATTCACCATCGTAAATACCGTGAAAAAAGCCATATTGTGCATCTCTTCACTCAAGAATATGGGCGGGTTGATGGTATTTTAAGACAGACTCCGCCTCCTCAATATCAGCCAATCCGTTTGCAAGCCACAGGCAAAAGTGAGCTCAAAAATTTTACAAAGCTGGAAATACTAAATCAGCCGGTTTTCTTTTTTGGCGATGCTTTTTTTGCAGGGTTCTATTTAAACGAAATTGTTCTTAGACTTTGCCCACTAGAAGAGGCAATGCCACAAACTTTTGAACAATACCAGTTAACGCTGCTTCAACTCCAGCAGCTATCTTCTCATGAAAATCCGGATTTATTTCTTAGACAGATCTTGAGGCAATTTGAGCATATCTTGCTTGCAGAGCTAGGCTATGCGATTGATTTTTCAATTGATAGCTCACAAAAAGAAATTTTGCCTCAACAGTTTTATCAGTTTCAAGTGACTGAAGGATTTGCCCCCGTTGTTCAGGCAAGACGCTCATCGTTGTCAGGAAAAGCAATTTTATCCATGCTGGATTATGAGCAGGGACAGGATTTTTCTCACGAACAATTGCAATTATTAGGTAAACTATACCGTCAAATGATTACATCGCTTTTAGGTGACCGTCCCCTAAAAAGTCGACAATTGTGGATTCAAAATACTCAAACTCAATCGTAATTAGGATTTTTTTATGGCTGCATTGCTTGGTGTAAACATAGACCATGTTGCTACTTTAAGACAGGCGCGCGGTACTGCTTACCCAGACCCTGTAGAAGCTGCTCTTATTTGTGAACAAGCGGGTGCAGAGGGGATTACTTTGCATTTGCGTGAAGATCGCAGACATATTCAAGATGATGACGTGCGCCGTATGCGTCCATTATTGAAAACACGTATGAATCTTGAAATGGCCGTAACTGATGAAATGGTTGAGTTTGCGAAAGAAATTCAACCGCAACATGTGTGTTTTGTACCAGAACGACGCCAAGAAGTTACAACAGAAGGCGGTTTAGATGTAGTGGGTAACTTTGAAAAAGTTAAAGCTGCAACTCAAGCTTTAGCTGCCATTGGTTGTGATGTTTCACTCTTTATTGATGCTGATTTTGCTCAAATTGATGCAGCAATTGCTTGTGGAGCGCCTACTATTGAATTACATACTGGGGCTTATGCAGATGCAACAACAGAGCAAGAACAACAAGAAGAACTTGCTCTCATCGTAAAAGGTGTGGAATACGCAGCTTCAAAAGGTTTGGTTGTAAATGCTGGTCACGGTTTGAATCTGAAAAATATTGCTCCAATTGCGGCAATTCCACAAATTCATGAGTTAAATATTGGTCACTCAATTATTGCGGAAAGTGTTTTTGTTGGACTAGTACAGGCGGTGAAAGACATGAAAACAGCGATTCAGGCAGCAGGATAAGTAGTAATGTCGAGTATCAATTACGATGAATTAATGCAGCCTGTATTAGCATTTTTAGGGTGCCAAACCCCAAAAGAATGGTTGGATGAGGCCGTTAATAATTTAGACATCTTGATGCAAGATCATGCTAACTGTGAGAAAAAGGCAGCGGGTACAGCCATGAACTTGATGTTCCGCTATAGTTTTTTCACGGACCTACAAGTTAAGCTTGCCCAGCTTGTACGTGAAGAAATGCTTCACTATGAACAAGTTCTAGAATTTATGACAAAACGTGGGCAAGAGTGGAAAGGTTTAAGTGCTGGACGCTATGCAGGTGGCTTACGAAAAGAAATCCGCACATATGAACCAGAAGCTCTAATTGATGTACTCGTGATTGGGGCTTTTGTAGAAGCACGTTCATGTGAACGCTTTTATGCGCTTGCTCCGCGTGTTGATGATGAGTTAGGACGCTATTACCGTTACTTGCTTAAGTCAGAATCTCGTCATTTTGAAGACTATTTAGCATTAGCGCTTGACGTCGCAAAAACTGCCAAAATGAAAGATCCTGAAGAAGATATTCAACAGCGTATTGAACATATCCGTGAAGTTGAAAAGAATCTGATTTTGACTCCAGATGATACTTTCCGTTTTCATAGTGGTATCCCTGCATAAGCTTGGATACCTCAAGTTAAAAAGTTTACCTTTCACGGTAAACTTTTTTATTAAGTAGCTCTAACTTCTAAATAGTTTGAGCCGATATTTAAGGTTAAGTAAGGACCATTTTTTAGTTTTTTAATGCATATCATTATTTAATAAATATATTTTTTACAGATTTAAATTTCTCTTAAAATTTTTAAAAAAACTTTTATTTTTTTAGGCTAATAATAAATATTGTGTAAATATAAAGGCTGATATGTTCATCATGAGTTCAACTGAAACAGTTGATTATTTCTAAGGATATAAGAATGTTAGCATTAGTTACAGGCGCATCAGCAGGTTTTGGTTATAGTATTTCAAAAAAACTGATTGAGTCAGGCTATAAAGTTATTGGATGTGGAAGACGCGCAGAAAAATTAGAAGAACTACAAAAACAGCTTGGCGAAAATTTCTACCCACTCGTATTTGATATGACTGATACGGCAGAAAATATAAATAAGTTATTTAAAGAATTACCAAATGAATTTCAAATCGATCAAATTGATTTATTAGTGAATAATGCAGGCTTGGCATTGGGTCTAGAGCCAGCAGATAAAGCGGATTTAGATGATTGGTACACCATGATTGATACCAATGTTAAAGGCCTTGTTACGGTTACCCGATTAATTTTACCAAGTATGGTAAAGAAGAAATCAGGCTTAATCATTAATATGGGTTCAATTGCAGGTACATACCCATATCCAGGTGGTAATGTATATGGAGCAACAAAAGCTTTTGTAGAGCAGTTTAGTTTAAATCTACGTGCAGATTTGGCTGGTACTGGCGTGCGAGTAACGAATATTGAACCAGGGTTGTGTGGTGGTACCGAATTTTCTCTTGTACGTTTTAAGGGAGATCAGGAGAAAGCTAACAGTCTATACGATAAGAAAAATCCAATTTTGCCGGAAGATATTGCAAATACAGTAGCATGGATCGCATCACAACCACCGCATATTAATATTAACCGTATAGAAATGATGCCAACGACTCAGACTTTTAACCCTTTAAAAGTTGTAGAAGTGGAATAATGTAATTTTAAAAAGATCTAAGCGTAGAAGGTCACCTAAGTTTAGAAATGATGATTCAATCTGGTAAATATTCGAATTATGAAAAGCAAATCCTCTACACGCAGTAGGGGATTTTTTATAGGTATACTTTAATAGAGAGTAATAAAAAAGCCCGCTTTAATGCTGCGGGCTTTTTAGTATTTGGCTCTCCCACCTGGGCTCGAACCAGGGACCTGCGGATTAACAGTCCGTCGCTCTACCGACTGAGCTATGGGAGAATCTGCATGCGATTATAAGGAGATTTTGACAAGGGTCAAGTAAAAATCGTCATGTTTCATTCATTTTTGTGTTGTATGCTTTTTATTTGATCAGTTGAAAGGTGAGACCATAAATTACTTGCACTTTGAAAATTCAATTGCTAGATTCAGAAAAGAACAAGCGTTTGGAGTAATCCAAACAGTGTGGATTTAAACCAACTTGCCAGCACTAAAATGGCTAAATCGGAGATAAGTATGAAAACACTTACTGTTGCTTCTATTTTTTCTAATTTTGATTTTTATCAACGCAATTATCTCAATATTTTAAATCAACCAGAATCTTATTACACACCTGTAGAAGATGCATGGATCGATGCTTTTCCATTTAAAAAACAAGATTTGTACTTAGGTGACTTACTACAACTCTGGTTTAGTTCAAAATGGGATGTGCATACTTCATTGAAAGTTTTAAAGTGTTCCAAGGTATTAGATCAATCTAAACCTCTCTATATTTTCCAGCTCGAAGGAGAATTATTCCTAGGTAAAAATAAAGTTTTAGCTTGGTCTACTCAGCATCATGAAGTGATAGAGCTTCAACTTAAGAATATTTGGGCACCTTATGTGGTTGCGAAAACTTGTGACCGCCCAGATATTCCTTACTTAATGAAAAAGGCAGCCGTTTAAAGCTGCCTTGGTTTTTATGGTCGAATAATCATGCAGGTTGCTGTTGCATAAGCATAAAGTTTGCCTTCTTCATCAGTAATTTTTCCTTCGGAAATACCTAAATTTTTACTTAAATTGATCACTTTACCTGTGGCAATTAAAACCTGATTCTGTGGAAGAGGGCGGCACATTTTCACATTAAGATCTATGGTTCCATAACCCACACCAGCAGGTAGCATTGTATGTACAGCACAGCCAGTCACTGAATCTAGAACAGTTGCAGCAAAACCACCATGTACACCACCTAAAGGATTTAGGTGATTATGATCTGCTTGTGCTTTGAAAGTTACAGATCCTTCTGAAATCTCAGTAGGTTGCATCGGAATAGTTTTGCTAATACTGGCAGGTGGAATATGACCTTCAATCATGGCTTGTAAAAATTCGAGGCCTGTCATTTCCATAGGATTTTTCATTTTTTGAGTCCTTCAGTTATTAAAGTTCTAAAATGGAACTTGATGTTAAATTAGGCGTTAAATTAATTATTGTCAAGTTGAAGTGAATAGAAAGATAGGTCACTTATAGTTTATAAACTTGTAAAATTTGGTTGAGCAGAATATTTTATAACCCTAAAAATATAAACTTTTTGTGGAAAATAATAATGAACGGACAGTGTTTATGTGGTGAAACAGCTTTCGAAGTTGAGTTAAAAAATCATGATGTACATGTTTGCCATTGCTCGATGTGTCGTAGACAAACCAGTGGTGTCATTATGACAGTTGATGTAGTTAAAGGTAGTTTAAAGTTTATTCAGCAAAAGCATCTTAGTGTATTTAACTCTTCTGAATGGGGTGAAAGAGGCTTTTGTAACGCTTGTGGAACAACAATTTTTTGGAGAACAAAAGATCAAAGTTACTGCAATATCAATGTGTTTTCTTTAAATGAACCAGTAAAAGATTTGAAATTAGATATGGAAATTTTTTATTGATTCAAAACCTGATTTTTATAATTTTCAGAATGATACAAAAAAACTGACTGAGGCTGAGGTGGCAGCTTTATTTAATTTAGAATAATTTTAATTATAAAAAGGCCTCAATTTTGAGGCCTTTTTAAAATTTCTAAGTTAATTTTCAAAGAAATATGAAATTAGAATTGGGTATAGAACTAATTACTAAAATTAGTGTTTTCAGGAAAAAAGAAATAGTTGGAGTAAAAATTATTGAGAAGACTTCCGATTGTAGGAAAAAGTCTTAGTTTTATAATTTAAAAGGTAAATAATATTTCAGGAAAATTATGTAATTAAAATAATTACTTTTAAACATTCTTAATAAAATAAAATTAAATCAGTTAGTCTTAAGAGTAACTAAATCTCGCCAATATTTATTAAATCGAATAAAATAATTTTAAAATTAATACTTTTAAATTATTGATAGAAAATGATAGATACTAAACCTCTTATAGCAATTGATCTTGGAACCAGTAACTCACTAGTTGGTATTTTTGAAAATGGTCAGTCCAAACTTATTAATAATCCTTATGGTATGAAAACTACGCCCTCAGCTATTGCATTGGATGAGCAAGGGCAAATCTTAATTGGACAAGCTGCATTAGAGTTAAGAAGTCGTGGTAAAGAGGTATTAACTAGTTTTAAGCGGTTAATGGGTACCTCAAAAAGATTAAAATTAGGTCAGCAGAGCTTTTCAGCAGTTGAATTGTCTTCATTGATATTAAAATCTCTTAAACAGGATGTGGAGCAGGCTTTGCAATGTGAAGTAGAGGAAGCCGTGATTACGGTGCCTGCTTACTTTAACGATATCCAACGTCAAGCCACTATATCTGCTGCAGAACTTGCGGGTTTAAAAGTTAGTCGACTCATTAATGAACCTACTGCAGCTGCTCTAGCATATGGTTTAGGGCAAACGCAGGATAGTTGTTTCCTGATTTTTGATTTAGGAGGGGGAACCTTTGATGTCTCAATTGTTGAGTTGTTTGATGGCATCACTGAGGTGCGAGCTAGTGCAGGAGATAATTATTTAGGTGGAGATGACTTTGTTCAGTTGTTAATGAAACAATACTGGAAACAGCATGCAACTATTTTTGGCTATACTGAAAATACTATTCCATTTGATATTGAAACAGCATTAAGAGCTAGAGCACAACATAGTCTTCATGTTTTAAGTAAAGAAGCGAAAACAGATTTAATATTTAAATGGGAAGATAAAGAGGCCACCCTAGAAATTACTCAAGAAGAATTCGCAGTATGGGCCGAACCATTATTGCTTAGATTACGCCGCCCACTAGAGCGTGCCTTGAGAGATGCTAGAGTCCTGCCTCAACAGGTTGACCAGATTATTATGGTAGGTGGTGCGACACGTATTCCAGTTGTTCGCAAATTAGTAACAAAATTATTTGGTCGTTTTCCGTCGACAAGTGTCCAACCTGATGAAGCAATTGTACGTGGTACCTGTGTACAAGCAGGTTTAAAAGCAAAAGATGTATCTTTAAAAGAAATTGTTTTAACAGATGTTTGCCCATTTAGTTTAGGGATTGCAGTGGAAAATGATGAGCAGTTTTCACCTATCTTAGAGCGCAATATTGTAATTCCTGCCAGTAAGGTAAATACGTATACTGCGATGAATAAAGGGCAGAGAGAAATTATTGTTAAGATTTATCAGGGCGAACATCGACTGTGTAAAGAAAACATTTTTTTAGGTGAGCTCAATGTGCCTTTACCTCCAAATAATGACTATTTATCTATTGAGGTGCGATTCTCTTATAATCCAAATGGTATTTTAGAAGTTGATATAGAAGTTCCAAGCACAGGAGAAAAGCTCCAAAAAGTGATTGTTAATCATCAAAATGTAATGAGTACGGAACAAATAGAGCAGGCCCGTCAACAGTTGCAGGAATTGAAAATACATCCTCGTGATACTTTAATGAATAAGAGCTTATTATTACGAGCAGAGCGTTTATTTAGTGAATATACAGGAGATCTACGTTTACAGATTGGAGAGCGAACACAACAATTTAATTATATTCTAAATCTGCAAGATCCAAGACAAATACGTGAGGCACAACAACATTTCGAAGCTTTTCTTAATGAAATTGAAGATTTAAGTTTGTTTGAAGAGTATTAATTTATATCTCCTTGTATGAATTCTTTGTTAGATACATACAAGGGGATATTTTTAGCAGCTAGATAAAATGATTTTTTTTGCTTGATAGCTTTGATATAAATAATAAATTAATATCAAAGGGAAAAGTATGGTGTATAACGTTGCTATACATAAGGCGATGTAGGTTAAATATTTAAGTGTAGAAGAGAGATTCTTGGCACTAAATCCGGTTATTAATATACTTCCTAGAATCAAGCCTGCAGCATACATAAAAGGTTGTGAGGAAGATTTTATAAATAAATAGCTAAAGCCAAAAACCCAGAATAGCCTAAAGAAGATAATACCAATACTTCTATACATTATTTGTTTATCTGTTAAGTTGGTATCTTCTTTATTGTATCCAAAAATATAGAAGAGAGGGCGGAAAGATTCTGGGTAAAATAAGAAACAGATCGGGATCAGACTATAAATTATGAACCAGATATGATTAGGTTCACCAATAATAAAAAAGATAGAAATAAGAAAAATACTAAGAGAGATTAAACCGATATTAATTATCCATTTATCGATATTAATAAATGCACTTTGCTCTAATCTATTCATATATGGTGTTGCATCTAGCAGCAAAGCACTCAGTAGTATAGTTGTAGATATAAACCATCCATAACTTAGAAGTTGATGGGGTAAATCTGGAAGCCAAGGGGTCAAACTGCAGAGAATAAATCCACTTAAACACCAATATTTAAGATAATAGCCCAATGTTCTTTCATAACCAGGGTGACCTAAAATTCTGGTATTTAATATAGGTTGTAGTATAAATATATATAACAGACTAATGCAGACTGTAATTAATAAATTTACTATAATTTGATTATCTGGAGCTATAAGGGAATTAAAAAAGAGAAAGGTTATAGTTATAAATAGAATATTTATTATAGTAAATTTCCAAAAATTGCTTAAACTTTTTAGAAATAAGTAATTAGGGTTAGTTTGGGTGATAGAAAGCTGTAACTTATCAATAACTTCAACTGTACTATAGTTTTTTGAAATTTTATTTAAACTTTTTCTTAATTTGAGCATTTTTAATGGATGAAATTTTTTTTCACCAGAAAGTTCATTTAATAATTCAAAATGTTCATTAGGTAACTTTTTTAAGAGTTTGTATCGAGATAAAAAACTATTTAACTTTTCCTGTAATAAGCTTGAGTAATAAGATGGATTATATTGATGAATATCATCAGGATAAGTTTCATGCCACAATTCTAGAAACCGAAAATATTCGGGTTGTAGATCATCAATTTCAATTTCTGCTAAAGGGGCTTGGAGTTGATCTTTTATTTCTATTTGTTGACTAAGAGGAATATCATATTGTTGACTAAGTAAATAATTGAATTTATCGAATGTTATATCGCTAATATCTTTATTCCATAGTGCATTGCTAACTTCCTCAAGAATTACTGGAATACTAAGTGCATCTGATTGAATACATTCGTTACTGGAAACAGAATATTCGGTTTTCTCTTTTTCAATTATTTTCTGATGGTTTGTGACAATATTTTCAGCATTTTTTTCTGTAAAGATATAACAAAAATCATCAAGATCATTTTTTCTTAATAGATCTAAAATTTGATCTCTGAAATGGTTGCTAATACTTTTATCTTTATATGCTTCAATTTCATTATTAAAATGTATTAATTCATCACGTATATTAAAGTTAATGTCTTGAATAGCAATATGATGTTTTAGTCTCTTAAGTTTATTTTCAAGTGTTTGATCATTTAAGTCATCTGAATTTAAATTTTGGTCATTAAAAGAATTATTTTCTTCAAATATAGAGGATGAGTTATCCAAATCCTCATTTTCATATATTAAATGTTCTGCTTCGAATTGAGCAGTTTCTAATGCTTCTCTAAGAAGAATAAATTCTTCTGGCTGGGTATCTTGATCGATTAACTTTAGTTGTTTGGCATACGCCTTTTTTATTTCTCTCTGGTTATCTGTTGGTTCTATTCCTAATCTTTGCCAAGCTGTCATTTCTTTTACTCAAAGTGTTTTAATAACGGAAGATTTATTTAAATGAATGATACATTTTATCTTAATTTATTATTTTACTATAAAAAGAGAAAGGTTGAAATTAATGGGCTGACCAAATATATTGTATTTCACTTTATAATAATTATGAAAAATTATAAAAATCAAAGTAATAAAAAAGGAAGTTTTAAATAAAAACTTCCTTTTTAGATTTATAACTAATAATTATGCTTTCTCAGCTTCGATAGATGCAATTGCAGCATCAACGCCTTCGATTGATTCAGCAGCTTTTTTGATACGTGCTAACGCATCAACAAGTACTTCGTCAGCTGTTGCATATGAAATACGCATGAAACCACCTAAACCAAATGCATCACCAGGAACGACCGCTACGCCAGTTTCTTCAAGTAGCCACTCAGAGAATTCTGTGCAAGATTTTAAGCCTTTTGCACGAATAAGAGGGCGAATGTTTGCATACGCGTAGAACGCACCATCAGCAGGTAAGCAAGAGATACCTTTGATGTCGTTTAAGCCATTAACCACTAAGTCATGACGACGTTTAAACGCTTCAATCATTGGTTTTAAAACATCTTGTGGACCATTCAACGCAGCTTCAGCAGCAACTTGCGAAATTGAAGTCGGGTTAGAAGTTGATTGAGACTGGATTTTTTTCATTGCACCAATGATTTTTGCTGGGCCGGCTGCATAGCCAATACGCCAACCTGTCATTGCATATGCTTTAGAAACACCATTTAAAACAATCGTGCGGTCATATAAATCAGGTGCAACAGTTGCAATGTTGTAGAACTCATCTTCCCAACGAATTGGTTCATACATGTCGTCAGATGCAACAAATACTTGCGGATGACGACGTAAAACCTCAGCTAAAGCTTCTAATTCAGCTTTGCTGTAAATCATACCTGTCGGGTTAGATGGGCTGTTTAATACCACTAAACGAGTGTTAGGAGTAATTGCTGCTTCTAATTGTTCAGGTGTAATTTTGAAACGTTGCTCTTCGCCACATTTCACGATAACAGGCGTACCTTCAGCAATAATGACCATATCTGGATAGCTTACCCAGAATGGCGCAGGGATGATCACTTCATCACCCTTGTTTAATAATGCTAGTGCCAAGTTAAAGAAGCTTTGCTTACCGCCACAAGAAACCAAAATCTGGTTAGGTTGGTAATCAAGATTATTATCACGCTTTAATTTAGCAATAATTGCTTTTTTTAACCCAGGAGTACCATCTACAGCCGTATATTTGGTGAAACCATTATTAATCGCTTCAATTGCAGCATCTTTGATGTGTTGAGGGGTATCAAAATCTGGCTCGCCAGCACCCAAACCAATCACGTTCTTGCCAGCAGCTTTAAGCTCAGCAGCTTTATTAGTTACAGCAAGTGTAGGGGACGGTTTGATAGCATTGACACGATCAGAAAGACGTACGTCCACGGCAATATTCCTCTTATGGGATTAAAAATAAAAAGCACACTATCTTATCGCAAAAATTAAGCAATTTGCGGATGTGGGGATTTTTAGATGTAAAAAAGTTTAATTTAGGAAAGATCTTGTTGCGATTTTATTCAATTGAAGCTTTTTTCGAAAGAAACAAGAAAAATCCTTTATAATAAGCCGCAATCGAAATATCGAGAATGAATCATGACTGAGCAACAGCCAAAACAGAAAAAGGCTTTGGTGAAATTGCCATTTCCAATGCCGAATGAAAGTAACCAAGCAGGCGATGCTGTACACAACCAAGTACGTCCGAAACCTGAACAATATGCAGATAGAACTTGGATGCCACCGCGTGGTACTCGTCGTTCTATGGGTAAGCGCTAATTTAAATAAAAAAACAGGCAATATGCCTGTTTTTTTATGGTAGAAGAATTTCTTGATAATAACTTTTTTTCTTTTGATACATATGATGATCTGCGCGTTTTAGCATATCTTCAACTTGTTCATTTTCTTTTGTTGTGGCGTGCCCAATCGCAATACTAATAGGATGACTTGAATAATATTGATTATCTATATTAAAAAGCTCCTGAATGGTTTGCAGCATCATCAAAACATTCGCTTCATCTGCACCAGGCATTAAAATTACAAATTCGTCGCCACCGATTCGAGAAGCTGTATAAGCAGTATTCATAATTGCCTGATTTAAAATATTACCTACTCGACGTAATAAACCATCACCAATATCATGGCCAAGTTGATCATTGGTTTCCTTTAAGCCGTTCATGTCTAAAAAAATTGAAGAAACAGGGCGAATAATACTGCGATTTAAACGATTAAGCTCTTCTGTAAAAAAAGCTCGGTTATAAAGTTTGGTCAGTACATCATGCTGGCCTAAGTATTCTAGATAATTTTCGGCTTTCTTTCGTGCAGTAATATCTGTAAGCGCAACCTGTACCAATCCCCAAGTCTCTTCATAACCGGGGAATACGGTAAATTGCAATAAGACATTTCTAATTTGGCCATCTAACGCATAGTTAACGGCTTCACGCTTGTGGTGAATATTTCCTTGCCAGAGTTCAATCAGCTGTTCTCTAAAAGTTTCCACCATCTCTTCGGCAAAAATTTTATGGGTATTTTTTAACAGAGTGGTTTTATCTGGTGCTTTAAATAAATCGAGAGTCGACTGATTGACGTCTAAAATTAAAATGTCTTCTATGCATTGGCGAACAAATTCAGGATGTACATCTAAAAAAGTCCTAAAGTCTTCAATTCCTAATAGCCTAAGCTGATCAATTCTATTTTTAATACGGCTAAAATCTTCAACCCAAAGCGAAGTCGGGGAGTAGATAAACATTGACTCTGCTAGGCGTCGATTTTTCTCTTCCTGACGAAGTGCATTTTGATACGGAGTAATGTCTTCGGTGGTAATTAAAATACGGTCAAACGTAGTTTCAGAACCCGGTAAAATTGCTCCACGTAGTTGTACATCAATACGTTTACCAGAGAGCGTGTAATTTATAGTGGTACTCGAGAAATGAGTTTTGCTATTCCATAACGCTTCGAGT
The DNA here is from genome assembly GCF_009759685.1 of Acinetobacter baumannii. Lineage (NCBI taxonomy): Bacteria > Pseudomonadati > Pseudomonadota > Gammaproteobacteria > Moraxellales > Moraxellaceae > Acinetobacter > Acinetobacter baumannii. The sequence goes on along the minus strand of NZ_CP046654.1, from coordinate 341,108 downwards.
TCATGAATATGAGCTTCAAACATTTCTTTTTTAAAAATAAGATTTAAGTTGGCACATAACTCTTCTTGGTTTTTTGCTTCAAAAAGGTCTAATACTTTTTGGTTGACCTTAATAATTTTAATTTTATGAGCACATTCAACCACTAGATTTTCATTTTGGCTTAGAAATTCATATAAGTTTTCAACCCCTTGATTTCTCCATAAGTCAAATAACTGCTTAACTTCACTAAAGTCTTCAATCCACATTGGAATTGGGGTGAGGTCAAAAATTGAAGAATCTAAAGTTTCCATGCGTTTCTTTTAAGTATTCAGTTTGTCTTAAAGTATAATGAGAAAAACTAAGATTTGGGAAAATAATCGATTTAAATCTATTAGAATAATTAAAATAAAAATATTAAATATAAGTAAAATAATGAGAAAGCAGAATTTATCTGCTTCACTCATAAAATATTAAAGTAAATTAACGGTTAATAGGGTGGTCGATATTTTTCTCACCGCGCCATAATTTTATAAAATCTTGCTCATCAAAATCATAAAGTTCCATAAGCGCAACAATTACACTTACGAAAATCATTGCACCTTCTGAGTTACCATGAATATTAAAAATCTTACCATTGAGCTTACCTAAAATATCTCTCAATTCGTGGTCACGGCCTCTGCCATAGCGGTCACGAGGATACAATTCCTCATTAAGCACAATAAGCGCTATCGCTTTTTCAGCACGTGATAAATCCGTTTTATCTAAAGCATCTTCAAAAGATTCACTACCGTGATTAAAGTAGAAAATAACTTCATCATTAATGAAACTTTGAACCATTTTTTGAGTGAGTGTTGGGAACTGTGAAACAGCATCTTCTTCCACATACGGTTTAAACGATTCAGGAAAAATCACATTGTGATGTATGCCTTTAAAAAGAGGAGCGATTTCGGAAACCTTATAACCTGCGATTCCACATCCTAAAGCTGTCACAAAGTATTTCATTTTAGGATGATTTTTTGCATAAACTTTAAAGTCTTCAACATAATGCTCGATTTGGGAGAGTGGCATTTGTTGGATATGTTCATTTAATGTTGGAATTGCAAAGCTCTGACCAGCCCAGCCACGTCCTACACCCTCTACAGCCCCAAAATGCTGACTGGCAACACGTGCGGCTCCACTACCATGTTGTCCAGCCATATTACTACCGAAGACAAACACGGTATCTTCAGGGAGTTCGGTTACAATACTTTCATCATGATATTGATAGGTCATGGTTATGCTTTTTATCTAATGGATAAGTCCATGTTGCAACCGTTTACAGCATTGGTCAAGTATCAAGATGCTTAATATTTTCGATATAGATTAATCTCACTATAGACTTTAAATTAGGGAAAAAATCCCCATTAATTTGCTAGACGATAAATTCAAATTTTTTATAAAGAGAGAGAACTGTGAACGAAAATCAACCTTTCGATTTGGTCACTCATTACCAGCCAGCGGGTGATCAGCCACAGGCAATTGAAAAGCTGGTGAATGGTATCGAAAAGGGTTTTCGTAATCAGTTACTGCTAGGCGTGACCGGTTCAGGTAAGACCTATACCATGGCAAATGTGATTGCCCAAACTCAGCGTCCGACGATTGTGATGGCGCATAATAAGACCTTGGCAGCCCAGCTCTATGGTGAGTTTAAAGCCTTCTTCCCAAACAATGCAGTTGAGTATTTCGTAAGTTATTACGACTACTATCAACCCGAGGCTTATGTTCCGTCGTCAGATACATTTATTGAAAAAGACGCGGCAATTAATGACCATATTGACCAGATGCGATTATCGGCAACGCGTGCTTTGTTAGAACGTCGTGATGCGATTATTGTTGCTTCTGTTTCGGCCATTTATGGTTTGGGTGACCCAAATGCTTATATGCAAATGTTATTGCATGTGGTCCAAGGTGACCGAGTAAGTCGAGACGAAATTATTCGCCGTTTGGTTGAAATGCAATATACGCGTAATGAGCTTGAATTCTTACGTGGTACGTATCGTATCCGTGGTGAAATTATTGATATTTTCCCGGCAGAATCCGACCAACATGCGATTCGTATTGAACTCTTTGATGACGAAGTAGACTCAATTCGCTGGTTTGATCCGCTGACCGGTAAAATGGTCCGCAAAGTACCACGTGTCACGATTTACCCGAAAAGCCATTATGTGACGCCAAAAGACAACCTAACACGCGCTATCGATACTATTAAGGATGAATTGCAAGACCAGCTTAAGTTCTTCCGTGAACATGACAAGTTACTCGAAGCGCAGCGTATCGAGCAACGTACGCGTTATGATTTGGAAATGATGCAGCAGTTAGGATACACCAATGGTATCGAAAACTACTCACGTCATTTATCGGGACGACCAGCAGGGGAAGCACCACCGACTTTATTTGACTATGTACCAGAAGATGCCTTACTTATTATCGATGAGTCGCATGTAACGGTTCCTCAAATTGGCGCAATGTATAAAGGTGACCGTTCGCGTAAAGAAAACTTGGTGAATTACGGTTTCCGTTTACCAAGTGCGCTTGATAACCGCCCAATGAAATTTGAAGAGTGGGAGCGTATTGTTCCGACCACTATTTTTGTGAGTGCCACACCAGCTAGATATGAACTGGAAAAATCAGAACAAGTGGTTGAGCAGGTTGTTCGACCAACAGGCTTGATTGATCCTGAAATTGAAGTTCGTCCGGTGCTTACCCAAGTCGATGATGTTTTGTCTGAGATTAATATTCGTAAGAACTTAAATGAGCGTGTATTGGTAACGACTTTAACCAAGCGTATGGCGGAAGATTTAACATCTTATTTAAAAGAATATGGCGTTAAGGTTGCTTATCTGCACTCGGATATTGATACAGTTGAACGTGTCAAAATTATTCATGAATTACGTACAGGCGTATTTGATGTACTAGTGGGTATTAACTTGCTGCGAGAAGGCTTAGATATGCCGGAAGTTTCTTTAGTTGCTATTTTAGATGCAGATAAAGAAGGTTTCTTACGTTCTGAGCGTTCGCTTATTCAGACGATTGGTCGTGCTGCGCGAAATGTGAAAGGTAAAGCAATTTTATATGCTGATACAATCACTGATTCTATGCGAAAGGCAATTGATGAGACAGAGCGCCGACGTACAAAACAAATCGAGTTTAATGAGCAGCATGGTATTACACCACGTAGTGCAGTTCGTCAGGCTGTGAAAGAAATTGATACGGGTGAAGTACTTTCTGATGATCAGATTGATGAGAAAGTACTAGAGCAGGCACAAGCACTTAGCGCAGATGAACGACATATTCTTTCTGACCCTAAATTGTTTAGTAAGCACATTACTAAGCTAGAGAAAGAAATGTTAAAGGCGTCGAAGGATTTACAATTCGAGCAAGCGGCGCGTATTCGTGATGAAATTGTTCGTTTAAAAGCGCAAATGTTGCAATAAATGAATACATAACACTACATGATTTGTTTAAAAAACAAGCTACTGTAGATATTTAAGTTATTTTGTATTCACAACAAAGAGTTGAGGGCAACAATGGCATTTCGAAATAATGTTCCGCAAGCCAGTTGGCGCTTGGCAAAAATTGCATTGGGCGGTATTGTTCTGACTGGCTTAGCTGTCGGAACATATGCCTATGCCCAGCAGAAGCCTCTACCTACAGTCGATAAGGTTGAATTAGACCGTTATTTAGGTGTGTGGTATGAAGTCGCGCGTAAACCTGCTTTTTTCCAAAAAAAATGTGCTTACAATGTATCTGCAACCTATACCTTAAATGAAAATGGAAACATAGTTGTAGATAACCGCTGCTACGATAATCAAAAGCAATTACAGCAATCTATCGGTGAGGCCTTTGTAGTTAATCCGCCGTATAACACGAAATTAAAGGTAAGCTTTTTACCCGAAGCTGTAAGATGGATTCCGATAATTCGTGGAGACTACTGGATTTTAAAGCTCGATGAAGATTACCAAACAGTTTTGGTAGGCGAACCTTCCCGAAAATATCTTTGGGTTTTATCTAGAACGCCGCATCCACACAAAGAAGTGGTTGATGAATATCTAAATTATGCAAAAACATTAGGATTTGATATTCGAGATATTATTCATACCGAGCATAAAGAATAAATATATGCTGCTTAAGAAAAAACCATGTTTTCGCATGGTTTTTTCTTTTTTATAGTGGATAAATCAAGTATTGTATCCCTTTATTTTTCTTAAAGTATAAAGAGGTTAGTGATGTTAAAGGGCGTGATTTTGTCTGTCATGGCATCATTAACTTTTGGTGTTCTTTATTTTTATACTCAATTACTCGGCCAGCTTGATAGTGAACAGACTTTCGGATGGCGTATTATTGCGACTTTGCCATTTTTAACTTTATTTATGTGGTGGAGTGGTGATTTAAGCCATATTAAAAATATATATCAACGTATTTTAGCGAAACCTTCTTTACTTCTATTACTCATTACAACATCCGTTTTGACTTCGGTGCAGTTATGGCTGTTTTTATGGGGGCCTATGCATGGACGTGGTTTGCAAGTTTCTTTGGGATATTTCCTGTTACCGCTTGTTTTGGTTTTAGCGGGTAGTGTCTTATATGGAGAGAAAATATCGAAATTTCAGTGGATCGCTATTGTTCTTGCAATTATTGGTGTAGGGCATGAGATTTTTCGACTAGGAAGTATTGCTTGGGAAACTGCTTTAGTGGCTATAGGTTATTCCGCTTATTTCTTGTTACGTAAGAAAATTAAAACGGATAATTTAGGGGGCTTTTGGTGGGACCTTCTGATTATTATGCCAGTTGCAATCTATCTGACACATACAGGGTTATTGCCATATAGTAAGTTCCTCGATCAACCGACACTCGGGTTGGTTATTGCGGGCTTAGGTGTGCTTAGTGCTATAGGCTTGGGATGTTATATATTGGCAAGCCGTTATTTACCTTTGGTTGTGTTTGGTCTGCTTGGATATCTTGAACCGGTATTACTTGCTTTAGCATCTTTAGTGCTAGGGGAAAGCATTGGTAAAGAAGAATGGTTTACTTATCTTCCAATTTGGTGTGCCGTTTTCGTATTGGTTTTAGAAGGGGCTTTTCATCTTTACCAACAGCAGCAAAAAGCCAAAAATTTGCAATTAAATATCGAAAAATATCAAAAAAGATTAAAAAATGATGCTCACGATTAGAGCATCAAAATCTAAAAAGTAAGAAAAAGCAAAAATTTAGCGGCTTTAAACAATAAGATAATAAAAAATAATTATAGGTATTTTATGAATTTATGATGAATTTTGGGAAAATCTAGCCACTAACGTCAGCTTTTGATTCATTCTTGCCAATAATTCCATTACAATTACGGGGTTTTAAAAATCACGCCTAGATATAATTAATTAGAGGACGTATCTGTGAGCAAAGACACTATCATCGCCCTGCACGCTGAACACCAAGGCCGTTGGAAAAACCGTGAAGAAATCGCGGAACGTATGATTGCATTAATCGGTCAATTATACCGTGAAAAAAATATTGTCGTATCTGTTTACGGTCGCTCTTTAATTAACCGTTCTGTTATCCAAATTTTGAAAACTCACCGTCGTACACGTGTTGTAGATGTTGAGCTTTCTGTAGTAAATACTTTCCCTATTTTAGAAGCTTTAGCAAAAGTTGAAAATATCGGTTCTGCAGAAGTTGATATCGGTAAACTTGCAGTTGAATATAAAGAAAAAGGCGGTGATGTTGACGCTTTTGTTGCTCAAGCTGTTGAGTCAATTAAAGGTAGCGCAACTTCTGAACAACCTAAAGATGTAGTTCTTTACGGTTTTGGTCGTATTGGCCGTATCTTGGCTCGTTTAATCATTAGCCAATCAGGTTTAGGTCGTGGTTTAAGCCTTAAAGCGATTGTTGTTCGTAAGTCTTCTGACGGTGACTTGGCTAAACGTGCTTCTTTACTTCGTCGTGACTCTATTCACGGTACTTTTGCAGGTACAATCTCTGTTGATGAAGAAAACGAAGCAATTATCGCTAACGGTAACTTCATCAAAGTGATCTATGCGTCTAGCCCAAGCGAAGTAGACTATACTCAATACGGTATTGAAAACGCGCTTTTAATCGACAACACTGGTAAATGGCGTGATGCTGAAGGCCTAAGCCAACACTTGAAATGCCCAGGTGTTGCACGTGTTGTATTAACTGCACCAAGTAAAGGCGAAATGAAAAACGTTGTATTTGGTGTAAACAACTCTGACATTTTAGATGAAGACAAAATCATCTCTGCTGCAAGTTGTACAACAAATGCGATCACTCCAATTCTTAAAGTATTGGATGACAAATATAAAGTTCTTAATGGTCACGTTGAGACAGTTCACTCATTTACAAATGACCAGAACTTAATCGATAACTACCACAAAGCTGATCGTCGTGGTCGTGCTGCTACATTGAACATGGTTATTACTGAAACTGGTGCTGCTAAAGCTGTTGCTAAAGCATTGCCTGCGTTAAAAGGTAAGTTAACTGGTAACTCTGTACGTGTTCCAACACCAAACGTATCTCTTGCGATTTTAAACTTAACGCTTGATAAAGAAGTTGATCGTGAAGAAGTGAACGAATACATTCGTCAAATTTCGATCAACTCTAACCTTCAAGGTCAAATCGGTTATACCAACTCTACAGAAGTGGTATCAAGCGACTTTATCGGTTCTCGTACTGCTGGTGTATATGATGCTCAAGCAACGATTACTTCTGGTAACCGCTTAACTGCATATGTTTGGTACGATAATGAAGTAGGTTATAGCTGCCAAGTATTACGTATTGCTGAGCAAATGTGTGGCGTAAGCTATAAAAAAATTCCTGCAGAAACTAACGCTTAATCTGTTTTAACGTTAGATAAAAGAATGTGACAAAAAGACCCAGTTTAGACTGGGTTTTTTTACAACCGTACAAAATATATGCTGATTATTTTTTAGAAATCAATGAGAATACGGTTTAAGGAACAAAAAGAAATAGTAAGGGATTGGAATTGCAGCAGTTTAAAAGATTATTGATCGTCTTCTTTTTTATTATCATCGCGAATATATGTGGTGTACTTATCGCCATTTGGGTGTTTAAACATTTTAATATTTATATTCCGTTGAAAAACCAGGCAGTAGCGATCGATTTACAAGAGCCATTACAGGTACAAGTTAAAGTAAAAGATGCTTTAAATGTCGATGTTAAAGGTCGAGTGAATGCTAATATTCCTATTAATGAGAAGTTAAATATTCCTTTAACGCAGACTTTAACACCACGTGTCTATTTCGATAATATGGTGCCGATTAGTACGGTTATTCCAGTTAAAGAAACTTTAAAAGTTGAGCAAAGTTTGCCAATTGACACGAAAGTTCAGGTGAGAGTGCTTGGTAAAGATATTACTTTGCCATTAAAAGGTAATATTCCTTTACAGTTAGATGTACCTATTGATATTCAAGTTCCACTCGATCAGAAAGTTCATTTGAAGTTTGATGCGCCAGTAAAAACGGTCTTAAAAGAAAATCTTCATATTCCATTAAATGCTCAATTAAAAACAAATATTCCAATTCAGGGAAGTTTGAATGTCCCGGTGAAAACAGCTTTAAATGCGTCGGTAGATGTAAAAAATACCTTGCCTGTTAAAATCGAGCATGGTGAGTTAAAAATACCACTATCGAGCATGAGCCTGAATCGCGTTAAATCTGGCGAAGATCACTCTTCACCTGTTCAGAACCAGACAAAATAGGTGAATGGCTTATGTTTGGCTCATTAAAAAGTATATTAATCAGTTTCTTTCTGATTATGATACTCACGGCAATCTTATTTTGGTTCTATTTAAACATACAGGCTTCAGTTGTAGTTTCAGCACATGAGTCGGATATTCGTTTACCAGAATCATTAGAAACTAAAATACATGTTGGTAATAATTTGCAGGTCCAATCGATAGGTAAATTAGACACATCTATTGATATTGACCGTCAGATTTCAGTTCCATTAAAAGGAAGATACTTGGCTGATTTAGAGTTTGAAGTCGAGACTCCAATTACAGTAAGTGTTGATTATGCGACAACATTAAAAGTCGATCAGGTAATGCCTTTAGAAACAACCACTGATTTAATTTACAAAAATAAGTTATTACCAAGGTTTCCATTAAAATTAAATATCCCGATTAAACTTGATATTCCATTTCAGTTAAAACGTAGTTATACCATTCCGGTTAAAATTGCTTTTAATGGTCCGGTTTATTTTGAGTTTGACGAATCTATAAATTTGCCAATTAAACATCAGTTTAACCCAAGTTTGAACGTTAACGATGCAATGGAAATGGGGAATATTTCAAGCTTTAATGCCATTATGTATAACTCTGTTCAGCACACTAAAGCTAATTTGGACATGAAGATGGATTTACCTTTACGTAATGTTCATCCTTAGGTAATTAATCAATAAAATTAGACCATGGCTTGCTGTAGGTTTATATCCTGATAAAAAGAAATAAAATAAGCAGCAGGAAAGTAGAATTCTCTCGATTTTCTATTCGAGAATTTTCTGAAAATATGGCAGAATAGGCGGTTTTAGAGTTTTTAGAGGATTGGCAAATGCGCTTTGTTGATGAAGCAGTCATTACCGTAGAGGCTGGCGACGGTGGCAATGGCGTAGCCAGTTTTCGCCGTGAAAAATTTGTACCATTTGGTGGCCCAGATGGTGGTGATGGCGGACGTGGTGGAAGTATCTATATTCAAGCAGATGATGATACAAGTACCCTAGTCGATTACCGTTACACCCGTAAATTCCGCGCTGAGCGTGGTAAAAACGGTGCAGGTGCTAACTGTACTGGACGTGGTGGTGAAGATGTGGTTTTAAAAGTACCCGTTGGTACAACAATTGTTGATACAGATTCAGGCGATATTATTGGCGATCTGGTAGAAGACGGCCAAAGAGTCATGGTTGCAAGCGGTGGTGAAGGTGGTTTAGGAAATACTCACTTTAAATCATCAACCAACCGTGCTCCACGTAAATGTACGACAGGTACAAAAGGTGAGTTCCGTGAAATTCGCCTTGAGTTGAAAGTATTAGCAGATGTTGGCTTATTAGGTATGCCAAATGCTGGTAAATCAACATTTATTCGTGCAGTAAGTGCCGCGAAACCAAAAGTAGCAGATTATCCATTTACCACTATGGTTCCTAACCTAGGTGTAGTAGATGCTGACCGTCACCGCTCGTTTGTGATGGCAGATATTCCGGGACTTATTGAGGGTGCAGCAGAAGGTGCAGGTTTAGGTATTCGTTTCCTTAAGCATTTAGCACGTACACGTATTCTTTTGCACATTATTGATGTACAACCAATTGATGGTTCAGACCCGGCCCATAATGCTAAAGCAATTATGAATGAACTTGCCAAGTTTTCTCCTACTTTGGCGAAGTTACCAATTGTATTAGTACTTAATAAACTTGATCAGATTGCTGAAGAAAGCCGTGAAGAATGGTGTCAGCATATTCTAGATGAGTTGCAATGGACAGGTCCTGTCTTTAAGACCTCGGGTTTACTCGAAGAAGGAACCAAAGAAGTTGTTTATTACCTCATGGATCAGATTGAACAACAACGTGAACGTGAAGTTGAAGATCCTGAGTACGCAGCAGAAGTAAGAGCATTCCGTGAACAGCTTGAAGCTGAAACACGTGAACAGACCATTGCAGCGAAGGAAGCATACCGTGCTATGCGTAAGGCACAACGCCTTGAAAGCATGATGGACGATGATGATGACTTCGATGACGATGAAGACGATGGTGATGTAGAAAGCATCTACGTTCGTGATTAAAAAACCGAGGAAAACATGATAGAAGTGGTCGATGGGCAACGTAAGCTCAGTGAGTGTAAACGAATCGTTGTTAAAATCGGATCATCTTTACTCACGGCAAATGGGCAGGGTCTAGATCTGGACGCTATTTCGCATTGGGCGAAACAGATTGCAGATTTACACAATGCTGGACATGAAATTATTTTAGTGTCTTCAGGAGCTGTGGCAGAAGGTATGGTTCGTATGAAGCTTGCGAGTCGACCCACCGATCTACCCAGTCTTCAAGCATGTGCCGCAATTGGGCAGATGGGCCTAATTCATACTTGGTCTAGTGTGCTTGAAAATCATAGTATCCGAACTGCTCAGGTGTTGTTAACACATGATGATTTGGCAGACCGCCGTCGTTACTTAAATTCATGTGATGCATTGCAGAACTTGATTGATTGGCGTGTTATTCCGGTCATTAATGAAAACGATACTGTATCTACCGATGAGATTCGTTTTGGTGATAACGATACACTCGCAGCTATGGTTGCTGGTCAAGTACATGCTGATTTATTAATTATTTTAACAGATCAGCAAGGTATGTTTGATTCAGACCCACGTCATAACCCTGACGCAAAGTTATTATCAACTGTGCGTGCCATGGATGATGTTTTATTTGAAATGGCTGGTGGTGGTGGTGTGCTTGGGCGAGGTGGCATGGTCACTAAAGTTCGTGCTGCACGTTTAGCTGCCAAGTCAGGTTGCCCGACATTGATTGCTAGTGGTGAAAGCGATAATGTGTTGTCACGAGTGATGGCGGGTGAGATGCTGGGTACGTTGTTTACGACTGATAAAGACCGTATGACAGCACATCAGCAATGGCTTGCTGCACATTTACAAACAGCGGGTCGTCTTGTAATTGATGATGGCGCAGTTGAAGCGATTAAATTGAAACATCGCAGTTTATTGCCTGTTGGGGTAAAAACTGTTGAAGGACATTTTGATCGTGGTGATGTGGTTGAATGTGTCGATAAACAAGGTAAACGTGTTGCGGTTGGGCGAGTGAATTTTAGCTCTCGTTCTGCTGAAATTATTAAAGGTCTTTCTTCAGACAAAGTTTACCAAGTACTTGGTGAAGCCCGTTCATTAGAAATGATTCATCGCGATCATATGGCAATTTACTAAGTTGTTCTAAATTAAAAAAGCTCGCATCATGCGAGCTTTTTTTGTGGGGTTAATGAGGGCAAGATTCGATCTTCACCGACCATAAAAGGATGTGTAGCAAGACTAAGCATGTCTAAATCTTCTGAGCTATTTCCATACGCATAGATTCGCTGATAATGTTTTAGAGAATATTGCTCATGTATTCTTATCTTCTTTTGCTCACTACTACAATCCGGAGTTGAGTAGTAACCTGTCATCATGCCATTTTTAATTTGAGTCTCTGTACAAATTAATTCAATATCTAGTAGTTTGCAAAGTGGAGCAAGATAGATATCAATGGAAGCAGAAACTAATACCACTTGATCACCTAATAGCTGGTGTTGCTGTAATTGTGCAAAAATTTCAGGTGAAAGTGCAGAGACGAGTTCTTGTGCGTATTCTTCGCCTAGTCTTTGCAATTCAATTGCAGGAGTATCTCTGAACATGCTACGAAATAGCTTGGCACGCATCGCATGGGCTGGATAAAAGTTAAGATAATAGGCTTGAATCCATGGCAGGATTTTCAAGCCTTGCTTCACAATATGGCGTTTAGACAACGCATAAAAGATGAACCCTGTAAAACTGTCTTTACTGCACAAGGTTCCATCAAAATCGAACAGGGCGAGATTTTTTATAGTTTTATTCGTTTCGCTCGTTGCATACATGTTTCATATCGTCCGTTTACGCGGGTTGCATACCAGTTAGTATTATAGTCACGACTTAGTTTAGGCCCAGAAATCACCACTTGCGGCATAATTGCATAGAGCGGATCTTTGCCAGTTTTTGATTTATAAAGTTTAGTCAGCGCAATATAAGTTTGAGTACTCTCAAACTTTTTCTCTTTTTCTAATTTTAGATCATCACGAATCTGTCTTGGTGTAACTAAAACATTATTACTAGCAAATACGGTAATTAGTTCTTTTTCTGACTCGCTTTGAGTTGCGCGTGGATCACCATCTTTTGTGTAAAGGAGTAGATCGCCATCAAGACTTATATCCTTGTCGGTGAGTTCTTTTAGCATTTTTTGAAAAGCTGCATTACGACTAGAGTACATACCAGAGTTGTAATCTGCAAAACGATAAATGGCTTTATCATAATCTGCCGGATAAACCATTAAACGGTGAATTCCATAATATAGGCCGCCATACTCGGTATATAAGTCATCACGTAGTGCAGCAGTATTCATACTTGAGCGTTTGTTTGCTTTAGCATAGTTAATATGAACTTGCATTGAACCCAGTGTAGTGATCGGATTCATTTTTTCGCCAATATCTTGTCCAACTAATTTAGCTGCGCCAGTTAAAGCACTCACGTGATAGTGTTTGGCCATAAAGTCGAAAATTTCTCGGTAAAGTAAATCAAGGTCTTTCTCGGTTTTAACTTTACGCATCTGACTCATATAGTTATTGTCAGGAGAAGGTTGCGTTCTTAGTACTTCTTCAAAGTAACCTGCAATTGTTCCACCAATGGTTTTGCCAAGCTTATCTTCAAATTTTTCATTTAAACGTGTACTGACTTCCTCAACCGCTTTTTGTCCTAATCCGGGCACTTGAGGATTGGCGACAAAATTGGATTCTTGATCAACGACCGCCACAATACTACAGACATTTTGTTTGGTTTTAGGAATGTCTAAGTCTTTCATAATGTCATCAATATCTTTAGCCCATGACTCTCGGTCATGCACACGAGATGGAATGAGACGTTTGATTTGCTGGCTTTCTAATTCAGGCTCATCATTATTTGACCACCAGGCTTTATCTCCACAAGCAGCTAAACTCATGCATACGGCAACCATACCGAATGATTTAAATAAAAAACGGGAAGACAACGGTTTGTTCATGGAGAGGAGGACACCTACATAAAAAGATGAGCTGATCAAGCGGATGAAGTATACTATGCCGATCATCAATTGTATGAATATATATGTATATTGGTCCCTATCAACTGTCAAATAATTTAATTGTTGCCCCTATGGCCGGTGTAACTGACCGTCCATTTAGAACGCTGTGCAAGTATTTCGGTGCGGGTCATGCAGTCAGTGAAATGATGACTGCTGACAAGACTTTACGTATGACTAAAAAAAGTCTTTATCGTGCTAATTTTGATGGAGAGTTAGCTCCAATTTCTGCACAGATTGCTGGTTCCGATCCGGAACAGTTGGCTGAAGCGGCTCGTTACCAAGTCGCAAATGGCGCGCAAATTGTTGATATCAATATGGGATGTCCTGCAAAGAAAGTATGTAATAAATTAGCGGGTTCAGCATTATTACAAGATGAAGATTTGGTAGCTCGAATATTAGATGCAGTCATTGCAGCAGTTGATGTTCCGGTAACTTTAAAAACCCGTTTGGGATTTTTAAATGGCCAAGAGAATATTCTACGGGTGGCTAAGCGTGCCGAAGAGGCTGGCATCGCTGCATTAGCACTACACGGCCGTACACGTGAAGATATGTATTTAAATACCGCCCGTTATGAATTGATTAAGCATGTTAAAGAATTAATCCATATTCCTGTGATTGCTAATGGTGATATTGATAGTCCTGAGAAAGCAAAATATGTACTGGACTATACTGGGGCAGATGCAATTATGATTGGGCGGGCTGCACAAGGTCGACCGTGGATTTTTCGTGAAATTGCCCATTACTTAAAAACTGGTGAACACCTTGCTGCTCCGAATATTGAAGAAGTTAAAGAAGTGCTTTTAGGGCATTTGTCTGAGTTATATCAGTTTTATGGTGAATACTCTGGTTGTCGTATTGCCCGTAAGCATATTGCTTGGTACACCAAAGGTTTACGCTCAAGTAATGAGTTTCGACAAAATATGTATAAAGTTGAAACGACTGCTGAACAAGCTTTAGTTGTTGAGAGCTATTTTAATCAATTGCTTGCTGAAGGTAATTTGATGAGCGATGTTCAGGTTGAACAGGTTAATTTATTAGATACTCACTAAAATAAAGCAACCAGTACAGAGACTGGTTGCTTGGAATTTTTACCTATTCATTGTCTAGCATTTCAACGACCAGTTGATTAACCAGATCAGGTGCTTCAAGTTCACGTATTTGTGCAACGTTACTTCCTGCCCAAAAAGCACCAAAACCGTAATCTTGGTGTTTGCTTGCAAGAGCATTTAGTTGCTTTGCTAAATCATAGGTATAAGGATATTCGGGTTGTACAGGGCGAGTAGGTGAATCAATTTTTGTATGCCAATGGTTGAGTATCCCCCGAGCAGGGCGTCCAGAAAGACTAGCACTAATCTGTGTTACAGGTTTACTAAATAGGGCTTTGCGATATTCGGCAGAAGCATTTGAAGTTTGGCATTGAACAAATGCTGTCCCTAATTGGACTGCGGCTGCGCCTAAGCCCAACATATGTTTGGCTTGTAAGCCAGTCATTATGCCACCTGCGGCGACAACCGGAAGTGTACAGTGCTGCACAATCAGTTGAACCAAGTCACTAGTTTTAATTGCCCCATCAAAAGTTTGGTTGAAAATCCCTCTATGTCCGCCTGCCTCAATCCCTTGGGCAATAATAATATCGATACCCGCTGCCTCAATAGCTTGAGCTTCGATCAAATTAGTTGCCGAAACCATAGTCAAAATACCAGCCTCTTTTAAAGCTTTAATTTGATGCGGATGCGGAATACCAAAGTGAAAACTTACTGCTTTTGGCTTAGTTTCTAAAACAACATTTAAAAAATCATCATTGTCTAAAAAACTTGGATAGATACAGTGTAATTCTTGGGGCGGTTGAGCACCAAATTTTTCAAAATGAGGACGTAGGTAATCAAGCCATAGTTTTGCTTTTTCTACATTAAGCTCAGTCGATTGATGACAGAAAAAATTAACTTGAAATGGGTTTTCCGTGAGCGCTTGAGTTTTTAAAATTTGTTCACGTGCACTTTGTGGTGTGTTTGCTCCTAAGCCTAATGATCCAAGGCCTCCTTGATTTGAAACCTCGGCTGCTAATTCAGGAGTAGAGACGCCCGCCATTGGAGCCAGAAAAATTGGATGTTTGATTGCAAGTTGTTGTAATAGGCTCATTTTATTCACCTCAATTCTTTCTCTTCACCATAACGTGAAAATAGAATGAAGAGCAAATAATATTGGCTATTTAATTTTTAAATATTAAGAGTCTTATTTAAAAAACTCTCTTATAAAGGAGTGACATTAAATAAGGAACCAATCCAGCTTGAAAAAGCCATCGCTAAAATACCCCATAAGGTAATACGTAAACTACCTTTGATTTTAGAAGTGCCTGCAAAATAACTCGAAAGGGCACCTAAAATTGCTAATGCCGCGATACCTGTAATAAGGACACTTGGCATAATTAAATGCTCTGGGCTAAACAAAATGGCAAGCATGGGGAAAAATGCCCCAAATGAAAATGAAGCTGCTGAGGAGAGTGCTGCTTGAATTGGGTTTGCCGCCGTATTTTCATGAATACCGATTTCATCTCGGGCATGTGCACCCAAAGCATCATGAGTTGTAAGCTGAATAGCTACCTCCTTTGCTAGTTCTTTTGAAAGTCCCCTAGAAATATAGATTTGAGTTAATTCATCCAATTCTTTTTGAGGGTATTTTTTTAATTCTTTTGCCTCAATAGCTAAATCTGATTTTTCAATATCTTCTTGAGATTTAACAGAAATATATTCTCCGGCAGCCATTGAGGTTGCGCCTGAAATGAGCCCGGCAACACAAGTGATAAATAGAGTATGTGAGCTTGCCCCACTTGCAGCCATCCCCATAATTAAGCTAGTCACTGAAATAATGCCATCATTAGCGCCTAATACTGAGGCTCTTAGCCAACCTGAGCGCTGAATGGCATGATGCTCTGTATGATGTGGAAAAGCCATGTGTTTTTCCTTATTAATGTTTTATAAATGCTATGAAATTTTACAATTTATTGGTCAAAAAATATGTCATTATTATAGGAAATTTAGGGATAAGACAGAATAGATCAATAATAAAAATGGAGATTAAACAATTATTTTAAAACATCCTTAACCTAACTTAACGATGTAACTTATTATTTTTAATTATAATATTTATTGATCATTCCAAAGACTTGCCCTCCCTAATAAGTCTAATTTACTGTAGAGGTGAAAATGAAAAATATCAAAACAATAAACTCTATAACACATTCAATATTACTGATGGGAGCAGTGATCTCTTCTTTGGGAATGATCGGTATAAGTTCAGTTTATGCACAAGAGCAAGTCGACCCTGCATATAAGCCCGGTAACCCTATTTATGATAAATGGGATAGATTTTATAAAATTGAACAGTCTCAACCGCAAGAAGCAGAAAAAATATTAGTTGAGCTTAGTAAACTGACACCAACCGATATTAAAGTCTGGAAAAGTCTTACTTATTTACAGATTCGACTTGAAAAAAGGGAAGAAGCTTTACAAAGCTTAAGACAAGCAAGAAATTTAGCTCCTCAAGATGACACCTTAAAATTACAAGAAGCTTATTTGCTGAATCAGCAGAAAAAAGATCGTGAAGCATTGGTTTTATTTAAAGAGTTAAGTTCCTCTTCAGACCCTGAAATTGCTGCTAAAGCAACTCAGGCAGTTAAAAATTTAAGTGGGGGAGAAGTTAAACCATATTTTAGAGATATTTATTTTGCACCGTCTTATGAGTCACGGTATGACGATGTTATTTTTCCTTTAAAAATGAGGTATGGCAAAAACATCGATAACGGGCGAGCCCAAGTATATGGCTTTCTTAATTTAAACCGCGATACTCAATCACAAGGTGGGGTCCGACCTGAAATTATTGATGAAAATGCAGCCACTTTAGGGGTGGGGGCAAATTATCAACCATGGACTTCCATTCCTGTGCGAGCCTATGTCGAAGTTGGTGGAAGTTATGACTTGATTGATAGAAATAGAAAGCGATTTCGTGAGAGTGTTGTAGGCGGTGTAACGGGTTATCAAGAATGGTATTCACAATCAAACTGCGATCATTCACTTTGTTTAGATAATTATTTTACTGACTTGTATGGCAATGTCGCGACTTATTCGAGAGAGGACTATAACGTTATTGGGGACTTACGCTTACGCACAGGTTTAAATCTCTATAAGGGTGAGAGTGGGACTGTGCAGGCTTATGTGAAATTGCATGGCTTAGCGGATAGCGAAGATGAATATTACAATAATTTATTTGAATATGGTCCAGGCATTTCATGGCAGCCTTTTAATTATCAACCGATAAAACTACGGGTTGAACGTCTATATGGCAATTATTTTAAAGACGTACCGGTTAATACAAAAGATCATTACAACAATACTCGTGTAGAACTTGTTTTTTATAAGGATTTCTAATAATGAAGAAAATTTTTATTTCAATTGTATTTGGTACTCGTCCAGAGCTCATAAAGTTGGCTCCGGTAATTTTATTAGCAAAACAAGACTCACGATTTCAGGTAGAAGTTATTTTTACAGGACAACATGATGAATTAGTTCGAGATGCGATAGATTTCTTTGGGGTTGAAATTGACCATCGCCTTAAAATTATGAATGCTGGACAAAGCCTAAATCAGCTTTTAATTCATGGCTTAACGCAACTTGAAAATATCTATACAGATGGTCAAAAAAGAGATGCAATTGTTATTCAAGGTGATACTACAACCGTGTTAGCTGCTGGGCTAGTTGCATTTTCAATGAAGATTCCTGTTGCCCATGTCGAAGCAGGCTTACGTTCTTATGATTTAGATCATCCGTTTCCTGAAGAAGGCAACCGTCAGTTAGTTTCTCGTATTACCAAATGGCATTTTGCCCCTACAGAACAATCAAAGCGTAACTTGTTAAATGAGCAGATTCCACCTTCATTGATTACAGTGACAGGAAATACGGTAGTTGATGCTGTATATTTAGGAAGGAAACTCATAGCTGAAAAGACAGGTTTGAAAAATCAACTTGAGCCTTACGGAATTGAATTAAAACAAAACGATAAAGTTGTACTTATAACTGCTCACCGCCGTGAGAATTTTGGCGAAGGAATTCAGAATATTTGTAATGCTGTTGAGTATTTAGCAAAACAGCATCCTGATTTACATTTTATTTGGCCTGTACATTTAAATCCTGCTGTACATAATGTAGTGCACGATAAATTTAAAAGTCATGCTCAAATTCATCTTGTGAAGCCACTCGATTATCCAAGTTTATTGGCCGTTATCGACCGCTCCACCTTTATTTTAACGGACTCTGGTGGTTTACAAGAAGAAAGCCCATCATTTAATAAGCCTGTCTTAATTTTAAGAGACACGACTGAACGCCCGGAAGTGGTAGAGGTGGGAGCAGGGGTATTGGTTGGAACAAATCAGCAGAAAATTATTGAAGAGGCTGAGAAACTTTTAACGGATTCGCAGCATTACCAAAAAATGGCTCATGTTGAAAATCCGTTTGGTGATGGACGTGCTGCCCAGCGAATATTAGATGAAATTGCCAGAACTTATAACTAGAGATCATTTATTTTGAGTTTTTGGGTTCGTTTATGGTGGCGGGTGTGCTGCCATAAACGAGTCGATACCATAGACCGACAATATAAACGGACCATCGGCCCATATAGTGGGGGCCATCAAAAATATAAATTTTTTTCCCTTCATACGCCTTAATTTGAGAGATAATTTCCCAAGGATAGGCTGCACGAAATTGACCATTTTTCTTGGTTCGAAATGCTTCTAAAACAATAACCGTTTTATCTTTTCCAAGTGTCTGTTCAAGTTGATCTAAAATACGTCTAGCTTGTTCGGGAGTTCGTACTCCGACACCTACACCATCTTGGAAAAAAACGCCTGCTTGTTGAGGAAGCCAGCTTTTAACCCATAAATCGTAGTTTTCAGGTTCACTTTCACCACTATAAACACTAACCCAAATAGGTGAGGGTAATTTTTCCAAAACATGTCCTAAGGTACTTACTCTTAGCCATGTTGGGTCGGCTTCTACTGGAAAATAATAGCCTTTTAAAGATGTATCATTTTGTTCTTGAATAATTTGTGCAGATTTTTCACCCAAAGCAACGACATTAGCACGCGCTTCGTGTTCATTATATTCACCTGCTAGCCCCAATATAAGATTTTTGGCCCAAGGTTGCTGTTTAATTTTTTGTAAATCAATGGCTTTTTCCCATTGAGGAAGATTGGAGTTTTTCCACCAAGATTTAGATTCAACGACTGACCATTGGGGAACAAAAGTATTTATTCCTAAGTAATGCCAGTTTCCTTTAGGAGGAGTAGTATCATTGTCAGGTTGCCAGAAAATACCCTCAATAATGGGAGGTTGCCCATGATTTTTGAACAACCCCGCATAACCCACTACACTACATATAATTAAAATAATAAAAGCAGTTATTTTAATTGGTATCTGTTTTTTCATTATTACGTCGTAACCAATACCACAAGAAGATCACTATTATCATAATTGCAGAGATAATCACAACTAATAAAAAGAATGATGATTGCTGAACTAATGGCGCTTTTTGATTACCTACAATTAATTTTTGAAGAACATAAATATTGCCGTTTTCAGACACTAGCATTTTGGTCACATTATTTGGGATTTTATGCTGTATTTTTCCCCATAAATGCATAAAGGTTTGTGCACCGTTTTCAGAGTCTGTAATTACATCGAAGCGGTTATTGTTATAACTTACGATAAAGCCATTCGCTGCTGCGGGTGCATAAATAATATTTTGATGCATTAAGACTTGTTGCTGATAAATCTCTTTGTTCACTCTCACATTCACTGCTTGTGGAGAGGTCGGAGAAAAGCGTACTAGGTTCACTGGCATTGGTGCTTGTGTCAGCAGCATATTTTTAGCGACTTGTCCTAAAATAATGGCAATATTTAATGCCCCGGATTGGTCATCAATTGCGATTGTTGGCTTGGTGGCTAAGGTCATTGAAAGAGCGGCAACACCATTTTTAAGTTTATGGGGAAGTTTTACCGTTGATTTGGCGGTATCAACCCAGAGTGAGCCGTGAGCATTGGGTAAACATTGAGAGTTGGCAATAACCGAGTTTTCAAGTTTTAAGCTAAAGTTGGTTGTATTTGAAATTTCCTTGGCAAAGATGTTGAACTGTCGGTTTACAGGGTCGGATGCGAGATCCGCCGTTTTCATACTTCCTGCAAGTCCTCCATCAATCCATGCTGTAATGTTTGAACCTTGTAATAGTCCACTTTGAATACGAAGTGCGATTTGCCCTTGCAGAATATCAGTAGGTTGCCATACTGCCGGAAAATCAAGAAATAAATTCTTTTCGGCATGATTTAGTCGAAAATCCTGAATACCTAGATCTGCAAGCGTATCAATTTTTTTAAATTGCGCCCAAGTTGGTGCTGAAATTGTAGTTGGAAAAATAGCGCTGCCCGTATCAAGCTGTTGCACATAAGTTGGATTAATTAGCCCGTTAATGGCAGCGGTAAGCTCTTGTGGAGTGTGATAAGTAATAGATAGCGTCGGTACACCTTCAGCCGGTTTAGCAATTTGTACTAAGGCTCCTCCTTTGAGTGGGCTTGCCGAACGAATCACTTCAATAATAAAGTTCGTTTCAGGATTTAGATTGGTTTGGCCTGAATCAACCCATTCAATTGGCGTTACGGAGCTCCACGAACTTACTAATCGGCCCAACATAGAGGCTTCGGTAATTTCTTTACGGTTATATTTTAAGATCCCGACAAAAGGTGTAGGTCGTCTAGCCTGAGGGTTAAATAAAGCGTCCGGTAGATCTTTTAAACGGTACTCATTTCGAACAGGCGTAAAGTCGAGTTGGGAATTACTCAAATAAGTTAAGTGATCAATATCTTCTGTACAGAATGTTTCTTTTGTTTGGTTAAGCGTCGTTGGTTTTGCATATTGTTGAATAATAAAATCTAAACGGTGAAAACCGCTCTGGCTGGCAGGAATATTAAATTTGAATTGGCCATCACCATTAAGCGTAGTGTTATAAATGAGCTTATCGTCATATTTGACGAGTACTGTTGTGTCATTTTCAGTTGAGTAGTCACTCGAAAACTGAATGTTTTGCCATTCAGCACCTTTTCCAATATAGAAAAAGTGAGGCTCGACTGTATATTTAGTCGAGGTACTAATATCGTCGAGTTTCCATGTATAAGCATGAGTAGACATGCCAAGCAAAAAACTGGTGCTGGCAAGGAGCACTTGAGCTGTTTGGTAAAGATCAAAAGTCTTTTTCATTTATTTTTTCTCCTTGCTACGTTCCGTTTTGTACCATTGAAGGGAGTTGCCCTGTATTTTATTTTTTAGCATGTCGAACGCGGCTTTAAACACAATAAATAAGAAGATTTGTGAATAACTTACGTAAGATAAGACCGAGTAAAAGTAAAGTTCTGGTTTAACTTTTTCTAAAGAAAGCGTAAACCACATTTGTGCTACATAGAGACAAAATGAGAGTCCCCACAGTAGTGTAAATGGACCAGGAACTGAAATACCTGCAATATCAAGTAAGCCAAGCGTTAAGGTAATATGACTCCAGAATAAAGCCGGTACAAAAAGGATATAGCACATAATGTTATTTAGAATTTCAATTCCGATTGGGAATGGAGTTCTCAGTGCTACGGGTAAATATTTGCGTGTTACATAAAAATTACCTTGAGTCCAGCGTGAGCGCTGTTTAACGAATACGCTTAACGAAGGAGGGTCCTGTTGCCAACCAATTGCATAGGGAACCCATTTAATTCGTTTTTGTCCGATAAAAATTCGGAAACTCATTTCTGTATCATCCACTAACGATTTTTCATCAAAACCGCCCAAAGTCTCTAGAGCATCGCGCCAGATGACATAATTTGTTCCCATTAATGTTGATAGTTCAAAACGTTGCCAGCGTCCACCTTGAAAGATCCATTGGAAAAAGATGAATTCAATCGCAATAAAGCGAGTCAAAATACTATCTTGCCAGTTACGGGTTCTGACTTTGCCATTTACCGCCACTAACTTTTTATCGGCTAACAAGGTTTGGGCAAGTAATCGGACGCAATCGGGTTCAGGAGTACTATCGGCATCATAAACAACAATTAGCTCACCTTTGGCATGAGGAAGACCATTATTAAGCGTTCTTGATTTACCTTTACCACCCATACCTTTGGGTACATTGACAATTTTTATGCAAGGATAAATTTTTGCGAGGTTTTCTGCGATTTCAAGGGTGTTGTCTTTGGAGCCATCATTGATCAGTAAGACTTCATAAGACTCTGCCGGATAATCCTGTTGAGCAATGGCATGCAAAGTGTCCTCAATCACAACGCCTTCATTATAAGCAGGGATCAAAACACTTAAGACTGGCCATCTTTCTGGTATTGGTAAGTTTTGCAGCTCTTTTTCAGCCGTTTTGGAATACTTCCACGCTTGATAGCTTAACCATGCCCAAAATGCTTGTGGAATCCAAATACCTAAAAAGCCAAATAAAAACAGGATATCAATTGGAGCCATTTTTACGGACCCTCCTAATAATAGAAGAGATGAGCAGCAATAATAAAATTGCCCCGACCACTAAGGAGATCCATGAAATATAGCTACCAAATGTACCGAGTAGATCCGGATACGTCGTTGTTAAAATCAGGTCAAGTGGAACAACAACAATACTTAAAATAATAAATATATAACCTATAAGATTCGTACTTACATGTTCAGGAGTACTCTCATAATCAATATTATTAAAGTTCCAAGAAATGCCGAGTTGAGGATATCGAATATTAGATAGAGGTAAATCGGCAGGGGGATTAATGATAATTTCATAACCTGAAACATGGCCGTTAAAACTCTTGGCCGAGTAAAATAAATGTGGGCCTTGTCTGACTTCTCTTGAGGGTAATGGTAAATTTGCTGAATTTAGCTGGATAATATAACTACCCGCTGGTTGAGAAATTAAATTTTCATCCCATCCTGTACTCACAAAAGCAGCCATTGGGCGTAAACCAATAGCGGTCGAAAAAGTTGCTTTTGCGGCAAAATATTGAGGTTGTTCAGTTTTAAAAAGCACAATAGGAATAGCACCTTGGCTTACTGCTTCTTTTAACAAGAAATAGTGAGGAAAACCGAATACTTCGTCTGGCAAGATAATGCCGGGTCTAATTCCGTTATGGATAAACTTTTGGAAACTTTCAGAGCTAATCTGATCAATCGTAAAGACAGGCCACCATGTATCTTGGTAAGGGAAAAACATGGAAAGATCACTAGGACTTTGAACCTCGGCTTTTATTTGCTCAGCTTTAATTTCGCAATGATAATATTGTCGATAGAACTGTTGTAATGTGGCATCTGGATATTGGCTAGAGGCGATTACAATTCCACAAATATTAAGAAGATTAGACATTAGCTCATCTCCTCAGGTGGAATAGGAACAATTTTGTATTCCACCTCAAGACGCAAAGTCGTAATTTCTTTTAATTTTTTTAAGAATATAGGGTCTTCTTCTGTTTTCTGCTGGCGAATCATAATACTGTAAATATTTTCCAGATCATCATCTGCAAACTGGAAAACAATCTCGTTGGGTTCATGCTGGCTTAAAATTTTAATCATTTCATTTTGAGTTGTTTTCCAGACATCATCGCCTAACATTTCTTTAATTAGACTGCGATTAAGAATTCGAATTTCGAATACTTCATAATCTTGTACATTGTGGTGATCAAGTAATTTAAAAAAACTACGCTGAAAGTATTTTAAAGCACTGAGCGGGAAAATATCGCGGCGATAATTTCGGTCATAGCTTTGAATATCACGGTATTTCTGTACATTAATTTCAATATTGTGGCGTACAGCACTTAGAAAGAGCGGTATTAGGGGAATAATGAATAATAAAAGTAACTGACGTTCAATATGTGTTTGTGCGCCTAAGTCGAGTAAAAAGTATACGGCAACCCCAATAAAAGCGACTAAACCTACAATTAAAGACAAACCGACTTCTAAAAAAGCACCTGAAATTAAAAGAAGAAGAATAAAAATCCAACTTCCTCTAAAACTCACAGGCAGCCACTCGTATGCAACCATTCCCATAAATAGATGAGCTGCGATAATCCATAAGACGAGTGTTCTACCGGGGTGTTTTTGTTGCATGTGGCCTATGCTACCTTTTTTGTAATGTTAATTTTTTTATACTTTTATAATGAAAGGTGTTGATTTGCGAAGTAGTTGTTGTTTCTGTCCTTTTTAGTATCTATTATGTTTATTTGTAGATTAAAGCCACTGTATAGTCAAACCTTGTTATTAATTTTTCATCAAAAATAAACAGAGCAGACTCAATTGTTATCTAAATATTCTTGAAAGTTTCAATTGCTTTAAGGCGTGTTTCTTTTAAATCTACTATGGGTTTTGGATAATTTAAACCAAGATCGGTTTTGCTTGAGTAGGGTTCATGAATCGTTTTATTGTCCAAATGAGCCAATTCTTTCACCCATTGGCGAATATACTCACCCTCCGGATCAAACTTCTTTGATTGAGCAATTGGGTTGAAAATCCGAAAATAAGGTACGGCATCTGTTCCTGTTGAGGCACACCATTGCCAACCGCCATTATTTGCGGCGAGGTCACCATCAATTAAATGTTGCATAAACCATTGTTCACCAATGCGCCAATCAATCAAAAGATTTTTACATAAAAACATGGCCGTAATCATACGTATTCGATTATGCATCCAGCCTGTTTGTAAAAGTTGTCGCATCCCAGCATCAACAATAGGAATACCGGTTTGACCCGTTTGCCATGCGGTTAAATGTTCTGGATTATGGTTCCATTTAATCTTCTGAGTATCTTTTTTAAACGGGATGTGTTTAGAAACATGCGGAAAATCAAATAAAATATGTTGGTAGAACTCTCTCCAAAGAAGTTCGTCTAACCATATTTGTTGGCCCTCATTGACTAAGTGAAAGTTGCCATGTTGATTACGAAAGAGTGCTTGTAAACACTGTCGAATAGATAAAATACCAATATTTAAATAAGGCGAAAGCTTACTTGTACCTTGTATATGAGGAAAATCGCGCTCGAGTTTATAGTGACAAACCGATTCTTCAATAAATTGATCTAATTGTTCTAATGCGTATTGTTCGCCAACAGGCCATAAATCTTGCTGTTCTTTTGAGAGAGATGGGCAAAATAGTTTTTCAATTTCGTCTAAATCAATATTTTTCCCCTGTAAAAAATCTAGTGGTACTTCATTTTGTTTATTAGGGACCGGATAACATTGAGGTAAACCGCTTGTGTCGAGCTTTGTATAACAAGCTTTTTTGAATGCACTAAATACTTGATATGGTTGTTGTGATTGGTTACGGATTGAACGTAAAGGAAAAATAGTACGGTCATGGAATAAAAATAGTTCTTTGCCATGCCGATTTAAATAGTCTTGTACCGTTTTATCTCTTTTTAATTCATTTACGCCTATTTCGATATTGGCATACACGTTTTCAATATTATATTTCTTGCTGAAATCAGAAATAAAGTTTGCGATCTCTTTCCAATAGGGAATGACTTGAATAACTAGTGGAATATGCAGTGCTGCTAACTCTTTCTGAAGCGTTCTGAGTTGTCGTAAATAAAAACCTATTTTTATTGGAGCATCGGCGTGTTGTTTCCATTGCTCTGGCGATAAGATGACTAAACCGAGTGAAGGTCCTTGCTGGCTGGCGTGCCATAAAGCTGCATGATCATGTATACGCAAATCTTGGCGAAACCAAATGAGCTGATAAGCATTTGACATGCAAGTCCCTAAAAATAAATTAACTCTATGAATATTATATAAATTAAAGACATAAAAAAAGCAAAGCCGAAGCTTTGCCTTTTATTATCTTCTAAAAGAAGACTTAGTGGTGGTGACCACCCGCACCGTGTACGTGACCGTGATCTAATTCTTCTTGAGAAGCTTCACGGATTTCTACGATTTCAACTTCAAAAGTTAAATCTTGACCAGCAAGTGGGAAGTTTGCATCAACGATAACGTTGTCACCTTCAACTGCTTTAACAGTAACGATTTGAACGCCGTCATCTGTTTGAGCTTGGAATTGCATACCTGGTTGAATGTTATCAACGCCTTGGAACATTTGAGCAGGAACTTCTTGTACTAGGTCTGGGTTATATTCGCCATAACCTTCAGCAGCTGGTACGTTAACAGTGAATTTATCACCAACAGTCTTACCAGTTAATGCATTTTCTAAACCAGGAATGATGTTGCCTGCGCCATGCAAATAGGCAAGTGGTTCACCTTGAGATTGATCAAGTGTTTCACCCTCAGCGTTTGTTAATTTATAGTGGAATGAAACCACGTGGTTATTTGCAATTGCAGTCATGTTTTTGATCCATTCAATCAATTAAAGCGTACATCATAAAGTGAAAAATAAATTTTGTAGACTACAAAATCTCAATCTTTAACACTTTTTCTAATGCGTTTTTATCTAAATAGGGATGAACTTAAAAAATTCAACTCAATACAGCTTAATTTTTGGTCGTACTCGTCTTGTAAGTAAATCTTTCATTGTGAGTAGTCCAGCTTGAGTGTAACCGTGAATTGTTGCTTGATGTAAACGGTATAAAGATACATACATCGTTTTGGCAATATATCCTTGGACACTGACATCCCCCAGTAATTCTCCAACCGCTTTATTACGACTTAAAGACACAAGTGAACCTTTGTCATTAAAAGTAAACATCGGTTGTGATCGGCCATTTAGCCTAGCAGCCATAGCATCGACTAAAAAGCTTGCTTGTTGACTAGCAACTTGAGCGCGTGGTCCGAGAGGCGGGTGTCTTGCATCAAGTTGGCAATGGGCACAATCACCAAATGCAAATACATTAGGATCGGAATAGGTCTGCAGCGTTGCATAGACCATTAAGCGGTTAATATTGTCACGTTCGAAATCGCTAAGACTTTCAAGTACTTTTGGTGCTTTTACCCCAGCTGCCCATACCGTAATATCACTGTTGAGCTGGTTACCATTACTAAAATAGATACAGTGTTCATCAATTTTTTCAACCCGGTGTTTAGTTAAAATTTCAACACCCATTTTTTGAAGCTGTTTTGCGCTATGTTCAGCTGTTTTTTCACTTAGAGCAGGGAGGATGCGTTCTGAGGCCTCAATGAGTGTAATTTTGACTTGATTCGGATGGATCTTTTTTAAACCATAGCGATAAAAGTTTTTGGTCGTTTCAATCAGTTCAGCCGCAAGTTCGACACCTGTTGCCCCCGCACCAATAATTCCAATATTTAATGTACGTTGATCGGGTTGATTTTGCGCTTCGATATATAAATGTAAAAGATCTTGCTGGAAAATATCCGCCTGTTTACGGCTATCGAGGAAATGGCAGTTTTCACGAACACCGGGTGTATTGAAATCATTTGATACTGAACCAAGCGCTAAAACCAGCGTATCGTAACTGAGTTGTTGAATATGGGTATTTTGTTCTTTAGAGACTTGAGGGGGAATTAAATCAATTATTTTCTTATCTTTATTTACTGCTATGAATGTTCCCAACACAAATTCATAGTGGTGTTTTTCTGCATGGGCAAAATAATTGGTTTGCTCTTCGTGAGGATTTAAAGAACCCGCCGCAATTTCATGAAGTAATGGTTTCCAGATATGAGTTAGATTTTGGTCAACCAATGTAATTTTGGCTTTACCATTTTTCCCAAAAGTTTCACCAAGTTGTGTGGCGAGTTCTAAACCACCAGCACCACCACCGACAATAACAATATGATGTAAGTTTTGGGTCATTTTTATCACCTAATTATTTTTCTATAAAAAAAAGATGGCTGAATTATGCCATCTTTTCTTTATAAAATTTATTGTGCATCTGTGCACAATTTGATGTTTTTAGTGCGAATCTATAGGGTAGAGTTTTGCTGCACTGTGCTCACTTGATGAAAAGATTGAGAATAGGCTTGAGAACCACATCATAATTCTTTGAAAAATATTTGCTTCTTCAATGTGTACATCATTTTCAATTTGAAGACTGCGAATGAGCTGGTTGTTTTGATAAATTGAAACTGTTGCCAAATTCATCGCTTTCATTAACGGTGCTGTTAACTTTTGCTCATTTAACTGAATATTTACACGTGTTTGAGTTGTTTCAAGTGGAGCAATAACTTTAGGTTGTTGATTACTATCAAGAACCTGAATACGCTGTGTAGCATAATCAAACGTATTTAAATCAATTGGTGTTGGCTCAGCATATAAAGAAGTCGTAACAATGGTTGGCTGCTTAGTTTCTACTTTAAACATTTTTAAAGTTGATTTAATAACAGGCAATTCAGCAATTAATTTTTGCTCAGGAATAACCACTTCATCACGTGTATAAGCATAAGCAAGATTCATTAATTTATCTGCAATTTCAGCACGTTTCACAGCACTTGGTGTACCTAAGACAATTACCAGTAAACGTCTTTGCGGTAAGTTCGGTGAAAATGAAGGGCGTGAAGCTGTTAGAGCCAAGTTATAACCTGCTGCTTTGGTATAGCCAGTTTTTAAGCCATCTACAGATGGGTCATATTTTAAAGCAAGGTTCGTCGCGTGGTGAAAACGTTGATTGTAGCTAAAGCTCGGCATTTTCGAATAATGTAAATATTCAGGGGTCTGGTGAATCACTGCCTGACTTAATAAGCTTAAATCATGAGCTGTCGTGTAATGATCCGGCATTGTAATGCCAGCAGGGTTACTAAAGTGCGTGTCTTTCATACCCAGCGCTTGTGCTTCTTGATTCATACGCTTTACGAAATGAGGCACATCACCAGAAATTTTTTCAGCCAAAGTCACAGCTGCATCATTTGCAGACATAACAATTAAACCAGCCAAGAGCTGATCAACTGAAATTTGCTCGCCCGCTTTGAGGTACATTTGTGATTCATCCCACTGCACCACGCTTACGACTGGTGTTGCAGTAATGACTTCGTTCAGTTTTAACTTTCCAGCCTTAATCTCTTTTAATGCAATATAGGCCACCATCATTTTGGTTAAAGATGCTGGCGCACGTTGTACATGACTATTATGCTCAGCAATAATTTGACCAGATTGGGTATCTACAATTGTCCATGCAGCGGCTTCAACACTTTCAGGAGCAATATTAAGTAGAGCAGCATTGGTAAGAGTAGTACAGAAAATACTAAACAGCGTAAAAAGAGATAGGAAGAATTTCACTAGGTGACCTTGACGTTTACTGGCAAATACGGAACACAGATGCCCAGCATGCTATGCCTTTTTTTTGTAGAAGGCTAGTGTGAATTGTTGCCAAAAAATACATCTACGCAAGTCGATACAAAAAAGTGATAATCTAATGTGAAACCGTTCTTATTTTTAAATTGAAGAATTTATGTTGCATTATCAAATTGAGTTCGATGATTACAAACAACACCTTGTTCACGTGACAATTCGCTTTTTAGCGAATCCAAATCAGGAACTATGGTTACCAACGTGGATTCCGGGCAGTTATCTCATTCGAGAGTTTTCTAAGCACATCGAGGCAGTAAAGGCCTATGATGAAGCTGGACGCATGCTCAATATTAAAAAGACTGAAAAAAATCGCTGGCGTTTATTTAACACCGATCACGAGTTAATTACTGTTGAATATGATGTTTATGCATATGATTTATCAGTACGTGGTGCTTATGTAGATCAAACGCGTTTATATATTAACCCTGCCTGTGTGTGTTTAGGCTTAGAAGGCCAAGAACAATCTGCATGTGAATTAGAAATCTTTTTGCCGGATGAATTAAAACACTTTCAGTTAGCAACAGGATTAGCTTCAAAAAGTTTAGTAAAAGGACGTTTTACTTTAAAAGCTGATCATTATGATCAACTCATTGATAGTCCATTTGAACTGGCTGATCAAACGCGTTTTAGCTTCGAAACGCATGGAATTGAACATGAGTTTGTAATTTCAGGTACTCACGCTACGAATGTTGATCGTTTAAAAACGGATATTGAAAAAATTTGTGCAGCCGAAATTGATCTGTTTGGTTCGGCACCGTTTAAAAACTATACCTTCATGACCATGGCAACAGGGAATAGTTATGGTGGGCTAGAGCATTGCAATAGCACAAGTCTGATTACTCCACGAGATGATTTACCGAAATCGAATGAACCTACTGAACCTTCAAAAGATTATCAACGTTTCTTAGGTTTATGCAGTCATGAATATTTCCATTCTTGGTTAGTAAAGTTTATCCGTCCAGAAAATTTTGCGAACTACAACCTGCATCAAGAAGGCTATACCTCACTACTGTGGATTTTTGAAGGGTTTACTTCGTATTACGATGATTTAATTTTATTGCGCAGTGGCGTGATTTCCCAAAAGTCTTATTTAGATTTGTTGAAATCACAAATTGATCGCTATTTGCAAAACCCGGGACGTTTTGTTCAAACAGTAGCAGAATCAAGTTTTGATGCTTGGATTAAATTTTATCGTCAAGATGAAAATTCGAATAATGCAGGCACGAGCTATTATAACAAAGGTGCATTAGTTGCCTTATGTTTGGACTTAGGCTTACGTTTACGTGGTTCTAGCCTTGATGCCTTAATGCGTCGATTGTATGAAAATACGCAAAACGGTGTTCAGGTTAATGAGCGTACAATTTTTGATTTATGTGAAGAGCTAACAGGCGATAGTTGGGTAGAGCAAATCAATCATTTGATTAATACTACTGAAGAGTTACCACTTGATCAGTTATTCCCTGAGTTTGGTTTAAGTTATACGCTTAAAAATGATAAGACTTTAGCTTATGGTTTAAAGCTAGCTGATAAGCCTGAAGGTGTGTTAGTACAAAATGCTCACCGTGAGGGAGCTGGTGCTAAAGCGGGTATTTCTGCTAATGATGTCATTATTGCAATTGATGGACTAAAAGCGACAACAAAACTTATTGAGAAATATGCTAAACAAAAGGGTAATTACTCAGTCTTGGCTTTCCGCCGTGATGAGTTATTGTCGTTTGAAGTTACAAGTAACAGCATAAACTTAACTGAAATTGAACTTATTATTGAAGATCAAAGCAAAGCTGACAAATGGTTAAAAGCCTAAATAACCGTTAATTAATTTATAAAAAACCGATGTTTCGTGCATCGGTTTTTGTTTTTTCCTAACTTCAAAACATAGAAAGAGTCTTTATCTTTGAGTTTGTTTTGAATGAAAAGTATAATAATTGTCAGAACTCTGAAAGATATCTCATGTAATTTAAGACTGTTCTATACCTAAAAAGTTGGTAAAAGCACATTTATTACCATAAGTTAGGTATAAGATTATTATCGATAGATTTAAATTATGTATTATTTCGCTGCGAAATGTCGTTATCACTGGATATTTCGTTGACTGAAAGCCAATGAGAGCCGATACTCTCAGGGTTTTATTTAAGCATATCGGTTCGTAGGCACTGGGCCAAAAGCTCGGTCCTCAAAACTCAATTCAACGGAAGGGGCTATATATGGCTGGTGAAAAGTCAACCATCATTTACACACTGACTGACGAGGCGCCATTATTGGCGACTTATTCGCTACTGCCGATCATTGAGACCTTTACTAAGCCAGCTGGTATCGAGATTGTTAAAAGTGACATCTCTGTAGCTGCACGTGTGCTCGCAGAATTCGCTGACTACCTAAGTGAAGAGCAAAAGGTATCCGACAACCTTGCTGAGCTAGGTCGTCTTACACAAGATCCAGATACTAACATTATCAAACTCCCAAATATTAGTGCCTCTGTTGCGCAATTGACAGCATGTATTAAAGAACTTCAATCTAAAGGTTATGCAATTCCTGACTATCCGGAAAACCCAGCGACTGAAGAAGAAAAAACAATCAAAGCTCGTTATGGCAAATGCCTAGGTTCAGCAGTAAACCCTGTTCTTCGTGAAGGTAACTCTGACCGTCGTGCTCCTGCTGCCGTTAAAAATTACGCTAAGAAACACCCTCACTCAATGAGCGAGTGGAAACAATGGTCGCAAACTCACGTTTCACACATGGAAGAAGGTGACTTCTACCACGGTGAAAAGTCAATGACACTTGACCGTCCACGCAATGTAAAAATGGAACTTATCACAAACAGTGGTAAGAGCATTGTTCTTAAGCCAAAAGTTGCGCTTCAAGAAGGCGAAATCATTGACTCAATGTTTATGAGCAAAAAAGCGCTTTGCGACTTCTACGAGAAACAACTTGATGACTGCCGCGAAGCAGGAATTTTATTCTCATTACACGTAAAAGCGACAATGATGAAAGTTTCACACCCGATCGTTTTCGGTCACTGTGTGAAAATCTACTATAAAGAAGCTTTCGAAAAACACGGTAAGTTGTTTGACGAATTAGGTATTAACGTAAATAACGGTATGGCTGGGTTATACGAGAAAATCGAAACTCTTCCAACCTCATTACGTGAAGAAATCATTGAAGATTTACATGCTTGCCAAGAACACCGTCCTGCACTTGCGATGGTTGACTCAGCAAAAGGCATCACTAACTTCCATTCACCTAACGACATCATCGTAGATGCTTCTATGCCTGCAATGATCCGTGCTGGTGGTAAAATGTGGGGTGCTGATGGTAAGCAATACGATGCTAAAGCAGTAATGCCAGAATCAACATTTGCCCGTATTTACCAAGAAATGATCAATTTCTGTAAATGGCATGGTAACTTTGATCCAAAAACAATGGGTACAGTACCAAACGTTGGTTTGATGGCTCAAAAAGCTGAAGAATACGGTTCTCACGACAAGACTTTTGAAATTCCTGAAGCAGGTATTGCAAACATTACTGATCTTGACACTGGTGAAGTGTTATTGACTCAAAATGTTGAAGAAGGCGATATCTGGCGTATGTGTCAGGTGAAAGACGCTCCGATTCGTGACTGGGTAAAACTTGCAGTAACTCGTGCACGTAACTCAGGCATGCCTGCGATCTTCTGGCTTGACCCATACCGTCCACACGAAAATGAATTGATCAAGAAAGTACAGAAGTACTTAAAAGATCACGATACGACTGGTCTTGATATCCAGATCATGTCTCAAGTACGTGCAATGCGTTACACACTTGAGCGTGTAGTTCGTGGCCTCGATACAATTTCTGTAACCGGTAACATCTTACGCGACTACTTAACTGACTTGTTCCCAATTATGGAACTTGGTACTTCTGCGAAAATGTTGTCTATCGTTCCGCTTATGGCGGGTGGTGGCATGTACGAAACTGGTGCGGGTGGTTCAGCACCTAAACACGTACAACAACTTGTGGAAGAAAACCACTTACGTTGGGATTCGCTTGGTGAGTTTCTTGCGCTTGCAGTTTCTCTAGAAGAAATGGGTATTAAAGAAAATAATGCTCGTACGAAGTTACTTGCGAAGACACTTGATGAAGCGACTGGTAAATTGCTTGACAATGACAAGTCTCCATCACGTCGTACAGGCGAACTTGACAACCGTGGCAGTCACTTCTACTTGTCACTTTACTGGGCAGAAGCACTTGCTGCACAGAACGAAGATGCTGAGTTGAAAGCTAAATTTGCTCCACTTGCAAAAGCATTAGCTGAAAACGAACAGAAGATCGTTGCTGAGCTTGCTCAAGTACAAGGTAAACCAGCTGATATCGGTGGTTACTATGCAGTTGACCCAGCGAAAGTAAGCGCTGTAATGCGTCCAAGTGCTACATTCAATGCAGCGCTTTCAACTGTTCAGGCTTAATTACTAATTCATTAGTACATAGCTAAAAGCCGGTGCATAAGCACCGGCTTTTTATTTTTATAAAATAAAAGTCATTAAAAAAAGCCCACTAACGTGAGCTTTAAAACTTAAATATTTTTATCGGCTATTGCGGCTACGACCACGTGGTGCTTTGGTATTTGGACGCGTTGTACCGTTAGTCTTACGACGCGGTTTTTCACTTTCATCCATTTGCCAAATACGCTTTGTACCAGATTTTTTCGCAGATCCATCTTTGTTCTTGCGAACCATTGGCTTACCGCCAGTGCCACCCGGTTTTTTCACATATGAACGTGAACGATAAGGTTGTTCAGCCGGAACATCTTTAAAGTCTGGGTAGAGTAGAGGCTCAATTTCTTTGGTTTCGCCCGGTTGTAATCCCAATTGAACTAAGTCAATCGTACCAATTTTTGTACGAATGAGACGTAAAGTCGGAAAACCTACCGCAGAGGTCATGCGACGAACTTGGCGGTTACGACCTTCACAAATAGAGATTTCAATCCAAGATGTTGGAATGCTGGCACGGTAACGTACAGGAGGATCGCGGTCCCATAACCATTCAGGCTCACTTACCTTAATTGCTTTAGCTGGTAAAGTCATACCATCATTAAGCTCTACACCCTTACGAAGCTGCTCGAGTGCTTCTTCGGTTACATCACCATCAACTTGAACTAAATACGTTTTGTATTTTTTATTCGCAGGGTTGGTAATGAACTGATTCAAACCACCATGATCAGTTAAGAAAACTAAACCCTCAGAGTCCATATCAAGACGGCCTGCTATGCGCAAAGTCGGGTCATCTACAAAGTCAGAGACCGTCATGTGTGCTTCGTCTTTACGAAACTGGGAGAGAACGTCATATGGTTTGTTGAGAATGACGATTTTCATAAAAAATGACTTCTTCTTTCAAATAAGCGGTAAAAACATTGAGCTATATTTAAGTGCGAAATTTGCTTATTTCCCACATAAATCTCAAAAAGGGTTAAATTCGATTAAGCTATTATGCGTTAATAAAAGTTGAAAGTATTGTTTATCGATAATTATTTTTGTTTGGTTAGTTAAATATTATAAAAGGGAGAATCTACATAATGGGTTATCAGAAGATCGTGGTTCCTGCCGACGGTGATAAAATTACAGTAAAAGCAGACCTGTCACTGAATGTACCAAATCATCCAATTATTCCTTTCATTGAGGGTGACGGTATTGGTGTAGATATTACACCGGCAATGAAAAAAGTTGTTGATGCGGCAATTTTAAAAGCCTATGGCGGCAAACGCTCTATTGAATGGATGGAAGTGTATTGCGGTGAAAAGGCCAATAAAATTTACGGTACCTATATGCCGGAAGAAACCTTTGAAGCGCTGCGTGAATTTGTAGTTTCTATTAAAGGCCCTTTAACTACACCAGTCGGTGGCGGCATTCGTTCACTCAACGTTGCACTACGCCAAGAACTGGATTTGTATGTATGTGTACGTCCTGTGCGTTGGTTCCAAGGCGTCCCTTCACCCGTTCAACATCCTGAGTTAACTGACATGGTAATTTTCCGTGAAAACTCGGAAGATATTTATGCGGGTATTGAATGGAAAGCAGATTCTGAAGAAGCTAAAAAAGTCATTAAATTCCTTCAAGAAGAAATGGGGGTCACAAAAATTCGTTTCCCTGAAGGATGTGGTATTGGTATTAAACCTGTTTCTAAAGAAGGAACACAGCGCTTAGTTCGTAAGGCTATTCAGTTTGCAATAGATAATGACAAACCTTCGGTGACTCTTGTTCATAAAGGCAACATTATGAAATATACCGAAGGTGCCTTTAAAGAATGGGGGTATGAGTTAGCGCTAGATCGTTTCGGTGGTGAATTAATCGATGGTGGCCCATGGGTTAAAATTAAGAACCCTAAAAATGGTAAAGACATCATTATTAAAGACGTGATTGCAGATGCTTTCTTGCAACAAATCTTGATGCGTCCTGCTGACTACTCTGTAATTGCAACCCTTAATTTAAATGGTGACTATATTTCAGATGCTTTAGCAGCAGAAGTAGGGGGAATCGGGATTGCGCCAGGTGCGAATATTGGTGGAGCTATTGCAGTGTATGAAGCAACGCATGGCACTGCACCTAAATATGCTGGGCAAGATAAAGTCAACCCGGGTTCAATTATTCTCTCTGCTGAAATGATGCTCCGTGATATGGGGTGGATAGAAGCAGCGGACCTGATTATTAAAGGTATTTCAGGAGCGATTGCAGCTAAAACCGTAACTTACGATTTTGAGCGTTTAATGCCGGGAGCGACCTTGTTACGTTGCTCAGAATTTGGCGATGCCATAATTCAGCACATGGAAGATTAAACTTTCATAGAAAAGCCCTCAATTGAGGGCTTTTAAAGTCTTTAGATTTATAATTTTGAAAAATAATAAAAAATAAGAATATTAAACGTTAAAATTTTAGCTAAGAATTAGCCGTATAGGCCCACAATATACATGCTAAT
The DNA here is from genome assembly GCF_009759685.1 of Acinetobacter baumannii. Taxonomy (NCBI): domain Bacteria; kingdom Pseudomonadati; phylum Pseudomonadota; class Gammaproteobacteria; order Moraxellales; family Moraxellaceae; genus Acinetobacter; species Acinetobacter baumannii. The sequence continues at coordinate 304,971 of NZ_CP046654.1, read as the reverse complement.
ATCGTTAAACTCAGCAATATTAAGCCTTGCCCATGATGTGTTGCATACAGTGGTACATTTCCAATGGTATGCGTCATTTTGTAGTTTAGAATAGGCCGAATACAAAAGAAAAAAAGCGGTAATGATAAAATCACTGTATTACTAATTTTAATTGTATGGCGAAAATAGTAACTAAATAGTCCTATTAGGGCGGCATACAATAATGTTTTAAATAGCACCTCTCCACTGGTGTATATATCTATACCGAGATAAAAATTAAACTTCCATATCAGAAGACTAACTGTAGCAATTATTGCGATAATACCTACAACAACGGCATTTGCTGGGTTTGATACATTGAACATTTTTAGAGTTTTTAATTGATATAAATTAATTTGCTTAAAATATATATTATAGAAACATATAGTACAGTGACGATTTTTAACTTTATAAAACTCCCTAAAAATCCTCATTTAGACATTTTGAGACTCAAGCGAGTTTGAGGTTGTTTCTTTAAATACCCATAAGGCAAAACAAAATATGATCACGATGAGTAGTCCTAAACTTTGACCATGACCCGAGAGATAAAACGGAACATCTGGGATAGTTTGAATGGCCTTGTAGTCAAGAATTGGCTCTAGCCAAAAGTATGCAAATGGAACAGCAATTAAAAATTGTGTTGTAAACTCAATATGATTGCGTGTTAAAAAGCCCAAAATAGCTGCTGTGACAATATAGATAACAATCCTTACCGAGACTTCGTATGATGTTGTCATATCCAGTGCAAAGATGGTCTGACACTTAAATACCAGTAATAAAACACCGATAAAAGCGAACATCGCCAAGAGCTTTAAAAGCTCATCAATGTAATTGTTATTGCTCATGTTTTGCTCAATTTTAAGTATTAAAAATTATAAATTTTGACTGAATATAGATCAGAAAATAGCTCTCTACATTGACATAATATGACATTTTTTGTCAGTTAAGCGTTTTTAATAAGCGTACTAAAATAGCTGTTATGCGGTTTGTTCTACTGATCTATTCATTAATTTTTATTTTGGCAATATACGACTACTCAATGGAAAAGCCCCTTATGTATAGGGGCTTTTTTTATTGCATAAATTCTGGATGTTTCTGGGGCTTAGAAACACCAATTTTCTTTTGATAGCTTTGGTCTAAAGCCTGAATAAGGAGTACGAAAACAATCAAAAAGAGAGGAAAGAATAAAGTTTTCACGTTTCGGTTTCTCCGAGAGTGTTCGGCATGGATGAACGGATAGGAATTAAAAGGCTCAATGCAAATAACAAAACAATACCGCCCATTAAAAACAGGTGGGCATAAGACCAATGCAAGTGATGTAAAGTACTAATAACAACGCCACCTAATAACTGAGTGCTGGCAAACCCAATGGTGGCAAGGCTCCAGATTTTTTGATAACGCTGTTCATAAATCTGTAGCAGACTGTAAGAGCTAATAAATACGGTGGCAGGTGTGAGTAAACCTGTAAGAAAGGACGATAAAGTGAGCAAAGCAGTAGCATGTGAAAAAAATGGTAGGGCAACTGCCAAGCAATAGACACCGTATAGACATTTAATTGCCTGCAAATATCCAATAAGGCGGCTTAAACAATACGCCACAAAGGCGCCAACATAACTTCCGACTCCATAAAGAACCCAAAATAAGTTTCGTTGTTGCAATGGAAAATGTAGGGTCCCCGATAAATAGTCCATCCAAAACAAAGAGTGAGGGATATATGCAAAAGCACTGCACATATAAGCAATAATAATGACCAGTCCTAAACGTGAATGTTTGAAGTTTTGAGGAGCGTGATTGGCCGTTTGAACGGACTCGGTAGGTGGGTGCCTTAATAACTGAAAAAGTACCAAACTGCCAATAATGGAAATGGCGGCAAAAATTTCCCAGACATATTGAACAGGCATATTTTTAAGTGCAGGAATAATGAGAGTGGCAGATAACACGCCTGCGCCAATACCACTAAACCCTAAAAAATTGACTTTGAGCCTTTGGCTAATTGCAATATTTTTCATGGCAAAGCTAGGTGCCAAAATCATGAGTAGGCCACCTGCGATACCTGAAATGGTGCGCCAGAGAACAAACCAAGCCAAAGACATGTGTATAAAAGAACAGCAGAGTAGGCTTAAGCTACCTAAAACCGCCGAAGTTATAATCAAAGCGGGTATAGATTTTTCTTTAATGCTAAACAGTGCCAATAATGCGCCAACCAGATAGCCCAATAAATTTGCACTTCCTAAATAGCTTGCAAAATCATGAGTCCATCCATATTGCACAATCATAATAGGCATGAGTGCGGTATAGGAAAATCTAAAAATACCAATTCCTAGGCAAGTCGCTAAAAAGACAAGCAGGCTCATTCGATAGAATGTAGACATGAGAAATCTCTCAATTTTTTTATTATTAAAAGCGAGTTTATTTATCATTAGAAATGATTTAATATGATATTAATTATCTTGTTTTGAGATAGTGGCATGTTGCTTAAGTCTTTAGAGTTTTTTTTAGCGGTTGCAGAGAGTGGAAGTTTTTCATTGGCTGCACAAAAAATGTGTACGGTTCAATCCAATATCACGAGCCACGTGAAAAAGCTTGAAGAAGAGTTAGGTGTGATTTTATTAAATCGTCATAACCCCGTTACATTAACCAATGCAGGACACCAGCTACATAGTTATGCTGTGCAAATGATCGCACTGCATAATAAAGCGAAGACAATCTTCCGAGAAGGTGATATTGACCCGAATGAAACTATTCGTTTGGGCAGTATGGAAACGACAGCAGCAATACGACTTCCTCAATTGCTTAATGAATGTATGCAGCAACATCCGAATTTGCCGCTCGAACTTCAAACTCACCCGACAGGATATTTGTTAAATGCTGTGCAACAAGGAGAAGTCGATTGTGCTTTTGTCGCTTCTAAATATGTGATTCCAGAGCTATATAGTTTTCCGGTGTGGCAAGAACAACTGGTTTTGGTTTGCCCAAAACAACAAATTATTTTTCCCGACATTGCCACCCTCGCAAAGACTCGATTTATTGCATTTCGACAAGGATGTTCCTATCGGCATGCAATTGAGTTGTTTTTAAATGATCACAGTGTGCCACCTTCGCAAATTATGGAAATGGGCAGTCTGGATGGCATTGTAAGCTGTGTGGAATTAGGTGTCGGTTTTGCTTTATTGCCAAAGTCATATCTGAATAAAGTAGCCGATAAAGTCTCATTAAGTTGTTTTGAAATTAACACTGAATCTGCACATTTCACTACTTATTTGGTCGCTCAGCCTCCTGAAACATGGGGCAGTAATCTAAAGCAGTTTATTTGTTTTATTGAGCAACAATTTATACAGAAATGCGCTTAATTTTTATACATAAATATCTAACGTAACTTATGTTTTAAAAGTGATATATATGTATTTAAAAGTCATTTTATATTCTCATTCAGATCGGTAATGATCTGCATGCTAGAAAATTGTTGAAAAGGGTAGTTTATATAGGCCGGCTATGGTCAAATATGCCCCCTTAAAAGATGACACAAGCAATAATTTGGAGTTTGGGAATGAATATACCCTTAATCATCAATATTGTGGTTTTTGTCGGGTTAATATTTTTACTCGCCCAAACACGTAAAACGGACTGGAGCTTATCTAAAAAAGTTCTAGCTGGCTTAATTTTAGGTGTAGTGTTTGGTTTAGGACTACATTTGATTTATGGCGGTGGCCATCCGATTCTTGCTGAATCTATTAGCTGGTTTAATATTGTTGGTAACGGCTATGTAAAACTTTTACAAATGGTCGTGATGCCTTTGGTCTTTGTTTCGATTTTAGGTGCGGTAGCGAAGCTACACCAAGCTTCTTCTTTAGGAAAAATCAGCTTCTACACCATCGGGACTTTGTTATTTACCACACTCATCGCTGCGCTGGTTGGGGTATTTGTGACGAATTTGTTTGGTTTAACTGCCAAAGGTTTGGTACAAGGGGCGGCTGAAACAGCTCGACTTACTGCAATTCAGACTGACTATGTGGGTAAAGTAACAGACTTAAGTGTACCGCAATTTATTCTTTCTTTTATTCCGAGTAACCCTTTTGCTGAGTTAACGGGTGCAAATCCGACTTCAATTATTAGCGTGGTTATCTTTGCTGTCTTTTTAGGGATAGCAGCACTCAACTTAATGAAAGATGATGCAGAAAAAGGTCAACGTATTCTGACGGCTATTCAGACATTACAGTCTTGGGTAATGAAGCTTGTTCGTTTAGTGATGACGCTTACACCATATGGTGTTTTTGCCCTAATGACGAAAGTTGTGGCAAGTTCAAATGTCGCAGATATCTTGAACCTAGGTGGTTTCTTGGTGGCGTCTTATTTAGGTTTGGCGATTATGTTCGTCGTGCATGCCATTATTTTGACTCTGACTGGTGTTTCTCCACTTAAGTTCTTCAAGAAAGTTGCTCCCGTTCTAACATTCGCATTTACGAGTCGTTCAAGTGCTGCAAGTATTCCACTGAGCATTGAAGCGCAAACTCGTCGTTTGGGCGTGCCTGAGTCTATTGCAAGTTTCTCTGCTTCTTTTGGTGCCACTATTGGACAAAATGGTTGTGCGGGTTTATATCCAGCCATGCTCGCAGTCATGGTTGCGCCAACTATGGGTATTAACACCCTAGACCCAATGTGGATTGCTTCGTTAGTGGGTATTGTGACTTTAAGTTCAATTGGCGTAGCAGGTGTTGGTGGTGGTGCAACTTTCGCAGCATTGATCGTACTTCCTGCTATGGGCTTACCTGTAACATTGGTTGCTCTTCTTATTTCAATTGAACCACTCATTGATATGGGACGTACTGCGTTAAACGTAAATGGTTCGATGACTGCTGGTGTAGTTACAAGCCAATTTATGGGGCAGACCGACAAAGCTATAATGAATAGCGAAGATGAAATTGAATTAACTCAACATCATTAAGAGTTAATATTAAACGGCTCTCCACTCTGGATGAGCCGTTTTTTTATATGTGTAACTTGCAACTGTGATGTTAATTTTTAAAAAACTGTATCTGTTTTTCTTTTAAATAATTTTCGAAAATGAGCCTATTAAGAAAGAGAGCACTAACATGAAAATGTATCAAGTCGATGCTTTTACCAAAGAGTTATTTCGTGGAAATCCGGCTGCTGTGATCGTTGAAAAAGAGTGGCCAGATGCTGATTTAATGCAAAAGATAGCGCTTGAAAATAACTTATCTGAGACTGCTTTTGTAAAAATTATAGACTCTGAAAATTATGAAATACGTTGGTTTACTCCAACGGTTGAGGTGGATTTTTGCGGGCATGCAACTCTTGCGAGTGCTTTCGTATTATTTAAAGATTTTACTGAGAAAAAGACTCTTAATTTTCATGTACGAAACTTAGGTTTGTTTGTAGTTCATCAAGATGAAGACGGCAAAATCAGAATGGATTTTCCAATTCGTAAAGCTCAGCAAGTTGAAGATTATCCGGCTATTTTACGTCAAGCATTAACAAAACCGTTTAAAGCAGTTTATCAAAATGTTCAAGCCTACATTGTTGAATATGAGTCAGTGCAAGATGTGTTAGATGAGCAACCTGACATGAACTTACTTAAAGCCTTAGGTAAACGGACTGCAATTACAACTACAGCAATGGATGTTGCAATCACCTCAAAAGCTGACGATCAATATGACTGTGTTTCTCGTTATTTTGCACCTGTCGCAGGCATTGATGAAGACCCGGTTACTGGTTCAATTCATACCGCAATAGCGCCACTATGGGCAGAGAAACTCGCTAAAAATAATATTGTGGCCTATCAGGCTTCTAGCCGTGGAGGCGTTTTGTATTGTAATGTCTTAAATCAGGAACGTATTGAAATTTCGGGATATGGCAAACTTTATATGCAAGCCGAAATTTTTCCTTAAAATATAAGGCCGTTTAAATAAACGGCTTTTTTTTTCAAATCTTTACTATGAAAGTCAGCTCAAATTTCCTACTATAGTCACACAACTATTGATTTTTTATTATTCAAATTAATTGGTATTTATATGTTTATGCAGTTTAAACAACTGACTCTCTCCCTATGTATTTTTGGTTTAAGTGCTGCCTCTTTTGCACAAACAACATTAGTAAAAAGTAAGCAAAATGTTGAGGAATATAAATTAGATAATGGTTTTCGGGTAGTGCTTGCGCCGAATGACAAAGAAAATAAAATCTTTATTAATACCATTTATTTAACGGGTTCTTTAAATGATCCACAGGGTAAAAGTGGTTTAGCACATTTACTCGAACATTTAGCATTTAAAGGCACGCAAAATGTAAAAGGTGAAGAATTCCAACGCCGTTTAGATCAATATACGTTAATGACGAATGCGAGCACGGATTACTATTCAACCAAATACACCAATATTGTCCGTCCAGAAAAAACAGCACTCGATCAAGTGCTGTACCTTGAATCTGAGCGCATGGACAAATTAGTTCTACAAGAAAAATTTGTGCCTTCTGAAATTGAAATCGTAAAGCGTGAACGTGAAGTCCGTATGGATCAGCCTTTTGCTGTCTTGATGGATCAAATGTGGAAGTCGGCTTATGGTAATCAATATCTAGGTCGATTACCGATTGGTGATTTACCTGAGCTTAAGTCAATTAAAATGCCTGAGTTGAACCAGTTCTATCGCAGTTGGTATGCGCCTAATAATGCGGTCATGGTGATTTCAGGCAAGTTTGATAAAACTGATGTTTTAAAAACGATAGACCAATATTTTAGCCCAATTCCTGCAAGAGCTGTGCCTAAGCCTGTTCAAGTGCCTGTGTTAGATTCTACAAAACTCAAAAACCGTGAGTTTGTGGTGAAAAAGGGTAGTGATTTGGCCAAATTCCATATCTATATGGATGGTAAAAACACAAAAATTCAACCGGAACTGGCTTTCGCACCTATGTTGTATACCATGCAGCCAAGTGGTCATTTGTACCAAAATATGGTTGAAACAGGTGTTAGTACAGACGTTCAGGCATCAACATGGCTAGATCAAGATTTTAACGTCGTATTTTTAGGTGCTATTTATTCACCAAAAAATGACCCTAAAAAAGTTGAAAGCGCTTTGCTCTCTGGAATTGAAAAGGGTAAACCTTTTACAGAGACTGAGCTAAATCGTGTAAAAAGCTTAATGAAAACGCAAGGTGAGTTAGTCAATAAAGATGCCGTTGCTTTGGGTTCCCGTTTAAGTGATTACACTGTAGCGGATGGGCAATGGGACCAATATTTCAAAGATTTAGATTCAATTGATAAAGTGAAGCTCAACGAGGTAAATCAAACCTTAAAACAGTTCCTTGTTGCAGGTCATCGTATTGATGGCGATATTTTGCCAACACCAGAAGACCAAAAGAAAGCATTACAACTCGACGCAAAAGATAAGCCTAAAACATTAGATCAAACAGATGTTAAAGCAGAGCCTTTAAAAGATCCGAAAGTTTATCAACAAGAAGTTGCCGAGTTTTTAAAAACGTCTAAGCAATATGCCGAAAGTAATGAGAAAAAGATCATTCGCGGAAAACTTAAAAATGGAATGAAGTATGCTTTATTCCCTGTAGAAACCCGTGATGATCGTACCTATGCCACCATTACTATGGATTTTGGTACTGAAAAATCTTTATTCGATAAAGGTACGGTTGTTGATTTAACTTCATATTTATTGCTTCGCGGTTCTGATAAATATAGCTTGCAAGATATTGCCGATAAATCGATTGATGCAGGTGGCGCAGCTTATGCAAGTGCCGATGGCAATGGTATGACCATTAATATTCAATCTAAAACTGAAAAGTTCGATGAGTTTTTCAAGTTTGTTCTAGAGGTCATGAAAAATCCTAAATTTGAACAATCTCAATTTGATTTAATTAAATCTCAAAGCTTATCTAGTCTTGATCGTCCTTATACGGAACCGGATGTGGTAGCAGGTCTAACATTATCTCGCTTGGTAGAAGAATACCAGCCGGGTGATTTGCGTTATCACTTTGAACCGGAGCTGGCTAAAAAACAATTAAAGAATGTGACTCAAGAACAAGTCAAAGAGCTTTATCAGCATTTCTTTGCCATGAATCATGCGCAAATTGCGATTACAGGTGCATTTGATGCCCAAAAAATGAAAAAGCTATTGAATCAAGAGTTCGGAAGCTGGAATAGCAAACAACCGTATGAAAAAATCTTGATTCAGCACGTTGATTTCCCTGCTCAGCAAGTACATGTCTTATCTGAGCAGCGAGAGTTTGGTAGTTATCAAAGTGTACTGGCCTTACCAGTTGGGAAAAACCATCCTGACGCTTCTGCATTAATTTTAATGAATTACATTTTGGGTGAATCTCAAATTTCTTCACGTTTGGCTCAAGAGCTTCGTGAAAAAAATGCATTGGTATATGGCTTTGGTACTGGTTTGCAATTAGATCGAGACACGAATGTAGGTGCGTTAAGCATTAGTGCAAATTATACGGCTGGTCGCTCGGCACAAGTTTCTGCTTCAGTTCATAAGGTTCTAAATGACTTAATTACTCATGGTATTACAGAGCAGGAGCTTGCAGCAGCGAAGGCGGATATTATGAAGAAACGTGTTACTGCCTTAGAAGATGAACGTAATATCCACGGTATGTTAAATCTAGAGCTTGAGTCAGGTAAAACATTACTTGACCGTGTTAAACATGACCAAGAGTTAACAAAGTTAACGGTTGCTGATGTGAACGCAGTTATTAAAAAATATATTAAACCTTCAAATCTTGTTGAAGTTATGGCTGACCAGTATGGTCAAGCACAAAAGCAGTAAATAATTGCCAAATAAAAAGCCACATGAAGTGGCTTTTTATTTGAGTGGTAAAATATTTTAATGGTCGTGTTTGTGAGTATGAAAATCTTCATTCTTACGGAAACGTAAATAGTTATCGAACTGTTCACAATACTCATCAAAGTTATCTTCAAGCATCATTTGAAACTGTTGAAGAAGGTAAGACATCACCTGATCTTTTGCATCACGCATTTCATTACCATCTTTAAAATTATTGGCAGCCACCCATGTATTAAAACGAGCAGTTGCAAATAACATGGCTGCGCTCACTTGACCACGAAGCTCGGCCGGGTCTGGCTTTTGGCCTTTTGGCGGGCGACAAAAATCATTTGCTTGTTTAATGAATTCATCCGCACGCTCAAAGAAAACAGCATTTAACGCTTCTTCTTCAGTAATATCTGTTGCATTAATCTTTTGAGACATGACTTATTCCCGCAAAAATAGAGCTGCTTATTATAGGCAAAGCCTTGCGGAAACAAAACCTTTGCCTTAGTCTGTAAATAGCCTAAGTATTGGGAGTTATAATATGCAAGATGCAATTGCCGTTCAAAGTCTAAAAACAGACATTGCTTTATTACGCCAGCATATTTTTCCACCCCAATATTTGGAGCATGTAGAAGGGCTGCCAATTTATTATGGTTTGCAAGAAGAAGTTGTGGCCTATTACCAACAATGGAAAGATTTAATAGAAAGGGCACAAGAGCTTTTTCAACCTTTTATGGAAGATGAATTACCAGATGCAATTCATTTACCAAGCCATCTAAACTTACCCTTATTCTTTTTCCATGTAGACCGAATTCGGATTAATAAAACACGCGCAAAAGAATCAAAAACTTTCCGTGGTGTTGCAAGTCTTATTGAAAAATGTGGGCAGTTTGACACAAACCAGATATTTACCATGCAAGAATGGTTGCAAAGTGATGATACAGCAGCGCTAGTTGCACACCGTGAATTTATTGATTTACGGACGTATGTATTCCAGCATGGTCAAAGTGAATATACGCGTTCACGGTTTTATACCAATGGTATTGTGTTAGGGGTAGAGCCACACTTTAAACTCGTCGATGCTCGCGATAAACCAAGAAAACAGCGTAGTGATAGCTATAGCGATCCATTAGCAGATAACGGTGTATGGAAAGTATTTGGTAAATATAGATAAAAAGTCGCGGCATATTTGCCGCGACTTCAAGATTCTTACCAAAATGTTTTTGCCTGTTTAAATTTTTGCAAAGCTTCGGCAGACTGATTTTGTAAATAAGGTTGTTTGGCTTTAACCCATCCTAATGCAAACCAAAAATGTGGGTCGTGTTCAATCGCTTTATTAAATAGATCTTCGGCAATAAATAAGTCGTTATAAAGTCCTAAAGTATTTTGCACAGGCTGTAATTGTTTTAAAAACTGCTGAACATTTTTACGAGGATATAAGCTCGATATAAACTCAATGCAGTAACGAAGCTGTTTGGCTTTCTTGCGCGTTCTGTGTTGTTCGGTGACTTCAAGTTCAGTGAAATGATCGGCATTACTCACCACTTGATGATGTAACTTATCTAAGCTTTTTCCTATATATTTTTTCAATTTTCCTTTGGCGTTTTGATCTTCTTCTTCTGAATAGGCAAATGCTAATAAGGCAAGTATAAGCTTAATGGTGTCTGCTGATTTAAACAGTGTGGCAAGATCTTTTAATGGCTGTTCAGAGAGCGGAAGTAAAAGCTCAGGTGAACCATGCTGCACAATCATAGGTAAAATTTCGGTACGAATGGCATCTTCATCTCGCGTGTCCCCAAGCTGACGGAACAGTTCGGCAATTTGCTCTTCCCACACAGGGTTTAACTCGTCTGACCATGCTGAAAAATGTTTTAGTGCACTACGTAAACGGCGTAAGCTTACACGTGCCTGATGAATGTGCTCAGCCTCGGCAACTCCATCGGCAATTGCGGCCATGTTAGGCAAGAATTGTCCCAAACAGTTTTCTACAATCTTTTTGAGTGCCTGTTCTGCTGAAATGTCTTTATCTAAGTTCAGATTTTTTGCGTGAACAGCCGGTGAAGCAGCTTGCCCCAATGCGAGTAAATTACCGCGCTCGGCTTTACTTCTAACATCGAGCCAAAGTTCATAACGATTAATCCATTGCTGAGCAAATTGAATAAGTGTTTTAACTGCACCTTGTTTAAGTTCGAACTCAACTTCGCAAATTTTGCTTTGTGCTGTTGCTGTTTTTACGACGCCGTCATCGAGACAGACTTCAATTGCCGTGTCATCTGCTTCAAAAACATGATAGGTACGTTGTACATCAGTCTCAAACTGTAAGCTTAGCTTTTCGACTTCAGAGCCTAAAGCTTGAGTAATCAAATCTGTGACGGCTTTATTGTCTTTATATAACTCAAGGTTTAAGTCAGGTTCTTGATCGCATTTTCCTAAAAAAACTTCTTCTTCGACACGATGTAAATGACTTTGGCCGGCAGCCTTAAAGGTTTGTACCCACAGATCATTTTCTTTACGTAAGCGTAAGGCCATACCATTTTTTGCAAGTAGGCGGTCTGGCGTATCGTAATACTTGGCCTGTAAATGAATATACTGTGCTTTATGTTTTTTTAAATATTGCTGGACGGTTTTTTTCTTCGATTCAGGTAACTGAAACTTAAGCTCAACTTCAACCATAACAGATCTCCCTGAATCAGGTATTTAAACTATCTTGAATAAGTATAATAGCTTAGCGCTAAAAATAATGTTTTTGATAGAGAAAGTTACAATCAAACATATGACGCTATACTTTTATTTAGGTGTACAATCAGGTGATGTTTTGATCAAATAAAAATCAGGAAGATGATCGTGAATGCACGCGTAAATTTTAATCATGAAACTCAGCCAGAGTTTGAGTTACCTATTAAAAACTATCAGGAATTTTATCGTTTTTATTTAACTGAACACCGTAATATTATGAGCAGACGCTTACATGCGGTGGGAAGTAGCATTGGTCTATACTTTTTTTCAAAAGCTATTCGTAAGAAACAGGCCAAATACGCACTCTATGGTTTAGTTTCTGGCTATACATGTGCATGGGTTGGACATTTTATGTTTGAAAAAAATAAACCTGCCAGTTTTAAACAACCGCTTTATAGCTTTATTTCTGATTGGCGAATGCTCTCCGATGTTGCGACTGGTCGGTTAAGTTTAATTGATCGCAAGCACGATAAAATTCCAAGTTAATTTTTATTTCTATTTTTAATATACCGATTGGTACTGATAAGCCTATATCAATCGGTACTTATGATGACTTATAAATCCGTTATACTAGCGAAGTTTTTAAAAAGCGAGAGTAGAGTATGCGCGGTTTATACCTCATTACCAATGATGACCCAATCCAATTATTATTAGAAAAATTAGACGCCGCACTCGCAACCCGTCAAATCGCAATTTTACAGTACCGCCGTAAAAAAGTAGACAAAGCCGACCAGCCTGCTGAAGTCGAACAGATCAAACAGTTATGTGAAAAATATCAGGTTCCTTTTGTCATTAATGATGACCTAAAACTGGCTGCTCAGTTTGGTTTAGGTGTGCATTTAGGTCAGAGCGATGGTGAAATCACTGATGCAAAATCGCAGTTACCAGAAGGTGTCATTATTGGCCGTACTTGCTTAAACTCTTTAGAGCTTGCTCAAAAAGCAATTGCCGATGGCGCAACTTATGTTGCCTTTGGTGCGGTTTATGCAACTGCCACTAAACCGGAAGCTGGCAATGTAGGTATTGAAGTCATTAAGCAAGCAGCAGCTCAATATGATTTACCTATTTGTGCAATTGGTGGTTTGACTGTTGAAAATTCAAAACCTGTGATTGAGGCCGGAGCTGACCTCTGTGCAGTCATTAGTGATATATTAGGTCGATCAACTGCTGAAATTCCTGCCCGTGTACAAGCGTGGGCACAATTATTTTCTTAAGCTTTCAAAATTATTTTTTAGATATTTAAGACGAGCATTTCCATGAGTTTATCTCCAAAGCAAGAACAGTTATTTAAACAAGCCAGCAAACACATTCCAGGTGGTGTGAACTCTCCAGTACGTGCCTTTAATGGCGTTGGAGGAACACCGGTTTTCATTGAGAAGGCCAAAGGTGCATATTTGTGGGATGTAGATGGTAAGCGCTATGTAGATTATGTTGGCTCTTGGGGACCAATGATTTTGGGCCATGCTCATCCGGATATTATTAAGGCTGTGCAAACAGCAGCAGAAGATGGCTTAAGTTTTGGTGCACCAACCGTACACGAAACAACGTTGGCAGATATTATTTGTGAAATCATGCCATCTATTGAATTGGTACGTATGACCAACTCTGGTACAGAAGCGACCATGACTGCTATTCGTTTAGCACGTGGGTATACTGGCCGTGACAAGATCGTGAAGTTTGAAGGTTGTTACCACGGACACTCTGACTCATTGTTAGTAAAAGCAGGTTCTGGTTTATTAACTAAAGGTGAGGGCGAACCAACATCAAAAGGTGTACCAGCTGATTTCGCTAAACACACTTTAACACTGCCATATAACGATATTGCAGCATTAAAAGAATGCTTTGCTAAATTTGGTCATGAAATTGCAGGCGTCATTATTGAACCTGTCGCAGGTAACATGAATATGGTGAAACCAATTGAAGGTTTCTTACAAGCGATTCGTGATGTGTGTGATGAATACAAATCTGTATTTATTATTGACGAAGTAATGACAGGTTTCCGTGTTGCATTGGGCGGAGCTCAGTCAGTTTATAACGTTAAACCTGATTTAACGACTTTGGGTAAAATTATTGGTGCTGGCTTACCAGTTGGTGCATTTGGCGGTAAGCGTGAAATCATGGAGTGCATCGCACCTTTAGGGGGTGTATACCAAGCGGGGACTTTATCTGGTAATCCACTTGCTATGCGCGCTGGTATCGAAATGTTTAAACATTTACGTCAACCGGACTTTTACAACAAATTATCTGCTCAACTTGAAAAGTTACTTGCAGGCTTACAAGCAGCAGCAGATGAAGCGGGTATTCCATTTAAAACTCAGCAAGCTGGCGCAATGTTTGGGCTTTACTTTACTGACCAAGAAGACATCACAAGCTTTGACTCTATGTTGGCATGTGATATTGAAGCTTTCAAAAAGTTCTTCCATGGCATGTTAAAACGTGGCGTAAACTTGGCGCCGTCTGCATTTGAAGCAGGCTTTATTTCATCTGCTCATTCTGATGAAGATATCGAGTTTACCATTCAGGCTGCAAAAGAAACCTTCGCCGAAATGAAGTAAGCAAAAAAGCCCGTTTTAAACGGGCTTTTTAATTTGAGCTATTTTATATTTGTAGAGAACAATGTTTTATCCCTTACCTCGAAAAATCCAGTTAGCCGCAAGTACTTCAAATTGGCCTATTGAATCTACGCAAAGCATATTGCTCCTAGTCGGGCTAGATGATCTTGAAAATATATCTGATTGGGCGCATCAGCCATTAGCCGATCATTTAGAAATACTAAGTAAAAGAGCACAAGCACTCGAAATTCCGGTCATGATGATTCAGTCATCTCAACTTCAACAGGCCATGTTACAGCTTGGGCAGCACTTGTCATCAAACACTCAGGCACAGGTAATTATGGCGGGGAATTTATCACCGCTATTTAAGCAAGTCATGCAGCTTGTTTTATCCATTACCGATTATGTAGCTGTTGTAAATGATGCAATCTTGGCGAGTAGTTTAGAGCAGCATATACAATGGATTGAAAAAATAAGTTTTGACCATATTCAACATATAAACACGCAGACTTTAATGCGCTTATGGTCTTTAAGTGCACCGTCATTACAGGTGTTGTCTGATAAAGGAATTTTATTGGCAGTTGCTGAACAGATAGCGCGACATCCAATGGAAATTCATCCCGAAATAGATTTAAGAAACTATGGTCTAGACGCTTCGGGAGTCAATTATTTGGTGGAATTATGGCGTGCTAATGGTGCGAGCCTAACTGTTGATGAGTTGATGCAAACTCCTACATTGCAACATATTATGCAGTTATTGAAGCGCTAATCGGCTTTAGCCGTAATGTGATTCATAATATTTGCAAATTCTGTCGTTAATTTACCCGAACAGCATTGTAATTCGGACGTAAGCTTTTTATTATTGCCCGCTTGTTTTTCATCTTGCCTTGGGAATACAACTTTGAGTGATTTTCTAAGTGAACATCTGATCTATCGTGATGATGATTTTATGGTGATTCATAAACCTTCGGACATCTTGAGTGTGCCAGGGAAAGGTGATTTACATGACAGCGTTTTGACAAGACTGGTGGCAATTGAACCACGAACTTTGCTCATTCACCGCCTTGACCGTGATACTTCGGGTATTTTGGTTTTTGGGTTATCTAAGCGTGGACAGAGTGCGATTGCACGCCAATTTCAAGACCGTCAAACTTCGAAAATATATGAAGCGCTAGTTGCTGGTCATTTAGAGGGTGAAGGGACAGTGGATATCCCTGTCGTCTATGATCCGAGTCGACCACCTTTACATATTGTCGATGCTTCTCATAACAAACCTGCTTTAACACATTGGCAGGCAATTGAACATTTCCAGATTCAAGGACAACCGGTTACGCGTGTCAAATTAACACCGATTACCGGTCGTTCTCATCAACTCCGTGTACACATGCAATATCTGGGACATCCAATTGTAGGTGATACATTGTATGCAACACCGGAACAATTACTTGTTCCTCGTCTGTGCTTGCATGCTAAACAGTTAAGCTTTAATCATCCTGTCACAGGGGAATCATTAACTTTTAACTGTCCTGTACCGTTTTAATGTAAAAACTTTCAATGAGTAATTTTTGTAGCGAAACAATTTAATTGGTTTTTGCTGCAAAATTTTGCTTTAAAGACTACATAAAAAGATGCAAAAATAAGCTACTTTGCATCGTACAATATGTAGTGCGAACTTGAGAAAAAGGTGGAAAAATTGCAGCAGTATGCTATTGGTCAACGTTGGCTATCAGATACAGAGACTGAGCTCGGTTTAGGCGTTCTTATTGATGTAGATGAAAGATCTGTCAGCATTTTATTCCCCAAAAGTGATGAAACGCGTGTTTATGCACGCAACAATGCACCGCTTTCTCGCATCATCTTTAACACAAATGATGAGGTTCAAGACCAAGAAGGTCAGAAGTGGATTGTTGAGTCGGTTGAAGACCGTCATGGTGTTTTGCGTTATAACGTGGTTCGTACTTTAGAAAATGGCGAGCAAGAACGTAAAGCGCTAAACGAAACACGTATTGGTGCACAAATTCAATTATCAAAACCTTTAGATCGTTTGCTGGCAAGCCAGATTGATTATAAAGAGTGGTATGACCTACGCATTGAAGCAATGCTGATGCAGGCGCAAATGCAAACCAGCCCATTACGCGGCTTGGTTGGGGCGCGTGTAGGTTTAATTCCGCATCAGCTCTATATTGCACATGAAGTCGGTAAACGTTTCGCACCACGTGTTTTACTTGCTGATGAAGTAGGTTTAGGTAAAACAATTGAAGCTGGTTTAATTATCCACCAACAGCTTAAAACCGGCCGTTCTGAACGTATCCTGATTTTAGTCCCTGATTCTCTTCAGTATCAGTGGATGATTGAAATGCGACGCCGTTTCAATTTGCAATTTTCTCTGTTTGATTTAACCCGTACTGCATCTATCAAAGAACATGATCCAGAACTTAACCCGTTCTTAACTGAGCAATGTATTATTGCCAGCGTCGACTTGATGGTGGACCATGACGATTTGCGTGAACAAGCATTAGAAGCTGGTTTCGATTTACTCGTCGTCGACGAAGCACATCACTTGATGTGGAGCGAAGAAGAGGGTGGTAACGATCGTTACGACTTGGTTGAAGAGCTTGCTGAAAATACGGCAGGTGTATTGTTGCTTACTGCAACGCCTGAACAGCTGGGTGTGGAAAGTCACTTTGCGCGTTTACGTTTGTTAGATCCGCAGCGCTTTAGTAGTTTAGAGCGTTTCTTAGATGAAGAAGCCCAATATCAGCAAACTGCGCAAGTTGCAGAAGTGCTTATGTCGGATGAGCCTTTAACTCAAGAGCATTTAACTGCTTTAGAAGGTTTGTTGGGGCATTCAATTGAAGACCAACCTGAGCAACGTTTCAGAGCGATTCATGAGTTGTTAGACCGTCACGGCACAGGTCGTATTTTATTCCGTAATACGCGTGAAGCGATTCAAGGCTTCCCTGGCCGTGATTGCCAACCTGCGCCTTTACCTGCGCCAGCAGATTGGTCAAAAGACGGTAAATTACGCGAGCAAATGTGGCCAGAAGAAGCACAAATTGATGGCTCATGGATGCAAAATGATCCGCGTGTACCGTGGTTAATGGAAATTCTACGTAAAGAACTTAAGCATAAAAAAGTTCTTTTAATTGCCCGTAGTGGTCCTGTTGTCGAGTCTTTAGAAAGTGCGCTTCGTTTGCATGCAGGTATTCGTACAGCCATGTTCCATGAAGGTATGAGTTTGCTTGAGCGTGACCAAGCGGCTGCTTACTTTGCAGAAGAAAGCTACGGTGCTCAAATCTTACTTTGTTCAGAAATTGGTTCAGAAGGCCGTAACTTCCAGTTTGCGAGTGATTTAATTTTATTTGATTTGCCTGCAAACCCTGACGTTTTAGAACAACGTATTGGTCGTTTAGACCGTATTGGTCAAGAAAACCGTATCCAGATTCATGTACCTTACTTAATGGGCACCGCTCAAGAGCGTATGTTCCGTTGGTATAATGAAGCATTAAATATTTTCAGCAATATTTCTCCAACGGCTCAAACGCTACAAGAAAACTTTATTGTTGAATTAAAAGATTGCTTGCTTGCCGACCAAGGTCAAACATTTGAAGATTTACTCGAAGAAGTTAATGTTCAACGCCAAGCTTTAGAAGCAGAGTTACAAGCTGGTCGAGATCGTTTGCTTGAGTACAACTCATGTCGTCCTATCGTTGCACAAGAAATTGTTCAAGCGTTAGAAGACTATGATGACAACACAACGCTACCTATGTTTGTGAAGCGTTTCATGTCTTCAACTAATATTGACTTTGATGAGCAAAGTAACGGTACAGTCATTATTCGTCCAACCGACCAGATGCAAGTGCAAGGTTTGGCATTAGATGAAGAAGGTATGACTGCGACTTTCTATCGTGACCAAGCGCAAATGCGTGAAGATGCTCAGTATCTGACTTTAGAACATCCATTTATTGAAAGTGTCATGGAAATGATCCGTACACAATCATTTGGTAGTACCAATGTTGCTGTGCTTAAGTCCAATGCATTAAAGCAAGGTTCGGTTTTACTTGAAGTCTGGTTTAAAGTTGATGTGGTGGCACCAAAATCCTTGAACTTGCCATCAAGCTTACCAAAACAACTTATTCGCGTATTGTTAAGTGAAAATGGTCAGGACTTATCTGAAAAGATTGATCCAACCATTTTAAAACCGTATTTGCATCACTTAGATGGCAATAGCTGCCGCCAAGTGGTTAAAGCCCGCCGTGAAGTGATTGAAGAGCGTTATAAACAAGCGCTTGATATTGCTAAAGAAGGTTTACCTCAGCTTCAACAGCAAGCAAAAGAGCATTATGGTAATAAATGGCAATATGAGATTGATCGTTTAACTTACTTAAAACAGTTCAACCCGAGCATTCGCCAAGATGAAATTGAGCGCTTACAGAAGTTGCAAAAAGAAGGTTTAAGCTTGCTTGAGGGCTTAACTGTAACGCCTGAAGCGATTCAAGTGCTTGTAGTAGTTAAACCATAAGCAATGAGTAATAAAAAAGCGCCACACAGGCGCTTTTTTTTATTGAGTAAATTTAAGTTAAATCAATCTGGCATCTTTTAATTCTAGTTTTAAATAAGCATAGAAAATCGGTGCTGCAATTAAGCCACTTAAGCCAAAGATTGACTCGAAAATTAACATGGCCAATAAAATTTCCCATGCATTGGCATTAATTTTATGACCAATAATTTTGGCATTAATAAAGTATTCCAACTTGTGAACTAATACGAGGTAGAGTAGCGCAACACCTGCTAGACCGAGTGAAATTGTAAGAGCCGCAATAAAAGTTAAAGTATTTGAAATTAAATTCCCTAAAATTGGAATTAAGCCAAACATAAAGGTAAGAATGGTTAAGGTTTTGGCGAAAGGTAGGTGAACACCCCAGATCGGCAATAGTACAAAAGCAAATAATATAAAGAGCAGCGTATTAATCGCTGAAATTTTAATTTGTGCAAAAACTACATTTCTAAAAGAAATTGATAATTTTTGAATACGTTGGATCAGTAAGGATTTGAAAACAGGTTGGGGTGTACGTCGGTGAAAGCCGTGAATAGCAACCAATATACCGATAATAAGACCCATCACCATAGTCACTAGATTATGCAAAATATCGGAACTGGCATTTTTTAATGTAGTCACGTTATCTTTCATAAACGCGAATATTTCATCTTTCAGTTCTGTAACGCTATCTGGAATATAGCCCGGTAAATATTTCCCAATCTCCGCTTGTAAGTGCAGTAGTGTTTGGTCGACTTTACCGTTAATACTATGTAAACCGACTCCTTTTAAATCATAAACTACAAAGCTAATTAAACTTGTAATGAAAAAGGCAAGAAGAGAAATAGTAATAATACTTAATAAAATACTAATAAAAATGCGGGCTCTTTGACCATCAATATAACGTTCAACAATAGAGCTTAAACTAATAATAATTTCATAAATGAGAAAGCCTGCAAAAAAACTTGCTAAGAGATGCAAGGGGATAACCGAAAGCAAAAAAATGCCCATCAGAATATAGCTTGCAATCAGGCTTTGACGATTACTCAAACTTTGCATGTGAATCCCTGAATAACGTGGGGAAGTATCGATATGTATTGCTAGAATTATTTACTTATACTCTTGCATCTAAGCTGCTTCAATCTATGGTTTATATTTTTATTAATCAGCAGGCACAGGTGTATAAAAAATGGCTTGTAAAATCACAAACCATTTTATGTGGAATCTATCTTATTTTTGCTTCGTCTAGATGACGGGCACCTTCTAAAATCATTCTGATCATAATCATTGTTTGTTCTGCGACTTCCGCACGCTGATCAATAGGAAGGTCAATCACTTTGGCACCCATGTGAAACACAAGTTGTGTAATTGCTTTTGCAACAAGTTCAGGGTGGTATAGATGATTGTTATTGAGGCGTTCTAAGCGAATTAAGTCTTCTTGTAGCTCTTGCTGAAAGAAGTTGAGCTGTCGATCTACAGCAGCTTTATAAGAAGCGGAACCTGTAAAACCTTCTCGCAACAATAAACTTAAATTACCTTCATCAGCATCCAGCTGTTGCAGAAAAATTTCTACAGAACTACGAATAATGCTGTCTTGCAAAGATGCACGAAGGCGTGCTTGACGAATAATTTTACGTAATACGATACCGGCACGGTCAATGAGTGAAATAGCTAATTCATCAATGTCTTTAAAGTGACGATAAAAACTGTTTGGGGCAATACCAGCTTCTCGAGCAACTTCTCGTAAGCTGAGTGAGGCAATACTTTTTTGTGGACCAATCAGGTTAAGAGCTGCCTGAAAAAGTTCTTCTTTCGTAATCGTCGCTTTTCTTCCAACAGAACGCGTTACTGTTTTTATTTCAATGACATCTTGTGACGAGGCTGTGTCATTTGGGCTCTGAGAAAGTGAGGTTTGGGTCATGTTTTTCAATATATTCTTAAACTGTCTGGATTATAGCGTTAGACAGGGAACTTGTGAAATTGTAATTAAAAGTACGAGTGTATATACAAATATATATACATGTGTATAATAATTAAAAAAGAGCGACAGAGCCCTCAGTTATGCAAGCAATCGAAAAGAGAAATTCTCTATTCAATTCATTAACACAAGCTGTATTTGACAAAAATATGGCGAACTTCTGGCTACAAAAAATAAATCCTTTATGGTCTGTGCAGCATGGACTAGTTCAAATTGTAAAAAAAGAATTCGTAGCTCATGACACTGTGAGCCTGACATTAAAATGCAACCGCTTAGTGAAAATGGGCGCGGCAGGTCAACATCATCCAGTGATTGTTGAAATTGCGGGCCGTCGCTATGAACGTACTTATAGCTTGACGCAAATTGATGCAGAGCACTTACGTTTAACAGTTAAAAAAGTTGCTGATGGTATTGTCAGTAACTGGTTTATTGCAGAAAGCAAAATTGGTGATGTTTTTGAGCTTGGGCAGCCTTATGGTGACATGCAACAAAACATCCAGACACCGAAATTAATTATGTTGGCTGCTGGTAGTGGTATTACACCAATGTTGAGCTTAATCACAGCAATTAAGCAAAGCCAACAGTTAGAAAAAACGCAGGTTCAACTTTTATATTGGGTCAAACAGCGTTCTGATGCTGCTTTTACAGAGTACTTTGAACAAGTGGCTGAACAAAACCCAAACTTTAGCTATCAGGTGTTTTACACACAAGAAACGCCAAATGATGAACGTTTAAATGCCGAACACCTTGCACTAGTTGATGGTATTGAAAACAGCACAGTTTATGCATGTGGTCCATCGGGTTTTGTTTCAACTGTTGAACAGCTTTTTGAAAAAGCACCAACTGTACTTACAGAAGCATTTAGTTTAACTAATGAAAGTTCTGCGGATGACATTGGTTATGTGAATGTCACATTAACCCAGTCTAATAAAGTGATTGCAATTCCTAAAGGCCAATCCATTTTGGTCAGCCTTGAGCATGAAGGCCTTAAGCCGACACATGGCTGTCGTATGGGAATTTGTAATAAATGTGTTTGTAGTAAAACGCAAGGTTCTACACGTAATTTACTAAACGGTAGCCAAAATACGGAACCAAGCCAATTACTTAAAATTTGTGTGAACTCAGCACAATCCGATCTAGTTATTGATCTTTAAGAGAGAACTCTTATGAATATGCCAGTGAAAGTCGAATATTTTAAAAATCCTAAAAATCGAGATTTGACTCCAGCAGAACTTGAAGCATTTGCAAAAGAGCTTGATCAGATCAAACAAGAAGTATTGGATGATTTGGGTGAAAAAGACGCTAAATATATCCGCCGTGTCTATGCTGCTATTCGTTATAGTAGCTTTTTAGGCCGAGCTTGTTTATTTGCAGGTTGGTTCCCGCCAGCGTGGATTTTAGGTACGGGTTTATTAGGTTTCTCTAAAATTATGGAGAACATGGAGCTCGGCCATAATGTTATGCACGGTCAATATGACTGGATGAATGACCCGAAATTTAATGGTCAAACTTATGAATGGGACACTGTAGGTACCTCTGATAACTGGCGTCAAACCCATAACTATAAACATCATACTTATACCAATATTAAAGGTATTGATGATGACATTGGTTATGGCTTACTTCGCTTATTCCCTGAGCAACGTTGGAAGCCAGGGTTCTTGTTGCAACCGATTTATAGTATTCCATTTTGCTTATTGTTCCAGTGGGGCGTAGCAATTCAGAATCTTGAAATTGGGCGTGTACTTTACAAGCGTAAGACTAAGGCACAATTTTTAGAAGAGTTAAAACCAGTTAATAAAAAGATTGGCAAGCAACTCTTTAAAGATTATGTTTTCTTCCCACTTATTGCAGGGCCGGCAGCACTACCAGTATTTACAGGTAACTTGGTCGCAAATGGTCTTCGTAATATCTGGACCTTTAGTATTATTTTCTGTGGTCATTTCACGAAAGATGCAGAAGTGTTTCCAAAATCTGTTTTACAAGAAGAAAGCCGTGGACATTGGTATATGCGCCAAATCCGTGGTTCTTCTAACTTAACAGGTTCAGAAGCATTCCATATTTTGTCTGGTCACTTAAGTCATCAAATTGAACATCACTTATTCCCAGATATTCCTGCTCGTCGTTATCGCCAAATGGCTCCAAAAGTTGAGGCGGTTTGTAAGAAATATGGCTTGAACTATAACAATGCCAGCTTTGTTAAGCAGTTTGGACAAGTGGTTGGGCGTATTGTGAAATATGCGTTCCCATTTAAAAAATAATATTTTGTTCTTATAACATTGTACGCACTTCTGATTTTTCAGAAGTGCGTTTTTTTTGACTTAGCACTAATATGAAGGAATTATTGAATTATTATTAAATATGCCCCATTGTTCAAACTGTTTTATAGAGAGCGAGGTTTGCTCTGTAATATCATTTTCATTCAATTGATTTGCATTAAAAATAACATGGGGAGGATGCCAGATTAAACCACATCTGCGTGCAGTGGCTTTTAAAGGAGCCATGAGTTCATCTAGAGTAAAGCCATTTTGCCCCAGTTTTTGATATGCCGAACTTAAATTGCCAACCGTAATATGCAAATAAAGTGGTTTGCCTTCAATATGCTGGCCTTCCTGTTCATAAAAAAGATAAAACATCCGCGTTAAGACGGCATCCATCCAAGCTTTAAAAATAGGTGGAACTGAATACCAATAGATAGGAAACTGCAAAATAATGTGCGAAGCAGAAATCAGGCGTTGAGCTTCAATCGCACCATCGTTCATTATATCTAAAGATCCGTTATACAGCTTTTGAATGTCAACAATATCAATTTTGTCCTGATCCTGTAATGTTGCAACCAAAGCGCGATTAACCTTAGATTGGCTCAAATCGGGATGAAAAACTAATAAAAGTGGTTTATTCATAATATATCTCCTTAATTTCTATGATGATTAATCACATGCGATAAATAATATTCACATCATAAAAAAAGCAGCCCTATAATAAAATTGACTAATTTAATTGAGCAGATGAAAGAATTTTGATGAACAAACAGATTTCTTGGGATGATCAGAAATTCTTTTTAGTGGTTTTAGAAGAAGGGAGTTTCTCAGCAGCAGCTCGTAAATTGGGCGTTACACAACCCACTGTTCGAACACGTATTGAGCATCTTGAACATCAGTTGGGAACTGTTTTGTTCAGCCGTTCTGTTCATGGTTTGAAGCCAACGGAACACGCTTTGGCCCTTGAAGTCCCTACGCGAGCAATGCAACGTGCTTCTGACTATTTTATGCGGACAGCAAGTGCTCCGTTAAACGTAATTGCAGGCAGTGTCCGAGTGAGCGTATCGGATTTTCTGGGAACAATGGTTCTACCTCAATTACTTTCAAAGTTCCGCTTACTGTATCCCGAAGTTAATATTGAATTATCCCTAAACAATTCTTCTGCCAACTTACTTGAGCAAGAGGCTGATCTGGCAATCAGAATGTATCCACCAGTTCAAGAGGCACTTGTGGCTAAAAAGATAGGTGAGGTGCCATTGGGGCTCTATGCTCATCGAGATTATATACAGCGTAAAGGTAATCCCACTTGTCTAGAAGATTTAAGACAACATGATTTGATTGGTCCAGATCGTAATCTTCTTGAAAGAGAAATGATAAGGATGCTTTTACCTGAGCTTAAAAATGAACAATTCAAGATACGCACCGATAGCCATCCTGCTCAGTTTTCAGCAGTAAAGGCTGCGTTAGGAATAGGTTTTATTCAGTGTCCTATAGCAAATCAATGCCAAGAGCTTATACAAGTGATTCCAGACCTAGAAGTTCATCGATATGACCTATGGCTCGTAATCCATGAAGATTTTAGACAAATTCCGAAAATCAGAACGCTTTTTGATTATTTGGCTCAAGCTTTGGGAAATTATTTAGTTGGGAAAATTTAGAGAAGTAGCAAGACTTAAATATAAAAAGCTCATGAAGCTTTATTAAATAAATAATATTGCTGATCAGATATAGAAAAGGGTCCAAGTAATCATATGATTGGACCCGGAAAATTACTTTTATTTAAACTGGATTGAACCGTTTGCATTTACAGTAATTTTAGATTCACCAGCAGCCATGTCTTGAGCTGGTGCCGCTTCAGTAGCAGCGAACTTAGCTAAGCTGGCACGCATTACAGGTTGAGGAAAATAGTTATTCGTGTTCAGGTTTAGAGTGACCAAAGAATATTGGCTTTTATTCCATGCCTGAGTCAGCATTTGAGCACGCTGTTGAAAGTTTTTAGATGCTTCTACCATCAATTCATTCTCAACTTTTTTACGTTGCTCATCTGAAACGCTAAAATTAATGGATTGAGTTTGAAAGCTTTGTTGTAACTCATTAATTAATTGGCTAGCAGCTTTGAAATCTTTACTTTCTAAACGAATTTCCGCGCGGCCACGCCATTCTTTTAATTTATTACTGTCATTGTCATAAATTGGATAAGTGCTTTGGGCACCAGTTTCCACTTTCACTTGTGGGTATTTACGCGAAGTCGCGAGTGCTTGGTTCATTAACTGGTTAATTTGGTTTGAAAGTTCTGCAGGCTGCTTATTGCTTTTTTCAATATATAAAGTTGCATGCATTTCATCGTTTGAAACTTGGCGAGAAGCTTCTGCTTGAACATTTACAATATTGTAGTGAAGGGCATTATCATCTTGGGCAAAAACCATAGGGCTGAGTACCGTACCAAGGAGAAGAGTAGATATTGCTAAAGTACGCATAAATTTATCCTTTAAAAATTAATATAAATTTAATTTTTTTCATTAAGAAATGTTAAACATAAGTTATGCATAACTTTTGCAGATTTTGTGGGGTATTTGTAATATTGAAATCAAGTTTTTTAATTTCTGGTAAGAATAAAATTCTTTAAAAATAAAAAACTTAGAATTAAAGTGTTTCAATGTAACTTAAAAAATCACACGAATATAAAAAAAGAATATTTTCTTTAGGTTGTCACATAGTATGATGATAATTCATCATAACTATTGGGATAATACAATTTTTCAATAAGATTAGATGAGTAAAGTACACAAAAGACGTTTTTTTTCTTGCAAAATTAGGTATCATCGCGCTCCTAGTTACAAGATATAAAATATGTGTCTTCGCTAGTTCTATAAAGCACCGAGTCAAAGGACCAAAAGTCACCAGACTTATTTCTTTCTACCCTTATCAGAGATGGTAATCCGATATGAGCGTTACTTCTGTCAACCCTGCCACTAATGCTACCAACGAATATTATTTGACTCGCCAAAGTCAAATGGAATCGAATGTTCGTAGCTATCCACGTAAATTACCGTTAGCGATAGCGAAAGCACAAGGTTGCTGGGTTACTGATGTTGAAGGTACACAGTACCTTGATTGTTTAGCTGGGGCAGGTACATTGGCTTTAGGTCATAATCATCCTGCGGTGATTCAAAGTATTCAAGACACATTGGCAAGTGGTTTGCCATTGCATACTTTAGACTTAACCACACCTTTAAAAGATGCGTTTACTGAAGCGTTGTTAGCATATTTACCAGGTGGTAAAGAAGAATATTGCTTACAGTTCTGTGGTCCTTCTGGTGCAGATGCGACTGAGGCAGCAATTAAACTTGCTAAAACTTACACTGGCCGTAGCTCAGTGATCAGTTTCTCTGGTGGTTACCATGGTATGACTCATGGTTCACTTGCAATGACTGGTAACTTAAGTGCAAAAAATGCAGTGAATGGCTTAATGCCAGGCGTACAATTCATGCCATATCCGCATGAATATCGCTGCCCACTTGGTCTAGGTGGTGAAGCTGGTGTTGACGCTTTAACTTACTATTTCGAAAACTTTATTGAAGATGTTGAAAGCGGTGTAACTAAGCCTGCTGCTGTTATTCTTGAAGCAATTCAAGGTGAAGGCGGTGTTGTTACAGCTCCAGTAAAATGGTTGCAAAAAATCCGTGAAGTGACTGAAAAGCACAACATCGTTTTAATTTTAGACGAAGTTCAAGCAGGCTTTGCTCGTTCAGGCAAAATGTTTGCATTTGAACATGCCGGTATTGAACCTGATGTCGTTGTAATGTCTAAAGCAGTAGGTGGTGGTTTACCACTTGCAGTATTAGGTATTAAGCGTAAATTTGATGCTTGGCAGCCTGCTGGTCACACTGGTACTTTCCGTGGTAACCAACTTGCTATGGGTACAGGTCTTGTTGTATTAGAAACGATCAAGGAACAAAACCTTGCTCAAAATGCACAAGAGCGTGGTGAATTCTTACAAGCTGAATTGAAAAAATTAGCTACTGAATTCCCATGTATCGGTAACGTACGTGGCCGCGGTTTAATGATTGGTGTTGAAATCGTTGACGAGCGTAAACCTGCTGACCGTATCGGTTCTCACCCTGCTGACTCTCAGTTAGCGGCTGCGATCCAGACTGCTTGCTTTAACAACAATTTATTGCTTGAAAAAGGTGGTCGTAACGGTACAGTAATTCGTTTACTTTGCCCACTCATCATTACTCAAGAAGAGTGTGTAGAAGTAATTGCTCGCTTTAAGAAAGCAGTTGCAGAAGCATTGGTTGCAGTGCGAGGCGCGTAAGTATGGTGGATTTTGCAGAACATCGTAAAGCGTTACTCTGCAATGATGCACAATCCATTGCTGACTATGAGTCAGCAATGGGCGAAGCGGTAAAAGCCGTTTCAGCATGGTTGCAAAATGAAAAAATGTACACAGGCGGTAGCATTAAAGAGTTGCGTTCAGCAATTTCTTTCCAACCTTCAAAAGAAGGTATGGGTGTACAACAATCTCTTCAACGTATGATTGAGCTTTTCTTGAATAAAAGCTTGAAAGTACACCATCCACACTCATTAGCACATTTACACTGCCCAACCATGGTGATGAGCCAGATCGCGGAAGTGTTAATCAATGCAACTAACCAGTCTATGGACTCATGGGATCAAAGCCCGGCAGGTTCATTAATGGAAGTTCAGCTTATTGATTGGTTGCGTCAAAAAGTAGGTTATGGTTCTGGTCAGGCTGGTGTTTTCACTTCTGGCGGTACTCAATCTAACTTGATGGGTGTGTTACTTGCTCGTGACTGGTGCATTGCGAAAAACTGGAAAGACGAAAATGGTAACCCATGGTCTGTACAGCGTGATGGTATTCCAGCTGAAGCAATGAAAAACGTCAAAGTCATTTGTTCTGAAAATGCTCACTTCTCTGTGCAAAAGAACATGGCAATGATGGGTATGGGCTTCCAGTCAGTTGTAACTGTTCCTGTGAATGAAAATGCACAGATGGATGTTGATGCTCTTGAAAAAACAATGGCGCATCTTCAAGCTGAAGGTAAAGTTGTTGCTTGTGTCGTTGCGACAGCGGGTACAACTGATGCTGGTGCAATTGATCCATTGAAAAAAATCCGT
Source organism: Acinetobacter baumannii (assembly GCF_009759685.1). Lineage (NCBI taxonomy): Bacteria > Pseudomonadati > Pseudomonadota > Gammaproteobacteria > Moraxellales > Moraxellaceae > Acinetobacter > Acinetobacter baumannii. Next base: position 276,952 of record NZ_CP046654.1, on the reverse strand, counting down.
GAAATTACTAATAAGTATGGTTCATGGATGCATATCGATGCTGCGTGGGGCGGTGCACTGATCTTGTCAAATCACTATCGTGCAATGCTTGATGGTATTGAGCTGTCTGATTCGATCACTCTCGACTTCCATAAGCATTATTTCCAAAGCATCAGCTGTGGCGCGTTCTTGTTAAAAGATGAAGCGAACTATCGTTTCATGCATTATGAAGCTGAGTACTTGAACTCTGCTTATGATGAAGAGCATGGCGTACCTAACCTTGTGTCTAAATCATTACAAACGACTCGTCGTTTTGATGCTTTAAAATTGTGGATGACCATTGAATCACTCGGCGAAGAGCTATATGGTTCAATGATTGACCATGGTGTAAAACTGACTCGTGAAGTTGCAGATTACATCAAGGCAACTGAAGGTTTAGAGCTTTTAGTTGAACCACAATTTGCTTCGGTATTGTTCCGTGTTGTTCCGGAAGGTTACCCAGTTGAGTTTATCGATAGCTTGAACCAAAACGTAGCAGATGAATTGTTTGCACGTGGTGAAGCAAATATTGGTGTAACAAAAGTTGGTAATGTACAGTCATTGAAGATGACAACATTAAGCCCTGTAGTAACTGTCGACAACGTTAAGAACCTTTTAGCTCAAGTATTGGCTGAAGCTGAACGCATTAAAGATGCGATTGCTTCTGGTAACTACGTACCACCAATCGACTAATTGAGTTGATACCCCAAAAAGCTCGGTTTATTGCCGGGCTTTTTTATTACATATTATTTTTATTAAAAGTGTGTATCAGAAGAAGGGTATATGCACAAAACATGCATATTTTCAAAAAACAAAAATAATTATGCATGATTTATGGTGAGCAAATTTCTTATTGTATTGGTATGTTCCCGATTTTTTGGCCGCATTGATATATCAATACGGCACTTGCTTTAAACCATACTACATAAAGTAAGAAGTCGTAATTACAATTAAGACAAGGAAGAAGAAATGCAACAAGCGAATATGCTTAATGAATTTAAACTTATTATTGGCGGTCAACTTTGTTCAGGTGAACAAGGTGAACTGGAAATTATTAATCCTGCTACAGGCTTAACTGGTGCACGTTGTGCAAAAGCATCAGTTGCACAAGTGAATCAAGCTGTTAGTGCAGCTAAACAGGCTTCTAAAGCTTGGCAGCTTGTCTCGCATGATGAGCGTAAATCAATTTTAAACAAGATTGCAGACGGTATTGAAAAGCATGCTGAAATGCTTGCAGAGCTGGTGGTGCTTGAACAAGGTAAACCACTAGCACTGGCACAAATGGAAGTGCAAGGTGCAATTGGCTGGACGCGTTATGCGGCTTCTATGGATTTACCGGTAGAAGTAATTGAAGACAGTGAAACTAAGCGTATTGAGCGCCATCGCCAACCATTGGGTGTAGTGGCTTCAATTACGCCATGGAACTGGCCACTCATGATTGCAGTTTGGCATATCATGCCTGCTTTACGTGCAGGTAACGTTGTCATTAGCAAACCTTCTGAATACACACCATTATCGACTTTACGTTTATGTGAAATCATTCAGCAAGAAGTTCCAGCAGGTGTAATCTCAATTATGGTTGGTGCTGGTGAGATTGGTGAAGCATTATCTTCTCATCCAGATGTGCAAAAAGTCGTGTTTACGGGATCAACTCGAACAGGGCAGCACATTATGGCTGGTGCAGCTCAGCAGCTAAAACACTTAACTTTAGAGCTTGGTGGTAATGATGCCGGTATTGTATTACCAGATGCAAATATCGATGAAATTGCTGTTAAGATTTTTAATATGGCGTTCTTGAATGCTGGTCAAACATGTGCGGCGTTAAAGCGTTTATATGTGCATGAAAGCCAATATGAAGCCTTATCTCAAAAGTTAGCTGATATTGCCAACGCTCAAGTTGTGGGGGATGGTATGGCATCTTCTACAACATTTGGACCAGTACAAAACCAGATGCAATATAACAAAGTGAAAGCTCTTATTGCTGAAGCGATTGCACAAGGTGCAAAAGCACTTTCTGGACAACAACAGCTACCAGAGCAGGGCTATTTTATTGCACCAACTATTTTGACTGAAGTTTCTGATTCTTGCCGTGTGGTGCAAGAAGAGCAATTTGGTCCAGTGTTACCTGTTTTAAAATATACCGATATCAACGATGCTATTGCTCGTGCCAATGACAGTGAGTTTGGTTTGGGCGGTTCAATTTGGTCTTCTGATCTTAAAACCGCACAGACCTACGCTACACAGCTTCAATGTGGAACGGTCTGGATTAATACCCATGCAGAAGTACTGCCTCATGCACCTTTCGGCGGCTGGAAAATGTCTGGCTTAGGCGCTGAGTTTGGTTTGGAAGGTTTGCTTGAAAATACGATTGGACAAACGGTCCATATTAGTAAAGTCTAAATATTAATTTTAAGGCGGATTTAGTATCCGCCTTTTTATTTTCACTTTTAAGAGTGAAAAGCTGAGTTATTTTATTGAGAGTGATGATAGCTCATGCTTTTAGGCTTGATTAAAAAATGATTCTGTTCTTTAATTTTTTTCAGAACAATGTAAGACTTTATGTGCCCTATAAAATTATAAGAAAGCAATCTTTCAGTCACAAATTGAGAAAGCTGTTCTAAATTTTCAGCAACGACTTTTAAAATAAAATCAGCATCACCACTAATTGAAAAAGCATCCTGAATGTTATCTTCAGCTTCAATCAGCTCTTGGAAAGCTTGCTGTGATTTCGCCTCGTGTGTTCTTAAGTTTATGTGAATCATCGCTGTAACTTCCAGCCCTAGCGCCTGTTGCTGGATACGTGCTGTATAACCGAGGATCACGCCTTTTTGTTCAAGCAATTGACGTCGTCTTGAACATTGAGAAGCAGATAAACCGATTAAATCTCCAATTTCCTGATTGGTGAGTCGTCCATTCTTTTGTAGTGCCTGAATGATTTGCCAGTCGAACTTATCCATTGCATAAAATCCTTTTATGATACACAAATTATGTATTTTTATTAAAATGCGTTTTCATTATGCACGAAATCTAAAAGATAGATGAAATATTATTTTTCTATGGAATAAAAATTGGTCTCAAAGGATATAGAGCAATGTTCATAGAAATTGGTGAATTTTTAAATCTTCGTCTAAAACAAATGGGTATCCAACATCTTTTTGGTGTACCTGGTGATTTTAACCTCTCATATCTAGAACAAGTTGAAGCAGACCCACAACTCGAATTTATTGGAAATTGTAATGAATTAAATGCTGCCTATGCAGCAGACGGTTATGCACGAATTAACGGTTTTTCTGCCTTGGCAACCACTTATGGTGTAGGTGACTTAAGTGCCATTAATGGTATTGCAGGTGCCTATGCAGAAAATGTACCTCTTATTCATATCTCAGGTATTCCACCTTTACATGCAGTTCAAAAGGGCACTCTCATACACCATACGTTAGTTGATGGTAACTACGACAATATTATGAACTGCATGAAAGAGTTCACAGTTGCCCAAACTCGTTTAACTCCTGCAAATGCAGCTTCTGAAATTGACCGTGTATTGCGTCAGTGTTTCCTTGAACGCCGTCCTGTACATATCCAACTACCTGGTGATATTACTCACGTTAAGATTGAAGTGTCTGAGCGTCCGCTTGACCTAAGCTATCCAGCTGTTGAACCTGAATTATTACAAAGTGTGGTAAGCAAACTTTGTGACATTATTGAGAATGCTCAAAGTCCAGCGCTTTTAATTGATAATGAAGCCTCAGTTTTTGGTGTAACTTCACTTTTAAATGATTTGTCTCAGAAATGCTCAATTCCATTTGCAGGTATGAATACTGCAAAAAATATTATGGATGAAGGCTCACCTCGTTACATCGGAACTTATGTGGGTGGGGCAAGCCAACCGCATGTGAAAAATATCATTGAACAATCTGACTGTTTAATTGGTGTTGGCGCGCGCTTTACCGATGTAGGCTCAGCTGTATTTACGCATCAAATTGAGACCAAGAACTACATCGAAATTAAATCTTATGGCTTGAATATTTTTGGTCAGGATTTTCCGGGTATTGAAATTGGACAATTACTTGTCGAGCTAAATAAAAAAGTTGCGCCACGTAAATCGTCAATACCTCTTCTTGAAAAACAACCTCAGAAATTAATTGAAGCGCCAGCTCAACAGAAGCTTAGCCAAGATGTGCTTTGGAACTACATTTCAGGGTTCTTAAAAGAAGATGATGTGATTATTGGTGAAGTAGGAACATCAAACTCTGCATTGTCAGGTATCAAACTTCCTGCCACAGCTAAATATATTGCTCAACCGCTTTGGGGTTCTATTGGTTATACCTTGCCAGCTTTGCTTGGTAGTTTGTTAGCTGCTCCTGAGCGTCGTCAAATTTTGTTTATTGGTGACGGTTCGTTCCAGCTTACGGTACAAGAACTCTCTACGATTATCCGCCATGGTTTAAAACCAATTATTTTCTTGTTGAACAATGGCGGCTACACCATTGAACGTTTAATTATGGGTGAAAACGCTGCCTATAACGACGTGCAAAACTGGAAATACACTGAAATCCCAGCAGTATTTAACGGTAAGAAAGGCCATACAACTTATGTAGTTGAAACCGCCGGGCAGCTAAAGAGCGTTTTAGACAACGTTCAGCAAAATGACCAGTTAACCTTTATTGAATTGAAACTACCAGCAATGGATGCACCGGTGAGTTTGAAAAAATTTGCTTCTGTGATTGCACGTTTTGACTACGGTGATCGCGGCTACGAAATTTTAAAGGAGCGTTCCCAACCAGTTAAATGTAAGGATGCAATCTCTTTTTAAATAGAAGATAGGACACGTCTTCTCAAAAATTAAATGGACTCATACTAAAGCAACTTATGTCCGAAGGTCGGTTTCTGGCCTTCGGATATGGTGCTGAATAAAGGTGTACAGGAAGTGACACCAACATTGGAGATAATGTTATGGATGCAAACAATAAGCACGAGTTAAAACAAGGCTTATCCAATCGGCATATTCAACTCATCGCACTCGGAGGGGCGATCGGAACAGGATTATTCTTAGGTCTATCACAAACAATTAAACTGGCAGGTCCTTCAATTTTATTGGGATATGCAATTGCAGGAATTATTGCCTTTTTGATTATGCGTCATTTAGGTGAAATGGTTGTTGAAGAACCGGTAAGTGGTTCTTTTAGTTATTTTGCGAACAAATACTGGGGCAAAATGGCTGGTTTTATGTCTGGCTGGAACTACTGGGTTTTGTATGTACTGGTGAGTATGGCCGAACTGAGTGCGATTGGTACTTTTATTCAGTTTTGGTGGCCAGAAATTCCGACATGGCTGACCGCTCTATTTTTCTTTATTTTAATTAACGGCATTAACTTGGTAAATGTCCGCTTTTTTGGGGAATCGGAGTTCTTATTTTCCTGCATTAAAATTGTTGCGATTTTAAGTATGATTGGCTTCGGTGCTTATCTTTTACTTTCAGGCTCAGCAGGTCCGCAAGCGGGTGTTGCAAATTTATGGCAACACGGTGGTTTCTTTCCGCATGGTATTCATGGCTTTATTATGGCTTTGGCTGTCATTATGTTTGCATTCGGTGGTCTAGAACTTATCGGTATTGCTGCGGCTGAAACGAAAAAACCGGAGACAACAATTCCAAAGGCAGTAAACCAGATTGTTTATCGCATCCTGATTTTTTATATCGGTGCAATCGGTATTCTTTTATGTCTTTATCCATGGAATATGGTGGCAGAAGGCGGTAGCCCGTTTGTCTTAATTTTCCAGTCCCTCAATAGTAATGGCGTTGCGAATGTTCTGAACTTTGTGGTCTTGATTGCTGCTATTTCGGTTTATAACAGTTGTATTTACTGTAATAGTCGTATGTTGCATGGTTTAGCAGAGCAGGGCAATGCGCCAGCAATTTTGAAAAAAGTGAACAGCCGCGGTATTCCGGTCCCTGCTGCAATTGTGTCTGCTTCAATTACAGCAGTCTGTGTAGTGGTCAACTATTTAATTCCTGGTCAAGCTTTTCAGCTCTTTATGATGTTGGTTGTGGCTGCGCTTGTTATTAACTGGCTTATGATCTCAGTCACGCATTTGAAATTTACCAAAGCAATGAAATTGCAAAAGCGTCAAACCAAATTCCAAAGCATTATGAGCCCATGGAGTAATTATTTAACTATTAGTTTTGTATGTTTCATTCTCATTATTATGGCGATGACACCAGATATGAGACTCGCTGTTATTTTGGGGCCTATCTGGCTTGCGGTTTTAGCGATTATGTATTTCTTTAAGTATCGTAAAAAAATGGTCGCAATGCCGGAAGTACAATCAAACTAATAAGCTAAATTTACAGTGATATTGCGGTTATCTGACATAAGGCAGGTAACCGTTTTTGTTTTGTCATAATATTTTCATGTTCGGGCGAAATAATTTTTTAAAAATAAAGGTGTCACGTAAAAAATTGAGAATTGTGTCAATAAAATAATTTTGTAACATCAATTCATTAAATTACTTAAGTTTTTATAATTTAAGCATAATTATAATTTTATTATTTTAAACGTTTGTCATATTTCCCATTAAATCTAAATAGCAAAGGACTTATAAAATCATCTTAAATAATTGATATAAAATAGATTTAAAAATGTGACAATGAACATTATAAAAATCATGAAAGCGTCATAATACTGTAACTTATTTGTCATATTTTCTATTCACAATGCAGCTATCGAAGAGCGTACAAGCACTCAACAAAAAGTGACGTACAACCTATTGCATTAATGAGAGAGAACAGAATGCGCTTAAATCCACGTCAAATCGCAATTGCATTAGCAGTAACTGGGGCCGCTGTAACAACGACTGCAAATGCAGCTCGTGATACGATTCAAATTGCTGGTTCTTCAACTGTATTACCATTTGCCAGCGTTGTAGCTGAAGAGTTTGGTAATACATTCCCTCAATTTAAAACTCCTGTTGTAGGTTCTGGTGGTTCTTCTGCTGGTTTAAAACAGTTCTGTCAAGGTGTTGGCGACAACACAATCGACGTTGCAAACGCTTCTCGTAAAATTAAAAGCACTGAAATCGAAGCTTGTAACAAAGCTGGTGTAAAACAAATTCAAGAAATCAAAATTGGTTATGACGGTATTGTATTTGCGTCTAGCTCAAGCAAAGCAGCTTATAAATTAAAACCTTACCATGTGTTTGCTGCTTTAGCTGCACAGTTACCTTCAAAAGGTAAATTGGTTCCAAACCCTTATACAAACTGGAACCAAATTGACAAATCACTTCCTAATGAGCCTATTACGCTTGTTATTCCTGCGTCTAACCACGGTACGCGTGAAGTTTTCCAAGAAAAAATGGTTGAAGCTGGTTGCGAAGCGTATGAATACTTCAAGAGCCTAGACAAAGACGCTCAAAAGAAAGCATGTTCTACTTTCCGTAAAGACGGCCGTGTAATTGAAATTGCTGGTGACTATACAGAAACTCTAGCTCGCTTAAAAACTTCTCCAAGTGCAGTAGGCGTATTTGGTTTAAGTTTCTATGACATGAACCGTGACAAGTTACGTGTAGCGACAGTAAACAACGTAGTTCCTTCTGAGAAAACTGTGTTAAATGGTACATACCCTGTATCTCGTCCACTATACTTCTATGTAAAAGGCGAGCACTTAAAATCAGTTAAAGGTTTACCACAATACGTAGAATACTTCCTAAGCAAAAAAGCGACTGGTAAAGGTTCTAAAGCTGAGCGTGATGGTTTAATCGCGATGTCTGATGCAGAACGCGCTAAAGTTTTAGCTGACTTTAAAGCAGGTAAAACTGTTAAATAAGTTAGTTTAAATAGGGGCTGGTGATCTCAAGCGATCATCAGCCTTTTTGTCTAACACGTTTTTCCCAAATTATGACAATTGAGAAAACAGTGGAGAATACATGAATCTGCTACTTATCGGTGTGTTGTTAGCCCTTGTGGCAATTGCATATCAACTTGGGCTGAGAAAGAGCCGCCACCTAGCAGGTAAGGGAAGCAACTCGGCGACATTACATTCTCGTCCTGGTTATTATGGCGCACTGGTTGGGCTTTGGTGCGGTATCCCTGCTTTTTTAATTTTGATCATTTGGAACTTGGTTGAGCCAAGTATTTTAAATCATATTATCTTTAACAACGTACCTGCTTCTGTGACAGCTTCTCTAGATGAAGCAGCAAGAAGTGTACTTGTTGATCGAGTTCAAGCGATCGCTTCTGGTTTTGGGGTAAGTGATCATCCCGCGGCTTATGAGTTGGCTGCTGCTCAGCAATATGCAAAATTTCAAACTATTGGCTCTTTTGCCAAATTTGCTGTTGTTGTCTGTGCCGCTTTGTTGGGCTTAGTGTGGGCAAAGAAGAAAATCAGCCAAGAATATCGCGCACGTAACCAAGTTGAGCGTGCAATTAATGTTGGTTTGATCTTATGTTCTGGTGTTGCAATTTTAACCACGATCGGCATTGTAATGTCGATGTTTGGTGAGGCAATGCACTTCTTCCATTTTGTAAGTCCAATCGACTTTTTCTTTGGTACAGAATGGAACCCTGGCTTTAGTACTTCAGGTAATGCAGAAGGTAGTTATGGTTTATTACCATTACTATGGGGCACGCTCATGGTCAGTGGTATTGCCTTATTAGTTGCTGTACCTGTTGGCTTAATGATTGCTATTTATTTAGCTGAGTATGCTTCGCCGTGGTTACGCTCATGGGCAAAACCTACCATTGAAGTTTTAGCGGGTATTCCAACAATCGTTTATGGTGTTTTTGCCATGATGATTATTGGGCCATTCTTTAAAGCTGCTGGTGCGTATGTTGGTATTGAAATTAATGCAACCAGTGCTTTGACTGCCGGTTTTGTAATGGGAATTATGATTATCCCATTCGTTTCATCTTTGTCTGATGACATTATTACTCAAGTTCCTCGCGCACTTCGTGATGGTTCGTTAGGACTGGGCGCAACCAAATCAGAAACGATTCGCCAAGTGGTTTTACCAGCAGCTTTACCGGGTATTACAGGGGCATTTTTATTGGCTGTTTCGCGTGCCGTAGGGGAAACCATGATTGTGGTTTTGGCAGCAGGAAACAGTCCACTTCTACATGCAAATCCGTTTGAAGCTGTTTCGACAGTTACCGTAACCATTGTAAAACAGTTAACGGGTGATACTGATTTTGCGAGCCCACAGGCCTTGGTGGCATTTGCACTGGGTTTAACACTCTTTGTGATCACTTTAGGATTAAACATTGTTGCACTGTACATTGTGCGTAAATACCGTGAGCAATACGAATGAGTACATCAAATACATCGTCTCCTATGGATCAGAACGTATTTGATCCACAAGCTGCTGCTCAGGCACGTGATCGCCGTAAAAAAGTGATTGAAAAATCATTGGCTAAACGTCACCGCAAAGAAAAAGCTTTCCGCTTTGCAGGTTTGTCAGCAGTTGTTATTGGCCTTGCATTCGTTGCGCTACTGTTTGGCAGTATTTTGGCAAAAGGTTTACCGGCATTCTGGCAAACCAGTATGAATGTACCAGTCTACTTCGATCCTAAAGTAATTGATGCAGGTCCAGTGCCGGTACGTACACAAGGTGAAACACCTGCACATTACCAAGAACGTTATGTCGATTGGCAAACGAAAATGGGTATGGTCGATTGGGATAGCCTGATCGTAAATGGCATGATTGCTAAAGATCCTTCACTTGCATCACAACGCGATTATTTAAGTAGCCTTTATGCAAGTTCTGAAGCTTATCGCTTACGTGATATGGTGTTTGCTGACCCATCACTCATTGGGAAAAAAGAGAACCTAACTTTCTTGGGTGATGCCAATGTAGATGTATGGCTGAAGGGTAATATTGACCGCTCATTACCAGACGACCAGCAACAACTTGATCCGGAAATCCGCAAGCTGGCAGATGACCTTAAAGCAAAAGGTGTACTTGAAAATACCTTTAATACCACTTTATTTAAGAATCCTGACTCTCGTAGTTCACCAGCGATTAGTGGTCTTGCAGGCGCATTCATGGGTTCATTATTCATGATGCTGATTGTGATCATTATCTCGATTCCAATCGGTGTTGCCAGCGCAATCTATCTTGAAGAGTTTGCTCCAAAGAATGTCATTACAGACATTATTGAAGTCAACATTAATAACCTTGCTGCTGTACCTTCAATCGTGTTTGGTTTGTTGGGTGCTGCAATCTTTATTGGTTGGATGCATTTACCGTTGTCAGCTCCTTTCGTCGGTGGTTTGGTATTAAGTTTAATGACACTACCAACAGTCATTATTACAACACGTGCTTCTTTAAAAGCTGTGCCACCTTCAATTCGACAAGCTGCCCTAGGTTTAGGTGCGTCTAAAGTACAAACCGTTTTCCATCATGTTTTACCGCTAGCGTTGCCCGGCATCATGACGGGTGCAATTATTGGTGTTGCACACGCACTCGGTGAAACTGCACCTTTACTTTTAATCGGGATGAGTGCATTCGTTGCAAGTGTTCCAACCACCCCATTTGATCAAGCAACTGCTTTACCTGTCCAAGTTTATCTATGGCAGGGTAATGAGTTGCGTAACTTCTTCGAAGGCCGTACTGCTGCTGCGATTATCGTACTTCTTGCATTAATGATTGGTTTAAACAGCCTTGCAATTTGGTTACGTAAAAAGTTCGAAGTGCGTTGGTAATAGAGGATAAATCATGAATACAATTGATATTACGAATTCCTTAGAAAAGGATAAGTTAGTGAATACTGAACAATCTCAACTTACAGATACACAACTGCATCATGGCACTTCGTACGTTTCGCATTTTGAACCACATGCTTCAAAAAAGCCAAACTCAACCGAAATCAAGATCAGTGCACAAGATGCCCATGTTTATTATGGTGACTTTGAAGCGATTAAAGGCATCGATTTAGATATTTATCAAAATGAAGTAATTGCGTTTATTGGGCCATCAGGCTGCGGTAAATCGACTTTCCTGCGTACTTTAAACCGTATGAACGACACGATTGATGGCTGTCGTGTGACAGGTAAGATCACTCTAGATAACAAAAATATCTATGATCCAAATCTGGACGTTGTATTACTGCGTGCACAAGTTGGTATGGTGTTCCAAAAGCCAAATCCATTTCCTAAATCTATTTTTGATAACGTGGCATATGGTCCGAAGCTACACGGTTTAGCTCGTGACAAATATGACCTAGAAGAAATTGTTGAAAATAGCTTGCGTAAAGCAGGTCTATGGGAAGAAGTGAAGGATCGTTTAAACCAACCGGGTACTGGCTTATCTGGTGGCCAGCAACAACGTTTATGTATTGCACGTACAATTGCAGTAAGTCCAGAAGTGATCTTGATGGATGAACCTTGTTCTGCACTTGACCCAATCGCAACGGCAAAAGTGGAAGAGCTGATTTCTGAACTGTCTGATCAATACACAATCGTTATTGTAACGCACTCGATGCAACAAGCAGCGCGTGTTTCAGACCGTACAGCTTACTTCCATTTAGGTGATTTGATTGAAGTAAACTCTACAGAGAAAGTATTTACTCAGCCTGACCATCAATTGACAGAAGCGTACATTACTGGCCGTTTCGGTTAATTGATCGTTGTAAAAGAAAAAGAGCCTAGTGCTCTTTTTTTATTTAATAAATGAAAATGACTCTATTTTGCAAAATCGCTATTGAATTTTAATCAAAAGAACCACATCTTAAGGCTATAAAGACAAACTTATGAGCATAGAATTTTATGTTATTCCATTTGCCTAAACTCCCTGCGGAAATACGTGTTAGTCATTTAAATGCACGTGTAAATGAACAGAGAAAAAAAATTGCACAAACCACAGCAAGTCGTTTAGAGCTTTTACAATTGGCTCAACAACTTGCAAAAGAAGCTAAAATTCGCCGTAAGAACAACCAGAAAATTTTTGTTTTAGATTTTAAAGGTGACATTCAGGCATCTGCGGTTGAAAATCTTCGTGAAGAAATCACCCTTATTTTAGCAACGGCTAAAGCTGGACGTGACCGTGTTGTGGTACGTCTTGAAAGTCCGGGTGGTATGGTTCATGGATATGGATTGGCGGCAGCTCAATTGGTTCGTTTGCGTGATGCAGGTTTTCATTTAACGATTTGTGTCGATAAGGTTGCGGCAAGTGGCGGCTACATGATGGCTTGTATTGCAAATGAAATTATTTCTGCACCGTTTGCTGTTGTGGGTTCGATTGGTGTTGTGGCTCAGGTACCAAATTTCAATCGTCTTTTAAAAGAACATAACGTGGACTTCGAACTTTACACAGCAGGGCAATATAAACGTACTGTCACCATGTTTGGTGAGAATACTCCTGAAGGTAAGGCGAAATTTGAAGAAGAGCTACAACAAACGCATGTGTTGTTTAAGCACTTTGTAGAGAAATATCGTCCACAGCTTAATGTAGACAAGGTTGCTACAGGTGAACATTGGTATGGTCAAGATGCACTTGATTTAAACCTTGTAGATAAACTACAAACTTCAGATGAGTATCTATTAGCATTGTTACCTCAGCATGACGTATATGTAATTAATACCCGTAAAAAAGCAACTTTGGGTGAAAAATTAGGTTTACAAGCAGCTCAAATGGCAGATAGCCTGATTCCGGCTGTAATGAATAAAGTGGCTGATACTTTAGCAAAAGCGAATTCAACCTTAGTCCAAATGCGCGATACTAAATTTTAATTAAGATATATTTTCAAATTAAAGAGTGCCTTTTAGGGGTGCTCTTTTTTATGCGAAAGACTAAAAGAATTTAGTTTGAATTGCCGGAATGCCCATTCATTTTTATAAAAAATAGATATTGAATAAAGATTCAAAAAAAATTGTTGATAAATATACTTATTGAATTGTGATAAATAAGTGATTTTGATATTTTAGGCAACAATAAAATAGCTTTTAGATGATCCATTTAAAAGATAAACATTTAAAAATATAACTGAAATTTAGGACAGGAAATAATGACAAGAATAATTGTAGCATCCAAAGAGGGTTTGGACGTTCTGCAAGATGGTCAGCTCAATAAGGTGGTTTTAAACCAACCTACTATTATTCAAATTGGTGTAAGTCAAAAAGATATCGCATCGATGGAAAAGCAGGGTGGAAGTCTAGTCATCCATTTAAAAAATGGAGAAACAATTGTCTTAGAAAATTTCTTTAATGAAGCAACGAATACAACAGAGCATTCACTCGTTTTTCCAACTGAACAAGGAAAATTTGTTGAAGCACAATTTGATGCTCAAGGTAGGGTTATAGATTATAGAGGCTTAAATCATGTTACGGATTTGGCCTATACCAGTACGAGTCATTCAGCTGCAACAATGGCCGTTGATAATGATCCAAGCTTTTCAATGGGTAATGTACTAAAAGCAGGCTTAGCAGTTTTAGCCGCTGAAGGTTTATATCTTTGGGCATTTGATAAAGATGATAAAGATGATTCACCCAGTACTCCCGATTTAATAGCACCTGCTGCTCCTACAGCTACGCTTGCTGATGATACTGTGACAGTGACTGGCAAAACTGAAGCAAATGCGAAAATCTACATTAAAGATGCAGCAGGTAATACAGTGGCCTCAGGTGTTGCTGATGCGAGCGGAAATTACACGATTAAATTAGATAAGCCGTTAGTGAATGGGGATAAATTAAATGTTATTGCCCAAGATGCGGCTGGAAATAATTCTAAAGTTACTGTGGTAACAGGAACAAAAGATACAATTGCCCCAGATGTTCCACAAGCTCAATTGAGTGATGATGGTTCCTTAGTGACAGGTAAAGCAGAAGCAAATGCAAAAATCACTGTTTATGATGCCACTGGCAAAGTATTAGGTACTGTTTTTGCGAATAAAGATGGTATTTATTCTTTAAAACTTACTCCACCATTAACCAGTGAAGCGGGCGGTAAAGTGGTTGCCGAAGATGCTGCGGGTAACAAATCTGAGGAAGTTAAAATTATTGCGGGTAAAGATACCATACCGCCAGCATCTCCTTTTGTTGAAGTAAATAAAGAAGGGTCGGTAATACATGGTAAAACTGAAGCAAATGCAAAAGTTCAAATAAAAGATGCCGATGGTAAAGTGATTGGAAGTGGGACCGCCGATGCTCAAGGTGAATTTCAAATTACACTTTCACCTGCTTTAAAAGAGGCGCAAAAGGGCACAGTGGTTGTGGAAGATGCTGCTGGTAATGTATCTAAACCAGTTGAAATTACGCCAGGCTTTGACTCGATTGCACCAGATAAACCGACTGTTCAAATTAATACAGATGGTACTTCTGTAACCGGTACGGCTGAGGCCAATGCCAAAATTGAAATTAAAGATACAACAGGGAAGGTAATTGGTAGTGGAACAGCGGATGCGAATGGAAAATTTACAATTTCTATTTCACCAGCTTTAACGGATAATAAACATGCTTCGGTATCAGCTATAGATAATGCTGGAAATAAGTCTGAAGTTGTTGATATTGTAGGTACAAAAGATACAACACCACCAGCAAAACCTATATTAAATAGCGTAGATGATGATGTAGGCGCTGTTAAAGGAGCTATAACGGCTGGTTCTGAAACTGACGATGCTAGACCAAAACTTACAGGCTCAGGTGAAGCAAATGCAACTCTTACGATTTATGATAATGGTGTTGCAATTGGAGTTGTGACGGTAACAAGTGGTAGATCTTGGTCATTTACATTTGATAAAGACTTAGCTCTTGGTAAGCATACTATTACTTTGACTCAAACTGATGCGGCAGGCCTTACCAGTGAGGCAAGTTCTCCATTTACCTTTTATGTAGTTGCACCGAAAGCTGCGAGCCTGTCTGAAACTTCAGTAGATACTTTAAGTACAGAAGGGCCATCTTTGGCAGATAGTGTCGGATTGCATACTTTAAAGGCAGCGCAAAGTACAACAACTGAGATGAATAACCCGCAGAAATCGGTTCCTTTAGATGATTTATTAAAAAGTTCTACGGCTAGTGAATCAGACCCAATCGCAAAGCTTCTCTCATCAACAGCGTTAAAAACGACTCAGGCATCTGAGCCAATTGAAGTAAATGCATCAGTTGGTCAGACAACATCAAATCCTGATCATCCTTTACCTGATACAACTTCTTCGGTTTTACAAAACCTTTTAGATCAAACTTATCCAGTTGTTTAGGGTATTTGAGACAACATGTAAAAAGCGCTCAATGAGCGCTTTTTTAATTTTAATTTATTGTTTGATTTTTTGGTGTTGTGAGAAGAGCGATTAGCCCATAGAGGATTGCGCCAATTGTAGCGAGTAACATGTCTTTATGTGCATCCCACATATCACCTTGTTGCCCATTATAATTTTCAGCTTGTTCAGGTGATAGCCCGATTGCAATTGCCCATTCGATCAGTTCATAAAAGACACTAGACGCCATCACAAACTGGACTACAAGTAAGAATAAAGAAAAAGGACGTGCAGTGGGTAACCATACTTGGAATACACGATAAATAAGAGGATAGAGCAAAACACCATAGGCAAGATGAACTAAACGATCATACATATTGCGGGACCAGCCCATATATTGATCTAGGTTGAAATGGAACACCTGTTGTATCCAGTCATTGTATGGAACGTAGGAGTAGAGATAGTGAGCACCAATAATATGGATTAATAAAAACAGTAGATAAAAAGTAAAACTTAAGAAATCCAGTCCAATTTTTTTGAAAATAATAAAAAGCAGAATCACCATAAAAACAGTGCCAGCTTGATGAAGCAAATAAGCCTCAAACTCAAGTGGTTGAATACCTGAAATGATAATGGCAATAAAAAGCAGGCCAAGTGCAATATAGTGTTTAACTTTGAATTCTTTTTCGATCATTTTATAAATAAGTCTTTATTCTGATTTGTATGAGTGTAATAAAAAAGCGAAGCCTAAGCTTCGCTTTTTATAACTTTTTTAATTAGATTTTGCTAATTAATTCGTTAATTTGTTTAGCTTGTTCAGCAGCATTACCTGTGTAAGTTGCAGGTGTAAGCTCAGCTAAGCGAGCACGCTCTTCACTTGGTACTTGAGCAAGTTCGTTACCATTTACGAAGTCAACCATCATGTCACGCGTCATTGCTTGACCACGAGTTAATGCTTTTAACTTCTCATATGGTTTTTCAACGTTATAACGACGCATAACCGTTTGAATTGGCTCTGCAAGAACTTCTTGAGCTTGGTCAAGATCTTCATTTAAGCGGTTTGCATTGAGTTCAAGTTTACCAATACCTTTTAAGCAAGCATCAAAAGCAATTAAGCTTTGAGCAAAACCAACACCCATGTTACGAAGTACAGTTGAGTCAGTTAAGTCACGCTGCCAGCGAGAAATTGGTAATTTTTCGCCTAAGTGAGCCAATACTGCATTTGCAATGCCTAAGTTACCTTCAGAGTTTTCAAAGTCGATTGGGTTAACTTTATGTGGCATAGTTGATGAGCCAACTTCACCTTCTTTAAGTTTTTGCTTGAAGTAACCTAAAGAGATATAACCCCATACGTCACGGTTAAAGTCGATCAAAATTGTATTGAAACGACGTAACGCGTCAAATAATTCAGCCATGTAGTCGTGTGGCTCGATTTGAGTTGTATATGGGTTAAATGTTAAACCTAAAGATTCAACAAAAGCTTGTGAATGCGCTGGCCAATCCACATTTGGATAAGCAGAAAGGTGAGCATTGTAGTTACCTACAGCACCATTGATTTTGCCTAGTAATTCAACATTTTCAAATTGTTTGATTTGGCGAGCTAAACGATATGCAACGTTCGCCATTTCTTTACCCAAAGTTGTTGGGCTAGCAGTTTGACCATGTGTACGAGACAACATCGGTTGTTCAGCATGAGTTGTAGCTAAAGCAGAGATTGCATTTAAAATTTGCTTCATGCTTGATACTAAAACTTCACGACCGTTTTTAAGCATAAGTGCATGAGACAAGTTATTGATATCTTCTGATGTACAAGCAAAGTGAATGAACTCACCTGCATTTTGTAATTCAGCAATACCTGCAATTTTCTCTTTCAAGAAGTATTCAACTGCTTTTACGTCATGGTTAGTTGTGCGTTCAATTTCTTTAATGCGGTTCGCATCTTCTTCAGAGAAGTTGCTTACGATTGCATCTAGAGCTGCATTTGTTTCAGCTGAGAAAGGAGCAACTTCAACAATTTCCGGACGGTTAGAAAGCGCTTGTAACCAACGCACTTCCACAGTGACACGAGCATGAATTAAACCAAACTCAGAAAGAAAAGGGCGTAGCGCATCACATTTGCTGGCATAACGTCCATCTAATGGTGATAGTGCGGTTAAAGCGTTCATAACGATTCCTTAATGCTGGAATAAACATAAAACAAAAATAATCTCGTTACAGCCTTAGATAACTTGGTACTGTAAACGAGCAAGTGCTTGAATATCCTGTAGCAATTTACGTTTGCTAAAAATCATGTTCCATGAACTACCGCCGAGTTGTCGCCATAAATGGGCCATTTGTAGCCCCGTAAACAGACAAGCACGAATACGGTTGGTATGGTTGGTATCTTTAAATGCCTCAGCATTACCACGAACAAGAATACGTGGATTAATCTGTCCGGCAGTATCAACATAGGTTTGCGCCAAATTGGCTAAAATACTTGGATGTAAATAGTTATTATCAAAAAAAGAAAGCTGTTTTAAGATCTTCTGCTGCGCTTTTTCAATAATCGCCACATATTCAGGATTGCTATAGACCTTTTTCTCTAACTGCAAAAGTGACATCGCATAAGACATTGGAAGTTTTGCACTACGCATTTTAGGCAAACGAGATTTAGGCGCATTGGTAAAAGGCTGAGTGATACAATTTTCAAGAGTTTTAAGACCCAACGAAATATCAGCCAATTGATTGAAAAAATCCAACGTCTGAACAGCATTATTATTTGTTGTAGGGCGAATATTTAAACTCGCCTTTATTAATAACTCAAAATAAAAGTTACCACTTTCACCAATACTTTGCTGACCTGTCATGGCGGTCATATGCGTAAGCTGGGTCGCTTGAAATACCCCAGCCAAGGCAAGGGCACGGTTTTGGCGAACATTCAAGGCTTGTGATTGTTGAAAGGGTAACTCCACCATGCCATTCATTCCCTTAAATAAAATTTGGTGTAGGGGCGTTTGTATGGTGAATAACACCCCCGCCTAGGCAAACTTCATCCGAATAAAATACAACACTTTGGCCTGGTGTAACTGCACGTTGAGGTTCATCAAACTCAACACGAACACCATGCTCACTATTTTCATCAATAAACACTGTACAAGCTTGATCAGGCTGGCGATAGCGTGTTTTAGCGGTGCAACGTAATCCTTCAGCCGGAATATTTTGCTCGCCTGCTACCCAGTCAATGGCCTCACTCCAAAGCTGTGTACTTTGCATAAGTGGGTGATCATGTCCTTGGCCGACCACTAAACGGTTATTGGCAACATCTTTATGAAGTACAAACCATGCACCTTCTGATGCACCTTTCATACCGCCTAGACCAATACCGCCACGTTGACCGAGCGTATAGTACATCAGACCGTGATGTTCACCAACTTCTTTGCCGTTATCAAGTACAATTTTACCTGGTTGAGCGGGTAAATATTGTTTAAGGAAGTCATTAAAGCGACGTTCACCGATAAAACATATACCAGTTGAATCTTTTTTCTTCGCCGTTGCTAAGTCTAGTTCTTCGGCAATTCTACGAACTTCCGGTTTTTCAATTTCACCTACCGGGAAAAGGGTTTTATTAATTTCACGGCCATGCACTGCATGTAAGAAATAAGTTTGGTCTTTATTGTTATCTAAACCACGTAATAAAGGTGCATATGCTTCACCTTTAGAGTTATAAGCAGTTTCAGCACGACGAGCATAATGACCTGTTGCAATAAAATCTGCACCTAAGGTCATGGCATGATCTAAAAATGCGCGAAACTTAATTTCTTTATTACATAAGATATCTGGGTTTGGAGTGCGACCGGCTGCATATTCAGCCAAGAAGTGTTCGAATACGCGGTCCCAATATTCCATAGCAAAGTTTGCAGTATGAAGCTTAATACCGATTTTATCTGCGACTGCTTGAGCATCGGCTAAATCTTCCATTGCCGTACAGTATTCCGTGCCGTCATCTTCCTCCCAGTTTTTCATGAAAAGGCCTTCAACTTGATAACCCTGTTGAAGTAAGAGCGCCGCAGAAACAGAGGAATCTACGCCACCAGACATACCGACGATGACACGTTGTTGCATAGGACTAGGCATCCAAATGAGAAGTTAATGAGGGAGAGAAAGGGTGCTCATAAATAAGAGCTAAAGGATAATGTTGTCCTTTCATGGCGTCTTCAATGGCTTTAATGACAAGAGGACTACGTGCACGGGCAGATTCTTTAAGTTCATCTAGAGTCATCCAGACAGCAGAAACAATACCTGTATCAAGTTTTGGGTCGCTTTCGACATGAGTGACATGCGCTAAAAAGCAGAAGCGATAATAAGTACGGTCCGGAAACATAGGCGGGGTATAAGTATAAATACCAAGTAGGGCATCTATATCTATATGATGTCCTGTTTCTTCAAGCGTTTCACGGATCGCTGCTTCTGTTAGTGTTTCACCACATTCCACATGACCAGCAGGTTGATTAAACACTGTGTGTACAAAACCTTCGCTATGTTCTTCGACAAAAAGATAGCGTCCATCTTTTTCTACGACTGTAGCGACAGTGACATGAGGAGTCCATGCGGCCATAAAAAAGCACCATGAATTTAAAAGTCGTATGATACGAAATTTAGGGGTTTTTGGCTACGGTCATCTTACAAACGATAGAGCATGCTAAGAACTCTATCGTTTGAAAAACTCGATTTATTTTAATTTATTTGATTATCTTTATGGTTATTTTGCACTTTTACATAATGTCTTGCTGAGTAAGGTAGAAATGCCAATTCTTTTTCGGTTAGAGGACGTACTTGTTGTACGGGGCTTCCAACATAAAGATAACCACTTTTTAAGACTTTACGAGGCGGAACTAAGCTTCCCGCACCAATCATCACATCATCTTCAATAACAACATCATCTAAAATAACCGTATTGATTCCAACTAGTACGCGGTTACCAATAGTACAGCCATGTAAAGTCACATGATGGCCTACTGTCACATCTTCACCAATAATAAGAGGTGAACCATTAGGTTTTGCATCATTTTTATGACTGACATGTAGCATACAATGATCTTGTACATTACTGTTTTTACCAATTTGAATACTATTTACATCTCCGCGAATGACTGCAAAAGGCCACACCGAAACATTTTCGGCCAATTTAACATCACCTACAACCACGGACATTTCATCAATGTAACAGCTTGGATCAATTTGTGGGTGATGGTCTAAATAAGGACGGATGTTTTTTGCCATGAGAAGTATCAATAGAAAATTTAGTAAAAGTATAAAATAAAAAAGCACTCACGCTAATAGCATGAGTGCTTAATTCAACTATTCTAAAATTATTTAAATTTAGAATAGGTTGCTGAAGAATTGTTTGATATGGTCAATTAAACGTGCGAAGAAACCAGCTTCTTCAACAGGTTTTAAAGCAACCAATGGTTTTTCAGCAATAACTTTACCGTCTAAACTTGCAACAAGCTTACCAACGACTTGACCTTTTTGAAGTGGTGCATTTAGGTTCGGTTGAACAACCAATTGAGTTTTAATGCCGTCCGCTTTGCCTTTAGGCATAGTCACGTTAAAGTTTTCAGCTAAACCAACCTGAACTTCATTTTCTTTACCAAACCAAACTTTAGCTTTTGCAAGCACTTGGTTTGCAGGTTGTACATTTGCAGTTTCAAAGTTTGCAAAACCCCATGCCAATAATGCACGAGTTTGGTCAGCACGTTCAGACATGCTTGGTGTACCAAAAATAACTGAGATTAAACGCATTGGACCGCGTTTACTTGAAGTCGTTAAGCAGTAACCAGCTTCATCAGTATGGCCTGTTTTTAAGCCATCAACACTTGGGTCAGTGTAAAGTAAAGCATTACGGTTACCTTGTTTGATACCGTTAAATGTGAATTCTTTTTCAGAATAAATCGGGTAGTATTTTGAGCTGTCTTTAATAATATGTTGTGCTAAAACAGCCATATCTTTTGCAGTTGAGTAATGACCTTCAGCTGGCATACCAGTTGAGTTAATAAACTGGGTATTGGTCATTCCGATACGTTTTGCTTCCTGGTTCATCATGTGAGCAAAAGTACCTTCATTTCCAGCAATATGTTCAGCCATTGCTTTTGATGCATCATTACCTGACTGAATAATAATACCGCGAAGCATTTCTAAAACAGTTGCTGTACCATTTAATGGAACATACATACATGATTCAGAACTACTGCCTTTACACCAAGCAGATTCGTTCATACGAACCTGTTCATTTTCGGTAAGCTCACCTTTTAATAATTTTTGTTCAATGATGTAGCTTGTCATCATTTTAGTCATAGAAGCAGGAGCAAGCTTTTCATTTTCATTTTTAGAAGCGAGAATTTGTCCTGTCTCGTAATCCATTAATACATAAGACTTATTATTTAATTCTGGCGGAGCTGATAAGACAGTTGCTGCATAAGAAAAACTTGGTAAGAGGAGGAGTGCAGCAATAGCGCTTTTTCGAGTCATTCTAGGTAATTCCAATATCTTGTATGAAGCAGAAGAGCCTAGCATTTTAGGATAAAGCAAAGCCGACTTCTATGGGGGAAGTCGGCTTTTTCAAACAGTATTGTAACTAGAGAGTTTTTAACTAATTTAGTTTTGCGATTGATAAGCTTTCACGTCTTGGCAAACTAACGTATTTTGTTCGTTACCAGCAGCTTTTGCATCATTACGTGCTTCTTTTAAGACTTTCTTGAAGCTCTTGTCTTTACTACGTTTTTCTAAAGCTGCAACTGGATCGGCTTCATTTGGCAAATAGTCTTTTACAAGACGCTCATAACCTTGAGCAAATTCGGCATCTTTTTTACCAATCAAACTTGGGCAAATTTCAGAAAGTACTTGAATTGCTGCTAATTCTTCCGGTGTAGTACCTTTGGACGGTGTAACTTCAACAACATTTTCATTTTCGGTTTTCTTTTCAGCTGTTTTTTTCTTGTCAGCAGCATAACCCACTGTTGCCATTGTCATGAGTAAAACAACAGAAAGTGATTGAACTAAGCTTTTTTTCATAAACATGGATAACCTGAAACAAAAATTTGAAATATGCCGATAGCTTAAACAATTTAAACGCTAAAAAAATGGAAAAAATGTATTGTTATGTAGGTTTTCTGCTTTATCTCAACAGAAAACCCCAAAGATAAGCGTACTGATTGAGCTAAGCTCTTAATCTTTGTAATTTATCACTTCCTCACAAAGTTCATGTTGTTCGTGATGATCCATTTCTTTGGCAGCCTGACGTGCTTCACTTAACAAGGTTTTATATTCTGAATCATTTTGCAGTGCAGAGAAGGAGATTGATTTATTGGAATAACCACTCAGGTACATTGCAATAATCTTTTGGGTATTGGTTTCAAGTTTTTTATTTGCACCAACAAAAGTAGGGCAAATTTCTTGTAAGACTTGAGTAGAGGCAATGTCATCTTTAATTAAGCTGTCAGCTTCTTGTGTTGAGATACCCTCATCAGCAAAAACCGCTTGAGTACACAATGTGATACTGATCCCCAATACTTGAAAAAAAGGAGCGAAAGTTTTCATTTTTTCACAATTTTATAATGCTATGGAGGCATAAATATATATAATTCAACAAATAATTCAATTGAGAAAACCTCTGGGTTTATTTGTCGAGAAAGATTTTTTGTGAATATTTTAATTGCCAATGATGACGGTGTCTTTGCACCAGGTATACAAGCTTTAGCTGACGCATTAAAACCACTAGGCCGTGTTGTAGTGGTTGCTCCAGAAAGTGAAAGAAGCGGGTTTTCGAGTGCCTTAACTTTAGATCGTCCTTTACGTCCTATTCAAATTGCTGAAGATGTATGGGCTGTTAATGGAACACCAGCCGATTGTGTTTATTTATCCATGAATGGATTATTTGATTTCGAATTTGATTTGGTTGTCAGTGGGATCAATAGTGGCGCAAATTTAGGCGATGATGTTTTATATTCGGGAACTGTTGGTGCAGCCTTTGAAGGTCGTTTAATGAAACAACCTGCAATTGCGGTTTCTTTGGCTGGGCCTGATGTACGTTCATACGACCATAAAGATGATTATGCGCAAGCAGCTAAATGGGTACATGACTTTATCGCAAAAGGATTACCTGCACTGCCACCGCGACATATTTTTAATATTAATATTCCAGATGTACCTCAGCTTAAAGGTACACAAATTACTTACCAAGGCCGCCGTGCCCAATCTAAACCTATCACCAGCCATGTAGACCCTAGAGGAAGACAGGTTTACTGGATTGGTCTTGCGGGTGAGGCGGTAACTGATCCACAGCGTATTGCTAGTCAAATACAATCTGATTTTTTTGCGGTCGCGAATGGTTTTGTGAGCGTGACGCCAATTCAGATGGATGCAACAAACTATGCGGTTTTAGAAGATTTGCAGGCCAGTTTGGGGTAATAAACTGAGCCGAATGTTATAACTTTGTGAATAAAGAAAAAGAGGAACATGTTTCCTCTTACTTTTTTGGTACTCTTAGCCGAAATGATTTGTAGCATTTAGTGAGGGAGATCGATGCATTTAACTGGGCAACAAAGCAGATTGCATATTCAAAGAGACAAAATAATGAAAATTATGATGTTGTCTGTAGCTGTAGGTTTTACTGTTGCAATGGCAGGATGTGCTTCTAAACCACAAATTAATAATAGTTCTCGCTATGCAATGGCTCCTAACTATTACACGGTCCGTTCAGGTGATACTTTAAGTGGTATTGCAATGCGTTATGGTCTGGACTATCTCAGTATTGCAGAGATGAATGGTATTGCACCGCCATATCGTATTTATGTTAATCAATCATTGCGATTGAAGAAATCTTCTTCACCAAGAACCGTGTCGACACAAGTCATGGCGCAACCGGAACCGATTAAGCGTCAAACAATTGCTTTACCGACAACCACTGCACCAACCACGACCACTCCGCCACCAGCAACTGTTGCGCCATCAACCAATACAACAGTCGGAGCGTCTATTCCAAGCTCAAGCTTACGTTGGGTGAAACCAAATAACGGTCCGGTTATTCAAGGCTTTAATTTGGCGAATAATGTCAAAGGAATCCGTTACGGTGGTAACCAAGGTGACCCGATTTATGCGGCGGCTGATGGTCAAGTTGTATACGCAGCCGATGGTCTGAAAGAATATGGTAACTTAGTTTTAATTAAACATATTGATGGTTACATCAGTGCGTATGCCCACAATAGCAAGATGATGGTCAAGAGTGGTGACAATGTAACCGCAGGCCAAAAGATTGCTGAAATGGGGTCTTCAGGGGCATCTCGCGTTATGCTTGAGTTCCAAATTCGCCTTGACGGTAAACCGATCAACCCTGCAAATCTTTTACCAAATTAGCTAATGCATTAAATATAGGTTTCCTCGTATAATACAATTGGTTGCTTTCATTACAACAATAAGCATTTTTTATAAATTTAGAATTAGATTTGAGGAAACCTATGTTAGATCAGCTTCGTGCGATGGGTGTTTTTGCTTGTGTGGTTGAAAAAAGTTCATTTAGTGGTGCGGCACGTGAATTAGGCATTACAACAAGTGCTGTAAGTCAGCAAATCCGTTCTCTTGAAAATGAAATGGATGTAATTTTATTACATCGTTCTACGCGAAAACTTAGTTTGACTGAGGCAGGGCAGGCTTTTTTCTCAAGTTGCCAAGAAATGTTGGCAGCAGCAGAAAGAGGCAAAATCAGAATCAATGAATTGCGAGATGATTTGATTGGTGACTTGCGTATTGCAACTACCCCTGATTTAGCGGTTCAGCACATTATTCCTGCTTTATCTCACTGGATGTCTGCCCATCGTGGTCTATCTGTTCATTTTGAAGTGGGGCACCGATATATCGATTTAATCGAAGAGCGAATTGATATTGCAGTGCGCATGAGTTCTACAGCGGTAGAAGAGAGCGACTCTGTTATTCCTATGGCTTTTGTCGATCAGATTTTGGTAGCTTCTCCCAGCTATCTCAATCAAACAAGCCCGATCTTGCATCCAAATGATTTAAACAACCATGAGTTGCTTTCTATCAATGCAATGAATGATTCACGTAGTTTTAATTTTCAGCACGCTAAAACTGGTGAAAAATTAAATATCGAGATGACAAGCCGTTTGCAAAGTAATAATTTACAAGTGGCTAAAGCGCTATGCCAGCAAGGGCATGGAATTGCCAGAATTTTATATTTAGATGCTCAAAAAGAATTAAAGAATGGTTCTTTAATTGAAATTCTTCCAGATTGGAAACTCCCAGCTTTCACTTTATATGCAGAGATTGCAAAACACGATCAACAGCCAATGAAAATTCAACGTTGTGTCGAAGCGCTTAAGCAATACTTTAGTCAGTTGGCTGGCGGAAGAGCAATGCAGATTGTTCGTTAACTTTTATCTCATTCATAAAAAAGGGCTTGTAAAAACAAGCCCTTTTTTATGTCAGTTTTATTTTTGCTTCAGCGTAGCAACTTCCTCTTGTGTTTCTTGAGGAAGATCATCGGCTGTGAGCTCTTCATGCTTTTTAATTTTTTTCTTATTTTTCTTTTTCTTCTTTGGCTCCTCTTCAACTTCTGCGCCATCTTCGATCGCTTGCCAGTACTCAAGTTGTTCCATTACAGCGGCATAAATAGAATGCTTACTGTATTTGCCTTTTTTGTCGAGGGTACCAACAGGGCGAGCCATTAAAATCTCAAGTGCTTGATCAATTGTATCAATTGCATGGATATGGAATTGACCCATTCGCACCGCATCAATCACATCTTGACGTAGCATCAAGTGTTGCATGTTTTGGCGTGGAATAATGACACCCTGTTTGCCAGTTAAACCTTGTAGCTTACATGCATCATAGAAGCCTTCAATTTTTGCATTCACGCCACCAATTGGTTGAACTTGACCTAACTGGTTCATAGAACCGGTAATTGCCCATGACTGATCAATTGGTAACTGACTAATTGCAGAGATTAATGCAGAAAGCTCGGCAACGGTTGCACTGTCGCCGTCCACTTGGCCGTAACTTTGTTCAAAAGCCAGAGCAGCAGAAAAATGTAGAATCTGTTCACGGCCAAAGTGAGCTTTTAAGAAGCTAGACATGAGTAACACGCCTTTGGCATGCAATGAACCACCTAATTCTACGCTACGTTCAATATCAAGAATATCACCACCGCCTTGATAAACCGAGGCAGTTAAGCGTGAAGGTAAACCAAACTCAACATCTGCATAGTGAATGACAGAGAGGGCATTAATTTGACCTAAACGATGGCCAGAAGTTTCGATTAACTGGGTTCCACGCGATAAATCTTGCCAGTAAAGTTCTCTTAAATAGCCTAAGCGATATTGTCGGTGTTGTAGGGCAAGGTTAATGTGCTGGTCGGTTACCATCTTATCATTGGCTTTAAATGCATGATGATGCGCTTCACGAATAAGATCACCCAATGTTGAAGCATGTAACGACAATGAGCTTTGGTCTTCGGCCTGACGGCTTGAGTCAGTCAGTAATGCCGCTAGAGCACTGCGGTCAAATGGAAGTAGTTTATCGGCTTGTACATAGTCTGCAATCAGCTGCATATAAGCTTGTTCATTTTCGTCATTACGTTGTAATGTATCGGTAAAATCTGCGCGAATTTTAAATACGCTACCAAGCTCTGGTTCTACTTCTAAAATTTCATAATAAATCTCAGGCTCTGCCATCAGTACCACTTTAATATCAAGTGGAATAGCAGCAGGCTCTATCGAGATACTGCCGGTTAATGTCAACATATGTTCAAGAGAAGAGAGCTTGAGTTGGCCCGATTTTAAGGCACGCTTTAAACCTTGCCATGCATAAGGCTGTTCGAGTAATTGCTCGGCCTCAAGCATTAAAAAACCACCATTGGCTTGATGTAGGGCACCAGGGCGAATAAGAGTGAAATCTGTGGTAATTGTGCCGTTGTGGGTGAGTTGTTCTACATGACCCAGCAAGTTGTAGTGCGTTGGGAAATCTTCAAAAATAACTGGTGCACCGCTATTTGGCTTGTTTGAGACAATCACATTTGCTTGATAACGCGCTGGTACGCGATTGAACATAGCAGGAGCAAAGTCATCTTCTTCTTGTTCTAAAATTAACTCAACATTGTCAATGATATCTTGAGCATACTGTTTTAAATAATCTTCAAGGCCTTTCACTTGACCATATTTATTTAAAATTAAGTCCATGCGTGGCATAACCACTTGAGTGGCGATGTCTCGATTTAAAACAGAAACTTTGTCGCGCGCATCATCTTCTAAGTCGCCCAAATGCAGACCAAGACGCTCAAGCTTTTTATCCATATAGCGAATATTGGCTGCAATCTCAGCACGCTGTTTACTATTTAAAGCGTCAATTTCTGTTTGAGTCAGTTCTTGAACCTGATTATCTTTTAACTGTACAGGTACAAAGCCATGTTTCTCATTTCGAGAAATCAATTTTAGATCAAGTTCTTCGCCTTCTTTTGTTAATTCGACAAGTGCCTGTTGCTGTTCATCACCAGTTTCCTGACGGATTCGCTCGATACGGTTATGATAAGTCTCTGCACTAAAACGACGTTCAAGCTGCTTTAAAATAATTTGCCAAGTTTGATGAAGAGTTTGTTGAAACTTGGTTCCTTGTCCAGCAGGAAAGCGTAGCGCAATAGGCTGACGAGCCTGTTTAAAGTTATAAACATATACCCAATCATCTGGAGTAGGCATTGTTTTGGCATGTTGTTGTAGTAAACGCTTAATCATGGTGCGTTTACCTAAGCCTGCTGTTCCTACCGCAAAAATGTTATAACCAGAGTAGGGTAAGGAAATACCGGCTTCTACCGAAGCTTTGGCGCGGTCTTGCCCTAAAAAGTTGTTGAGCGGCTTGATGCGTTTTGTTGAGGCTGGAATATTTTCAAAATTTGGAATATGCGTAAGTTGTTCGGGTTTTAACGCTGTTTTATCTAAAGTCATTTTAATATCAGGTTGCTCAAAAGCTGAAGGAAATGCATTTATTGTGACGTTTGTGGTGTTTGTTTTAGCGAGTGATAAAGTTGAAGATGTCACTTGATCAAGTTTTTGTGTCACTGTTGATATCCAGCAAAAGAAAACGAAGGTTGAAGATTAAAGGTATACAGGTTTAGCATAAAATATCAAGCAAACTTGCCGTTTTTATCATCAAAACAAAACTTGATTGCATAAAGAATCTTGAAAGCAATTGTAAGAAGCGATTGAATAGGCGCATTTATAATTTATGGAAAATAAAAAACGAATGACCACACAAACCTCTGGTTGGGTCTCGGCGTTTAAAGCATTTTTAGACCGTCGTGCATTAATTATGCTATTTCTGGGTTTTTCTGCCGGAATACCCATTTTATTAATTTTCTCTAGTCTCTCTTTATGGCTAGGTGAAGCAGGGATTGATAAAAGTGCAGTTACTTTTTTCAGTTGGGCGGCTTTAGGATATTCCTTTAAATTTGTTTGGGCTCCTTTAATTGATGAGTTACCTGTACCAGTTTTGACTAAAGCTTTAGGCCGAAGACGTGCATGGTTGCTTATTGCGCAGTGTTTAATCGTACTTGCGATATGTACAATGGCTTTTGCCGACCCTGCTTTAGGTCATAGTTACCTTGTTCAAATGGCAGCAGGCGCAGTTTTACTTGGCTTCTCGGCTGCAACGCAAGATATTGTGATTGATGCTTATCGTATTGAGCTGGCTGAAACAGAAATGCAGACAGTGTTGGCATCAACTTATAATGCGGGTTACCGGATCGGTATGATTGTAGCTGGTGCTGGTGCATTATTCTTAGCGGCGCATTTGGGGACCGCAAAAGGAAATTATATTTACGAGGCTTGGAAGACGACCTATTTAACGATGGCAGCAGTCATGTTGGTCGGTATTATTACAACTTTACTCGTTCGTGAACCTAAAGTTGATCGTATATATAAAAACTATAAATCAAGTGATTATTACCGTCTGGTTTTAGTATTTTTTATTGCGGTTATTTCATTTGTATTAACCTATATTTACTCAGGCCAAGTTACCGAAGCAATTTCAAAAGCTGGCAATATTCAAGATAGTGCTGCTTTATTTGGTTTAGAAACTTTAAGGTTCTTAACGGCGACAGGCGTTGCCATTCTAGCTGGTTATCTATTAGTAAAAATAGGTGTGGTGAACCAGCAAATGGCTAAGGAAACTTGGATTGCCCCAATTCTGGATTTCTTTAAACGTTATGGTGTCAAACTTGCCTTAGTACTTCTATTCTTGATTGGGTTCTTCCGTATTTCAGACATTATTGCTGGTGTGATTTCTAATGTCTTTTATCAAGATCTGAACTTTAGCAAAGAACAAATTGCTGAAGCCGTAAAAGTTTATGGTGTTATTTTCAGTTTGGTGGGTGGTTTCTTAGGTGGCTTATTAGCTCAACGTATGAACATCATGAAACTGATGTTCGTTGGTGCTGTATTGGCAAGCTCTACTAATCTCATTTTCATTGGCTTAGTAAAATCTGGAAAACCGCTTGATATGGTGGATGTCCAAATTGGGAATCACCATTATAAAGTGAAGCCAGATGAAGTGGGGTATTGGAAGCTAAAAGTGCCAAGCTCAAGTTTTAATGGCACCCAACAAATTGATGTAAAAGCTGGTTATGCTTTGCAAGATCAACAAGCCGAGACTATCGTTCGGGCTCAACCTCTAGTGACAACTCATTCTGAGAGTGTTCCTTTACAAATTTTACCTTTAATGGGAAGTGATCAGATATCGGCTAAATCTTCCGAAGGCAGTGTCGTGGTTCGTGGTCAGTATTTTGGCAAAGCCTTATTATCTACTCAAAAGATTGTGGTGAATCTTGATGGACAAAATTTTGATGCAAAAATGACAGATCAAAAGGGTGTGTTTAACGCAGCAATTGATATGCAAAAATTATTGTCATCACCAAGTAGGCAACTTACTGCTTCAATTGTCGATGGAAATCAAAAAATATTATCGATTACTCACCACTATGAAGTCGCTTCAAATTCTGTACCAAAACCTGAGTTAGATGTAAATATCGACCCTTTACCGTACATTGATACTCAATCAGGTCAAGAAGTTGAGATTAGTGGTAAAGTCATTAAACCTTATAGCTCACTATGGCTTTATTTTGCCATTGTCGTTGATAACATGGCTTCAGGCTTAGCCGGTGCGGCATTTATTGCGTTCCTTTCAAGTTTGACCAGTGTGTCATTTACTGCTGTTCAATATGCGATCTTTAGCTCACTTATGACTCTTACCCCAAAACTTTTAGGTGGATATTCGGGTACCATAGTGAGTAATATTGGATACCCAAACTTCTTTTTGATGACCACAATGATCGGGATTCCAATCTTAATTTTAGTTGTTTGGGTTGGAAAACTGCTTAAAGATCATCAAACACATGACATAGAAAAGGCAGGTGAATAAACATGCGAATGCTTCATACAATGTTGCGAGTAGGCAATTTAGAACAATCTTTAAAGTTCTATACCGAAGTATTAGGGATGAAGTTACTTCGTAAGCGTGATTATGAAGAAGGTCGCTTTACACTGGCATTTGTTGGTTATGGCGATGAAGAAAATAATACCGTGCTTGAACTTACTCATAACTGGGATACCTCAAGTTATGATTTAGGAAATGGCTATGGTCACATTGCGATTGGTGTTGAAGATGCTTATAAAGCATGTGAAGAAATCAAAGCACGTGGCGGTAAAGTCGTTCGTGAAGCTGGCCCAATGAAGGGTGGTGTAACGGTGATTGCATTTGTTGAAGATCCGGATGGCTACAAAGTCGAGCTTATTCAACAAGACGCAAATGCTAGAAATAATTAAATAAATGACTCAGGCGCTTTAAGATTTAGGTCTTAAAAGTCTAGCTTTATTTTTATAGCCCAGTATGATGAAGGCTTGACCAAATGGTCAATTTATCAACTGGGCTTTTCTTTATCTAAAATAATCATAGGATGTGAACATGCTGAAGTTCTTGGCACTTGATCGATTTACAATTTTGTTGGTTGGCATGGTACTACTAGCAACTTTTTTTCCAGTCAGTGGTCAAGCTGCGCAGTATTTCAATACATTAACTACAGTCGCGATTGCTATTTTATTTTTCTTGCATGGTGCCAAGCTGTCTCGTGAGGCAGTCATTGAAGGTATTTTGCATTGGAAAATGCACTTACTGGTATTTGCAATTACGTTCTTTATTTTTCCTGCTATTGGTTTATTGGCTAAACCTATTCTTTTACCTTTATTAGGGCAGCAGCTCTATTGGGGTTTTTTGTTTATGTGTTTCTTGCCATCTACTGTTCAGTCTTCTATTGCATTTACTTCGGTTGCAAAAGGGAATGTGGCAGGGGCGGTATGTAGCGCATCTTTCTCAAACTTGGTAGGTATGTTTATTACGCCAGTTTTAGTCAGTTTCTTTATTTTAGGACAAAGTCAGCACGGATTTGATCCTACATCTTCAATTATACAAATTACTTTGTTGCTATTAGTGCCTTTTGTTTTAGGGCAATTACTTCGTCCCTATGTTTTTCCATATATGGCAAAAGTACCAAGTATTGTAAAAGCATTTGACCAAGGTTCAATTTTGATGGTGGTCTATGGTGCATTTAGTGGGGCAGTGGTTGCGGGACTTTGGCATCAGGTGAGTTGGAAAACCTTACTGCTTTTGACCATTGCTTGTTCTGTTTTACTCACCATTATTATGCTGCTTGCACTTTATTTACCGCGCGCTTTTGGTTTTAATCGAGCTGATCAAATTACAGTGTTCTTTTGTGGCTCAAAAAAGACCTTGGCCAGTGGTGTACCTATGGCACAAATCTTATTTATTGGCCAACCTTTAGGTATGATCGTTTTACCAATTATGATCTTTCACCAAATCCAGTTAATGGTCTGTGGGGTCATTGCAAATTACTTGGCTAAATCCCAAGATTAATTCGCAAAAAAAATTTATATGGCGTATAATACTGCCCACTTGTTGTGCTTAGCTCTAACCCTTGAGGTTTCGGTGGGCCAAAAGAATGGTCTGTTGTGGTGTTGATCTGCTTGTAAAAGCTTTCCTCAATTTAATTGAGAGTGATCAATTGCGATGACAGCTTAAGCCTTTCTTCAATTAGGAGTAATCGACGATGCGCGCCGATATTCACCCAAAATATGAAAAATTAGTTGCAACTTGTTCTTGCGGTAACGTAATCGAAACTCGTTCTGCTTTAGGTAAAGAAACTATTTACCTTGACGTATGTTCAGCTTGCCACCCTTTCTACACTGGTAAACAAAAGAATGTAGACACTGGTGGTCGTATCGACAAATTCAAACAACGTTTTGCTGGTATGTCTCGCTCTATCAAGCGTTAATACTTCAAAACGAAACAAAAAACGGGCTTATGCTCGTTTTTTGTTTTTAATATACAAGACCATTATTGGTCTTGTACGTCTGTTAAGCGGTCAAGTTTTTTCTGAAAATAATCACCTTGTAGAAAGCGCGCTTCTACATTCCATGCATTGGCAAACAGGTTCATATCATTCAAGTGAGCTAATAAAATTCCAATCGGTTTTACAGTCAAATAGTTCAATATTTTTTCTTGCAAGTTATTAAGCCCTTGGTCTGAGCTTAATAGATCAGTTTTACTGGACTGTAATTTTACAAGTTGAATATCAAGCTGCTGTAATATTGAATCGCTATACATAGAAGAAGCAAAATCTCGAATTGAAATTTCCGCACCATGTTGGCGTAAGCGAGCAATGTGTTGTTGAGCAATTGGAAGATAAGGCTGAAGAGCTTGTTCTGAAAATTGCAAAATCAGTGGGCTTTCAATTTTACTTCCGATAATAGTCAGTAGTTTGGAAATCAGCTCAGGGAATGTTTTATCTTTTAGCAAAATATCAATATTAAGGTTAATAATGAGTTTCGCTTTAGGATACTGAGCAATGAAATTATGAAGCTGTTTACACGCTTCTACCAATATCCAGCGGTCTAACTGAATTGAAAGTTCTGCATCTTCTTTAAGATCACTTAAATCATTTAAGTCATACCATTGTTCACCCGCAATAAAACCACTTGTCACTTCATAGTTGTGAGTTTCTTGGTCATGCTTATCGTAAATTTGCTGGTACTTCAGATGTATTTCGCCCTGAGCTAGTTTTTGTCTTAACTGCTGGAGCAAAGAGGACTGAGGCGTATGGTCAAAATGTTCAATTGTTAAATCAAGAGGAACAGCTTCAATGCTCGGTGAAACCGTTTTTTCTACTGTTGGCATTACTTCAAGTTGAGGTGTAACCCGAGGTAAATCCTGTTTTTCAGCCTCGTTCAATAATGAGCTAAAAGAGTTCTCAGTTAAGGGCTGGTTGAGAAAAGCATAACCAAGCTTTAACTGCACTGAAAAGTTTTGCTCATTTACTTTTAACAAATGTTCTTTTTGCAAAGTTTGTAAACTCGTTAGCTGTGAGTTTAAAACTGAACTATTTTCGGCTTGTAAAATCCCGACATAACTACCCAAGTCGACTTGGAAAATCGGCATCTGTGCATGGTCTTTTAAAAAACCATGGAGCTGATTGAAATATTGTCCTAAAGTTTGCCAACCCTGTTGAAAAATTCGTTCTGGGCACTGGGCAAGTCTAAATAAAACAACGGCGTTTGCTTGGGCAGGGTGGGTCGATAAATGACGATTAATCTGTGGCCAAGCTGCACTCAACCCAACACTTTTTTCGGACAGAGCACTATTTGCTGGAGTAGTTAAATCAACTTGATAGTCGATGGTGAGTTGTACCGCGTCTTCTTCTTGGCTTGGAATAAACTCGAGTTTTAGCGCATTATTACCCGAAATAGCCTGATGCTGACTCTGGATTTCAAAGCGTGCCTGATCAAACTGGCCTAAAGAAATTTTCTTAAACCGCTGTTTAAAAATATTTAAATCGTTGGGCTGTAAGACATCTAAAATTGGCAATCCGATAATGTCTTCTTCTTGCTGGAAACCAAAAAGATTCAAATATTCGGTATTTGCCTTAATGTGGATGCCTTCTTGAAAAATAGCAACCGCTTTATGGCTGTTGTCGACCAGCGTTTGCGTATGCGTATGAATGGTATCAAGCTCGGCCAAAAGACGTTGTTCCGTCTGTAAAAGGCGGCTGTATGACAGTGCCCGAACCAGCGTAATATAGAAATAATCTAGCAGTTCTAATGGGACTACATCATAAATCCCTTTTTGAATATAGCTTTGATATTGCTGCGCTTGGTAATCATCTGGCTGTAAAAGTAATATTGGAAGCTGCGGCTGTTCTGAGGCTTGAACAAGGGAGAGAGTTTGTTCAATTTTCAAATCATAGGCGCGACCAAAAATAATGACATCCCACGATGTATTGAGCTGCTTTTCAAAACTTTTTAAATCATCAAGTAATAAGGCATTAACTTGATAATCATTCCCCGATAATAAATTTAAAATTTGGTTATAACGTAACTGGTTATCATCAATAATGAGTAAACGTATTTCAGTACGTTTTAACCTTTTAGATAGTAAAGAGTTTCTCACTTTAATGCTTCCCATAAATCTTGGCTATTCACGGTGTTATTCTTTTTCAGCATGAACTGATCAAGCAGGTACTGTTGCTGCTCATTCAGAAGCTCAAATTGAAATTGAATAAAACTTTGAGTAATGAGTTGTGCTTTGAGTAGATACACTTTGATTTCTTCTGTCCCCAATCGTAAATGAATTGTTTGTTGCTCTCTAAAAATTTGAGACCCCGGTAAAATAAGCGTGTTTTGTATTTCTTCTAGGTTTTGAGTTTGTAGTAATAGTGCAGGGTGATAATTACGCGTATGACGCTCTGCCTGAATATGTACAGCGCAAGGGAACATGGCCTGTGAAAGAATTTCTAAACCCAGTTCCAGACTTTTTTCTGTAGATTGCTTAATCCAGCGAATTACACCGCCACGCCACTGACCATGTAGCGTTTCCTTCACCAAAATATATTCGCCGGTTCTTAAGTTTTTAGGTGCTTCGCCGGACCATTTAATACGATAGCCATTAACACTAATATCAAGCACGGTAGTTTGATAAATGGTTTTACTCTCACGGCTTAAGCGTTGATAAGACGAGGTTTGTTGTTCTTTTTTCTCTAAATTGGATAAAACTTTCGACTCACTTTGTAAATTATAGTTATTACTCAGTTGTAGCGTTTCTTCAAAGTTTTTGGCTTTAGATAAATAAAAATGTGCGGTACTTAAGCCAAAACAAATTTGTAAAGCTGCATTATATTCATAACGCTCATGACGGCGCTGTGCTGTGGTGCCCAAAATCGTTTGAACGTGAAACTTTAATGCGGGACTTAAATAAATCTTTTCATTTTTAGACATATATTGAGCATTTTTATGCATGGTGGCAGTGACATGCTCAAGCAAAGCTTGCGTGCTAATAAAAATACTTGGGTTGAAATTCGAGCTTTGTTTTTTGTTATATACAGGCGGATGATCTTTAGTTGGGTCCACCACATACTTTGTTGAAGCAGTGTCTTTCGGCAAGATCTGAATCATGCGTGCCCAATCAAAACTACATTGAAACAGGGCTTGAATTTCTGACTGGCGAATCTGATTGGTGTTAAAAATATCTAATAAAATAAGCTGTGCATAAGCCTGCGTAATATTGGCTAACGGGTGCTGTACACCTTGAATATGATTAATATTGGTTAAATGATATTTGTATTGAACCGCTGTTTCATAAAGCTGGTGGGCAATTAACCATTGACCTTTGACAGGTTCGCTATAGAGCATATGCTGTTGATATAAAAGATTGGTCAACTGCTGCAATGCGTGGAATGTCGCCAGAATTCGTGCGGTTTGTAAATTTTTCTTTTGTTTAAAAGAGAATAAAGAAAACTTCTGCTTTTGTAGCTGTTCGTGGCTTGTTTGCGCAATATTTAAATAAATACTGGCAAAATAACAGCGCAGAAGCATAGCCAGTTCAATAATGTGCTCGTTACGGTCGGTACTAATGACGCCTTGGTTAAAGAAGTTTTTTTCTAAACTCGCCAACACATTATTAATGGTTGGGTGAAGTGTCTGAATTAAGTCAAAGCGTAAGGTTTCACTACAATTTAACTCATTCAGCTCCAGAATTGCTGTAAATAGCGCTTTTGAAGTATCACCCAATTGCATAATAGAAAGGGTAGTGACCCACTCATTAAGATCTTTAATGTTGGCTTCACAAAAGCTTAACCGTTCACGAGTAAGTGCGGTTTGATTGTGAAAAATGTCCGAAAGCGCATTATTCATCATCACTTATTATATAACTCAAAAAGTTGTAGCCCCAAAAAGCGGTGTTTTATTCTTTTCGCCCGCAATTTCCCTGACGAGTTTAGGAACCAAATATCCTGGTAGGCTCGCTAACACGTCTTGATATATCGCATCTATTTCAGATGGTATTAAATCAAAATGTTGTGCGCCTTTTACTTTATCTAATACATGTAAGTAATATGGCATAACGCGAGCTTCAAATAGACGATAACTTAAATCAGTTAAAGTTTGAGCAGAATCATTCACCCCTTTAAGCAATACTGCCTGATTTAGAACAGTAATGTGGTGTTCAGATAGCTGCAACAATTTTGAACAAGTAAAGTCATCGAGTTCAGAAGCATGGTTTGAGTGTACCACCAGAATAATACGCAGCCTACTGTTTTTTAATAAAGAAATAAGCTCTTCGTCGATACGGTTTGGAATGACAATTGGAACGCGTGAATGAATTCTCAGAATCTTCACTTGTTTGAGAGATGATAAACGTTCTAGCCAAAGCGCTAATTTACGGTTAGAAAGCGTAAGAGGGTCACCTCCGCTTAAAATCACTTCGTTAATATCGGGGTTCGACTCGATATAATTTTTAATGTTTAGCCAATCTTCATTTTTAGGTAAATTTTCCTGATAAGGAAAGTGACGGCGGAAGCAGTAACGGCAATGGACCGCACATGCGCCGGTCAAAGTCAATAAAAAACGAGATTTATATTTATGTAAAACACCCGGTAACTGATTGGCTGCTTCTTCACCTAAAGGGTCGGTGACAAACTCAGGATGTTCCTCAAGTTCTAAATGATGTGGCAACACTTGGAGTAAAAGCGGATCAAGAGGATCTTTAACGTTCATTTTTCCGACGAACGCACGCGGAACACGCAATTTAAACTTTTCAGAAGCCAGAATCGCCCCTGATAATAGCTGATCAGTGGATAACTCGAGCAGGTTCAACAACTCTAAAGGATCGGTAATAAGGTCACTGAGTTGTGATTGCCAGTTTTGCTCTTGGTGTAAATAGTTTATCATGCGACACGATTAAGATAATGCAACAGCGCATTATATCGCATAGTTGACTTGTTAAGTTTGGAGTGTGCCAGTCATGGCCAATTATTCTACAAATGATTTCAAGCCAGGCCTTAAGGTCATGCTTGATAGTAACCCATGTTCAATCATGGAAAACGAATACGTAAAACCGGGTAAAGGCCAAGCGTTCAACCGTGTAAAATTACGTAACCTTAAAACTGGTAAAGTTTTAGAAAAAACTTTTAAATCTGGTGATACTTTAGAAGCTGCTGACATCGTAGAAGTAGAAATGAACTACCTATACAACGATGGCGAAATGTGGCACTTCATGGACCCAGAAAGCTTCGAACAAATTGCAGCTGACAAAACTGCAATGGGTGATGCTGCTAAATGGTTAAAAGACGACTCAAATGAAACATGTACAATCATGTTATTCAACGGCGTTCCTTTAAACGTAAATGCACCTAACTTCGTTGTATTGAAAGTTGTTGAAACTGATCCGGGCGTACGTGGTGATACTTCTGGCGGTGGCGGTAAGCCAGCTAAGCTTGAAACAGGTGCGGTTGTTCGTGTTCCGTTATTTGTTCAGCAAGAAGAAAGCGTTCGTGTAGATACTCGTACTGGTGAGTATTTAGAGCGTGCATAATAGTTAAAAAATAAACTATTATCGAAGGGATGATGTCAATCATCCCTTTTTTTATGCGAAAGTATAAGAGGAAAAAGAACAAAGGAGGAGTAGAGTCACAAGGATTGAGCAGAGAACAGTACATAACAATATAAAACTGCTGTAATTATTTATTGAGAGGTTAAGAATGGACACAATGCAAGCGAAATCTACGCTTCCCTCCAAATTGGTCTGGAGCCTAGTAGCAATTATAGGTGCTATTTCTTTCGGGATGCTGGCGCTAAGTCGTGGTGAACATGTTAATGCAGTATGGTTGGTACTGGCAGCTGCATGTGTGTATAGCATCGCATATCGATTTTATAGTCTATTTATTGCAACTAAAGTATTTGAATTAAACCCGAGACGGTTAACTCCTGCACATCGTTTAGCCGATGGCTTAGACTATGTGCCAACAAATAAGTATGTACTGTTTGGACACCACTTTGCCGCGATTGCCGGCGCAGGGCCATTAGTCGGGCCGATTTTGGCTGCACAAATGGGCTTTTTACCGGGCACCATCTGGTTATTGGTTGGTGTGGTTCTGGCGGGTGCGGTACAAGACTTTCTAGTTTTATTTATATCAACACGCCGTGATGGCCGTTCACTGGGTGAAATGGCAAAGCAGGAGCTTGGTCCTTTTGCCGGTATTGTGGTCATGTTGGGTGCACTTGGGGTAATGATTATTATCCTTGCGGTATTGGCTTTAGTTGTTGTGAAAGCACTTGCACATAGTCCGTGGGGTGTCTTTAGTATTGCAGCCACTATTCCAATTGCATTGTTCATGGGCGTTTACATGCGCTTTATTCGTCCGGGACGTATTGCAGAAGTTTCAATTATTGGCTTCGTTTTAATGATGCTGGCAATTGTGTATGGTGGACATGTTGCCGCAGATCCATATTGGGGTGAGTTCTTCACTTTAACTGGAACACAGCTCACTTGGTGTCTCATCATTTATGGTTTTATCGCATCGGTACTACCGGTTTGGTTGCTATTAGCACCACGTGATTATTTATCTACTTTCCTTAAAATCGGGGTTATTCTTGGTTTGGCAGTCGGTATTGTGATTGCATTGCCTGATCTTAAAATGCCTGCTGTTACCCATTTTATTGACGGTACAGGTCCGGTTTTCTCAGGTAGCTTATTCCCGTTCTTATTTATTACCATTGCCTGTGGTGCCATTTCAGGTTTCCATGCGCTGGTATCGAGTGGCACGACACCAAAACTTGTTGATAATGAAGTTAATATCCGCATGATCGGTTACGGCGGTATGCTTATGGAATCTTTTGTCGGGATCATGGCGATGATCTGTGCGACAGTATTAGACCCAGGTGTGTACTTCGCGATTAATGCACCAGCAGCAGTGCTCGGCACAACCGTAGAATCTGCAGCGGAAGCTGTACGTAATCTAGGCTTTGTTGTTACGCCTGAAATGTTGACGGTTTTAGCTCAAGAAGTAGGTGAAAGCTCAATCCTTTCACGTACGGGTGGTGCGCCTACCTTTGCTATTGGTATGGCTCATATCATTTCTGAAATCTTTAACAGCCGTGCCATGATGGCATTCTGGTATCACTTTGCGATTTTATTTGAAGCATTGTTCATTTTAACTGCGGTAGATGCAGGAACACGTGCTTGTCGTTTTATGGTGCAAGACACGGTTGGTATTGTTATTCCGGCGGTTAAATCTTCAGGTTCATTCTTTGGTAACTTGTTAGGCACGGCCGTTGCAGTAGGTGGATGGGGCTTCTTCGTCTATCAAGGTGTGATTGACCCACTTGGCGGCGTCAACTCATTATGGCCTCTATTTGGTGTGGGTAACCAAATGCTGGCTTCGATGGCACTCATTTTGGGTACCGTGATTCTGTTCAAAATGAAAAAAGAGAAGTATGTGTGGGTGACGATCATTCCAACCATTTTCTTGTTCATTACCTGTATGACAGCAGGGTGGCAGAAGATTTTCCACGAAAACCCGAAAATCGGTTTCTTGGCTCAAGTACATAAGTTCTCCGATGCGATTGATCGCGGTGAAATTCTTAAGCCTGCAAAAACCATTGCCGAAATGCAAACTATTGTGCTATCGAACCAGATTAATGCTGCACTTTGTGGCTTCTTTATGATTGTATCGATTGTCATGATTATTGCCTCAATTGGTATTGTTCGCCGTGCTTTAGCAAGTCCAACACCGACTGTAAATGAAGCACCTGCGGTATATACCGATCCTGAAGTGGTTACCACTCGAGGAGAATAAAGATGAATTTTAAATTTGCAAAAAATGGTACTGTCATTATTGCGAAAATCATCAAAATGACCGTGCTTTCGCAAAAAGAGATATTGCTCTCTCCAAAGAACTGGTCACGTATCGCAACCTTATGGCAGCGTTTACAGCAAAGCTTCCGACTCATGGTTGGTGTGCCGGACTATCAAACGTATCTGGAGCATATGAAAGCCCATCATCCAGATTTAACGCCTATGGATGCACAAACTTTCTATCGACATTGTGTTGATGCAAGATACCCATCTGCAGGTGGTACTTTGAAGAAGTGCCCTTGCTAAGTTGACCTTGATATTTGGCTAAACAAAGACGGTATGTGGTTGAACCATGTACCGTTTTACTTTTTGGGAAATGAAAAAGAGTTTGCTCAAAGTCTGCTCATTTGTATTTTTTTCACTGGTAAATCACTTGTTTTGCTTTTGAAAAATGAATATGATGCTTTCCATCTTAGGCGTATAGCTCAGTTGGTTAGAGCGCTACGTTGACATCGTAGAGGTCTCCAGTTCGAGTCTGGATATGCCTACCAAGATTTAAAGACATATAAACTCGAATAGTTTTATATGACTTGAAAAGCCCTAGACTATAATGGTTTAGGGCTTTTTTTATTGGTTTTATAATTTAATTTCAGTTTCTGTATTAGCCTAAAAGAGCAATTTCATTTCCTAAAAGGCTGAAGCAGTCAGGAGCTTTATTCAATATT
Source organism: Acinetobacter baumannii (assembly GCF_009759685.1). Lineage (NCBI taxonomy): Bacteria > Pseudomonadati > Pseudomonadota > Gammaproteobacteria > Moraxellales > Moraxellaceae > Acinetobacter > Acinetobacter baumannii. Next base: position 235,801 of record NZ_CP046654.1, on the reverse strand, counting down.
GAATGTTTTAGATAACGATAAATTCTTTATTAATAACTAAAAACTGATGAAGTACCTCCTATTTGAGGTACTTCTAGGATCTATATATGCAAAAAAAACTGCCAATACCAGATAACTTACCAAATCATTTAACGGATATTTTTTATCACATCAATATAAGTTTGCCTAAAGGCGATTTAAAAGAAACTGTCAAGTTAGATGAAGCTATAAATCAACTTAACGCAAGGGATGTATATGCTTTACAGGATTATCCTCTGCATAATTTATCTGAATATGCGGGTTGGGCTATTAATTCAGAAATAACTCAAACTGCGAGTATAGAAAGCCCTTTATTCATTGCCAATTGGTACTACTGGGGGCAACAGCTTTATAGATCTATTAATCCGTATAAATTAGACCTAAAAACTCCAAGTTTGTTAGAAATTCCTGCTTATACAAAATTACCAGAGTTTTTAGATTCGGTCATTCCTGAACAAGATGAAAGACTGGATCTTTCTGACACCGATGCCAAAAAGATTACTGGCCCTATCTCTGCCATGCATGGTGTTATTCCTAAGGGCAGCATATTTAAACAAGGCGATGTGATTCTAAAAAAAGATGAGAGGTTAACTCCTGAAAAACTAATTATCTTAAGACGGGCAGGGATCAAAGAATTAACTATTTATAAAAAACCAAAAATTCTTATTGTAAGTATGCATTCTTTTGATAAAGAAGAAATGAGTGAGGAAAGTCTGTATGTTAAAGATGTTTTGAAAACATGGGGCTATGAGCAGGTAGAAATCAAATCACTTAAACCTGAACGTTACGATGCTGCATTTAATAGTCTTAAAAAAGATAATAATTCGGCTTTAGATGAGTCATTAACGACAAGCAGGGACGATTATATAAAGTTCTTTGAAGAACAGACTATGAATTTTGATGTCATTCTTTGTTGTACATATCAAAATAGTCGTTCCGCTTTATTTCAGCTTGAGAAACTTCCGATCTTTGATCAAAGCAGTATGTCAGCTGCTTTGAATACTCGTTGTATGCCTGGTAATGAAATTAAAATTCTCAAAGGGAAAGATAGAACGCCACCTAGTCGTGAGACAGTTCAAATTTATGATGAGAACGGTAATCACAAAGGTATGTGTGTAGTCGTTACAGAAGACAAAGCGACTATTATTAATTTACCGGGTGATATCCAAGATATTGCGATTCTGATGCATGCTTTTGTGAAATATATTTTAAATAAACACATCTCAGACTTTTTTGATCATGCTTATTTCAAAGGTAAAACGGACATAGAGATTGTTCCTGATGTAACAAATAGAAAATTGTTATGGGGTCATTACAAGGCTCATGAAAGTGGGGAATATGTATTAGAAATTATTGAACAGCAGCCATATCAAATAGAACCATCTCTTAGTGCAAATTGTATTGTAATGGTTCCGTTTCAAGAAAAAGTAATTGCCAAAAGCAATGATTTATATTTTATGAAAATAGATTGAATCTAATTTCTATGTATAACTTAATTAGATGGTGTAACCTCAGAAATATGTAAACTTTTCTCATGTTAAAAGGTCACATCGTCCAAAGCTTACCGTATAAAAATTCATATAAACTCGAATCGCTTTATATGACTGAAAAAGCTCTAAACTATAATGGTTTAGGGCTTTTTATTGCTTTATATAATTTAATTTCAGTTTCTATAATATAGTGTGTTTATACAAGGAGAGATTAAAATTAATTAGTAAAAAACAATACATGTTAGAAAATTTGGATAAGAGCTATTTGTAAGGTTTGAATGGATGAAAAAAATTTATATTTTTATATTTTATATTTTTTCTTTGAGTACTCATGCTGAAGAAATTTCTTCAAACAGCTCTGCTTATTCCATAAACGTTCGTGATGCGTTTAAGGAAGAACTATTTGGATCTAATGTAGGTCATAGTTGGATGGGTGTACCAACAGAGGAATACGATCAAAAAGTTATTTTAGGTGCTAGGAGTATTTACTGCGCAAAGGTTGCAGATATACTCGATAAACCTCTAGAGGCTATAAAGCTTTTCAATAAAGGTTCAGAAAATTTAAATGAATATTCTATGCAACTTGATGTAAGGAATCCTATTTCGACAAAATATAATTCTATTTTGAAATTTTCTAAACCGCCTTACGTAGTAGGGCATGAAATTATTAAAGGAATGATAATTGAAAACATCATTTCTTTAATTGATGAGCAGCTTTATACATTAGGCAGTCAAAAAGAAATAAAAAAATCGGAATTAAAAATTTTTTATTCTGATGAATGTACCCAGTATCTTTAGAAGATCATGTTTTAGGACTAAAAACTAATAAAAAATAGAGCGTCGCATAACGCTATGATCGGCTGCTTTAATTCTATGACATCTGAAAGCCGTAGAATACTTAATTTCTAGGCTCCTTAAATATGTCTCTTCTTTCATGTTTTCAATTCCGTGAAAAGCCATACTTAATGAGGCAAAGATTTTTGATTCTTCGTAATCATCAGTTAAATAACAAAGAATTTCTGGGTCTGTTCTTCTAAATTTTTCAATATCAGATACTCGGGTGTTGATGGTTGTTTCTACTTCATCAAAAGAGTTCAATTGACTTAGTATTGTATTTACCCTTTTTCGTAATGCAGCAGGTTGTATCTTTTCACCCTCAATAATTTGATTGTGAGATTTTAAAGCGTCTCTCAATGCCTCTCGAAGTTTGAAAACTTTCTTTTCAAACTCTTTGAAATTTCTATCATCAAAAATGTTTAACGATGATATATGACCAATCGTATGAGTTGCCATATAAATTAGAGTTTCTTCATTCGGATTATCAGGGTCGGGTTTTCCTAATTTATAGGTCTTTACTTCAACTTTTGTATTAGCAGCTTTGTAACGCTCATTTAGTTTTAAATAATTTCTTGAGCCAATATTAAGTTTTAGGTTAAAGTAATAATCTTCTATGATTTTTAAATTAACTTCGATCTTACGTAATCTTTCAATATATTCATCAATACGAATAGCAAAATCAAAAACTTTACCTAATTTTTTCTCAGCTTCTTTAGTATTCTCATAGAGGCTGATTCCTTGAATGATTCCTCCATTTGCTCCAAACTTTCTTTCAGCACAATCATTGCCCATTATACTTAGTGAGCCATCTTTTAATTTAATAACATAACCGAAATTGTGTTTGTGATTACAAAGCCCTCTATCACTAACTAAACAACAATGCATGTCCCTGTCTCGAATTTGATAATCAGAGAACACCGAATCAAAATTTTCGGGTGTAATTAAATTTTGTTCTAAAAAACCAGGTAAACCTAAAACTTCATCATAGTTAGTAATGCGTGGAGTCGATGCCATCTTATTGTCTCTATAAAATTTATAATTAATTATAAATGGATTAAAATATTTTTGTTCCACTTGACCGTTATAACAATAACTTTAACGACAATATACGTCGCATAAAAATTATCTTTTCCTAGTAATAACTATAATTAATTGAATTAATATTTCTTGGTCACTCTATAATGTTGAGGACAGTCTTCTTAAAAGCTGTACTATCATATTCCATCATCTTACCTCACCTTTATAAACCCCTCTTAAACAATAACTTAATCATTATTTAGCCTTACTTTTTTAATGATCTAAATTAAAGCAAATGTCATTTTGTGTGCTTGACTGCTAAAGGGCAGAGCACTATCCTTTGCCTGCTGGCCACATTGCCAGTCGGTTTTGACGAACCGTTTCACACGAGTATCAGAATTATTCCTTCTGAGGGATAGTTTTGGGCAGCTCTTCGTCTCCCTCTCGTAGCGGTAGGACGGAAGGGGGACACCTTCGGGTGTGCTGGCCTCGTGTGACCAGTTCGTCAACCCTCTTTCGTTCTGCCACCATAATTCTATAAATGTTTGGCAGAACTCCCAATAAAAAGGAGTTGGCTTTGCACATCCATTATTTCTTGGCTCTCAATGCCAAAAGCTATAACGACACCACATAAGCTTTAAAGCAGTTTGAGGGCCATTAGCGCTTTCAGGCTTTAAATCGTCACAACCAAAAACTTAGCAACAATAAAACTTGAGATGTGCCAAGCACAGTCTTTATAGGCTTTGCTGTGCCTTTTTTTCTCCCAAAAAAGTATCTCATTTACAAACAACAAGAATTTATAACGGTAAAATTATGCGAAATGTAGTTCTCCCAACACGTGCCTTATACGTTGTAAATAAAGCAATTGATCTGTTTCATCACCGTGGATTTCACCTTATTGGGGTCGACAGAATAGTGAAAGAATCAGAGATTACAAAAGCGACTTTTTATAATTATTTTCACTCTAAAGAACGACTCATTGAAATTTGCTTGATGGTGCAAAAAGAAAAGCTCCAAGAACAAGTAGTTGCAATGGTTGAGTATGATTTAAGTACTTCCGCAATCGATAAACTCAAAAAACTTTATGATTTACATACCGATGTAGAAGGGCCGTATTACTTATTATTTAAAGCCGTTTTTGAGATTAAAAATAGTTATCCCAACGCTTATCAAACCGCAGTGCGCTATAGAACATGGTTGATCAATGAAATTTATAGCCAGCTTAGAACACTAAAACCTGATGCCTCTTTTACCGATGCCAAACTATTTTTATATATGGTGGAGGGCACAATCATTCAGCTTTTAAGCTCTGGTGGGGTAAGCGAGCGGGAGGGTGTGTTTGAGTGTTTTTTAAGAGGGCTAACTACATGCAAATGAAAAGTTTAGGGTTGCGTCAGTAGCAGCTAAATACGAGTCATAAGAAAGGGGGCTGTACTGTATTTATCAAAAAATAACTTGTTTATTTAGCATGGCTCCTTTAAATAATGAAAGAGAAAAACAACAATGATCTCTATAGCTGTATGAGGGAGGACGTTATTTGAAGTTATTTATTGTGATATTTATTGCCATTTTTTCCAGTATTGGAATCATTTGCTTAATCGCATTACTCAGAAATTCAAAAAATTATTCACCATCGGGTGAGCATGATTATTCAGCTTCAACACATTCACAACACCACCATATTCACGATAACAGTCACCATAGTTCTCATTCATCAAATGATTGCTCATCATTTTCCGACTCAGGCGGATGTGATGGGGGCGGTAGCAGTGACTAAAAAGCCCTTTCATATAAAAGGGCTTTTAAGCAGTTTAAGGTAAATCAAACCAGATAAACTGGCTGTCTTCATTTGCATGAATCACGGCGTTATCTTCAAAGACCAGAGCATCACCCGCTTTCACTTCGTACTCACCAATACGAACTTCACCTGAAATTACATGAACGTAATTAACTCGTTTTGAAGTCTCAACTGGCAGTTCACGACCTTTTTCAAGTACAGCAGATTTTACCTCTGCATCTTGGCGAATATGCATTGGTGCATTTGCGTCAGGGCCTGCAATCAAATGCCATTCGTTAGGTTGATTACGTGGGTCCAAACTAATTTGCTGATAATTTGGCTCGGCTTCTTTTACATCGGGAATAATCCAGATTTGTAATAAGTGCACTGGTGTATCGGTGTTATTAATCTCACTATGAGCAACACCTGTACCGGCACTCATAAGTTGCCATTCACCTGCTTTAATCTGGCCTTCATTTCCCATGGTGTCACGGTGTGAAATTGCACCATCAAGCACACAGGTTAAAATTTCCATGTTGTCATGCGAGTGAGTACCGAAACCGTTGTGGGCATCGATTCGGTCATCATTAATGACTCGAAGTGCACTTACCCCCATATATTTAGGGTTATACCAGCTACCAAACGAAAAGCTATGATAAGACTCTAACCAGCCTGCTTTAACATGACCACGATCTTCACTACGATGCAAATAAGCATTCATGACTCGATCTCCTCAATTATTATTTATCTCTTGAGGAATATGTTAAACCTGTGGGGTAAAGCTAAAAATAGAGTAGATGCAACATATTGTTGCATTTTTAAGATGATTAAGATTTTTATAAATATTCGTTTTAAATTTTAGATATAAAAAAACCTGTATAAAGCAGGCTTTTTTTAAAAGACATTACATATAAATGCCTATCTATAAGGCTTTAAAGGAAATTATAGATAGACATTGAGTTTGATTAGGCAGATAAAAACTCCGCGTATTTAGAAATATCGACATTGCCACCACTAATAATAATGCCGATACGTTTGCCTTTTAACTCATGTTTTAAATTACGGGCAGCCGCAAATCCGAGACATCCTGTCGGTTCAACCACCATCTTCATTCTTTCAGCAAAGAACTTCATAGCGTTAATGAGTTCTTCGTCTGTGACCGTCAAAATATCATCAACTTTCTGTTGAATAATAGGAAAGGTCAATTTGCCCAAATATTGAGTCTGCGCGCCATCGGCAATGGTTGGTGGGGTATCAATATGAACAATTTCTCCTTTTCTAAAAGACATTTGCCCATCATTTCCTAGCGCAGGTTCAACGCCATATATTTTACAGTTCGGAGAAAGCTGGCGAGCCGACAGGGCAGAACCTGCCAACAAACCGCCGCCACCTAAACATACAAACAGGTAATCTAAATCACCGACTTCTTCAAATAACTCTTTAGCAGCTGTACCTTGACCTGCAATCACATGCGGATGGTCATAAGACGGAATTAATGTTAGACCATTTTGTTCGGCAATCTCTTTTCCAATTTTTTCCCGATCTTCCGTATAACGGTCAAATTCAACAATATTACCGCCGTATTCTCGCGTTGCTGCCATTTTTGCAGCAGGTGCATCTTTAGGCATGATAATGGTTGCTGGAATACCAAGAATTTTTGATGAAAGCGCAATAGCTTGTGCATGATTTCCCGAAGAAAAAGCAACTACACCTGCTTTCTTTTGAGTCTCATTAAATTGCAAAAGTGCATTCATGGCACCACGAAATTTGAAAGCGCCTACACGCTGAAAATTCTCACATTTAAAGAACACTTCTGCTTCAAATTCATTGTTCACCGTACGTGAAGTTAAAACAGGAGTTTTATTTACAAAACCTTTTATACGTTCAGCAGCGGCTGCGACATCTTCATAATTTGGAAGGGTTAAATTTTTCATAATTAAACCTGATTCTATTCAATGTTTTCGGATGCAAGATTTCGTATTGCCAAAGAAAGCACAATCTATTGACCTTGTTTAGATAAAATATATATATTTAGATAAAATGTCTAATTTATTTTTTAATTTGATAACAAAGAGATATAAGATTTTGATTTACATTAAGTTTAAAATTAGATAAAAAGTCTAAATTACTGTTTGCGTACTTCACTCTAGGGTTTGAAACAGCATTAAGTCATTAGGAGAAATACATTGGGCAATCGTGATAAACATTTACTCACTCAACTCGATACCATCGCGAAAGGGTTAAGTGAAACACTAGCGCCTTTTTGTGAAGTGGTTGTCCATGACTTAACCAATCCTGAGCATGCCATACTTTCAATACACAATAATTTATCTGGCCGAAAAGTTGGAGATCCGGCAACTGAGTTGGGGCTGGCAAGAATTATGTCTCCGGAGTTTCCAAACCTTATTACAAACTATGCTAACCAGTTTGCAGATGGCCGCCCTGCAAAAAGCACCTCGATCGGTATTAAAGATGAAGAGGGCCAGTACGTAGCTGCTTTATGTATGAATATTGATTTAACCTTATTTAGAGGGATGCAAAGCGCTTTAGAGCATTTCACTAAAATTGAGACTGACAGCATTATTGAAAATTTGGAACCGAATGGCACGGAAGCAATTCGAAGATATATCGATCAGTTTGCTTCAAAACATGCCACTACACCGCGTATGCTAAAACTCAATGAGAGAAAGCAATTAATACAAGAACTCAAGAATAATGGTTTATTAGAAATTAAAAAGGCGGTGGAAACGGTTGCCCAACATTTAGGTATATCCAGAGCCAGTGCCTATTTGTATGTAAAAGAAACTTAATTTGCTAAATCGAGGTCATCATATTCGTTTAAGGTCTTACCTTGCTGAATATGTTCCTGATAATGTTGAGCGCGCAGTTTGTCTAACTCTGAACTAGATACGCCATCTCTCCAATAGCCAGCAATGCGCACGTCATTTTTATTTAACTGTTGGTCTTCTAGAAAAAACTGGCGTAAGGCTCTTGCTTCGTTGCGTTCGCAAGCCGCCCAAATCGTAATATTTTTGTAATGTTCTAGCGCAAATGCTGCCTTTAAAAGAAGGCCTTTTTGTGCCGTGTGATGTTCTTTATGGAACGAATGAATTTTGACATGCTCAAGTTTGGGTAATTGGCTAGCAATATCTTTTTCAAAACTTTCAATGAAAATATCAGCACTTACACCATTTTCCCATTGCTGGAGTATTGAATATAACGCGGGTACAGCCGTATCGTCGGCAAACATGACCACATGCTTTTTGGCTGTGAAATTGGGAATGAAATGGGGGCGTGGGCCAATAAGCCCGATTTTTGTACCCACTTGAGCCGAATTAAGCCATTCCATTGCTGGGCTTAAATCTTCATGTTTAACAAAATCAATTTCGATTTGAGTATTTACAGGGTTAAATGAACGGACCGTATAGACGCGTGAAATGGGTTGTCCCTCTGGCGGATTGCTCACAATTAACCGAATTGCCAAATTGGGAGCTTGCCAAAGCTCTGGCTGTAATGTGTTGATTTTTCCTTGAATTCTTACAATGGACGGATACGGTGTATGGATCGAGACGATAGTCATCTCAAGTTGTTCCATATCTTGTAAATGGTCTTTTTCTTTTAATAAGTCGCCATATTCTTGTTTCGATTTTTCTGCAATTTTTGTCATATATATAACCCAAGCTTAATGATTACTATAGAGCGCGATAATTGATATAGATGTAATCTCTCTATGAGCTACGATAACCAAGTTAGCCATTAATGTAAATAATAATCATTATTAATTGTGGGTTTTAGACGATAGAATTAGTTCACTAAACGACTAAACCGAATAGAAAAATTATTTTATTATTTTGATATTTATCATTTTTTATTAATGTCTTTTAAAAGAAAGAAATTGATATTTCTCTTAATAGTAATTGTAAATGATTATCATTTATATTATTGTGCTGGGGTATCTATTATTCAAACAAACAGCGATGAAAAAGACATTTTTATAACTTTGTTTTGAATATTAGGTTGGGTGGTATTGCATAAAGAATAGGGTGAGGACCAAGATAAATGCTAAAAGATTTGAGTCAAAATTTAGGGCAAACGAATGATAAAAATAACAATGTAGAAAATTTCTTAAAGCAAATTTATGAAAATATTTTTGAGCAAAATTCCAATCGAGCAGCACTCATTTTTGAAAACCGTAGCATTAGTTATGCTGAGGTAGGGACTCAGGTCGCCAAAGTCATGTATGCGCTAAAAATGCAAGACTTGGCGACAGGGTCGGTGGTGGCAATTTGCCTGAGAAAAAGTCCTGAGCATATTTATACAGCTTTGGCATGTGCGCTTACTGGCATCATTTGGCTACCTGTAGATATGGACTCACCGCCGTCGCGACTGAACTATTTATTGACGAATAGTCGGGCAGATGTTGTGGTGAGTGACTCATTTATTGCAGGTGTGCAAACACTAAATATTAATGAGATTTTATCGGCTACAACTAAGTACAAACCGAGCTTTAATGCCGAAATTAACCGACGTCCGGCATATTATTTATATACTTCGGGAAGTACAGGGACTCCGAAATGTGTGGTCCTAAATAATCAGGCCACAGAAAACACGCTACAACAGACGATCTCGGAATGGAAAATTACTGCTGACGATGTGATTATGGCGGTAACACCGTTTCATCATGATATGTCGGTATTTGATGTATTTGCTTCAATGGCAGTGGGTGCAACTTTAGTGGTTCCATCTTTTGAGCAAAGTAAAAATGCTGTTGTCTGGGCCGATTTAGTAGATCGTTACAAGGTTACGATTTGGAGCAGTGTGCCTGCCATTGTCGATATGCTGTTCAGTGTAGCTCAAAAAGAACAACTACAGTCTTTACGTTTAATTGCCCAAGGTGGCGACTATATCAAGCCCTCACTTATAGCGAAGTTAAGACAACAATTGCCTAACGCTCGTTTATTTTCATTAGGTGGGCCTACCGAGACCACAATTTGGAGTATATGGCATGAAATAAATGAGCAAGATCAGGAAATTATTCCGTATGGAAAAGCTTTAGAAAATAACCGTTATTTTATTTTGGATGAAAATCTGAAGCCTTGCCAAATGGGCGAGGTCGGTACGATGTATATGGCCGGCCTAAATTTATCTAATGGTTATTTACTTGATGGGGAAATTAATTATAAAGATTTCGTTGATATTCAAGTGAGTGAAAATGAAACTCAAACTGCTTTTCGCATGAGTGATCAAGGATATTTTAGGGAAGATGGAAATATTATTTTTGCGGGACGTGAGGAAGGTTATTTAAAAATAAAAGGTGTGAGAATCTCTGCGGCAGAGGTTGAAAATGCTTTGACGAAGAACCCGTATATCCATAACTGTGTGGTAGTAAGTTGTGTACATCCAACGACTGAAACTCAAGAGTTAGTCGCCGTTTACACCCTAGAAAATAAATACAAAACTACTCGCCTAAATAGCCCCGAATTAAAAAACTTCTTAAAAATACATTTGCCGAGTTCACATATTCCTTCGAAATATTTGGCCGTGGAAACCATACCTCTCACTCGAAATGGAAAAATTGATCGTAAAGCTGTGCAAGAAATCGCTCAGGGGAAAATTTATGTCTCTTCTACGTTGTCTGCAAACTCCTCTAAAACATCGTCATCAATCGCTGAGGTGGGGGATTCGGTTCTATCGGTTTTCCGTGAATGCATAGCTGACAGCCAAGCTGAAAAAATGGATATTTTTTATAGAAGTGAAATATTAGCGATAGGCATTCGTCCGAAACAACTCATGAGTATTGCGCAGAAACTTTCTCAAAAGCTCAATACACAAATTGATTTTTATACGCTAGTTAGCTGCAAAACAATTCAGGATGTGGTGAATAAAGTAGAGCAGCAAATAAAATAGAAAAATTGAAATGTGCTTAAAAGCAGAGTTGAGATGTTTGCTTTTAAGCACATGGTTGGTTTTAGGGCAACTAGATTTGAGCTAAGGTTGCCTTAATTTTTTCACAGATACTTTGCACTGTTGCAGTCGGGAAGCGGTGAGCCTGATAAGTAATAATCATGCTTAACTGATGCTGTCCATCAATCACATTTTCCATAATTTCAAAATGTAATCCGAACATCGATTCATCACGTTCCGGCAAAATCTGACGATAAGGAAGGTCTTGTCCCTGAGGTGTTTTGAGCGCGCCGTTTAAAGCATTATTTGAATGGATATGAATAAACACATCAAATAACAGTCCTTCATCAGCGCTCATCCCTAACGCATTTTGTATATGGTTGATGGGAATATCTGCATAGGCCATCGAGGTATTAATCATTGTGCTGATATTGTGGAGCAACAATTGGAATGAATCTGAAGGGCTAAACTGTGTGCGATGCGCCACCATGGTTGTAAAGTAACCCACCGTATCAAAAAACTCAGGATCAGTTCGTCCAGATGCAGAAGTACCAATCACAATATCTTTTAAATCACCTTGTTGCTGTAATGCATGGGCGATAGCAGTATAGAGAACCGCGAAAATAGAAGAGCTGTGTTGTCTCGAAAATGCGAGAAGCTTTTCATGCATTTCTGGTGCAAATTTAAGTTCGAGCCATTGGACTGGAGGTTTTTCCTTTTCAGCATTTAATTCATGTTCCGAAACAGGAAGGCTTAGACCTTTGGTTGCCCCTGTTAGCAGGTTAGTCCAATAATTTAGATGGTCTTGATTGATACCTTGTTTTTGCTGGAGTAAAGAAAAATCAAGAATGGATTGGGCTGGTGCCTTCCAGCTCGGTGCTTGAGCATTTGAGCGAGCAAGATAAGCATGCGCAAGGTCAGCCATAATCGTATTTAAAGACCATTCATCAATCACCATGTGGTGAACTAAAAACGATAAAGTTTGGCGACCTTTAGCATTTCGAATTAAACGAATTCTTAAGGGAAGCTCACGGGTTAAATCAAATTTATATGAAGCTTCACTGGCAAGCGTTGCATCGTGACTTTCGGCACTGTTCCAAAACCATTTGAAGTGTTTAAGTTCAGACGTAGGAACAACCTGCTGATAGGTTTGACCATTGGCGCTATTAAAAATTGTGCGTAAACCTGCATGTCGCTCCACAATATCTGTAAAGGCTTGCAAGAAAACATCTTCATTAATTTCTTCAAGGAATTCTACGGCAAATGGTAAGTTATAAATTGGGCTAAAATCGAACGCAGAATAAGCTTGCCACAGGAAATCTTGAGCTAAAGTAAGCGGGGCTTTATCTACACTTTGTAAGGTGGTTTTTTCGGTTTTTTCAGATTTAACGAAAGCATATTGGGCTAAATCGGCAGCAGATGGAGATTTAAAGAAATCATTAAATTGAATCTCAATTCCATGTTTATTGAGTAGGTTTCCAATAATTCGTGTTGCTAATAGTGAATGGCCACCAAAATCAAAAAAGTCATCATGTTGGCTCATTTCTGGTTCAGCGAGCGTATTTCGGAACTCTTCTAAAATAATTTCTGAAACATAGGTTTGGTTAGGTTGTTCTGGCGCTTTTGTAGAACTTGCAAGATGATTTGAGATATCAATTTCTGTCAGCACCAATGGCACATTATTGGGTGAATATTGTTGATATCGATTTTGTATAGCCTGAATAAAATCTGCCTTTTGATAGCTTTCATCGAGAATCGGGTGGAGCGCTAAAATAAGGAAATAGCCTTGTTCAGTTTCTACGAGACTTGTAAAAAAAGGGGGATGAAATTCTGCATTCCATGCTTGCGCTTTTAAGGTATTTACCTGCTCAAATACGTGTTCTGCATAGCTCTTTTTTATTTCTAGGCAAGCTGAATGGTCATCAAATGGATATTTGTATAAATCACCTTCGTCACTAAATGTATAGCGGACATTTAAGTCAGGTGTAGTTTTAATAATGTCTTGAATTGCTTTAATGAGCAGTTGAATGTCTAAATCTTGATTAAGTTTCCATAGATTAAAACGTCGGTTAACTTGTTCAGGCTGTTGTAATTGCAACATCCAGATATGTTCTTCGTAATCAGTAACCGAAAGGAGAGTGGGCGATTTGGAAAATTGTTCCAACATAAATGAATCCTGGTTTATCAAATGGCTATTTTCATCAATTTTTATTTCGCAAATTTTTTACATTAGATTAAATTTCATATAATTCATAATGTTATAGATTTGCTTGTTTGCAAAAATTGACCTTTTTCTAATGAGTTGATGTCCACATGAACTGTACTGATGTAACAGTAGGGTTACATTTTACCTTTAAACATACTATAATTGATTCTCATTTACATCAAGATTATTATTTGCAAGTAGATAGTACCAATTGAGAATGACTAATTTTTAAAATAGAAAATAAATAATAAGTGATTGATTAATATTTATTTAATTCGAAATTGGTTGGGCAAAAATAATTTAAAGATGAAAAAAATGCTCCTCGGAATAGGACTGTGATTTTGCCTATTCAAAAGGAACTGATTCTGTTGTCTCGATAAAATTGAGGAATTTTCATGAGAATATTCAATCATGAAAGGTTGATAAGCCCATCAAATGTTGAACAAATTTTCCCTCGCTTTGGTTTGATGGGACTAAATTTGCAATTTGCATCGGCTTTATTACGCTCAAGTGGGGCACGCCACTGATGCGATTTGGCTTATTCTGTATTTTTATCATTTTATGTATTTGTTCGTTATTGCTCGGGGCTGAACAAATACAGTGGTCTACCTTATTTTCTTTTTCTCATGAGAGTTGGCTCACTCTTACAGCCAGCCGTATTCCTCGTTTAATTACTATTGTGCTTACCGGTATCGGGTTGGCGGTATGTGGCGTCATCTTGCAGCATATTGTGCGTAACAAATTTGTTGAACCGGAAACGTCGGGCGGTTTAGATGCTGCCAAACTGGGAATTTTAGTGTCGTTAACTTTAGTTCCGGTAACCAGCACGCTGAGTAAAATGATATTTGCGATCATTTTTTGTTTTATTGCCAGCTTAATTTATATCGCAATTATTCGCCGGATCCGTTTTAGAAATACGGTTTTAGTACCGGTTATTGGCTTGATGTACGGCAGTGTACTGAGTGCCTTAGCTGAGTTTTATGCCTATCGCTTTAATATTTTACAAAGTATGCAAGGGTGGCTTTTAGGAGATTTTTCAAAAATTATCCAAGGCCACTATGAAGTTATTTACATTATTTTTCCGATTGTTGTCCTGACTTATCTTTTTGCACACCGCTTTACCGTAATTGGTATGGGTGAAGAGATGGCTTCTAGCTTAGGACTTAGTTATGCAGCTATAGCCGCCATTGGTTTAATACTGGTTGCCATTACAGTTTCAACCACAGTGATTACTGTTGGTGCCATTCCTTTTGTCGGGCTCGTGGTCCCCAATTTGGTCGCACTGAAATACGGAGAAAACTTAGCTAAAACCTTGCCCATTGTGGCTTTGGGTGGAGCGTCTCTATTACTGATTTGCGACATTCTTGGTCGCTCGATTATTTATCCATTTGAAGTGCCAATTGGACTTACCGCAGGTGGTGTGGGGGGAATTATTTTCCTCATCCTCATTTTGAGGGAGTTCAGATAATGCGTATTACAAAGCTATGGATGATTTATCTGATTGTCATCTGCCTAGCAGTATGTTTTTTATTTTTAAACTCAGGACTAGATTTTGATTACGTCATTCCTAACCGACTTCTGCGTCTTGCCACGATTGTGATAGCCGGTATTTGCGTTGCTTTTTCCTCGATTGTTTTTCAGACACTGGTCGGTAATCGTATTTTGACCCCTTCCATTATGGGCTATGAAGCGATTTATCTCTTATGGCAAGTTTTGTTGTTGTTTTTTTGGGGAACGCATGGATTAAGCCAGTTAGGAATAAACGGTAATTTCTTTATCTCAATCGTTTTAATGCTGCTTTATTCGTGGGTAATCCATAAGTGGTTATTGCCATACGGCAGAAATGATGTCTTTCTCCTGTTGCTTTTAGGGTTAGTCCTTACGATGGTCGTCGGGACGGTTACTCAATTTATTCAACTCAAAATTAATCCTGGTGAATTTTCTGTTTTCCAAGGCCTTAGCTATGCTTCGTTTAATCGCTCTCAACCAGAAACTTTATTGTATGCCAGCGTAGCCGTAGTCATTGTTCTATTCCTCGGTAGAAAAGCGCTCCCTGTTCTGGATGTTCTGGTTTTAGGGCGTGAGCAAGCTATTTCATTAGGCATTCATCATCACCGCTATATCAGTTTCTATTTAGCCCTGATCGCTATTTTGGTTGCGGTATCTACCAGTCTGATTGGCCCGACAGTATTTATGGGCGTATTTATTGCCAACATTACTTATGCACTAGCAAGAAGTTATAAGCATAAATTAACGCTGCCCATGGGCTGTGCCATCACGATTGCCATATTTATTGCTGCTCAAATTTTAGTTGAGCACGTTTTTAATTACAAAACGACCGTCAGCATTTTGGTCAATCTGGTATGTGGCATTTATTTCCTTGCGCTGACGGTTCGTACCCGAGGTGTTGCATGATTCATGTCAAGAATATCAATAAGTCATATGGAAATAAGCCAATACTGACTGACGTAAATGTTGAATTTCCTACAGGTCAGGTGACGTCACTCATTGGTCCAAATGGAGCTGGAAAATCGACTTTGCTCATGATGATGGCACGTTTAATTGAACCAGATAAAGGCGAGATTTTTCTTAATCATCAAAATATTGCGGATATTAAAACCGCTGTTTACGCGAAGCATGTCGCGACTTTACGTCAAGCACCCGGCTTTAATTTGCGCTTAACCGTAGAAGAGCTGGTTTCATTTGGACGCTTTCCCTATAGCCGTGGTGTTTTAACCGAGCAAGATCGTCAGGTGGTTGATGAGGCTATTGAGTTTCTTTCTTTAGAACCACTGCGCAAATCTTACATAGATGAAATTAGTGGTGGTCAAAGGCAAATGGCCTTTTTGGCGATGACGATCGCACAGCAAACAGACGTACTTTTATTAGATGAACCCTTAAATAACCTTGATATGAAACATGCCGTTCAAATTATGCGCGCACTCAGGCGCTTATGTGATGAACAAGGGCGCACTGTGATTTTAGTCATTCATGACATCAATTTTGCCACGAATTACTCGGACCATATTGTCGCGCTCAAGAACGGCAAGCTTCATTTCAGTGGGTTAACCGAACAAGTGATTACAGAGGCGCGATTAAATGATCTGTACGAGCTTGATTTTGAAATTACATACAGTGAGCGTGGCTGTATGTGTAATTACTTCAACTCATCTGGAGCTTGAATACATATGAACTGGAAGAAAAAGTATGGGGGAGTAGCCCTCATCATAGCGGCAGCTGTCACTCTACAAGCATGTGATCAAAAAGTTGCAGATACCACTCAAGCTTCTCAGAAGCTAGCAGAACCGATTACGGTAAAACATGCGCTTGGAACTACGGTGATAGATCATTTACCGCAACGCGTTGCCGTACTTGATATGAATGAAGCTGACTTTCTAGATCAACTCAATGTCCCGATTATGGGAATGCCAAAAGATTATGTTCCACACTTTTTGGAAAAATATAAAAAAGATGCACAAATTCAGGATTTGGGTGCAATTGTACAGCCCAATATGGAAAGGATATATGCATTAAAGCCAGACCTGATTTTGATGACGCCATTACACGTTAATCAGTATCAGGAACTGTCCAAAATTGCCCCGACCATTCATTACGATATCAACTTCAACAATAGCGAGAGTAATCATATTGGTCTGGTTAAAGACCATATGATGACCTTAGGAAAAATATTTAATAAAGAAGACTTAGCTCGCCAGAAAGTTTCTGAACTTGATGAACAGGTGAAGCAAGTACAAGCCGTAACGGCCAATCGCCCAGAAAGAGCATTAGTCGTTCTTCATAACAATGGGGCATTTAGTAATTTTGGTATTCAGTCACGCTATGGCTTTATTTTTAATGCCTTTGGGGTAAAGCCTGCAAGTGGAGTGGTGGATACAAGTCTACATGGGCAACCTATTTCGAGTGAATTCATCAAAAAAGCGGATCCCGACATTCTTTATATCGTGGACCGAACTGCTGTGATGGAACATCGCCCAAACATTAATGCTGCTAGTGTTGAAAATCCATTATTACGTCAAACCAAAGCATGGAAAAACGGTCGTGTCATTTTTGTCGATGCCGATGCGTGGTACACCACGGCTGCAAGCCCAACCTCACTCAAAATAGTGATGGAAGATGTGAAAAAAGGCTATCAATAAATTTTTGGGCACATCACTTAGTTAAATTTTAGAGCATAAATTTTCACTATTTTGCTATGAATTTTAAGCAGATAGTTAATAAAAAATGAATCAAAACATTAAAGGTCTTTCAATGAACAACGTTAGCTATAACCGTAATTTTAAAACTGGGAATGATCAAAGAATTAATCACCGTTCTTTTGTATTAAATGGCGTTGCATCTGCACAAATGGCCCTTCGATTAGGCTATGCATTAGGCACCGTATTTGTTCTATGTGCATCAAATACCTATGCTGCTGTTATTGATAATTCAACAAAAACTCTAGAACAACAAACTGCTCAAACAAATGTAGCAGCTTTACCAGCAATTACCGTAAAAGCTGAACAAGACGATACTTATGCGGGAGGGCAAGTTGCAACATCGAGCAATGTTGGATTTCTCGGTAGTAAAAAATTTCTAGATACGCCATTTAATACGATTAGTTATACCGATAAGTATATCGAAGATAAACAGGCAAAAGATATTACAGAAGTGATTGCAGCAACTGATCCATCGATATATACCAACGGTGCAAGTGGTGGTTGGAGTGAAAACTATTATATTCGTGGATATGCTTCGAGTACGAATGATATGTCAATGAACGGACTTTTTGGTATCACACCGTTTTATCGAACTTCTCCGGAAATGTTTGGCCGCGTTGAGGTGTTGAAAGGTCCCTCCGCTTTGTTAAATGGGATGCCGCCAGCAGGATCGGTGGGTGGAACGGTAAATCTAGTGACCAAATATGCGGCTGATGAACCGTTTGCACGATTGACCACAACTTATATGTCGGATGCCCAGTTTGGTGGACATGTCGATGTTGGAAGAAGATTTGGTGAAAATAAAGAATTCGGCGTTCGTATCAATGGAATGTATCGAGATGGAGATGCAGCAGTTAATGATCAGTCTAAAGAAAGTCGTTTATTTTCGCTTGGCTTAGATTGGCAAGGTGAAAATGCACGTGTTTTTGTTGATGCTTACGATGCCTTAGATCATGTTGATGGCGTGACACGTGGTGTTAACGTCTCTACTGCAGTTGGAATTCCGAAACCGCCGAAAGCGGATACCTTACTTAGTCCGGATTGGGGCTCTGTTGAAACCAAAGATAAAGGCGCAATGATTCGTGGCGAATATGATTTTTCTGATCAGTTGATGGCATATGCGGCTTATGGACAAAGTACAACTGAATATAAGTACAATGGGGCAAGTGCAGGGACGATTACGAGTAGCACTGGAACACTGAGTTCAACACTTGGACAACTTGCTTTTGACGTCGATAAAAAATCAGCAGATGCTGGTTTTAAAGGCAAGTTTGAGACGGGGTCTGTGAAACATCAATGGGTCGCCAATGCAACCTACTATAATCATACACAAGATGATTATGGTTATAGAATTATCCCAGGTTTTAGTGATCCTGTTATTACGAATATTTATGATCCCAATCCAAATTGGGGGCCTAAACCGGAATTTACACCGCCGTTTCTATTTCATTCGACACTCTCTACCTCTAGCTTTGGTTTAGCCGATACATTGTCGTTTGCTCAAGATAAAGTACAGTTGACTTTAGGACTTCGTCATCAGACTGTAAAAGCAACAAGTTCTGTTAATACATTACCTGAAAATGCTAAATCAGCAACCACGCCTGGTGTCGCCTTACTGATTAAAGCGACTGATAAAATTTCTGTTTATGCAAACTATATTGAAGGTTTGACAAAGGGTGATCAGGCACCTGCAACTGCATCAAATCCAGGGGAAATATTTCCTCCTCAAAAAACCAAACAACAGGAACTTGGTTTGAAGGTTGATTTGGGGACATTTGCGCATACCTTGAGTGCATTTGAAATTACCAAACCAAGTAGTTATTTAGATCCTTCAAAGCTTGTGAATAACTTACCTACCTTTGTTTCGGATGGAGAACAACGAAATCGTGGTATTGAATGGTCATTTTTTGGTTCACCGATTGAACATGTGCGTTTAATGGGTGGCTTTACCTATCTTGATCCTGAACTTACCAAGACTAAGAGTGGAGGAAACGATGGTCATACAGCAGTTGCTGTGCCAAAAAATCAGGCTAAGCTTGGAGCAGAGTGGGATACTCAAGTAGCACAAGGGACTTTAACCTTATCAGGAAATATCAATGCAGTTTCCAAGCAATATATTAATGCAGAAAATACCTTGTCCGTACCAGGGCGTACACTCTTAGATGTTGGCGCACGCTATAGTACGAAAGTCGAGGACCACCCAGTTACTTTCCGTGCCAATATCTACAACTTAACCAACAAAGCGTATTGGGCACAGCCACAATTGACGAATTTGGCTCTAGGCGCACCAAGAACGTATATGCTATCTGTATCATATGACTTTTAATTTGTTGTAATCTTCAACCGAATAAAAAAACCCGCAATCGCGGGTTTTTTATGATATTCATATTTTATTTTGGCAAACCATAATGTTGGAAAGAAGACTGTTTAGGAATTCGATAAGCATTACGCCCCAGTAGCTGATTAATAATGACTGAGTTTCGGGTTGCTCCGATCCCTAAGTCTGGAGAACCAACGCCTTGCTGAAAAATCTCGGCATTCTGAATGAAAATACGACCTTGTCCTTGATCACAACGTAAAGCCGTAAAGTCTTCTTGAACAATACAATCATTTTTATCATCAACAGCTAAAATAGAACCCTTCATATTTTGGAACCATTCAGGCCAATCATGAACATAGCCTGTAGCTGCGACAAGGGCATCAGTTTCTAATTCGCAACGTTGATCGAGTTGGGTGTGCAAACAGGTTAAACGCAGAGAACCCGATTCAAGTTCTTCAACCGATTCAACTTCGCAGCTTGTGTATAGGCTTAAGCCGGATTTTTCACCGGCCACTGAACGCTCATAAAGAACATCATATATATCACCAATGGTTGAGAAGCTAATTCCTTTATAGATCAGGCCCTGAGTAGCAGCAATGTCACGACGTTTATCTCTAGGCAGGCTTTGGAAATATTGCATATATGCAGGGGTAAAACATTCTTGCCCAAGTTTAGAATATTCCATTGGGTGAAAGCCGGCAGAACGTGTGATCCAACGAATAGATGCACCTGCTTTTACTTGTTCTGGTGTAAGTGAATTAAATAAAGCAAGTACACATTCTGCTGCACTCTGGCCCGAGCCAATAACCGTGACCTGTTTACATTGCTTGAGTTGTTCCTGAATTTTTGCAAACTCCGCTGAATGTTTTACCAAAGGGTGTTTGCATGTTTCCAGCCATTTAGGAATTCGAGGTTTAGTTCCAATACCAATCGCCAGATTTTGGCTTATATATTTTTGTTTTTCGCCTGAGGCTGATTCACTTTCTATAATAAATTTATCCAGCTTGGCGTCATATTCCACATGGCTTACGTTTTCTCCAAATCGACAATCGGGTAATTGTTTTGAAGCCCAACGGCAATAATGGTCATATTCACGGCGTGGAATTAAAAAACTGTCGTAATAATAAAACTGATGCAAGCGATCATGTTGATGTAAATAATTAATATAGCCTAAGGGATGGCAAGGATTGGCCATAGTAACCAAGTCGGCAAAGAAAGGAACTTGTAATGTCGTACCTTGCAATAGCAACCCTTCATGCCATCGAAATTCTGGTTTGCGTTCTAAAAATACGCTTTTGATTTCGGGATGATGAGACAAAAGAGCAGCTAAACCTAAGTTGAATGGCCCAATACCAATTCCGGTAATATCTATTTTTTTCATGTTTATACTTTATCTGTTTCCAAAATGATGAAAGTTCAAAATACGAATTAATGTGGTGTTAGTAGTTTCTCTACATCAGCAATATTGCGACATTGAATAAGTTGAACAGGTGAGAGCTGAATCGCGTATGTTTCATTAATACGTTTTGAAACGACCTTTAAATGATGTGGACGTAGCCCGAGATGAGTAAAATGAGTTGAGTTGTCCACTTCCATATTTGGCGGGTGGCCTATCACTTCTAAGTAAATGTCGAGTAGTTGATTTTGCTGTTTAGCATTATTTTCAATTGGTATAGATGAATGATCGGACTCATTATTTTTAAAATATAGTCGTTTATTTTGAAGCTCACTGAAAAAATTGCTGAGATCAAAACTGAATATTTCTGAACCAATAATTTGCTTGATTGCTAATTGCAGTGCATCCAAGAAATCGTCAATCATGTTGGGTGGAAATGCTTCTTGGGCATAATCAATATCGAAAATCAAAGCGCCGTCATTTCTTGTGCTAAAGCGAATATCAATTGCAACTTGAGGTGTTTGGGTCAGTCCATCTAGTTGCTGAATAGGATGAGATTCAGATAATACAGGCCATGATAAACCATTTGTAATTACAATCGGTAATACTGGAGCAGTGCCAACTTTTTCAAATAATAGTCGAGCGAGATTAACGCCTGAAAATGAAAGATGCTGTAAACCCTCTAAAACTTCAGTTTGCAAGCGGTTTGCTTGTTCAGCAAATTGATGTGAGGTTTTCCACTCAACAGCAATAAACGTAGAGCTATTGGAAAATGGTCCGGCATAGAGGGGAAGTGTAGGGACAGCAACGCATAGAGATTTTTCAGTGTTCCAATGAGATAGCACTTCCAAAATAAGCGCCATGATGACTGAGTTTTTAAACAGTGAATGTTTTGCGCCAATTTTAGACAACTGTTTAAATTGATCTTTTTCTATAACCAGACTGTTACGTTGGTAACGTGAAGTCGGTAAATGCTGTAAGGGTGTTTTCCACGGAAGCGTAGGAATAGCCGATAATTTAGAAAATTTTCTTTCCCAGTAAGCCATATCTGCGTGATGAACAGACAGGCTATTTTCAACTTCATTTTCTTCTATTTGCGTTTGGATATCATGTTGTTGTCCATCGAATAGCTCTAACATAAGTGAAGCTATAGATCGGCCATCTAAAATTAATGCATCAAAGCGGACAAAAATCGTTAGTAGATTATTTTTTAATAAAAAGACGGTGATATTCCAAGGCGACTGATTTAAATCAAATAGCTCATGCGTATAACTATTTTTATAGGACTGGATGTGGTGAGAAGCACGTTCAGGTTCCCATGTAGTTAGGTCTATTTCTTTTAAATTGACACTCACTTGATCGCTTACATATTGTATTAACCTATTTTTATCAATATAGGTTCGTAAGCTGTCATGCCGCCGTACCATTTCTGCCAATCGTTGTCTTAATAAAACAATATCCATTTTGCCGTGATACTGCCTAAACTCTTGCATGGCAACACCACCTAAAGGAAGGGCTTGAGTTCGGCCTAATAGGTAGGCTTGCTGTAATGCATTTAATGGTTTTTGAGACGTACGATCTGACGAGGTATTTTGTGCTGGGCTTATAATTTGTGTATTCAGTTGCTCAGGATGTGCGGCAAGATTTTTAAGTAAATGAATGAAAGATTCAAATAAATTCGTGATCCATTCTTTGGGGAGAGCATCTAAACGGATGTCCCAATTAACTAAAATACCGTCATCTACATGAGCAACTTGTGCATCAAGTGCAACTTGCGGCCCTTGTGAAATGACCCAATTCATTGAGCCAAAAACACGGCGGACACGTTCGGAAAGTAAATTATCATTTTCTAAGTCGAGCGCCGCTGTAAATACCACGGGAGCAATCTGTGCACTACCATGATAACGGGACAGGTCACGTAGAACATTCACACCCGAATAATGTGAATGCTCTAATAACTCAAGCATTTGATTTGCTATTTGTTTGCAGAATGCGGCTAAGGTAGTTATTCCTTTCATATCAACATCAAGGATGACTAGATTAGCAAAATCACCAATAGTGCCTTCGACATTTTTTAAAACTGGCTCGCGCCAAAAAGTAGGAATATTTAATCGGAAGCTGTGATCTTTGGTTGCATGACCAAGCGTATAGGCAAATAGACCTAATATCAGATTGGTCACAGTAATGCGTTGTTCTCTAGCAAGTTGTTGTAGTGCTGTTCGTTCTTTTGGCGATAACCACGTACTTAAACGATCACTTTTTGCTGTTTTGAACTCTTGATGAATGAAAGGTAGAGACGGAGCAGGGCTAATATGAGACAGACGTTGTTTCCACCATAAGCGGTCTCGTTGGCTTAATTTTTTTAGGTCAGGGTCCGTCCGTATTTTTTGATACCAGTCAAAAAAATTAGGCGGACGGGAGAATGATATTCCTGGGTCTTCATAAAACAAAGAAAGATCTTCCATCAAGTTCAAAAAACTGGACGGATCTATAGCAATCATGTCCGTATCTACATGAAAACGGAAAATATTATTTTTAAGAACACTTACAGAAAATCTTGCAGTCTGGCCCTGACTTAGATCAAGTTTTTGATGGGTCCATTGCTCACGTTTTTGCATGAGCATTTGCTCAATTTGATGATCGCTAAGCTTTGAAAAATCATCGACTTCTAATATCTGTTGAGCCTTCTCAGCCATGATGTTTGCGATGCCATCGGCGCTCAAACTCAACCTCAAAATAGGGTGTTCTTTATAAAGTCGTTGAAGTGCTAAATGTAATTTTTGTAGATCAATAAATTGACCGTCAAATTCTGCATAGAGGTGGGCAGCAACCCCACCTAAAGTTGCGTTGCCAGAGCGACCAAACCAGCAGGCCGCTTGCATCGAAGTTAATTCACACATTGAACGATAACTCGGTTGACAAATTAATCTTGTTTCAGCATCATACAAACAAATGAAAATGATTACCAGTTGCATTTGTTAATCATTTCCAATTTTGCTGTGAATATATAGCTTGTCCGTCTTAAGAGTTTTCTTTAGTCGGTATTCAAATTAAATATTTATGCCGAGATGTAAGAAAATTTACCAAGAATCAATAGCTTGATAACCATTAAATTAAATTGAATATTTAGAATGTCATGAAAAAACAGTTGATTGAGTTTGTTCGCTGGTCTCCCGAGAGAGCGCAACACTATCGAAATAAAGGTTATTGGATTGACCAACCTTTGACGCGCATTTTAACGGTAGGGGTTCAATCGCATCCGCATTCGCCGGCAATTATTTGTGGTGAACGTCAGTTGAGTTATATCGAGCTGGACCGGCTATCAACAAATTTAGCTTCTCGACTAGCTGAAAAAGGTTTGGGCAAGGGTGATACTGCTTTAGTACAACTTCCCAATGTTGCGGAGTTTTATATTGTCTTTTTTGCCTTGCTTAAAGCAGGCGTGGTTGTACTCAATGCGCTATATAGCCACCGCCAATATGAACTAAATGCCTTTATTAAACAGATTCAACCTAAACTTTTAATTGGTTCGCGTCAGCATGAAGTCTTTAGCAATAATCAATTTATTGACTCACTTCATGATGTAAATTTAAGTCCTGAAATTATTTTGATGCTCAATCATCAAGCTACCGATTTCGGACTATTAGACTGGATGGAAACACCAGCAAAGACCTTTGTCGATTTTTCATCTACACCTGCTGATGAAGTTGCTTTCTTTCAGTTGTCAGGTGGAAGTACGGGAACACCAAAACTTATTCCACGCACGCATAATGACTATGACTATAGTGTGCGAGCCAGTGCCGAGATTTGCGGTTTAAACTCGCATACCCGGTTATTGTGTGCTCTGCCAGCTCCGCATAACTTTATGTTGAGTTCACCCGGTGCATTAGGTGTTTTACATGCAGGTGGATGTGTGGTGATGGCACCAAATCCTGAACCGCTCAATTGCTTCTCTATTATTCAAAGACATCAAGTCAATATGGCATCTTTAGTGCCGAGTGCTGTCATTATGTGGCTAGAAAAAGCCACGCAATATAAAGATCAAATTCAGTCTTTAAAGTTGCTTCAAGTGGGGGGAGCAAGTTTCCCTGAATCTTTAGCTCGTCAAGTTCCTGAAATCCTCAATTGTAAATTACAACAAGTATTTGGAATGGCCGAAGGCTTGGTCAATTACACCAGACTCGATGACTCCGACGAGCAAATCTTTACGACACAAGGGCGTCCTATCAGTTCTGATGATGAAATCAAAATTGTGGATGATGAGTATAGGGAAGTCCCAGAAGGTGAAATAGGGATGCTTGCGACTCGGGGACCTTATACCTTTTGTGGTTATTACCAAAGCCCTGAACATAATTCACAGGTCTTTGATGAGGACAACTATTACTATTCGGGCGATCTCGTGCAGCGTACTCCTGATGGTAATTTACGTGTAGTAGGAAGAATTAAAGACCAGATTAACCGTGGTGGTGAAAAGATTGCTTCGGAAGAAATAGAAAAACTTATTCTTCTACATCCGGAAGTTATGCACGCAGCTTTGGTCGCAATTGTTGATGAACAATTCGGTGAAAAGAGTTGTGCCTTTATTGTTTCTCGTAATCCTGAACTTAAAGCTGTTGTGCTCAGACGCCATCTTATGGAGTTAGGTATTGCACAATACAAACTTCCAGACCAGATCAAATTAATCGAAAGTTTGCCACTGACCGCAGTCGGTAAGGTAGACAAAAAACAACTTCGCAGCATTTTAAATACATCTACAACATCTTAATAAATATTGAGCAGCATATGGCTATTTCAAAAATTTCTACTTATCTCATGCCCGAAAGAGAGAGTTATCCAAATAATAAAACAGACTGGCAATTAGATCCTTCTCGAGCAGTTTTATTAATTCATGATATGCAGCGCTACTTTTTAAATTTTTACGATGCTGAAAGTGAATTAATTAAAACGGTTGTTAATCATTTAGTTCAACTAAGGAGTTGGGCACATCAGAACAATGTTCCAGTTGTCTATACCGCACAGCCTTATGAACAACCAGCGGAAGATCGCGCATTACTGAATGCGATGTGGGGACCGGGTTTGCCAGCCTCAACAATCGATCAGCAAAAAATTATTGATCAACTCTCTCCTGCTGAACATGACATTGTCTTAACGAAATGGCGTTATAGCGCGTTTAAACGTTCGGATTTACTTGAAAGAATGCAAAACTGGAATCGTGATCAGCTCATTATTGGCGGTGTCTATGCCCATATCGGTTGTATGGTTACGGCAATTGAAGCTTTTATGAGTGACATACAACCCTTTCTGGTTGGAGATGCAGTTGCCGATTTTTCAGAAGAAGAACATCGTTTAGCTTTGAAATATGTATCTTCACGGTGTGGTCAAGTTGTGGATACTGAATCTGTAGTGAGGCAAGTGGCAACAGGCATTACACGACCTTGGCTAGAGCAAAAAGTCCAGCAGCTTATTGAAGAAGATGAATTAGATCCTGAAGAAAACCTGATTCTTTATGGATTGGACTCATTACGAATTATGCAGTTTTCTTCGGAACTCAAAGCACAAGGAATCAATATTAGTTTTGAAGAATTAGGACGCACACCCACTTTATCAAATTGGTGGTCATTGGTTGATGCACGGCAAAGGATTGCAGGGTAGAGGGTTGCCATCATAAGGCATACGACAAATCCTGGTCGCTAAATTTATACATAAAATTTATATCTTTGATAGCGACTCCTTAGACGACTTGTAATCGTCATATTAACGGAGCAAAAAATGATTTTATCGCCTGCTGATCAAGAGAGAATAGAGACATTCTGGAATTACTGTTTAAAACATCAATACTTCAATATTGGATATCCTGAATCTGCAGATTTTGATTATTCCGCTTTATTCCGTTTTTTCAAATTCTCTATTAATAATTGTGGTGATTGGAAAGACTATAGTAATTACGCATTGAATTCTTTTGAGTTTGAAAAAGATGTGATGGCGTATTTTGCTGAAATTTTTCAAATTCCCTTTGAAGAAAGCTGGGGATACGTAACCAATGGTGGCACAGAAGGTAATATGTTTGGCTGCTATCTGGCGCGTGAGCTATTTCCTGATTCCACATTATATTACTCAAAAGATACGCATTATTCGGTGAGAAAAATCGCCAAATTATTGCAGATGAAATCTTGTGTGATCGAATCATTGGATAATGGTGAAATCGACTATGATGATTTAATCCATAAAATAAAAACCAATAAAGAAAGTCACCCCATTATTTTTGCAAATATTGGTACGACCATGACCGGTGCAATTGATGATATTGAAATGATTCAAGAGCGCTTAGCGCAAATCGGAATCATGCGCCGAGATTATTATATTCATGCCGACGCTGCCTTAAGTGGCATGATTTTACCTTTTGTTGATCATCCTCAAGCGTTTTCCTTTGCTCATGGTATCGACTCAATCTGTGTGTCTGGTCATAAAATGATTGGCTCACCGATTCCGTGTGGCATTGTTGTGGCCAAACGCCAAAATGTAGAGTGTATATCGGTAGATGTTGACTATATCTCTACACGTGATCAAACCATTAGCGGTTCTCGTAATGGTCATACGGTCTTGTTGATGTGGGCGGCAATACGTAGCCAAACTAATTTACAAAGACGACAGAGAATTCAACATTGTCTAAAAATGGCCCAGTACGCGGTTGATCGCTTTCAGGTAGTGGGAATTCCTGCTTGGCGAAATCCGAATTCAATTACTGTGGTATTTCCGTGTCCTTCAGAGCACATCTGGAAAAAGCATTATCTGGCAACCTCTGGAAATATGGCTCATTTAATTACTACGGCACATCACCGAGATACACGTCAGATTGATAGCTTAATTGACGACGTTATTTTTGATTTACAAGGTGTCTCTAAACGTACAGTTGGTTTTTAGTCATATCAACCAAGATGATTTAGACAAATCCATATTAATTTTTACAGTCTAGAAAATGATCTAAAAATATTTTGATAGGGTGGTCAGGAAGTTTTTGATGCAATTAAAGTTTTTAAAAAAATACTTTTTATATGATTTTCTTATTCATGCTTTTTTAAAGCCGAAAATGACAATTCTTGCTGGTCAATTGAAGCGAGATTTTATTTTAAGTACCGCTTTTTTTATGAATATAAAGAGAGATAAGCATGTCTGATTTAAAGTTATCTCATCTGATGACAGACTCTTCCTTGGCACCTGCACTCAAGCCAGCATTTCCTAAATTATTTGCAGGAACACTTGCTGCCGTATTTTCTGGTTTAGCCATTTTAACTGCCATGTGGGGCATGATTCAGTTGATTGGTTATTTATCTTCTTATTGGGTGATCTTTTCAGCGGTTTTTTGGATAGTCGGGGCGGCATTGGCAGCACTGGCTTCATGGTTAGTGCATGATGCAGAGGCTGGATTTTCGGCACGATTACGTCGTCAAATTGCTCATCATTTAATTCGGTTACCTAACACAACCCTATCAAAACAGGGTGACCAAAGCTTAAAACGACTGGTTTCAGACGATATCGCAACTTTGCATCATATGGTGGCGCATTTACCGTCGGAAATTGCGATTTTTGCTGTAATCCCTTTAGTTTCTATTGTTTTATTAGTTGTGTTGGTGGGCCCGATGGCACTTTGGGTATTATTACCTGGGGCAATGGCTTCACTCTATTATTTAATTATTGTTCCCCATGTATCAAAACGGGATGGCGCTGCGCGTATGCAGGTCATGTTAGATATTATTGGTTCTGCTGATGATTATGCGCGCGGCATTCGTGATAACCGAATATATGGGCAACAATCAGGTGCTTTAACAGCCTATACTCAATCAGCACAAAATTTCACTCAAAATATGGTGTCTTGGGTGAGTAAAGTCGCAACACTCGCTGCTGTTGCCACTGCATTACTACAAGCTGTTGCAACCTTTGCCATAGCCTATTTTGTAGCTTATCAATACGACAGCATGACCTTGGCTGCAACACTTTTCTTTAGTTTGGCCATCGTGACACCTTCGCTACGTTTAGGGCATGGTCTTGATTATGTCGCTGCTGGGCGAGCTGCAGCTAGTCGTTTATCTGCTTTCTTAAAAGAGCCAGTACTCTCATCGGGCAATCTACAACAGATTGAGGGAGATGTAACACTCGAAATAGTTAATGCAAGCTTTGCAATTGAAAATCAAAAAGTATTTGATCGATTAAGTTATTCATTTCCAAAAAATTCAATGACTGCAATTACAGGGCCGAGTGGAGTTGGCAAAACAACCTTACTGCGAGCACTTGCTGGTTTAGCCGTATTGCAAGAAGGTGTCGTTCAATTAGCCAAAACAGATATTTTGCAATTACATGAAAAACTAAGGCATGAAAAGGTTTTGTTTATTCCACAAGGTGGAGATGTATTACCGACCACAGTAAGAGAAAACTTGTCCTTATCTGCCGTTAATGCAAATGATGCACAACTTGAGCAGGCATTACTCAAGGCCCAACTAAAAGTAGATTTAAATGCATATGCAACTTTACTTTCAGGCGGTGAAAAACAGCGCATAGGAATAGCGCGTGCGTTTTTATCCTCAGCTCCTATTATTTTATTAGACGAGCCAACGAGCGCACTCGACCAGACCAATGCGACAAAAATAATATTGGAGTTAAGCGACTTAGCTAAAAACCAGAATAAAACCATCGTCATGGTCACTCATGATCTTGCCTTAGCTGCTCATGCCGACAACAGGTTAGTGCTTAAAGGCCCAACTGACTCAGGGAAATCTT
Organism: Acinetobacter baumannii; assembly: GCF_009759685.1. NCBI lineage: Bacteria > Pseudomonadati > Pseudomonadota > Gammaproteobacteria > Moraxellales > Moraxellaceae > Acinetobacter > Acinetobacter baumannii. The sequence goes on along the minus strand of NZ_CP046654.1, from coordinate 205,847 downwards.
TATGAATACTGCTGCTAAATTAAATAAAGATCAGATTTTTTCGATGCTTCCTCGTGCGGCCAAACAAAAATTAATTATTGTTGGTATTGGATGGATCATTGTTGCAGCAATTGAAGCAATCGCATATACCGTATTGGCATTTGCAATTGTCAATCAATGGTCACCAAGCTGGGTTCTCATCAGTGCAATTGCAGCAATATTAGTGACAGTTATAGTCACTCGTGCTGGCTTCCTTACTGGTGTGCGTTTAGCAGGGGACCTATTTGCTGAGTTAGGCAAATCTTTAGCTCGTGCCAAGCTCTCTTGGTTTACCAATGAACAGCGTGCTCAGATTAAGACAATTGCTGGACAGGGAATTCCTGGGTTTATGAGTATTCCTGCTCATCAATTGCAAACCTTTTTACATGCGCCTTTTATGCCTTTATTTCTCACAATAGGAATAGGCCTGCTTGCTGGAGCAGGCGTAGCATTTGTCGCTTTAGGCTTACTTTTACTCTCTTTATTTGCTCAATTCCTAGCACAACGTGCACTCATGCATATTGATAAAAAACGTAATACTGCCGATTTAGCTGCTTCACAAGCAACGTTGGAATTGGTTGATCATGTTGAGTTATTACGCACAGCCGCGGGACCAGAACGTGCGGTTCAAAGGCTGGAACATCGTTGGGAAGAGCAAGAAGAGACATTAGTACGGATCAACCGTGCTGCTGCATTTGCAAGTTTTGTTGCGACCTTGGCAAGTGTTTTACCCATTGCAGGGATGGCAACGTATCTGGTGATCGCTGGAGTCAATCATGCTGCTTTGGTATTGGCATTACTCGTCTTAATTGGACGTGCAGCAGCGCCGTTAGGTGAACTTGCTACTGCAGGGTTGCATATCAATGATTTATTTGCTGCACTACGCAACTTTAATCAGATCACCCATCCACCTGAGTTGCCTGAGCCATTACACCCTCAAATTCCTACTGGCCATCATATTTCGGTACAAGGCGTTAGCTATGCGCCAGCACTTGAAAATATATCTCTCGATATCACATTGGGGAGCAGAGTATGGGTTACCGGACCAAGTGGTAGTGGTAAGAGTACTTTACTTGAATTGCTTACACGGTTTGATGATCCACAAATAGGAAAAATTACCCTAGGTGGTATAGCTCTTGATCAAATGAAATATGAAGATTTGGTCTCGAATATCGCTTATGTCACACAAGAACCTATTTTGTTCACAGGTACACTGGCTGAAAATATCCGTTTAGGAAAATCTGATGCAACTGATGATGAAATAGAAAAGGCTGCAAGAGATGCCGCATTAGGAGCAATGATTGACCGTAGTTCAGAAGGAATTAATCAATCGGTGGGTAAACAAGGCACCGCATTGTCTGGTGGTGAACGTCAGCGGGTCGCAATTGCCCGAGCATTACTCAAAAATGCGCCGATTTTAATACTTGATGAAGCAACCTCTGCCTTGGATGAAGAGACTGAGCAGGAAATTGTTACAACGATACGTGCTCTTTCTTCTACGGTTATTTTTGTCACACATCGTGACTCAGCTATTTGGCAACCGACTCAAACTATCAATTTAGCTTCAACTTCTGTTTAAAAAAATAGCGCAGAAATCTGATTTAAGCATTTTTTATAAAAGAAAAATGCTTAATATTTGGAGAATTCTTGAATGAATAAACCTCAATATAATATGTTCTGTTTACCGCCTGCGGGGAGTAGCGCAAGTATTTATCATCCATGGAAAAAGCAGATCTCTGACAATATTCGTATTATTCCTATTGAATATTCGGGTCATGGTATAAAAATAAATGAACCATTGATTGATGATCCTGATCTATTGGCTATGCAAATTGCCAATGAAATACAAGCTTACTCAGACACACCCTTCATTTTATTTGGACATAGTGTAGGAGGTAGCTTGATTTGGAAAGTACTCAATTATTTGAATGAAAAAACCATAATTGATCAGTTGAGATTAATTGTTATAAGTAGCCGACCTGAGCATCACTATATTCAACATATGCGGTACAAGCATGAGCTAACTGATGAAAAAATTATTGATGAATTAAAGCGATACAATAATTTTCCTGATGAAATTTTAAATAATCAGGATGCACTCACATTCTTTCTCAAAATCATTCGTAATGATTTCTATCTTAGTGATCAATTACTTGGCGAGAAGATTCATAAGACTGAGGTTCCGATCGTTGCATTTTATGGCAAACAGGACCCTGATATTCCTAACAAAAGAATGATGGATGCATGGCAACAACACACAGAAAATTGGTTAGGAAGCATTGAGTTTGAAGGGGACCATTTCTACTTTCTCAATCCCGAAACTCGAGTGAAGATGCTTGAAAACATTGCTGCCATCGTTGAAACATTGACCGTGAATATTGAATAAAGTCCATGCTATGAATACGAAGAAGCAGCTAAGTAGAGGGGCTAATTCATGTCTGGATGAAATAAATATTCAATATGAAAAGCTAACAGCTTTCGGGATAGATATACATAAGGTCCAGCTCAGCCAAATCAAAGAAATACCTCAGCTTGATCATATCTATCAAGAGCTGAATATATTTCTTCCACCGAATATAAAAAGCTCACGCTTCATTCGTCAATTAGAGTTCTTGACGGGGCGCTTAGCAGCAAAATATGCATTACAAAGCTTTAACTTACAAGATTCTATTGTCTATCAAGGTAGACATGGGGAACCCCTATGGCCCGAAGGAGTGATGGGGGGGATTAGTCATGTTGGATCAAAAAAATCATGTTATGCCATCGCATATGCTAGAAATAACACACCTAAAGAAAAAATATTTGGAATCGATATAGAGTCTCAAAAACATTATATTTTTTTTCAAAAGAAAGATGAATTTTATGATGTTTTTCTCAATAAAAACGAGCAAGAAGAAATTGAAAAGCTACTAAAAGATCAAGCATATTTATATTTGATAATATTCTCCGCTAAAGAAAGTATCATTAAGGCATTTTATTTAAAATATAAGCAAATTATTGATTTTAAGAATATAAAATTTAAAGCGCTAGATGGCGCGTTTCTTTATTTTTACCTTAGACAAGAAAGTTTAATCGAGATAACTCTAGAGGTTAAAGTTTATTTTTTTCATACAAATAACGAGATAATTACAATTTCTTGCATTGAAAACTAAATTTGTTATTGATAATAATAATCATTTGCATTAATGTGTGTTTCAGTATTTTTATATCCTTATATTTAAAAAGAAGTACTACAGAATTTGCTTGAAAAAAATCAATGTGAGAGGTGATATACAGATGATGCAGACTCAAATATCAGTAGAGCAAAATTTAGATCATATCGGTCAAAAGAAATTTTCATGTTTTTCTACGAAGAATTATTATCTTGAGGTCAACGAATTCGTTAAAACGTTAAATACACCTGCAGCAAATACCGCACTATTGAATGAAGAGATTGCAAAATGCTTTGAAGAAATTAAAAAGCAAGGCCATCAAAATCCAGTTTTAATTGGTGCTATACCTTTTGATATTACAAAGAAAAGTAGCTTAAATTTTTATGCTGATCATAAAAAAATAACACAAGCATCTTCTACGATTAACTCATTAAAAAATCGTAATAACATTGAGATAATTAATAAATCATTACTCATTCAACGCCAAAAATTTGAAGGTACAGTACAGTTAGCATTAGATGCTTTTGAGAAAAAGAAGGTAGAAAAAGTTGTTCTTTCTCAGGCTGTTGAATATGAGTTCAACCGTCATCAAGAGCCAGAAAACTTATTGGCTGCTTTATTAAAACAAAATCCAAATGCTTATAATTTTGTGATTCCAGTAGAACATAATAATTATATTCTAGGCGCAAGCCCAGAACTGCTTTTATCAAAACAAGGTCGTATTGTAACCAGTAATCCTTTGGCCGGTTCTAGACCCAAATCTCAGATTTCCGAAAAAAATTTCGTCAGCCAACAAGAATTAAATCATTCTGAGAAAGACCAACATGAACATCGAATTGTGGTTGAAAATATTATTAGAAATTTAGCCACTCATTGTGTAGAGCTTAAGGTTTCTGAATTTCCAGATATTTTAGAAACATCAACAATGTTGCATTTATCATCAGAATTCCAAGGTGTGCTTAAGCAACAAGCTCCCGATGCCTTAAACCTTGCATTAGAATTACATCCAACACCAGCAGTTTGTGGCTCACCAACTCATGTTGCTAAGCAGTTTATTTTAGATCATGAAGGTTATGACCGACATTATTACACGGGGTTAGTCGGCTGGATGGATGCGGAGGGTAATGGTGAGTGGGTAGTGACAATTCGATGTGGTCTACTCAGTGAAAATAAAATGCGCTTATATGCTGGTGCGGGGATTGTTGAAGGGTCAGATGCTGAAGCTGAATGGCTAGAAACAGAAGCTAAAATGCAAACCATGCTAAATATTCTAAATACAAAAGTTGCTGTGTAATTAGTAAACCTGGGCAGGTTTTATTTTTATAGCCAAAATAATAACTACATATTCCACGGGGCTATGCTAAAAAATTTAATAAAAAAGCCTGCATAAAGCAGGCTCTTTTAATTAAGAGGATTATTCTAAGAATTTAACAGTTACGCCTGAACGTACTTTATTACCTAAATCGTTAGCATCCCAGTTCGTTAAACGGATACAACCGTGTGATGCAGTTTTAGAAATTAAAGACGGGTTTGGTGTACCGTGAATACCAAATGATTTTTTGCTTAAACCAATCCAGATATTACCTACAGGAGCATTTGGACCTGGTGGTAATGAAAGCGGTTTTAAGTTATTGCCTTGTACAAAGTTAGAAGGAGAGTAGCTGTACCAAGGATTACGTGCTACACCTACTACCTTGTAAGTACCGGTCGGAGATGGCGTATCAGTACTGCCAATTGTTGCAGGAAATGACGCAATCATTTGATTACGGCTGTTAAACAGATACAACTGTTTCGCACCTTTATGCGCAATAATCAAGTGAATATCTTCTGGTAAGTCATTGCGTACATTTGGAACAATGATTTTTTCACCAACTTTTTTGAATGTCGCAGTCGGGTTAATTTTCTTTAAGAAGGCTTCATCAATATGAAACTTCTCGCCCAACATTTCACTTACGCGTGTGTAGTACAAACCTTTCATTTTTGCTTGTAAAGCATAGTCAGAAGGAATTGATTGTGCGTAAGGACCTTTTAAATCGGCATCAGTAATGGTGTATTCAATAAACGCTGGTTTGTTTTGTTTAGCAACAAGCGCATCCCAAGTTTCTTTAGTTAACTCGCCAGTAGGAGATAAACCATTCATTTGCTGGAAAGATGCAATTGCTTTTAATGTATTTTTACCGCTCATGCCATCGATAGCACCCGGTGAAGCATGTGCATTATTAAGCATAACGTGAGCGCGTGCATAAACTGGAAGTTGGCCTTTGCCAATATTTTCATACCACTCAGCGTTGTTTAAGCTATCTAATGTCCATGTAACCGCTGGCGCAGAAGTTGCTGTAGACGGAGTAGCTGTTGTGGTTTTAGCCGTAGCTACTGGCGTTGAAGCGGCAATACCTGAATCAGCATTTTGGTCTTCAGCTTTTTGTAAATTTTGTAATGTTGTTGACGCTCTATTTAGGTCATTTTGTTCTTGTGCAGTAATCTGAGTCTGAGCTTGAGCTTTTACAGTTGAAGCAGCATCTACAGCAAGCGGATCAATCGGATCTTCTACAGGAGCAGATACTTTATTAGGGTTCAGTGGTTGCTCAGTTGTTGACGCAGCCAAAGCAACATTAGCAATAATACAACTTAAACTCATAGCGAGTAATGAGCGAACAAACATGTAATTCAACCTTAAGAATTTTCATATAAGCAATAGGGAAAATCAGATCCTTTAGGCCATAAACTCACCAATCATTCATTCTTATGAATTTAATATTGGCTTATTTGAGACTCGAAGGGATATAAATAAACCCGATGTAACATGCTGCAAGTATTGCAGAAAACGTTTCTTCTTGCAGTAGACTTTTGTGTAAATATGCATTTTTTAGTAGATTGGCAAGTTTTTTGTGTGAAATTGAAATTATAAAAACACTCACCTTTTGTTATGATGCTGCCACATGAAAAAGATAGAGATCGGCAATGACGACACTTAAAAATGATCGTTTCTTACGTGCTTTATTACGTGAGCCTGTAGATACCACTCCAATATGGATGATGCGCCAAGCAGGACGTTATTTGCCTGAATATCGGGAAACACGCTCAAAAGCTGGTGACTTTCTATCTTTATGCAAAAATACAGAGTTTGCTTGTGAAGTGACTTTACAGCCTTTGCGTCGCTACGATTTAGACGCAGCAATTTTATTTTCAGATATTTTAACTATTCCAGACGCATTAGGGCTTGGACTATATTTTGAAACTGGAGAAGGTCCGAAGTTTCATAAAACGGTACGTACTGAACAAGATGTGGCTAACTTACCTAAGCTTAATGCTAAAGCCGATCTTGATTATGTGATGAATGCAGTAAGTACGATTCGTTCTGCTTTAGGTGGACAAGTTCCACTGATCGGTTTTTCGGGTAGTCCTTGGACACTGGCGACTTATATGGTTGAAGGTGGTTCAAGCAAAGAGTTCCGTTTTACCAAGCAAATGATGTATGCGCAGCCGGAAGTTTTGCATGCGTTGCTCGACCATTTAGCAGATTCAGTCATTGACTACTTAAATGCGCAAATTGATGCAGGCGCTCAGGCAATTCAAATCTTTGATAGTTGGGGTGGGGCTTTAGCACACCGTGAATATGTAGAGTTCTCTCTTAACTATATGAAGAAGATTATCGCGGGCTTACAACGTGAAAAAGATGGACGCCGTATTCCAGTGATTGTGTTCACTAAAGGTGGCGGTCAATGGTTAGAACCAATGATCACGACAGGTGCCGATGCATTAGGGCTGGACTGGACGACACCATTAAATACGGCTCGAACCACGGTGGCAGGTCGTGTTGCCCTACAAGGGAACCTTGACCCGGCTGTTTTATATGGTTCGGCGGCTTCAATTGAAAAAGCTGTAAAAGCAATGTTAGATGATGCTTATGCAAACGGTGAGAAGACCGGTTACGTTGCTAACTTAGGGCACGGAATTACCCAATGGGTAGATCCGGCGCAGCCAAAAATCTTTGTAGATACAGTACATGAGTATAGTGCTAAATATCTAGGATAGTTTTTTGTGCAATATCTGTTTTTACCTCTTCAATTTATTGGCAAGGCTGTTTCGGCAGCCTTGTTTGGTATTTTGCTTCTCATCGCTTTTGCCCTAACTGCGTCGATGGGAAGCCATGAATATATGGGTTTTTATCGTTATGATTATTTACTCATATATGCACTGATTATTCAGATATGTCTCTTATATTTAAAACTTGAATCATGGGCAGAAGCCAAAGTTATTGCTTTATTTCATGTCATGGCGATGGCCATGGAAATATTCTTGACTCATCCTGCGATTGCTTCATGGCAATATCCGCAGCCTGCGGTATTTAAAATTTTGACTGTGCCTTTATTTGCAGGCTTTATGTACTCTGCCGTAGGTAGTTTTTTTGCACGCTCAATACGCCTGCTGCAAGTTTCATTTGAAAAACTTCCGAGTTTTGGAAGTATGCTTTTGCTCGCATTTTTCTCATATATAAACTTTATGAGTAAATTTTTTGTACCCGATATTCGCTATATTTTATTTGCCATCAGTGTTTTTATTTTTTGGAAAACAAAACTTTATTTCCAATTAAATGAGCATAAATTTAAAATCCCGATGTTGCCTGTATTGTTTACACTCGCTTTTCTGATCTGGATTGCTGAAAATATTAGTACCTTTTATAAAATCTGGCTTTATCCAAGTCAGGTAGAGGCTTGGCATATGGTGGGCTGGGGTAAACTTGGTTCATGGTATTTATTATTACTCTTAAGTTTAGTACTGGTGCTTAAAATATTAGGTCATCGAGATAATCAAGGTAACTGGAATTTAAGATAAATTTTTCTTTTACACTTTTTATCATATTATTTATTTTTTAATTGCTAAATGATTGGCTTATCGCTATCTTTAATATCGTGTAATAAGAATTACACATAACAATACATAAGAAACAATCAATAATGATTTTTGGAGATATACATCTATGTTAAAAAAATTAGCTTTAGCTGCTTTGTTAGCAGCTGGTTCAAGTGTTGCTATGGCTGATAACGATGTAGGTTGTGGTGTGGGTACGCAAGTATGGGCTGGCCAAAAAGGAGTGGTGCCTAAAATTCTTGCTGCAACAACAAACGGTATTTTTACTAACCAATTATTAGGTATTACTTTCGGTACTTTAGGTTGCCGTCAGGGTGGAACAGTTACAGCACAAGTTGTTACTTTCACAAATGAAAATGCAGAAGCTTTAGCGCGTGACATGGCTGTAGGCCAAGGTGAAAGCCTGAATGTACTTGCTGAGTTAATGCAAATCAAACCACAAGATAAAGACCGTTTCTTCAAAGTTTCAAAAGCAAACTTTGGTGAAATCTATTCAACAAACAACCAAAATACACTTCAAGTATTAGCATCATTACAAAACGTAATGGCTAAAGACGAAGTTTTAAAAGCTTACGTATAAATTTGAAATTGAAAACCCTGTCATTTGGCAGGGTTTTTCTTATATTTAATGATTAAAATTGATGAGCTTAATGAAATCGGTTGTTTTAATTTTTGCCTCTTTGGCAGTGAATATTGCGTATTCAGCAGAAACAAATCCATCTATTCAAAACTACTGGTCCATTGCAGAACAAAAAAAATTAGACCAAGACATTACATGGCAAAGGCTCATGTATGCCAATAAAAACCAGAAAAGTGAGGTCACTTATGCTGGCTATTTCCTATCAAAAAATGGAAAAAATAATTTAAAAGAAGAGCTGAAAGCAGACATCTCGGCATTATTTATACCTACGCAAGATAACCAGTCAATTCGTTGTAAATTTCCGGCACGCAGTCAGTGGCTTATACAGCAATTAGGCATTCAAGAAAATGAATTGCCGCAAGTAAAATGTTCAGAATTTGAAAACTGGATTGGGCAGATTAAGCCTTATAAAGCGACCCTAATTTACGCTACAGATTTTATGGGTAATCCAAGCTCAATGTTTGGCCATACCTTATTACGTCTAGATCCTAAAGATCAACAGCAGTTAAACCTCGTTTCTTATGCCGTAAACTATGCAGCAACTGTGGCAGGCAATGACAACTGGTCATATGCATGGAAAGGCTTAACAGGGCAATATCCGGGTGAATACTCACTTATGCCTTACTATCGTAAGGTAAAAGAATATGGTGATTTTGAGAGCCGTGATTTGTGGGAATATGAGTTAAATCTATCTCCAGAAGAAACGCGTTTTTTGGTGAGTCATATTTGGGAAATGCAACATGTAAGCTTCCCTTATTACTTTGTGAGTGATAACTGTGCATATCGGTTATTGGGCTTAGTCGATTTAGTTAAACCTGAATCTCATCTACAAGAAAAGTTTAACTACGCTTCTATTCCAATGGAAACCATTAAAGCGATGCAACAACAAGGACTCACCAAAGCTCCTGTGTATCGACCTGCTTTAGAAACTCAATTATTGGCCCAAGCTCACCAGCATGGCGCATCTTTAGCTAAAGTTGCTCATCAGTTAGCAATGAAGCCAATTAAAGAGTCTTCGGAAACACTTAAATCATTTAGCCCATCAGATCAGGCCAAAATTCTTGAGATGGCTTATGATGATTTATATCTACAGTTTATTGGCCGCAAAGTTGAAGAAAGCTTTGCTCAGCCACAGCTTAGACAGCTTTTAGCACTACGAAGTCAGATTGATTTAGACAAACAGCGCCAAGAACCTAAAAGACCATCAACCGAGCCGACTCAAGGCCATAATGCACGTAATGTTTCGTTAAAACTGGGCGAAGTGCAAGGTGACAAATTTATCGAGATAGGTCATAGACAGGCTTATCATGACTTAATAGATCCGCAGGGCGGATACCGTGCTGGTACTCAATTATTATTTTTAAATGGTAATGCACAGTGGCGAGATGATCATTTAAAACTAGAACGTCTTGATCTGTTAGAAGTGAACTCTTATAACCCGATTCAACCATTTAAAACTCCACTGACTTGGGGATTTAACTTAGGCTGGCGTCAGGAAGCGGTTCATGACGGTGTTTATAGTGATGAAAAGCAGCATGGCGTCGCGAGTTTTAATGCTCAGGTTGGTTACAGTCTTGCAGATTATGAGCGCAAACATATTTGCTATGGGCAGGTACAAACTTATGTCCAAGCGGGTTCAAATTTAGATAAAGGCTGGCGTGTGGGAGTAGGGCCGACATTAGGATGTATGAATCAGTGGTTTGAAAAATTTAACACTGTGGTACAAGTTGAGCTGCCATATTGGGAAGACCAAAACCAATGGAACTTACGGCTAAATACACAGTGGCAATATGCCATTAATAGTAATAATGCCATTCGCTTTAATTGGGATTATGAAAAACAAAATCATCTAGATTGGATGAAATCAAGCTTAGGATATGTTTGGTTCTTTTAAACCATGTACCTATAAAAAAAGAGAGAAATAGATGATGACTATTTCTCTCTTTTTATTTTAGGGAAAAATTATTTCTTTATTGCATTCAGCACAGCATAAGCTGCCTTAATGCGCTCTTCATTTGGAATACGTTTATTGGTTAACATGACTAAACCAATATTTTCTTTAGGAATAAACACTACATATGTTCCGAAACCGTTAGTTGAGCCAGTTTTATGGTACATCTTAACTGAAGGCTCTTTTGAAATAGCAGTCACTTTATTAGGTTTCATCACAATCTGTTCTGAATTACTGTCTAATAAAGTTTGTAACGTTGCCGGATAAGAAAACTCTTCCCAACCAAGCGCTTGATACATGGTATTTACTTGATAGCGACCTTGATGTGTTTCATTAATTGCCCGTTGAATATCTGTCGGATATTTCTGTGGGTTAAGGTTGGCATGAATAAAACTCAACATATCCGGTAAGGTGGATTTGACGCCGTATGCTGGGGCATCGAGTGGGCCGGGGTTAACTCGAATCGGCTGATTTTCTTGGTTATAGCCAAAAGCATAGTTTTGCATTTGGGTCTTAGGTACATTTACATAGCTATGTTTTAAGCCAAGGGCCGGAAAAATTGTTTTTTCTAAGACTTGGTCGAAAGGTTTATTCATAGACAAAGCTACAACCTTTCCAAATAGGCCAATACTTGGATTTGAATATTGTCTGTATTCACCGATTGGGTTTTTAGGTTTCCAGTCTTTGAAAAAAGTTAAAACTTGTTGGTCTGTTTGTACTTCATCTGGAAACTGCAAGGCAAGGTTACCACTTGTATACGTCGCGAGTTGAAGTAAGTTAACTTGGTCAATCGGTGTATTTTTTAGTTCTTTCCAATACTTACCAGGCGTATCGTCAAAAGAGATTTTTCCTTTATTTTTTGCATATCCACCTGCTGTCGCGGTAAATAATTTACTGACAGAACCTAGCTCAAAAATAGTACTGCTATTTACGGCTTTTTTATCTTGAACAGATTGAAGACCATAATACATTTCATACTTTTTATTATTTTGAATAACACCCACAGCCATACCTGGCACATCATATTTTTCTAATAACGGTTTAAAGTTTTGATCTACCAGTTTTTTAATTTCTTGGTCTTTTGGTGTATTGCCCGCATAAATTGAGGTACTAAAAATAAAAAGCGGGGATAAAAGTAGACAAGAAATTTTTTTAAATCGCATGATTAGCTCATAAATTATTTAAAAAGAAAGATGCCTACTTTTATAACAAAAATCACCTAATTCAATTGTTATGTTTTGTAGAATTGGATCGAAGTTTATCGCGTTCAGCGATAAAAAAAGCCCAACATTGTCGGGCTCTTATTTAGGCAGTAAAAACTATATTAGTAGCTTTCTGGTACTGCACTTAAGAATTCACGGCGCGCTTCTTTATCGGTTTTAAAATCTCCGACAAATGAAACTGTACGGGTGGTAGATTCTTGTTTACCTACACCACGCATCATCATACACATATGTGCTGAATCGATGACTACAGCGACACCACGAGCATCAGTGACTTCTGCAACAGCTTCAGCGATTTGCTGAGTCAGGTTTTCCTGAATTTGCAAACGACGAGCAAACATCTCGGTAATACGTGCAAATTTAGATAAGCCAAGAACTTTGCCTTCTGGTAAATAGGCAATATGAACACGGCCATAGAATGGAAGGAGATGGTGTTCGCAGAGCGAATAAAATTCAATATTCTTCACCAATACCATTTCATGGTTATCTGATGGGAAAACAGCATTATTGGTGACTTCTTCTAAAGTTTTACTATAGCCAGAAGTTAAATATGAAAAAGCTTTAGCCGCACGCACAGGCGTATCTTTAAGGCCGGGACGATTAAGGTCTTCACCGACGGCAGTCAGAATATTTGCGTACGATTGCTGCATTGACATAAGACGTATAAATTTACTCTATTAGACAAGCTCGGCATTGTATCAGAAACATGACCTGATGTTCATAAATCCTCGCACTATATTTATTTTGGTTTTTCCGTACGCTTGATAAAAGATGAATAAATTTCATGTTTTTTAACGTTAATAGTCAAGTGTTTGGACATGAAATGTGCGCTTAATATTGATAAGTTCTAAATGATCGCCTAATGGCATCATATTTGCACAGAAGCATTATTATAAAGCATAAGGATAAAACATGTTAGAACGTCCAATCACCTTCTTTTTCCGTGGTGGTCAGCAGCAAGTAGAAAATGTAGTACCTACAATGACGGTTTTACAATTTCTGCGAGAATATACTCAAACTGGTAAGACTAGGCAGACTGGTACAAAAGAGGGATGTGCTGAGGGCGATTGTGGTGCATGTACAGTAGTGATTGGTGAGTTGGTCAATGACAACCTGCAATTACGTAGTGTGAATGCGTGTATTCAGTTTTTACCAACTTTAGATGGTAAGGCCCTATTTACAGTAGAAGACCTTCATAGCTTATTGCCAGTACCAGATGGCACACTTCATCCGGTACAACAGGCGATGGTCGATATGCATGGTTCACAATGCGGTTTTTGTACACCTGGTTTTATCATGTCGTTGTGGTCAATGTATGAAAATGAACAACAGTCTCTAAGCAAAGATAAAATCAGTGATTATCTTTCTGGAAACTTATGTCGCTGTACAGGCTATCGCCCTATTTTAGATGCAGCACAAAAAGCTTATGACTATCCACGTGTTGTATTAGAACGTCAAAAAGTAATTGATGTATTAAAAGAGATCAGAACATTACCTGCATTGCATTTGAATGATCAAAAGCAGCAATTTTTTGCACCCAAGACTTTGCAGGATTTTGCTACTTTACGTTTACAGTTGCCGCAAGCACGTATTGTTGCAGGTAGCACAGATGTAGGTTTGTGGGTCACAAAGCAGGGCCGTGATTTGGGCGATATGCTTTATATCGGTCAAGTTGAAGAGCTGAAAAAGGTTGTAGTCACAGACCATGCTTTAACAATTGGAGCAAATGTAAGTTTGAGTGATGCACTCATTAAAATTTCAGATTTTTATCCCGACTTTCAAGAATTACAGCGCCGTTTTGCTTCCATGCCGATTAAAAATGCAGGAACACTAGGTGGAAATATTGCTAATGGTTCGCCTATTGGTGATTCAATGCCGGCATTAATTACGCTAGGTACACGATTGATTTTGCGTGTAGGTGAGCAGACTCGTGAAATTGCTTTGGAAGACTTTTATTTAGACTATCAAAAAACAGCATTACAACTTGGTGAGTTTGTTGAGGCGATTGTTATTCCGCTTCGCGAAGGGCAGACACGTTTTAAATTTGCCAGCTATAAAATTGCCAAACGTTTTGAGCAAGATATTTCTGCGGTATGTGCAGCCATTTCTTGCGAGTTAGATCCTCATTATATTGCTCACAATGTAAGAATTGCTTTTGGTGGCATGGCAGCTATTCCCAAACGTGCAAAATATGCAGAAGCCATATTAGAAGGCCAGCAAATTACAGCAGAATTGATCGTTCAGGCGCAGCAGGCATTGTCGCAAGACTATCAGCCTTTAGATGATGGACGTGCTAGCTCGGCATATCGTTTACACGTCGCGAAAAACTGTTTACAGCGTTTTTATGTAGAAAAAATCCTGTCTCAAACGATCACTCGTGTGAATGACTTGATTGCTATGGTGGAGATCTGACATGAATCAAAATATTGACTTAAGGGTTTCTAAAAAATCAGCTAAAGCAGGCGAATCGATTCCACACGAAAGTGCACATTTACATGTGACTGGGCAGGCAACCTATATTGATGATTTACCCGAGCTTGAAAATACCATGCATTTGGCAGTTGGATTTTCAAATTGTGCCAAAGGCAAAATCAGTAAGTTTGATTTGGATGCAGTACGTCAGGCTGAAGGTGTTTATGCAGTTTTTTCGGCAAAGGATATTGAGGTTGAAAATAATTGGGGACCAATTGTAAAAGATGACCCAATTTTTGCTGAAGAGCAGGTTGAGTTTTATGGACAAGCCTTGTTTGTCGTTGTTGCCGAAAGTTATCAACAAGCTCGTCAGGCAGTTCGCTTAGCACAAATTGAGTATGTGCCTGAAACCCCGATTTTAACGATTCAAGATGCGATTAAAAAAGAATCGTGGGTGTTGCCGCCTGTTGAATTTAGCCATGGTGAAGTTGAACAGGCATTTCAAAATGCAGCCCATCAACTTTCAGGTGCTATTGAGCTAGGCGGGCAAGAGCATTTTTATCTTGAAGGGCAAATTTCCTATGCGATTCCACAAGAAAATCAGAGTTTAAAAGTCTATTGCTCGACACAACATCCAACCGAAATGCAGTTACTGATTTGTCATGCATTAGGCATGAATATGCATCAGGTCAGCGTGGAAAGTCGCCGTATGGGTGGCGGTTTTGGTGGTAAAGAGTCACAGTCAGCGCAGTGGGCATGTATTGCCTCTTTGGCAGCACAAAAAACGGGCCGTCCGTGTAAATTACGCTTAGATCGTGATGATGACATGAGTGCTACAGGCAAACGTCACGGTTTTGCTTATGAGTGGTCTGTGGCTTTTGATGACAGTGGTGTTTTGCAAGGCTTAAAGGTACAACTGGCTTCAAACTGTGGTTTTTCGGCTGATCTTTCTGGGCCAGTGAATGAACGTGCGATTTGCCATATTGGCAATGCCTATTATCTAAATGCAGTTGAGCTATGTAACTTACGTTGTAAAACCAATACTGTTTCCAATACGGCATATCGTGGTTTTGGTGGACCGCAAGGTATGTTTGTCATTGAAAATATTATTGATGACATTGCGCGTTATTTAGGTTGTAATCCAGTTGAAATTCGTCAGCGCAATTTCTTTGCCGAGCAGCCCGGTGGGGGACGTGATCGTATGCACTATGGGGCAGAAGTCCGTGATAATGTTGCGCCAAAATTGGTAGCCGAACTATTGCAAAGTAGTGATTACGCGAAGCGTAGACAGACTATTCATGCCTTTAATCAGAACAATGACATCATTAAGCGTGGTATTGCGTTAACCCCATTAATGTTTGGTATTTCATTTAACGCCGTGCATTACAATCAGGCAGGTGCACTGGTCTATGTGTATATGGATGGTACTGTCGCGATTACACATGGTGGTACAGAAATGGGACAGGGGCTATATACCAAAGTACGGCAGGTTGCTGCACATGAGTTGGGTTTACCCATCGATAGCGTTCGTTTAATTGCAACCGATACTTCTCGTGTGCCAAATACTTCGGCAACTGCAGCATCGAGTGGCGCAGATCTAAACGGTAAAGCTGTTCAAAATGCCTGTATTAAAATTCGTGAGCGTCTGGCAAAACTTGCAGCCGAAATAAGTCAAAGTGAAGCTGACCAAGTCCAGTTTGAAGATAGTATGGTTTCAACAGCGAATGGTCATTCATGGACATTTCCTGACTTGGTTCAACGGGCATATATGGCACGTGTACAACTATGGGATAGTGGTTTTTATAAAACGCCAGAAATTCACTATGATCAGGTCAACCATTTAGGGCGTCCATTTTTCTATTATGCCTATGGTGCAGCGGTTAGCGAGGTCGCAATAGATACCTTAACTGGGGAAATGAAAGTATTACGTGCTGACATTTTGCATGACGTTGGGCAGTCAATTAACCCTGCAATTGATATTGGGCAAATTGAAGGTGGGTTTGTGCAAGGGATGGGATGGCTCACGACAGAAGAGTTGTATTGGCAGCCGCAGGGTCCACACGCAGGCCGATTATTTACCCATGCACCTTCAACTTACAAAATCCCGACCAGTGTGGACATTCCTCATATTTTTAATGTCAAACTATTTAATAATCAAAATCAGGCAGACACCATCTATCGCTCTAAAGCGGTAGGTGAACCGCCATTTATGTTGGCATTATCGGTTTTCTCTGCAATTCGTCAGGCAGTACAGGCGGCTATTCCAGAAAATGCACCGCTCGTACTCAATGCTCCGGCAACTGCCGAGGAAATTTTACGTGCAATTGCGATTGGACGGGGACAAGCTTTGGCTGCTCGCCCACAGGCTAAAATGTAGAAGATTATGCAACATTTACAATGGTGGACTGATTTTGTAGCGTGGCAAGCCGATGCGTTGCCTATGGTATTAGTCACAGTGGTCCGTGCAGATGGTTCAACACCACGAGAGGTTGGTGCAACGATGTTGTTGCGATTTAATTTGCAACAGCAATGGCAGCAGTCAGATACGATCGGTGGTGGGCATTTAGAGTTTCAGGCGATTGATATTGCTAAAGCAATGTTAAAAGAATCGGAAACTTGTGTGAGGCGTATTGAACGCTTTAACCTCAGTGCTCGGCTTGGGCAGTGTTGTGGCGGAGTAATGTGGTTATTGTTTGAAAAAATATTACCCGCTGAAATTGCGTCGGATTTATCTGGGAGTTTGCAAGCATGGCGAGCTGGAAAGCATATATGGCGTAATGTCTCATATCAATATGCATCCACTTGGCAAACGATGGATATGGAACAACAACCAAGTTTCGAGTTTCATTCTGGCAGCAGTGAAGAATGGCAATTTAGCCAGCAGATTCAACCAAATACCATGCAAGTGCTGATTTGTGGCGCGGGGCATGTGGCTGAAGCAATTGTCCGTTGTTTATTACCTATTGGTGTGAGGGTGAAATGGATTGATCCGCGTGATGATATTTTCCCATCCGATTTACTGGAACAGGCGTACTGTATAACAACTGATACCTTAGACGCCGAGATCGAACCTTTTGACCGTTCAGGTGCAGTTTTAATTTTAACGCACGATCATCAACTAGATCTGCAACTGTGTTTTACAGCCTTAAAACCTACGGCAAAACCATTTGCTTATGTTGGGATGATTGGCTCAAAAAGTAAAAGGGCCATTTTTGAAAAACGTATGCAGGTGCGAGGTTATACTCCGGAAACATTACAACGTTTGGTTTGTCCGATCGGGATAGACGGGATTTCATCAAAACAACCTGCAATGATTGCGATTGCAGTAGTTGCTCAATTATTACAGGTATTTGATGTAAAAAAATGATCCCAAAGGATCATTTTTTTTGTTCAAATTTTGGATTTTTTTCTGCACGTTTAAGCAGTACGAGAACAGCGCCGGTGCCACCTTGGTTTTCAGGGGCACTTACAAATGCCAAAACATCACGATGTTGGCGTAGCCATCCGTTGACATAGGTTTTTAAGACCGCTTCTGGGCCTTTACCATGCACAATTTTAATGACATTTTGATTTTCATCTTTTGCCATCTGGATGATTTGTAAAACTGCGTCACGTGCTTGTTCAATGGTACAGCCGTGTAAATCTACAGCTTCAAACCAACGCATCTTGCCTGCTTTTAAGTCTTCAAAAACCTTATGTTGAAGAGTCGCAATGCGATAGCTTAACGTTGCTTGGCTTGCGACCGGATTTAAAGCAGCTTGTGTATCTGATAGCTCGGCATGTTCGGTATCACGACCACCTTCGGCAGCTGCACGTTTCGCCAGTGTTTGTGCATCAACTTTTTTGGCACGTGGGGTTTTTACATCGGCAATATTACTATTGTTGATGGGTTTAACGCCTGCAACAGCCTGCTTAAATAGATGTGTGTCTTCCAATCCTTCAGACTCAGCCTGAGATTTTTTAGACTCAGGCTGATTTGCGATTTTGCTTGAATGAGGATTGGAGATTTGCTTTTTAAATTGCTTCAATAACTTTTGTTGCTCTTTAGAAAGCGATGAATCTTTATTACTCATATATCTTCATTAAACCGTTTGAGGTTGTCCAAAAAGGGCAGTAAAAGCTTGATCTGGACGTGGTTGTTTCATAAAACTTTCGCCAACCAAGAAACTGTGAATATCATGCTCTTGCATCATACGCACATCATCTGGTGTCGCAATGCCACTTTCAGTGATCAGTAAACGTGAGGACGGAAGTAATTTTTTCAAGCGGATAGACGTATTTAAATCTACATCAAACGTTTTTAAATTACGGTTATTCACACCTAGTAAACATTGCTCAGAAAGTTTTAAGGCACGCTCTAACTCTTCTTCGTCATGAACTTCAACCAATACATCAAGTTGATGTTCAAACGCTGTTTTAGACATTTCTTCGAGTTGCTGGTCAGACAAACAAGCAACAATTAATAAAATACAGTCAGCATGCAAAGCACGTGCTTCAACTACATTATATGGGTCGACCAAAAAGTCTTTACGTAAAGCAGGTAGGGCACAATGATTGCGGGCAATCGCAATATTTTCATCTGCACCCTGAAAGAAATCCACATCAGTCAGTACCGATAAACATGCTGCTCCAGCTTGTTCATATTGCTGAGCAATTTCAGCAGGATTAAAGTCTGCGCGAATGATCCCTTTTGATGGAGATGCTTTTTTAATTTCAGCAATCACACCCGGACGTTTATGTTGTAAAGCATTTGCAAAGCCACGCACCGGAGTCGCTGCTTTTGCAAGCTCTTCTACGTCTTGCAAATTACGTTGTTTTAAACGCGCAGCAAGTTCCTCATGTTTACGGTCAACAATTTTACCTAAAATGGTATTTTGAATATTAATCATGAGAAGTCCTTAATCTGCCTGAGATTGTTTTAATATTTTAGTAAATTCAGCTAAAACACTCATTTTCTCTAATGCTTGCCCGCCGTAAATAATATCTTGAGCGAATGCAACAGCCTGAGCATAAGTCTTGGTAATGCCCGCTACATAAATGCCTGCGCCTGCATTAAGCGCAATCATGTTTGCAGCTTTTTCACCAATATCAGATTTATTTTTGCTTAAAGCATCTTTAATGAGCTTTAGACTCGCCGTTGCATCTGCGACAACCAAACCATTTAATGTTTGTGACTCAATCCCGACATCTTCCGGATTAAGGGTCCATTCCGTAATTTCACCGTCTTTAAGCTCAGCAATAGTTGTCGGAGCTGCAAGACTGATTTCATCAAGACCATCTTTTGAATGGACAACCATGACATGTTCGGCACCAAGTTGTTTCATCACTTCGGCAATTGGGCGGCACAGTTCATCTGAAAACACACCAATCACAAAGCGTTTTACACCAGCTGGATTGGTCAGTGGGCCGAGTAAATTAAAAATACTTCGAATACCAAGTTCACGACGTGGGCCAGCCGCATATTTCATGGCTTTGTGGTGGTTTGGTGCAAACAAGAAACCTACACCCATTTCGCGGATACAGCGTTCGGTTTGTTGCATATCTAAATCAAGATGAATACCTGCTTGTTCAAGTAGGTCTGATGAACCTGATTTACTTGAAACGCCGCGGTTACCATGTTTTGCAATGGTTGCACCCGCTGCTGCAATCACAAAGCTAGACGCTGTAGACACGTTAAATAAATTTTGTCCATCACCACCAGTACCCACAATATCAACTAAATGTTTGATATCGCTCACATCGATCTTGATCGCAAATTCTCGCATGACACGTGCGGCCGCTGTCATTTCGTCAATGCTTTCACCTTTCATGCGTAGGCCCATCATTAAAGCACCAATTTGTGCTTCGGTTGCCTCACCTTGCATGATGCTGCGCATAATTTCTTCCATTTGAGGCTGAGTCAAATGAATGTTCTTGGTAATGTGGTTGAGCGCCTGTTGGATATTCATAGTCATGATTTACAGCATTAATGATTAAAATTTTTAGGTGAAGTTGATCGAGTGTGGGAGGTTCGGCCTATTGCGTTCCATGATTCACTAGCTAGGGGAGCTATGTTAGCAGAAAATAACCAAAGATTTTTGCTGTTCGATAAGAGTTTTAAAAATTTTGCTCAGTTAGGGTATGGGTTTGAGTCATAAACAGAATTTATTTATTGAAAAAGGTTTTAGTTTGTTGTGAGTTTTTATGATAAATAATTAACCATTTGGTATATCTTAAACATCAATATATCTAGAAAAAATGTGTATAAATCAACCAAATAAAAGTGGATATAGTAGGGCGATCTTTATTTTGTCTATTAATAAATATGTATTTAAATAACTTGAAATATGTAGGGGCTTTAAAAAATAAGCGCTCATTTATTTTTGTATTTGTTGCACTGTTTCATCCATTAAAAAGCTATGCGCAAGAAACCGTAGAGCAAACACAAAACCAAGCTAAACCAGATAAAGTAGTTCGTGTTGCGGTGACAGGTTCTCGGATTTCAAAAGCACAAAAAGATGGCCCGACCAGTGTGACCGTCATTACCGCAGCTGATATTGAAAAACAAGGTTTTAGTAATGCATTTGACGCACTCAATAACCTGACGCAAAACACTGGTTTTGTGCAAGGTGCCGATTATGGAAATACTTTTACACCTGCAGCGAACGCCATTAGTTTGCGAGGTCTGGGACCCAATCATACTTTGACTTTAATTAATGGACATCGGGTTGCAGACTATCCTGTACCGTACGACGGTTCTGTCAATTTCGTGAACTTAGCCAATATTCCAACTGCCATTATTGACCGTATTGAAATATTAAACGGTGGCGCTTCTGCAATTTATGGTTCAGATGCAATTGCAGGTGTGGTAAATATTATTCTGAAAAAGAAAACAGACGGTACTCAATTTAATATTAAGGCAGGTGGAACCAAAGAAGGTGGTGAAAATTTACGTTTACAACTAAGTGGTAGTAAAACTTTAGACAAGCTTAGTCTGGTTTATGGGGTTGAACTCAGCGGCCGTGAACCGATATGGGCAGCCGATCGGGATTTTATGAAGAGCCGAACTCGTTTGGGAGAAAAACCAGACACGATTGTGGGCCGTAAAAATGCCGATACTGGTAAATACCTTTCTATTGGTGGATGTCAGGCCTTTAATGGTTTATTTAACGGATCAGTCAATAATATTGGACAAGCAGGGGCGGACAATTGTGCCAGTGGTTTGGCACGGCCAACTTATTGGACGGTTCAGACCCAAAACCGCAGCCAAAATGGTTATCTCGGTTTAGATTATGAGTTAAATGATAAAACCCAATTATTTGCAGATTTTTTGATTGGGGCAAACCAAATTGAAAATAATACCCGTAGTCCGACATGGACTTCTTTAGCTGCAACGAGTGGTTATTTCCTAAATCAAGATTCGGGAAATTATGAAATTTGGAATCGCCGTTTTGCACCTGAAGAATTAGGTGGGGTAGAACGAATAAATAAAAAATGGAAAGAACTTTCTTCTAACTTAAATTTTGGAATTCGAGGCGATATTGGAGAGACGAGCTGGAGTTATGAAGCAGCCTATAATGGTTCCATTTATACTAGTCAGCTAAACCGTCAAGGCTTATTACGTTCGAATGTGGATGAGTACTTCTTAGGTCAGCAACTTGGTACAGATGCAGATGGTATTCCTATTTATTCCCCTCATTTAGATCGTTTAAGTCGACCACTAACAGCAAGTGAATTTGAAAGTATTTCGGGCACAACAAAAGAAAAAGATAAATCGTGGGCACAAAGTTTAACCTTAAGTGCGAATGGTGATGTGTTTAAGTTACCTGCGGGAACTGCCAAACTTGCAGCAGTGGCTGAAATTGGGCGTCAAGGCTTTTCGATTAAGCCAGATCAGGCAGTTGAAAATGGTGAGTTTTATAATACGAGTTCTAGTGGAGAATATAGTGGTACTCGTACACGCCAAGCACTTGGTGCAGAATTATTCTTACCTTTAGCAAAACCGTTAAATTTAACCCTGTCCGGACGCTATGACCGTTATGCTTTGTCAGATAACAGCATTGATAAGCTAACTTTCGGTTCGGGTCTCGAGTTTAGACCACATCCGACATTATTGGTGCGTGGTAATTACGCGACCAGCTTTCGTGCACCAGATATGAACTATCTGTTTTTAAATCAACAAAAAGGTTATTTCGCAAGTACGACTGACTATTTACGTTGTAGCCAAACGGGACAACCTTTAGATAAATGTACTTTTAAAGATTACGCACCTGGGGCGAACTACACTTTAACCGGAAACAAAGAGCTGAAACCTGAAGAGGGTAAATCTTATGGTGTAGGATTTGTTTGGTCGCCAACCAATAAATTTGATATCAGCATCGATTACTGGGATATCAAAATTGATAATCTTGTGACCAACTTAAGTGCGGACAAAATTCTACGTTTGGAAGCAGATTGTCGTTTAGGCAACCAAGATATTAACTCTGCAGCCTGTATTGATGCATTAGCACGTGTGGAGCGTAACCCTGCAAATGCAGTTGTCGATCCAAATGTAATTAAGAATATTAATATTGTTCCGATTAATGCTGCATCAGACCATACCCGCGGGATTGATTTCACTAGCAGATGGCGCTGGAAAACAGACAGCTTTGGTAACTTTCTCTGGACGATCAATTATAGCCGTGTACTAGAACATGAATATCAACAATCAAAAGATGGCGAGAAAGATGACTACTTAAAAGATTTAACCATTCCTGATTGGCGTGACCGTTTTAATACCAGTCTCAGCTGGAGCTTTGGTGATTGGGCATCAACAGTATTAGTTAATCGTTATGGCAAAATTCCAAACGGCGACCAAACTGCTTACCTAAGTCCAACGTATTTGGTGAACTGGAGTGGTACTTATCAAATCTCTCCAAAAGCTTCTGCTTCAATCATTATTAATAACTTGTTTGACAAAGTGAAACGAGATGACACAGGCGGTTGGCCGTATTATCCGGTAGGATCATATTCACCATTCGGCCGTCAAGGTTGGTTGGAGTTTAACTATAAATTCTAAGAATGATGTATGGATGCAGCGAAGTGGTACAGCATTTGCTGCATCTTTTTATTTAAAACTACAGAGGATAAAACCCCTTATGCTGGTCAAGCCTTCATTTAAAAAAAGATTGCTACTTACAACATTATTATCTTTATCGGCAACTCAAATTTTTGCATCGAATAACAGTGAACAAATCCCGATTGGTAAATTACCCGAGTGGGTCGTACCCGAATCTTATGATTTAGATTTTAAGATTGATCCTGCACAAAAAGGCTATACTGGTAAAACCACTATTCATTTAAAGCTGGCTCAAGCCACAGATCACATCTGGATTCATGGTAAATATTTAACGGTTAAAGATGTGAATATTACATCGGCAGAGGGTATTAAAACCAAGGCAAAATATGAGCAAGCCTCTGAAATAGATGGGGTGAGTAAAATTAAATTTGCCAAAACCTTGCCCGCAGGACAGTATCAACTCGTTCTAGATTTTAATGCGGCGTATGACCAGCAGCTCGATGGTATTTATAAAATCGAGTTTGAGGGTAAACCTTATGTGATGACGCAAATGGAAGCAATTAGTGCACGCCAGTCATTCCCATCATTTGATGAACCACGTTTTAAAACGCCGTTTAATATTCGTTTGACGATTCCAAGCAAATATTCAGGGTTTGCCAATACCCAACAAACGTCGGAGCAAGCAGAGAAGTCGGGTTGGAAAACACTCAGTTTTGCACAAACCAAACCACTACCAACATATTTACTTGCATTGGCTGTCGGGCCGTGGCAATTACAAAAAGGACCTGATATTGGAGCAACTTCATGGCGTAAGCAGCCGATCCAGTTACGTGGTATTGCGCCCGATGCTAAAGCTGAAAAAATGCAGCAAGCCTTATCTGAAACGCCAGCCATTTTAAAAACTTTAGAAGATTATTTTGCCTTTGGTTATCCATTTGACAAGCTCGACTTACTTGCAGCACCAGACTTTGCTGCTGGGGCAATGGAGAACCCGGGGTTAATTACTTTTAGAGACTACTTGATGTTATTAGATAAGGACTCGCCAGTTTTTTTTGTACAGAATTCATTTAATGTCAATGCACATGAGTTGGCGCATCAATGGTTCGGTGATGTCGTCACGATGCCGTGGTGGGATGATTTGTGGCTAAATGAATCTTTTGCCACATGGATGCAAAGTAAAATTACTCAAAAATTACATCCTGAATTTAATGCTGACCTAGAACGTATTACAGACACCGCAGATGCGATGAAAAGTGATAGCTTGGTGAGTGTGCGCCGTATTCGCCAGCCTATTTTAAGTAATGCCGATATTCAAACTGCTTTTGATGGTATCACGTATCAAAAAGGTGCGGCTGTTTTAAATATGTTTGAAAGCTATTTGGGTGAAGAAAAATTCAAACAAGGGGTGCGCAATTATATTAATAAGCACCAATATGGTAATGCGACAGCCAATGATTTAATTAGCGCTTTAGCAGAGCAGTCTGGACAAGGTGAGCGCTTTACTAGAGCGATGAAAAGTTTCCTTGATCAACCGGGTGTACCTTTACTCAATACTTCACTACAGCAAGAAGGCAATAAAGTCTTTTTAAATGTGAAGCAAAGCCGTTATTTACCTGTGGGCTCAAAAGGTGATGCAAGAAGCCTCTGGGGTGTACCATTATGTGTACGTTATGAAGTTCCAAATGCAGGTAGTAAAGTGCAATGTGAATTGGTAGACCAAGCAGAAGCCAAAATTGAACTCAAAGGTGCCAGCCTTGACAGCTGGTATATACCAAATGCAGATGCGGCGGGATACTACCAATTTAGTTTGCCACAAAAAGAGTTTACTCGTCTGACTGCCGCTACAGAAAAGCTTTCTAACACTGAACAGTTGGCTTATGCCTATGCGATTTCAGCTGCTTTTAACCACGGCGATATTAATTTGTTGGCTGTCGTAGATGCTGCGAAGAAATTTGCCAATTCAAATAGCCGACAAATTAGTACAGCGCTGTTTTCCCAGTTAAGTACCATTCATCGTCATGTATTGAAAACAGAAGCTGAACGTGAGCATTTTAGAAAAGTTTTGGCAAATTTATATTTACCTAAATTAAATCAGTTGGGTTATGTCAGCAAAACAGACGAATCAGCTGAAGACAGTTTATGGCGTAGTGAGTTGGTTAGATTTCTTGCTTTAGATATTCAAGTTCCTGAAGTTCGTACCCAACTGTTAAAACAGTCTGATGTTCTATTTGCTCAAAAGCAGCTTAATTTTGCGCAAGTAACACCTGAATTATTGCCAACCATTTTAGCTGTACGTGTACAAGAAAAAGGTCAACCAGCTTTTGACCGATTGTCTGGAGAGTTACAACGCGTGACTCAACCGACACAACGTCTTGCAATACTTACAGCCTTGGGTTCAGCAAATCAAGAAGCAACGCGCCAACAAGCCCGTCAGTTGATTTTAAACCCGCGTGTTAAAGTTGGTGAAGTTCGTACCGTGGTCAACTCAATCAATAATTATGGAGATGAACAAGGTGGCTTATGGTCTTGGTTTAAGGTAAATCATGACGCTGTGTTTGATCGTTTAGGTAAATCTTCAGCTGGGCGTTTCCCTGCAATGTTTAGTGGGGCAGCATGTACCCAACAACAAGCGGCACAGTTAAATGACTTTTTTGCACCACGAACTAAAGAGTTGGTCGGGGTAGAAAGAGGATTGAAACAGACTAAAGAGCGTATTCAACTCTGCGAATCGCTGGTAGCAAAACAAGATGGGTCAATTGTGCAACAGTTAAAGTTGTAATTGATTCAGCCATAAAAAAGCCAACTGATAGTAGTTGGCTTTTTTATTAAGGGTTCTTATCAAATTACTTTAAAAACAATCTATTGACGGCTGACTTATGCGTAGATGTCTAAAAAGTTTTTAAAGATTTGATGGCCATGTTGGCTCAAAATGGATTCCGGATGGAATTGCACGCCTTCAACAGGAAGTGTCTTATGTTTAACGCCCATAATTTCTTCCATTGAGCCATCTGCTTCATTGGTCCAGCATGTTACTTCAAGGCAGTCAGGTAGTGTTTCTTGATCAATGACTAATGAATGATAACGAGTTGCTGAGAAAGGGCTAGGAAGATTACTGAAAATACCTTTATTGCTGTGGTACATGTCAGATAAACGTCCGTGCATCACCGTTTTGGCTCTTACAATTTTCCCACCAAAAGCTTGCCCAATACTTTGATGGCCTAAACACACCCCAAGTAAAGGAATTTTTCCGGCAAAATGATTAATTGCAGGAATTGAAATACCTGCTTCACTTGGAGAGCAAGGGCCAGGGCCAATCACAAGATATTTTGGTTGCCATCGTTCAATATCCTCTAATGTGACTTGATCATTGCGAACTACTTTTACTTCCTGATTCAACTCGCCAAAATACTGGACGATGTTGTAGGTAAAAGAGTCGTAATTGTCGATCATTAGAAGCATGATGAACTTAACCTCATGATAATTAAAATATATTTAATGAGTAGTTAGAATATTACTCACATTCATACTCACTGTTTAGAAAAGACTTTTTAGGTTTGAAAAATAAGAAGCCGCTTTCTAATGGGCTAATATAGCAAAAAAAGAAGTAACCAGTTTAACTATTTCATTCGTTAGAAATTTGCAGAAAAAACGGCTTTAAAAAGTGAGGTTTTTTGAAATTATAGATAAGTACAAATAAGGCAGAATAAGCTTCTATTGTAAATAAAAAACTATTCTGCCTTGGTCATACAAGAAGATTAAATCTTACGTGTGTTATAAATCAACCAATCTAAAACATCGCCAGATAAATGTTCAGCCAGTCTTTCTTGAACAGTTTCATGATAACCATTTAACCAGTCTTTCTCTTCATCCGTTAGCATGTCAACGACAATACAATCTAAATGAATCGGGCAAAGGGTCAGCGTTTCAAACTCTAAGAAATCGCCGTAGGTTTTCTCAAACCCTGAGTGAAGTCTGTTTGCAACCAGATTCTCAATACGAATACCGTATTGTCCCTCATGGTATAAGCCCGGCTCGTTGGAAAGAATCATACCTTCACGCAACTTACTATAGGCATGAATAGGCGCGTAATAAGAAAGAACTTGTGGTCCTTCATGCACGTTAAGCGCAAAGCCTACGCCATGACCTGTACCGTGACGATAATCTAAACCATATTGCCATAACGTATGGCGACAAATTGAATCGAGTAGTGGGGCAGCTAAACCTTCTGGATAAATCGTTTTTGCCAAAGCAATATGACATTTTAAAACCAGAGTATAGTCACGTTTTTGTTGCTCTGTTGGTGTTCCTACAGGAACAACACGGGTAATATCCGTTGTTCCATCAACATACTGGCCGCCAGAGTCAATGAGTAATAGGCCATCGCCTTCAATGAATGAGTAATGTTCTTCAGTTGCACGGTAGTGAGGTAGAGCACCATTGGCATTAAAGCCGGCAATCGTTGAAAAGCTTGGGCCTATAAAACCCTCTTGTTGAGCACGGAAAGCCGTAATCTTTTCATCAATGGTGAGTTCTGAAATGCGTTGACCTTGATGAAGTGCTTTTTCTAACCAGTTGAAGAAATGGCAAAGGGCAACACCATCTTTCACCATGGCATGACGGATATGAGCAATTTCGCTTTCATGTTTACGCGATTTAAAAAGTGTACTTGGGTTGATGTCGTAGACAACCTGAATATCTTTTGCGATGGCTTGTTCATGAAAAATCGAGACTTTGGCTGGATCTAAAAGTACTGAGGCATCAGAAATATTCGATAAAAACTGAGCTGTATCTTCGTAGTCACGAATCTCAATGCCATCAGCTTTAAAAGCCTGTTGGGTAGTTAAATCAACTTTGTTACTATCAATGAATAAAACAGCCTGTTGAGCACTGATATATAAATGCGAAAGAAATACAGGGTTATATTCTACATCTTGTCCACGTGCATTTAAGACCCATGCAATATCATCTAAAGATGAAATGAAATGTCCTTCAATCGCCTTAGTTTTTAACGTTTCGCGTATTGCCTGAATTTTTTCTTTACGAGATAGGGCATTTAACCCTTCAGGCATTAAATGAATCTGCTCTAAAGGAAGTTCTGGACGATTAGACCAGATCAAGCCAATTAAATCTTGCTGTGTTTCAAGCTTAAAGCCACGTTGCTTTGCTGTATTTTCCAACGCTTTAAATTGCTGGATTGAAAGTGTTTGCCCATTTACTGAAATAACCGAACCAGCCAGTAGATTTTTCTCAATCCATGCGAGATGTGTAGAAGATTCATCACTGGTCAGTTTTTGTAATTGAAAGCCAGTTCCAGCGAGTTGTTGTTCGGCTTGTACCCAATAGCGCCCATCGGCCCAAAGTCCTGCAAAGTTTTGGGTCACAACTAAAGTGCCAACAGAGCCACTAAAACCGCTTAACCACTGCCTTGCTTTCCAATAGTCTGGTAAATATTCAGACATATGGGGGTCTGCACTCATGACAACCAAAGCATCAATACTTTGATTGGTCATGAGTTCACGAAGTTTCGCTAGTTTTTCTGGAACAGTTAAGTCGTTCATATCGTTTCCAAATCAGGTTGAACTTTGTTGGTACTTTTGTCCATTAATTTATTCATTGGTTTCTTTAATAAAAATAACACGATTGCGCCAATAACCAAGGCTAATACACAGCGCATAAATAGGCTAGGTAAATGATTAATACCATCTGCCGAGACTTGCCCGCCAATTAAACCTGCCATAAGGTTGCCAAGAGCTGTACCTGTAAACCATAAACCCATAATTTGACTACGTATGACATCAGGTGCAAGTTTGGTCATGGTTGATAAGCCAATTGGGCTTAAGCAAAGTTCACCTATGGTAAGAAGAAGTAAAGTACCGACTAACCAAAATGGTGAAACTACTCCGCCATGAATAGCAAAATGACTGGCTAGAGACATAAGTAAAAAGCCACCTGCTGCGAATAACAACGCAATAATAAATTTGCTGATATAGCTTGGATCTTTATTCGCTTTACCTAGCTTCGCCCATAGCCAAGCTGCAACGGGAGCAAAGATAATAATAAAAAGAGCATTGATTGATTCAAACCATACAGTTGGGATTTCAAATCCGAAAACAATACGGTCCGTATAATCTTGCGCAAATAAAGTAAAAGTCGTGGGTTTTTGTTCGAAAGCTGACCAAAATAGGGCAGAGGCTGCTAATAAAACGAAGCAAATAATTATTTTAAATTTTTCATGTTGCTCTAAATTCAGGAAAAGTAGTAAATATGCAAAATAAGCAATAATCCCAATGCTAATACCTACGGTTAAATAGGTTGCGACAGCGACGGGATTGATGTGAATGATACCGAGGAAGGTTAGCGCAATAACGACTGCAACTGCGAATAAAAAGCTAAATACAATTTTAGGCGCATTTTTATTTTCTACAACAGGTTTGCTACAGCTATTAGCTTCTTGGCGTAGCTCATTAAATGTTTGGAGCTGAGGCATTGCCATAAAACGGAAAATTAATAAAGCAATTAACATCCCAATGCCACCAATACCAAAGCCTAAATGCCAGCCATGGTCTTTCGCCAAAAGCCCTGTAATAAGTGGGGCAATAAATGACCCCATGTTAATTCCCATATAGAAAATGGAAAAACCTGCATCACGTCTTGCATCATTGGCTTTATATAGTGTTCCCACGATCACGGAAATACATGTTTTAAATAATCCGGTACCTAAAACAATCAGTACTAAACCTAAGTAAAAGAAAGATTGATCAAATACAGATGTAAGGGCAATTGATAAGTGACCTAAGGCAATAATAATTGAACCGTACCAGACAGCACGTGCTTGGCCTAACCAGTTATCAGCAACCCACCCCCAAAAACGGTCATTAAATACATGGAGCCTGCAAATAATCCAACAATCGCTGCGGCAGTTGGTCGATCAAGTGCTAGACCGCCGTCATTGACCATCGCAATCATATAAAGAACGAGTAAGGGCCGGATTCCATAATAAGAAAATCTTTCCCAAAGCTCTGTAAAAAATAGCGTTTGTAATGGTTTAGGATGGCCGAAAAAAGCTTTATCCGATTGTTCAAAGTCATATTTCATTATTCAAATCCTTGAATGCTTTTAAGTTTTTTATAAACATAACTTTTGGTTTGTTTATTTATAACAAAAATTTATGCATATAGTTTTTAGTTTTTTTTAATAATAAAAGCAAGTTTGGCCTGTATAAAAAAAGTGAATGAAAAAGAACATGAATAGTAAAATTTATTTTTTGCTGAGTAATGTGAGATCTACTATATGTGGTCTTATTAACTGCTTAGATAGCGACTAAATAGTGCGTTTATTTAGAGAAATTCATAAAAATGAAAAATAATTATTAGATTTTAACTAAAGCAGAAGGCATTTAACTGATGGTTTAAGGCATAAATTTAAGTTGCTGAAATAAACCAAAGGAACTCACTGGGGAAGATCGATGTCAAAGGAGTGATTATTTTCAAGTAATCCGATAAGAATCTCAGCATTATATATAAGAAAGTATTATGATCATGGACGACTGTTAGAAATTGATGCAGCGGTTTATATCAGTGCAACAATTTTGCACTAAATTAGGGCAATAATGAGCTATTTAAATATGCCATAATTTGAAAATGTGTGAATATGGTGCATTTACACAAGCAAACAGTATAATGGGTTCAAGACAAGGGGCCTAAATCATGAATACTTATAAGTAATTCAATGTTTTAGGTAAGTCTTATAAAGTTGGTATGAGAATTGCTTAATAAATACCAGCAACTAACACGCACTCAACAAGTGCAACAAAATTTCATTGGAGCAAAATGAGCATGGCGAACAAGGTCCTTCAACTCATACAAGAAAGTGGCGCAAAATGGGTCGATTTTCGCTTTACTGATACTAAGGGTAAAGAACAGCACGTAACTTACCCAGCTGATTCTATTGATGAAGATACTTTTGAAGACGGTAAAATGTTCGATGGTTCTTCAATCGCTGGTTGGAAAGGTATTGAAGCATCTGACATGATTTTACGTCCGGATGCAGAAACTGGTTTCATCGACCCGTTCTTTGCTGAGCCAACAGTAGTTGTGACTTGTGACGTTATTGAACCTTCAACTGGTCAAGGTTATGAACGTGACCCACGTTCGATTGCTCGCCGTGCAGAAGAATACTTAAAATCTACAGGTATCGGTGATACTGCATTCTTTGGTCCAGAGCCAGAATTCTTTGTATTTGACGAAGTGAAATGGGACATCGATATGTCTGGCGCTCGTCATACATTAATCGCTGAAGAAGCTGCTTGGTCTACTGGTAAAGATTACGAGTCTGGTAACTCAGGTCACCGTCCACGTGTTAAAGGTGGTTACTTCCCAGTTCCTCCAGTTGACTCTGCACAAGATATGCGTGCAGAAATGTGTGCAAAAATTGAAGACATTATGGGCCCAGGTCGTGTAGAAGTACACCACCACGAAGTTGCTTCTTGCCAATTAGAAATTGGTGTGAGCTTCAATACCCTTGTTCGTAAAGCTGACGAAGTTCAACAGTTCAAATATGCTGTTTGGAACGTTGCACATCAATATGCAAAAACAGCTACGTTTATGCCTAAACCAATGGTAGGTGATAACGGTTCTGGTATGCATGTTCACATGTCTATCTCTAAAGATGGCAAGAACTTGTTTGCTGGTGATGAATATGCAGGCCTTTCAGAAATGGCGTTGTACTTCATCGGTGGTATCATCAAGCACGCTCGTGCATTGAATGCAATCACAAACCCATCTACAAACTCATACAAGCGTTTGGTTCCTCACTTCGAAGCACCAATTATGCTTGCTTACTCAGCGCGTAACCGTTCTGCGTCTATCCGTATTCCTTACGTTTCTAACCCTAAAGGTAAACGTATCGAAGCTCGTTTCCCAGACCCAATGATGAACCCGTACTTAGGTTTCGCTGCGTTGTTAATGGCTGGTATCGACGGTATCCAAAACAAGATCCATCCGGGCGAAGCTGCTGACAAGAACTTGTATGATCTTCCTCCAGAAGAAGAAGCAAAAATCCCAACAGTTGCTCATAGCCTAGATATGGCTCTTGAAGCACTTCAAGCAGATCACGAATTCTTGTTAAAAGGCGGCGTGTTCACTAAAGAAATGCTTGATGCATATATCGAACTTAAAACTGAAGATGTACGTCGTCTTAACACGACTACTCACCCAGTTGAATTCGATATGTACTACAGCCTGTAATACATACTTCATAAAAAAGCCTGCTTATGCAGGCTTTTTTATTGCTTGGAATGTTGATTGAATTCTCTACGTTTTTTATCAAAAAATTGGGGTAAACTAGGTGCGAGTTTTCATGTGAGCAGATTATGCGTAAACGACAACCAGTACTTAAGCAGGAAAAGACTTTAAATCCTGAATTGAAAACATGGTTGTATGCGTCTGGTTCTCTGACACAACAACTCACTGAGCTGGGTGGTGGGAAGTTCAGCGTAAAGCCTTTCAAAGAACATTTCCAGCGTTTAACTTTTGCCGACAGTCAATGGATGAACATGCCCCATACCCACACTTCTTGGGTAAGGGAAACCTATTTATATGGCAGTGATGTAGAGCCGTGGGTGAAAGCAAAAAGTATTTTTCCCATTCAAAGTTTACAAAAAAAAGCCCGTATATTTCAGCATATTGGTTCTAAGCCAATAGGTCTTTTTTTATTTCAAAGAACAACACCACTTTGTGATCGCCGGATTATTCGTTTACCAGAAGGCTGGACGCGACAAAGTTGCTATACTTGGCATGGATGTAAATTTATTGTTCAAGAAACATTCTTACCGGCTTTTGAAGCTTTTTTATATCAGCAGCACGACAAGGAATTACTATGACGACTGCAACAGGTACAACATGGCGTCAGCGTTTAGAAGCTTATTATTATCTATGCCGATTTGATAAGCCAATTGGTACTGAACTGGTGTTTTGGCCAACCATGTGGGCACTTTGGGTTGCATCAAAAGGAATACCGAATTTAGGTATTTTATTCGTCATGATTTTAGGCGTCATTTTTATGCGCGCTGCTGGATGTGCCATTAATGACTTTGCTGATCGTAAAGTAGATGGTCATGTAGAGCGTACAAAAACACGTCCGTTAGCAACAGGGGTTATTCGAGCCAGAGAAGCAGTATATGTATTCTTGGGTCTTGTTTTAGCAAGTGCATGTTTGTTGTTCTTTTTACCCATAGAAACTTTCTACTGGTCATTTGGAGCATTATTTTTAGCTTTCATTTATCCATTTATGAAACGCTATACCAACTTACCGCAAGTTTTTTTAGGAGCAGCATTTTCATGGTCAATTCCAATGGCCTTTACTGCGGTAGGTAAAACTCCGGATCTGACTTGCTGGTTGCTCTATTTTGGTAATTTGGCTTGGACAGTGGCTTATGACACTCAATATGCAATTACAGATCGCGAATATGATTTAAAGATTGGTGTGAAATCTACAGCTATTCTTTTTGGTCGATATGACATCCAGATTATTGCGCTTTTACAAGCAATAAGTCTTGTTTTGATTGGTACAGCGCTATATTTAGAAAATATCTTATTTCCTTGGGCCATTATTGCTTTAGTTGTAGTGGCATTTGATTTTATATATCAAACAATTAAAACCAAAGACCGCAACCCTCAGGTATGTTTTTGGGCATTCCGTCACAATCGTTGGGTTGGATTAATCATTTTTCTAGGAATATTTTTAAATTTCATATAGTAAAAATGACCGTGAGGTTGAAAAGTGTTCTATGCAGAGCACTTTTTTTATGTCTTAATATTTGTGCATGAAAAATATGCGGAATAAATAACACATAAAAAGGATATTCTATGAAACGGTCAAAAATTGCTTTAGCTATAACATTATCAATTTCAGCATTATTTCTTACAGCATGTAATGACGATGATGATGATTACATTGGAGTAAATCCTGATAAAACGTACATCTCTGAAAAAAACTATTCTCAAGATACTTTAAGTGGTGCTGCCTCTATCAAAGTGATGACCTATAACATGGAGAATGTACAAGGAAAAACAGCTCAAGCAACGGCACTGGTCATGTTTCCTAAAGTTACTCAACCTAAGGATGGTTATCGAGTAGTAGTGTGGGAACATGGAACTGTAGGTGTAGGGGACAGTTGTGCACCAAGTAATAATACAATTAATCCACGGTTTAAGATCTTAGCCGATACATTGTTGGCGGCTGGTTATGTCGTGATTGCCCCAGATTATGAAGGATTGGGCACCCGGGGAATGCATCCATATTTGAATCTATCAAGTGAGGCTAAATCAGCATTAGCTGCTGTTAAGGCCGCGAAAGATCATTATGGTAATCAGTTAAATGGTGCATGGATGTCGATTGGGCAGTCTCAAGGTGGACATGCTTCATTAGGCACAGCGGAATTTGCTAATAATGATGCTAATTACAAAGGGGCAGTTGCAGGAGCGCCAGCTTCAAGCCTCGGATATATTATTTCTACAGTTGCACCACAAGCAATTCAAGATATTCTTAAAAAAGAGCAGGCTGGTACTGTACCTGTTGGTACGGCTGTAGAAGTATATGCTGAGCTTCTTGCATATGCCGCATATACTACCGTAGGTATTACTGCGTATGAGCCTAAATTTAATTATCGTGAAATTTTCCAACAACGTTCTCAAAGTATAGCTGAGTTCGCAGAGGGGACTACAGGTGAAAATGGTGTATGTTTAACCGATTTGCATAATAAATTTGCGGATGATATTCGAGATTTCCTGGCTACTAATGCCGGTAAAACAGTTTTAGATTATCCCGGTTTAGCTGGTAATTTCCAAGAAAACCCAACTGTGAAAAAATTCTTGGTAGATAACCAACCTGCTACTAAAAAAATTAATTCACCGGTCATGATTGTTCAGGGTACTGCTGATATGGCTGTACCATATCCAGTCACAGATGCCCTGCAAAATGGTCTTAAAAAAATGGGAACTGATGTGACATTTGTACCTGTTTTAGGGGCTGCTCATACTCAAGCGATTGTATGTAGAAATGCTGAAATTTATCAATTTGTTCAATCTAAGATGCCAGCTAAAACAAATATAGTGCTTGATCCATCAGTAATAGATGCTAGTAAGAATGTTGAATGTACTGGAATAGCACAATAATTTTTTGCATTTAAGATATTCAAATTAAAAGGGTCTTAAAGAAGGCCCTTTTTTGTTATATTGTTACGCATTCTGAAATCGATATTATTTGAGTTTGAAGAACTTATGAGCCAGCAATCTGTTGAAAAAAAATCTGTTCCTTGGTTATTAATGGGATTAGGTTTACTTATTCCTTTTCTGATTATTGGAATACTTTTTTTGGCTGCAAAAAGTGATGCTCAGAATAAGAAACAATATGAACAGCAGCGTTTAGAAATGGAAAAAAGAATAGCTGAGAAAGAAGCTGCCAATTCTGACAAGAAATAACAGTAGTTTTTAATAAATATCTTTTTGTAGCTGGCGTACACTCGGGATGTTTGTATAGCGTCTTACGATATAACCTGCCTCTATGAGCATTTGATCACGAAGACGATCTTCTTCGACTTTCTCAAGGTGAGTAGGGTCATCTAGCTCAATAATGGCTATTACTTCCATGTTTTCATCAAGCAAAACAAAATCAGTGACTTTACGGTTGAACTGACTACGAACCTTATAATCATTACTGGTTATTAATGCGCTAAAAGCCACTTGTGCTAGAACATGATAACTTGGGAAACTCTGTTTTAAGCGTATAAACATTTGAGTTTCAAAATTAGTAATAACAGGACGGGCAAAGAATTTTTGTTTGGGAAATAAATAAGGGCGTAAACAAACAAGAAGAAAAATACAGGTGCTTAAGCAACCTAAAATAATAAAAAATAAATGACTCGATTCGAACATGTGAAGACATCATACAAATAAAAACCCACTCATAAGGAGTGGGTTTTTAGAATCTTGGCTCTCCCACCTGGGCTCGAACCAGGGACCTGCGGATTAACAGTCCGTCGCTCTACCGACTGAGCTATGGGAGAATCTGGAAAGGGATTTTAGGCAGGAAAGGGGGCGAGGTCAAGGGTTAATAATGGAATTAGTGAGAATATCTAACTGATTGGTTTAAAAATATTCGAAACATTGATTTTATTCAAAATAATAGAAAAATATTAAATGATTAGAAAAGAAAAAGCCCACAATGAATGTGGGCTTTTAGAATCTTGGCTCTCCCACCTGGGCTCGAACCAGGGACCTGCGGATTAACAGTCCGTCGCTCTACCGACTGAGCTATGGGAGATTAGTAGATGGCTCTCCAACCTGGGCTCGAACCAGGGACCTGCGGATTAACAGTCCGTCGCTCTACCGACTGAGCTATTGGAGAATCTGATGCGCATTTTATGGATGAAATCTAAAAGCGTCAATAAGAATATTAAAGAAAATGAATCGTTTGCTTGATTAATATGCTTTTGTTGTACTAAAAATAAAAAAACCACCCAAAACAGGGTGGTTTTTTATAAAGAAATAAAATTATTTCTCTACACCAGCTGGTTGGCCTGCAAGTTTTGCATTTGCATAGTCCCAGTTCACAAGGTTTTCTAAGAAAGTTGCGATGTATTTAGGACGTAAGTTACGGAAATCGATGTAGTAAGCATGTTCCCATACGTCAATTGTTAATACAGCAATTTGACCATGTGCAAGTGGAGTGTCTGCATTAGAAGTTTTAGTAATAGAAAGTTTACCGTTTACTTCATCAGCAACTAACCAAGCCCAACCTGAACCGAATTGAGTTGTTGCTGCAGCAGTAAATTCTTCTGCAAATTTTTCGTAGCTACCAAAAGCTTCGTCAATTTTAGCAGCGATTGCGCCAGTAGGCTTACCACCACCGTTTGGCTTCATGCTGTTCCAGTAGAAAGTGTGGTTCCAAACTTGAGCAGCATTGTTGAAAATACCAGCTTTAGATGCATCACCAGCAGTTGCTTTAATGATTTCTTCTAAAGTTTTACCTTCAAGGTCAGTACCTTTGATTAAGTTGTTTAAGTTAACAACATAGGTATTGTGGTGTTTATCGTGATGGTATTCTAAAGTTTCTTTACTGATATGTGGCGCTAAATCATCATAGCCATATGGAAGTGCAGGTAAAGTAATGGTTGTCATGTTCCTATTCCTTGCATTTGCTGGGTTATACAATTAAGTGGCTCTATTGTAAATGATTCTGGATGCAATAGGGCAGCCTTTTAAAGAACTATACACAATAAAGATCTAATTAATACGCATAACACAGATTGAAAAAAAGACTTAATTAAATCGGATTATTCAATTCAAAATATTCACTTTCAATAGCAAACTGTTTTGAAATTGCTTGTGCTAAACGTTGAACCCCATAACGTTCGGTTGCATGGTGACCACAGGCAAAATAATGAACGCCTAATTCTTTTGCTTCATAAAAAGTTCGTTCACTGACTTCGCCTGAAATATAAGCATCGCAACTTTGTAAAGCAGCTTTAGCAATAAAATCTTGAGCACCGCCTGTACAGAAGCCTACTTTTTGAATACTTTGTTTTTCAGCCGGTAAATGGATCACTTTAAAATCAAAACTGTTTTGTAGTTTTGCTTTAAATTCCTCTACAGAAAGCGTTTGCTCTAAATAACCGATATTACCAATTGGATGTTTCTCGGTTAGATCAAGTGGTTCTAAATTTTGTAAGTTTAGTTTTTCTGCAATAGCGATATTATTGCCTAAACTCGGATGTGCATCTAAAGGCAGATGGTAAGCGACTAATGAGATATTATTTTGAATAAGTTTTTTTATACGGTTACCTCGCATACCAGTAATTGGGTACGGTTCGCCCTTCCAAAAATAACCGTGGTGTACGAGTAAGAGATCGGCATTCTGAGCAATGGCTGCATCAATTGCATCTTCAGAAGCAGTAACTGCACAAAGAATACGTTTTACTTCAGTTGAACCTTCAATTTGCAGGCCATTTGGTGCGTAATCTTTAAATTCTGCTGCTTTTAAGGTTTGGTCGCACCACTGAATAATTTCATGCAAATTTGCCATGATATTTCCTGAATTGAGTAGTAAAAGTTGCTAAAGCTATAGAAACATATTTTGT
The DNA here is from genome assembly GCF_009759685.1 of Acinetobacter baumannii. Classification (NCBI taxonomy): domain Bacteria; kingdom Pseudomonadati; phylum Pseudomonadota; class Gammaproteobacteria; order Moraxellales; family Moraxellaceae; genus Acinetobacter; species Acinetobacter baumannii. The sequence goes on along the minus strand of NZ_CP046654.1, from coordinate 167,406 downwards.
TGTGTAACTAAAGCTAGACAAATCTTTTTTGACTTTTTTATGTATATCGACATATTTAATTTAAAATGCTTAACTGAAAACTCTTTTTGTTCAATATATTAATTTAATTAAAAACTTCTTTGCGTAGAGGATATGAACGTGCGCCGCACCTTTACATGGTTACCTTGGGTGTTACTTATTATTGTAATTGCCAGTTTTATTGCATGGCAAAAATACCATCAGCCGAAACCAACTGTTGCAGTTGATGGGGTGCAAATGCCAGCTGAGAAAGTTGAGCCACTGGTTGATACTTCTCGAACGGGCGGGGTGGTGTCTTATAGTGCTGCGGTAAAAGTTGCAGCACCAGCAGTAGTTAATATTTTTACGACCCAGAAAGTTAAACAAAATCATCCTTTATTAAGTGATCCGGTATTCCGTGAATTTTTTGGAAATCAGGTTCCTGAGCAACAACAGCAAAATGAAAATAGTTTAGGTTCAGGGGTTATTGTTCGCGCCGATGGTTACATTCTCACCAATAATCATGTGATTGCTCAAGCTGACCAGATTGTGGTGGCATTACATGATGGACGCCGAGCAGAAGCTACAATTGTTGGCACCGACCCTGATACAGATTTGGCGGTTATTAAAATCGATTTAGATAAATTACCAGTATTGCCTTTTAAGCTCAGTGGTAATGAAGTTGGTGATGTTGTTTTAGCGATTGGTAACCCATTTGGCGTAGGGCAAACTGTAACTCAAGGGATTATTTCAGCAACCGGTCGCTCTGATTTAGGTATTAATACCTATGAAGACTTTATTCAAACTGATGCTGCAATTAACCCAGGTAACTCAGGTGGCGCATTAATCGATGTGGCTGGTAACTTGATTGGTGTGAATACGGCGATTTTCTCACAATCGGGTGGCTCTTTAGGAATTGGCTTCGCGATTCCGGCAAAGGTTTGTCAGCAAGTATTAAACTCGATTTTAAAAGATGGTCGTGTTGTTCGTGGTTGGTTGGGTATTAGTTTACTTCCACCTACACAAGACGATGTATTGGCACCTAAACAGCAAGTGGGTGTAGTTGTTGCTGATGTCTTAAAAAATGGTCCGGCAGATGCTGCGGGGATTAAAGTTGGCGATAAAATTGTTCAGGTGAATAATGAGCCGATCACTTCAGCTTCTCATTTAATTAATTATGTCGCTTTGCAAGAACCAAATAGCGAAATTAATGTTCTGGTTGAAAGAGAAGGTAAACAACAAAACTATGTTGTGACGGTAGGTGAGCGAAAAGCACAGAATACACAATCTCAGTATATTCCGCTTCCAAGACGTTAAAACCTAAATAAAAAAAGCCTCATTTTGAGGCTTTTTTTATTGTTGTTTATTAGGAGTGACTAAGACTTTGATGCTGATTTTTAAATTCAGCTAAAGCTTCAATTCGATATTGAATAAGCATTTCACCAATTTCAGCACCCTTAATGTTCTCTGGTAAATCTTGAACTTTAATGGAGCGAACAATTTGCATGGCTTCACGCATGTATTGAGCTTGAGGATATGGACGATCTTCTAGTCCTAATCTGCCTTTTGCATCACACTCGCAGGCTTGTACAAAAGCTTCCACTCTTTCTGGACGACGTAAAACATCTAAGCGTTGCAATAGACGCCATAAAGTACCAGGTTTCAAGGACATAATCTGATGACATTTTAAATGTTCTTTGCACACTGATAATGCCAATTGTTTGGTCTGTGTCGGAACTCTTAAACGTTCACATAATTGGGTAACTGGCTTAATTCCACGTTCTTCATGCATGATATGACGAGGAAGTTCCTCGGCTGGAGTGAGGGCCTTACCAAGATCATGCACTAAAACAGCGAAACGTACATCAAGCGAGTAGTTCGACTTACAAGCTTGCTGTAATGACATTAAAGTATGAATGCCGCAATCCACTTCAGGATGATATTCGGGACGTTGAGGCACACCGAATAAAGCATCAATCTCAGGGAAAAGATGTTTTAAAGCCCCACAATCACGCAAAGTTTGGAAATAAATATCGGCATGATTTTCCATTAAAGCGCGTGAAGTTTCTTTCCAGACGCGCTCTGGTGTTAGTGCATCAAGTTCACCTGAATCTGCCATGGTTTGCATAAGTTGCAATGTCTCTGGCGCAATTTGAAAACCATATGGGAAATATCGGGCGGCAAAACGCGCGACTCGCAATACCCGTAAAGGGTCTTCAGCAAAAGCTTCTGAAACGTGGCGCAGAATTTTATTTTCTAAGTCGTTTTGGCCACCATATGGATCATATATTTTACCATCTTGATCCATTGCAATCGCATTAATGGTTAAGTCTCGACGAATTAAGTCATCTTCTAAACTAACGGTTGTATCAGTAAAGAATTGAAACCCGTGATATCCCTGTCCAGACTTTCGTTCGGTTCGTGCAAGTGCGTATTCTTCTTTGGTTTCGGGATGAAGAAACACAGGGAAATCTTTGCCTACAGGTTGAAAACCTTGGGCGAGCATGTGTTCCGGCGTTGCACCGACCACAACATAGTCTTTTTCTTGATAGGGATGCCCAAGTAAATAATCTCGAACAGCACCGCCTACTAAATACACTTGCATGAAAAAACCTCTATTCTTCAAGCAATCATGCTACAGAATAGAGGTTTTCTCAAGTCATTAGAAAGGCTTTTCGTAAAAAGCGGTTTCTAAATTACTTTTCTTGCTGTTGAATTTCAGCAACAGTTAAAGCAGTCATATTGATAAGACGGCGAGTCGTCGCTGTCGGAGTCAAAATATGAACTGGTTTAGCAGCACCTAGTAAAATTGGACCAATTGTTACGTTGTTACCAGAAGTTGCTTTTAACAAGTTGAACGAAATATTTGCTGCATCTAAGTTCGGCATAATCAGCAAGTTCGCTGAACCTTTGAAACGAGAACCAGGGAATGCAAAATGACGAATATTTTCGTCTAATGCTGCATCACCATGCATTTCACCTTCAACTTCAAGCTCAGGAGCTTGCTCAGATAAAATACGATAAACTTCACGCATTTTTTGAGCGCTTGAGTCTGTCTGGTCACTACCGAAGCTTGAATGAGAAAGTAGCGCTACGCGTGGTGTAATACCAAAGCGACGTACTTCTTCAGCCGCCAAAATAGTCATTTCAGCAAGTTGTTCAGCAGTCGGATTAGTGTTTACATAAGTATCAGCAATAAACAAGTTGCGATCTTCAAGCATTAATGCATTAAGCGTGAAGAAGTTGTTCATGCCTTCTTTAAGACCAATTACATTGCGTACGAAGTCAAGGTGAATGTTATAGCTACTGTAAGTACCACATAACATACCATCTGCTTTGCCAAACTTAACTAGAAGTGCAGCAATGAGTGTTGAACGACGGCGAGCTTCACGTTGAGCATATTCAACAGTGATGCCTTTGCGTTGCATAGTTTGATAGTAGTCTTTCCAAAACTCTTCGTATAACGGATTTTGTTCTTGATCTACAATCTCGATATTTACGCCGTGTTGTAAACGTAAGCCTAATTTTTTGATGTTTGCTTCAATGACTGCTGTACGACCAACTAAGATTGGTTTAGCTAAATCTTCATCAACTGCAATTTGAACAGCACGTAATACGCGCTCATCTTCACCTTCAGCGTATGCAATACGTTTAGGATCTGTTTTTGCTTGAGCAAAAATTGGTTTCATCAAGAATGCTGAGTTATAAACAAACTCAGAAAGTTTTTGACGATATGCAGAGAAATCTTCAATAGGACGAGTTGCAACACCTGAATCCATTGCTGCTTTAGCAACAGCAGGCGCAATTTCTAAAATCAAACGTTGATCAAGTGGGCGTGGAATTAAGTAGTCACGGCCAAATGAAGCAGATTTTTCACCATAAGTAGCTGCGTCAGCTTCTACGTGAGCCATACGTGCAATTGCGTGTACACATGCAATTTTCATATCTTCGTTAATTGTTGTAGCACCTACATCAAGTGCACCACGGAAGATATAAGGGAAACATAAAGCATTGTTTACTTGGTTCGGGTAGTCCGAACGACCAGTTGCCATGATTACATCTGGACGTACTTCATGTGCATGTTCAGGCAGAATTTCTGGATCTGGGTTTGCTAATGCAAAAATAATCGGATTTTCAGCCATTTGTTTCACCATATCTTTGGTGAGAATACCAGCAGCTGAAAGACCTAAGAACATATCCGCGCCAGCCATTACTTCATGTAATTGAGTCGCTTTAATGTCTTGTACATAACGTTTTTTCGATTCATCCAAGCCTTCACGTGAAGTTGTAAGAAGACCACGAGAATCGGCAACAATGATGTTTTCTTTATTTACGCCTAAAGCACAAAGTAAATCTAAACAAGAAAGGGCAGCAGCACCTGCACCTGAAGCAACGATTTTGATTTCTTCAATTTTCTTATTAACGATTTGTAGAGCATTTAATAATGCTGAACCTACAATAATACTTGTTCCGTGTTGGTCATCATGGAACACAGGAATTTTCATGCGTTCACGAAGTTTCTTTTCAATGTAGAAACATTCAGGCGCTTTGATATCTTCAAGGTTAATACCGCCGAAAGTTGGTTCTAATGAAGCAACAATATCAACGATTTTATCTGGATCGTTTTCAGCAATTTCAATATCAAATACATCGACACCAGCGAACTTTTTGAACAGAACGCCTTTACCTTCCATTACCGGTTTAGAAGCTAATGGACCAATATTACCTAAACCAAGAACCGCAGTACCGTTACTGACAACAGCAACCAAGTTACCACGCGCTGTATATTTTGCAGCAGCTGAAGGATCACGTTCAATCTCTAAACATGGAGCAGCAACCCCTGGTGAATAAGCTAGAGCCAAATCTCGTTGGTTGACAAGTTGCTTACTTGGCGTGACGCTGATTTTCCCTGGATTTGGATATTCGTGGTAATTTAAAGCGGCCTGTTTTAAAGATTGATCGTCCATCTGAGTCTCTATTGATACAAAAAAGCAAACTAGTCAAGTTGCTCACAAAGGTTGGTAATTTATCTGCTTACTATGTACAAAATTATATCAAGTAACATAATAGGTAGACGAATGGCCAATAGCCTCATGGTGAGCTAAATGCTAAAGAATATAACACTACTTCTCTATTTCTCACAGTCAAAAACGCTCATTTTTGGAAAAACCAGCGCATGTAAAATAGACTGTTAAAACAATTATCAAATATGCGTATTTGTTTGTAGATATTGAAGAATCTGATTTGGATGAAGTGGACGGCTAAAGAAAAAGCCTTGTAAAAAATCACATTGCTGCTTTTGTAGATAAATAACTTGTTCTTCGGTTTCCACACCTTCTGCAACTAGCTTTAATCCCATGCTTTTACCCATCGCAATCATCGCATTCACAATTGCTTCTTGTTTTTGATCACCGATTTTCGAAACAAAGGCCCGGTCAATTTTTAAAACATCGATTGGGTATTCTGTTAAATAAGCTAGAGATGAATATCCAGTGCCAAAATCATCTAGTGCAATTGAAATATTACGTTCTTTAATGGAGTGCAATAGTTTTTTTACATTGTCAGTATTATCTAATAAAGCAGATTCCGTGATTTCTAGTTCTAAATTTGAACCATCAAGATGATATGTGTCTAAAACTTCGTCTAAATCACTGAGTAAAAGACCTCGATGAATTTGTTGAGCAACAATATTTACAGAAACTCGGACATCGGCATAGCCAGCTTTTTTCCATTCTTGTAGCTGTTTGCCAACTTTATCTAAAACGACTTTACCAATATCGGAAATAAGGCTACTACGTTCAGCAAAAGGAATGAACATATTTGGCATAACTAACCCTTTTTCAGGATGCTGCCAGCGAATGAGTGCTTCAAAACCTTTAATCGATTTGTCATTTAAATTAATTTTTGGTTGGTAATACACCACAAATTCATCATTTTGAATGGCTTTACGCAACTCTTGTTCTAAGTCTGCTGTCTTATATGGGTTTGTAGTTTTATTACAATAATAGCTGATAGTATTGCCACCTAAACGTTTTGCTTCCGACAAAGCTTGTTCGGCATGATTGTTGAGATGATCAATTTGTCGGCCATGCTCAGGGAAACAAGCAACCCCAATAGAAGCTGTAATGAAATATTCTTGTTCATCAATATAAAAAGGCGCATTTAAAGCTTGTAATATATTTTGGCAATATTGCTCAATGTTGGGATGAATAGGTGATATTTCATAAATAATTGCAAAATCATCGCCGTTTAAGTAAGCCACTAAAATTGCATTGATATTGGTCAGTCGTAGTCGCTGTGCAAATTGTTTAAGTAACTCATCCCCACTATCATTATTTAGAAACTCATTAAATGCTCTAAATCTATCGATATTAATACGTATTAAAGCCAAATTTTTAAAACTATAAGATGGATTAACAAGATATTGATGTAATTGATTATAATAGTAAAAGCGGTTAGGAAGGTGAGTCAAACTATCATAGTTTTTTAAATAAGATAAATGCTGCTCTTGTCGCTTTTGGTCGGTTAAATCACGTGCAAAACCAATATAATTAATAATCTGGTTGTACTCATCTTTAACTGCATTAATATGAAGCCATAAATAGACACTTTTACCCGATGTAAACTTTTCATCAAATTGGCCCATATATTCGCCAGTTTTTAGAAGTTGTTGAGTAATGGAGTCGTGAAATTGTTGTTGCTGTAGCTTCTGATTTATTGTGATATTAAATAGCTGCTGACTTAATAATTCAGATTTTGAAAAGCCAGTTAATTTCTCATAATAGGGGTTAACTTCAATATAGTTGAGTTTTTCATCTAGAATAAAAATTCCTTCAGCTGCCTGCTCAAGCACAATCGCAGAAAGTCTCAAATGTTCTTGATCTTTTTTTTCCTGATGAATATCTCTGGTCATTCCGACCATACGTAAAGCTTTATTGGTTTTAGGATCACGGCTAATGACACGTCCTACGTCATGAATCCAACGCCACGAACCATTACGACGTAGAATACGGAAGGTAATATTGAAGTGATCAGATTTTCCTTCCAAGTGTTCTTTTAAACGTTCATCAAATAACTTTCGGTCATTGGGATGAATGCGCTCTAAAATTGACTTGAGGTGTAAAGGAGTATTTTGAGTTTGTTTTTGTTGATCAAAAAACGTTATTTCTAATTTTTGTTTCTCAATATCCCAATCCCACGGTCGGATACCTGCTGTTTCATGTGCAAATGCTAAATTATGATGATGGCTTTCAAGCCTCTCATTCATTTTAGTGAGGTCATATGTCCTTTCCCGAACCTTTTGTTCGAGCAAATGATTATTAAATTGAAGCTGTGCTTCAATATCTTTAGATTTATTTACTTCTTGTTGGAGCTGTACACATAACTCTTCAGCCCATTGAGTATGCTGTTCTGCTACTTGAACAAGTTGTTTATTTTTAAATAATAGTTGAGAAATTTTTTGATAGTTACGCTGAGTTGCATAAGCACAAAGCAAAGTTGCGACGAAAGCTAAATTATAAGCAAAGTAAAAGGGGAGTTGGTTGATTTGAGAATGAGTAAACTGTCCAATAATGAGTGGGACTGTACTTGGAATAAAGAGTAAATAAAAATATCGAGGTTGTTGAGTTAAAAATGTAAGACCAATAATGTGGGCTGAGGTAATAAATAATGCTATCAGGATATGAACATCAGAAACAGATATTAAAGTGTCAGGAAGGGAAAAATGCAGAACAATGATATTAATTCCCATTAAAATTCCAGACGTCAAACAAATGCCTTGTAGCATTAAATCGGTTTTCTTAATGAAATGAATATCACGATAATGTGTTAATAGCTTTGGGACAAATAATAGACAGGTAAGCGTTAAAATAGTAAAGCCAATTGACCAAATAAAGTTTGTAATGTAAGAAGTAAAGTAACAAAAGAAAATAATAGCTGAAATTAGGCACAGTAAAATTAGGCTAACAAGATACCAGCGGATATATTGAATTGAGAGGCGAAGCTGCTCAATTTTTGTTTGATGCTGTAAATATTCTTCCTGAAGGCCAGACATAAGATTTTTCTATCCTATTTTTTTACATTTATACAGAAAGAATCTGATTTATCAGTGGAAAAAAATTTAAATTAATATTCATACCGTAAAAGTAAGTTAACTTTAATTGTTGATTTAATCAATGTTCAATAAGTTTATATGGATAAAAACCGATAATTTAAAATAGATAATGCTACAACAGGTGCAGTTTCAGTACGTAATACACGGTCCCCAATACACCAGTTCATAAATCCAGCTTGATTGGCTTGCGTAATTTCATTGTCACTTAAACCACCCTCAGGACCAATTAAGAGGGCTAGTTCAGGTTGTATCCCTGCCAATACATCTTTTTGCTCTTTTTCAGGAGCTAAAACAAATTTAGATGCAGGAAGGTCAGATGAGTTTAACCATTCATGAAGAGAAATAGGTGCTAGAACTTCTGGAACTAAATTGAGTCCACATTGCTCACATGCTGCAATTGCAACAGCTTGCCAATGATCTAATTTTTTTTGATCGCGGTCATATTTCAAACGCATTTCGCAACGTTCACTGGTCAAGAGCTGAATCTTACTGACACCAAGTTCAGTTGCTTTCTGAATGGCATAATCCATTCGGTCACCTTTACTCATGACCTGACCAAGAATGGCTTTAAATGGAGCATTACGGTTTACAGGATTAAAATTCTCAATAGTGACAAACGCATTTTTTTTATTAATTTCGGTCAATGTCGCGAGATACTCACCACCTTGGCCATTAAATAGTGTAGCTTGTTCTTGTAATTGTGCGCGTAAAACACGTACCCAATGATGGAAGACTGATTCAGTTAGTTGAATTGTTGAGCCAACTGTAAGTTCAGTTTCGATAAAAAAACGATTCATTGGGCACGCCTTACAAAATTAATTTAAACCAAGGTCAACAACAAGCTGACGAGTTGGTTCGACTTGGTTCATTGAGTAGAAGTGTAAGCTTGGTGCACCACCTGCAATGAGGCGTTCGCATAGCTTAACAACAACTTCATGACCAAAAGCTTTAATACTTTCACTGTCATCGCCATAGGCTTGTAATTGCTTACGAATCCAGCGAGGAATTTCAGCACCAGTACCATCTGCAAAGCGAATTAAATTACTTGCATTGGTAATAGGCATGATACCAGGAGCGACTGGAATGTTAATTCCAGCTTTATCCAAACGCTCTATAAAATAAAAGTATGAGTCTGGATTAAAGAAGAATTGAGTAATTCCCGCATTGGCGCCAGCTTGTACTTTTTCAATAAAACGTTGGATATCTGAGTCAAGGCTTTCGGCTTGAGGATGCATTTCTGGATAAGCCGCAACTTCAATATGAAAGTGGTCGCCTGAGTGCTCACGAATAAAACGTACTAAATCTTGAGCATAAGGAAGTTCACCAAGACCAACCTGTCCAGATGGTAAGTCGCCACGTAAAGCGACAATACGGTCAATGCCTTGAGCTTTGTATAAATCGAGTAGTTCAGCAATACGCGTCTTATCATCACCAATACAAGAAAGGTGAGGGGCAACAGGAGTGCCTTTACCATTGAAATCTTCAATAGCAGCAAGTGTGCGTTCACGAGTAGAACCACCAGCACCATAAGTAATCGAGAAAAACTCTGGATTTAATTGCTGTAATTCTTGGTGAACAATACGAAGTTTTTCAGCACCGGCATCAGTTTTTGGCGGAAAAAACTCAAAAGAAATAGGTGTACGTTTAGTCATGTCAAATCCTTGTAAACAGCGAAACATTTTTAGAAAAAAGGGCAGTCGGTTCACCGTCTGCCCTTATGTTCTTAGTATTTGTAAGCGTCAGATTTGAATGGCCCCTCAACAGCAACGCCTAAATAATCAGCTTGCTCTTGAGTTAACTGAGTGAGTACACCACCGAAACCTGCAACCATTGCAGCAGCAACTTCTTCGTCAAGTTTCTTAGGAAGAACTTCTACGCGAATTTTTGCAGCTTTTTCACTTGCAGGTAGGTCGGCAAATTTCTCTTGGAATAAGTGAATTTGACCTAAAACTTGGTTAGCAAAAGAACCGTCCATAACACGTGATGGGTGACCAGTTGCATTACCTAAGTTTACAAGGCGGCCTTCAGAAAGAAGGATAAGATAGTTGTTTTCGTCTTCTGAACGATAAACTTGGTGAACTTGTGGCTTAACTTCAACCCACTTGTAACCACGTAAATAAGCCGTGTCGATTTCTGTATCGAAGTGACCGATGTTACATACAACTGCACCAGCTTTTAAGCTGTCTAACATCGCTGCATCACACACATGGTAGTTACCGGTTGTTGTTACAACAAGGTCAGTGTTGCCAAGAAGATCGTGGTTAATGTCTTCTTTTTTACCTGTTTGTACGCCGTTTTTGTATGGAGATACAACTTCATAACCATCCATACATGCTTGCATTGCACAAATTGGGTCAACTTCAGTTACACGAACGATCATGCCTTCTTGACGTAAAGATTGAGCAGAACCTTTACCTACGTCACCGTAACCGATCACAAGCGCACGACGGCCAGATAAAAGCATATCTGTTGCACGTTTGATTGCGTCATTTAATGAGTGACGGCAACCATATTTATTGTCATTTTTAGATTTAGTAACAGAATCATTTACGTTGATTGCAGGTACTTTTAAAGTGCCGTCTTTCCACATTTCGATAAGACGTTGAACACCTGTTGTAGTTTCTTCGGTAATACCGTGAATGCGCTCTAAAAGAGCAGGATATTTTTCATGAACAAGAGCAGTTAAGTCACCGCCATCATCCAAGATCATGTTGGCATCCCAAGGTTGGCCATTTACATTGATTTGTTGTTCAAGGCACCATACATATTCTTCTTCAGTTTCACCTTTCCAAGCAAAAACTGGAATACCGCGAGCAGCAATTGCAGCAGCAGCGTGGTCTTGAGTCGAGAAGATATTACAAGATGTCCAGCGAACTTCAGCACCTAATTCAACAAGCGTTTCAATAAGAACCGCTGTTTGAATAGTCATGTGGATACAACCAAGAATTTTTGCACCAGCAAGTGGTTTAGACGCTGCATAACGTTTACGTAAGCCGATCAAAGCTGGCATTTCTGCTTCAGCAAGTTTGATTTCTTTACGACCGTAGTCAGCAAGTGAGATGTCAGCAACTTTGTAATCTGTAAATGAAGCATTAACCGCGTTCATCAGGATCTCCTAGGAAAAAATAGTATTGATCATTCTGTTCGCGGATGCCGTTGTTGGTTAAAACGAGTGTTTAACCGATCGTCGAGCCTGGCAAAATGATCTTTAGTGCCGATCATTTGTCGCAGCATCCCTCGACTAGCGGAACATTGTACTTGGAAAAGCTTTTAGTGCCAATCCAGTTTTGTTTATTATCTGCGTAATTACGACTTTAGATCTAAATTATGGCCTTAAATATTCCCGAATCTTTGGCAAATCTCGAAGCGAACTGTGGCCTTTTTGCAGTTTGGATGGTACTTCAACATCATGGAGTACAAATTGATGTTGCTGAGCTGATTAAAGTTTGCCGCTATGATGATGAAGGAACTTATACGATTGCTTTAGCCGTTGCTTTAAAAAAGTTGGGCTTTGAGGTGTCATTTCACTCAGATCATGATCCTAACATTAGCCCAAGCGAACGCATGAGCTATAAAGAAGCAAAGATATTAAAAATACCAACTGGGCCAGCGCTGAGCTATCAAGATATTCAAACAGAGACGCATAATGGAAAAATGGTGATTGTGTACTACGACACTTTAGAAGGGGTAGGGAATCAGTCGCTCATTTATTCTATAGATCAAAATGAAATCTGCTTTTTTGATAGTTTTGAGCCGATGTCGGCAGCAGTTTTTGAGAATCAACGTAAAGCAGAAGGTATTTGCCGTCAGGCTGTCGTAATTGGTGACCGTAATTTAAATATTCATTCGACTAAATTGAATTAAATTTAAATGAGCCAGTAAAATGCTGGCTCATACTGAAGTTATTGTTGTTGATAATCTTGAATGACTTCTAGCGCAGCACGGAAAGCTTCCTGAGTAGCAGGGGCGCCGCAATATGGTAGGCTATGCAATAAAGTTTCCTGAATTTCTTCAACTGTACAACCATTGTTGAGGGCACCACGAACATGGCCCTTGAGTTCTGTTGGTGATTTGAGTGCAGTTAACATTGCCAAAGTAATTAATGAGCGATATTTACGTGGCAGCACACCTTCACGTTGCCAAGTTGATCCCCATGCATGTTCATTAATCCAGTCTTGTAAAGGCTGGGTAAAGGGCACGGTATTTTCTTGGGCACGTTTTACAAAAGCTTCTCCCATCACTTCTGTGCGTACTTTTAATCCATTTTCGTAATCTTGCTTAGACATTAATTTCTCCTAAAAATAAAAGCGTCGAGTGACGCTTTTATGGTTATTTATTAATTAATGCGAATCAAAAATGATTGCAATAGTGAATTGGTGGAGGCACCAGTCACACTATTTGATGAGGGTTTGACAAAGGTAGGTCTTTATTTAACTTTTCATCAAAAACATCGGTAAGCATGCTATCGAATCGAATTGCGTTGTACTGCAATAATTGTTGAGCTTCGCTTTCAGAAATAAAGCCTTCTTTTATCGCTTGCGCAATATTCTCTTCAAAAGTAAGACCCGTAAACTTGCCTTTGGATTCAGCTTTCTTAAACTTATCCCAAAGCGGTTCAATGGTTCTTAACATTTGGAACGTGTGCTCTAGACGGCCAGTGACATCATTAGGTTCAGTTGAATAGTACACATGGCGTTTGAGTTGCACTCTAAACGGATGTTCTTCCATCATGAGTTCAGCAACTTGTTGTTTTAACTCATCGTCAGGTTTTGAAATCACACGACCTAACGGGAAGCATATCCATTTGATAAATGCTGCTGGAAGCTTGGCTGGGAAGTTGTCAAATAGTCCCCAAAATGCTTCCTGAATATTCAAGAATGCTTTTTGCAGTGCTAGTTTGGCATGAAGTTGTTCAGCTTCAGTTTTTTGTCCAGCCTCATAATATTTTAAAATTGCAGTGGCAATAAACAAGTGCGCGTGAATATCTGCTAAGCGGCCTGATAGCATTTCTTTACGCTTTAGATCTCCTGCGAGTAATCCTAGTGCCATATCGGAAACAAGTGAAAAATTGGCGCTAAAACGATTGATGGTTTTATAGTAACTTGCAGTGAATTGATCTGCTGACTGAGGCGCATCACTCGAACCACCTGTCCAACCATAAGCAAATGATCTTGCACCGCGGTTAAAGGTATAGGCTAAATGTTTAAACAACAAATCATCGAATTTTTGTACGGCATTGGCTTTGTCGTCAGACTGAAGTAATTGCAATTCTTCAAAAAGATAAGGGTGACAGCGCATTGAGCCTTGACCAAAAATCATCAATGAGCGGGTTAAAATATTTGCACCTTCTACTGTAATAGCAATTGGAATCGCTTGATAGGTGAGAGCAAGGAAATTGCGTGGCCCAAGTTGAATTGCACGTCCTCCAGCAATATCCATTCCGTGATTAACCACTTTACGCATCGTTTCAGTTGCATAGTATTTTGCCATGGCAGTCATTACAGCAGGGGTTCCACCTTGGTTTAGACCGCACGTCACTAAATAACGGAATGCTTCAAGCATATAGGCATCGCTGGCAATTTCACTGCTTGCTTCTTGTACACCTTCAAATTTGCCGACAGAAATATTGAACTGTTGACGAATTCTTGCAAAAGCACCGACAGTGAGATAGCTCATTTCACCTGCGGCCGTGGCTAATGCGGGCAGTGAAATACCTCGGCCAACACCTAAGCATTCCATCAGCATGCGCCAGCCTTTACCGGCATTTTCTTGTCCGCCAATAATCCAGTCAATTGGAATGAAGACATCTTCACCCTCTACTGTCCCATTCATGAATGGAGAGCCCGGATAGTGTCGTGCACCTATTTTTACGCCTGCATGATTGGCTGGAATTAAAGCACAGGTAATCCCGTACTCAGTTTTAGTCTTATCTCCAAGTAAACCTTCGGGGTCATAAAGTTTAAATGCTAGACCGACCACTGTGGCAATTGGAGCGAGCGTAATCCAACGTTTAGAGAAATTCATGCGCAGCCCAAGAACTTGAGCACCTTCATATTCGCCATAGCAGACTACACCCGAATCTGGAATTGCACCTGCATCTGAACCTGCTTCCGGACTGGTTAAACCAAAGCATGGAATTTCTTCACCTTTAGCAAGTCCCGGTAGATATTGCTGCTTTTGCGCATCTGTACCGTAATGCATGAGTAATTCACCGGGTCCTAATGAGTTAGGAACCATACAACTCACCGCAGCAGTTAATGAACGCGAGGCAATTTTGCTCATAATGCGACTTTGAGCAAATGAGCTGAACTCTTTGCCACCAAAGGATTTTGGAATAATAAGACCCAAGAAGCCTTTATCTTTAATGAACTGCCAAACTTCAGGAGGAAGGTCTTTTAATTGATGGTGAATTTCCCATTCATCAAGCATGCTACATAGCACTTCAACTTCATTATCGATAAAACTTTGTTCTTCTGGTGAAAGTGTAGGATAGGGATATTTTTCAAATTGCGACCAATCTGGAGCCCCCATAAATAACTCTTTTTCCCACCAGCTTGTTCCTGCTTCTAAGGCTTCTTGTTCAGTGGTACTGATGCTTGGCATTGAGTTGGCCAGAGTTTTATATGCAGGTTGGGTAATTAAGTTAAACCGTAAAGGTTTAAACAAAATAATAATGCTAAGTGCAATAAGGGGAATCCCTAAAAGTAATGCCCACGGCGTTAAAATGAAAGCAGTCAGTATGGCTACAGCAATCGTAATAACACTACCAGCGACTCTATTTAGGTTAAAAAAGAAAATTGCCCATATTGCAACAAGCTGAATGACAATACTTAAAACAAAGAGTAGGAAAATCATACTTGCTCCTTGCTAGATAAGCCCTCAAGTTAGAAATAATAAAAAAGCGAGGAGAGATTTAAGGCTTAACTAGCGAATTTTTTAATGCTGTTTAAATTTGATTTTTTATGTCGCAATTGATGTATATGCTAGAGCAGGGATATATCGTGCTTTTAGGTATAAAATATTTTTGAATGAAAGTGTAATGGCTTGTTTTATCGATTTGTCAAGAAATGTTATTGATTTTGTTGTATAAATAAAAAAGCCCTCATAATCTGAAGGCCTTTTTAATACTTGTGAAGTGTTAAGCTTCGATTGCTTGTACCGCAATTTTTTTCGCAGGATCTACCTTGCGACGAACTTCAGGAACAGGTTCACCATAGTATTGGCGATCAGCAAAATAGCTTGAACGAACCATTGGTGCAGACCAAATATTACTAAAGCCAAGTTTACGGCCATGCTCTGCATAACGTTCAAATTCTTCTGGTGTTACAAAACGGTCAATTGGTGCATGCTGTTTAGAAGGCTGCAAGTATTGACCAATAGTGACATAGTCGACATCGTGAGCACGTAAGTCATCAAGCAATGCAATGACTTCTTCTTCAGTTTCACCAATACCCACCATCAAACCACATTTTGTTGGGATGTCTGGGCAGTATTCTTTAAACATTTTTAATAGGTTTAAAGAGTGCTGATAATCTGAACCTGGACGCATCGCTTTATATAGACGAGGTACAGTCTCAATATTGTGGTTAAATACGTCTGGTGGACATTCAGTCATAATGCGTAAAGCAATATCCATACGTCCACGGAAGTCTGGTACTAAAATTTCAAGTAATGTATTTGGGCTAAGTGCGCGAGCTTCTTTAATACAGTCCACAAAGTGTTGTGCACCGCCGTCAAGCAAGTCATCACGGTCAACCGAAGTGATTACTGCGTATTTGAGCTTAAGATTGGCAATTGTCTCTGCCATGTGGCGTGGTTCATCAGGGTCCAATGCATTGGGACGACCATGCGCTACGTCACAGAAAGGGCAACGACGTGTACAAATATCACCCATGATCATGAATGTTGCTGTACCACCGCCAAAGCATTCTGGAAGGTTCGGACAAGCTGCTTCTTCACAAACGGTATGGAGTTTTTGAGCACGTAAAGTCGTTTTAATACGCTGAACTTCTTCTGGTGCCGTCATCTTGACACGAATCCAGTCAGGTTTACGCGGCACTTCAACCGTAGGTACAACTTTTACAGGAATTCTTGCGACTTTTTCTGCGCCACGAAGTTTTACACCCTGTTCAGGTTTACGGTGTTCTGACATATTTAACTTTTCCACTCGTTTATAGAGACATTGACATTGTATTATAGCGGACTTCTACAAGTAATAGCGGAAAATAACTATTCATATAATAAATGTGGCTATTCAGAAATATAGGGTTGAGAAATACATAAATTCACCGCATATTAGCCATAATTTATTATAAAATATGGTCATTCAACAGAGGAAGGAGCTTTCAATGCCACGTAAAAAAGAGGTCGTTAGTGGGAATTTCGTTAAGTACGATGCGGTAGTTCTCGGTTCTGGACCTGCAGGTGAAGGCGCGGCAATGAAGCTTGCAAAAGCTGGTAAGCGTGTTGCAATTGTAGATGTACGTGATCAACTCGGTGGTAACTGTGCACACGTAGGAACCATTCCAAGTAAAGCATTACGTCAAACAGTTTCTAGCATTATTCGCTATCAGCGTGATCCAATGTTTCAAAAAGTAGGTGAATGGAAACAGTTCACTATGAAACAGGTCTTGCGTAATGCGCACAAAGTGATTCAACAACAGGTTGATACGCATACACGCTTTTATGACCGTAACAAAATTGGTGTCTTCCATGGTCGTGCATATATTCAAGACAAAAATACAGTTTTAGTTTTTAGCCACGAAGGCATTAAAGAAACAATTATCTGTAAGCAAATCGTGATCGCGACAGGTAGTCGTCCTTATCATCCGCAAGGTCTTGATTTTGACCACCCGCGCGTATTTGATTCGGACAAAATTCTTGATCTTGATTACTCAATTCAAAAAATCATTATTTACGGCGCAGGTGTTATTGGCTGTGAATATGCCTCAATCTTTATTGGTTTAGACCACAAAGTTGATTTGATCAATACTCAACAAAAACTCTTAAGTTATCTAGATGATGAAATTGCCGATGCTTTGTCTTATCACTTACGTGAACAGGGCGTGTTGATTCGTCACAATGAACAAATGGATCATCTTGAAACATTTGATGACCACGTTGTTCTACATTTACAAAGTGGTAAAAAGATTAAAGCTGATGCGATTCTTTGGTGTAATGGCCGTTCAGGTAACACAGAAGGTTTAGGTCTTGAAAATGTTGGGTTGGTACCAAATAGTCGTGGTCAACTTTCTGTAAATGATCAATATCAAACTGAAGTTGAAAACATCTATGCTGCTGGTGACGTGATTGGTTGGCCTTCACTTGCTTCGGCTGCCTATGACCAAGGGCGCTGTGCTGGTGCAAACATGAGTGGTGAAGATGCGAAGCCAGTACGTGATATCCCTACAGGTATTTATACCATTCCGGAAATCTCATCTATTGGTAAGAATGAACAGGAATTAACGGAAGAGAAAATTCCGTATGAAGTCGGTCAGGCTTCTTTCCGTCATTTAGCGCGTGCACAAATTACCGGTGATACAGTAGGTGAGTTGAAGATTCTTTTCCATCGTGACACTTTGGAAATTTTAGGTATTCACTGTTTTGGTAATAATGCTGCTGAAATTATCCACATTGGACAAGCAGTTATGCACAGCCCAAACAATACTTTGAAATATTTTGTTGAAACGACATTTAACTATCCAACCATGGCTGAAGCATACCGTGTAGCTGCACTTAATGGTATGAATCGTTTATTTTGATTTTAAATAAGTTTTTCATGAAAAAGCCCGCAAACTTGCGGGCTTTTTTATTTTTATTAGACCATATGTTTTTTATATTTTTATGACAATGTACAGAGTGATTTCAGCGTCTCATCCCTCTAGTGTGCACAAAATGCTTGATTAAAATATTCAAACAAATCAGGTGTCTGTTTCCATAAAACAATAGATAAAACCAGAAGAGCTAAGATGAGGAAAGTCACAATTGTTTTCAAAAGTACGGCATTATGCGTCATGAATAACAGCCTCCTCATTTACAAAGAAATGTACGATTACCCCTAATATACTCAATGCGATAGAACAGAGCCAAATCGCATTGTAATTACCTGTTAAATCATGGTTAACACCACCAAGCCAACCACCAAAGAAAGACCCGACTTGATGGGTGAAAAATACAATACCACTTAACATTGAAAGGTATTTAACACCAAACATATTTGCCACGATACCATTGGTGAGAGGAACCGTAGAAAGCCATAGAAGCCCCATGATAATACCGAAAGCATATACTGTATAAGTGCTTAGAGGTAATAATAAGAAAGCAATGATTGCGATGCCGCGGCTACCATAAAGTGCCATTAATAACTTAGGTTTCGAGAAACGATCTCCTAACCAGCCTGCGCCATAAGTCCCTACGATATTAAATAATCCGACTAAAGCAAGAAACACCGTACCTGTAGCGGCATCAAAGCCGTGGTCGATTAAATAACCTGGTAGGTGAACACCCAAAAAGACAACTTGGAAGCCACATACCAAAAAGCCTAAAGCTAACCACCAAAAAGGTTTATGTTTTCTCGCAATGTGAAGTACTTGTTTAAAGGTGAGCTGAGGTTGGGCAATTGCTTTTGGGGTTTGGTTGCTTGGCCCTTTTAACATCCATGCTAGAGGAATAATAAGAGCGATTAACAGCGCACTTACCATTAAAGCTGATGACCACCCCACTGTCTTAAGTAAGAGAAGGGTAGAAGGCAGCATAATAAATTGGCCAAAAGAACCGGCTGCACTGGCAATACCCATTGCCATACTTCTTTTTTCTGGCGGAGCAGCTCGGCCTACTGCGCTAAGCAGAACTGTAAAAGAAGTTGCTGATAAAGCTAAACCAATAATCAGACCTAAGCTTAAATTCAAAATGAGTACACTTGAACTAAAAGCCATTAAGAGTAAGCCATGGGTATAAAGTAATCCGCCGACTGTTACCACAACTTTACTGCCATATTTATCTGCAATTGCCCCAGTAAAAGGCTGAACTGCACCCCAGATTAGATTTTGCATGGCAATTGCTAGACTAAAAACATGCTGTCCCCAACCGAACTCATGACTCATCGGGACTAAATAAAGCCCAAAACCATGTCGTACACCTAGTGACAAAGCCAAAATAATGGCACTTCCAATGAGCATATAAATGAGTGATTGAGAAAACTGATGGCTTGTTTTAGTCATTGTGAGTAGAAAATTATAAGAATGTGATAAATCATTGTAGAAGATATATCGAATAATATCGATATATCTATAAAATTATTTTAAGAAAAATTAAAAAGTATCTTAGAGATTTCGAATTATTATGAAAAAGGTGAAGAAGCAAAAATCATTTGTGATTTCTGCTTCTTATCAGAATTAAGCTGCTGAATTGCGTTCAAGTAGAGCCTGTTCAAAAAGTACTTTTTCTTTTTCTTTGTGCTCGGTTGTGAAGCGAATCAAAATTACACTACAGCCTGCAACCATAACCAGTCCACCTAAAATAAATAGACAAGTTTGAATATCAAGTACGCCTTTTAGTAAGAAACCAGCTGCTACTGCGCCCACATTTCCACCTGCGCCAATAATGCCTGCGACGCCGCCTAATGCATTTCGGTCAATAAAAGGGACCAGTGCATATGTTGCTCCGCAAGCCATATGGGTAAACAATGCAAAAACTGTCATGGAAATAATTGCAAGAGCTACGACGTTCATTTGAGAGAAGAGTATTAAGAATAAACCTTCGCCTAAAATCATCAGTACAAGTACTTTAGTACGTCCGTCTAAACCTTTTTTGAGTGCGACTTTATCGGAAATAATACCGCCCAATGCACGTGCAAATAAGGCAAGAAGTCCAAATATACCTGCGGTTAACCCTGCTGTTTTTAAATCCATTTTGAATTGGTCAACATAGTACATTGCGGCAACATTATGGATGAAAATTTCAATACCAAAGCAAGCACCATAAGCGAGGAATAAAATCCAGACACGGTAGTTACGAGCCGCTTGCATTAAGATTGCCATGCCACCTTTTTTACCACTACCCACCTCAATACCTTGTGCACGAACTTCTTTAAAGTTTCCTTGAGGACAGTCTTGGGTAAGTTTCCAGTAAAGAACCCCAACAATTACCATCATTACGCCTGGTACGATTAATGCAACGCGCCAACCCATAGTTTGCTCGACACCGAACATTACAATTGCACCGAGTAATAAAGGCATTAGAGCTTGTGTTGCACCACCGCCAGCATTACCCCAACCCGCAGCAGCTGCATTTGCTGTGCCTACGACATTTGGTGCAAACATGATACTGGTATGATATTGCGTAATGACAAAGCTTGCGCCAATTGCACCGATGAGTAAACGGAAGAAAAGAAAAGATTCATAGCTGTTGGCAGCGGCAACACCAAATACAGGAATACTGCCAAGTAAGAGAAGGGTGGTGTAAGTAATACGCGGACCATATTTATCACAAAGTGGTCCGACAGCAAGCCGCACTAAAATTGTAATTGCAACGGCGGCAATATTAATATTGGCAATTTGATCTTTGGTTAAGTCGAACTCACCTTTAATAACGGGCATTAATGGAGCGCAAGCAAACCATGCGAAGAAGCAGACAAAGAACGCAAGCCAAGTCATGTGGAAAGCACGCATGGCTGGGGTTGAAAAACTGAATAATTTAATTTCAGTCGCTTTTTTTGCATCTAAATTAATATTTGAAGACATACGCCGTCCCCCTGAACTGAACGAAATTTTAATTTGCACGACAAAATGAATTGTCTATTTGCATACCGATCAGAGCGGACATCTTTGGCCGTCTTGGTTTATCCATTGAATCGCCATTGATTCATCATGTCATAAATAAAGCAAAGTGCGTGCCAAAAGATAATTTTTACTAAAAGGAAAATCTTAGTTTTTAATTTTATTAGGTTAGTTGTCTAACATAAAATGATTAGAGAAAAGGAATTAAAAGAAGAGGTGATAATAAAAAATAAAGAAGGTTGAGCTTAGTAAACACGTTTCTAAAAAATGCTCATTTTTTTGGCATTTTGGTTTAAAAAGAAGCAATTTTGGCAGGATAAATAAAAAAGCTATAAAAGCTTAAGTAAAGCTTTTATAGCTTGTGTGCTTTTGAGATTTAGAATCGGTAACCAATACCGGCATAACCTAATATTGGATTAATTTCGATATCTGCTTTTGCATTAATTAACTCACCGTACTTGGCATCATTGACTGTAATAGTTGTGTCCGTTTTTAAGTGAGCATAAGACACAGAGCCAACAGCATACCATTTGTCATTAAAGTCATAGGTGAAACCAGCAGTCGCAACAGGTGCAATGGCATCGGAAGCCTCAAGATTTACTTTTGGATCACCAGAACTTTTTAAACGATCAAGAGCAGCTCCCGCTTTGCCATCTTTAATATTGACAATCATATGACCAGCATTTACTAAATCTTTTTCGATTTCAGGATTTATTTCTAATTCATTGAAATATGCATACATCACACCTAGTCCAATATAAGGTCTGAATTTATTTACACCGGTCTTGCCAAAATGATATTGAAATTCAAATGCTGGTGTCCAAGCTCGAGCTGATGCCGCACTTCCATGGCCTTCAAGGTCAGTGATAAAAATTTGTTTTTCTAAATCAATAGATGGTAAACCAATACCCCCAATTAAAGGTAGCTCAATTGATGGATGAGCTTGGGCTTTAAGGGGAGCATAAATTTTACCTTTACCCTGTAAGTCGACTTTTGGGGGAATACCTGCCTTTATTTCTAATGAAACATTATCGGTAAAGAAGTAGTTTGTCATGATGCCTAGTGTTGTAACATCATCTGCTTCTAAACCTGTCCCCGGATTATCCCATTGATCTAATCCATAAATATTCGCATTACCACTTAATTCTGCTGGTAGTTTTTCTTTTCCTAGTTTATCTAAGAAATCTATAAAGAATGTAGATAAGTTGGGATCCATATCTTTAGACATGCTCTCTTTGACTGTCTTAATAGAGACATCGCCAACCTGAGCTTGTTCACCTTTTTTCACAGCAGTATTCACAAAAACAGGTTGGGCTTTTCCTGTTGGTTTGACATATAAAGGACCAGCTGAGACTGAAAAACGTTTGAAACCATCACCATCTTTTAAACTAAAATATGGGGAAGCGGCGGAAGTGACTGTTGGCAGAGCAAATAAGGCAGCTGTCATACAAAATAATGACTTTTTCATCATAAAAGGACTCCATGTCCGAGCATTTGTTTACTGATTTTTATTGAGCCCACCATAACGCGTTTTATTGAAATAATTGTGTATTAAAAATTAATAATTGTAATTTTTTTGAAATATTTGTTTATATTTGGAAAGTTTTATTAATAAAAAGTACAAAATGAAAAAGAAAAGGCTACATAAAGCAGCCTTTTCTTAATTTTAATTAAATTATTGATTGAAGCGTGAAAGATCTTCTTCTGGGCGAGCTGTTAATACTTCAATCCCTGTTTTAGTGACTAAAATAGTATGTTCATATTGAGCTGAAAGTTTATGGTCTTTGGTTACAACTGTCCATTTGTCACCAAGCAATTTGGTTTGCCAAACACCCGCATTTACCATAGGTTCAATAGTGAAAGTCATACCAGCTTCTAAACGCATGCCCGTACCAGCTTGGCCATAGTGCAACACTTGAGGTTCATCATGGAAAACGGTACCAATGCCATGACCACAATATTCACGCACTACGCTAAAACGTTCTGATTCGACATATTTTTGGATGGCATGTCCAATATCGCCTAAATACGAACCATCTCTAACTGTTGCCATTCCACGATACATCGCTTCTTGAGCTACTTTACATAAACGATTTGCCAGAATAGAAGTTTCACCACCCACGATATACATCATGTTGGTATCGCCATGATAACCATCTTTAATGACGGTCACGTCGATGTTAAGGATATCGCCGTTTTTTAAGATTTTATTTTCAGAAGGAATACCATGACATACAACATGGTTAACCGAAGTACAGATAGAGTGTTGAAAAGCAGGGCGTCCTGGCGCACCACCGTAACCTACACAGGCCGGAATAGCGTGCTGTACATTTTCAATATGATTACGACAAATCGTATCAAGCTCGAGTGTGCTTACACCAGCTTTAATATGCGGCTTGATCATATCTAGAACTTCAGCCGCCAGTCGTCCTGCAATGCGCATTTTTTCAATTTCATCTGGAGTTTTGATTAATCGACGTGGAGCTGTATAAGTACTGTTCATGATCTCTAAAAACTTTTGGTAATTTACAAGCGTCTATGGTATAAATAGCCGCCCATTTTATCAAATGCTTTTCGTGAATATCTTTTACGAAGAATTTTGATAGATGGAGTAAAAATCCGCACATATATCGTCACATTACTCTGGGTGCCCGTAAAAAGGTGGAGAATGCGGATATATGGAGGCCTAACCCAACTTTTAAGGTAAAGAAAATGGCAGATTACAACGTAAGCATGCGCGACCTTCTTCAAGCAGGTGCGCACTTTGGTCACCAAACTCGTTTCTGGAACCCAAAAATGCGTCAATACATTTTTGGCGCGCGTAACAAAATTCACATCATCAACCTTGAGCACACTGTTCCTGCGTTAAATGATGCTTTGAACTTCGCTAACCAATTAGCAAGCAAAAAGAACAAAGTTTTGTTCGTTGGTACAAAACGTGCTGCTTCTAACATCATCCGTGAACAAGCTCAACGCGCTGGTCAACCATACGTAGATCACCGTTGGTTAGGTGGTATGTTGACGAACTGGAAAACACTTCGCCAATCTATCAACCGTTTAAAAGATCTTCAAACTCAATCTCAAGACGGTACTTTTGCTAAGCTTACTAAACGTGAAGCTTTAGAACGTACTCGTGAGATGGAAAAACTTGAGCGCTCTTTAGGCGGCGTTAAAAACATGGGTGGTTTACCTGACGCATTATTTGTAATCGACGTTGATCACGAAGCGATTGCAATCAAAGAAGCGAAAAACTTAGGTATTCCTGTTATCGGTATCGTTGATACAAACTCTAACCCAGACAACGTAGATTACGTTATTCCTGGTAACGACGATGCGATCCGTGCAGTAACTTTATATGCTTCAGCTATGGCTGATGCAATTCTTGCTGGTAAAGAATACGCTCAATCTCAAGCGAACGCTCAAGCAAAAGGCGATGACGCTGCGAAAGACGCTTCTGAGGCTTAATGCGTTTTGACGCAGGCTTGTCATTTTTGCGACATGTAATGGTGGCAAATTAAGCGTCGAGAGTGCAAACGGCCCAGAGTTTCTTTGGGCCGTTTTTGTTGAACAGATTTATTTTCTACCGATTTTAGGAGATCAACATGACTGCAATTACTGCAAGCATGGTAAAAGAATTACGTGACCGTACTGGTCTTGCAATGATGGAATGCAAAAAAGCATTAACAGAAGCGAACGGTGACATCGAACTTGCTATTGATAACCTTCGTAAATCTGGTCAAGCTAAAGCTGCTAAAAAAGCTGGCAACATTGCTGCTGACGGTGCAATCACTATCGTTCAAGACGGTAATAAAGCGATCTTAGTTGAAGTAAACTGTCAAACTGACTTCGTTGCTAAAGACGAAAACTTCTCTAACTTTGCACACACAGTTGCTGCTGCTGCATTAGCTGCTGGCGAAACTGATGCTGCTAAAATTGCTGAATTAAAATTAGCTGATGGCCAATCAGTTGAAGAAGCTCGTATCGCGCTTGTTCAAAAAATCGGTGAAAACATCCAAGTTCGTCGTGCGAAAATCGTTGAAGGCGAACAATTGGCTATCTATAAACACGGTTTAAAAATCGGTGTTGTAGTTTCTTATACTGGTGATGCTGACACTGGTAAAGGTATTGCAATGCACGTTGCTGCATTCAACCCAGTAGCAGTAAATGCTGAAGCTGTTCCAGCTGACCTTATCGCTAAAGAGAAAGAAATTGCTGAAGCGAAAGCGTTAGAATCTGGTAAACCAGCGAACATCGTTGAGAAAATGGTAACTGGTTCTGTTGAGAAATACTTAAACGAAGTTGCTCTTGACCGTCAAATGTACGTTATCGACAACGAGAAAAAAGTTGCTGACGTATTAAAAGCGACTGGTACAAATGTTGCTAACTTCGTACGTTTCGAAGTTGGTGAAGGTATCGAGAAAAAAGCTGAACTTAGCTTTGCTGAAGAAGTTGCTGCTGCTCAAGCTGCTGCGAAGTAATTCGTATCTTCAAAAAAAGCCCCCTATGGGGCTTTTTTTATCTCTGTTGAAAACGGAATCTAAAGATGACAAATAAAAAGAATCTAGGTATTGGTGGCATAATTGTTTTATTGATTGCTGCATATTTGGGTCTGGACTTATCTGGGCATAAAAACAATCCGACGCCATCAAGCATACCTGCGAATCAGCGTACTGAAACGACGTTTTCAAATGATGGAGTAGATACCATAAAGGCTGCTTATGAACGTAGACAAAGTAACGTTCAAGTGCAGGGTAGTGGTCGAGTAAAAGCAATCTTAAAAGAAGATAATGATGGGTCGAGACACCAGAAATTTATTCTGATATTAAAAAATGGACTTTCAATTTTAGTAGCACATAATATTGATTTAGCACCAAAAATTGAAGATTTAAGAAAGGGTGATATTGTCGAATTTAACGGGGAATATGAATATAACGAAAAAGGTGGAGTATTACATTGGACGCATCATGATCCACAGAACCGCCATGAAAATGGTTGGTTGAAACATAATGGTCGTATTTACCAATAGAAAATAGGGTATCCATTTCCGCATAACAGCAATTTTGTTCTATGCATCTTTTTAAAACATGCTATGTTTTTTTGTAGATAAATAGATGAGATGTATATATGCACCGGGAACAGGCTGACTACTTGCATTTGCGAGAGTTGGGCGGTTTAGAATTATTAAAAGCACATTATCACCAAACACAGTTTTCAAAGCATACTCATGAAGGATATTGTATTGGTGTCATTGAAGAGGGTGCACAGTCTTTTTTTAGGACGGGTCAGCTACATGTTGCCCCTAAAGGTGACATTATTTTGGTTAATGCAGATGAAATTCACACCGGCTCATCTGCTGTCGAATCGGGCTGGCGTTACCGTGCAATCTATCCTACGCCCGAAATGCTTGCTGAAGTAAGCCAAGATTTTTTTGAGCAAGGCCATGGGGCACCTTGGTTTCCGCAAGCTGTAATTCAGGACTTGGGATTATCTCAACAACTCTGTTTATTATTTGATTTATTAGAACAAAAAGACAATTTTTTGCTTAAAGAAACCATGTATTTATCGACATTGGCATGCTTAATGGTGCGTCATGGTAAGTCAAGACACACCTTTTGCGAGTTACCAGAAGCTTATTCAAAAGTATTAAAAGTTAAAGATTTGTTAGCTGATATGCCTGAAAAGAATTTTTCTTTGCAGGAATTGGCTGATATGGTCGGGTTAAGTGCATGGCATTTTTTAAGACAATTTAAAAAACATGTGGGTTTACCGCCTCATGCATGGTTAGTACAGGCGCGTTTGCAAAAAGCGAGACAATTATTAAAACAAGGCGTTCAAATTGTAATGGTTGCACAGCAATGTGGTTTTTCTGATCAAAGCCATTTTAATCGTCATTTTAAGAAGGCGATGGGTGTTACACCAACCCAATATGTGGCGAGTCTTAATCTTTAAAATTTATTTGCAGTGCTAACCGCAATTTTGTTCAAGCGAAGCTGAGCTAAATACCAGAAAATCTATAAATAATAACTGTTATAGATGTCTAGGGATGAATACTCATTTAAATCAATCTATTAGATTTTCTAAAAGCCGACCACCGCATCTTTTTTTACGAGGGGTGATAGATATATTGCCACTATCTATTTCGGTTATACCATGGGCTATTTTAGCTGGATCAATGGCAGTTCATGCGGGTTTATCATTTTATAAAGCACTAGCGATGTCAGGAATTGTGTTTGCTGGCGCTGCGCAATTAGTAAGTTTAAGCATGGTGATGGAAGGTGCATCGTTATTAACCATCTATGTCACTATTTTCTTTCTTACTGCTCAACATTTTATTTATGCTTTAACTTTAAGAAATGACATTTCTATTTTGCCTCTCTCAAAAAGATTAACTTTAGGTTTTCTGCTTACCGACGAATTATTTGCAGTAAGTGTTCCTAATGAGAAAAAACATCCTCAATACTTATTCGGAGCAGGTCTTTGCTTTTATTTATTTTGGGTGGTTTTTAGTTTAGTGGGTATTTTATTAGCAACGGCGCTACCTAACTTATTAAATTATCATTTGGATTTTTCCATTATTGCTATTTTTGTTGCCATGATTGTTCCTATGTGTAAAGGGAAGCCTGTAATGGCAGGCATTTTAATGACTTGTGTCAGTGGTTTTGTGCTTAAATTTTTTCATATAGAAGGTGCCATTCTAATTTCTGGTTTATTGGGGATGTTTATTGCGGTAATAGTCGAAAATAAAATGGGAGAAAAATAAAATGTCATGGCTTATGATTTTAGGACTGGCAGCTATCGTATTTTTTAATCGTTATTATTTTTTGGAACCAAACGTAAAAGTTAAATTACCAGTACTTATGAATAAAATGTTGAATTATTCAGCTCCTTGTTTATTAAGTGCTATTTGTATTCCAGTAATTTTTTTTGAAAATAATGAATTAAGAGGATTTTTAGATAATCCTTACTTATACGCAACGATATTTTGTACTGTCGTGGCTTTCTATTTTAAAAAAGTGTTACCGAGCGTTCTGCTGAGCCTAGCATTTTTTTATTTTATAAATTTTCTAATAAATCATTAAGTTAAAGCTGAATCTTTTTAGGATTCAGCTTCTTCAAAATTTATTGAGCAATCAGTTTCTTTTGACGGCTTTTCCAATGAGGTAATATCTTTGCAAGATAAGCATCCATACACCAGACCGGACCAATCAAGAGAAATTGCAAATCTTTAAAGAAAGAAGGTTTTTTCCTTCAACTTTATGTCCATAAAATTGTCCAATCCAGGCAAACACAAAAAGAGCAATATAAAATCCTACACCTACTGGTAGAACATAAATAAGCCATGCCATCACAACAAGTAGAGCAGCCATTGCTACTGCAAGTACAAGATCAAGCCGAGCATAAAAAATGAGTGTCAGTACTACGAGTAAAGCGGTGAGTAGGGCACTAAAGTGAGCAATAATTCCAATAATCGAAAATAAAATAGCTGGAACACATACCCAGTGAATTTTCTTATTTATCGGGTTTTGATGACTTTCACTATATTCATCAAACCATTCACCGATAGATTTCATAGACCTTGTTCTCCTTGTCTAATTTTGAGTCATTCTTTTTCTGTTTATATTTTATCCTCTCGTTATCGGGAGAGACAAGACAAGTTGTATATCGACATGTTTGTTAAATCAAGTAAGCCTAAAATTTAAAGTTTATTCATTTCGGCACAAAAATGAAAAACAGCACTGAAGAAAGGGAGGATGAGCTCAAAAATTTCAGATTATTTATTTGTGATTTTGAGAGAGTCAAATCCTCAAAAAAACCTCATTTTCATGAAGAATGGGAAAATAATAGAAAAATACTCAACTCATCTTGTCTTAAAACGCGTTAAACAACTCTTTTTAGACTAAAGTGGTACTAGGGTAGCGGAATTATTTTAAAATGGCTGTAATCGAAAAATATGCGCAAAAATCGATAAAGAATAAATCAGTGTGTTTTTGGGTTAAAAAATAATCATTTTTGTAATGAAAAAACGAATCTAGACACAAAATTTTTATAGTTTTTTTTTGCTCTTTTTATATTAAAAAAGCCACAACTTAACTGGTGGCTTTTTCATGAACTCGAGGAGTAATCGCTTATGAAGTAGGACCGTCTACACGCTCAATACTTACTTTAGCAGTACCAGCATTGGTAATACCAAGGCGTTTAGCTGCACCGTATGATAAATCAAGCACACGATTACCATGGAAAGGACCACGATCGTTTACTTTTACCACTACGCTTTTGCCATTGTCTTTGTTGGTGACACGGATATAACAGTTAAGCGGTAAGCTACGGTGAGCAGCAGTAAGTGCATTCATATCGAATGTTTCACCACTTGCAGTTTTACGGCCATGAAATTGACGACCATACCACGATGCCATGCCAGTTTGGCTAAACTTACGAACAGTATTTGAAGCTACTGTGTTAAGTTTTTCAATCACTGAAGGCTCATCTTCAGGGATTTCAATTTTAGCTGCGATAGCTTGACGACGGATTTGATCGCCAGAACGTTCAGTGATTGAAAGACTGTTAATATTAGAGAAACGAGAATTAAAGTTTTGAGTATCTTTACTCAACACACGAGCAGCTAAATTTGCATTTGGACCATCTACATCGCTATTTAATGATGATGATTGCATCATTTCAGCGTGCAGTGGGGCCATGCTTAAACTAGCCGTCAGTGCAAGAATGTATTTCAGCGATAACTGCATTTATATAAACTCCTGAGAACATGCACTTTTTCATTTAGCCAAAGAGCTAAAAATTGAAGTGAACATGCCTAATTATTCACTTTTGCAATTGCTTGATTGGGGTGGATAATATTCATCGCTTACGGAGAGTGTCTAGTCTTTAACGAGAAATAGTTACAAAAAGGGCAAAAACTTACAGTTTTAGGTTAAAAAATAACCAAATATGTAACAAGGTGTTTAAAATGTTTGTATTGTGATCGATTTAACAAAAATATTTATTGACTTTTACATAAACTCATCAAAAAGCTAGCCTATCGGCTAGCTACTTCTGTACCTAACAACCATACGGCAGTCGCATACATTCGGCTTTTGTTATAAGTCGTAATTACTTGAAAGTTCGGATAGGTTAAATAGTAAATTGGACCGTTATAGTCTTGTAATTGAATAACATTTACCATATCTAAGTCATCAATTTTGACTAACGGATTTAAAGGGGAAATCCCTTGATTTTTTAGTGCACCATACGGAGTGGGCTGGGTCAAATCTTTAGCAATGATACTTTCCGGATTTGAACCCGTGTAACGAGCCATAAAACCAATAGGTTGATCGCGTTGCCAGCCTTGTTTTGCTAAGTAATTTGCGATTGAGCCAATCGCATCTTCTGCAGAGTTTCGTAGGTCGATATGACCATTACCATCAAAGTCGACCCCGTACTTACTAATGTTGCTTGGCATAAACTGCGGGAAGCCAATGGCACCAGCATAAGAACCTACAATACTATTGGTTGGATAACCTTCTTTGTAAGTCCATGCAATGAGAGCAGCTAACTCATCGCCAAAATATTCAGCACGGCGTGGGTAGCCAAATGCTAACGTTGCAAGTGCATCACGAGTAATAAACGAACCTTTATTGGCTCCATAACCTGTTTCAACACCTAAAATGCCTAGAATAACCGCTTGAGAAACACCAAATTGTTGTTCAGCACGATTGAGAGCATCGGCATATTGGTTTTTAAAGCGGACACCACGTTGAATAGTACCTTCGACTAAAAACATAGAGCGATAGTCGTACCAAGGCTTACTTTCACCAGGGCGAGTCATAATATTTATAATGTTTGGTAAATTTTTTGCACCATTCATAGCGGCGTCAACCTGTTCACCGCTTAAGCCATAAGTGCTCATGGCTTTTTGTTTAAAATTTAAATAGTTAGGATGAGTTACAAAATCATTGGCCTGAGCAAAATGACTTGTGCTAATAAGGCCAGTACACAAGGCAAGCACTTTTAAAGTTTTATTAACAAATTGAGACAACATATCTTTTTTAAATTCCAGATTATCGATGTGTATGAATAGACATGACTAAACCAAAAGTGGCCATTAAAGTAATAATAGCGGTACCGCCATAACTCATAAAAGGTAAGGGAACACCCACTACAGGTAAAATACCACTGACCATTCCTGCGTTTACAAATACATAAACAAAAAAAGACAAACCAAACGCGCCAGCCACTAATCGGCCATAATTGTGAAAGCTTTGTAAACCGATTTGAAATGTTCTAAAAATAATGGCCGAATAAAGAATTACTAATATAAGTACACCAATTAAACCGAATTCTTCTGAGTAAGCAGCAATAATAAAGTCAGTATGGCCTTCTGGTAAGAAGTGCAAATGTGATTGAGTACCTTCGAGGAAACCTTTCCCTGAGAACCCACCAGAACCGATTGCTGTTTTGGACTGAATAATGTTCCAGCCTGTTCCTAAAGCATCCGCTTCTGGGTCAAGCAACGTTAATACCCGTTGACGTTGATAGTCGTGTAAAAGGAATTCCCATGCAATTGGAATCACAATAGCTGCACAAGCTGCTGCTGCACCGATCATGCGCCAAGATAGCCCACTTAAGAACAGTACAAAAATCCCACTTGCTAATACTAATAGTGATGTTCCTAGGTCAGGCTGTTCTGCAATAAGTAAAAATGGAACACCAATTAACATTAAAGACAAAATAACCTGCGAGAAGCTAGGAGGAAGAGGTTTACGAGCTAAAAACCATGCAACCATCATTGGCATGCCAATTTTCATAAATTCGCTGGGTTGAACACTCCCGAACCCCGGAATATCAATCCAGCGCTGCGCGCCCATGCGAACTTCACCAAAAACCATAACGCCAATTAAGGAAAACAGGCCAAATAAATAAAAATAAGGTGAAAAAGCTTGATAAACCTTGGGTGGAATTTGCGCTAGGCTAATCATGACCAGAAAGCCGATACCAAAGCTCATGGCCTGTTTACTGACGAGTCCCACATCTTGTGCAGATGCACTATAAAGTACCGTTAAACCTAACAATGCATTTAGGAATAAAAATAGGCATAACCAAGGGTCAATATGAAGCTGCTGCCAGCGCGAAGGTTGCATGGCAGTACTAAGGCCATCTCGAGGAGCTTGGCGTAAAAATTTATATTGTGGACTAGGAGACATGCGGCTTTAACTAAAGGTCAATCAGTGCTTGGCGCATGCTAACATAAACCTGATTTATGACAATGTATATCAATATTTTGCAATAAAAAAACCTGGCTCTCACCAGGTTTCCGATAGACTATTTTTTATTAGTTAAAGAATAGTCCATCATGATATTCAGCCATCGCTTTTAGTTCAGTGCGATTTAAACTTGGAATGAGTTTGTCGATCGCAATATGAACTGCTTTAGTTACAGCAGCAGCGCCAATATCGGCTGCTTTACGCTTAATCATGCCTAAATCTAATGTTTTATTAAAGTCAGACATAAAATGTCTCACCATAGCATCACCGAACTGTTTATATAGTTCTGCTAATGCTGCTTTATTAATGTCATTACCCGCCTGAAGCTCGGCAAAATTATGCTTCAAGTTGGTAACTAGGCCAGCATCTAAAGCAACGCCAACTTTATATTGGCCTTGCGGATCTTTAAATAAGCTTTTCTCTGAAAACTCAACTGACTGTTTAACCACATCGTTTGGCGCTTTGCTGAGTAATTGCTTTAAAAGCACGGCAACTGTTGATTTGACATAACCAGCTAGTTTTTCGGCAGTATCTCTTTTTTCACTCGCTGGGAAATGTTGTACTAACTGGGTAAGTACATTTTCAATAATTTCTTCATTGAGTTGTAAAGCGATTTTGTCTCGAAGTGGATATAACGGTTCACTAGAATTTTTATTCGCAATTCCAGTCTGTATATCGTTCAATAAGCCTTCAGAAGGGGTAAAACCAAAAAACGGCATGGTGTATCCTCAAATTATTCGTTTTATTGTCGTGCCAATCGAATCGGTTTTGGCATCCATGTAAGATCCGATACTCGGCAAGGATTGATATCAAGTCCACCGCGGCGAGTATAAGTTGCATAAACCATCAGCTTTTCAGGTTGCAAATTTTGCCAAATATCGGCAAAGATTTGTTCGACACATTGTTCGTGGAAACCGTTATGCTGACGGTACGAAATAATATAGGCTAAAAGACTACGATAACAAGGTTTTTTGCCCTTAAAACGAATAAAAACTGTCCCCCAATCCGGTTGACCCGTGACTGGGCAGTTACTTCTCAAAAGATGAGAATACAGTTCAACTTCGATTTCTTCATCTGACTCATCAAGTTTTAAGAGAGTAGCATCAGGATGTTGTTCTAAACGCTCTGGCATAAGATCATCAATACAGATCCCTTGAGGTTTAGAAATCTCTAAATCATCTACTTGAAATAGGGTTAATTCAACTTTTGCACCTGCCGCAGCAGATAAATCTTTTTCAACTGTTTCAATGAATGACTGTGTAGAGTCAAACTGAGTGAAGTTAAGACTATTGAAATAAAGTTTTAATGACTTTGATTCAATCAAATTCGGTGAAGAAGCTGGCAGTGTAATTCTGCCGATAGCAACCTGTGGAATACCGTGAGCATTCAACCAAGAAATTTCGAAAACGTGCCACCAATCTTTACCTTGGGTTATACCTTCGATATGAGCATATTTTTCACGAGATTGAGCACGTGCAATTGGAAATAACACATCGGGTTGATAGCTAGTTGGATATTGGGTTTCTTTACCCAATAAAGACTGTTCGACACTCATTCACGCATTCCTGAACCACGAGCAAGTAAATAATAAGCAATTCCGTAAAGTACAGCACAGCATAATGTCACAATGATTAAAGAGAACGAAACGTTCACGTCACTATGACCTAAAATGCCGAAACGGAAAGCATTTACCATATAAACAATAGGATTAATTAAAGAAAGTTTTTGCCAAAAAGGACCAAGTGCACTAATGGCATAAAACACACCACCTAAATAGGTAAGTGGAGTAAGTACAAATGTTGGAATAATAGAAATATCATCAAATGATTTTGCGTAGACTGCATTAATAAAACCGCCTAAAGAAAATAAAACGGATGTAATTAATACTGTATATATAGTTACGAACCAGTTATGGATAAAAAGGTCAGTAAAAAACATACTCATCGCGGTAACGATTGCACCAACCAAGACACCTCGACAAATACCACCAATAACATAGCCCCATAAGATAATATGTAAGGGCACAGGACTCATAATCAGCTCTTCAATGCTTTTTTGAAATTTCACACTAAAGAAACTCGATGATACATTGGCATAACTGTTGGTAATGACAGCCATCATGATGAGGCCAGGTACAATAAATTGCATGTAACTTACGCCACCCATTTCACCAATACGTGAGCCAACCAAATTACCGAAAATGACAAAGTACAAACTCATGGTAATTGCAGGTGGTAATAAGGTTTGCGGCCAAATGCGTAGAAATCGGCGTACTTCTTTACGAACTAGAGTCCAGAGGGCAATTTGCAGTTGGTTAAAGTTCATTTTGCCGCTCCTTCAAGATTTTTCTCGACCATTTTGACAAATAGCTCTTCAAGACGATTCGATTTATTTCGCATGCTGCGAACACGAATACCTTGTGACTCTAAAAGTTGGAATAAATCATTTAATGTATGTGCTTTATCCATTGTTACTTCTAAAGTACTACTATCAATTAAGTTGAACTTCACACCAATAATATTGAGCTGGAGTGGGGCAATAGGTTCAGCCAAATCAAAAATAAAAGACTCTTCACTCAGCTGGTTTAAGAAACTTTTCATGCTGGTATCTTCTTTAATGACACCACGGTCAATGATGGCAATTTGACGACACAACATTTCTGCTTCTTCGAGATAATGTGTCGTTAAAATAATAGAAGTACCGTTTTCGTTCATTTCAGTCAGAAAATCCCACATAGAACGGCGTAACTCAATATCTACACCTGCAGTAGGCTCATCTAAAATAAGAAGTTTAGGCTCATGCATCATGGCACGGGCAATCATAAGACGGCGTTTCATACCACCTGACAGCATACGTGCTTGTATATTACGTTTTTCCCATAGGCCCAGTTTTTCTAAATAATGTTCTGCGCGCTTTTCTGCAATCTTTCTATGGATACCGTAATAACCAGCTTGCGTTACTAAAATATCAAATGCTTTTTCAAACTGCCCAAAGTTAAATTCCTGAGGGACAACGCCAAGCTGCTGTTTTGCCAAGGATGGATGAGTATCGAGATTATGTCCGAAAATCTCAACTGTTCCTGAGGTCTTTTTCGTGAGGGAGCTGATAATACCAATGGTTGTTGATTTGCCGGCGCCATTTGGACCTAACAACGCATAAAATTCACCTTCAGGCACAGTGAGGTTAATACCTTTTAACGCCTGAAAACCATTACGATATGTTTTGGACAAATCTCTTAAAACCAAAGCATCAGTCATGAAATTCTCACATTATGAAAGAGGGGTATATTTTGAGCGATAATGATTAATAAACCAAGTAAAATAGTCGGAATTTTATAAAATTGAGATAAATTTATGAAGTTATTATATATAAAATGGTGCGCTCGGCGGGCACTTGATCAAAAATAACAACTTCTTAGGTTTTTTTATCTTTTCTTATTATTTCATACAAAACAATCAAATGCCAAATTAGCCAATAATCTGTACTTCTATTATTTCTTATTTTTTCCTATTATTTCGGTTATCACAATTACGCCAAGATTACGCCACAAAATTATGGCTTCATTTAGACAACGCAACAATACATGGCGAGCCGAGATAAGTGTAAACGGAATTCGCGAAAGTGCAACCTTTGATACAAAAGCACAGGCACGAGCTTGGGCATCTAAACGCGAGACTCAGTTACGCGAACAATCGCATGGCAAATTACCAGATCACTCTTTTTTAGAAGCTATTGAACGCTACTTAAGTGAAGTGAGTGTTAAAAAGAAAACTCATGAGAATGAAGTCAAGCGAATGGCTTTCTTCAAGCGTGAGTATAAAAAGCTATGTCAAAAGCAATTGGCCAAAGTCACAACTGACGATTTAGTGCAATGGCGCGACTCCCGATTAAAAGAAGTGCAGGGTGCTACTGTCCGGCGTGAAGCAAATATTTTAGCTTCTTTATTTACTGTTGCCCGGAAAGAATGGAAGTGGATTAAAGAGTCTCCAATGGCCGACTTGACTTTACCACCACCATCAAAGCACCGAGATAGACGAATTGCTCAGGATGAGATTGATAGATTATGTCTTGCAGCAAATTGGGATAACAATGTACCAGTAAATTCAACTCAGCAAATTATAATTGCCTTTCTCTTTGCAATTGAAACAGCAATGCGTGCTGGTGAGATTGTTGGGTTGACTTGGGATCGTGTTTATTTAAAAGATAGATATTTAGTTTTAACTGAAACAAAGAATGGTACTAAACGAAATGTACCACTATCTAAGCGTGCAGTTGAGTTGCTTACTTTATTAAAAGGTCTTGATAAAAAGCAGGTCTTTACTTGTAATTCCCAAAGCTTTGATACGCTTTGGCGTAAATTAAGAGATAGATGTCAAATCACTGATTTGCATTTCCATGATACACGCCATGAGGCTTGTACACGCCTTGCAAGGAAATTAGAAGTTTTAGACTTGGCCCGTATGATTGGGCATAAAGACTTAAGAAGCTTGATGGTCTATTACAATGCTACTGCAAGTGAAATTGCAACGAGGCTAGATTAGCCCCGTTGCATATCCAAGATTAAGCCCAACGATTAAATTCGTGATGATCAATACCACATGGTTTACGCTCAACAAGATTTAAACATTCGCCTTGAAAAACCATTGGCAAATGTTTCTGTAATCCTTTTTCAAAATCCTGTGTAGCCGCCTTCATTTCATCAAGCAACTTAGCCAGTAAAGATTGAGCGTCTTCACGATCTCGAAGTAAGCGCTTAACTAATGCTTCCTCACATGCGTAACGTGCTTTTAGGTATGGCTCAATGATGCTTAGAATGCGATTAAATTCTTGTGCCAGCAATGGCAAATGTTCAACCTCAAACTTAGCAGGGCTCGGTACGCCAGTCACATTGCGAAGCGAGTACCAAATTGCGCTGCTGACTGATTGCTTCTGATCTAAGTGACCTGCACAGCACCAAATCAGACGCTTGATGTTTAACATGTCATTGTTGTTGATATAATTGCGTTTTTCGATTGGTTTTGGTGCTTCGTATTTGCCTGTTTTGCGGATGGTTGGCAAAACTTCGTTAAATACCCAATCTTGGAATTGTTTTGCTTCTGGTTTATTTGAACGAAAGATGATCCGATAAAGATTTGGCTCATTAACAAATTTAATCTTTTGATTTCCACCATTTGTAGGGGTGTGGCAATCTGCCAACCCCTTTTCATCCAAATCACGTAATAAACGAGAAGTACGATCAACTGATAAAACACAGCAGACATCAGCAAGACAAAACCACGGCTCAGCATCAATTAACTGAACGCGAACATTATAATCATTATGAAAAGTAAAATTAGAAATTGCATTCATGGTGAATACTCCTTGAGATAGGGATTTTCACCACCAAAATTGAGACCAATCAATTAGGGTGGCAGGTTAAACGGAATTGGTCTTACTAGTCTCAAGGGTCTAGCGTGCCGAAGCACTTCCGCCTAACCCACCATAACAGGGCATTTTCCACAGAGTGTAGAAAATTATAGGCAAAATAAAACCGCTAAATGCGGTCTTTCGACCTTGAGAAACTTTTGGAGACCAATCCAAACACCCGATTTTGCGGGTGCATATTTAAATTACATTCAATTCGATTCATTGTCAAATCACTTGGCTATTTTACGTGGTCGTCCTCTTTTAGGTTCATCATCTGACTGTTCGTTCAACCAGTTTGACAACTCTGCCAAGTTCCATCGTCTTCCTTGACCGCACTTAATAACATAGCGCGGTTTAGGGAAGGTTGGTAGGCAGCAAACTGCTGCCTTAAAATGTACATCTCCATATCCCAAGAACTCAGCAGCTTGGGAGTC
Organism: Acinetobacter baumannii; assembly: GCF_009759685.1. NCBI lineage: Bacteria > Pseudomonadati > Pseudomonadota > Gammaproteobacteria > Moraxellales > Moraxellaceae > Acinetobacter > Acinetobacter baumannii. The sequence goes on along the minus strand of NZ_CP046654.1, from coordinate 129,422 downwards.
ATTAAGCCAGATGTCCGAAGGTGGTAACGCTACAACAAAGTTACTACCTATATTCGCAATTGCTGTCATTTCACCCCTCCTTACTTTCCGCTTTTCTAAAATCAGTGCCTTCTGGATCTATCCCAAAATATTCACAAATTTCTGTAGCTTTTGTCGCACCTGGCCCATGTCTGGATACATGAACCCAATTCAAAACGTACTTTGGCTTTTTACTATTCATGAGAGCCATTAGATAAAGTTGCTCAAAGTTAAATTCACTCATCCCTCAGCTCCCGATTCGCTTTCCAGCTTCATTGCACCTTCTTCTGGATACTCACTTATATAAACGTAGTAACCACTGCCGCTATGAGCTTCCTCAAACCAAGCAATTGTTAATTCAGTTTCTAAAAGTTCTGGATCTTTGTTTGGTGCACCAAAGTTTGCTGCTGCATATAATTGCTCACAGGTTAAGTAAATCTTTTTCTCTGGCACCGCCTGAGCTTTGGCTTTATTCCAAAAACTCCATAATTGGCGTGCCTGTTCACGCATAAAGAAGACTTCACCATCCATAATTGAATAGCTGAATAGATCCTTATTTTTGTACGTGTCAGCTAAATCAGGCACAAACCAAAGCTCCATAGTTTCTTTCTTGAAAACTTCAATTTGAGCTTCTAGCTCTCTTCCCTTATTCAAATCTGTCATGCTGCTGCTCCTTAGCTCGGTCTTTTGCTGAATTTGTCGAACGTTTGCATGAACTGATCAACACTAAATTGAATTGTTTTCTTGGCATTGTGCGGTTCAAATTGAGCAGCATATAGAGCCATACCAAGCCACATTACTGAGAATGTGAAAACCTTTGCTGAGTCTTTATCTTGGCTATTCATTTCATCAACCATAGGCCCAATAATTTTCTTAAAAATCTCTTCTGCGATCTGGTCAGAAGTACCGCTAATTGTGTTTAATTCGATTTGTTTCATGCTGCCACCTTACCCTTGTTGCTGAATTGCTTGATTTACTGCATTGATGTCATTTGAAGGAGCTTTTTTGCCTTCTGATAACTCTTGCTCGTTTTTCTCAGCAATAACTGTTTGCCATGTAGTTTCACCGTTTTTGATTGCACCAAAGACAGCGCGCAATTCGTCAATTTGGGCAGGTGAGCACTGATCAAGAGGGCAGCCGATATAATCAACAAGGTTTTGAGCTTTAACACCAATGGTGTTGAATGAATCTACAATTTGTTTGCGGTACTTCTCTGGATCTTCTTTGATGCCACTTTGACGGGTTTGCAGAATTAAATGCTCTGCTTCATCCTGTAGATCACCTGGAATGATACGAAGTCCAGCATTACGAATAGCTTTTGAAATTGCCGCATTTCGCTTATTAAGCATTTCATCTTCAGTGGCAACAACCTCATATACTTTTTGACCCTCACTATTGAGGCGCTCACTAACAACATCACGACCCGCAATTGCCTTGCGTTCCACTGTTTTATTGATTTTTATGTCTTGTGGGTATGTTGTATTTGACTCAAGATCAGTTACTGAGACGCGATGAATCTCCTTATGTTCATCTTCAAATATCATTGTTGTTTCAACAAGAATATTTGTCATACAGCGAATTGCGACCTCAACAAAACGTATTCCTAAACCTGTTACAGATCGACCACCTACGGGCTTTTTGTAGTAGGTAGATGTATTGTCAGCAAATGAAGGGCGACGGCATTCTTTTAAAAGGTCTTGGCGCACAGCATCCCAATTTCTAGGGCGATGCATAGCCATCATATAACGCGCTTCAACTTGAGCCTTTGCTTGTGCTGCAAGTACGTTTGCTGCTGTTTCAGCTTGAGGAACAATGCCTTGATTTAATGTTGCAAGCATATTCATTGTTATTCTCCTAGAAATTCTTTCTTAGCCCATAAAGGCAAATCAATTGGTTGAATCTGTTTTGTGTAGCCTTGCCACTCATTTGACTCTTTGCATTGAAGTAGAGTCAGCATTGCAGATCGGCGTTTCTGCTCACCAATAAACAGCATTTCATCTGATGCGTAATAGATGATTGACTCATGCGGATCGTCTTCTTCTACTGCAAAAAATAGGAAAGAAGGGTTGTATTCATCACCGTAATAAGCCTTGTATCCATTGATATACATAGCCGCTGAAAGTGAGTAGTCATAGTTTTGGCAACTTCTTGAAAATGCATTCGCACGCGCATCCGTTGTCTTTTTGATGTCTACAATTAACCCGTTAGGGAAATATTCACTTGTTTCAGGTGCTACATGCCAATCAGGGCGAATACGACATTCAAGACCTGTTTCTTCATCATCAAAAAAGATTGAAGCTTCACGAATACCACCCGATAAAATCATGTTGTACATTGGGTGGCGTTTCATTGCTTCCGCAGCTTTAGCGGCTGCTTGATACTGTTCTTCGGTAATGATTGTCTTGCTTGCATTGTCCTGTAAGAACTTTGCTATTGCTTCTTTACCTACATTTGTTCGCTTATTAACGATTGGTTCGATTGCAACTTCATCGTTAAAAACTTCTGGTTCAAGGAATAGAACATGAACCGCAGTACCAAGTGCCATTGCAGGAGTCTGCTTGTGTTCCTTATCACTCATATGCTCAGCAAAGAAGTGGGCAGGAGAACGCAGAATGGTTTTAAGCTGAGAGCTACTAACAGCCGAATGAGCGTGATACGCTGCATTCGACATGTTATGTACCAAAACTGGCGCATTCATAATCTTCTCCTAATTCTTAAAATGGCAACTGCTGAGTAGTGTCTGAATACCGGACTTCAATTTGTCCTTGTGTAGACTCCTCAATTAGCATCTTGAAGTAGGCCATTGCCTCAGCAAGTGTTGTCTCTGTTGCTGAAGCAGGACGACGGATAAGCACATCAATGGCTTCAAGTAGTTTTCTTTTCTCATGCACTTGATCACACCACTCCCGCTCTTCATCTGCCAATTCTTCGGCGTAGTATTTAAGCTGCTCGTTTAAGCTATGTACTTGTGCATCTGTAAGCTTGAAACGTAAGCCAATTGGTGACTCAATGCCGTCTTTATCAGTCACAACAGCATGAGTTCTTGTGTCTACTACAAGCACTTCATACTCTTGGTCATGTGCACAACCACTGAACTGATCAGTTACTTCACGAGTGTCATAAGTCGTTTCGGCTTTGATCTGGCAGTTAAGAACATTGCAGCCGTAAGTTAGATCGAAATAGACCGTCTCACCTTCGACTTGAATGTCAGTAGACATATCTAAGTAAGGGAAAGAAGGGCATAGCAGCTCGGGTTTAAGGGCTAACATATTCATTAGATAATCCCCCAGTGAACCGCCAAGATGAGGTTAAACATCAAGATGTATAAAAGGGCTATGATCATGAGGCACCTCGTATCTTTCTGAGTTGCGCTACGACTTGCTTGATTTCTTCTTCGGTGCGCCACCAACCAAAGTAAGAGTAAATGTCACTCCCATATTCAGCAGATCGCGAGTAGCCACATTTGCTATTGTCATCAATAAACCAAACTTCTTGACCAACTTCTGGCTCAAAAGGCTTCGGTAGCTCAAGTTCAAGCTTGATGGTTTGAGGTTTGAGGCGGAAATCAACACGAACATTATCAAAAATATCAAGATTGTATTTGCTCTCATCTAAGTCATACCAGTTGACACAATTTACATTCTTGATTTGAATATCAACTCCATTAGCCCACGCAAGCTTTGCCTCCGCACCGCTAATCAAGGCTGGGTCTTGGGGTTGAGTAATAGGCGTCAGGCTATTCGCAATATAATCTTCATAGTCATTTGATTTATTAATTGCTGATTTACACCATTCTCCACACCAGTAATAAATGACCTTATCGCTAGTTAAATAGATTGATTCATCCAGCTTGTCGCGATGTGTCGCATCTCTCACATCATTACGCTTCAACACGACAAGGTCGCGGAGTTGAGCTATAGTAATTTCTACGCACTCATCCAAATTCATATTGTGGCGGTAGAAACTTCCGCTACCATCTTCAAAAACTGCAACCCATCCCACATATGGTTCATATGAAGAGTTATCAGGCTGGTAACCAATCTTTTTAAATAGATCCCTTGCTTCATCTGCGCTAGCTTCATCTTTAACTTTGATTTTGTAGTTATCCATGAGAGGGCTCCTTGTCTTCTTCCAACTTCTTAAGTGCTAAATCCCATGCTGCTTTTTCAGTATTAGCTGAGTTAGCAAAGAAATATTGGCCTTCAAAGATTTGGTAAAACTGGAACATGCCAGCACCAATAGGCTTACAATAAAGGTTCGGGTTTGCCTGGAGGCATAATGCTTTTGAGTTCATTAGTTAGCTCCTTCCACTTGCACACGCACATACATGTTCTGTTTTGCTTTGAGTTCGTTTGCTGCTTGTTCGTCGGCACAGCTACGTAAAAAACCTACAGCTAAAAAGAAAACTACCCAGAACAATAAGAATCCTGACGTACCATCAACAAACGCTTGCTTGATTGAATATTTATTCTCAGTCATTGCTAGATTCCTCCTGAACTGGATGAACGTAGCTATCACACATATTCAAAAGCATTGATTTGTGTTGATTCCAAAATTCAAGCGCTTCGCTATCCATGCGCGTGATACGCGCATCATCAAATGATTTCCAATCTTCAACACTGTGTTCTTGGCAGCCAATTCGCATTTTCCCCAAGCCACTAATAATCACATTCCAGCGCAATCCGTAAACAATGAGCGGGGCAGCTTTGGCACCAAAAAGGTCGGCACCGCGAAGGTTGGCATCGCGAAGGTTGGCACCGCGAAGGTTGGCACAGCTAAGGTCGGCACCGGCAGCAATCGCACTTTCTAATACATGACGAGCAATCATTCCTGATTCCATACCTTCAGGAACATCACAGGTAAAAAGGACTTCTTCTGTGAAGCGATTTTTAATTTCGAATTTCTGTGTCATAATCTTCTCACTCATTGAGTAAAAGTCCCGTCGGTCGAATGTCTGGGACTTTTTTGTTGTCTGTGAGATAAATATCGCATTTCCGATATTATTAGTCAATAGGTAATCCGATATTTTTATAGAAAATCCGATTTTTTATGCTTTAATAGACAAAAGAAAACCCACCGTGGTGGTGGGTTGGATGGGGAAATATAAAAATAATTAAAACAAAAATCCAAGTTTTGAAAATAAATAAGACCAGTTACCACATTCAATATTTAGTTTTTCACAAATATTGGGAACTTTCATGTTGTGGCCTTGTGATTTAGCATCCCAGTTTAAAAAAGGATTTCTTTGCTCGCACGTTATAACACAAGCATCTGAACCATAATGATGAGCCAAACTAACAACATCAAGATCAGCGTAATTATCTTTTGTTACGTGGTGTGAATTTTTTGATGCATTATATTTTAATAACTCTTGTTTTAAACCAAGGATTGATGCTCCGTGTTCATTTGGCTTGATTTGATGAACGCAGAAACGATCAAGAAAGGCATGAAATATTGATTCATCATACTCATAGTCTGCAATCTTTTGTTCAATTTCATGCAAAACAGCTTCACACATATAAAACTTAACTTGGTTGGCTAGTCTGGAGCTTTCTAAAGAACTCCATATTTCCTTAAATATTTGTTCTGGATAATTTCTGTAACAAAAGTCTAATACAGCATTTGTATCTAAGCTAATTTTAATCATTATTAGAAGACCTTTTGCTGCAATTCTTTAAAGGCTGACGGTTTTGATGTCTTATTGAATCCAAGAATATTTTTGGCGGTATTGGATGATATGCGCTCTTGCCACATTGCACTCATAACTTTTTCAACAAAGTTGTAGCCAAAATACTTTAAGACCATATTTTCCTTCTTAGAACCGAACCCCCCACCATTTTCTTTGGGTTTGATGTAATCTAAATAATCAGCAAGCTGATCTTGATTTATTAATCCAAGTATTTTTAACTGAATGGCAATAGCTGCCTTGCTTGCTTTTGTTTGTTTTCGAATAAGAATAACATTCTCTTCGATGGTTAAATTTTCATTAAAGCAATCAGCCACAATATTTTTTGGGGCTAAAACATACCCTGTAACTTGATCACAATATTTTTCAAGACTATTGTCAGATTCTAGTAATCGCCCATCAAAGACACTACTACCTAATCCTAAATGGACAATTTCATGAACTAAAGTAAATAGCTTTCTAGATTGAGATTGTCCTGAGCTAAAAATGGCAATAATGGGTACCGCATCAAAATACAAACACATACCATCCGAGCCAAATTTATCACGCCCTCTATCTATAACTACTACATCCATGAGCTCTACAATGTCTCTCCAAGCATTAAAGTAATCATCTGAATTCTTGATTTTTTTGCTGTGTGTGTAAAAACCAAAATAGTCAATTATTGCTTGAGCATCTTCTTCTGCATTAGTTCCGCTAAGCTTCAAATCGAAAGCTTTAGGCTCTTCATTCAGAGAACTTAATATAGATATAAAGTTATCTCTAACTTGGCAAAATTCCTGCACTAAAGCATTTTCTTTATATCTATCTTCTGGGATATCTATATGATTTCTAAATTCTATTATTTCAGGCGTATTACGCTCATAGATAAAATTATCAGTTGTTAGATACACTGTTGGCACAAATAAAACTTTTGAAATAGTTTCTAATTGGCTCAGCTTAAATACTTCAACTTCATCCAAGGCCTTATTAATTTTGCTTTGAGATATCTTAGTTAAATTGGCGAGTGCACTCGCTGACACATTCATGTCAGTCATATAGCGCCTTAGCGCATTTGGTGAGTGTTTAACCAATTCAATAACCATCAGTCTTTAAAAGCCTCTTGTAGATACCTAGCATTATACTAGATTTATTTTAGCACTTGCTGAATTTAGCCCAATTAATTCCCAATCCAAAACCCCACAAAGCAGCGTAATGTCTGCCTTCACCTTATCCAATGACTGTACCGGGTTCACAGTTTATTAATCTTTGGTTTTATTAATCTTTTGCTCAAGCTTTCCTTCTTTTACCAACTGCACGACCTGCTCATTAGTAAGCACAGGAATAAAGACCTTATCGCCAATGTCTTTAGAAAGAATCTTTACTTCTTCGGCTGTTAGCACCAAAGCTTCACCATGTTTCGCAGCATCATTGATGCGAGCAATAATCTGGTTGATTGGTAGTTTTGAATTGTCCATATATCACCTAAAACCTTAATTTAACTTTTTCTAACACGCTTTGGACGTGATCCGCCTAATGGTCTAAATGCATCAATAACTAAGCCTACGAGCTCCATACCATCTTCAAATTCAATAATATTAGGATGGAAGTTGGGGTTTAATGCTTGCAAGTATTTGCGCTGGTCGCTTTCAATTACAAGCTTCTTAAAGGTTGCGTCTGAATTATTTCTAACAACGATGAGGTCATCAGCGATTAGATCGCAAACTTGATAGTTTGGATTAACTAAAATGTAGTCTCCCTCTTCATATCTAGGGGAATTACTTACTCCAACTACTCTCAAATAAAAACAACCATCTGGATCATCTGCACTAAGTGGTGGCAACCATTCATTTATTTTATTAGGATCGATAGCTTCTACTGATGTCATTGTCCCTGCCTGCACCCAAGAAAGAACGGGAATTAGTTTTTTAGTTATAGGCTCAACATTATTGTCAAACTTACTGACAATTCCTTTTTTTAGCTCTTCTGCGGTAACACCAAGTGCGGTAGCCAGCTCAAGTATAGAGCCTGTCGATTTGGCATTCCCTGTTTCGAGATCAGAAATTACAGATTGTTTGACACCTGACTTCATAGCCAGTTCTTTTTGAGTCATTTTCTTAGCTTTGCGAATTGCTTTTAAGTTTTCGCCCAAAGTAGCCATAAATTTGTCCATCGTTACTTCTATCGGAATTCTGATACATATTTCAATCGGTTTGGCTATTGAATAAATATCGGAAAACCTATATATTTAATAAAAATTATCGGAGACCGCCCATGAATCAATGGCAGAAGATGATCTCTGAGTTAAGGGAAAAGGGTCTTACTCAGACATTTATAGCCGCAGAAATCGGGTGCTCACAGAATTACGTTAGTGATTTAGAGCGCGGGTTATGTGGGAAACGCCTTTCATATGATCTAGGAAGAAAACTAGAAAATTTATGGAAGGAATATTGTTCAAAACAATTAACCGCTTAGGAACTAAACCATGAGCAAAGTATCAACCGAATTGAGTGCAAGGGCTAGAAATGAAGTTTCTAGAGTTTTGCAAGCCCTTGCATCAAGCAATCAAAGTCAGGTTGCTGAACAGTTGGGGATTGATCCAAGCACATTATCACGAATGAAAAATGATAGAAAATCCAATGGCTTGACTGAGCTTGAGAACTGTTTAGTGCTATTGGATGTTCTTGGATTTAAGACTGTCCTCAAGAAATATCGAATGATTAGCGAGGAAAAACTAAATGCGCTTTTTGTGATGTCAAAAGCGTGGATGGAAAGCAAACAAACAATTGACGATCTTTTTCAAGATGACATTGAAGATTTCGGCATGTGTTTTGAGCTTGGATATAAAGAAAAAGCCTGATGGTGACAATCAGGCTCAATGTTCAAACAAGGTGGATTAAATGAACTATCAAATATTAGCAGACATTGAACTAAATCGGAAGATTAGTTTGTTTCAAAAAGCGGTTGAGGCTTATGCAACAGAACGCAGTTTAAAAAACTCGGTCGCTGTAGCTGAGGCTAAAAGTAACTTGGAGCGTCATTACTATGAATCTTACAGCTTTGCGGTTCATAAGGGAGTATGAGCATGGAGTTTATGAAGGCGCGAAATATGCCCGTCAGTATGGTGATCTTCAAAGGCTCTACGATGCTTCAAGTGATGAATTCTTCATTGAAGAAATCAACGATGCTTATGAAGAGTTTAAGAGGAGCCTAATATGAGCTTAGACGCAACTCTATGGGCTTGGAAGGCTCCTGTTAAATCTGCCACTCAAAGATTGGTACTTGTGTCTCTAGCTGATAGAGCAGGTGAGGATTTTACTTGCTATCCAAGCGCAGAAAGACTTCACAGAGATACATTGCTAAACAGAAAAACCATTCTGAAAGTTATTTCCGATTTGATTGAATTGGGTCTTGTTTTGGACACTGGCAAGAAAATTGGTAACGGAGTGCGTGTACTAAAATTAGTTGGTGTTGATGGTCGTGAAAACCAACCAATCAGTACCGAAATTGGTACTGGTACCGAAATTGGTACTGGTACCGAAATTGGGATACCTACCCATCCCAAAAACGGTACCTCTACCCATCCCAATTTTGGGATACAGAACCTCCCAATGAATCTACCAAAGAACCTACCAAGGGAAAAAGACAAAAAGTCAAAAGCGAAAAATGAGTATTCCGATGATTTCGAGAAGTTCTGGTCTGCATATCCAACTTGTAAACGTAAATCAGACAAGTCTGGCACTTATAAAACTTTCAAAAAATATGAATCTGAGTTTGAGATTGAAAAATTAATCTCGATTCTTGAAAAACAAAAATCCGATGTCTCTTGGACAAAGCAGGATGGTGAGTTCATTCCATCACCTAGCGTTTGGCTAAACCAAAAACAATGGGAGAACGAATTTTGGTTTCAGGTCAACAGTCCTGTGGCAACTCCTGATTTCTCTAATGCCCAATTGCAATATGGAGACTGGTAATGAGTACAAACATTCAAAATATGACAATTGAGCAGAGTGTTCTTGTTGCACTCATGACAACAAGCAACTCACTTGAAGTAGTTGCAAACGATTTGACTGAGGAACATTTTTACGCTGGTCGTCACAAAATTATTTACCGCGCAATTGTTGAGTTGGCGAACTCAGATATGCCTTATGACTCAGTATTTGTTTGCAAGCATCTACAAGAGCGAAACCTTCTCAATGATATTGGCGGGGAAGAGTATTTAATTGAACTTAACAGTGCAGTTGGTAGCGTACACCACCTAGAATATTTTGTTGCTGAGTTGAATAAACTTAAGCAGCATCGTGAAGTTGAAAATATTGGTCTCTCGATTGCAGAGTGCGCTAAAGATTTGACCATTACTGATGTTTACTTAGCTGCTGAGAATTTATTTAGTTCGTCTAGTAATTCAATTGAGCAAAAGCAAACAGGCTTTGATTTTAACCAAGCTTTAGAAAAGACACTTGAGCGATTTGAGAAAAAGATTGCCCAGAAGGAACAAAAGGGCTTCATAGGTGTCCAGTTCAATATTCCTCATCTTGATAACCTTCTTGGCACAATCGAGAAAGGACATTTTTGTGTTATTGGTGGTCGTCCGGGTAGTGGCAAGTCAACACTCGCGCAGATGTGTGCAATGCAAACTGCTAAGCGCTACAACATGCCAGTATTGTTTATCTCTGCTGAGATGGATACGCCAACCCTAACCAACCGTATGATCTCAGCATTAGGGCATATCCCATATAACAATCTGCACAATGGGGAAATTTATGACGGGATGTTTGAAAAGCTTACTGCCACGATAGCTCAGTTCCGCAACCTTCCAATTTTTATTGAAGAAAAGCAAAAGCCAACAATTTCTGAAATCCAAAGCTATGCGCGTAAAGCAAAACGCAAATACAAGGCTCTAGGCTGCATCATTGTTGATTATATCGGCTTAATCCGAGACCCATCTAAGAAGGACCGCGTTCAAGAAGTTGCATCAATCAGCCGTGATTTAAAAGCCATGGCTAAAGAGTTTGATTGTCCAGTAATTGCATTAGCTCAACTCAACCGAGCAGCAGAAGGACATAAACCTGTTGCAAGCGACCTTAAAGACTCAGGTCAAATTGAACAGGATGCAGACCAAATTATCATGGTCCACCCATTACTCGAAAAAGAGACAAATGCACCTACAGGTGTAACTGAATTAATCATTGCTAAAAACCGTCACGGTAAGCGTGGATCTGTAAAGGTTCAGGATCGCTTAGATATTTGTCGTTTCGTAGGCATGTCATTCCCAGTGGAAGAGAGAGGTGCAGCGTGACTCTATCAGAAATTAAATTCCGATTAATCACAATCGCGGAAAAAAGAAAGCGTCCTTACTTCGACATGATCGTGGTTAAAGAAGTACATGAGGCATTCAAAAACAACACCTACCGCGAATTAAAAAATTACGTGCTTGCTGAAATGGAAGTTTCTGTTTTGAACATGGTGGAGTTAGGCAGATGAATTACAAAGAAATGATGGCACTACGCTGCGCGTACAACCATGGGTTAAAAACAACCGAGACAAGAGCAGCTGCATGCTTGTATATCAAACTTAGACGTGCAGGGAAGATTGAAGAGTTCAAAGCTGAAAGCATTACCAAACGTGACGGAGAGCAACAATGAAACCAGAACAGTTTATTCGTGATTGGGGTTTGCCAGAGGCTAAACGAATTATTAATGAGTCTCCTGAATGGGCTTCTGAGTGGTGCATGGATTGCAAGGACTACATTAATTATTGCGACTCAGATGTTGTTAGTGATTGTGAATCTTGTGTCTCTATTGCTGGCCTAGAGCGTCTGGTGGAGTCTTTGGACATCATTAGCGACCTAGATGGAATCGATGCGGCAAAAGGAACATTGGCTGAATTAATAAAGCTCGATTGGGATGAATTTGAGCATCGTTGGATTGATAACTGGATGTGCACAAGACCACGTTTAGAACAAGCCATCCGCGACCACGAATCAATATACGGAGGCGGGGATGAGTAAAACTATTTTTAAATTGATTGTTAAGTTCCTTCAATTTGTTGTAGTGGGGCTTTCTACGATTGGCTTGTTTTATTGGATCTTCGGCCCAGCGATTCTAAGTGATGACATGAGCCGAATGTTTATTGTTGTAGCTGTTTTATGTGCTGGAGTTATTTCCCACTTAGCTACCACACAAGAAATTGATGAGTGGTTTGATGAGCACTTTAAAAAAGGAGCCAGCCATGAGTGAGTTTAAAAAAGGCGACATCTTGGTTAATAAAACGGCTGTGAATACAGGAGCTATTGAGCTGATCTATGAGCATAAATACTACTTTCATGGCTTTAGCAAAGACTTTGGGATCATAACAATTGCAAAGAAGAAACTTGATAGGTATCGCAAAGCAACTGAAGCAGAAAAGCAGATAGGCCACCGCATTGACTGCGAAGTATTAGACAAACTAGAAAACCACATTTCGCCGAATTGCGAGGTCAAAAATGGATAAGTGTAGAGAAGAGTTTGAAAAGCAAAGGTACTGGATTGGATTATTCAGAACAGGTGTTGATTTTGATGTGACTCTTGGTGAATTCGGAAGATACATTTCAAATGGAACAAAAAGTACTGATGCAATGGATTTGGAGTCATTTAACGAAAAATGGGAAGCATGGGCAAACTGCTGGCAGCACCAGCAAGCGAAAGTGGAGGAGCTGCAAGCACTTTACACCCAACAAGGCATAAACATGCTGAAGCTGCAAAAGCGGGTGGATGCAGTAATTATCGAAATTGAAAATATGTATTTATCAGGTGCCATTGGTTTTGACACGGTTAAGAAGTTAGAGCAAGCGCTCAAGGGGGATCAATACGATGAACATCGCAAGAAAGCAGAAGAGGCCATCTCAAAAGGTGCAAGCCTAACCAACCATAGGATTGAGCTATGACCACATTCAAAGAGGCTCAAAGGGTCCAGTCACAAAAGGCAGCTCGTTCTAAGCGATTTAATCGAGTGCCTACAGAAGATCAAGAACAGATGACGCTCATGAGTTGGGCGCATCGTGTGAAGTATGGTTCAGGTCGTTTGAGTGATTACTTATTCCATATTCCCAATGGTGGCTCAAGAAACATAATTGAAGCTGCAAAGTTTAAGAAGTTGGGCGTGAAGGCTGGTGTTCCAGACCTTCAGCTAATTGTTCCAAATGGTGAGATACACGGGCTTTGGATTGAATTGAAGTCAAAGAAAGGGAAATTACAACCAAGTCAAAGGCTCATGATTCAACGCTTAGAAGAACAAGGTTACATGTGCAAAGTCTGCTTCGGTGCAGATGAAGCCATAGATGAAATTAAAAAGTATTTGATGATTTGAGGTGACGTGATGGTCTTTTACGAAGTTGGGACATACGAACAATACGAAGAAGGTTTTCATGCTTTCTTTCGCACTCGATATGAAGATAAAGCTGAACAAGTCAAAGCATGGGCAGAGGAGTACCAAGCTAGGACACCTGAATGGCCTACAGGTGAGACTGATGAAAAGCAGATTCAATATATGGATCTTGTTCGAAAAATTGATGATGAGTTTGCAGAGCTAATAGGCAAGAAGTTCCCAATATCAAACTATTCAAAAGAAATGTACTCAATACTTATAAACAAAGCAGAATTAGATGATTAAGGGTGACGGTATGAAATCAAAGGTAGATGTAGATGCATTAAAGCTCACACTCCAATGGCAAGGATTCTTTCTAAAGGGATGGTTTGAAGATCATTGGTGTGACCTCAAGGACTATGCAGAAGCTTCTTTAAAGCTGCTTCTAATCATCCTGAGAATTTTGTTTTCTCCCATTCTCATTATTTATGTCATTTGGCAGACCAGAAAAATGTATGAACAGATAGCGAGCGGAGAAGTCAACAGAGAAAAAGTCAGAAATCACATCAAGAAATACGGCAAGTAAGGGGAAAGAGATGAATGCGGCAGTGAATACACAATTGAAAAGAAAACATTTCTCAGTGGCAATCAACTGGCATGAGAAGCCAATTGAATGGCATTTAGAGCAATATGGGTCATGGTTATTGTTGGATGATCATTATTTTAGTCTTGGTGAATCAAGTGTACTAGGTCATTTGATTGATACTGCTAATGGTGTTGTAGTTGATCGTCGTCAACGTGTTGCCCCACTATGTAAAATCAATGATGAGCATGCCGATGCAGTGGCAGATATGCTTACTCACTTAATGCAGAATGAAACAACTAAAACAAAGCAATGGATGAGAATTGTCATAATGTTTTATGTTGAATTCAAGTCAGAGGAGACAATTGCTAAGAAGCTTGGAGTGTCTGAATTCTCAGTAGCTCGCGACAAAATGTTAGGCATGGTTCGCTTGGCTACTAAATATCAATTCAAAAGTCGCATAATAGGAGCTTGAAAGTCAGGGTGTACTTTGATATATTCATGTTATAGTGACAGTAGTGTATGTGGTTCACTGCCTTATTTCAAAAGCTCACTTAATCGTGGGCTTTTTTGTTGCCTATAGGAAAGTTGCCCGAATTGGTAAAGGGGATGGCCTGCTAAGCCATTGTTGCTATCAGCGACGCATGAGTTCGAACCTCATACTTTCCGCCAGTAATGGAAGAGTAATCCAAGTTTCGGCCTAATGGATGCGGTCTTGAAAACCGTTAGCTTTAAATGGCGTGTGGGTTCGAGACCCACCTCTTCCGCCAAATTCTAGGAGGTTCACATGCTCCGAATTATTAAGCAGGTCTTTTGCATACATGTTTGGGAATATGAATCCGACATGTTCAATCAGAAAGAATGCAGAAAGTGTGGAAAGATTAAGTGTTTGTAGCCCTGTCGTTTGACGGGGTTTTCTTTTTCTAGCGTTTAATTTAGAGAAATGAGTGGGCATGGTTAGTTTGTGGTAGGAAAACGATAGGATACCTCACACCACAATAAACGTTCTTATCACAAAGCTCATTTCATCTAAGTCAAATGGATTGGGGTATTTATGAATCGAAAACAGAAGAAAGCAAAGCGATTGATTGCTAAGGCACATACAAAAAAGCAAGCTCAGATCTATATGACTCCCAAAGAGAAGCAAGACATTTATGAGTGGAACACTGCTCACAATGAACTGCATGAAGAATTCATGGAAGGTTTTGAAGAGCCTCAGTTCATTAAGGGCTTTAAGGTCGGCATTTGGCTTGCATTCTGTGCTGCAATAATTTGGATATTCTGGCATTTCTTGGGGTGAACATGGACACAATCGAAGCGAAGAAGAATTTAGAAATCTATAAACGTAATCTTAGCCGATTAGAAAACTATAACCATTTATTCAGCAGCCATACGTTTAAGACTGAATGCCAGCGTGAAGTAAATACTCTCAGAACCAGAATAGAGAATCTAGAAAATGCGTTCGACAAAGAGGCTAAACGAAATAAGAGCGTTACCATGCGTTAGATGCGGATATCCTCACTCACAAGCGGCTCATTCTAATTTCAGTGAACATGGTAAAGGCAAGGGGATTAAAGCAGATGATAAATACACAATACCTTTGTGCCATTCCTGCCATCAATGGTTTGACCAGTATCGAGGGATGGGACTTGTAGAATCTAAAGAATGGTTCGACAAGATGTTAGAAAAAACAGAGCGGATGCTTAATCTTAAAGATGATAAGGTGTTTTGAAATGGAACCTAGATTCGTCATCAAAAACCATTCTGACATCAACTATGTAATTGGCTATCTCAATACTAATCATGCAAAGGCAGCGAGTGAAGGGAAGCCTCTGGTTGTTACCATTAAGCCTCAAAGCACAAAGCGTTCTTTAAACCAAAATGCGTTGTATTGGGAATGGATGCAGGAAATCCAGAATAAGACAGGGCAGGATAAAGAAGACTGTCATTTTGAGTTTAAGAAGAAGTTCTTAATTCATATTTTAAGGCGTGATGATGAAGAATATGCCGAGATGTGCCATGCAATCACAATGCTTAAACAATCAGAATCAGAACAATATGAAGCAGTTGCTAATGGTGTAATTAGAGAAACTTCTACAACAAGATTAAGTACAAAACAGTTCTCTGAGTACATGGGGTTAATACAAGCGTATGCATCAAAAGAGTTGGGTGTTTTCCTTAGATCGCCTGATGATCCATATTAAAGGGTGGTAATTATGAAAAGACCTTATCCGCCTGAATGGGTATTAGAACTCAGTGAAGATATGTCCATGAACTTCTGCCCAGCTCCTGAAATTACTGATTGGCTTCATCAAGGGATATTAAATCCAGAAAGTAACCTATTTAATGAAGATCATGAGCACTTAATTGAGCACACAGGAGTTAAGTTTCTATGGGCTGAGTGCGGATTTGCTAAGCAAGGTAGAGATATTCATGGGCAAGCAGAGATAGTGGCATTTAGAGCTAGTGGCTGGCAAAAAGACCGACAAGAGGCTCAAATGATTAAATGGTTTGGTGAATTGCCAAAAGCACTAATTACTCTTGATGCTCGATATTGCACTGACTGTTCAGATGAAGACTTTATGGCGTTGGTTGAGCATGAGTTATATCACTTAGCTCACAAATATAGCTCAATGGGGCCTTGTTATGACGCAGACAATAATGCAGTCCTGCAAATGCGTGGGCACGACGTTGAAGAGTTTCACGGGGTTGTTAAGCGTTATGGTATGTCTCGAGATGTACAAACTATGGTGGAGCTTGCAAATGATGGTCCGACTATATCAAGGGCTAGTATTGCTCATGCATGTGGAACGTGTCTTTTGAAGTTGGCTTAATTAATCAACCACTTCTGATACGTAATGATACAAAGAGGTGGTTATGGCAACACTAAAAGAGCCTGTAAAAATCTTTATTGTCCAGTCTCTTGCTTGTCGTGACACCCCTCAAGAAGTAGCAGATGCCGTAAAACAAGAATTCGGCATTGAAATTGGACGACAACAAGTAGCTGCTTATGACCCTACAAAGGTTAGGGGGAAGGATCTAAGTCAAAAGTTTGTAGACCTTTTTAATAAAACTAGAGAAGAATTTGACAAGGGCGCTTTTGATATCCCTATCGTTAATAAATTTTATCGCCTTCGTGAAATCCAGAAGATGTACGAGAAGGCTGGTAAAAACGTTCAGCTAAGGCAGAGCTTAATTAAATTAGCAAGAGAAGAAAGCAAGTCAGATCAAAAAGATTCAATGTCTGAAAAAGCACAAATTGAACTTGAAATTAAGAAGCTTGAACTTGAAGAAATTAAACGCCGAGTTAATCCGCCTAAGGAAAAACCACCAGAAGAAGATTACCGCCTTGATCTAAAACCAGACGAGGAATTGCCGAATGAACCTATCCTTTAGTCCTGAAGGTGCAGTAGAACTTACACCAAAACAGGCAAATATTTATGTATGGGGCTGGCAACCTGAAGCACGTTTTAGAGATGCAGTGTGTGGGCGTCGATTTGGCAAAACATTCTTAGCAAAAGCGGAGATGCGAAGAGCTGCAAGACTGGCTCAAAAGTGGAATGTATCTGTAGAGGATGAAATCTGGTACGCAGCACCAACCTTTAAACAGGCTAAGCGCGTATTCTGGAAAAGATTAAAACAAGCAATTCCGCCTTCTTGGCGCTTTGGCAAGCCTAACGAAACTGAATGTACTATCACTTTAAAAACTGGTCATGTAATTCGTGTTGTGGGCTTGGACAACTATGATGACCTTCGTGGCTCTGGTTTATTTTTCTTAATTATTGATGAATGGGCTGACTGTAAATGGGCTGCATGGGAAGAAGTGCTTCGCCCAATGCTTTCAACTTGCAAATATACCGTTAATGGCGTGCAGCGGGTTGGTGGCAATGTTCTAAGGATTGGGACTCCAAAGGGGTATAACCACTGCTATGACACTTGGATGGATGGTCAAAATGGACGAGAGCCTGATCATAAGAGTTGGATCTATACATCATTGCAAGGTGGGAACATTCCAGAAAGCGAAATTGACGTAGCTCGTCGCAAGATGGACCCAAAGACCTTTCGCCAAGAATACGAAGCAAGCTTTGAGACTTATCAAGGTGTTATTTATTACTGCTTTGAGCGCACCTTTAACTGCACTGAAAAGGTTGTAAAAGAAGGTGACGTACTTCATATCGGCATGGACTTTAACGTGCAGAAAATGGCGGCAGTTGTCTACGTTCGAGATGGTGAAGAGCTTTATGCAGTAGGTGAGTTTAAGGACCTATTCGACACACCAGCGATGATTGAAGCAATTAAAGCTAAATATCAGGACCACGAAATTATCGTTTATCCAGATGCTTCTGGTGATAACCGCAAATCAAGTAATGCTAGTGAAACTGATATTGCACTACTTAAGAAAGCTGGGTTCAAGGTTCAAGTTAATAGTAGAAACCCTGCCGTGAAAGATCGTATCAACTCAATGAATAGCCGCTTATGCAACACAATGGGCGAAAGACGCCTATATGTGAACCTTAAGCAGTGTCCTGAGTTTGCAAGAAGTCTTGAACGACAAATCTATGATGATCACGGTCAGCCAGATAAAAAAGCAGGCTTTGACCATCTTAATGATGCTGGTACTTATCCAGTTGCTTATATGTTCCCATTAAACAAAAAGACAGTGGGAGAAACTTCAATTATTGGACTACTGTAGGTGAATTATGACAGTTAGTACTGTTCATCCGGATTATGCAAAGGCAATGCCGGATTGGGAATTTATGGATTATGCCTTGGGTGGGGAACGTTGTGTAAAAGAGCAGGGTGAAAAGCTTTTACCAAAGTCCCAAGGCATGATAATGGCTGAAGAAGTAGATCCAAAAAATAAATGCATCTATGAAGCATTCAAACAACGCGCAGAATATCCTGAGTGGGTGCGTGATTCTAAAAGAGCAATGATTGGTCTAGTGTCAAAACTTGAGCCAGATATCAATATTGTAGATTCACGGTTAAAACCATTGATTGAGCAGGCCACAACAGATGGGTTTGGCTTAAAGCAATTATTCCTTCGAGTAGTAGAGGCTCAGTTGTCTTATGCACGTTGCGCTTTGATGCTTGATTTCGACGATTCAGGTAAGCCATACATTGCGTTGTATTGGGCAAAAGACGGCATTAACTGGAAAGAAAAGACTGTTGCAGGGCGAACAGACTTGACGCTTTCAGTATTTAAAGAAGCTCACGATAATTCTGAAGATGAATTTGCTCACAATAAAGAGTGCTTTTACCGAGCTCTTGATATTATTGACGGCAAATACAGATCAAGATTATTTACTGATGATAATACAGTAATTGAAGAAACATATCCGGGCTTAGGTAATAAGACACTTTCGTTTATTCCTGTTGTTTACGTTGGCAGTATGAATAATACGCCTTCAATTGACGAAATGCCTTTAATGACAATGGCTAAGGCGGCTATTAAGTATTACCAGTTAAGTGCTGAATATTTCCAAGAGTTGCATTTAACTAGTCATCCTCAACCTTGGGTTTCAGGTGTTGATGAAGATAAGCCTTTGCGTGTGACGGGTCCAATGGCTGCATGGCAATTACCACAAGGTGGGCAATGCGGATATCTCGAAATTCAAGGTGTAGGAATAGAAGCTAAACGCACTGCAATGCGTGACCAAAAGAATGCAGCTTTAGAAGCTGGTGCTCGTGTAATGGACATTGGTGGTGCTGAATCAGGCGAAGCACGCAAAGCTCGTCAAGATGACCAGTATTCGACATTGTATGGAATGGTTATTACTGCTGCTGAAGCAATTGAGCAGGTCATTAAGTATGGCGCATTGTGGTTAGGGCTTAGTGATAAAGATTACCGTTTTAATGTTAAGCCTGACTTTGGCTCATTAGGTTTTGATGTAAATCTTGCTAAACAGCTCTATGAGGCTGTATTGGGGAATAAAATCTCAATGGAAACCTATTGGGATTATATTCGAACAGGAAAAATCCCGGATATTGAATATTCCCAAGAGTTAGAGCGCATTGAAACCGAAATGACTAACAGTCCAATGACTGGATATGTTGCAGGGGTGACTAATGGCAACTCAGATGTCACAACAGGCGCTACTTGATGCTCTAGTATCACATCAAGCTTATCTTTACCGACTGTCTTCAACTGAAATCAATAATCTCTTAACGCAATTCGATTCTCTCTCGAATGAGATGATCTCGAAGTTAAGAGACTTGTTGGATGACTTGAGCGATGCTGAAAAGACAGCATTAATGTCAGGACAATACACAACGCCTGCTTTGAAAGAAGTTAGGACATTAGTTCAGACTTGGCAGGCAAGTGTTGCATCAGGGTTGCTTGAGAGCTTCACAGTAAGCGCTACAACCTTAGCAGTATATGAAGCTACATATCAGGCTAAAACTCTCACTAATCGCAAAATAGAGCCAAACGGAAAGACGCTATTCAACAAGGCAAAGAAAACACCTTTAAGTGGTGGTGTACTGCTTGATTCTATTTTTGCGCGAATTGCTGATGAGACTCGTGTGAGAGTTGAGCAAACTATTCGAGATGGTTTATCTAAAGGCCAGACTAATCAGCAGATTGTTCAGCGAATTAAAGGCAAGAAAGCACTTAACTATCAAGACGGTTTGCTTGATCAGAGCAGAAACCAGATTTCTACCATGGTTCGCACTGCTCGAAGTCATGTGTCCAATGTGGCTTTGAATGAAACATATCAGTCCATTGGTGTTAAGTACGTAAAGTTCATTGCAACACTGGATAGCCGTACTTCTAAAATCTGTATGGGTTATTCAGACAGGGTTTACAAGAAGGATGAGCCTCATCCAGTGCCGCCACTTCACCCAAACTGTAGATCAATCCTGATTCCCGTTTCTGATGACTCAGGAAAAACCATTGGTATGCGGCCATTCAACAATAAAGTGAATGGTGAGGGTGAAATAGGCGTTGTGGATTCAAATACAACTTTCAAAGGTTGGTTTGATAAACAAGATGCAGCTTTTCAAAAGTCTTGGCTTGGGCCGACAAGATACAAACTATTCAAAGAGGGCAAATATTCTCTGGATAAGTTTATTGATCCGCTTACAGGTCAGCCATTCACACTTGCTGAACTCAAAAAGCTTGATGAAGAAATGTTTAAGAGGTTGGGATTATGAAAGTAATTAGTCGAGGTGTGCTGCCCGAGTTGCAGACCTATAGAGACTCATGTGGCAAGTGTTATTCAGTTATCGAATTTTAAAAGAATGAGTTGCGAGTCATGAGCGATAGAAACGAAACTATCTATGTGTTGAATTGCCCTGTATGTCGTAACGATATTTGGATTGCATCTCAAGCATTAAAGCCAGTTATTTATAGAAATATGTAAAACAACTTAATTCAAACCTTAGCAGCTTCGGCTGCTTTTTTATTGCCTGAAGCAAAGCCAAAGGCTCAAACAATTAAATCCGCAAGGCGGTATCTCTAGGAGATTTTAGATGTCTGAATTTTTAAAACGCCAATTAATGTCTTTACAAAATCAAGCTGGTGCAGATGGGGGTGAGGGTGGTTCTGGTGGGCAAGGCTCAACAACCATTAATTTTGAAGATCCTGCAATCAAAGCACAGTTAGACCAATACGTTGAACAACATGTTTCTGGACTTAAAGCTAAAAACAATGAGCTTCTTGGTAAGAATAGATCCTTATCTGATGAGTTGACCAATTTTAAAAGCCAATTTGAAGGTCTGGACATTGATGCAGTTAAAGGCTTGCTTCAAAAAGCTGGACAAGACGAAGAAACGAAATTGCTTGCTGAGGGCAAGATTGACGAAGTATTCGGAAAACGTACTGAGCGATTGAAAGCCGAACATCAAAAGTTATTTGATGCGGAAAAGGCGAGAGCTGACAAAGCGGAAGCATATGCAAATAAATTTAAGCAATCTGTAGTCAAAGGTCAAATTGCACAAGCATTTAGTGCTGCACAAGGACTACCAGAAGCGACAGACGACATTACAGCACTCGCTTTATCTAAGTTTTCCTTGGATGAAAACGGCAATGCTGTAGCGATCGATGCAAATGGTGACGTAATTATTGGTAAAGATGGCAAAACCCCACTTACTCCTAAAGAGTGGATTGAAGATATTCGTGAATCAAAACCTTACTTCTTTCCAAAACCTAATGGTGCAGGTGGTCAAGGCGGGAACAATTCAGGCAGCAAAAACACAATTAAACGTAGTGAGTTCGATGCAATGACCCCTACAGAAAAAGCTAACTATATCCGCAAAGGCGGCAATGTAATTGATTAATGGAGCTAATAAATGGCTAACACTTTAACTGGCCTTACGGTCACTATTTTTAATGCGCTTGATGTTGTTTCTCGTGAATTAACTGGTTTTATTCCAGCAGTTTCATCTGACATGACATATAACCGCGCTGCTAAAGGACAAACTGTAACTTCACCGGTGGCACCTGCGGCAACTGCAACAGATATTAATCCTGGTGTAACACCTCCTAATGATGGCGATCAAAACATTGGTAAGGTTGATATGACCATTACTAAAGCTCGTCGAGTTCCAGTTCGCTGGAATGGTGAAGAAAAGCTTGCACTTGATAATAACGGGGCATCTTACAACACAATTCTTCGCGATCAATTCGCTCAAGCTATGCGTACATTGGCAAATGAAGTTGAAGCGGATGTTGCAGGTTTAGCAATTGGCGCTTCTCGAGCAGTCGGTACAGCAGGCACTACGCCTTTTGCAACCAACTTGAAGGACAGTGCTCTAGCACTTAAAGCTCTTCAAGATAACGGTGCACCAAAAGGTGATTTGCAGTTAGTAATTGATACTACTGCGGGTGCTAACATGCGAACTCTTACGCAATTAACCAAAGCAAATGAAGCTAATGACGATTCGTTGTTACGTCGTGGTGTGCTTTTAGATGTGCATGGTTTTGCTATCCGTGAATCTGCACAGGTGGTAACTCCTGCATCTGGAACTGGTGCTAGTGCAACAACTAATGCCGCTGGTTATGCAATTGGAGCAACTTCAATCACACTTGCAAGTGCTGGTACTGGAACAATCGTTGCAGGTGATGTGATTACCTTCGCTGGTGACACTAATCAATATGTAGTTGTTGGTGGTGATACTGATGTTTCTAATGGTGGAACTATCACACTTGCAAAGCCGGGCTTGCGTAAAGCAATTCCAGCAGCTGCAACTGCAATTACTGTAGCGCCCACTTCAACTCGCAACTTGGCGTTTGCTCGATCTGCAATTGCCTTAGCGACTCGTATTCCTGCACTTCCAGAAGGTGGTGACTCTGCAGATGACCGTATGATCGTAACTGATCCTGTTAGTGGGTTATCTTTTGAAATCGCCATTTACCGCCAATACCGCCAAGTGCAATACGAAGTATCGCTTGCTTGGGGTTGTGCAATGGTTAAACCAGAGCATTCAATCATCTTGCTTGGTTAATGACTTGGGGCTTCGGCCCCATTCTTTTTGGAGAATAAAATGTCTAAGACAGTAAAAATTAAACCAAGCCATGAATCACAAGGCGAGTTCGTAATTATCTCTGTAGATCAATTCAATCCATCGGAACATGAGTTGATTGAAGGTGAATCACTACCAATTGATGAGAGTGAAGTTACTAATGATGCGCTTGTCCCTGTAGAGCAATTTGATGAATTGGCTAACAAACTGGTTATCTCAGAAGAACAGCTTTTGACTGCAAAAGAAGAATTAATGGCTTTCAAAAATGATGTGCCAGCTATGAAAGCACGAATTGCAGAGTTGCAAGGCGATGACACTCCAGTTGGCGCAACAAATGAAAATCAGAATCCATCAACAGAAAATACTGGCGATGCACAGGCAAGCGGTCCAAAAGCGCCTGCTAAAAACAACAAGCAATCAAAAGATCAGGAATAAGTCATGATTGAATACATTACCGTGGCAGATATCGATGCAAAACTTGGTAACGATTGGGCAGGCAGCGATAGTGCAAAAGCTCGCGCGGTAATGATTACCAATGTTTGGCTAACAAATCTTAAGTTACCAGATACAACAGATAATCAGCCCTTAAAAGATGCAATTCTATTGGCAGCAGTAGAGCTGATACCTGATACTGTGAATGGAAACCTTTATACAGAAGTTGAAACTGGTGTGTTGAGCGAGACAGTATCAGCACAATCGGGAACAAGCGTTTCTAACACATATTCAGCTACTCATAAAACATATACAGCGAGTGAAAACCTAGCCTTATCCATTTTAAAACCATGGCTAGATAAAGGATTCGGTAATGTAATTCTATTAGTGAAGATCTAATTATGAGAGCTAAAATTCAATCTAAATTAGGAAAGGCTTTTAGTACAAAGCTTGCGGATGCAGTAGATACTTTCACTTGTACCCGCAAACAATTAGTCAGCTCCAATCCTGCTACTGGTGAGGATACTTACACAGAATATGTATATAGCGGTCGTGGTGTCTTATTTGGAAGCTGGGCAAAAGATTTGGTCAAGCCTATAGATTACCGAGCAACAGACTCTAAAGCCGTGCTACTGCAAAATGAAGTGAAGGATTCAGCAGGAACTTTAGTTAAGCCAGATGTTAATGATATTTGGGTGATTGAAGGTGGCAATTATCGAGTTGTGAGTTATGGAAAAGATGCGGCAGATGCGACATGGGTTGCACAATTGAGGAAAGTCTAATGATTAACTTAGATGATGGGAACTTAATAAGTCAGGCTGTAAACCAAGAGGGCGTTTATCACGCTGAGGTTCGCAAATCCACTAATGGCCCAAAGAAGGTGCTGTTAGATGGAGAAGAATGCAAGTATGTGATCTTTGCTGATACTAACAAGGGCTATCTTATTCGACATAAGACAACCATTGACGGTCGAGCTGTTACAGTAGGGAATGAACCAGTATTTGAAATACTGTTTGGCAAAGTTGAGGTAACTTTTGATGGGATGGCAAACAAAACCAAGTGAATTTATCCAGACCGTTGAAGCCGACCTTACTAAAAAACAGAAAGATATTGTCATTGATGCATTGCAAGGTGTAGTTCTTCAAAGCCCAGTCGATACTGGAGCTTTTAGAGCATCCCACAGAGTCAGTATTAACCAGACCGACCAATCATTTAATGAAGCTGAGAAAGATAAAGGTGGTGGCTCAACCGTTAGTAAAGGCACAAGCGCCTTATCTCGCCTAGTTCCTTATTCAGTTGTCTACATTCAAACGAATGCGCCTTATGCAACTAAGATCGAGTATGGCGACTTTACAGACAAGCCTGAAACACCAAAGACAACAGGTGGCTATTCAAGACAAGCGCCACAAGGTGTTTACGGTTTAACCTTTAACTATATTGCTCAGAAATACGGTGGTTAAAATGGCAATGACTTTAGATCAAGCACGACAAGCCATTATCACTAGAGCAATGGCATTTACTGGAATTGAGCAAAATCGTATTCAATACCCTAATGGCCCATTGATTAGTATTCCTGTAGATGGACTTTGGTGTGACTTAAATATTCTATGGGGCAGTTCTATCATTGCTGGTGTAGGTGATACTCCTTGCACCAGAAGAACAGGGGTTATTTCAATTAATTGCCTTGCAAGACCTCAAACTAATGAGGCTGATATAACAAAGCTCGCTGATGCTTGGTTAGCTCATTTTGAATACTTTACGAGCGGACAGTTAGAAGTCTTACAAGGTCAAGTGCAGAACCTCGGCAGTAATGGGGATTTCATTCAGTACAACATTTCAATAAATTATCGCGTCAATTAACGAATTTAACTTTTAAACGAACCTGTCCTTAGTGGCAGGTTTTTTTATGCCTGAAATTCAGGCGAACACTGGCTAGAGCGACGGTTCGAAAGGAAGATGGTCATTCGACTACTCATTGCATCTTCTTGCCAGTGTCTTTTCTTAAATGGGTAGTCGGAGCATAACAATGAATGCGATTGTAAAGATTGAAACACCAGAGCAAGCTTATCAAGTGATAGAGCAGATGAAAGAGCAACTAAAAGATGTGAAGTGCTCATTGCTTGAAATGACATCAATGATTGGGGATATTGAAAAGCACGAGGGGGAATTCTTCTTTAATTTCTTAAAGTCATTGAGTGCGCAAGGCAAGAAGCAGGATGCTTGCATGATGAATACGTACGTTATGCAAGATGTGGATGCTGGAATTGTGAAAATCGGAAAATCAAAAAATGTCCAAGCCAGACTTTCTGCAATCACAAATATAAGTGGAAGAAGTTTAAAGATTATTGCAACCTTCCCTAAAGATATTGAGAAGCAACTGCACATCAAATACGCGGAATTTAGAGAAGTAGGTGAGTGGTTTTCTTTGCCACAATCTGAATTGGATGATCTAATCAATGAGGCACAACCAAGTCTTGATCTAAAAATTAAAGATGAGGATAACTCATGAATATCCAATACATTGTTGCTGAATGTCGCCCAAGTACAGATGAAGATGGTTATGCAGATGTAGTTATTAATGATGAAACTTATATTTTTACTAGCATAGAGCCTGTAGAAAGTATCAAGGAGGCAATATTGCTAACCATTGATATTAGCCGAATTAACCCAGATCACAAGCATATTGTTCTTCATCATGAAAGTCTGCAAAAGTTGCTAAATGGCATTCATGGTCAAGAGTTAAATGAATAAATCTTCCCCAAATCCAACGCCCTCAATTCGAGGGCTTTTTAATGTCAAAGAAAAAGGAAATCCAATGATCACAAGAATATTTGAAACTACTGAAGGTCATAGCGTTTCTATTGATGTTATGGAAGATGGCAAATGTAGTCATGATGAAGTTGAGTACTTAAAGATTGAAAGTTTGGGTGGGCCGCCTGTTTGGTTGTGTTCGAAATGTGGAAAGAAACTTAATGAAAAAGAGTTCTTAGAATTGCAACAAAAACACCTGAATTAACTGATACCAACCATATAAAGCTAAACCGCCGAAAGGCGGTTTTTTATGCCTAAATAATTTATGTACCACCTCATCGGTGGTTTTTTTATGTCTATAGGAATCACTTATGAGCAATTTTGTTTTTAAGCGTGGTGACACTTTCAACTTGAACTTGCAGCTGGTTGATATGGATGAAGCCCTGCAATATCCACCGGATGACGTGCGCCGTGCAATTGATCTAACAGGCTACACATTCACATCGCAAGTTAAATCGTTGGCGGATGGAGCAGTGGTAGCTACATTGACTTGTGCAGCATTAAGCCAGAGCACACAAAAGGGTTGGCTTAATGTGAAATCTGGAGCAAGCACAGCTGCTTGGCCTTTAGGTCTGTGCCAGATGGATATTAAGGCTGTCGTGAATGGAGTTACCCAGCATACAGATACTTTGATTTTCCAAGTGATTGATGGGGTAACAGCATAATGGCAAATCTTGTTTTTAAATTTAGTTGGGATCATCGGCCATTCCCATATAACGCCTCACAGGGCAAGCGGCAGTTTATGTTGCCATTTGCGTCAGGTATTCCCAATCTGGCACCCAACTTTTCTCAAGTAGTTGGTACTGCAGCTATCTCTCAAGGTGGAACGGGGGCAACTACAGCGGCTGGTGCACGAGCTAACCTAGGCGCAGCTGCAAGTGGGGTAAATAGTGATATTAGTGAGCTTAAGGGACTTACAACCCCTTTATCAATTTCTCAGGGAGGATTAGGAGCTGATAATGCACAGACAGCTAGAATGAATTTGGGGTTAGGAACTGCTGCTGTACTAGCGTCAACAACAAGTCAATATGATCCTACGCCGGGACGAGCACTAAGAGTCGGTGATTGGGGGATAGGGGCTGAAGGTTCTCGTGTATCTGATATGGTTGCTCCTCTTAATAATGGTTTTTTTCGAACAGATGACACTTTAACAAATGATACTGGTAATAGTATTGGTCCTTATGGTTTCTTTTTACACTGTACCCGACGCTCAATGGGTTTATATACAAATGGAAGTCATTCATTTCAGCTTGGGAAAGCTGCCTCATATTCTGCCCTGAAGTATCGATTTAATAATAGTGGTACTTGGTCTAATTGGTTTAATTTATTGACTGCACAAAATACTACAACTGATGGAAATGGTTTTATTAAAGCCGCTTCACCAGTCGTTAAGCTTTTCCAAAGTCATATTGAGCTAAATAACGATGCTGCCAAGCAACCGATCACTTTTGACAAATTAGGCACTGGTGACTATCTGATTAAGGGCTCTTTAGGCTTTGCACAGGAAGGTTGGTATATCGAAGTACCTAAGGATGCCAACGGTAATACGGTAGTAGCAGTTGAATATTCAACCTTAGAAAATGGTGATCTTTCTATTAAAACTTATAAACGTAAGTTTGATGTGGAAAAGGCAGCCATTGTAGCTGATCTCGAAAATCCACTTGATATTCCAGAAGGCCGCTGGATTGATATCCGTCTGCATGAAGAACCTGAACCAGAGCCTGAAGAGCCGTTGAGTGAAACACCAGTGGATTTCCAGCCGACTAACTTATCTCAGGCAGTTGCTGCAGCCATGAATGGCGTGGAACCGCCAGAAATCTCAGAAACAGACGAAACACTTTAATAACCCGCTTAAACAGCGGGTTTTTTATTGCCTAAATTTTGGAGAACCATAAATGAGTTCAGGCGCAAAAATTCGATTATATGCTTGTGAGGAAGCAGTTTTAGGAACAACTCCTGCAAATCCAGTCTGGTACACCGTTCGCCGTGTTACTGATAGTTTGACTGAAAATGTTACTACTGAAGATAGCAGTGAAGTAGTTGATTCACGTTTTCGCCAAGGCGCTGTTGTAACGGAAGCCGAAGTAACTGGTCAACTAGAGTTTGAATTATCACTAGGTACCTTTGACTTATTCTTAAATGTTCTCGCTTTCAATAACTGGGCTGCAAATGCTTTAAGTTTTGGTGGTGGAGTACGTAAGTCTCTTACCTTGGTAAAAGTCTTTGAAGATATTGGTCAAGTCTTTATTTATCGTGGTATTCAAGTGAATACAGGTGAAATGACGATCCAGACCACAGGCAAAATCACTGGTAACTTTGGTTTAGTAGGTAGCTCATTTACGCGACAGCAGGTTAATCCTGTTACAAATCCTATTCCAGCATCGACTCGCCCTCTGGTGAGTATGCCAAATGTTGAAAAGCTACTTATTAATGGTCAATCAATTCAGGGTAAAGCTTGTCTGCAGACACTTACCATCAACTTTAGTAATAATCTGGAAGCGATCCGTTGTATCGGTTCTGGTAAGTACACGCCTGAGTTTTACTTAGAGAAAATGATGGATATTGGCGTAAATGCTAATTTCATGTTTTCAGCAACATCTGCTTCTTGGATTGATGCTATTAAAACCCGTGATGTATTTACATTGACCTTCGATATTACAGATACCAAAGGCAGTAAGTACTCGTTTAACTTCCCGCAACTTGAAGTTAAGGAAGCAAATCACCCGGATGGTGGTGGCGATGACATCATTACAATAGATATCAATTTTGCCCAAGTGCGTACTAGTCCAACGATTATACGTGCTCTTGTGTAATCAACTTATTCAGTAACAAAGCTTATGGAATCCCATGGGCTTTTTTATTTCAAAAATTTCAGAGGTTGCTATGGCTTTAAAAGTCGGAATTATTAAAAGCTCAGATGTTGCTCAGTGGTGCACATTTGAAACTGAAGGTGGACAGGCAGAGTTTAAAATCCGGGGAATTGGTTATAAGCCCTTTCAAGTTGCACTAGAGAAGGCAGGAAACCAAATCACATCCAAAGGCTATGATGTGATGGTAAAAGATGAAAACGCCAAGCTCTACCATGAATTATTACTGGATGCATGTGCTGCTCACCTGATTGAAGATTGGAAAGGGATAGTTTTTTCTGAGGTTGTGGACGGCCAGCCAGTTGAATCGGAAAAGCCTTATACCCCTGAGAATGCCTCAAAGCTTCTCAATCAAGGTGACATTGGTATTTCAATCTGGTTATTCATTAAAGAGCAGGCCCAGAAGATTCAGGAAGAAGCCGACAAGGACAAGGCTTTAATTCTGGGAAAGTCATCGAGCTCTACAAATACCAAAAAACGTATGCGTCGAAAACGCCGCACGAAATCGAACAAATCAAGTTCTTAGGTGGTCGTATTCCTGATCCGCCAGAATATTCTTATGCGGCTGATTCCATTCTTTCGGCATTTAGCACTATTTGCAGATCCCGACGATATGAGCAGGGTATCCCTTTATCTTTAGATCAGCAGGCAATAAATGTCTATGCTGAGCATAATGAATTGCCAGTGGCTGCTCATATTTTTAATGACTGTATCTTTACACTCGACGATATGTTCTTGGATGAGGCACATAAGAAAGCGAGTAAAAAATAGAAATCTATATTGCATTTGGCAAAAATCAAAGATAAATTGATGTCTCATACTTCTCACTCTTTGAGTAAGGGCCGCCGGTCGAATGTCGGGCTTTTTTTGTTAAGTGGTAATTCACCTACAAAGGAAAGCATGATGAAGAACCTTACTCATGCAGAACCCTATTTCATCATGCGTGAAAAAAAGGAACTGCAAAAGAGACTTTTAGATAAGAACAATGAACTATTGGAATTGATGCAAAGAGTTGAAAAATACTTGATGAGGATAGAAAAATAGAGAGTTGTCTTTCTACAAAAAAGCCCGCCTAATCAGCGGGTTTATTTGTTTCTAGCTCTTCAATTCGTGCCATTAGTTTTTCAATTAAAACAGTTGCGCGATCTAAATTCTTATTGCTCATATCTATAAGCTTCATAACTTCAGTTGGGATTTTCTCATTTATATCAAGGCTTTCTTCAAGTCTTGCAACTATTTCAGCAGTTAAAGATCTTTCATTGTCTTTAGCCTTCTCTTCTAATAATTCTTTGAGCTTGCTAGGCATTCTAAAATTCACTTGAGAATAATCTTTAGCCATGGACCATATACCGCAAATTGACAATTAACTAATCATATATAGCAAAAGTGCTTTACACAATGAAGCAAGAGTGCTATAAAGTAAAAATGCTATATAGCAAAGGTGCTTTATTGGAGGTAAAAATGACAAGGCATGATAAGCAAATGAACGTTCGTATGGCACATGAAACAGTAAGTGAATTAAAGGAGGTAGCAAAGAAAAATCGTCGATCGGTAACGGCTCAGTTAAATCAAATCATAGAAGACTGGCTAAAAGAACAGAAACAACAGGATGCGAAAGCATGAAATTAACAGACAACAAAAAAGCCCCTGAATCTTGGCGGATGCGGAGCTTGATTGAAGTCATAACAGTGAGATATGAACTATGTTAAATATACCATTCGAATTTGATAAAGACAAGGTTCTAGATATTACCGATCTACTGCCAACCATTCCTATTGAGATTCTTGAGAAAGTAACAGATCAAAACGGTTCTGTTTCGGCAGATGAAGAAAATTTTCTAAAATCTGTAGGCCGTGCTGCGGAAAATGCAAACCTTCCAGTTTTAAAGGGATTAAGTGCTATTGGTGTGTTGCTTGCCAACGCAAATGAAGAAATACCGTTAGGAACATTTAATGATGTTGGCTGGTTAATACAATCGCTTAGCGAACAAGTTTTAGCTATAAGCCATATGCAAGGGTTCGCTGACTTACTTCTTGATGCAAGTAATAAGAACAAAATCTCTAAGGGCAATGGAGGGCTAATGTCATGAATATGCTTATTAACCAAGAAACTTTAATTCCAGTTGTTGATAGAGATATTGGCGGAGAGGTTCAGCCTTCTGTTGATGCACGTGAATTGCATAAGTGGCTTAAATCTGGGGAAATGTTTGCCACATGGATAAAAAAACGGATTAAGACCTATAAATTTATTGAAAATGAAGACTATATTAGTTTTTTGGTAAACCCCAAAAAACCTAATGGTGGGCGTTCTTCAAGAGAATACATATTAACTATTGATATGGCTAAAGAGCTGTCAATGGTTGAAAACAATGAACAAGGTCGGGTTGCAAGACGTTATTTTATTAACTGTGAAAAAGCATTGCGATAAACAGCATTTGGATTAATGAACCAATTCAACAGAGCTGTATTAGAGTTTGAGAAGTTTACTGAAATTGCTTCAAATGCTGGAAGAACATTATGTTTGGTTGGTAAGCAGTACAAACCTCAAGCATTAAGTAAGGTTGAGGAGCTGAAGCAAAAGATTACGCCTTTGCTCCCATTCGAAGAAGACGAGATGCAAGCTTAAAAGAATTAAGAACCCGCCAAGTGCGGGTTTTCTTCATGTGACATTTAGTAACCAGTTTGTTAAAGTTAGTACACTTTATAACAAACGGTGAAATTCATGAAAAAGATTATTTTTATTCTAGCTGCACTAGGAATTATTACAAGTCATGGGTGTATTACTATTCCTTCTCCAGAAGAAGTCCAAAGAAATGCTTATAAAGGATATTCTGAAGTGGTAGAACTGAATAGTATTCCTAAAGATCAAATATTTGAACTTTCAAAAATCTGGATTGCTAAATCTTTTAATTCTGCAAACAATGTCATTCAGTATGCGGATAAAAATACTGGAATAATCATAGGGAAAGGTAACTTTTCTCTTAAATGCCCTGACAATGTAAAAGGTATGAATTGCTTAGCTTATACATCAACTAAAGCAGAATTTACTTTGAAAATAGAGATAAAAGATGGCAAATCCAGATTGACCTTTAGTGATGTACACCAAGCTGTAAATAACTACCCATTTTATGACAATATTTCTAAACCTATTATTGATTCCCAGATTAAAGGGATAGTTAAGAACTATGGTCTTGATATCATAAATCAAAAGAATGATTCAAATTGGTAGTAATTTGCTAATAAATAAAAGGTTAAATACTCATACTTAATAGTTTTTAAATACCAAATAGCCCACTCATCGAGTGGGTTTTTTAATGCCTAGAGGAAAGTAAAGATGGCACAAGAATCCCGTTTGGTCATTGTTATTGATTCGCAAAATGCTGAACGTAATGCGCGTAATCTAGGCAATGAACTGGATAGCATTGAGCGTAAAGGTGATTATGCTTCTAAGTCTATGGATGGCTTATCTGTAGCTACGCGAGCACTAGCTGGGTATATGGCTGGGCTAGTAACAGTAAGTTCTGCCATTTCAAAGATGGATACATATACTGGACTACAAAATCGCCTTAAGCTGGTCACTAAAAATCAAGTTGAACTAAATAAAGCAACGGAAGACACTTTCCGAATTGCTCAAAAAACCTATTCAGCTTGGGATTCTGTATTACAGGTATATCAACGCTTTAGTGACAATGCTAAAACACTGAATTTAACTATGGATGACACTGCTCGACTAACTGAAACAGTATCAAAAGCAGTTGCGATCAGTGGTGCAAGTGCAGAAGCAGCTGATGCAGCTTTAGTTCAATTCGGGCAGGCTTTGGCAAGCGGTACATTACGTGGTGAAGAACTCAACTCAGTTATGGAACAAACACCAGCTCTAGCAAAGGCTATTGCTAAAGGTATGGGTATTACTGTAGGTGAATTACGTTCAGTAGCAGCTGAAGGAAAAATTACTTCACAGGAAATCGTGAAAGCACTTAGAAATGTCCAAGATGAAGTTGATGCTCTTTTTGCTAAAACTGACATTACAATTGGTCAATCATTAACTCTACTTAATAATGAAATTACTAAATTTGTAGGAGAGGCTGGTAAAGGAAGCGGAGCAGCACAGGCTTTATCAGGATCGATTCAGTTATTAGCAAATAATTTGAATTTAATTGCAGACAGTGCATTTGCCATAGGTATTGGCTTAATGACAAAAGCCGTTTTAACAAAAACGGTTGCTGTACAAGCGAGTATTGCTGCGTCAACCAAACAAGTGTTTGCCACAATTGCTGAACGTAATGCAAATATTGCAGCAGCAAAAGCTGAAGTGGAATCTGCGCTTGCCGAAGCACAAAGTACGCAGGTGACACTAACGAACATCAAAGCTACTCATGCTCAGATCATGGCAGAAATAGAACTCGAAAAAGTTCGTTTAAAAGCCCAAATCACTGAACAAGGTCGCACGGCTACCATCACACGAATGGCTCAGCTTGGACGATTACAAGCTCAAGTTGCGTTAGAGGTTGCTGCCGCAGAAACAGCTCAATCAGCATCATCTGCAAGATTATCAGCAGCCTTAACAGCGCAATCTGTTGCTACAAGTCGTTTAGCTTTGGCAAAGTCAGCGCTTATGGCGATTTTTAGCCCAATGGGTTTAGCAATTGCAGCAACAGCCGCATCTTTCTATTTACTAAGCAGCAGTTCGGATGAAGTCAAAGAGTCCCTTGCAACACAATCTGACTCGGTTAGTGATTTAACAGATAAGTACATAAAGTTAAATACTGTGCAAGCATTAACAGAGGGTGTGCGGTTACGCAAAGAGATTGAGCAGCAAAATGATGCAATTGATGATGCTAGTGGAGCTATCAAACGTTTTGCTTATATCCAAAAGGAATTATTTAAATTATCTGGCAATGATTATGAGGATTATCAAAATGCCATTAAGTCTATTGCTACAGGTGCAAGCGATGCAGGTGATCTCTTAAAAAAGATGATTTCATCTGGTCGTTTTAGTCAGAATCAAATTGATAAACTCATTGAGTTCTCTAGTGCAGTAGCAGAATCAAAAAATAAGATTGAGCAGGGTAATACTGCTCTAAAACTCTTAAATGCTACTTCTGGACAACATGTTGATGTAACGGCCGAATCAATTAAGCAATTAACAATTCAAACAAATTTAACAAAAGTAGCTACTCAAAACTTCACTGACATGAAAACACAAATGCTTGATTCATTACGGGCACAAGTAGAATTCATTCGGTTAAATGGTGGTAGCGAAGAACAAGTTAAATCGTTGAATAAGGTAATTCAGGCATATTCTTTAAATCAAATTTCAGCAACTGATGCTGTGAGTAAGTTCAACAGTACTGCCAAAGTTCCTGCTGAAAATATCAAGGGGTTACAGGATTATGCTACTAAAACGGATCAGTCTAAAATTGCGTTGAATCAGGCTAATGCTGAGCTGAAGAAACAAAACGACTTACGTAATGAGTACCTAAAACAACATCAAACTGTACTTGGTGCTCAACAAGGAGAAACAAATGAATTAAATAACCAAGTCGCTGCACAAGAAAAGTTAAATAAGTTACGAGACAACGCCAACAAAGATATTCTGAAAAATGATTTTCTTATAAAAAACACTAAGGCATTTGGTGGTGGCGAAAAGGGTCTTGATAAGGCGCGTGCGGCATCAGAGTTTTATACCGACAATAAAATTCCGATGACTAGAAGTTTAACTAGTCAGGAAGCTGCAATTTTTGAGGCTTGGTATAAGAAGCAGAAGGAAGCCAAGGACTTACAAGAAAGTATTACCGAATCTAGCAGAAAGCAAACAAAAGAGGTTGAAAAACAAACCAAAGAGTCTGCCAAACAAGCTGTTCTACTTGCTGGAAATGATGAGCGAGTGAGAAATATGCTACGAGTGTATCTGGCATTTCGAAATGCAGGTTTAGGCGATAAACAAGCTCGTGTAATGACAGCTCAAGTTGGGCGCGAGAATGATTTTAGAAATGAGGCAATGTTTGGTAGCCATAAGGATGAAAATAATGGTTATACAAATACTGGATTTATTTCTTGGCAAAAGACTCGCTCAACTAAACTCATGCAGTCCTTACAGGGACAAGGTGTTTTAGATAAAAATGGAAAAATCCAGCAAACCCAAGATGCTTTAGATGCGCAAGCTAAGTTTTTATTGCAAGAGGTTATGACTAATAAAAGTTATAGCAAGACTAAAAACGCCCTCCTCAATGACGATTTGGACTATCGAAGTTTAGAAAAAATCGTGGGGAAAAATTTTATCGGGTGGGATTATGAAGGGAAAAAGCTTGGCAAAGATAAAGCTTCACAGCATTTAGCCAAACAAGACTCTTATTACAATCAGCTCAATAAGATTTTAGGAGCTAGCCCTGATGCAGCATCAAAAGCGATTGGTGATCTTTCGAAATTCGAAGATGAAGCATATAAGGCACGTGCAAAAACTCTTGAGGAAATTAAGCAGCTCCAAGCAACATATGACTCAGAAACAGTTGCTAGAAGCAAAAAACGTGAGGAGGAAATCAACAAAGCAACCATTTTAGGTCAATCAAATTTAATCCCAAAAATTAATGAGCGTTATGATGCTGAAGATAAGTTAGCTCAGAAGCAATTTGATTTTGAAGTAAATGGTTATAAGTGGACTGAAGAACAAAAGCTTGATTACACATATGAAACTAATTCTTTGCGATTAGTTGCTGAAGGCAAACTCTCTGAAGATCAAAGAAAGGTTGCTTTAGATGGCCTGAAATTGCAAAAACAGCAAGAACTTGAGCTTATAGAGTTGGCTCGTAAAAAACAGTTACTTGAGGCGAAAAGCTCATACATGGGCGAGACTGAGCTAGCAGTAAGGCGGTATCAAGCCGAGTTAAAAGAGATTGAAAAAGTTAGAGATGCTAAACTAAAAGCTGGGTTGCTTAGCGCTAATAATATGGGGCAATTTCAGACTTTAGATAGCGCATCGGATAAGGTTTTTCAGAGCGGTTTTAATGCTTCACAACAAGTATTTCAACAAAATGACCCGCGAGGGTATGCTCAATGGGATTTGCAAAATCGGTATTCAACTGATGCAGGAGGGCTATTAAATACATATATAGACCAAATTAATGGTATTAATCTAATTGCTGATGAGGAACAGAGGAACTCGCAATTATTGGCAGCGCGAGAGCAATATTTACAATCCAGAAAAGCACTGGATGAAAAATATGCTCAAGATGAACGGGACCTGAATAGCTCACTTTTTGAAACCCAATTGGGGCAACTTGGTAGCTTAACAAGTCAGCTTAGTGGCTACTGGTCAAATATGACTGGAATTGTTAAAAATGCAGCAGGCGAGCAATCTGGTATATACAAGGGCATGTATATAGCACAGCAAGCATTCGCAATTGGCTCAGCCACAATTAGCGCGTTACAGGCGTATAACCAGATTCTAGCAAGTCCGTGGTATTTGGATGTAATTAGCAAATCAACAGCAGCCAACCTTGTGCTTGGGATGGGGATGGCGAATGTTGGTCTAATCGCTGGACAAACTATAGCCGGCTTCTCTGATGGCGGCTATACAGGAAATGGGCTTAAACATACTCCAGCAGGCATTGTGCACAAAGGAGAGGTGGTCTGGTCCCAAGAAGATATTAAACGCTGGGGCGGAGTTGGTTTAGTTGAGAAAATGCGTAAGAGTGCAAACCCTGAAGCTTTTCTCAATAACAATGCTTCAGCTGATAGTGTGATGCGCCGTGCAATGATGAGCTCCAGTGCCTTTATAGAAAGCCAAAAGCAATCGGACATCTTTAATCAACCGGTTCAAGATACTCAGATTATCTATAAAGGTAATAGAGACACACCTAAGTTAGCGTCTTTGGCAAGTTCTGACCTATTCCATGATGGTAAGGTCTACTTTTCATCAAATGGTTTAGTTCAGAATCGATCAAATCTTGAGGATGTTCAGGACTTTACTTTAGGAAGTACTTCACGCCCTCAAGCTGAGATTATGCCTTCAATTGAGCCAGCTTCACCGATAATCAATTTCAAAATTGAAGTGATTAATCAGGTGAGTGGGGCAACAGTTGAAGCTGAACAACTGGATGAGCAAACAGTCCGGATCATTGTTACAGATGAACTGGATAAGCAGCTTCCAAGAAAGGTACCGAAACTTGTAAGTGACCAAATCGCAAATCCAAACTCAACCATTAGTCGGTCTTTGACTGAGAATACGACAGCAAGACGGAATCGTTAATTTAAAAGCTACCTTTAGAGGTAGCTTTTTTAAATAAATTAGGACAAAATTTCAAAAAATTGGTGAATATTCTTATGCTTCCTCCAGTTCCTAAAACTAAGTCATCAGAAGTAACCGATATTATTAACTCTGCTGTTCTTACTGGATCGATAAGTGAATTTCAGTATTTTAGATGCAAACGGTTGCTTAATGATATTAAAGAAACTGAGCCACTAGATTGGTTTTTATTAAGCAACAGTATTATTGAAATGTATTTTGATAATCCTATTCTTGCGCATCAATACGCTCGAGAAGTACTGAAAATTAGCAATAGTGTATCAATTTTATCGAATCTTTATTTTGTTTTTCTTAGCTCAGTAGATTTTTCTAGTGCTAATGAAAATATTGATAAAATTATAAGTTTGTGTAGTAAACAAAATTTACCCTTAGAAAGTTTTATTCCTATTGACTTCAAACCTATAACTTATTTTCTAGATGGAATTTTAAATGATGATTTAAATTATTATAAAAGATTTAAAAAGGAAGACTTTAATGAATTTATTCAGTTTTTTGAAATTAAAAATAAACTAGAAATTGATTCTAGAGTCTTGAAACATATCGGTTCAATTCTTTTTAAATGTTTTAACTCAAGGAATGTTCGGTGTCGAAAATATGAATATAGTTTTATTGATGATGAATTTTTAATATTGCTTTATGTCGATAGAAGTTTTGATGAGATTGACGCTATGAATTCAGAAATATTTAGTAAATGCTATGATGAGGGTTTAATTGATGAACTGAATAAACTTTCATATTTTATTATTCCTTATGAAGTGGGCGTGGATTGAAAAATGGCTACTACAGATACACTAAATTACTGTTATGAGCTGTTAGGTAATTCTACAAAATATGATGAATGTCACAAAAGGAATATTATAGGGCGTGCTTATTACCATGCTTTTTATGAAGTCCGACATCATTTAGAACAACGACTATTATGGCCAGTAACAAAGACAAAATGTGGAGCTCATGAAAAAGTCTATAGCAGACTTAGTGGGTACCCTGCGGGTTCAACGTCTGAAATGATTCAGAAAAGAGCTGCGGAAATCAAAAATCGAATACAAAAATTAAAGAGGTTTAGAACAACAGCTGACTATCATCTTCATCTAACGATTTCAAATCAATTAATAAACTATATTTTACATGAATCTAGTCAGATATCTGAAGAAATATCAAGACTTTAGTTGTTAAAGATACTTTTATACCGACCCATTATGAGGTCGGTTTTTTATTACCTGAAGGAAAGTTATGTACAAGTTAAAGCTAAATCCTCAGACCAGCGGCTATGGCGTAACACCAGGTGATGATGTGAAACGTCAGCAGATGGAGGGAGGACGAGGACGCTATTACATCGATGTAAAACGGAATAGCCACATTGTTGATGTGAACTGGAATTTAAGTAAAACCGATTTCAATAAAATGATGGCGTTCTGGCGGGTCTACCAGAATAAACCAGCCTCATTTTATGCGGATCTGGTGATTGATCAGGGAACACGTCAGCAATACCTGTGTAACTTCATTCCGAACTCGTTCAAGACCAATGAGGTGAACGGCAACCTTTACCGGGTAAATGCACAACTCGAAGTTGTTCAAAACCAGCCTAACCTTGCTGCAGATATAGCATTAATTAAAGATTGGGAGGTCTGATGGATAACGAATACGCCGAATTCTTTTTCAATCGAAAAGTTGATATTTATCAACTGGAATGTATTGAACTCTCACACCCTTCTTTTATGAATACTTACCGGGTAGTCCGTAATGATGACCGAGGGGTGTATGTTCAGCACAATGAAGGTGAAGGGCAGGTGCTTTATGAATACCTGCCTATGACAATTCAAAGATCCGGAATGCTGGGCGATCTAGACCAGACTTTAACAGTCTCTATTTCAGGTCTTGGTGATATTTTGCCGGATGAGTTTGAACGGGTAATAGAAGGTCAATTTCCGGATGTAAAACCAACAGTTAATTATCGGCTTTATAGTTCAGATAATTTAAATACACCGATGCATTATCTGCTTGGCTTACAACTCGCCGGTGTTTCAATGAACCATAAAGCTGTGACGTTCAAAGCTGAATCTCCACGATTAAATACCGCTAAAACTGGAGATATCTTTGCACTAGACCGCTTTACTGGTCTCAAGGGGGCTATATGAAAAGTCATGATCATTTGCTTGATAGACAATATGACGAGGAAAACTACAACTGTGTTCATTTTGCTCATGAAGCTGCATTGGATCTATATGGAATAGACCGGGCGGAAGCACTTGAATTTTTTATGAAGCCTATTAAAGAAAAGGTATTTCTACCATCAAGGTTAAAACTTTTAAATCCACTGCCCATGCCCAAGGAAGGCTGCATAGTCGCCTTTCACTCGAGATACCGAAACAAGCCCCCACATGTGGGGCTTTTTCGTTTGGGCCGTGTTCTACATTTGATGGAAGGCGGAGTTACTTTTTTATCCGAAGAAGTGATCAAGGCAATGGGTTTTAGTCGGGTCAGTTACTATGATTAAGATTATTTATAAAAAAGATGCTTTGTCTGAAGAAAAGACGATTGAGCAGGCTCAAACCATCGGACAATGGCTTACTTCAAAATATGATTATATGCCTGAACATGTCCGTATTTTCCATACAACAAGTAATATGGATCATGCCGAAATTTCATTTGCGAATGAAGTCACGCCGAAAAATGCATATGAGTTAAAGCAGCTTGATTTCTTACCAGGTACTTTTATCGTAATTGAGAATCCTAAAGGTATTGAGCTTGGTGCAGCTGCATGGGCTGCTATTATCTCATTGGTTGTGGGGGTGGCAGTTGCATTAT
The DNA here is from genome assembly GCF_009759685.1 of Acinetobacter baumannii. Taxonomy (NCBI): domain Bacteria; kingdom Pseudomonadati; phylum Pseudomonadota; class Gammaproteobacteria; order Moraxellales; family Moraxellaceae; genus Acinetobacter; species Acinetobacter baumannii. The sequence goes on along the minus strand of NZ_CP046654.1, from coordinate 89,128 downwards.
TAATGCCAGTACCTTCAATTACACAAACAAACCAAAATAACAACCAGTCTTCATCTGCAAATAACGAATTATCCAATCGTGAAAATAAAACTCGTGTAAATGGCCGGATTGCTGATAACTATGGAGCCGGGTGGAACACACCCGACCTAATCGCAGTGCCTTACAAAGTTTATGAAAATAACGTTGAAGTTGAACACGTTGTCGGTTGTATTGGTCGTGGTCACTATAAAATTAACGGTGCATATGACGGTGAAACCAATATTGTCGATATTGCCGGTGCATCGGTAGAAGTCTATCGACCAGGCGTTGATATTGTCTCGGGTGAGCCATATTTCTCGCTTGGTACCGAAATTACCACGCCGCCACTAACGGTTCAGCATCAAACTTCTGTTAATGGCCAAGTTTTACGTCCTGCTGATACACAATCTTTAGAAGGTACGAACTACCTTCATTTTGCATATCCAAACGAGATTCTTCGGGCAACGGCAAACAACACAGATTTAACCACTAAGTTTGTAAGTAATGACCGCGTAGAAATCACCAATGCCTCATTCACGTTTAATGGCCAGACTTTTGATTTAAATGGTACTTATAGCGTTCTATCGGTAGCTGATGACCGTATGACGTTATCAAATCCGGCGGCCGTTAATGCTAACTGGTTAAAGCTTAAAGAGTTAAATAACCAACAAACTGCAGCTTTGTCACCAAAGATCAGTTCAATAGGTGAAAAATGGATTGGTCCATTCATTCTGGACAATGTTGAACGTAGCCGGGTGCTGTGTAATTTTGTGGCCACCAATGGACTTTATACCGTTTCTTCAGGTGGGTATCAGGCCGCTGTTAATGTCACGATTGAAGTTGAAGTAACACCGGTAAATGAATCTGGTGCAGCGATTGGTAATCCGATGCTGAAGCAGATCATTTTGAAAGGTTCGGCAAAGTCACGTCAGACCGTTGGTGCAACACTTGATATGGTCACGTTTCAGGGGCGTTGTAGTGTCCGTGCACGCCGTTTAACTCCGACTCCGACAGTCACAACAGTTGTTGATGAAGTAAAGTGGCAGGCGCTTTACGGTGCTTATCCTTTACAAAGCACAGTGTATGAACATGAAACGGTTTTTCGTGCGCGTACTTATGCAACCACTGGAGCTTTATCTGTTAAGTCCCGCAAGATCAATTTTGATCTTCAGCGAATGTTGCCGACTTATAAAAACGGGGCAATGACAACAGAGCTATATCCAACGTCTAGCTTTGCTGATGCTTTGGTATCTATGGCACTCGATGACAAGATTGGCCGCCGTTCGATCGATGAGATTGATCTTGAAAACATCTATCGGACCTATAATGATGTAGTTGATTATTTTGGTACGCCGCTAGCGGCTGAGTTCTGTACTACCATTGATGATACGAATCTATCTTTTGAAGAGCTGGTTACCAATCTTTGTGATGCGGTGTTTTGTACTGCATATCGGCAAAACAATAAGCTCAAGCTTTATTTTGAACGGCCAACTGATAACTCGGTAATGCTGTTTAACTTCAGGAATATCATTCCGGATAGTTACAAGCATGACCTGACCTTTGGCGTGATGGATGACTACGACGGACTGATCTATGAATACACGGATCCGACCGACGATAGCCGTATCAATATCTATTTACCGGATAAAGGAGCCAAAAACCCAAAAGAGGTGAAATCTGTTGGTGTACGAAACAAGTGGCAAGCGCATTTCAATGCATACCGGATTTGGAACAAGATGCGCTTCCAGCGCAAATCCATTACCTTTGATGCGGCACCAGAATCAGAATTACTGGTTTTACGTGACCGGATTGCTGTAGCGGATTATCGCAATGGTATTCATCAAAGCGGTGAGGTGGTACAGCAAGAAGGTTTAGTCCTCACCTTAAGCCATGATGTAGATTTCATTGCAGGCAAGAGCTATGTGATTTATCTGCAAATGGCGGATGGCACAGTGGACCTGATTCCTGTTACACCGGGTTCAGCCAAAAATAAGGTGGTTTTAGGGCGGTTGCCGAACGGGGCCTTAAAGCTAAGTCCTGATGATTTTGTAAATACCATCTATACAGTAGTTAATGATGATACTAAAGGTTCATTGCCTTATCTGGTTGCAAAAAGAGAACCGGTTGACCAGTTCTCTAATACTATTACAGCAATTAATTACGATGAGCGCTATTACCTCAACGATAAAGACTTTATTGACGTGCCGGTTGATGATTCTCCAATTTACATTCGATATGACCAGCTGGATATTAATCTGGCGCGTTTATATCAGATGCAAAGAGGGGATTTGCCAACGACTGGCGAAATCAGTTTTGTAGTTGAATCTGGTGCACTAGTTTCTAGTTCGAGTTCTTATCGACCGGAAACCAGATTTGTCTATAAATTCGACTACAACTCCAGTCCGCCGAAACAGGAATTTATTGCCCCTGCAGCGACTGAACTACCCGCCATTGATACTGGTGAGTTCCCACCTGATCTGGTGGTGAATCTAACGATTAAAGGCTCAGTTGTTGGACGTGGTGGAGATGGCGGGTTGCCACATCTAGCTTACGGAGATTGGGAAAAAGATTCTGACTTCAATTTTACCAAAACCCGCCGTGATGGGTTTCAGGGAGCACCCGGTTTGTTGAACCGGCACAGCAAACTAAACCTGATTATCGATGGAGGGACGTTAGCTCGAGGCGGCTCAGGTGGTGGAGCAACACCAAGTGGTATTTACACTGGATCATCTTATGGGGTTCAGGGAATTCCCGGTGGTGCTGGAGCACCATTTGGTCGGGTAATGACTGGACAGCCGATTTCAAATGACTCACAAGATTATCGCCTCTATCTGGAGAGTTATTTATTGGTTATGAAAATCACTGATGCTGAAGCTTCGGTGCCCGGTAAAGGTTACCGAACCCAAAATGACCGTTATGGATCTCCATTATCGGGTGATGGCGGTGGATGGGGCGAACGTGGTACCAAGTCTACCAATGGTGGAACATGGAATTGGCAATACCATGGAACGACGGAAGGCCAGCCGGGGCCGGGTGGACCTGCAATTGTTGGGGTGGCACCTCTAACAACTCAATTGATTAACGGAGGGAAAATCTTACAAACCCTTTAAACCTTAAAAGAACTATGAGCACCCAATTGGGGTGCTTTTTTATTGTCTAAAAATATCTGGAGAGATTTATGGAACCAGTTTCCACAAGCGGTTTAACAGCAATTTTAAAATTTTATGGTGCAGCAATTATGGTGACTTTAGCGGTCGCTTTAGTGGCAGCAGTTGTATTAATGACTCGTATGCCACGCTCACCACAAGAGTGGGCAGTTGGTTTGATCTGTACGGTTGTATCAAGTTTGGCTGGCGGCTCATTCATTATTGTAAAGTGGGGACTTCATGAATGGGTTACTGATGTATGGGGGATGATCGCACTTGGTGGATTCTTCTTTGTTTGTGGATTACCCGGTTGGGCTTTGATTCGATGGGTTTTTAATTTCATTGATAAACAGGAAGGCAAAACAATTGTCGAAGTAATTAAAGAAATTAAGAAGGCTAAGAATGATATTACAGGTGGTGGACCATGACAGTTAAAAACTTCTTCGATGCTGCTCGTGTCATTGCAGGTGGCAAGCTTACACAAGCACAAGTAGATGATCTAAATAAGGTGGTCGATAAACTTGCACCTTCTGGCATGACTACAAGTGATGTTGGTGTAGATCTAATCTCAGGATTTGAAGGCACTCGATTCACAGCTTATGACGATGGTGTAGGAGTCTGGACCATTGGCACTGGCACCACAGTTTATCCAAATGGCGTGAAGGTCAAGAAGGGCGATACTTGTACAGCAGAACAAGCTAAGACTTACTTTAAGCACGACTTGGCTAAATTTGAAAAAACTGTAAATGAATCGGTGACTGTGCCGATAAATCAAAATCAATTTGATGCTTTGGTATCACTGACTTATAACATTGGCTCAGGTGCTTTTAAGGGTTCAACATTGCTTAAGTTGCTTAATAAAGGTGACTATCAAGGCGCTGCCGATCAATTCCTAGTTTGGAACAAAGCAGGTGGCAAAGTTATGAAGGGCCTAGTTCGTCGCCGAGAAGCTGAACTAGCACTCTTTTTAAAGAAGTAACTTATATGTGCAAACGTACCAAAGCTGCATCGATCATCACATTGCTGTGTTTAATCTTCTCAGGTTGCACAGCTCACACTATTAATAGTAATGTGAACATCTCGATTTGTGTAAGGGCTTTGTGATGTCGCAAGTCATGATCATGGTTTCGGAAGCGGGAAGGATGGAGAATACTTGCAATCTACCCGCTGATCTAGATAAGAACGGGAATGTTCTTAAAATCTATGACTACTCATTGAATGAGCTGACCATTAATTTAGATGGCACTGTGACTTACAATGGCAAAAGATGGACCTTTGATAAGAAGCAAAATTATCTCTAAACCTGTGGATAAATAGCGCATTACGCCAAATATGCGCCAAAATATAGTTAAGTTATTGATTTTATAAAATAGATTGGTGCGCTCGGCGGGGATCGAACCCACGACCCCAGGCTTCGGAAACCTGTACTCTATCCAACTGAGCTACGAGCGCATGTGTGGGGCACATCATAGGAAAAAAACACTTGCAGGTAAAGCACGAAATACGTACCAAGTGAATTTAATGCTTAATTAAACAGCAGCTTGTTATGTTTTAGTTCTTTTGCTGAATGAGCTGAATTGAATAATTAATAGAGTGAAGCGTATGTGCCAGCTCATGAGGGGGAATCCTTGACTCTTGCAAACTGGTAATCCATTGCATTTGGCACATTTTCAGTTCTTGAAGATTTTTAATTTGTTCTATTTTCTGAATAAGTGGTTTGGCCATAAGTCCACAGTATTGACTCAAGCTTTGCTTCATTAATTGTTGGATTTCTTCAAAAGTAAGTTGTTTAAATGGAACTACGGGTTGGATATTTTCAATATTTGAAGAATGGCATAATGATTCTAGAGAAACTTTAATTTCTCCAGTCAAATCGGCACTTTCATTTTCATCTATAGTGCTTTTTTGTTGCACTTTTACTTCTAAACCCGTGGTAGGTGATTCTGAGAGAGCTATTTGTTCAGTAAATTCTGAATCGTTTTCGCTAATAGGGGCAATAAGCTTTAAGTCAATAAGTTGTTGAATGAGTTCTGGTGGAGCAATGCGTTTTTTAAACTCCGTATTGAGACTTTGAAAATCTTCATGATCAATTAATAGAAGTAAACGTCTTTGTTTGGCATTTAAAGCAATATTACGTTGTTGAAGCGCGACTCTTCCCAAATTGGTTCGATAAAAACCAGCCATCATTTTTCCCCAATATAAAAATGAAGCAGCCTGTTTGATTTTTTCTATCAAACAGTACTGTTCTTAATAAAATATAAATGGGGCTAACGATAAAACTCAAAAATGACAATATGATGAAGAATTTATGAATATCATCTATTTAGGCCGTTAAAATGCACTTTCTAATGCTTTACGTAGGTAAACGTCCAGCTCGTCTTGGCGCAATAACCATTGAATATAGTCTTTAGGGAGTTCAGCAATAGCTGTACCTTTATGCTTGCCAAAGTTAATTGTTGTGGGAATACGTGCTTCTTCAGAAACACGGTACAACTCTTCAATGTCATGAATATTTAAATGATAGACAATATGCATCAAGATATTGGCAGTTAAAATAATATCCGCATCGGCACGGTGAGCACCTTTGAGTAATTCACGAGCTTTACTGCTGCCTTGAGAAATCATATAGATCAGTGCTGAGATATTATGCGCTTCTGCATCAGGCCAGGTTTTACGTGCTAAAGCTAGCGTACAAATTGGTTTGATATGAGAAACATCTACACCGCAACGCGCAATCGCGGCAATATCATAATCAATATTGTGGCCAATAATATAAGTTGTTGTGTCTGGCAATTTAAAAGTTTTATAGTGGGGCTGATTTTCTAAATCCGATTCTAATATATGGTGTACTGCCATAGCAGCGTAAGAGATAGGGGTCCCAACTTGATAAAGTTGATCAAACAATTTGCTTTTATCTAAGGTGAGCTTGCCTGCATTAATTTCAATTGGGGCATATGCAATTTCAATAGGCAAACCATTTAGTGTATGTGTTTCTGTATCTAAAATAATGGCTTGCATATCCGGCCCTTTAAACAATTACGAGTAATCAAGAATGTTAACAGTTGGCCTCGCACTTTAAAACCTGAAGTGAGGCGGAAAGTGGTGAGAACGACAATTTATATTAAAAATAGAATTTTTCAGGGATTGATTTTGTCGAATAGAACTTGCGGAAAATTAAGATTAGGCGTAATTGTTTTTAAGACATTAGAGAATGTTGATTAAAAAACTAAAGCACAACAAAAATGGAATTTAAGGGAAGATATACCAATGAAAATGAAACTATTAATGACGAGCGTTCTTAGTACGAGTTTATTTTTAGTCGCTTGTGGAGGTGGAAGTAGTGATGATGGCCCAGCTACTACTAATCCATCCGGAACTCCAACCAATAATATTCAAAATCCAGTTGTTAAAGTTGAAGCCTATACAAGTACTAACTTAGGATCAGTTGCCGCAGAAAGTAGTATTTTAACTTATAAAATGTTAGGTCAAAGTGGACAAGAAGTGCAGGCAACAAGTCTAGTGTTTACACCAAACACTCAACCACCAGTCGGCGGTTGGCCCATTGTAGTCTGGGCGCATGGCACTACGGGTGTGGCAGATGTATGTGCGCCAAGTAAAGCAGCTTTAGCAGACAGTACAAAAGATTTAATTAGTAAATTATTAGCAGCAGGTTATGTTGTTGTGGCACCTGATTATGAAGGTTTGGGTACCCCAGGTATACATCCTTTCTTAAATGTTAAAAGTGAGGCTTTTTCAATTACCGATGCAGTGGTTGCAACACGCAATTATTTATCGCAACGTAATTTATTAACTTCGAAAAAATGGGTCACTGTAGGTCATTCTCAAGGTGGGCATGCTGCATTAGGAGCTGCACAGTATGCGAGCCGTGCACAACTAGAATATAAAGGTACAGTAGCCGTAGCGCCTGCTTCTAATTTAGGTTTTATTTTAATAGCAGGCGAGCAGTCTGTTGCGAATGCAACTCTAGATAAAAAGATCTCAATGTATGCTCAACTTGACACTTATACAGCTTTAGTCACAGCTGGTATTCGCAACACACAACCCACTTTTGATTATCCACAAGTATTTACTCCACAAATTTCAAGTATTGCCCAACAAGCGGAAACAATTTGTTCTGGACCATTAGGACAGGCCTTTGGAGCGGGTATGACTCAGTATGTTACAGAACATAATGGAACACTTGACGGTTATACCCGCACACAGCCTAACTTTATGGCTGTACCGTTAGTTAAAACATTTTTAGATAAAGATTCGCAGCCGTTACAAGTAAAAGTTACGACACCAATCATTATCTATCAGGGTTTAGCAGATTCGACAGTACCTAAAGTAGCAACGGATATCTTGATATCTAATGCCACTGTCGTAGGTACTAAAATTAATAGTTATGTGACGGGTAACTGGGATCATGGGACGGCGATGAGTAGTAATGTAGATAATATTGTTGGAAATGTTCAGTCTTTACTGGTAGCTCAGTAGAGCTATTGATATTTAATACTTTTTTAATATTGTTGTAAGCTAAAATTAACGATGGATAAATTTAAAATATAAGCTTTAAACGAGCTTTTTAATTGATTTATAAACAATGGCTCATTTTTTATAAAACTTGAGCCATTTTTATTTAAAACTGAGCTAACTTCATTCTGTTTAATTATAAAGTTCATGCTACAATATGCCGCAATCTTAGCACGGCTTAAAAGCCCTAATTTATAGGACCCCCGCTAATGTTTGCCAATATTTCCATTTCTGAATTTGATCCAGAATTAGCTCAAGCAATTGCTTCTGAAGATGAGCGTCAAGAAGCACATATCGAGTTAATTGCATCTGAAAACTATTGCTCTCCTGCGGTAATGGAAGCGCAAGGATCAAAACTTACGAACAAATACGCAGAAGGTTATCCTGGCAAACGCTATTATGGCGGTTGCGAATTTGTAGATGTTATTGAGCAAATGGCGATTGACCGTGCTAAAGAACTTTTTGGTGCAGATTACGCAAACGTTCAACCACACGCTGGCTCACAAGCTAACTCTGCTGTTTATCTAGCGCTTCTTAACCCAGGCGATACAGTTTTAGGTATGAGCTTGGCTCACGGTGGTCACTTGACTCACGGTGCAAAAGTTAGCTTCTCTGGTAAAACGTATAACGCTGTTCAGTATGGTCTAAATGCTGAAACTGGTGAGATTGATTACGAAGAAGTTGAACGTTTAGCATTGGAACACAAGCCACGTATGATCGTTGCTGGTTTCTCTGCTTATAGCCGTGTTGTGGATTGGCAACGTTTCCGTGACATCGCGGACAAAGTTGGTGCTTACCTTTTTGTTGATATGGCTCACGTTGCTGGTCTTGTTGCTGCTGGTGTATATCCAAACCCAGTTCAAATTGCTGACGTAACAACAACGACGACTCACAAAACGCTTCGTGGTCCACGTTCTGGTTTAATCCTTGCGAAAGCGAATGAAGAAATCGAGAAAAAACTTCAATCAGCTGTATTCCCTGGTAACCAAGGCGGTCCATTAATGCATGCGATTGCTGCTAAAGCAATCTGCTTCAAAGAAGCAATGTCTGACGACTTTAAAGCTTACCAACAACAAGTTGTGAAAAATGCTCAAGCGATGGCTGAAGTATTCATCGCTCGTGGTTATGATGTTGTTTCTGGCGGTACAGACAACCACTTATTCTTGTTATCTTTAATCAAACAAGACGTAACTGGTAAAGATGCAGACGCTTGGTTAGGTGCTGCTCACATTACTGTGAACAAAAACTCAGTTCCAAATGACCCACGTTCTCCATTTGTGACTTCTGGTATCCGTATCGGTACTCCGGCAGTAACAACTCGTGGTTTTGGTGAAGCTGAAGTTCGTGAACTTGCTGGTTGGATCGCTGACGTGATTGATAGCAAAGGTGACGAAAAAGTTATTGCTGATGTGAAAGCAAAAGTTGAAGCTGTTTGTGCAAAATTCCCTGTATATGCAAAATAATTTGTGTATATAAAAAAAGCGCCGTAAGGCGCTTTTTTTATTAACTACTCCAACCGCCCCCTAAAGCACGGATTAAATTAATGCTTGCAATGATTTGGTTACCTTTCAGCTGAGCTGCTAATTGTTCTTGTTGCAAAATAGTGCGGTCAGAATCAATGACATCAAGATAGCTAATAGCACCTTCTCGATAACGTAAATGAGAAAGTTGATTGGCATGACGAGAAGAGGAGAGTGCTTGGTTTTGAGCCTGAATTTGCTGATCGAGAATTCTTTGATCAGATAAACCATTTTCAACTTCGCGAAATGCATTTAGTACAGTTTGTCTATAGTTGGCGACGCTTTCCTCATAAGCCGCTCTTGCTTGAGCAACGCCTGCTTTACGTTGTCCACCATCAAATAAAGGTAACGACAAAATAGTACCGGCGACAGGTCCTAGTAAAAAAGTCCGACTCGACCATTTGCCCAACTCGCTTAAACTTGAAGATTCATAACCTAAAGCTCCTGTAAGACTGAGTTTTGGGAAAAATGCTGCACGAGCAATTCCAATACGCGCATTATCTGCTGCCATTGCACGCTCTGCAGCCGCAATATCGGGTCGTCTTTCAAGTAAAGTTGACGGCAAACCGGCAGGGAGACGGATACTATTTGCAGTTAAAGGTTGAACTGCCAAGTTAAAGTCTGCTGGTGGTTTTCCTAATAAGACTGCAAGCGCATGTTCTGCACTGGCTCTGTTACGAGCAATATTTAGGGCAGTGGTTTGTGCGGTAGCAAGTTCGGTTTGTGCGCGAGAAACATCTAATTCACTGCCAAGTCCGTTTTTAAAACGAAGCTGCATTAAATCTCGTGTTTCACCTAGCAATTTGATTGTACGGTTATAAATTGCTTGTTCGGTATCAAGTTGACGTATCAGAAAATAACCTTGAGCTACATCCGCTTGTAGAGCTAAAAGTGCTGACTGATATAGAGCCTCTTGTTGCTGTAGATCCGCTGTTGCTGCGTTGACACTACTTGCTACACGACCAAATAAATCGAGCTCATATGAAACATTGGCTTGAGCGCGCCATAAGGTTTGAGCCGAAGTATGTGCATTGTCATCTAAACCGAGTGAAGCCGGAGACGGCTTTTGGCGAGTTGGCCCAAATCCGGCATCAATACTTGGTAAGCGTTCAGCTTGAGCTGCCGAACGTAATGCACGTGAAGCCTGAATATTTGCTGCCACCGCTTTTAGGTTCTGATTGCCTGCGATAGCTTGCTGTTCAAGTTCATTCAGTTGAGCATCATTGTAAATGCGCCACCATTCACCACGAGTTTGCTGATCGGCAGGTTGGGCAATCTTCCAGTTATTATCTTCAAGTTTGGGGTCAGATTCTTTGAATTTGACTGGCACTATAACTTTTGCAGGTTGATATTCTGGGGCCAATGAGCAGCCTGCAAGAAGCAGGCTTCCCATGAGTGAGGACAACAACCAGTTTTGTTTTGATGTAATCACCAAATGTCCTCCTTAATGATCGTGTGGGCTAGCTAATGGCGCTTCATGAACTGCCGCAGAATGCAGTTTATGTTTGCTGTTGAGGCTACGAATCAGAACGTAAAAGGCCGGGGTGAGGAATAAACCAAAGAATGTTACACCGATCATGCCGAAGAATACGGCAACACCCATCGCATGTCGCATTTCAGAACCTGCGCCAGTTGAAGTAACCAGTGGCACTACACCCATAATAAATGCAATAGAGGTCATTAAAATTGGGCGTAAACGTAGACGACTTGCTTCAACGGCTGCTTTAAAGGCAGTCGCGCCTTGCATTTCAAGTTCCCTCGCAAATTCGACAATCAAAATGGCATTTTTACAGGCTAGCCCGACCAGTACCATTAGACCGATTTGGGTAAAGATGTTGTTATCTCCAGCTGTCAACCATACACCTGTCAGAGCCGCTAAGATTCCCATTGGTACAATTAAGATAACTGCTAATGGTAGGGTTAAGCTTTCATATTGAGCAGCTAAAACCAAGAACACGAGTAATACGCTAATTGGGAATACCCAAAGTCCAGCATTACCAGCCAAGATTTTTTGGTAAGTTAAATCTGTCCATTCAAACTTGATACCACGCGGTAGAGTTTGTGCAGCAATACGTTCAACCGCAGCTTCTGCTTGGCTAGATGAATAACCTGGGGCAGGGCCGCCGTTAATATCTGCTGATGTGTAACCGTTATAACGAACGACCATTTCAGGACCATAGGTTTGAGTTACATTCACCAAAGAAGATAATGGCACCATTTGTCCGGCACTATTACGGGTTTTAAGCTGCAAAATATCTTCAGGGTTAGCACGGAAAGGCGCATCGGCTTGTGCACGAACCTGATAAACACGTCCAAAACGGTTAAAGTCGTTAACGTACTGAGAACCTAAATAAATCTGCATAGTGTTGAAAACATCTGTCACAGCAACGCCTTGCTGTTTAGCTTTTACACGGTCCAGATCTACATTCAGTTGAGGTACGTTAATTTGATAACTTGAGAACATTGGGCCAAGTTCAGGGGCTGATTGTGCTGCTTTCATAAAGTTTTGTGCAGCATCATTCAAGGCTGAATAGCCTAAGGCACCTCGGTCTTCAAGTTGCAGTTTAAAGCCGCCCATAGTACCTAAGCCCATCACTGGTGGTGGTGGGAAAACTGCGATATAGGCATCTTGAATAGCTGAATATTTCTGGTTGAGCGCACCTGCAATAGCATTTGCAGATAAGTCTTTAGCCTTACGTTCATCGAATGGCTTTAAGGTCACAAAGACAATACCGGCACTCGAGCTATTGGTGAAACCGTTAATTGATAGGCCGGGAAAGGCAACCGCACTTTCTACACCAGGTTGTTTAAGCGCAGTATCACTCATTTTACGGATGACTGCTTCGGTACGATCTAATGATGCGCCGTTTGGTAGCTGCGCAAAGCTAATTAAATATTGTTTGTCCTGCGCAGGAACGAAACCACCTGGAACAATATAGGAAATACCAACGGTTAAACCTAAGAGTGCTGCATAGACACCCATTGCAGAAGCTTTATGGGAAATGACACGGCTGACGCCTTGACTATAACGGTCTGAAGCACGTGAAAACACACGGTTAAACAGTGCAAAGAAACGTCCGAATACACGATTCATAATACGTGTTAAGGCATCCGGTTTAGCATCATGTCCTTTCAGTAACAGCGCTGCCAAAGCAGGAGATAGGGTAAGCGAGTTAAATGCCGAAATAACCGTTGAAATGGCAATGGTCATGGCAAATTGTTTATAGAATTGCCCTGTTAAGCCTGTCATAAAGGCAAGAGGTACGAATACTGCAACAAGTGTTAAAGCAATGGCAATAATCGGTCCACTGACTTCTCGCATGGCACGGTAAGTCGCCTCTCTTGGGTTTAAGCCTGCTTCAATATTCCTCTCGACATTTTCGACGACCACAATCGCGTCATCGACCACAATACCGATGGCAAGTACCATCCCGAACAGTGATAGCGCATTGATTGAGTAACCAAAAGCGAGCATGAGCGCGAATGTACCAATAATTGAAACCGGTACGGCAAGCAATGGAATGATTGAGGCGCGCCATGTTTGTAAGAATAAAATAACAACCACAACAACCAGTGCAATTGCTTCAAGTAAGGTATGAACGACCGCTTTAATACTGGCCCGTACGAATTGAGTCGGGTCATAAACAATGTCGTATTTAATTGAAGATGGAAAATCTTTTGAAAGCTCCTTCATTGTGCTACGCACTTGATCGGAAACTTGTAAAGCATTCGCACCCGGTGCTTGGAAAATTGGAATCGCGACCGCTTGTTTATTATCAAGCAATGAACGTAAGCCATATTGAGAGGCTGCAAGTTCAACACGAGCAACATCACCCAATCGGGTGACTGCACCGTCGGGAGCAGTTTTTAAAATAATATCTGCAAATTCTTGTTCAGTGGTTAAACGACCTTGAGCATTGACCGAAAGCTGTAAAGGTGAATTACTTGGTGATGCACCGATTGTACCCGCTGCAACCTGAATATTTTGTTCACGGATTGCATTCACAATTTCGGTCGCGGTGAGGTTACGCTGCGCTACTTTTTGCGGGTCGAGCCATACGCGCATCGCGTAGTCACCAGAACCAAATAAACCGACTTCACCTACACCTTGTAAACGTGCCAAACGGTCTTTTACGTTGAGCACCGCATAGTTACGTAAGTAGGTCATGTCATAGCGATTATCTGGTGAGGTCAGATGCACTACCATAGTTAAAGTAGGTGAGCTTTTTAGTGTGGTTACACCTAAGCGCTGTACATCTTCAGGTAAACGGGGCATGGCCTGAGATACACGGTTTTGAACCAATTGTTGGGCTTTGTCTGGGTCGATACCGAGCTTAAAGTTCACCGTAATGGTTAGGTTACCGTCGCTGTTTGCTTGAGATTGCATATACAGCATGTCTTCGACGCCGTTGATTGACTCTTCGAGCGGAGAAGCAACCGTTTCAGCAATCACTTTTGGGTTTGCACCCGGATATTGGGCACGTACCACCACAGATGGTGGAACAACCTCCGGATATTCAGAAATCGGTAACTGAAATACCGAAAGGAGACCGGCGAGTAAAATCAAGACTGATAGCACACCAGCAAAGATCGGCCGATCAATAAAAAATTTAGAAATATTCATATGTGATTAACCTTTTGCCGGAGTTGATGTTTTATCTGTTGGCTGAGGTTGAGGAGGAGTAGCGTTAGCAGTGATTTGTGAATTTGGCATAGGAACGAGATGCGGTGTAACAGGGTCACCCGGACGAATCCGTTGTAAACCATTCACTACAATACGATCACCCGCTTGTAATCCGCTATTTACGATTTGCAAGCCATCTTGTTGGGCACCGAGTTTTACTTCGCGATAAGCAGTTTGATTTTTCGCATCAACTACTACGACAAAACGTTTATCTTGGTCGACACCAACCGCGGTTGGACTAATCAGAATCGCTGGTCGAGGTTGGCCTCCACCTAAACGAATTCGTGCATATAGGCCTGGTAATAAAACACCGTTTGGATTGTCAAAAGTTGCGCGAACACGGATCGTACCTGAGGTTGTATTCAGGTTGTTATCGATTGAGTTGATTGTACCTTCGCGAGTAAAGCCTGTTTCATTGGCAAGTCCCATATAGACAGGTACTTGCGAAGAATTGCGCTGATTACTGATATATTTCAGGTAAGTTTGTTCATCAACATCGAAAGATGCGTATAGGCGTGATACAGACACTAAACTTGTTAAAACCTGTGCGCCGTTACCTGCAGAAACTACATTACCAACGGTGACTTCAGCTCGTGAAATCCGGCCGCTGACTGGTGCAGTAATACGGGTGTATTCCAGATTTAAACGTGCAGATTGGACAGCAGCTCTAGCGGCTTGCAGGTTAGCATTCGCTGAACGTGCATCATTTTCGGCTAAATCCAGTTCTTGGCGAGAAACAGCATTACTCTGAATGAGACGTTGAATACGCGAAAGATTGCTTGCGGTATATGTTACCTGTGCTTCAGCTGAAGCAAGCTGGGCTTTTGCACGGTTCAGTTCTGCTTCAAAAGGACGAGGGTCGATTGTGAAAAGTAAATCACCTTTTTTAACGAGGCTTCCATCTTTGAAATGTACGGCAATAAGTTTTCCTGAAACTTGAGGTCGAATATCAACTTGATCAATTGCTTCTAAACGACCGGAATATTCTTGCCAATCGGTAATGGTTTTGCTTACTACTGAGGCTACATCAACAGTAGCAGCTTGTTGGGCAGCGGTTGGTGCAGCTTTTGCATCGGCATTTTCATGTAACAACATAAAACTGCCACCGGTTGCTAAAATAGCGACAAAGATGGCAGACAGTGCAAACTGTTTGCGGGAAAATGACATGAGGTGCTCCTAGTTATTTGGATACCTGTTTTCAGACTTTTAGTTATGGTCCGTATGGGAGAAACAGGGTTTATGGAATGGACGGAGCATAAAAGTTTGTCAATCACGAATAAATATATTAAATTTGATAACACTATTCGTATTTTTATAACAATTGATGTGTTTGCACTAGAAAATGCATTAATAGGAGTGTGCGTGTGGATCTATTTCATGCCATGAGAGTATTCAACAAAGTTGTTGAAACAAATAGTTTCAGTTTAGCAGCTGATAGTTTGGGTTTACCGCGTGCTTCTGTGACTACAACCATTCAGGCTTTAGAGAAGCATTTACAAGTTCGATTGCTTAATCGGACAACACGAAAAATTAGTCTCACACCGGATGGCGCCGTATATTATGATCGGACAGCCCGTATTTTAGCGGATGTTGCCGATATTGAATCTTCTTTTCATGATGCAGAGCGGGGGCCAAGAGGTCAGCTTCGTATTGATGTGCCTGTATCGATTGGACGTTTAATTTTAATTCCAAGGCTCCGCGATTTTCATGCACGCTATCCTGATATTGATTTAGTGATTGGTCTGAACGACCGACCTGTAGACTTGGTTGGAGAAGCGGTTGATTGTGCAATTCGGGTGGGTGAATTAAAAGATTCAAGCTTAATTGCGCGTCGTATCGGAACTTTCCAGTGTGCAACAGCTGCTTCACCGATTTATTTAGAAAAATATGGCGAACCTACCTCAATTGAAGATTTGCAAAAAAATCATAAAGCGATTCACTTCTTTTCAAGCCGTACCGGACGCAACTTCGATTGGGACTTTGTGGTTGATGATTTAATTAAAAGTGTGTCAGTACGTGGACGTGTTTCGGTAAATGACGGTGATGCTTATATCGACTTGGCTTTGCAAGGTTTTGGTATAATTCAAGGCCCACGTTATATGCTCACCAATCATTTAGAATCAGGTTTGTTAAAAGAGGTATTGCCTCAGTGGACGCCAGCACCGATGCCGATTTCAGCAGTTTATCTTCAAAATCGTCATTTATCGCTTAAAGTAAAAGTGTTTGTAGATTGGGTCGCTGAACTTTTTGCAGGCTGTCCATTACTTGGCGGTACAGCTTTACCTTTCGATCAGAAATGTGAATTTGCCTGTGATAAAGAAACTGGTCATGAATATACAATTCGTACTTTGGTCGAGCAGCATAATATTGCTGAAGCTTATACGCTCAAAACTTAATCTTAAAATTTGATTGATTTTTCAACATTTAATCCGTTAATACAGATCATTGCTTAGACATCTTCATAAATCCTTAACTTATGGTATAGAAATTGCTGTTATTTCAGCAGATGAGTAAGTTCGAAATACTCAAGTTTTTATCACCTTATTTGTGTTCTAAGGAGAAGCTTCAAGATGGCAAGCTTTATGAAAAAAATATTCGTTTCAACAACCTTAGTTCTGGCTGCTGTTGCGACGAATGTCCAAGCAAAGGATTGGAAGGTGATTCGTTTTGGTACTGAGTCGTCTTATGCGCCGTTTGAATATAAAACACCGGATGGCAAGTTAACTGGTTTTGATGTTGATTTGGGTAATGCTATTTGTGCAAAACTCAAAGCTAAATGTGTTTGGGTTGAAAACTCTTTTGACGGGATGATTCCCGCACTTAAAGCGAAAAAATTTGATGGCATTCTTTCATCAATGACTGTTACTGATGAACGTGCAAAACAAATTTTATTTAGTAGCAAAATCTACAACACGCCAACGCGTATGGTTGCAAAAAAAGGTTCGCCGTTATTACCAACACCTACTTCATTAAAAGGTAAACGTGTCGGTGTACAGCAGGGCACAATTCAAGAAACTTACGCTAAAACTTATTGGGCTCCAAAAGGTGTGAGTGTTGTTCCTTATCCAACTCAAGATTTGATTTACCAAGACATGATGTCTGGTCGTTTGGATGCAACTTTACAAGATGCAATCATGGTTGATGGCGCTTTCTTGAAACAACCAAAAGGCAAAAACTTCGCTTTTGCTGGTGGCAATGTGGTTGATGTCAAAACATTGGGTGTAGGTGCGGCTATCGGTTTACGTAAAGAAGATGCAGACTTGAAAGCGAATATTGACAAGGCACTCGCTGCAATCATTGCGGATGGCACATACAAGAAACTCGAGAAAAAATACTTCTCTTTTAGCATTTACTAATGATGTGAAAAATGTCGGCTGAGTGCCGACATTTTTAAATCTATTCTCATCTCATCAATATTAGATATTGTTTTTAAGGAGAAGATGAGTCATGTCTTTTTCTGGCTATGGGCCACTCCTTCTTAGCGGAACATGGATGACCATACAGCTTGCGCTGTTATCACTCTTGCTTTCTGTCATTATTGGCTTAATTGGTGCGAGTTCAAAACTCTCTAATATTAAAGCCTTACGTTATATTGCAACCGCCTATACCACGCTCATCCGTAGTGTGCCTGACTTAGTGATTATGCTGTTGTTATTTTATAGCTTGCAGTTGGGCTTAAACCAAATTACTGAAGCACTGCAAATGGACCAAATTGATATCAACCCATTTGTGGCTGGTGTGATTACCTTAGCGTTCATTTATGGTGCATATTTTACCGAGACCTTTCGTGGTGCATTTCAATCAGTTCCAAGGGGACAAATTGAAGCAGCAATGGCCTATGGGATGACGCCGTGGCAGGTTTTTCACCGTGTATTATTCCCTCAAATGATGCGTTTTGCATTGCCCGGCATTGGTAACAACTGGCAAGTTTTGATTAAGGCGACCGCACTGGTTTCCATTATTGGTCTAACTGATATCGTAAAAATTACGCAAGATGCGGGTAGAAGTACCATGCAACTGTTTTTTTTTAGCATCGTCGCTGCTGCCATTTATTTGGCAATTACCACAGTGTCGAACCTGATCTTAATATGGCTTGAACGTCATTATTCTGCTGGTGTGAGGAAGGGACAATTATGATTGAAATCCTTCAACAATATTGGCAGTCATACCTTTGGACCGATGGCCTACAAATGACCGGTGTGGCGATGACTGCCTGGTTATTAGTGCTTTCTATTGGTATTGGATTTGTGCTTGCTGTGCCTTTGTCACTTGCACGAGTATCAGAAAATATCTGGTTGCGTGGTCCAGTTTGGTTGTTTACCTATGTTTTTCGTGGCACACCACTGTATATCCAACTACTGATTATTTACTCGGGTATTTATAGCTTTGATTATGTCCACGAGCATCAGACACTCGATGCATTCTTTCGAGAGGGCATAAATTGCACCATTTTGGCATTCGCGCTCAATACTGGTGCATATACCACTGAAATCTTCGCTGGAGCAATTCGTTCTATTCCACATGGTGAGATTGAAGCTGCCCAAGCTTTTGGTATGTCAAAATGGAAACTCTACACACGTATTATCATTCCGTCGATGTTACGCCGTGCTTTACCGTTTTACGGAAATGAAGTCATTTTAATGTTGCATGCCACAACCATTGCATTTACAGCAACAGTTCCCGACATTTTAAAAATTGCGCGTGATGTGAATGCGGCAACCTATGACACTTTCAGTGCTTTTGGAATTGCTGCATTGTTATATGCAGTGTTGGCATTTATTTTGATTTGGATATTTCGTAAGTTGGAAAAACGTTGGTTGGCATTTTTAAAGCCATCGAATCATTAGGAGACATAAATGGAACAGGTTGCAAAACTAGTGATTCGCGATTTACATAAGACATTCGGCGATCATGAGGTACTTAAAGGAATATCACTTGATGCAAATGCCGGTGATGTAATTAGTATTATTGGTTCATCTGGTTCAGGTAAAAGTACCTTGCTGCGTTGTATCAACTTTTTAGAACAACCGAGCAATGGCACGATTAAGCTCAATGGTGAAAAATTACGCACGGTCTTTGATAAAAAAGGCAATTTAAAAGTGGTTGAATCAAAGCAACTACAAAAAATGCGTACCCAGCTGATGATGGTATTTCAGCACTTTAATTTATGGTCTCACATGACAGTAATGGAAAATGTCATTGAAGGGCCAATCCATGTACTTGGAGTAAAGCGTTCTGAAGCGGAAGAACGTGCGCGCAAATATCTACGTAAAGTGGGATTACCTGAAAGTGTTGAAAGTAAATATCCGGCATTTTTATCTGGTGGTCAGCAACAACGTGTAGCGATTGCTCGTGCTTTGGCTATGGAACCGGAAGTGATGTTGTTTGATGAACCAACCAGTGCGCTTGACCCAGAGTTGGTAGGTGAAGTACTAAAAGTAATGCAGGGCTTGGCTGAAGAAGGACGTACCATGGTTGTAGTGACACATGAAATGGGTTTCGCGCGTCATGTATCTAATCAGGTGATTTTTTTGCATCAAGGGAAAATTGAGGAACAGGGCCATCCTGATGAAGTACTCAATAACCCGAAAAGTGAACGTTTAAAGCAATTTTTGACAGGCAGTTTAAAATAAGCTGCTGACACCGAGTATGATAAAATTTTTTAAAAGGCTTCTCAGCATACTCGGTTGCTTTTTATTATATTTTATAGATGGGTGTTTTTAGAAAACACATTAATGATCACAATGCCTGCAATCATTAAAACTAAACCAATGCAGGCAGCCAAGTCTAAATGCTGTTTGTAAAATATCCAGCCAATTGCAGAAATTAAAATAATACCTGCGCCTGACCAAATGGCATAGGCAATCCCGATCGGAATTGTTTTGAGCGTAAGAGATAATAAATAAAAAGCAACTGCATAACCCACAACCGTAATAATAGACGGAATTGGAACAGTAAAACCTTGAGATGCTTTTAATGCTGAAGTTGCAATAACTTCACAAGCAATCGCAATTGCTAAATAAAGATAAGACATGGGAAGCTGCGCCAGAAAGGGTTTTAATCAATCTACATGAGATGTTGATATAGTTTGACCTGTTTTAACGATTGTTCAATTTTTTTGGTACAAAAGTACCAGTAAATGGAACTAAACTGATAAATTGATTTTATCACTAGCAATATGCTCTAGACCATTTCTTCATTTATTTAATAGCTGGTCAGCATAGTCATAAAAAGAGGATCAGCGATTTTAACTTGATCCTCTAAATGGTTTTAAGAAGAGAATGAGCCGATTAAATTCAGGCCTTTAAATTTCTCTAATAATTGTTCTTTGTTTTCAATATGTGCAGGGTCTTGTTTAATGCAATCGATTGGACAAACCTCCTTACATGTTGGTGCAGCATAAAAGCCTACGCACTCCGTACAACGAAGCGGATCGATTTCATAAACTTTGCTCCCTTCAAAAATAGCTGTATTGGGGCATTCCGGTAAGCACATATCACAATTGATGCAGTCACTCGTAATTAAAAGTGCCATATTTAACTCGCTGAATAAGCCAATGTAGATGCAGTAATACTTTCTTTTGCATGCGGCAAGTTGCGTATGAGTAGGGCATAACTGATATCAACCTCTTGTGAGAGTGGAATCTCAACAAAATGCCCCGAACCTTTAGCATCTGTAATTGGGTTACCTTTTAAATCGCGCATTTCGGTTAAGTTAAAGGTGATATTGCCTTGAGGCGTCATCAGTTCAAGTGAGTCGCCCACCACAAAACGGTTTTTAACTTCAATCCGAATATAATTACCGTGACGTTCTACAACCTCTCCACAAAATTGTTGGTAGTCGAAATGTGATGATCCATCAGCATAGTTTTGATATTCGCTATGTACATGCCGTCTTAAAAAGCCTTCGGTATAACCGCGATTTGCCAACCCTTCGAGTTGGGTCATTAAGCTTGGGTCAAAAGGTTTACCTGCTAATGCATCATCAATGGCTTTTCGATAAATTTGAGCAGTACGGGCACAGTAAAAATAGGATTTAGTACGGCCTTCAATTTTCAGTGAGGCGATGCCCATTTTTGTTAAACGGTCTACATGTTGTACTGCACGTAAATCTTTGGAGTTCATAAAATAGGTGCCGTGTTCATCTTCTTCGGCAGCAAACATTTCTTCATCATTACGTTGTACGAGTAAAGTTTGAACCGAGGTTGTTTCTGATTGTCCTGATGAGCAGCAAGACTTTTCTGGTGTATTTAGCTGAGTGACTGGAATTACATCGCCGTTTAAATCTTCTTGGGCTTCATGCAGTTTATAGTCCCAACGGCAAGCATTGGTACAAGCACCTTGGTTGGCATCACGTTTGTTCATATAACCAGAAAGTAGGCAACGGCCTGAGTAGGCCATGCATAGTGCGCCATGTACAAAAACTTCGAGTTCAATATCTGGGACGTGTTGCTGGATTTCTTCGATTTCTTCTAATGATAACTCACGAGATAAAATGACACGGCTTAAACCGTAATCTTTCCAAAATTTAACAGTGGCCCAATTAATAGCGTTGGCTTGAACCGACAAATGAATTTGCATATCAGGAAAATGCTCACGCACCATCATAATTAAGCCTGGGTCAGACATAATAAGAGCGTCTGGTTGCATAGCTACAATCGGCTCAAGATCACGAATAAAGTTTTTTAATTTGCTGTTATGGGGCTGAATATTCACCACAACATAAAACTTTTTACCCAAAGCATGCGCTTCATCAATTCCGATTTTTAAATTGTCATGGTCAAAAGCATTATTACGTACACGTAAGCTATAACGTGGTTGTCCTGCATATACGGCATCTGCACCATAGGCAAATGCATAGCGCATGTTTTTAAGTGAACCTGCGGGAGAGAGAAGTTCGGTTTTCATAAAATAAAAGGCATAAAAAATATATGGTTTTATTTTATTAACTCTATATTTTTGATTCAACCTACTGAATTAGTAGGGATTTGATCTATATCTTTTTGTACAGGTAGCATATTTTTTGCTAACTCTCCTAAACGCATCAAAGCATTTAACATTTTAGGATTTAACTCAAAACAAGCTGCAATACGTAAACAATGACTAAAACGTTTATCAGCCGAGCACAAAATTCCTGGCATACATAAGATTTTTTCATCCATGGCCTGATGAAACAGTTCTAGGGTATCAATTGATTCGGGTAGCTCTAACCATAAAATAAATCCCGCTTGTGGACGACTGACTCGAGTACCGACTGGAAAATAACGACAAATATAAGATTTGATGGTGTCAATTTGTTGTTGATAGCGTTTTTTGAGCTGACGTAAATGTAGATCATATCCGCCATTTTCTAAAAAAAGTCCTAACGTTTCTGTGAGTAAAGCTGGCTCGGCAACAGTAGTTGTAAATTTAAGCTGCTGGGCAATATTACGGAAGCGTCCAGCTTCTAGCCAACCAATTCGATAGTCGGGTGCCACAGTTTTTGTGTAGCTGCCACAAACCAAAACCCATCCATTTTGGTCAAATGCCTTAATGTTGGGTAGTAGAGGTTCGATGAGTTGTAATTCGGCATACATCGCATCTTCAATAACAGGAATTTGGAATTGATTAGCGAGCTCTGCTAAACGACGTCGGTTGTTTTCGGGCATGCTAAAACCAAGAGGATTATGTCCTGTTGGAATAGTTAATATGGCTTGTACGCTTTGAGATTTTAAGAGTTCTTCAAGTGCGTCTAGACACATCCCTGTATGCGGCGAAGTCGGTACTTCTACAATTTTTCGTCCTAAATTCTGAAGAAGTGGATATAAGTTATGAAAAGTAGGGATCTCAAGCGCTATGCTGTCACCTGCTTGGGTGGTTGCCATAATCGCGAGACTTAAAGCCTCCATAGTGCCATGAGTCAGCACAATGTCATCTGCGGATAGAAACATGCCAAGCTGTAAACTTCGCCTCGCAATTTGAGTACGTAAACGTATAGAGCCGGGCGGTAAAGTATAGCTTTTAAAAATATCCGGCTGTGTTCGTAAAACCTGAGCAGTTAAACGTTTTAAACGTTCAATCGGGTAGAAGTTTTCACCAGATGGGCAAGCTAGGGCCAAATTGACATAGTCGGGGTCCATCTGCTTTTTAACAATTTGCGCGAGAAAACAGCTAATTCCTGAAAGGGGCACTTTTTCTTCACTGATATAACGCTCCTCAAGATCTGGCAAGTTTGATGGTGCATGGCAAACATAGTAGCCAGACTGGGGGCGAACAGAAATTAAACCTTGGTCTTCAAGCTTCCGATAAGCTTCTTTTACGGTGTTAATACTAACTTGATAATGTTGGGCACAGTCTCGAATTGATGGCAACCGAGAACCGACAGGTTGCCTGCCATTCTGAATTTGAAGAGTAAGGTCATCACTCACTTTTTTATATTTGTACATGTCAATTTATTAAAAAGCAAAAGCAATGGATACACTTTATAGTGATCTCATATTTATCTCAAATATTGTGATTAATTTAGTTTAATGCTTTTAATGGAGGATTTAGTTTTAAGAACTGTGTCTATTATTTTTCATATTAACTGATACTGTGACCATTAAAAATAAAACAGTAAGATCAAAAAATGGTGAGGATTTAAAGCCATATTTTAAATTATAAAATCAGTAGGAGTGGTCTATGTCTGTTGTTGCATTTAAACAAGTTGATGTTTTTACTTCACAAGCATTTAAAGGTAATCCTGTTGCAGTCATTATGGACGCCAGTACTTTAACGTCTGAGCAGATGCAAGCCATTGCGAACTGGACCAATCTTTCTGAAACCACATTTGTATTGCCAGCCACTGATTCACAAGCTGACTATCAGGTTCGAATCTTTACTCCACAAAGTGAGTTGCCGTTTGCAGGACATCCTACCATTGGTACAGCCTATGCTTTGCTTGAGGCAGGCCTAGTTAAAGCGAAAGAAGGTCAGCTGGTACAGCAGTGCGCTGCTGGTTTGGTGACGCTGACCGTGAATGACTCAAATCATATTTCCTTTGAGTTACCTAAACCTAAAATTACACCATTAGATGCACTGCAAACTGAGAAGTTGGCCGAGATTTTAAAATGTAAAATCAATACTCAATGGAATGCCGCATTGGTGGATGTTGGAGCCCGCTGGGTTGTATTGCAAGCTGTTAATGCTAAGGCTGTTTTGGCAAGTCAGCCTGATCTAAATGCTTTAAAGCAATTTAGTTTAGATATGAAAGTAACAGGCTCTACAATTTATGGGTTTTATGAAGAAAGTAATGAGCAAAAGCGCATAGAAGTTCGTTCATTTGCTCCGGCATATGGAGTTTACGAAGATCCTGTTTGTGGTAGCGGTAATGGTAGCGTAGCATCTTTCATTCGTTACCATGGTATTTTGCCTGCGCAAAATGATGTGGTGCTTTCTTCTCAGGGGCAAGCTTTAGGGCGTGAAGGACAGCTTCAACTTGAATTACATCAAGATAAAATTTTAGTGGGTGGAGCTGCTGTTACTTGTATCGACGGTACGATTAAGTTGTAAAAACAGAAATAAAAAACCGAGGACTTTGCCTCGGTTTTTTAATTAGAAAAAGTCTTATTTTTCTACGAACGCACGTTCAATGACATAGTCGCCCATTTCACCCATACGAGGTGATTCAACTAAACCGTGTTGGTCAAGTAACGCAGCAACATCTTTCAAGAATGCAGGGCTACCACAAAGCATTGCGCGGTCAGTTTCACGGTTGAAACGTGGTAAACCAATTTTTTCAAATAAAGCACCAGTTTCAATTGCAGTTGTTACACGGCCTTGAGTATGGAAAGGTTCACGAGTAACGGTAGGGTAGTAAACAAGTTTGTCTTTAATACCTAATTCTTCAAAGAACTCATTGTTTGGTAATTCGTTCAAGATTAGGTCTTGATAAGCTAATTCAGAAATATAACGTGTACCATGAACCACGATTACTTTTTCAAAGCGTTCGTAAGTTTCTGGGTCACGAATAATTGACAAGAATGGAGCAAGACCAGTACCAGAAGATAATAGATACAAGTTTTTACCAGGTAAAAGGTCATCATGAACCAATGTACCTGTTGGTTTTTTAGAAACTAAAATTTCGTCGCCAACTTGTACTTTTTGCAAAATCGAAGTTAAAGGACCGTCTTGTACTTTAATCGAGAAGAATTCTAACTCTTCTTCGTAGTTCGCACTTGCAATCGAATATGCACGCATTAACGGTTTGCCATTCACTTCAAGTCCGATCATCACGAACTGACCATTTTTAAAACGTAAGCTAGCGTCGCGTGTAGTTTTAAAACTGAAAAGGGTGTCATTCCAGTGGTGCACATGAGTAATGCGTTCAACGTTAAAAGCAGCCATTAAAGGTCTCGATCACGATTAAAAGAAAACAGGTTGCTATTCTAATCTAATTTCATTCCCGATAAACTGAATATATTTAATTGTGTTTATAAGAAAAAGTGATGATGAATTCTGTCACCCTCCCAATAGTCGGGCACATGTGCTCACCTTTTCGAGAAAAATTTGGTATTCCACGGCAGCCTAATTTGGTCAATATCGAGTCTTATATCGAAATGGTAGAACCTTATAATGACTTATTGGCTTTTGAGGGAATCGAACAATTTAGTCATCTCTGGCTCATCTGGCAGTTTCATGACAATAAAAATCAGGAGACTGCAACTAAATTTCGGCCTCAAGTTCGCCCACCACGTCTAGGGGGCAATGAAAAAATTGGTGTGTTTGCAACACGTAGTATGTATCGTCCAGCACCTATAGGCTTATCTGTAGTACGTTTAAACAAGGTTGAAAAAGTCGGTAAATCATTAAGAGTTTATGTTACTGGCAGTGATTTATTAAATGGCACGCCAATTTTAGATATTAAGCCTTATATTCAATATTCAGATGCAATTGTTGATGCTCAAAGTGGTTATGCGCAGGCCGAACCAGAACGAAAATCGGTCTTATGGTCTGAAAATGCATTGTCTACCCAGCAGTCTCTTTTTAAAAATAAAGAAATTAATGCACAATATCTTGATGAATTAGAACAAGTATTGTCATTAGATCCTAGACCTGCCTATCAAGAAGACCCTGAACGAGTCTATAAAATGAAATTTTCGAATTTTGATATTCATTTTAAAGTTAATGGCAATGTCATTACAGTTGTTGATATGGTGAAAGACACATCGCTCGTTTAATAAAGCTATTTAGAACCAATGTATGTTCATCCATAGCAAGCCAATAAATATTGTCATATGCAAAATTTGGGCAGGTATGAAAGCAAGGGCATAATGCAGTCCACCAGAAATGGCAGAGTTAATGCTCTTGGCAATTGCATGAACAGCAAAGCCACCCATGAACGCGATTAATAACGACGTCTGAGAGTTATTTGGTTCACCTTGTACAATCACTGCTGCAATAGCGGCATGTATTTCGAACAAAGAGGCAAGTAGTGTCCCTGCGATTAAGCCTGCATTACCTAAATATAGGCTTAGACCATAAACCCCTGCCTGAATGAGCGTAAGTGTCCCAGCAATAATAATCGCTTCTTTTAAGCTGAACATTCTGGTATCGAGTTCAGATGAAGTCGTACCGGGTTCTGCCTTACGTAATAAGATGAAAGCCCATACCGCTAAAAAAGCCAATGCAATGAGCGTTGGAAATATAATGAGTTTGAACCACGCCAAACTTATACCGATGACAATAATTAAGGTTTGTACCAATGTGGAAACACATGACATTAACGCTGCACCTGCATTTGTTTTGGCATTCGCGCGACCAGAGCGTACTTCTAAGCCTAGACTCGCGATGGTGGCGGTACTTGAAACAAAACCCGAAGCTAAAGAAGAAAGTAATAAGGCATTTTTAGAGGATAAAAGCCGCTTTGCAATATGTGCGAGGGCTTGTACAAATAAAATCAACGTCAGTAACTTTAAAATCACATGAGGGTTTAGAACGGGTCCCCAAAAAGGTTTATTGGGAACTAAGGGTAAAGCAATTAGAAGTAGAGCAAGTAAAAAAATCCCGTCGCGCAATTCCGATTCGGTAATCCATTGACTGGCAATGCCGTGCATTGATTGTTTTGCTAATAAAATAATCGTCATGATGACGGCGAGTCCCGCAGCTAACGAAATATTCCAGATACAAAGTGCCCCAATAAAGTAAGTCATAATAAAGGCAAGTTCTGTAGTGACACCGGGGTCATTTGGCTGATTTTTAAGAGATACGATACTGATCGCGCCTATAAGTAGAGCGCCTACAATCCCGATTGCGGGACCAAATAAAAAACAAATTGCTCCAAGTAGGGAACTAATTGCAAAAGAACGAAAACCTGCGAAAGTTTTATATTCGTGTTTTAACTTACTTCGTTCGCGCTCCAGACCTACCAATAAGCCGCAGCCTAATGCAGCCGCAATGGTGGTAATAAACTCTTCAAAAGATACGATTTGTAATGACATTGTCATTGGAAGATTCATAATACTTCCTCTTTGGTTTATTGTTATATGTAGATGTCAGCCATTTAAAAATCATGTATTCCATTTCAGTTTATGCTTTTTCTTGTATTGAGCCTAGTCTCTTTTTTAATCAAACTATCACAATAAGCATCTTTATAAATATGATCTATGACACAAAAAAATACTAAGTTGAGAATTGGATTAATTATTTGAAGTTCAAAGATATTTAAAAGCTAAACTTGGGTTTTTTAGACGGGCTAAATCTAAAACTTCTCTGATATATTATAAAAATATATTGGGGAAAACACATGAATATACATGTAGAAATAGACACACATTGGTGTCTAGAACAACTATTACAAGAAGGCCGTATCACTGAACGAGATAAGTTACTTGTACAAACCACAAATAGGCAAAAAGATCAGTTGAAATGGCATCCATTACAGTGGATTGCGCATTTTAATCTAAAAGACCAACACCATGTACAAGCACATTTAAGTTTAAACCGTCTGTGCCAATGGTTTGCAGATCGGGCGCAATTACCTTTATTTGTGATTGATCCTTTAAAGGCAGATGTGAGTGCTTTAACTCAAGTCATGTCGCAAGAGTTTGCGATCCGTAATCATATTTTAGCTGTAGAAGTCCATGCGGACCGAATTGTGATAGGAACAGACCAGCCTTTTCAAACAGACTGGCTAAATAATTTAGAGAAGAGTTTAGCACCCAAAAAAATTGAACGGGTATTTCTCAACCCCGAGCAATTACAACGTTATTTACGAGAATATTATCAAGTCAGCCGAGCAGTAAACTCAGCTCAAAAAGATGCGGCTCATGACCGTGATAACAAAGGTGTAGAGGCGCTTTTACAACTTGGTGATAGCCAAAACCCTGATGCCAATGATCAGCATATTGTGAAATTGGTCGACTGGATATTGCAATTTGCATTTGAACAGAGCGCCAGTGACATTCACATGGAACCGCGTAAAGACAATGGCAAAGTTCGGTTCCGTATCGATGGTGTTTTACATACCATTTATAATATGCCTTCAAATACTCTGACCGCCGTGATTTCTCGGATTAAAATTTTAGGGCGGCTAAATGTAGCAGAAAAGCGTAAACCGCAAGATGGTCGTTTAAAAACACGTACGCCGAAAGGACAAGAAACCGAGCTACGTTTATCTACCTTACCAACAGCGTTTGGTGAAAAACTGGTTATGCGTATTTTTGATCCAGATGTGTTAGTACGTTCCTTTCAGCAATTGGGTTTTGACCAGTCTTTATTACAACAATGGCAGCGTATTACACAAAATAGTCACGGCATTATTTTAGTTACGGGGCCAACAGGTTCTGGTAAAACTACAACGCTATATTCTTCTTTAAAACAGCTTGCAACCGAGCAGGTTAATGTCTGTACCATTGAAGATCCGATTGAAATGCTAGAGCCTAGTTTTAACCAAATGCAGGTCAATCATGCAATTGAACTGGGCTTTGCAGATGGTGTACGTGCGCTTATGCGACAAGACCCAGACATTATTATGATTGGGGAAATTCGTGACGAAGATACTGCGAATATGGCCATTCAAGCTGCACTCACAGGCCATTTGGTATTATCAACTTTACATACCAATGATGCGCCGTCTAGTTTGACCCGTTTACATGATTTAGGTGTACAACCATTTTTAACAGCCGCGACTATTTTAGGTGTATTAGCGCAGCGCTTAGTGCGTAAGCTTTGCCCGCACTGCAAACAACAAACTCATATTAATGAAGATGAATGGCAGCACCTAACATTTGACTACATTATGGAAATGCCTGAAAAAGTTTATCGGGCAGTAGGTTGTGAAGAGTGCCGGCATACGGGTTATAAAGGTCGAATCGGCATTTATGAGTTTATGCCAGTTAGTCTTGAGCTTAAGCATCTTATTAGCAGTCATGCGACATTAAATGAATTAAGAAGCCAAACTAAAAAAGAAAGTGTAGAGCCTTTAAGAATTGTAGGAGCTCGCAAAGTTATTGAAGGTTTGACCACCTTGGAAGAGGTGCTGCGGGTTGTTCCATTAAATTAAATTTTTCTTAAGATTCACCTCATCTACCGATGATGTAATTGTTTTATTCCAAGGGTAAACCAAATAACAGAGGGTAATTTTATGAAAATGCTTAAAGTAATTTTGATGACTGCGGGTATGGCAACTGCGGGTGTGGTTGTAGCAAATACACCTGTGAATCAGGCAGCTATTGCTCCAGCGACAGTTACTACAGTGAAACAAGCTTTAGCATCAAAAGATAATACACCTGTAAAATTACATGGTCAGGTCGTAAAATCTTTAGGTGATGAAAAATATCAATTCCGCGATAAGAGCGGTAACATTACAATTGATGTAGATGATGAGCTTTGGCAAGGACGTCCTGTTTCAGCCAATAAAAATGTGACTTTAATTGGTGAAGTAGACATAGATTATAAGCCTTTAAAACGTGTAGAAATTGATGTGGATCAGGTCCAGTTCTAATAAATTAATTTCTACATTTATTCCTTTTAGCCGCATTTAAATCATGCGGCTTTGCTTTTTTTATAAAGACTTGGCAACATCTAATCAGGATATAATAGGAAAAACAGATGAGAATTTTGCTTGCAGAAGATGATCGCTCTCAAGCTGAAAGTATTCAATCATGGTTAGAATTAGACGGTTATCAAGTAGACTGGGTAGAACGTGGTGATTATGCCCTTACAGCAATTGAGCAGCATGATTATGACTGTATTTTGCTTGATCGGGGCTTGCCCCAACTGGCTGGTGAAAAAGTTTTAACAACCATCCGCCACAAACAAAAAAACGTTCCCGTGATTTTTATTACCGCACGCGACAGTATTCATGACCGAGTAGAAGGGCTTGATTTAGGTGCAAATGATTATTTGGTTAAACCATTTAGCCTAGAAGAATTATCGGCTCGCATCCGCGCTCAATTACGTAAACAAACTCTGAGTCAGCAATCGATTTTAACGTGGGGTGATTTGCAACTTGATACACAAGCGAAAGTTGTATTATCTGCTGGTAAGACTATCGATTTAACAGCAAAAGAATTTCAAATATTACGTAAACTTATGGTTCATCCTGAGCATATTATTACCCGTGATCAATTAGAAGAAGCACTTTATGCATGGGGCGAGGAAATCGAGAGTAACGCAATCGAAGTATTTATTTATCAACTTCGAAAGAAAATCGGAAGCAGTAGTATTAAAACCATACGGGGGCTCGGCTACCGTATGGGAGACTTAAAATGAGATCAAATCGTTCATCCTTGCAGTCACAATTGGTTAAAACCACCATGTGGAGCAGTATTGTGGTGGGGCTACTGGCATTAAGTTTACTCACCATATTTTCGATTTATCATAACATGTCAGTACAAGATGAAATCATGGATGAAATTTCAGATACCTTACTGGTTTCTGACCTTTCTAAACACTCGATGAAGCAGTTTGACGAGCTGAGTGATGAATTTGATATTCAATATGAGTTATTAGATACAGGGCAGGTGCTTACCCATTCTCATACCTATCAGCATGAACTTTTTGAAAAAGGTAACTTATCAGAAGGTTTTTCATATTTTTGGTTTGATGGCCAGTTATGGCGTAGTCTGGCAGCACAACAAGAAGATTCTCAGCTACAAGTTGAAGTTTTTCAGCCCATTAGTACACGTATTGAAGAAGTATTAAAAGCACTTGCTGGATATAGTGGCCTTATGGTGCTGTTCTGGTTACTACAGTGGGTTATTGTAAGTTGGCGTACCGAGCAACAATTGGCTGCGCTGAATTTACTCTCTAAACGTATTGCTCAAAAAACTGCCTCAAACTTAGAGCCAATTCAAGAACCAGATATTATTACAGAAATTCAGCCTGTGATTGATGCTTTAAATCAGCTACTTGCAAGGCTACAAAGGGCACTGGTTGCTGAACAGCGTTTTACTGCAGATGCTTCACATGAACTACGTTCACCTTTATCAGCCATACAAATGCGTCTTCAGGTGTTGCAACGGAAATATCAGCATATTCCAGAGCTTGATCATGATTTTGAGCGTATTCAAGAAGACGTTTCAAGAAGTACAAAAATACTGGAAAATTTATTGTTACTCGCTCGCTTGGAACCTAATGAAACAGAGCAATTAGAACTCTCTAAGAGTGTCGTTGATTTAAATCATGTATTAGCTAGAGTGATAGATACAGTAAATATTGATGCACAAGCCAAACACATGGTAATTGAGACAAACATTCTGTCAAATGAAACCAAAACATTTGCAAATGAAGAGCTCATGTTTATTGCTTTTAGAAATCTATTTGATAACGCTATTCGTTATAGTCCGGCTTTGGGTGCTATTCATGTTGAGCTAAGCCAGTACCAGCAAAAGCTGAAGATTTCTATAGAAGATACTGGGAATGGTGTGGATGATGAAGTCTTAAGGCGTTTAGGACAGCGTTTTTTTCGTGTATTAGGGACAAAGCAACAAGGCTCAGGGTTAGGGTTATCAATTACTAAAAAAATTATTCAACTCCATGGTGGGGAATTACATTTTATGCATGCAAGCCAAGGTGGCTTAAAAGTTGAAGTAATACTGCCTTTTAACCGTGAAATACAAAAATAGCATGGTTGCCCATGCTATCCATTTTTTGTTTTCCCACGAATATTATTGAAACGCGAGGATCGTTCTTATTTAGTTAAAATGAGACGGTTATTGCGAGTAAGGCGTAAACGATATTCCTCGCCAGCATGCATAATTCGAATTTCACGACCTAAGGCAAATAGGTTGTTAGAATGCAGCATTGGTAAGGCATGAGCTGAATCTGTATTGCGTGTAAATAAGCTAAAAGGTGCGTTCATTTGTTGTGCTCCGTGGTATATTCTTGAACGATTTAAATGATAATCATTATCGAATAGATCTGTCAATGAGATTTTAAAGATTTTATAAATTGATAAAATTTGCTTACACTTGTGAAAAATTTTAGTGAGTAGAAAAATGCCCAAACCGATTGTCGATGTCGCAATAGCTATCTTAATTCATCGTGGAAAAATATTAGTGGGATGGCGTGGTGAACAGCAGCATCAAGGTGGAAAGCATGAGTTTCCTGGTGGAAAGGTAGAGCAGGGTGAAACGCCTGAAGAAGCCTGTCGTCGTGAAATTTATGAAGAAGTCGGTATTGGTTTAAAAGATTGGCATCAATTTGATTATATTCACCATGAATATGATGACATTATTGTCAACCTTCATTTGTTCCATAGTTATGTACCTGATGAGTTATTAAATCTTATCCATCAGCCTTGGACATGGTACACACGTGAACAGCTACTTCACCTAAACTTCCCGAAAGCTAATAAAGACATTATTAAAAGATTATATTGGCCTCATTTTATTAAAATTAGCCATACACTTACATCTGTAGAGAATAGTGATGCTTTATTATATTGGCGTATAGAAGATGAATTTGGCCCGCGAGAAGTAGAACAATTAACGGCCTTAGATGAAGGGCAACGATCAAATTTAATTATAAATGTAGATATTTGGCAGCAATTGAGCTCCGAATTAAAAAAACAGATCAAGACTGTTCATTTAAAACAATCTCAGCTCATGAGTTTACATAAAGGTGACTTAGAGGTAGGAATACGTTTTATTGCTGCTTGTCACGATGCAGTTTCTTTACAACATGCTCAGCAAATTGGCTGTGATGCCGTTTTTGTTAGTCCTGTAAAAGTGACGGCTACTCATCCGGACGTTAGTGCATTAGGATGGGATCGTTTTGCTGATTTAATCGAGAAGTGCCAAATTCCCGTATTTGCTTTGGGAGGCATGAGTCCTGATGATTTAGCCACAGCACAACAACATGGTGCATATGGCTTGGCGGGTATTCGTAATTTTTAATAAGAAATAAAGCATTAAAAGCTAGAAAGCTTTCAATGCTTGTTGTGCTTCTTGAACAGTTTTTGGGTTATTGCGCTGTTGTCCAGCTTTTAAAATGACCAACCAAAGTTGTTTTTTCATGGCTTGACTCTGCGCAAAGCTTAAACCACGTCTTGCAAGAGACTCAGCGTTAGAATATTGCTGTTTATGATTTGCAGTTAATGCCAGAAATAAATAGGTCTCGGCTGCCTGTGGCGCTAAACGCTGTGCTTGAAGAGCGTAGCGCTCAGCCTCGGACCATTGTTGGTTTTTGTAAGCCTGCTCGGTTTTTTGCATTAAAGTTTTAAAAGCGGGTAACTGGCTTCCGTCATCATCAAAGCGTTGCGGCTTTTTCTGCTGAGGAACAATCACTTGTAAACTTTTACGTTGAATTTCCGGATGATCATAAGGTGTAATTTTTACACCAGATGAGGACTCGGACTTCTTCTTTTCAGAAACAGGAGGTGTTTTCTCTTTTGGAGCTGAATGATCTGGTAAAGTTGTACAGCCGACCATAAGTACAGCACCAATATAAAAAACACCTTTCTTTAACATATCCTGTTTCCTGTTAACGCTTAGTTGTTATAACTACCACTTGAAATGATTCGTGTGTTATTCGACAGATCTTGTTCCATCTGGTTTTCACTTTCACGAATATAACTGTCGGTATTATCATCCTGAGGCTCAGGAATTGTGTTATCACTTTGTGGCGTATATGTTGGATCAACTTGATAATACGGTGCTCCACATGGCGTAGCACGATGTGGGACTGTATGCGCTAGCATTGGAATATACACGGCACCATCACAAGCTTGTGCCGATAAGTCACCCGATGCACGGTCAATCCATTGCCACTGTACAGAGTCTGGTTGACGTAAGTTTACTGGTGTCTGGCGTAATTGTTTCATCACATTAATCCATACTGGTAATGCACCAGATGAACCTGTTAAACCAGTTACTTTATTGTCATCTAAACCTAACCATACTACTGCAACATGATTACCTGAATAGCCGGCAAACCATGAGTCACGTGTATCGTTAGTCGTACCTGATTTACCCGCTAATTTTAAAGCTGGAGATAAGCTGTTATAGGCTGCACGTCCTGTACCTGATGACATGACCTGTTGTAAACCATAGTTCATGATATAACCGACAGATGGATCAATGGTTTGTTGTACGTTTAGACCATAACGATCAAGTAAACGTCCATTTGCATCTACAACAGAACGAATCGCACGAGTCGGATATTTGAAACCGCCTGTAGCAAAGTTTTCATAAATACCCAGTACTTCCATTGGTGACATATTAACTGCACCCAGGAAAATAGAAGGGTAGGCCGGGATTGTCGATTCAACACCAAATTTTCTTAAGTTGTTGGTAAATGTAGATAACCCAAACTCTTGACCTAAGCGCACAGCAGAAAGGTTATAAGAATTTGCTAAGGCTTCACTTAAACTCACAATTCCATGACCACCGCCGCTATAGTTCTTCGGTGTCCAACTTTTACCGCCATCTACTGGAACACTGATTGGAGCGTCTTCAATCTGGCTTGCCCAGTTATAACGTCCAGATTCAATTGCGCTCAAATAAATGACAGGTTTCAATAAAGAACCGACTTGGCGTTTTGCATCTAAGGCTCGGTTAAAGCCGGTAAAGTCTTGTGTTGACCCGACAGCTGCAATTAATTCGCCATTTTCAGGATGGGCAATCAGTACAGCCCCTTGCAGGTTTTTCAAGCGAGCAGGGTTGCTATTAGCTAAGCGCTCTACAGAAGCTTTAAAAGCATTTTGAACTTGTGTTTGAGCAATTGGGTCCAAGGTCGTAAAAATACGTAATCCTTGATTGGTTAAATCACTTTCCTGATATTCGGTACGTAATTGACGACGCACAATATCTAAAAAGTCAGGGAATTTTGCTGGACCTAGGCTTGGCTTGCTTAGAACATTTAAAGGGCGCGCAATTTCAGTTTCATACTCTGCTTGAGTTAAATACCCCATGACACGCATGTTATTTAATACTGTATCGCGACGATTTTTTGCCCCTTCGGGGTTTTTCCAAGGGTTATATAAAGATGGACCTTGAACCAAACCAACTAAATAAGCTTGTTGTGCAACATTAAGCTCACGTAGTGGTAAACCAAAATAAAACTGAGAGGCCAATCCATAACCATTGATTGAATAGTTACCGTTTTGGCCTAAATTCACTTCATTTAAATATGCTTCTAAAATTTCATCTTTGCTGTAATGCAACTCAATAAGTAAAGCCATTAATGCTTCATTAACTTTACGTTTAAGTGTGCGTTCAGGGGTTAGATAGAAGTTTTTGACTAACTGTTGGGTGAGGGTCGAACCACCTTGGCGACGTCCTCCAGTTACATTACTTACCAAAGCACGTGCTGTACCACGAATCGAAATACCGTGGTGATGATAAAAGTTACGGTCTTCTGTAGAAATTAAAGCTTCAATAAGTGGTTTAGGAACACTATTAAGCTTAATCAAAACGCGGTCTTCATTATGTTGAGGATAAATGCCCCCAATTAATAAAGGTTCTAAACGGGCAACTCCAGTTGATGAAGGTTTTGTACTGCGAACTTCTACAACTTGGTCATTTGCAAAACTCAGTTCTAAAACCTGTTCAGGCTCTATGCTGTCGCCATAGTCGAAACCACGTGTATGGACATACATGTTGCTGCCTTGAGCAACATAGGTTCCAGACTTGTCATAATTACTTGAAGTTTTGTAACCTAGTAATTTTAATTCTTGGGTGAAATTTGCTTGAGTAATTGGCGCATTATTATAAATTTCCAAAGGTCGAGCAAACACCTTGGCCGGAATGTCCCAGCGTTGTCCTTCAAATTTTTCACGTATAATATTATCTAAACGAATCAGATAGATACTAAGAGCAATAAAAGCACCAATCACCAAAATGGAAAAAATTAGCGCGAAGAAACCGATACCACGTTCAAACTTCATATAAATGAGATAAAACCCTAAACAATGCGTTAATGATGCGATAGCTTGTCATCAATTTGCAATGATAAAACTGTGAATAAATGGAAAACTTAGATTGAATTTTACAGTATCTTGTTGTTATGTTTTTTTAAATTAATCTGGTTAATGTTATGATAGCGTAGAATCGCAGCGGAGCTTACTCATTCGTGCAAATTTCACATAAGTCCTTCAGAAACGTCGGGTTAATTGGTCGACCAGATAAATCATCAGTTGTAGAAACACTATGTTTAATTCATGACCATTTGCTAAGTTTAGGCCTAAACCCCATTTTTGATCAGGAAACTGCCGAATTAGTGCCCTATGATCATGCGCAAGTCGTTAGTCGTCACTTATTAGGTGAAGTCGCTGATCTGGTGATTGTTGTAGGCGGTGACGGTTCATTGCTTCATGCAGCCAGAGCTTTAGTGCGCTACAATACGCCTGTAATCGGGATTAACCGTGGACGTTTAGGTTTTTTAACCGATATTAAGCCTTCGGAAGCTATTTTTAAGCTTGATCAGGTTTTACAAGGTCATTTCCAGCTTGATCGCCGTTTCTTGCTTGAAATGGAAGTACGTACTAATGGTGAAGTCATTTATGATGCAATTGCTTTAAATGACGTCGTACTACACTCTGGTAAGTCGGTACATATGATCGATTTTGAACTCAATATCGATGGGCAATATGTTTATCGCCAGCATAGTGATGGTTTAATTGTTTCGACACCAACCGGTTCAACTGCTTATGCTTTATCAGGTGGTGGTCCAATTTTACATCCAAGTATGGATGCTATTGCATTAGTTCCTATGCATCCCCATACATTATCTTCACGCCCGATCGTAGTTGGTGGGCAAAGTGAAATTAAAATCGTCATTCGCGAAAATCGGGTATTACCGATGGTAAGTGCAGATGGACAACATAGTGTCTCTCTCAATGTCGGTGATAGTTTGCACATCCGCAAACACCCATTTAAATTAAGTTTATTACACCCACCTGGTTATGATTTCTATATGGCTTGTCGTACCAAATTGGGTTGGAACCAAGATTTTGAATCTTTTCAAAGAGATGAATCATGAATATTGAACAAATGCTATCTGTTTTAAACCCTGAGATTGTAGAGCGTTTAAAAACAGCAGTAGAAATTGGTAAATGGCCAAATGGTGTTGCTTTAACGAAAGAACAGCGTGAAACATGTATGCAAGCTGTTATTGCTTGGGAGTTAAAGAACTTACCAGAAGAACAACGTAGTGGTTATATTGACCGTGGTACTAAAGAAGAGGGTGAGGTTTGTGAAGATGATCATCACAAGCATGAGCCTGAATTTAAACCGATTCGTTTTGTTTAAAATCACTTTTAGAATAAATCTTAGTTAGTATTTGCTATCGTGTAGGCGACATGGATGTCGCCCGTATCACTGCGATACAAGGAAGTATCGTCAGTGATACAGAGGATTTTTGGTTACTTTTGATCCTTCAAAAGTAATAAAAGCCTATATGCAGTGATATAGGAAAAACATGCTATATAAGGCTGTATGGACTATATTTAGCCTTCTGAGTTTGTATTTCGTGTTTCCCATAATACTTTTGCTTTGTGCATCGCTTCCTCGAAATTAGAAACCACGCCCATGGTATATAACGCAATACCCATGGTTTCTGTTACGGCCATTTCCCCATATTCATGATGCTGTTGACCAAGCCAGACAGCTTTAAAGGTTGCTAAGTCTAACTCTTCTTCAATTGGGCTACGTTCAGGCGTAAGCTTTGGCAACTCATGCTCATAGAGTTCACCATTTTTAATACCACAAATCAGCGTTTTCGCGTCTGGGTTTCGCTCGAATTCGCCGCCTTCGCCCTTAATAACTGCGCTATTTTGATAGCCTAAGCGAAGTGCACTATGCTGATGTGAAGTTCTGTAAGCGGGATGGAATATAGCTTGTAAGGTGGCCTTAGCGTTAAAAGGATTAATTAAACGGGCTAAAGTATGAATAGGCGAACGCAATCCCATGACATTTCTTAGAGAAATCAGTTCGCTTAAAACTGGTGAAATTACTTCTAAGGGTAGGTAAGCGAAATTTTGTTCTGCCAATTGGGTGCGAACTTCTTGTTCAGAATGGCAAATTTTATAATCTAAATATCCCAAAACTTGTTCGGTATAAATTCGGTTAATGGTATGTCCGGAAGCGCCATGCATTACGATTTTATAACCGTGATGAGCAAGGGTAAGAGCCGCTAATAAAAACCAAGGATAATGTTTACGTTTACCAGCATAAGATGACCAATCTAAGTCAACTTCTAAAGGTGCAAAATGAAGCTGGTCTTTGGTGGCTTGTACAAAACCTGCAAGTTCATCAATCGATTCTTCTTTAACACGTAGCAACATTAAAAAAGCACCCAACTGAACGTCAAGAACTTCGCCTTTTAAAATCATAGTAAAAGCCTGATAGGCTTCTTCATAACT
The DNA here is from genome assembly GCF_009759685.1 of Acinetobacter baumannii. Lineage (NCBI taxonomy): Bacteria > Pseudomonadati > Pseudomonadota > Gammaproteobacteria > Moraxellales > Moraxellaceae > Acinetobacter > Acinetobacter baumannii. The sequence goes on along the minus strand of NZ_CP046654.1, from coordinate 50,405 downwards.
CAGTGAGCGAGATCCAGTTTTCCCCTTACCTAAAATACGGACATATTGAGCAAAGGGATGTTCAGCATCTTTATAGATATTACGTTTAGTATTCATGGCAATTCAAAACAGTAAAAATAAGGGGAGTAGGCAGCTCAAAATGAAATGTCTACAAGGACTTATCAATATGACATAAAAAACTGATGAAAAAATATCAAAAGTGTTTCTCATACTAAAGTCTTAAGGTTGCATGAGTATTTTTTGTGCGTATTAGCCAAAATTTTAATCGAATCGTTATTTAATTCGAGTAAACTTCATGTGCTTTTTTGAGCACTCATATCATAATTTTCTGTGATTCTCCTATATCTTCAGCTTTTTATTGAAAAAGTAAGAGGTTATTTCTAGCTACTCAAAGTAGTTAGAAACTTCAGGTATTCTCCTGTTTTAGAAAACAGTTTTTTGTTTTCATTGAGGTAGTAGGAAGGTTTTTTGTTTCTAAAAAACCGTTTCCCTTTTGCGGTGTTCATGTGAAAGGTTAGGGCTGTGTATTCGTAAAGAATAGACGTTTCATTTTGATATTTCCAACGGACTTGGAAATATAGATTGAAGTAAAGTTATGGCTAAAAAACCGATTTATAAATCACTTTATTTTCAAGTGATTATTGCGATTATTGCGGGTGTTTTGGTAGGGCATTTCTCACCAAGTACAACGCAAATTGTTAATGGTGTTGAACAACATATTCCAGGTTTAGGTGAGCAACTCAAGCCATTAGGTGATGCTTTTATTCGTTTGATTAAAATGATCATCGCACCTGTTATTTTCTGTACAGTAGTAAGTGGTATTGCTGGTATGGAAAGCATGAAGTCAGTTGGTAAAACTGGCGGTGTTGCGTTGTTATACTTCGAGATCGTTTCAACAATCGCGCTTCTGATTGGCCTTGTGGTGATTAACATTGCAAAGCCAGGCGTAGGAATGAATGTTGATCCTGCAACTCTGGACACTTCAGGTATCCAAAAATACGTCACTTCTGGTGAGTCACAATCTACCATTGATTTCTTGATGCACATCATCCCGGATACGGTGGTTGGTGCATTTGCAAATGGTGAAATCTTACAGGTCCTTCTTTTTGCAATCCTATTTGGTTTCGCGCTTCATAAGTTAGGTGATGCAGGACGCCCAGTTTTAAAGTTAATTGATCAAATTGCACACGTGTTCTTTAACATTGTGAATATGATTATGAAGCTTGCGCCAATTGGTGCATTTGGGGCAATGGCGTTTACTATCGGTAAATATGGTGTAGGTTCACTGGTACAGTTAGGCCAGCTCATTATCTGCTTCTATATTACGTGTTTACTCTTTATTTTCTTTATTTTGGGTACAATCAGCCGCATTAGTGGATTCAGTATTCTGAAAATGATTCGCCTGATTCGTGAAGAACTATTAATTGTACTTGGTACATCTTCTTCTGAATCTGTTTTGCCTCGCATGTTACGTAAACTCGAAATTGCAGGTTGTGAAAAGTCGGTTGTTGGTTTAGTTATTCCAACAGGTTATTCATTTAACCTTGATGGTACATCAATCTATTTGACTATGGCTGCAATCTTTATTGCTCAGGCAACGAATACACAGCTTGATATTCAACATCAAATTACTTTGTTGTTGGTACTCCTAATCTCATCTAAAGGTGCAGCGGGTGTAACAGGCTCTGGCTTTATTGTTATGGCAGCAACTTTATCTGCAGTAGGACATATTCCGGTAGCTGGTTTGGCATTGATTTTAGGTATTGACCGCTTCATGTCAGAAGCACGTGCTTTAACCAATCTTGTTGGTAACTCTTTGGCAACGATTGTAGTTGCAAAATGGGTGGGTGCTTTAGATAAAGATAAGCTCAATGATGCTTTAAACAACCCAGATGAAGTTGACAGAAAAATGTTGGCTCCAAAAAATCCTCAGGTTGCAGAAGGTTTAGATTAATTCAGATCTACCTATATAAAAAAGGAAGCTTTGGCTTCCTTTTTTATTGGCTGACTGAAAAGTACAGTTTAAATGAGCAGCTAAGCCATGACAGTTGTGTAAAAAATGATTAGCATGCACAGCAATGAGATTCGATAAAACAATAAAGCCGAAGGAAAATATTATGTTGGCATATGATGCAGATTTAGAATTATTCCGTGATAATTTTAAACGTTTTATGAATGAGCATATTGCTCCACATTATGACCAATGGGAACGTGAAGGAATTATGCCACGTTCAGTTTGGTCTCAACTGGGCGAAAATGGTTTTTTATGTGTGGATGTCCCAGAAGAATATGGTGGTTATGGCGTCCCAACGTATTATTCATTAATGTTAGTTGAAGAATCGGCTCGTGCTGGATTTTGTGCATTATCAACTGCTATTTCTTGTCACTCTGAGATTGCGGCGCCTTATATTTTACATATTGGGACCGAAGAACAAAAACAATACTGGTTACCGAAAATGGTAACAGGTGAAGTAGTCGGAGCAATTGGTATGACAGAACCGGGTGCCGGTTCAGACTTACAGTCAATGCGTACCAGTGCCATTTTGCAAGATGACCATTATTTGCTAAATGGTTCTAAAACGTTTATTTCAAATGGACAACATGCTGACCTTGTAGTGCTTGCAGTAAAAACCGATCCGCAAGCGCGTGCGAAAGGTGTATCGTTATTATTGGTGGATACTCACCTAGAAGGTTTCAAAAAAGGAACTAACCTCGACAAAATCGGATTGCATTCTCAAGACACATCTGAGCTATTTTTTGACAATGTTAAGGTTCCTAAAAATCAGTTACTCGGACAAGCTGGACAAGGTTTTGCTTATTTAATGCAAGAATTACCGCGCGAACGTACGGCTATCGCATCGACAGCGGTTGGCGCTATTCGTGGTGCAATTGATTTGGCAACCGCTTATGTAAAAGAACGTCATGCATTTGGTCAACCTATTTCACAGTTCCAAAATACTCGTTTTGTTTTAGCACAAGCAAAAATTGATGAGCTTGCGACAACAGCTTTCTATGAGCGAAATGTTGCTTTATATCAAGAAGGTAAACTTGATGTTGAGACGGCTGCAGCACTGAAAAGTTTTAGTACAGATATGCAAATGAAGGTGGCGGATAACCTATTACAACTGTTTGGTGGTTATGGTTATATGACTGAATATCCAATTTCACGCTTCTTTGTAGATGCCCGTATTCAACGTATTTACGGCGGTACAAATGAAATTATGAAAGAAATCGTAGCACGTGGATTAATCGGTAAAGCTTAATAATAGTTTCAAAAAAAGCCTACCTTTGAGTAGGCTTTTTTTTATTATTTAGCTGTTTTCTGCGTTGGTTCATCGAATAAAGATTTACAGCTTTCTAGATTTTGGCATGAAGCAAACATAAGCGCTTTAGGTAAGCTCGCATACAAATTGGTGATATGCTGTTCAGCAGGATTATTGAAATGCCAATAAGTAAATTGGTCTGAACGCTTATTTTCTAAGACTTTAAAGAAATCGTCTTTATTAATTCTTTGATTAAACTGGGTATGTGGCCCACCTTGTTCATGTGTACCGACTGTCGTCATCAGCATTGGGAACACGGTTTGCTTTTGACTTTGCCATTGTTCTAATTCTCGAAATAACATGCCTTGATCAAACCAGAGAGAAGGACTTGCAGCAAAGTAACGCTGGAATGCAGTAGGTTTTTGAAAAAAATGATAAAGCACAAACAACCCTCCAAAAGAATGCCCATAGAGACTTTGCTGTTGGCTATTAATTGGAAACTGTTTAGCGATTTCAGGCTTAAGCTCATTATTTAAAAAAGCAATAAACTGGTCAGCACCACCATATTTATATTTACCTTGTGCTTGAAACTCGGCAGAAGGTTTTGGGGTGTAATCATAAGCGCGTTTTTGCACATCAAAGGTTTTTTGCTGAGGATAGCCCACAGCTACAATAATGAGCGGATCTAAACCTAATTTTGCAGAGCCTGCTCCAATCGACTGGGCAATATTCATTGCGCTTGGAAATGTTGCATTACCATCTAATATGTAAAGTACCGGATAACCATGTTGGGGTGGGGCAACAGGTGGTTTATAAATTTGAATAAGATATTCATGTCCAGTATTTTTAGATTTGATTTGGAACTGGGCCTGATTGTTGTGAAAATCGATTTTTGATTGATTTTTTACAGGGGCTTGAGCCAAAACGGAACTACTTATTAAAGAGCCTAGAAGGAAATTAGAAGATAAAAAGAAAAAAGATTTAAGCATAATAAAGTTAAGAAAATGTTATAAGTCAAATAATAAATGAAAATCATTATCAAATAAAGTGATCTTATACAAAGGTTCGAGCCGGATTAATGAAAAAAGCCCATACACCCATATTGCCTAACAAATCAAAGCCGACTATTGTTATACTCTCGTTTAAAAGATGATTTTGCTGAGGCTGCCTTCCAATGATCAACGATGATCAAAACAAAACGACTTCTCTTAGTTTAGAACAAATTCGCGAAGATATTGATAGCGTAGATCAACAGATTCAAGAGTTATTAAATCGCCGCGCAAGCCTTGCTGAAGCTGTTGCGAAAGCTAAATTTGCTTCTGAAGAGAATCCTTTGTTTTATCGTCCTGAACGTGAAGCACAAGTTTTACGTAAAGTTATGGAGCGCAATCAAGGGCCTTTATCTGATGTAACTATGGCCCGTTTGTTCCGTGAAATTATGTCTGCTTGCCTTGCTTTAGAAGCTCCGCAAAGTATTGCATTTTTAGGCCCAGAAGGTACTTTTACTCAATCTGCCGTACTTAAACATTTTGGTAAAGATGCGGTTGTTCGTCCGCTACCCACTATTGATGAAGTGTTCCGTGAAGTAGAAGCGGGTAGTGCGCATTACGGTGTAGTTCCGGTTGAAAACTCATCTGAAGGTATCGTAAACCATACTTTAGATTGTTTTAAAACTTCGAATTTAAATGTGATTGGTGAAGTTGAATTACGTATTCATCATCAATTCCTTGTTTCTGAAAATACACGTAAAGACAGTATTAAGCAGATTTATGCGCATCAGCAAACTTTGGCTCAATGTCGTCAGTGGTTAGATGCGCATTATCCGGGTGTTGAGCGTGTTGCCTTAAACTCAAATGCAGAAGCTGCACGCCGTATTCGCAATGAATGGCATTCAGCAGCGATTGCGTCTGATATCGCAGCAGGTATGTATAACCTTGAAATCTTGCATAGCAATATTGAAGATAATCCGGAAAATACCACTCGCTTCTTAGTGATTGGCCGTGAAAAAATTCCACAAAGTGGCAATGACAAAACATCGTTATTAATTTCAGCGCATGACCGTGCAGGTGCTTTATTAGAAATTTTAGCGCCGTTTGCAAAACATAATATCAGCTTAACGAGTATTGAAACTCGCCCAGCACTACCTGAAAAATGGGCATATGTATTCTTTATTGACTTAGAAGGTCATATTGATCAGGAAAATGTGGCTGCGGCAATCAATGAGATTCGTCCAATGGTAAAAGAACTTCGTATTTTAGGTTCTTATCCTGCTGCCGTTCTTTAATCACTCATGTTGGAATAATGACATGTATCAAGATGGGCATGTCATTATGCTTAAAAACAAATTGCTCAAAGGTTTAAATCACTTTGAGCAAAAGTAAAGTTGAAGTTATGTCACAACCCCTATTTAAAAAAGTTGCATTTATTGGTTTAGGACTCATTGGGTCGAGTTTGGCTCGCGTTATTGTTGCAGAAAAGTTGGCGACAACTATTGTGGCATCTACACGTTCACAGAAAACTTTAGAAGATGCAAAATCACTTGGCTTAATACAAGAAGGGTTTTCCGATCCTGTAGAAGCTGTGAAAGGGGCGGATTTAGTTGTTTTAGCCTTGCCAGTGCGCGCCACTCAAAAAGTGCTTGAGCAAATTAAACCTTATTTGTCAGAAACCACAATTGTAACTGACGTGGGAAGTACAAAAGGTAATGTCGTAGATGCAGCAAAAGCTGTATTTGGTGAAGATTTACCAGCAGGGTTTGTTCCTGGGCATCCGATTGCGGGAAGTGAACACACGGGTGTCCACGCAGGTAAGGTCGATCTCTTTGCAAATCACAAAGTGATTTTGACGCCATTACCAACCAGTGCAGAATGGGCAGTTGAGAAATTGATTCAACTTTGGTCAGCTGCTAAAGCTGAAGTGATATGTATGGATGTTGCCAAACATGATGAGGTTTTGGCGCATACCAGTCATTTACCGCACTTAATGGCATTTAATCTGGTCGAGCAACTTGCAAACCGTGAAGATAATCTTGATATTTTCCGTTATGCAGCAGGTGGCTTTCGTGATTTCTCACGGATTGCGGCTAGTGATCCCCAAATGTGGCATGACATTTTCTTTGCCAATAAAACAGCCATATTAAATGCTGTAGATGGCTTCGAGAAACAACTTACTGTACTTAGAAAATTGATTGAAAACGAAGATTCTCATGCATTAATGGGTTTACTCGGCCATGCTCAGGCAGCACGTCAGCATTTCAATCATATGTTAGCCAAAAAACCTTTAATGGAGAAAAATAAGGTGACACAGCAATTCAGTATCTTACCGGGAAATAAGGCTTTTAAAGGTAAATTTACCGTACCGGGTGACAAATCTGTGTCACATCGCTCCATTATGTTTGGTGCTATTGCAGAAGGCACGACTCATGTAACTGGCTTCCTTGAAGGTGAAGATGCTTTAGCAACTTTACAAGCTTTCCGTGATATGGGTGTAAGCATTGAAGGCCCTAAGAATGGCGAAGTAACCATCCATGGTGTAGGCATGCATGGCTTAAAAGCACCAGCAAGTGCATTGTATATGGGTAACTCTGGAACAAGCATGCGTTTGCTTTCAGGTATGCTTTCTGCACAAAAGTTTGATTCTGTTATGACAGGTGATGCTTCGCTCTCTAAACGTCCAATGGAGCGTATTGCTAAGCCATTACGTTTAATGGGTGCGCAAATCCAAACGACAGGTGAGAAAGGTACACCACCTGTAAGCATTACTGGTGGTCAGCAATTAAAAGGTATTCAATACGATTTACCTATGGCATCTGCTCAGGTGAAGTCGGGTATTTTACTTGCCGGTTTGTGGGCTGAAGGTGAAACTTCGGTAACTGAACCGGAACCAACACGTGATCATACAGAGCGTATGCTTCGTGCATTTGGCTATGATGTTAAAACTGAAGGCAATAAAATTTCCCTTGTCGGCGGCGGTAAGTTAGTGGGTACTAATATTCAAGTACCATCTGATATTTCATCTGCTGCTTTCTTCATGGTAGGTGCTGCAATTACTGAAGGTGCAGACGTTGTACTTGAAGCTGTAGGTATTAATCCAACACGTACTGGCGTAATTGAAATTTTAAAACAGATGGGTGCTGACCTGACTGTTGAAAATGAGCGGATCGCTGGTGGAGAGCCTATTGCTGATATTCATATTAAAGGTTCACGTACCCTTAAAGGTATTCATATGCCTGAAGACCAAGTACCTTTAGCAATTGATGAATTCCCAGCCTTATTTATTGCAGCGGCTTGTGCCGAAGGCCAAACAGTATTAACAGGTGCAGCAGAGCTTCGCGTGAAAGAATCTGACCGTATTCAAGTTATGGCAGATGGTTTAAAAATCATGGGCATTGATTGCACACCTACTGAAGATGGCATCATTATCGAAGGTAAAGGCAAATCTGGTGATTGGTCACCAATCTTTGCTGGTGGTGAAATTGAATCACACCATGACCACCGTATTGCGATGAGTTTTAGTATGGCAGGTCTTCGTACTTCTGGTCCGATTACAATTCACGGTACTGAAACTGTTGCTACAAGTTTCCCAACTTTTACTGAGTTGGCGAATCGTGCAGGCTTAACGATAGAAGTTAGCCAATAACTTTTTACCTAACACATTTTATAATTGCTAACACAATAGCAACGGCAGCAGCGAGCTAAAGGCTTGGCTGCTGTTTGTTTATTGCTTATGCTAAGTGCAGATAATGATAAAAGTGTTAGGACAAAGGATGAAAAAATTACAATTTATTGCCAGTTGCCCACAACATGGGGTGCTTGATCATCCACCAAATGAATGCCATATCACTCAAGAATATGTAGCGGCTTTACTGTTTAAACAATTGGGGAATTATGGTTTTGATGCACAGCATATTGTGCATGAACATGAAAAGGTGGAAGTAAGTATTGATAATCACCTTTTACCATTGTCTATTACTTGCCAGCAAACAGACCATGATGGGCATTTAATGTGTGAAATCTCTGCCAATCCTGATGAAGAACAAGACTGGTTTGAGAAAATCGAAACACAAAGTATTATTCGTCAGCTTGCACAGGCTGTTGAAAATAGCTTGAAAGCCGATCATAGCTTTTCAGCATTTGAGTGGAAAAGCTAAACATATTATTGTTAAGACTTATTTGTGAAGTACGGCTTTTTAGAAAAGTCGTACAATTTCTTTAAATTAAATATAAAAATACAAAATCTTTCCCGAAATCGCTACCTATCTTTAATGCTTTGTGTATATTGAAATTATTAAGATATTTACATAATTAGAGTGTAGTTTTCATGACACAAGTTGATATTGCCGCATTATCTCCTCAAGTCGTTTGGCAGCATTTTCAAACACTTTGTACTATTCCTCGTCCGTCAAAGCATGAACAGCAACTTCGTGAGTTTTTACAAAACTGGGCCGAAAGTCGGAATTTAGAAACTTATGTAGATGAAGTTGGTAATTTGATTATCCGCAAAAATGCGACTCTGGGTAAAGAACATGTGTCTGGAGTTATTCTTCAGGGCCATTTAGATATGGTTACACAAGCCAATGCTGGTACGGTACATGACTTCTTTAAAGACCCGATTCGTCCAGTTCTTGAGGATGGCTGGTTAATTGCCAAAGACACTACTTTAGGTGCTGATAATGGTATTGGGGTGGCTTTGGCATTAGCTGTTTTAGATTCAAATGATATTGCTCATGGCCCAATAGAAGTTCTTTTAACAGTCGATGAAGAAGCAGGGATGAGTGGTGCGCGGCTTTTAGAGACAGGTGTGCTAAAAGGAAAATGGCTATTTAATATTGATACGGAAGAGTGGGGTGAGTTGTATTTGGGGTGTGCTGGTAGTATTGATGTTGAGGTAGAGCAGCCGCTTAATTATGAGCCAATCCCTGAAAATTTGAATATTGTTAATATTCAGGTGGCTGGTCTTAAAGGTGGCCACTCTGGCGTAGATATCCATTTAGGACGTGGCAATGCCAACGTTATTTTGGCTCGCTTTTTAAATCAACATTTAGCCTCACTGGGTGGGCATCTTGTTGAGTTTACAGGTGGTACGGCCCGTAATGCTTTACCGCGAGAAGCAGTGGCAACTATTGCAATTTCGCCTAATCAGTTATCAAACCTAGAAAAGTTACTTGCTGAATATCAAACGACATGGAAAAAACAGCTAAAGGGTATTGATGACAACTTGCAATTAAGTATTCAATCCACTGGTGCTAAAGTGACCGAAGTGATTAATCAACAACAGCAAAATGAATGGTTGCAAGCTTTGGCAACAAGTCCTTATGGCGTTACAAGTATGAGTCAGGTTCTACCAGATGTAGTTGAAACCTCAAATAACATTGGGGTGGTGAGACTAAATCGAGAAGGTGGAAAAGCTGTCTTAATGGTTCGTTCAATCGTGAACCAAGAAGCTCAAGATTTTGCAGAAAAAATTCAGGCACATTTTAGCCAGTTTAATATCGGCTCTACACTTACGCCGTTAGTGTCGGGTTGGACACCAAATCCAGATTCGGCTGCTCTAAAGTGCTTACAACAAGCCTATCAAAATGCATTTAATATTGAGCCAAATCTAAAAGTAATTCATGCAGGCTTAGAATGTGGGATTATTGCTGAACATTACCCTCATTTACAGATGGTTTCGTTTGGACCGGATATTCAAGGTGCACATGCACCGGGCGAACGAGTTAAAGTTGATACTGTAGAGAAATGCTGGAAGCTACTGGTAACCGCTTTGGCATCTGTAGAGTAGTTTTTTAAGAGATGAGAAGCTCAGTTATGAGCTTCTTAAACTTTTATATGGAAATGATATGTAGTTAATTCGATTTCACAACAAATATGATTTTTACTCGATTTTTAAAAGTTGTCCTGTTTCACTTAAAGTAAACTCATCAAAATCATTCGCTAAATAAAAATGACCTTTATAAAACTGGCGAACTTCTTCGGTAATAGCTTGCTGCCCAGTTTTATCCTGATGTCTAGGGCTAAAGTGTGTCAGAATTAAATTGTCTAGAGATTGCTGCTCAGCAAATTCAGCCACCATTTTTGCTGAGCTGTGCATTGGTCCTTTACCTACTTTATCTAAGACTGTTTGCAAATAAGTTGCTTCATGAATAAGTAATTGAGCATCCTTACAAGCATCGGCTAATAATTCTGGCCGATCATTATCACCACCTATAATTGCATGAATCTGCTGATTTTGAATTTTGATAAAGTCTTGAGATTTTAAAACTCGCCCCTCAAACTCAACATCGTAGCCTCGTTTTAAATGCCCCCAAATATCGCCTTTAGGTACGCCAAGCTGAGTTAAAGCTTGAATATCTATCTTCTTCTGGGTGGATTTTATATAAATACTAAATGCAAAACTCGGAACACGATGACTTAGTGGATGTGCTTGAATAAAGAGCTCATCGGTGAGCTGCTGTGGCTGTGTTGCTTCATTCACATCAATAAATTGCAGTGAATAGGGCAAGTGTAAATCTGTAAGTTGGGCGGTGATTTCAAACCATTGTTGAATTTCTTTGGGTGCAATCACGATTAGGGGGTTGTTACGAGCATTCATACCTGCACTTGCCAGTAAACCAACTAGGCCATAACAATGATCACCGTGAACGTGTGTAATACAAATGGCAATTAAGTTTTGTAGTGAGAGTCTAGCTTGCTGAATACGATGCTGTGTGCCTTCACCAGCATCAACTAAAATCCAGTCCTTATTTTTACTGTTACGAACAGCTAATCCTGAAACATTGCGTGAAAGCGTGGGTACACCTGATGATGTGCCTAAAAAGGTAAAATGAAGCATATTCTTGGAATTTTTTAGTCAAATGCGTAATTTTTATATTATAGACACTTATTAAAATTTTATAAAAATTATGGTGCATGGTAGCGACCGAGTAAAAAAATATTTAGCGCGTTTTGGATTGAGTTGGAATAATTTTCAATAATGACATGGCTTAAAAATGATGGGCATAGACTCAATCTATGCCCATCAGGTTACCTTTTATTTCATAATAATAAAACGTGTAATGATTTGGCGAAGCTGTTTTAAATAACCTGTAAAGAAGTGGTTGGCGCCCGGCAAAATCGTAATTGGATGCTTTTGTGGTTTTGCCCACTCAATTGCATCTGAAAGTAAGGTAATGTCATCTTGCTCACCATGAATGAGTAGAATATCACCTTGAATTTCAGGTGTTTTATAGTGACGTAAGCCCACAACAGTAGCTGTTGGTAAACCACATAAAATTAACTGTACTGGCTGTAATTCAGGGCTAAGCTGCGCATGACATTTTGCCAAAACATGTGAGCCAAAGCTAAAGCCACCTGCATAAAATGGCAAACCTGCATGAAGCTTACGGACATGCTCAATCACAGCTAAAATATCTTCAGTTTCTCCATGACCTTCATCATGAACACCTTCACTGCCGCCTAAACCACGGAAACTAGGACGGTAAACAATACAGCCATATTCATTAAAGATTTGGGTTAAAAGAGCAGGGACTTTATGTTGAGGGGTTCCACCTTGTAATGGGTGAGGGTGACAAACAACTGCAAAGCCTTTGATTTCACCTTCAGGGCGGTCAACAAAAAGTTCAATTTTACCTACTGGACCCTGGATGAAAATTTGCTCAGACATAGAAGAACCGCTAAATAACAATACGTAAGTGCTATTTTACCGATAGTCGTCATTGAAAACACGAGTTAGCATTAAAAAATATCTACTGTTATAGTTGGCATTAATAATAATTTTTTCAGGTTGTCTATGCTTGCTTTAATTTCTCCTGCAAAAACTTTAGATTATGAAACAGCGTTACCTACAGATGAGTTTACTCAGCCGCGCTTGTTAGAAAACTCAGCACAATTAATTGATGTTTGTCGCAAACTTTCTGCTTCGGAAATTGCGAGTCTAATGAGTGTCAGTGAAAAAATTGCCACACTTAATGCTGATCGTTTTAGGGACTGGAAGTCAGAATTTGATTTTTCAAATGCTCGTCAGGCAATTTATGCATTTAAAGGAGATGTTTATACTGGTTTAGATGCTTATCACTTAAAAGATAAAGATATTGATTTTGCTCAGCAGCATTTGCGTATGCTCTCTGGTTTATATGGTTTATTGCGTCCTTTAGATTTAATGATGCCTTATCGTTTAGAGATGGGTACTAAATTAAAAAATACGCGCGGTCACAATTTGTATGAATTTTGGGATGATATTATCACCAATCAGATTAATGAAGACTTGGCAGCAATTAAATCTGAATTGCTGGTAAATCTGGCTTCAGATGAATATTACAAGTCTGTCAATGAAAAGAAAATTAAGGCTGAAATTGTGAAGCCTGTTTTCCTTGACCAGAAAAATGGCAAATATAAAGTCATTAGTTTCTATGCGAAAAAAGCACGTGGTTTAATGGCTCGTTTTATTATTGAAAACCAATTAAATAAAGCTGAGGATCTTAAAGCTTTTAATACTGAAGGTTACTACTTTGATGCTGATAACTCATCGGCAAAAGAGTTGGTGTTTAAGCGTGATGAACAATAATCCTAAGCGTGGTTAATAGATGCTGATACAGCTTTACTTATTAAAACTGGAACTTTTTTGGTTTGAGCTGCATCAGCATTATCATTTTTCTGAACCGCAGAAAATTTTAAATGAACTTATTGCTGCTTATAGTGAAAAGCAGCGAGCCTACCACACCGTACAACATTTATATGAATGTTTGAGTTTAATTGAGACGATTCAGTCCGAATTAAATGATCCGTATGCTGTTGCATTGGCTCTCTGGTTCCATGATGTAGTCTACGAACCTCAAGCGCTAGATAATGAACTTAAAAGTGCCGAGTTATTTGAGCAATTGATGGCTCAAGATTTACAGCTCGATACAATGCAGAAAATAAAACGTTGGATTCTTGCGACTCAAAAGCATGGACCAACCGATGAAACAGATTTGCAATTTTTGTTAGATATCGATTTAGCTATTTTGGCAGCAACACCTGAACGTTTTATGCAATATGAACAGCAAATTCAGCAAGAATATGATTGGGTTGATCCAGAAGTATATTCAATTAAGCGAAAAGAAGTTTTAATGAATTTTTATCAGTCTGAGCCGCTTTATCAAACTGCATATTTCCAAAAGAATTTTGAGTTAAAAGCCAAGCAAAATTTAAAGAAAATATTGGAATAGCCTAAGCTAAATATAAAATTTAGATCTGTTGATTGAATAAAGTGATATAGATTTTTAATCTTTTTTGAAAAGTGAAAATGGTTATATGAGAGGAGAGGGGAACCACTGAAAAAAACAGTGATTCCTTAGAAATAAATTATTTAAAGAAATAGCCTGTTTCTGGTGAACTTGCATTTGCCATGCGTTTGCGTGGCATACGCCCAGCTAAAAATGCTTCACGTCCTGCTTCAACAGCTTTCTTCATTGCAGAAGCCATCAAAATAGGGTTTTGCGCAGCTGCAATCGCGGTGTTCATCAATACGCCATCACAACCAAGCTCCATCGCAATCGCAGCGTCACTTGCTGTACCAACACCTGCATCTACTAAAACCGGTACTTTGGCATTTTCTTTAATAATTGAAATGGTATGCGGGTTTAAAATACCTAGACCTGAACCAATCAAACTACCTAAAGGCATAATTGCAACACAGCCCATACTTTCAAGTTCTTGAGCAATGATTGGGTCGTCAGAGGTATAGACCATAATCTCAAAACCGTCATCAATCAAAGTGCGAGCGGCTTTTAAAGTCTCGGTTACATTTGGATATAAAGTTTTTTCATCACCCAACACTTCAAGTTTTACTAGGTTATGACCATCAAGTAGCTCGCGCGCTAGCATACACGTGCGTACTGCGCTGTCAGCGTCAAAACAACCTGCGGTATTTGGCAAGATTGTATATTTCTCTGGTGGAATGACAGAAAGTAAATTCGGTTGATCTGGATTTTGTCCAATATTCACACGGCGGATTGCGACAGTTACGATTTCTGCACCACTAGCTTGAATGGCTAAATCCGTTTCATTTAAGTCTTTATATTTCCCTGTTCCTACCAATAAACGAGATTGAAAAGAACGTGAACCAATAATGAGAGGGGTGTCTTGCATGGATAACTCCGACTTAGCCGCCGCCAACAGCGTGAATAATTTCGATACGGTCATGTTGAGCAATCGTAATTTGCTCTAATTTGCTTTTAGGCACGATTTGCTGATTGTGTTCAACAGCAAAACGTTTTCCTTCAAGTGCCAGTTCCTGAATGAGTTGCAACAGGTTTTGGCTAGGCGTGTCCGTTAATTCGCCATTTAAATAAATTTGCATGATCACATTCCGATTATTTTGCGTATTTGAAAGCATTCCAAGCCAAGATTAGCCATCCAGCAATCATCAAAGCTCCACCTATTGGCGTAATTGCGCCTAATATCCGCGGTAAACCCAATGCCATGATATAAAGCGAACCACAAAAGAACAGAATGCCAATCTGAATAAGCAAGAAAGATAACTTGATTGGGAAATGAGGAAGAACCTTGCTTAAAATACCAAGCGCTAACAATCCAAGCGCATGATAAAAAAAGTAGTCGGTTGCAGTCTGCCACCAAGCAAGTTGTTCAGGGCTCGCGTGAGCTTTAAGACCATGTGCTCCAAAAGCACCCAACATGACTGCGAAAGCAAGATTAAGGGCTGAAATGGCAATCCACATAACAAAAAACGCAACTGAATAATGAAAGGCAACGTTACCATAGAATAGGTTGGCTAAACATAGCCAGATAAAACAAAAGGGCTTATCGCCCTTTTATTTTTTCATTTTCTTTAGCTTGCAGACATTGCGACTTTAATTTTTTCCATCGCATTCTTTTCAAGCTGACGAATACGTTCGGCAGAAACATTATATTCAGCAGCAAGCTCATGGAGGGTAGATTTATCGTCATCTAACCAACGGCGCTGCAAAATATTACGTGAACGGTCATCTAGCTGGTTCATTGCGTCATGCAAAGCAGATGTACTTTGTTCTTCCCAATCCTCATTTTCTACTAAACGAGCAGGGTCATAACGATTATCTTCAAGATATAACACTGGCGCAGTGTGCGGGGTGTCATCATCGTCATCGCCTTGAGCTTCAAAAGCAGCATCATATGCTGTTAAACGACCTTCCATTTCCATAACTTGTTCTGGAGTAACATTTAAGTCGTTTGCAATAGATTGTGCTTCTTCTAATGTGAGCTTTTTACTCGATTTTTTTAAGCTGCGTAAATTGAAGAAAAGTTTACGCTGAGCTTTGGTTGTTGCAATTTTTACAATACGCCAGTTACGAATAACATATTCGTGAATTTCTGCCTTGATCCAGTGGACGGCAAAAGATACAAGACGTACGCCCATATTTGGGTCAAAACGTTTTACGGCTTTCATTAAGCCTAAGTTACCTTCTTGAATAAGGTCACCTTGAGGTAGGCCATAACCTGCATAGCTGCGCGCAATGTGAACGACGAAGCGTAAATGCGACATTACCAGCATTTTTGCGGCATCAAGATCTTGGTCATAATAATAACGCTCAGCAAGCTCTTTTTCTTGCTCAGCCGTTAAAATAGGAATCTGATTGACAGTACTGATATATGCACCAAGGTTTACACCGGGCGCAGACAATGACAGGGGCATCAATTGATTGCTGCTGTCACTCATGAGTTCTCCTTATAGGATAGGATGGATTAACCAATAAGTTCATCTTAATTTGAATCGGCTTCATAATTAAGGAAAATTGGGTATAGAAATGTAAAATTTTATGCAGTTTCTAATCTTTTAGTTTAGCAAAGAATTATTGAGTTTCAATTAAATAGTGAAATTCTCTTTCTGAAATCTGCATGGTTTGACACGTAAAATGATGTAATTGGCAATAACGTGTTACATCAATTTCACTATGCGGGTCAGATGATTTTAATAAGAATAGTTGTTTTCCCGATAATTTTTTAAGTTCACGTTTCAACATTAATAATGGCATTGGACAAGGTTGACCAAGGGCATTAATTTCAATAGGCGTCGTAGCGGAAGAAGTAGTGCTCATTCATCATCAAAACAACTAAAAAAATTATTTTAACAAACTTTTGTAAACACTACATAACTTTATATAAAGAACAACTAATCAATACTGATAAAAATTATTGTAATAAGCTGTTTAAAAAAACAGCTAAAAATAGGGGAAATAAATGAAAAAAATTCTATTAATTGTCATAAACCCGTGTTAAGCTCGAACCGTTTTAGGAATTACCACACAGTTAAATTGTTTTAATAACCCTATAACAAATGGATGTAACCGGAAATTGTTGATAGTTTTACAGAATGATTACAAGCTTTAAGATTATAAAAATTTTAAAACCTTGTTTGCTCTGCTGTTTGCAACACCGGAAGGTCCTTTTTTCATCATCTGAGGATTGACTTATGACAGCTCGTGAACAAGGCGTAGTAAAGTGGTTTAATGACACTAAAGGCTTTGGTTTTATTCAACGTAACGGCGGCGACGATGTATTCGTTCACTTCCGTGCAATCGTAGGTGACGGTCACCGTTCTCTACGTGACGGTCAACGTGTAGAATTTAGCGTTGTACAAGGTCAAAAAGGTTTTCAAGCTGAAAACGTTCAGCCTTTAGACTAATTCATCTTTTTGATGAATCATGGACGCTCCAATTTTTGAATTGGGGCGTTTTTGTTTATAATGATCTTCTCATTCGAGAGATTGTTTGTTAGAGCGCGTATTTATGACATCTGGTTTTGAAACCTTGAATTTACATCCGCAACTTAAAAAGGCGATTGATGCTTTAGGGTTTACTCAAATGACCCCAATTCAGCAAAAGGTTTTAAAATATACATTAGCCGGGCATGATGCAATTGGGCGAGCACAGACAGGAACAGGTAAGACTGCTGCCTTTCTGATTAGTGTAATTAATGATTTGCTCAATAATCCGGTTCAGGAGCAACGCTTCCGTGGTGAGCCTCGTGCTTTAATCTTAGCACCTACTCGTGAGTTGGCATTGCAGATTGAAAGTGATGCAAAATCTCTCACAAAATTTTCTAATTTACACCTAGTGACCCTATTAGGTGGTGTTGATTTCGATAAGCAGAAGAAGCAACTTGATGCTAATTTTGTCGATATCATGGTTGCCACACCAGGGCGTTTAATTGATTTTGTAGAACAAAAAGAAGTTTGGCTCGATCAAATTGAATTTTTAGTGATTGATGAAGCTGACCGTTTATTGGATATGGGCTTTATTCCTTCCGTAAAACGTATTGTGCGTTATTCACCACGTAAGGAACAACGACAAACCTTAATGTTCTCTGCAACATTTAGTTATGATGTCTTGAACTTGGCAAGACAATGGTTATTTGAACCAGTAACTGTTGAAATTGAACCTGAACAAAAGACCAATAATGATGTCGAACAACGTGTTTACGTTGTGGCTAAACAGGATAAATATCGTCTTTTACAAGATATTTTACGTGAAGAGCCAATTGATAAAGTCATGATCTTTGCCAATCGCCGTGATCAGGTACGTCGTCTTTACGACCATTTGAAAAAAGATGGATACAAAGTGGGGATGCTATCTGGTGAAATTGCTCAAGATAAACGTTTAAAAATGTTGGAGCAGTTTAAGCAAGGCAAACATAACATCATGATCGCAACCGATGTTGCTGGTCGTGGTATTCATGTAGACGGTGTATCACATGTAGTGAATTTTACATTACCTGAGCAGTCTGATGATTATGTCCATCGTATTGGTCGTACAGGTCGTGCAGGGGCACAAGGGGTAAGTATTAGTTTCTTATCTGAAGATGATGCTTTCTATTTACCCGAAATTGAAAAAGCAATTGGTAAGAAATTGCCTCTAACCCGACTAGATGGTTATTGCTAATAAAAAATCCCAATCAAATGATTGGGATTTTTTTTGATTAATTTATTTTACAATAGAAGGTTAGCGTTGTTTGATAGTCATCATCTTTTGCTAAAGATGCATTTTTACCCGTTAAAGTACCGATGACACCCGCAGCAGCTTCTACCATTTGACCAGTCTTTTCACTTACCACATCTTTTAAAACCCCGTGATAAGACGTTTTTTCATCAACAATAACTGGTGTTGTGCTCTTAGAGCATGTTTTTTGTGCCGCAGTAACCGCATTATTCTTTGCAATTAAATTGGTTTTGCCAATTCCAGTCACTTCAAACTGATTATTTTCTTTTTGAATTGCTAAAGTGTTTTTAGGCGTGGTTGCACAAGCACCTAGTAATAAAACAACACCGCTCATTGCGGTCGCTAAAATTATTTTTTTCATAATGCACCTAAGTTAATCACCAAAAGATAGGGTTATTTGAGCATAAGTTTTCTAATTGATTTTGAAGACGTTGTATGAGTTTTGATGTTTTGTATTAAAAAATGTCAAACTATGAATTCACTAAGTTTATAAGCTAGATTCAATGGTGGATTAACGGTAGATTATGCTAATCTATTTCGAATTTTTGAGTTAGATTAATATTAATGACGGATTCAGCAATACAAATAATTCACCAAAATATTCATCAGCGTCAGTCTATTGGCCAATTAGTTGAGCCAGCCCCAAATACAGACCAGTTAGAGTTGGCTTTTCAGGCAGCTTTAACAGCTCCAGATCATCATAGACTTAAGCCAACGCGTTTTGTAATTGTGTCAGGTGACCAACGTGCTGCTTTTGGTGAAGTTCTGGCAAAAGCATTGGTCGATTTGGGTGAGTCTGATCCTGCACAGCTTGAACGTGTGAAGCAACATCCTTTTCGAGCTCCGCTACTTATTTTAGCTCTTACGCAGTTACAAGATCATCCGAAAGTCCCACACTTCGAACAAATTTTGAGTACAGGCGCAGCAGTACAAAATCTTTTGTTATCTTTACAAGCTCAAGGGTTCTCGACCATGTGGCGTAGTGGTGCCGTTGTCGAATCAAACTGGTTAAAACAGCATTTAGGTCTGCAACCGCATGATTTGATTTCAGGTATTATTTATGTCGGCACAGCAGCTAAAGCAATTGCACCGCGTGCAGATATTGATAGTAAAGAATTCGTAAAAGTTTGGCAGGCTTAAACGTCTGTAAAAGTAAGAAATAGGATAATAAAGCATGGCTGAATTTAAGTTTACAGATTTGGTGGAACCTGTTGCGGTCGATAAAAAAACGGCATTACGTATTACCGTTTTAGGGGGCGGTAGCTTTGGTACAGCTATGGCAAATTTAGCTGCTCGTAATGGCTGCGATACCATGATCTGGATTCGTGATGCCGAAACAGCAGAAGAAATTAATAAAACCCATATTAATAAACGTTATTTACCAGACTTCACTTTAGAGTCTTCATTACGTGCAGTTTCTGATCTTGAGCAAGCGGTATGTGATCGAGATATTATTTTAGTTGCAATTCCAAGCCACTCATTCCGTGATGTTTTAAAACAAATAGCGCCTTATATTACTGCACAAGCTGTGGTGTCTTTAACCAAAGGTGTTGAAGCTAAAACATTTAGCTTCATGAGTGATATTATTCGTGAAGAATTACCAGAAGTGCCGTATGGCGTATTGTCAGGACCAAATCTCGCTAAAGAAATTATGGCAGGTATGCCTTCTGGTACTGTAATTGCAAGTGATTCTGAACTCGTCCGTTATGCCGTACAACATGCACTTCATAGTGCGTTATTCCGCGTTTTTGGTAGCGATGATGTGCATGGAGTTGAGTTAGGCGGTGCGCTTAAGAATATTTATGCCGTTGCTATGGGAATTGGAGCAGCATATAAAATTGGTGAAAATACCAAGAGTATGATTTTAACGCGTGCTTTGGCTGAAATGAGCCGTTTCGCGGTAAAACAAGGTGCAAACCCACTTACGTTCTTAGGTTTATCTGGAGTAGGTGATTTATTTGCGACTTGTAATAGTCCATTAAGCCGTAATTATCAAATTGGTTATGCGCTAGGTTCTGGTAAAACGCTTGAACAAGCGAGTAAAGAATTAGGTCAAACTGCAGAAGGTATTAACACGATTGTTCAGGTGCGTGGCAAGGCACAAGAACTAGACGTATATATGCCAATTACCAATGCTTTATATGAGGTCATTTTTGAAGGCGCTCCACCATTAAATATTGCACTTTCTCTTATGAAAAATGGACACCGTAGTGATGTTGAGTTTGTTTTACCTCATCATGAAGTCTGACGAATAAATGTCATAAATTGTGGTTATAATGCAGGAATTGTTTACAAGGAAATTTTATGCAACTGACATTAGTTCGTCATGGGGAAGCTGCTCCGCCAGTAAATGGTAATGATATTAAACGTCCCCTTACTGCGCGTGGACATGCACAGGCTGAGCAAACGGCAACCTTTTTAAAGGATATTGTAAAACCAGATATTTTTGTTGTTAGTCCTTTGCTGCGTGCTCAGGAAACGTTGGCGCATATCCAGACCTATTTTAAAGATGTGCCAGTGTTGTTATGCGACAAAATTAAGCCTGACGATGATGCAAAAGAAGCGATTGAATGGCTATCTCAAATTCCTTATGAGTCGATTGTGGTTGTTTGCCATATGAATGTGGTAGGGCATATTGCAGAGTTACTTACTCATGAAAATTTCAATCCATTTGCACTTGCTGAAGCAAGAATTTATGATCAAGCTGTTATTGCAAATGGTTTATCAACACAAAAAAATAGTTTTATACCCACAATATAATTAAAAAGGTTATTTAGCCCACATGCTGTATATATGGATGCCTGAAACCAATGGAGTTTGGCATTGGTCTAACGGAGAAAACTGGTTGCAGGCTGCAAGTCTCGATCAATTAATACAAGACTTGCAAATACATCAAGGAAAAGAAGCTACAATCTTTTTTCCGAGTCGTCATGCTCAAATGCTTCAGCAAACGATGGCAAAGTCCCATTACAAACAGCTTGGCGCTGATGGGGTTAAATATCTACTTGAAGAGTTTGTGACTTTACCGATTGATCACATGAAAGTGGTTCACCATTTTCATGCCGATCAGTTAACTGTTTTGGGGGTTGCCCAGGGGATGGTAGAGACATGGCAACATTCTTTAGCTTTGTTACCAACCAAACTTGTGGCTTTGTTGCCAGATTTTCTAGTTTTACCTGAACCACAAGCTCAGCAAGTTATTCTGTGTAATATTGGTCATCAGCTTTTGGTGCGTGAGAATAAGTGGTTAGGTAATTCCATTGATGACTTGGGGCTTTTTTTAGAGTTCCAGTCAGCCGAAACACATTATCAATATAGCGGTTTAACAGCAGAGCAACTAGAGAGCTTAGAAGCTGCCTCAAGCGCAGAGCAACGTTCTGAGTTTGTTTATCAATTTCAGCCTTTAGATAAAACTAAGCAGCATCCTTTTAATGTTTTGCCAAAATCAAAAGGGCAAGAACGTACTTTTTCTAACTATTGGAAAGCTTGTGCCGCCGTTGTTCTAGCAATTATTGTCGTGCAGTTTAGCTATGATTTATTGCGTTGGGTAAAATTGAAAAAGGTGGCAGATCAGACTGCTGAACAGGCAATTGAGCAATATAAATATTGGTTTGGTCCATCTAGTCGTGTGACTGAACAAAATATTAAAGGACAATTCGAAAGTCATTTAAGAATGAGCCAGCAAGGTGATACCCAGGCACTTTCTCTGTTAAGCCGGGTTGGGCCTATTTTAATGCAAAGACAGATTTTAGCTCAGCAACTCAATTATGATGCTTCAATCTTAACAATGGCATTAAAAGCAAAATCAGCAGATGATTTGCAAGCTTTAACCCAACAACTTAATCAACAAGGTTTTAAAGCTGAGTTAGGTAATGTTCAAGCTGATGGTAGTGGTGCGATTGGGGTGGTGAAAATACAATAATGAAAATGTTAGCTCAGTTGCAAAACCGTTTTGATCAGTGGGTTGAACAAATTGTTCAATATTTAGATCGCTTAACTGTCCGTGAACGTATTATGGTGGTCTTTACTACTATTTTTGTTGTAGTCGTCATTGTTGGATATTCACTTTGGAAAATGCATTCCTTGGCAGAACAACAGCAAAAACGTTTAAATGATTTAAAAGATTTGATGGTGTGGATGCAGAGTAATGCAGTCACGATGAAGCCTGCCAATGAGCTTGAACTAGATAAGTCTGGAAAAATACAACGAGTAGCTCAGCAACAAGGTTTAACTGTGTCTTCCCAGCAAAATGGGGAACAGTTACAAATTGTTGTAACACATCAGAATTATGCAATTTTGGCTAACTTTTTAACACAACTTGCACAGATGGGCTTAAGTATTCAAAAGATGGAAATGGTTTCTAGTGAAGGTCAGATTAAATTAACAGCGACAGTTCAATAACATATCAAAATATGCTTGTGTCAAGCATGGTGTTTTGTGCTGCCTGTGCCTATAATATGCGTACCTAAAATCAGTAGACTGTGATTGGTATGTTATATTCACTTGCTCGCCCGATGTTGTTTAGTTTAGCACCAGAGCGTGCCCATGAATTAACATTATCCATGCTTGATAAAGCGCATAAGCTAGGCATGATGCGCCAGACCGTAGAAGCGAAGCCAACTACATGTATGGGAATCGAATTTCCTAATCCGGTAGGGTTGGCAGCCGGTCTTGATAAAAATGGTGCTCATATTGATGCATTAGCTGGGTTGGGTTTCGGTTTCATTGAAATTGGTACAATTACACCTCGCCCGCAATCTGGTAACCCAAAACCACGTTTATTCCGTATTCCTGAAGCTAAAGCTATTATTAACCGCATGGGTTTTAATAATGATGGCGTTGATAAGCTAATCGAGAATGTTAAAGCATCAAAATTTAGAGGCATTTTAGGAATTAATATTGGTAAAAATGCTGATACACCTGTCGAAAAAGCCGTTGATGATTATTTGATTTGTCTTGAGAAAGTTTATAACTACGCTTCATACATTACGGTTAATATTTCGTCTCCAAATACTAAAAATTTGCGTAGTTTGCAAAGTGGTGATGCATTAACTGAATTATTGCAAACCTTAAAAGCACGTCAACTTGAGTTGGCAGAGCAATATAATCACTATGTACCTTTAGTTCTTAAAGTCGCTCCAGACTTAACAGCTGAAGATGTTGAATTTATTTCGGCACAATTATTAGATTTTAAAATTGATGGTCTTATTGTGACGAACACGACCTTATCGAGAGAAGGGGTAGAGAACCTGCCTTACGGTAATGAGTCAGGTGGTTTGTCGGGTGCACCTGTATTTGAAAAAAGTACGGAATGTTTACGTTTATTTGCTCAAACATTAAAAGGACAAATTCCTTTAATTGGTGTGGGCGGAATTTTGTCGGGTGAACAAGCTGCAGCGAAACAACAGGCTGGAGCAACGCTTGTACAAATTTATAGTGGTCTGATTTATACGGGACCAACGCTTGTGAAGCAATGTGTTGAAGCCATGACTTAATTGAACATGAACACCATTGATATCATCATTCTGATACTTTTGCTCATTGGGGGGCTAAACGGTTTGCGACAAGGATTTATAAAAGCCTTTGCGAACTTGGTAGGATGGATTTTTGCATTAATTATGGGTGCAAAATATGCTGTTCTTCTAGCTCCGTCAATGTCAGGTTTAAGTCAGGATCCGGTGGTTCAAAAGATCGCGGCTTTCGCTTTTATTGCACTTTTAATTATCGTTTTAACTTGGATCGTCACTGCATTTTTAAATGGCCTCTTGAAAAGTTTGAAGTTGGGGCCATTAAATCGTTTAGCAGGTGGTGCTTTTGGTTCGTTGAAAGGTTTATTGGTTGTTCTTATTACCATGCAGGGTGTTGGTCCTTGGGTAGAAAGTTCGCCTCATTGGAAACAATCCAAATTTATCCAGTTTTTATTGCCTTATGCACCTTTAGCGACAGAGCTTTCTAAAGATGCAGCAAGTGAGGCATTTCATCAGATAACATCTGGGGGCGGTGTAACGCGCACTTCTCCAAAACCAATGGACGAGTCGGAGGAAACAGAACTTCGACCTGACCATTCAACAAAGAATCCTTTTTATTAATTCCTAGCTTGTCTGCGAGGTTGCTATGTGTGGAGTTGTTGGTATAGCCGGTAAATCGCCAGTGAACCAAATGTTGTTTGATGCATTAACGATGTTGCAACATCGTGGGCAAGATGCAGCTGGAATAGTAACCTGCCATGAAGGCCGTCTTTTCCTTCGTAAGGATAACGGTATGGTACGTGATGTTTTTCATACTCGTCATATGAGAGCATTACTTGGTAATTACGGTATTGGTCATGTGCGCTATCCAACTGCTGGTTCTTCGAGCAGTGCGGAAGCTCAACCATTTTATGTGAACTCACCTTACGGTATTACACTTGCACATAATGGTAACTTGACAAATGCAGAAGAAATTCATGATGACCTGTTCAAAACAGATTTGCGTCACATGAATACGGACTCTGATTCAGAAGTTCTTTTAAACGTCTTTGCTCATGAATTGCAAAAGATAGGAACTTTAAATCCTACACCGGAAGATATTTTCCATACCGTTTCACGTGTACATGAGCGCTGCCAAGGTGCTTATGGTGTCGTGGCAATGATTACTGGTCACGGCTTAGTTGGTTTCCGTGATCCAAATGGTATCCGTCCGCTTATTTACGGTTCTCGTGTAACTGAGCAAGGTGAGATGGAATATATCATTGCATCTGAATCAGTAGCAATTACAGCGCTTGGCTTTAAAATTGAGCGTGATATTGCTCCGGGTGAAGCAATTTTCATTAATGCTGACGGCGAGTTATTTACAAAGCAATGTGCTGCAAATCCAAAATACCGTCCATGTATTTTTGAATATGTTTATTTTGCTCGTCCAGATGCAATTATTGATGGTATTTCGGTTTATAAAGCTCGCTTAAAAATGGGTGAGAAATTAGCGCATAAAATTTTGCGTGACTGGGGTGAAGACCATGATATTGACGTGGTTATCCCAATTCCAGATACAAGCCGTACCTCAGCTTTAGAGTTGGCAAATATTCTTGGCGTGAAGTTCCGTGAAGGTTTTATGAAAAACCGTTATATCGGTCGTACCTTCATTATGCCAGGTCAACAACAGCGTAAAAAATCTGTACGTCAGAAATTAAACCCTGTTGAGTTAGAGTTTAAAGGCAAAAACGTTCTATTAGTGGATGACTCAATTGTGCGTGGTACAACGTGTAATGAGATCATTCAGATGGCGCGTGACTCAGGTGCGAAAAAAGTATACTTTGCTTCAGCTGCACCGAAAGTGATGTATCCGAACGTATATGGTATCGATATGCCTGCTAAAACTGAGCTTATTGCTTCAGAGCGCAGCGTAGAAGAAATTCAGGAAATTATTGGTGCTGATCGTTTAATTTTCCAAGATTTGGAAGATTTGAAGAACGCTGTACGTACAAGTAAAGTACCTACATTAACCGAGTTTGATTGCTCTGTTTTTGATGGTATCTATGTAACTGGTGGAATTGATGCAGACTATCTGAATAATTTGGAGCAGAAACGTAATGATTCTGCGAAAAAGAAAAAAGATGGTTATATTGATGTCAATATTGATGCAGCATCAGTAGATTTGACCGGTATTAAAGAAGAATAGAAATAGCCGAAAAAAGCGGGTATTTCCCGCTTTTTTCTTTTATGATGAAACTTAACAATGTAATTGGGATTATTTACATTGAAAGAAGTAAGCCACTATTTAATCGAAAATAAAAATATGGCATGGTCCATCACTATGTGTTTGGTCGCTGTGCTTTTAACTATTTTTATTTTAAATCTAATTTTAGGTTTACTTGTTCATTTCTTTGATTATAGCGAGCCGATTTGGTGGCATGCTTTAAGTCCATATTTTATTGCTCTTTTGCTTTTTATTATGGTTTGGTCTGTGGTGACCGAACTTTATATTTTGCGTAAAGGTGGCCATTCACTTGCCAAGCAGTTGAAAGCTCGTCGTTTGGTAAAAGGTGAAAGTACACCAGAAGAACATGCCGCATTAAAAATTACAGAACATCTGGCACAAACATTTTCCCTGAACGTTCCAACACTTTATGTTTTACCTGATGAAGTAGGTGTTAATGCATTAACGGCAGGTTTTCACTCGAATGATATTGTAATTATTTTAACTTGGGGTGCCTTACAGAACCTTGATGAGCTAGAGCTATATGGCTTATTGGGTCATGAATTTAACCAGATTTTATCGGGTGAAGCGGTAGAAAATACTAAACTAAAAATTTTATATAGTGGTTTGACTACTTTTAGTCAGTGGGGGAGTAAGCTCGCTAAACAAGGGTTTAAGCGCTACAGTCCGGGTTATAAGCATAAGTTCGAGACTGTATTTGTAGCCGTAGGTGGTGTGATTTGGTTGGCGGGAAGTTTAGGTGTTTTAATCACTCGTTTTATTAAATATTTAACATTAAGTGGTCGTACATTTCGTAATGACCAAAAAACCATGCGGTTATTAAAAAATAGCACTAATACCCAAACTTTATTGCGTATTTACGTTCACCATTCTGGTTCGCAGATTCATAGTGCTTATTCTGAATCGATTGCACATATGTGTTTTGCGAATTCACTTAGCCCGCAAAGTTGGATGAATATTCACCCAAGTATTCGTGAACGTATTTATGAGCTTAACCCAACTTTATTGCAAGATTTGCAATTAGAAAATTTAAAGAAACTTCGAAATCGTCCTTTATTTAGTTTGTTCCATGTACTAGAAGAATCTGAGACTGAAATTTATACGCCGTGGTCATCTCCACAACCTTTGCCTTTGTTGCGTCTTTCTCCAATCAGTTTTGCTTTGAATGATGCAATTAAACCATTAAGTAGTGATATCCGTCGTAATAAAAAGCGCCCTGAACTTATTCAACGTGCATTACAAACTGCGACTGGTTCGCGTGAGGTGATGGTTGCTATTTTAATGATTCGTCAATATCGAGAATTTATTCCACAAGATGCGCCAGTAAGCCATGCAATTGTGGATGCCTTACTTAATCTTGATGGGCGTATTCATATTCAGATATTTCATGATGCATGTAAAAATATTGGTCATATGCCTGCCAGTATTGCTCGTCAATTTTTGACTAAACTGGCACTAATTATTCAAGAAGATGGGGAAATTGGATTACTTGATGCACTTCTACTCGAGCGTGTTAAGTACGAGTTAAACTTGATGCCACTTCATTTGCCGACAGCATTTGAAGAAGTAAAACCTCAAATTGTTCGTTTAATTGATGCATTGCTTCATGTGCAACAAATCAATAGTCCGAATCAGTTAGAGGTTCGCGAACGTATCTTACGTTCTTTGCTTAATCCTGATGAAATGCATATTTATGATGAAATTTCGGATGAACCTTTAGACTTGGCAGAAATTTTAAATGATATTGCTGGGCTATTGCTTCGTGACCGCTTAAGTATATTAGCAATTGCTGAAATGTGCTTGTGGAGTGATCGTATTATCACCCAAGATGAACTTGATGTGCTTGAATTGCTCTATTGGCGATTTGGTTTTGAGTCTGATGAAATTGTAGAGCAAATGCAGAAGAAAAATAGCGTTATGATTATTTAAGAAACATATGTGGTTTCCAAAGAGTATCATTAAAAGAAAACGCTGAAAAAAAATCAGAAGCCCGTTAGAATGTGTGTAGATTAGAGGTACTGATTTAGACATGATTGGGCAGCAAAGAAATATACTGGCAACTTTAGGAATAGACGTATGGATTCCTAGAACACAAGTGTGCCAAAAAAATAATGCCCACACTCTGTGGCGAGATCAGGTTGTTGAACCCCATGAGTCAATTACCGTACCTACCATAGATGTTCCTGCTTTTGAGCAAAAGAACACTCAGCCACAGGTGTTTGAAATTCCTAAAGTGGTGGAAGAGCCACCAATAGTAGTTGCAGAAGTCTCGCAGCCAGAGATACTTGTAGAAAAACCTAAAGTCATTGAGCAAGAGACAATTACTCCATTTGAGTTACAGGCTTATTGTCTTGAAAAATGTGTAATTTTTGTTGATGTAACGGCTTTGGAAACAGAAGAAAAACAACTTTGGGCAAATATACAAAAGGCGAAGGTGGGACAATATTCTGAATTAAGATGGCCTTTCCCTCTGGCAGCCTATCAAGATCAACGAGGGGTAGGTTCTTATATTCAAGGTTTCTTAGATGCTGTAGCAGCAGAGAAAAAGATTTTATGTTTGGGTAAATGTACCTATATTCAACATGCAAATATTATTCATTTAGCTAGTTTAAAAGAAATGTTAGATAAGCCTCTTCTTAAGAAAAGATTGTGGCAACTTATGCAAGATAACAATGAGTAGTAGGGATTTACATGAAAAAGGTTGTGGTTTTTAGCCAAATTGATGAGGAAATTTTGTCACGGTTACAGCAGGATTACCATGTTGTCGTATTGAACCCTAAACTGGGTGATATTAATGAACAGATACGACAAGAAGTAGTAGATGCTGATGGCATGATTGGGGCGGGTCGTTTGCTCAATGAAAGTAATCTTTCTCCTGCCCAAAAATTAAAAATTATTTCTTCTGTGACTGTAGGTTATGACAATTATGATGTTGGTTATTTAAATCAGAAAAAAATCTGGTTAGCAAACACACCTCATGTTCTAACTGAAACGACAGCAGATCTTGCTTTTACTTTGTTATTAAGTGCAGCCAGAAAAGTTCCTTTTCTAGATCACTGGACTAAACAAGGTGAGTGGAAAAGAACAGTTGGGCCACAGCAGTTTGGACTCGATGTTTTTGGAAAAACATTAGGTATTATTGGGCTTGGTAATATTGGTGCTGCAATTGCACGTCGTGGCTTTTATGGATTTAACATGAATATTGTTTACCATAATCGTCGCGAGAAACCTGAGTTAGCGGAACCTTTAAAAGCTCAATATCTGGGGTTGGAAGAATTATTACAACAATCTGATTTTGTAGTGACGGCTGTTGATTTAAATGCGGAATCTAAAGCTTTAATGGGCAAGGCTCAATTTGAACTTATGCAAAAGCATGCCATATTTATTAATATTGCGCGTGGCTCAGTTGTCGATGAGCAAGCCCTAATTGAAGCATTGCAAAATGAAGTTATTTTTGCGGCTGGTTTAGATGTCTATGAGAAAGAACCTCTGCAAGAATCTGCACTTTTCAATTTGCCGAACGTTGTCACTTTGCCTCACGTAGGTTCTGCTACAGCTGAAACACGTAAGAAAATGGCAAATTTAGCTTATAAAAACTTGGTGGAAGCACTAGAGGATAAGACGCCTAGATATTTAGTGAATCCTAATTTTGTGTAAAGGATGAATAACACTTCATTGCAAATATAGTCTATTTTCAATGTTATAGTGAAAGCCTGTTGATATGATGCAAAATAACTGAAGCATGATATTGATGGGCTTTTTTGTTATTTTAATTTTTAATAAGAGAAAAACTTTTGAAATTTTTGCCAGTTATTTTAAGTTTGGCTTTGATAACAAATGCCTCTTACGCTAATCCTTTTGACCCCAAGCCAGCTTCTGGACAGGTTGAAATTCCAAATATTGGAAGTGGAATAGGGCTGCTCGACCAACAGAAAGAAAAATTTATTGGCGAAAAAGTTTTCCGTGAAGTTCATAAGCAAATGCCGGTTATACAGGATGTATGGCTAGAAGATCAGTTTTTTCAAGTTTTCTCTAATATTTTAAGTGAAACTCAGCTGGGGCAGCCTATCGCCTTGGTTGTAATTAAAGACCCTCAAATTAACGCATTTGCTGTTCCAGGTGGGTTATTTGCATTAAATACTGGCCTTATCTCATCGGCACGAAATATTGATGAAATTGCGGGGGTAATGGCCCATGAAATTGCTCACGTTTCGCAAAGGCACTTTAGTCGTTCGGAAGAAGCTTTTAAAGGACAAACCCTTTTAAGCTTGGCTGGTTTGTTGGCAGGGGTGGCTTTAGCTGCTCAGGCTGGTGGAGACGCTGGTGCCGCTGTTATGTTGGGTACTCAAGCAGCACTTCTTGATAAACAGCTCACTTATAGCCGTAATCAAGAGCGTGAAGCGGATCGAATTGGTATGCAATATATGTATGCCGCTGGTTATAACCCGCAAAGCATGGCGGATTATTTTGAAACGATGCATAGAGCGACGAGCCGTGTAAGTTTTTTACCAGATTTTTGGCTGACTCACCCTCTTACATCTGAACGTATGAGTGAGGCTCGCTTGAGAGCAAACCAGATGCCTAAAGTTAAAAGTCGAATATATGATGTCGATTTTGAAATTTTAAAATGGTATACCATGGTGGTTGCTGGAGAAGCTACTGAAAATCAGTTGCAAAGTCTGGCATCGCAAAAAAATCTGGCAGGCTTATTGGCTTTGTCGGCTTTCTATCTTAAACAAGGGGATTATACTCAAGCCCAAGCAACGTTGGAGCAGGCGAAATCAAGCGGTAAGCCATTAGTCGCCTTAATTCAAACAGATATTTATTTAGGCCAGAATAAACTTGATCAGGCCTATAATTCGATTGCTCCCTTGCAAATGACAATGCCTGAAAATAAAGCTTTTAGCTACAAATTGGCTGAGGTTTTATTGCGTCAAGGTAAATATGCTCAAGTTCAAACTTTGGTGCAGCGTTTTATTAATAAAAATGCCCGAGATATTCAAGGTTGGCAATTATTACAACAAGCCGCCAATTTAGATAAAAATTCACCATTAAGAGCTGTGAATGTATTGCGATATCGTGCTGAAGCACAGTACTGGTCTGGTAGTGAAGAGGATGCAATTAAATCGATGTTGCATGCACAACGTCTTGCAAAAGGTAATCAGGCCATGTCAGCCAGAATAGATAGTCGATTAAAGCAAATGCAAGATGAGCGACGAATGAAAATTTAAGGTCTAGGATGACTTTGGAATTTTCACAGGCACAAATATACTTAAACTTACGAGAAAAAGTTTAATTTAAGGGTATATAAGAAGAGAGAGGGGATTAAGCTAATTTAGCTTTAATTTTTGCTGAAACTTGAGCAGGATCGGCACGCCCGGCTATGATCGGACGTAGAGAATTCATCACCTTACCCATATCTTTCATGCTAGTTGCTTCTTGAGCAGCAATCGTTTGCTCAATGAGAGAATCAAGCTCTTCCTCAGTCATAGCTTCTGGTAGAAACTGAGATAAAACCTCAGCTTCGGCTTGTTCTTTACTAGCTAAATCATCACGACCAGCACCTTCGAAGGCTTTGATCGATTCTTTACGTTGTTTAATTTGCTTTTCAATGACCGCAAGAACCTGAGCGTCGTCAAGCTCTATGCGCTCATCGACTTCGATTTGCTTAATTGCTGCTTGTAGACTACGCAAAACCGTCACTGTTGCCATATCTTTGGCACGCATAGAAGTTTTTAATGCATCAGTAATTTGGTTTTTTAAAGTAGTCATAATGTTAGCAGTCAATCACAAATTAATTAGTAAAGGCGAGTAGTACGTACAGATTCGCGAGCCAATTTCTTTTGGTAGCGTTTAACTGCAGCAGCTTTTTTGCGCTTACGTTCTTGAGTTGGTTTTTCGTAGAATTCGCGTTTACGAACGTCAGCTAAAACACCAGCTTTTTCGCATGAACGTTTGAAACGACGGATAGCTACGTCAACTGGTTCGCCTTCTTTCAACTTAACTTGTGGCATGTAAAATCCTCTAGATTATGGATAAGATCAGGCACACCATTGCGCCAGATCACAAGTGAAGGTCAGTATTTTACTCATTTACAACTCATATCACAAGTCTATAATAGCGATTGCAATATTTTGACTCATATAAAAGGCAGTTTTGATGATTGTTTTAGGCTTGGAAACTTCTTGTGATGAAACAGGGTTGGCACTTTATGATAGCGAACTCGGCTTACGGGGACAGGTTCTTTATAGCCAGATAAAACTTCATGCCGAATATGGTGGTGTGGTTCCGGAGTTAGCTTCTCGTGACCATGTTCGTAAGCTTATTCCTTTAATGAATCAGCTGCTTGAACAAAGTGGTGTTAAGAAACAGGAAATTGATGCAGTCGCATATACGCGTGGCCCGGGTTTAATGGGAGCGTTAATGACCGGAGCCTTGTTTGGAAGAACTTTAGCATTTTCACTTAATAAACCAGCAATTGGTGTTCACCATATGGAAGGACACATGTTGGCCCCTTTGCTTTCAAGCCAACCGCCTGAGTTTCCATTTGTTGCATTGCTTGTTTCAGGTGGTCATACACAATTGATGGCAGCTCATGGTATTGGTCAATATGAGCTATTAGGTGAGTCAATTGATGATGCGGCAGGTGAAGCTTTCGACAAAGTCGCAAAAATGATGAATCTGCCGTATCCAGGTGGACCAAATATTGCTAAGTTGGCGTTATCTGGTGATCCTTTAGCATTTGAATTTCCACGCCCAATGCTTCATCAGGGCTTAGACTTTTCTTTTAGTGGTTTAAAGACGGCAGTTTCTGTTCAGTTGAAAAAATTGAACGGCGAAAACCGTGATGCTGATATTGCTGCTTCATTCCAAGAAGCCATTGTAGATACCTTAGTAAAAAAATCTGTAAAAGCTTTAAAGCAAACTGGTCTTAAACGTTTAGTAATTGCTGGTGGGGTAAGTGCAAATTTACGATTACGTGAACAGTTAGAAACTTCATTGGCGAAAATTAAAGCTCAGGTTTACTATGCTGAGCCTGCTTTATGTACAGATAATGGTGCAATGATTGCATTTGCAGGTTATCAGCGTTTAAAAGCAGGTCAGCATGATGGTTTAGCTGTAACGACCACACCAAGATGGCCAATGACTGAACTTACTATTCCTGAGTAAGATTATTCATTTTCAAAGGCTTGAGGATTTTCGATATCAATATATTCGATGTATCCACGGCCTTGAACTTCATTGCCAAAATAATGACCAGTAAATATATAGCTACTTGCATAACCTCGCCCATGACCATAGCGGAATGGGCAGTCAATTTCTGCCTGAATGTTTAAGATAATTTGCTTTGCATCATTTCGAGCGATCCATGAAAAATATTTTGGAAGTCGCATTTTTTGCCCACTAGGTGAAACGAAGTCATCAACTTGATGCGAAATAATATCAAAGCTTACATCTGTGTAAATTTCAGCTGGCTGGTCCAGATGTCTAATATGCAGGGTGTATGCAGCTGTTTGTCCTGCAATATCGGCTTTGGTAAGAAGAAGTTGAGTGGCCTCGTTTAAATTGATAATTTGATAAGTAAAAAAATCAAGTGGCAGTTTATATGCATCAGGAATAAGTTTGTTTGTAATGGAGTGAGGACCCACTGCTCGTGCATATTCGTAAGTACAAAGTCCTTGGGTTTCAATGTGTTTTGCTTGATAGTTTAATAAACCTTTAAACTTTGCCAATAAACTAAAATGATCATAGATTGGTGTTTT
Organism: Acinetobacter baumannii; assembly: GCF_009759685.1. Taxonomy (NCBI): domain Bacteria; kingdom Pseudomonadati; phylum Pseudomonadota; class Gammaproteobacteria; order Moraxellales; family Moraxellaceae; genus Acinetobacter; species Acinetobacter baumannii. The sequence continues at coordinate 16,713 of NZ_CP046654.1, read as the reverse complement.
TATAAACCATGAAACATATGAAGTGATATCGATATCAAAGTCGAAATCAAATCCATCATAATGTCCATTAATATGGATGTGTGGAAATTTTCCTTGAATTAAAATTTCCTGTCCTAGTTCTATTAAGGTCCCATCTTTATTAATTTTTGTATCTTCAGGAATGATATAGGCCTTCAGTAAAGCTTGTTCCAGAGCAGCTGTGCTTGAAAAGAAAGTAGCGGTTTTTCTCGGGTTACCAGTGATGATGTCATCATGATCAAAAGCAAGTGCACCTGGTGTACCGATTAAAATCATAATATTTAAGTAACGATGCGGCTCTGGTAAAAGTGGGAAAAAGATACCGTAGTGTGTCCAGCTATAATATTTTTCGTCAATTCTTGGACGGATGATATGAGTTTGAGTAAAAGGAAGAGTTGAATATTTTTTTGCTTGGTCTAAAACGCCTTGTGCAAGTAATAAACTTTTAGCAAGCGCTTTACTTGTTGTAGAAATTTTTGGCAATTGTTTTTTCATATATAAACCTAAAGAAGGGCTATCTTTGTCTTAGGTTATGAAAAACAACTGCCAAAGCTAAGCGGTTTATAGGCCAAAGCTAAGGCTTTGCGGGACATTTTATTTAATTGTTAGACAAATCTTTTAAGGCGTTTAAACCAATCCAATGCTTAGAAAACTGATAAGCAGCTCGACCCGAGCGCTGACCCCGCATTTGGCACCAACGCAAGCTTTCAGCACGAACTTCATCATTAAAAGGCATGTTTGCTTTATCTAGATAATGCTCTACGATTTCTAAATATAAGTTTTGATCCATTGGATAAAAAGATAACCACAAACCAAAACGGTCAGACAAAGAGATCTTTTCTTCAATCGCTTCTTGCGGATGAAGCTCAGTATATTGAGGCACATCTACTTTGGTTACAGGGGTGTTTTCATGCATGAACTCAGGTAATAAGTGACGACGGTTACTGGTCGCATAAATAATAAAATTTGTTGAACCCGACTGTAAGGAACCATCTAATACGCTTTTTAAACTACGGTAATTTTCATCTTCAGCATTAAATGCTAGATCATCACAATAGACGATGTATTTTTCAGGTCGGTTTTGAATAATTTTTTGAATTTTCGGTAAGTCTGCTAAATCATCACGTTCAATTTCAATCAAACGTAATCCTTGAGGTGCATACTCCGTGAGTAAAGCACGAACAATAGAGGATTTACCCGTACCACGTGAACCCGTTAAAAGTACATCATTTGCTGGTAAGCCATTTAAAAACTGCAAAGTATTTTGAATGATCTTTTCTTTTTGTCTTTCGATGCCTTTTAAGTCATCAAGGTAAATATTTTTAGGTGTATAAATGGCTTTAAGCTGCTGGTTTTCCCATCTAAAAGCAGGGGCAGTAAAATCGGTCTCTTGTTTCGGTTCAGGTAAGACCTGCTGTAACTGATTTAATACAAGTGATAAGGTTTGAACTAAATTGTCGGGTAAATCAATGGTAGCCATGGTTAATCAATCATGTTAAACAGTAATTTACTAGGATACTAACACCGAAATTTGCAAGCTGACAAAAAAGATACGACTCATGCAGTTTATCGGTTTTGCAATTGATTGAAATGTTCAGACCGCGCATAGTGTTGTCATGTCTATTCAGTAAAATCATCTGTGAAGATGAGGACGAAATATGTTTGAAAAAATACGAAGTGATATGAATCCGCATCAGGCTTACCGTATCAAAAAATTACAACGTCAGTTAGACATGGCTGAATCTTATGAAGAGTGGAAGTCTTTTGCATTAAAACTGGATGAAGAAACTGGGGCACAAGAGTGGAAGTTTGATAATAGTTCGCCTTACTTCGATGCCGAGCTCATTTCTTATCGTTACACTTTACTGAAAAGATACCGTCAGCAACATCGCACTTTAGATTTGATTTATCTTTTAAAAGAAGGGTTGACCTACGATATTGCAAATATTGGCCACCCTATGTTGTTTGCTGCCACACATGTAGGCACAAAAAAACTAATTGAAGATTATATTGAAGAAGTCAGCCAAAGCTTGGCTTACATTGCATCTAGTGAATGTATTACATTCCAAAGAAAAGAAAAAATCGAATTCTTTGAAAATTGTGAAAAAGCATATGGACAACCTGCTCTTATGTTCTCGGGCGGAGCAACCTTAGGTCTTTTTCATACCGGTGTATGTAAGGCTTTAATTGAACAAGATTTAATGCCTAAAGTCCTGTCTGGTTCAAGTGCGGGTGCCATTATGACGGGTATGTTGGGAATTTCTGCCAGTGAAGATATCCAAAACTTGCTAAATGGTGAGCAATTTTTTAGTGATGCTTTTCACTTTAGAAAACTTCGTGAACTTATAAAAGGGAATGGTGGGATTGCCGATGTTCACTATTTAAAAAAATTCTTAATTGAAAATTTAGGTGATCTTACTTTTGAAGAAGCATTCAAAAAATCAGGTTTGAATATTAATGTCGCTGTTGCGCCGTACGATGCAACTGAAAACCCTCGAATTATGAATGCGATTATGACTCCAAATGTTTTGGTTTGGAGTGCGGTATTGGCTTCTTGTGCTGTGCCAGTTTTATTTCCACCTGTGCGTTTAACCAGTAAGCGTTATGATGGTGAACATACTCCATATATGGCAAATACTAAATGGGTAGACGGTAGTGTACGTAGCGATTTCCCACAAGAAAGAATGGCAAGACTTTATAATTTAAACTACACCATTGCCAGTCAAGTGAATCCGCATGTTGTACCGTTTATGCAAGATGATGCGCGCCGTTTCCGTAAAGACGTTTTAAGTTGGCCTGAACGAATTTTAAGACGCCAAGGTAAAGTACTTTCAATGGGGCTGATGGACTTTACACGTCAAAGATTAGGCGCGATTTCACCCGTAAGAAGACTGCTCGATCATGGATATGGCGTAGTAGGGCAGCGCTATTATGGTGATGTTAATATTATTGCTAAATATAGCTTAAAACATTATGCCTATACACTTCAAAACCCACGCCCACATTTGTTTAAACGTTTACAGCGAGAAGGTGAGCGCGCGACTTGGCCGAAAATCTCTTCTATTGAAACGCACGCGCGTATTGGTAAAACGATTCAGCACTGTTTAGAAGTTTTACGTTTTGAAGAAAAGAAACAACAGCCAGAATCTTATTATGCTGAAGCATGATTTTGCTTCTCATATAGAAAACCTAAAATGTGCGACAAAGCCTAGAAGTGAAGCTTTAGGACGGCGTCTATGGACATGTACTATAGATGCTCATCACTATTGGCTAAAATACCATTTGCCAAATGTACATGCTCAAAGTGAGCAAGATTTTTTGCATGAATTGCAATTTTATGAAGATATGCAGCATAAAAAAGTGAACTGGCTTTTGCCATTTAAAATTATTGAGGGCAGGACTATTTCCCAACAACCACAATTTCAAGGAAAAGTATTAGTTTTACCGGATACAGATTGTTGGTTTGATGATTTAGATCAAAAGCAAAATTTAAAAAATATAAATGAGAAAATCTATCTGGCACTTGTTAAGTTGGCAGAGCTTCATGAGTTAGGATGGATTCATGGTGATATTAAAAAAGAACATTTTCGAAAGTTTAAGCAAGAACTTTATTTAATTGACTTTGAAAAAACACGGCTTATTTCAAGCCCTGATCTAATAACTGATGCTACACCACGGTATATGGCGCCAGAGCTATTTCATGGTGCCAATAAAACCGTTCAAAGTGATTTATATGCATTGGGAATCGTATTGTATGAATGGTTAACGCAAACTCTTTTACAAGCAAATAGTTACCATGAGTGGGCGGTATTGCACTGTCAAAAATTAAATGTGGAATTACCAAGTTCGTTCCAAATTTTCTTGCCACTACTTTCAGGCTTGTTACAAAAACAGCAGCAAAACCGGTTTTCAAATGTACATGAAGCGATAAATTGCTTAAAAGCGCTCTCAACCTGATAAAAATCATTGATCTAGTAACTGTATACAAATTACTCGTTCAGTTTTTTTTGAAAAAAAAACACTTGTCACTGTTAGATCTTATCGCTAATATACACAGCCATCGGGGGCGTGGCGAAATTGGTAGACGCACTGGATTTAGGTTCCAGCGCCGCAAGGTGTAAGAGTTCGAGTCTCTTCGCCCCCACCACTTTAAGTTAAGTCTTAAAGTTTTTGATCTAGATGTTAAGACATCTAGATCTCGGAAGAGGATTGGTGTAATGGTAGCATGACGGTCTCCAAAACCGTTCGTCAAGGTTCGAGTCCTTGATCCTCTGCCACATTTATTTTAAATAAATGTCCCAGATGGGGGCGTGGCGAAATTGGTAGACGCACTGGATTTAGGTTCCAGCGCCGCAAGGTGTAAGAGTTCGAGTCTCTTCGCCCCCACCATAGAAAGAAGCAAGACGATGATCTTGCTTTTTTTATGATTAAATCTGAATGGTTTAATTGTCTATAGAGGATTGGTGTAATGGTAGCATGACGGTCTCCAAAACCGTTCGTCAAGGTTCGAGTCCTTGATCCTCTGCCAAGATTCTAAAAAAGCTCCTTTTGTGGAGCTTTTTTATTTCAATATCAGTACCTACCTTTAATTGTTAGCTATTCGCTTCTCAAGCATTTCCATAAAGGTTTTTAAAATATTATTGTGATTTTTACCCTTATAAGTAATTAAGCATATAGGGGTGCTGTAGTGCATTTTATCTTTTAAAACAGGCTGCATAACACCGTCTTCAACCCATTTTTTTGCATAGTGGTCGGGTAAAAAACCTAAAAATTTTCCGGTTAAAATGAGAAAGGCAATACCTTCGCGGTCACTTGCGGTCGCTTTACAATCTAAAAGCTGATGCAACTTGGCCGCTTCCGAGGTAATGGCATAATTAGGAAGAATAGCTTGCCATTTTTTTAATTCATTTAAATGAATGTTGCTACATTGGTTAAATAAAGGATGATTTTTGCCACAATATAAAAATGAACTTTCACTATATAAATCAAAATAGTCTAGACCGGACAAAGGCGTAACAAGGGGGATAACACCTGCATGTAAACGGTTATCGAGTACGCGGCATTCAATATCTGACAAAGTACTCATACTAATATTAATAATAACTTCGGCATGTTCTTCGGCAAGTTGAGTCAAGGTGTTGGTGATATAGCCTCTAGGCATAGTCACAAGGTTGTTAATAATGCCGATATTAAACTCACCCTTAAGGCGGTTATGCATTTGGTTGACTTTAGAGCGGAAGTCTTCAATCGCTGCTGTGAGCACTTCAATATATTCTAAAATTTCCCGCCCTTCGTCGGTCAGGGTAAATCCGGCACGGCCTCGCTGACATAGCCGAATGCCCAAACGATTTTCTAAATCACTCATATGCAAACTAATGGCAGAGCGGCTAATACCTAAAATACTTTCGGCAGATGTAAAGCTGTGACAGTCGCAAACCGTTTTAAATATTTTTAGAAGTTTTATATCAAAATCAGTGACTTGATTTAATTTTTTAGGTTTCATTTAGTTTTGTTTTTTTAAATCTAAACTCAAGATAATTTGAATTTATCAAACTTATCTCGCTATGTACACTCAAACCATAATTTGAAAATAAACAGGAATGGTTATGTTTGATACGGATAAATTCAGCGACTCTGAACATACTTTGGACGCGGTTCAAACCAATAATAATATGCATATAAATTATCAGGCACACTGGATGCCTTTTTCAGCAAACCGAAACTTTGCTAAAGACCCACGTATGATTGTGGGTGCCAAAGGGTCTTATCTGATTGATGATTCTGGCCGTGAAATTTATGACTCACTTTCGGGCTTATGGACGTGTGGTGCAGGTCATACCTTGCCTGAAATTCAACAAGCGGTAAGTGCTCAATTAGGTCAGCTCGACTACTCACCAGCGTTCCAGTTTGGTCATCCGCTTTCTTTTAAGTTGGCAGATAAAATTGTTCAGCATATGCCTGAAAAACTACAACACGTTTTCTTTACCAACTCGGGTTCGGAGTCGGCAGATACGTCTATAAAAATGGCACGCGCCTATTGGCGCATTAAAGGTAAACCAAGTAAAACCAAATTGATTGGTCGTGCCCGTGGCTATCATGGTGTGAACGTTGCAGGGACAAGTTTAGGTGGGATTGGCGGCAACCGTAAAATGTTTGGACAACTTATGGATGTAGACCATTTACCTCATACTTTGCAACCTGATTTAACTTTTACCAAAGGCTGTGCAGAAACAGGCGGGGTAGAACTTGCCAATGAAATGCTTAAGTTAATTGAGCTACACGATGCTTCAAATATTGCAGCCGTCATTGTGGAGCCTATTTCTGGTTCTGCGGGTTGTATTGTGCCGCCAACAGGCTATTTACAACGTTTAAGAGAGATCTGTGATCAGCATGACATCTTGTTAATTTTTGATGAGGTGATTACAGGCTTTGGGCGTTTAGGAACGTGGACGGCGGCAGAATATTTTGGGGTAACACCAGATATTTTGAATTTTGCGAAACAGGTGACCAATGGTGCTATTCCTTTAGGTGGAGTGGTGGCAAGCCATGAAATTTACTCTGCCTTTATGCAGCAAGACTTACCAGAGCATGCCATTGAATTTACCCACGGCTATACCTATTCGGCACATCCGGTTGCTTGTGCTGCCGCTTTAGCTGCGCTTGAAATTTTAGAGAAGAAAAACCTGCTGGCTCAATCGGCAGCGTTGGCACCAAGTTTTGAAAAAATGCTGCATGGTTTAAAAGGCGCCCCGCATATTTTAGATATTCGCAACTGTGGCTTGATTGGTGCTTTGCAGTTAGCTCCGCGTGATGGCGATGCTGCCATCCGAGGCTTTGAGCTTGGTATGAAACTCTGGAAAGAAGGTTTCTATGTCCGCTTTGGAGGCGACACGCTTCAGTTCGGCCCAATGTTTAATAGTACAGAAGCAGATATTGACCGCTTAATGAATGCTGTGGGCGATGCGCTTTATCAAGTGAATTAAGATTTATTAGGTATTTTACCGAGGTCTGTAATGCCAACAGACCCATCTTCAAAATCTAAATGAAAAATACAGTTTGATCTGAAAACTAATTGTAGTAAGGAGTAACAACAATGACAAATGGCCTAGAAGATTTTAGCTATGACGAAGTTTCAACTGAAAATAGTACGCATAGTGAACAAGCCAAAAAAGTGCTAGGGCATTTCATTCAAGGAAGAATTGTATCTAAAACGGCAAGAAAACAGCCAGTTTACAATCCTGCGACGGGTGAAATTAGTAAAGAAGTCGAAATTGCAGATGCACAAACGGTAAATGAAGCAGTTCAGGCAGCCGAGCAAGCATTTCCTGCATGGCGAGATACACCGGTCATTAAACGTGCACGTGTCATGTTTAAGTTCAAACAATTATTAGAGCAAAATGCCGAAAAGATTTGCGCTTTGATTGGGCAAGAGCACGGTAAAATTTCTCATGATGCTCAAGGCGAACTGCAACGTGGTATTGAAAATGTTGAATATGCTTGCGGCGCACCAGAGCTTTTAAAAGGGGAATATTCAAAAAATGTCGGACCAGATATCGACTCATGGAGTGAGTTCCAACCGCTAGGTGTTGTGGCTGGAATTACACCATTTAACTTCCCAGCTATGGTGGCGTTGTGGATGTTCCCAATGGCACTGGTTTGCGGAAACTGCTTTATTTTAAAACCTTCTGAAAAAGCACCTTCTGTGGTTTTATTCCTTGCTGAACTTTTAAAACAGGCAGGTTTACCTGACGGCGTGTTTAATGTGGTGAATGGTGACAAAGAGGCGGTAGATGCCTTATTGCATCATCCTCGTATTCAGGCAGTCAGCTTTGTGGGTTCAACACCAATTGCTGAATATATTTACCGTACAGCGACTTCAACGGGTAAACGTTGCCAAGCATTAGGCGGTGCAAAAAACCACGCGATTATTATGCCTGATGCCGATATTGATAACGTAGTGACTTCATTGTTAGGTGCAGCTTTTGGCTCTTCTGGCGAACGTTGTATGGCACTTTCGGTTGCGGTTGCCATTGGCGATGAAGTTGCCGATGTTGTGATTGATAAGCTGACTCAAGAAATGAAAAAATTGAAGTTCGGCCACTATGCAGATGCAAGCAACGACTTTGGGCCACTTATTACCCAAGCACATAAAGATAAAGTACAAGCCTATATTCAAAGTGCAGAGCAGCAAGGCGCAAAAATTGTGGTCGATGGCCGCGATGCAAAACCGGCAGGCTATGAAAAAGGTTTCTTTGTTGGGCCAACTTTAATTGATCAAGTCACACCAAATATGACCAGTTACCAGCAAGAGATTTTTGGTCCTGTGTTGCAAGTTATGCGTGTAAATACCATGCAAGAAGCGATGCAACTCATTAATGACCATGAATATGGTAACGGTACTTGTATCTATACCCGTGACGGTGAGGCAGCACGCTATTTTAGCAGTCATATTCAAGTCGGTATGGTGGGTATTAATGTGCCTTTACCAGTACCTGTGGCTTATCATAGCTTTGGTGGCTGGAAGCGTTCACTGTTTGGTGATTTACATGCGTATGGCCCAGATGGTGTCCGTTTTTACACACGCCGTAAAACCATTACACAGCGTTGGCCATCTGCTCAAGTCCGTGAAGCAAAACAATTTTCAATGCCAACTTTAAATTAATTTTTATTATTAGGGAAAACAGCCGTTTTCCCTTTTTTCATGACTGTAGGATTTTGAAATGTAATAGATTGTTTTTATGGATATATTTTTAAGGAATGAAATATGAATAATGATAGAACAAAAAAATTAGGCGAAGGACTTTCAAATCGCCATATCACAATGATTAGTATTGGCGGTGTTATTGGTGCTGGTTTATTTGTCGGTTCATCTTCTGCAATTGCCAAAGCAGGCCCCGCAGTGATTCTTGCATACCTGATTACCAGCATTATGGTGTTTCTGGTGATGCGCATGTTAGGTGAAATGGCCGTTTTAGAGCCGGACACTGGTTCATTTTCTACCTATGCCCGTAAAGCCATTGGCCCGTGGGCAGGCTTTACCATTGGTTGGTTATATTGGTGGTTTTGGGTACTTGCGATTCCGGTAGAAGCCATTGCAGGTGCTGAAATTTTACATTCGTGGTTTCCGAGCATTTCGGTCTCTATCTATGCATTTTGCTTTATTGTGTTCTTAAGCTTAGCCAACTTTTTTAGTACCAAAAGTTTTGGTGAGTTTGAGTTCTGGTTTTCTTTGGTCAAAGTGGTTGCCATTATTGGTTTCATTATTATTGGTATTTTGGCAATTTCAGGTATTTGGCCTTTAGCTAAAAATGTCAGTGGTGTTGCTAATTTATACAACAACGCTGGTTTTATGCCGCACGGTATGGGGGGAATTTTATCTGCCATTTTAATTACGGCATTTTCATTCTTTGGTGTGGAAATTGTCTCGATTGCCGCAGCAGAGTCATCTAACCCTAAACAGAAAATTAGACGTGCCACCAATTTGGTGTTGTACCGTATTATTCTTTTTTTCGTGGTCTCAATGTTTATTGCGGTTTCACTTGTCGATTGGCGTTCACCGGACTTACAAAAGTATGGGACATTCCAATATGTTTTAATGAGCTTAAACGTACCGGGCACTAAACTTATTATTGATACGGTCGTATTTATCGCCGTGGCAAGCTGTATGAATGCCGCAATTTATACGTCTTCTCGTATGTTATTCCGTTTAGGAACACGCAATGAAGCACCGCAGGCAGTCACTAAAGTGAATTATGCGGGGGTACCGGCAATTGCGGTGTTTTCCTCAACTTTTATTGGTTTAGTATGCTGTGTCATTAACTATGTATTCCCTGGGAAAGTGTTTGGCTTATTGCTTTCAAGCACAGGTTCGATTGCTTTGCTGGTGTACTTGGTTATTGCGTTTTCACAACTACGTTTAAGACATAAGCTAGAAGCAGTTGGGGCGGAAATTCCATTTAAAATGTGGTTATTCCCATGGCTGACTTGGTTTGTGATTATCATTATTTTAAGTGTATTGGCTTATATGTTCTTCTCACCAGCCTATAGTTATGAAACGACTCTATCTTTAGGTGTAACCTTAGGTGTGGTGGTTTGCGGTTTGTTTGTGACCCGAAAGCGTAAAGCAACCCGTTCGGTTGCGATCAATCAGAGTAATTTATAAAATATTAAATTAATTTTTAATGATATAAATAAAAAGCTCCTTAATAAAAAGGAGCTTTTTACTTTTTTAATTCTAATTATTTTATTTTAATTGTAGGTGGGTTTTTATAATAATATAAAGAGTTAAAAGCTAACTAAGCAAAGACGTTTAAATCGCTTGCCAGTTTTCTTTAACTTCTTCTGAGTTTTTATTTAAAATGACTTGATCTTCTTTTACCTCCCCAATCCATGAAGTAGGGATAAGATGATGTTGATCATTTTCATCTTTGGTGAGTTTTAACTGATTTTCACCTTCAAGATGATCGACAGTTCCTACTTTGGTGCCACAAGAAGCAATAACGTCTGCATGTTTTTTAATATCATTAATATTTAAAGTATTCATCTTTGACCTCTTCTTTGGAAATAGAAAAACGGTAGAAACTAAATTACTGGATAAAACAGCAGAAATCCTTAATTTTTAATAAACCTTACATGATTATTTTATAATTTCACTTAAGCGATATATTTAGGTAACAATGAAATAAAAAGAAATATTCATTGAATAAAGTTATAGAAAATATCTTTTTATTACATTTTATATCTTTAATTAAACAGAATTATTTCGATATGTTTAAGTGAATACTTTTGAATAATTATTTGTAATGAATATTAAAATATCTATAAATATGACAATCTTGAGTATGTTGAGTGAATTTGAACATGCTCAGGCCGAAAACAAAAGTCAGCTCCGCCAAGATTTACTCTACCAATTGGTAAGTTTATCTAAAAGTTTGCCTTATCCAGCTTCAGGTCATACCTATCAGCGATGGCAATTATTTGCTCAAATTGCAGGGTATGATTTAAGTCTCGCTAAATTATTTGAGTCACATCATGATGCTTTAAGTATTCTAAATGAATTGGGTTATCAAGACGAAATCGATGACCAAACTTGGGCGGTATGGGCAGCAGATGGCGGGCCGGCACCTGTGCAAGTTCAGAACAATCATTGTAATGGTATAAAAAACTGGTGCTCAGGTGCAGAGTTTATTCAAAAAGCTCTCATGAGTTATAAGGACAAAGAAGGCCAAGCACAGCTTTGTATCGTTGATTTGGCTCATCCCTCTGTTCATGTTGACTTGAGCCACTGGCAAGCAGTCGGTATGCAGGGAACCCAAACAGCTCAAGTGCATTTTGACAATACTCCTGTTATTCCTATCGGACTGCCAAATTGCTATTTGGAGCGTCCGGGTTTTTGGCATGGTGCTGCTGGTGTTGCGGCTTGTTGGTATGGTGCCGCGGTACGCTTGGTTAGCTTCTTACATAAAAGTTGCACCCTTAACCCAAACGCATTTAAAAAAATGTATTTAGGGGAGTTGGCTCAACAGCTCTCTGTAACCAAACAGTATTTTCAATATATTGCCAAGCTCATTGATGATGAGCCTGCGCTCAGTCATGAGCGTGAAATCCGTATATTACGTGCCCAAACAGAACAATGCTGCCAGAGTGTTATTCAACTCGTTGGTAAAGCTTTGGGCGCGCGTCCTTATTGTGAAGAGCCTACATTTTCACAGCTCATCGCTGATTTACCAGTATTTATCCGACAGAGCCATGCGGCTTTTGATTATGAGTCTATTGCTGAGCTCTGTTTACCGGAGAAAAGCTTATGGGAACTTTGAAGCATCCCTTAGTAGAGGACCGTATGATTTCAGGTGAAGGCACACCCGAATTCATGTGGCTTGAGGCATTTAAAAAAAATCCTTTAGATCGGCTGAATTTAAAGTTGTTTCAGTCTAAAAGAGTGGTGATTGTTGCTCCGCATCCTGATGACGAAGTGCTGGGTTGTGGCGGTTTAATGCAGCAGCTAGTCGAGCAAAACTGCCATATTGTCATTTTGGCAGTCAGTAATGGAACACAAAGCCATCCTCATTCAGTGAAATATACTCCTGACCAATTGAACGATTTACGTCCGCAAGAAACATTGGCTGCTTTAAACACTTTAGGTATTTCAGCTTTTTCTGAACGGATTGGTTTAAATCTAATGGATGGTCAAATTCATTTACAGACTGATCAATTGAATCAGGCGCTTAGCCAAATAGTTCAGCCCGAAGATATTTTAATTTGTAGCTATGCACTTGATGGCCATCCAGATCATGAGGCTGTCGGGAAAACAGTACAAGCTTTTGCCGAAGCTCGGGACTTACTATGTTTGCATGTATTGATTTGGGCATGGCATTGGGCAGAGCCTTTTGACACACGAATTAACTGGTCCAAAGCAAAAGCTTATGCCTTAACTGAAAACCAGTTAATTAAAAAACATCAGGCGGTTATGCAATTTAAAACACAACTTGAAGCCGATGAGAGCACAGGAAATTCCGCCGTTTTATCCTCAAGTGCGATTAGCCGTCTTTTAATGCCTTATGAGGTATATCTGAGTGATTCATTCTCGTGTGTATTTTGAAGAGTTGTATCGTAGTAATAATGACCCATGGGGCTATGACTATCACTGGTATGAAGCCCGTAAAAGACAAATCTGCCTTGCATTATTAACACGACCACACTATGAAAAAGTTTTAGAAATTGGTTGTTCAAATGGGCATTTAAGTGTTTATCTGGCTCAGCGCGCTGCTCATCTGTTATGTATTGATGTGTCGAAGCAAGCCGTTCAGCTCGCATCTCAACGGTTAGAAGCATTTGAACATGTGACTGTTGAAAATAGAAAAATACCTGAAGATTTTTATGAACAAAAATTTGACCTGATTGTAATTAGCGAAGTGGCGTACTACCTCACATTCGATGAGTTAGGTGAGTTTATTGAACAGTTAAAGCAGGCCTTAAACCCGGAAGGGGAAATTTTGTGTTGCCATTGGCGACATGATATTCAGGATTTTGAATTGAATGCCCAAAAAGTCCATCAAAGCTTTCAACAATCTTTTCCATTTCATCACTATTTAAGTCTGAACGATCCGGACTTTATGGTCGATGTTTGGACGGTTAATCCTTCATCAATAGCTCAGCGAGAACAATTACGATGAAAATAGGTGTTGTAGTTCCAGCGCATAATGAAGAGCAACATTTGCCAGCCTGTTTGCAATCAATTCAGGAGGCGATTGAAAAAGTACCGGATGAACAAGTCGAGGTCATGGTCGTACTTGATAGTTGTACGGATCAGTCGCGTTCAATTGTACAGCGCTACGAAGTAAGCTGGATTGAATGCAATTATGCATGTGTCGGAAAAGCGCGGGACTTAGGTATCCGCCAACTTATTCAAAACGGCGCAACTTGGCTGGCTTGTACAGATGCTGATAGTGTGGTTAGCCCTGACTGGTTACGCTGCCAGATTTTGCATCAACCTACAGATGCAATTTGCGGTATTGTGACTTTAGATGACCTTAGCCGTTTATCAGTTATGAAACAAAAAAAATATTTATCGCATTATCAGGATTGTATGGATCATCACCATATTCATGGCGCAAATTTAAGTTTTAGTGCTGCTGCTTATATGCAAGTAGGCGGTTTTGAACCTGTTCCTTGCCATGAAGATGTTTCGCTCATTCAAAAACTGATAAGGCAGTGCTGTAATATTACATGGAGCAATTTAGTTCGGGTAACTACCAGTAGTCGACTCGAAGGAAGAGCGCCAGAAGGCTTATCAAAATTTTTAGAAAATCTTTAATTAAACTTATTTTCTTAAGATTATTTTAATAATTACAGTATATTCTAAACTCAGATCCTCTGTTATACATAGTAGTTTAGTGTTCATTGAGCTATACCTTTTTGCCACATCACCCGATGTGGTTTTTTTTCATTATGACCATACAAACATCTAGGCCAACGCAAAGACCTTCTCAACAATAGTGCTGTATATCTGACACGATGACACAAAAAATCACAAAAGCTAAAACTCACGGTTTTCATAAATTGTTTAGATAGCTATAGATAAAATAACGAGGAGAATATTCATGAAAAAAATATTATTTACCACACTCACTGGACTTGTTTTATTAACTAGTAGTGCAGCATTTGCAAGAACAGATCCCGCTTTACTTAATCAAGCAGCAAAAAATGTAGTCACTGTTTCAAAAGCTAAAACTTTAGCTGATGAAACAGGGGTAACCTTAACTGGTACTATTGTTAAGCATATTGCTGGCGACCATTATGAATTTAAAGACAAAACAGGTTCAATCGTGATTGATGTCGATGATGATTTGGCAAATGGTTGGCAGTTAAAGGTTGGAGATAAAGTGCGTATTGTGGGTGAAGTTGATACCCACCGCGTTAAACCGACTGAAATTGAAGTATTACAAATTGAACGTGTTAAATAATTTTTCATTTTAAATAAAAAGCTCGAACTAGATTCGGGCTTTTTATTGAAATAAGCAAACTTATAAATTTTTTATAATAATGAAATATAAAGTATTTTAAATAAAGGTATGTTAAGTTGAAAATTCCATTAATAATGAAATTTTATATTTCACGGAAGTCTTATGAACGTTCGCCTGTGTTATGCCAGCCAACGAAATGAAAAAAATGAAGATTTGCTACAAGATTTACGTGATATTCTGACAGAAGCTCGTGATTTCAACGATTTAAACGGGATTTGTGGGGTGCTTTATTATGCCGATAATGCATTTTTTCAATGTCTAGAAGGCGAACAAGAGGTCGTTGAAAGATTATTTGAAAAAATTCAAAAAGATCAAAGGCATTATAATATTAAATGGTTATGCACATACTCCATTGATGAACACTCTTTTCAGCGTTGGTCAATGAAATACGTGCAGCGTAATACAAATATTGAAGCTTTCTTTCTTAACATGGGAGAGAATACCTTTAACCCGCTTTTGCTGAACCAGCAAAACCTCAAATTTTTCTTAAATGAACTCTTAATTGCAGAGCAAACTAAGATGAATACGGTTAAAAAAGTTGGAATGGTGAATCGGGGAGTAAACCCGTTCTAGCTATTAGATGCGATACCGATATGGATGTGTTTGAGTTTAGGTACGATTTGTGTCATGACTAAATAAACAATTACTGAAATCGACAGCATCCATATCACTTCTAAACTTTGACTAATCACAAACATTGCCCAGTAAAAAAAGCTAAAAAGGGCAATACACAGTCCGCTTCCTTTGTAGTACCAAGTAATAAATATTCCAAAGAGCGCTGAAGAAATGATGAGATTTAGTGTCTGATTCATTCCTAGATAGTTAAAAAGAATAATTAGTAAGCATAAAGCTAACATTGATAGTAAATATACAAATATATTTTTTGCAATAAACATTCTTTATATCCTATCTGAAGATTTAAAAAGTAATCTTTCCTCTGTTTCCAGAGGAAAGATAGTACATATTCATTTTTTGAGATTCTTTTTCTATTATTGAGACTTTTTATATTAATAAAGATGACTTTATCATTTTCTCCAGATCTCTTTATTAATATTCAGCTTTCTATTTAATAGTAAAGAGTGCTTATATGTACTGAAATTAATTATAGGAAAAACAATTAATTATGTTGTAAGCTTTAGCTTACATAATTGTGAGACATTGCCTACATTTGTATAAAAAATAACCTAATTTTACAAAGTTGTATGAATAAAACTTTATATTTTACAGATGTTTATTTAAAATTATTGTTGGGATGGTCTTTACATAAATAACAAAAAGTAACATCGGATTTTCAATCATTATTTTTAAATAAAACTTGATGAATTAAAAATATTATTATTAAAAAGTTAGTTAATATGAGTTTTTATAATTTGTATAATGAAAAGTAATAATTTAAAGTTATAAATTTAAAATATGTTTGTTAAAAATAGATTTCCTTATCTATTTTGATTAGGTTTGGATGATCAAAATCTAGGGAACATGGGCCACCAGACTGAGGCTAGTAATATAATAGCCATTATTTTGTTAAAAATATTTATATGTTTTGGTTTTGAAAGAAGCCGAGTACTTAGTCTGCCTACTAAGGCCCATAGGTAGAGACAAGGAAATGCTATAAGTAAAAAAATGCAGGATAAAATTGAGACATTTATCAAGATATCTTGTCCCTGTTTTGTATAGACGCTAATAACTGCAAAAGCCATCATCCATGTTTTAGGATTAATCGCTTGCATTAAAAAAGCAGCTTTAAAACCAATAGGAGGGTATTGTTCATTTTTTTCTAAAGAGATAACAGGATTGTAGTTATATAATTTCCAAGCTAGAAAGGTGAGCCAGATTAAACCACTCCATGTCATAGTTTTTTGAATAGCAGGGTAAGCAAGAATAGTGGAGCCAAGGCCAATACCAACCACTAATACAAGTAAGGCTGCTCCAATACAAGAACCTAAAATAACGGGAAGTGTTTTAGAAATTTTATAATGACTACTTAAACTTAAAATTATAAAGTTGGTCGGGCCTGGAGTAATTGAGGCAACAATTGCAAATAATGAAAATGCAGTGAGGTTTTCCATCTTGTCTACCTTAGTTAATTGGAAGAGACAAGATGAAATAATTAAGATTTTTAATCTTGAAGATTTGTGCAGATTTTTCTGTAAGCGGCTGGTGTTAGTCCATA